>NZ_NQKQ01000004.1:2300-215850 GCF_002269505.1 Pseudomonas fragi | reverse complement strand
AGGCGGGAATGCCCAGTTTCGTGATTAGCATGCTCAGAAAAATTAACTGACTGTTGCACTTGTTCCTTGAGACCGCCATACCGTAGGCGGCTCTCACAATTCGAGAGCGCAGGCTGAATTTGCGCTACTCAAAGAAATACAAGAACGTGAATATGAGGGCACTAACACCCTGACAAAAATCGATGGCGTGTTTTTGCTCATTTGGTTTGTGGCTCAAATCCTGCTTTTCGTCATAGCTTATAGCGCTTTCAAAGACTCATCATTACTAGCCGGATTCTTCTTTGGTGGCCTTGGCTTGCTTTTGTCATTTGCTGGTTTCAAATTCTTTTTTAGCACAATGCCGTCTTTCAGAGAGAAGATGTATTTTTTGATTGTCGGAATTATGATTGTTGCTTATTTCATTCAAAGAAATTTCAATCTAATTTAGAAACCCAACAAAATGGTATAATAAGAGCAATCAATAAATTTATATAAACATGAGCAAATCAAGAATAGAAAGAGAACTTGAAACGATAAAAATGGCGAATGGCTTTGCAAGAATTAGAATACTAAGCGATGAAGAATTAAACGTCCTACAAAATATACAAAAGCAAAGCTTTCATGCAGAAGACGAAATGATGACTTTCGATGAGTCAAACCAACATGAAAAAACGTAAAACAAATTTAAAGATTTTGACCGCAAATAAAAGTCTCTTTTGAGGCTTTATTTGTTTTCAGCGTACTATAATAATATACTTGACAAAGATATTTAATTCGATCTACATTTGGCACCTCATTACTGAATAGGTGAAAAATGAATGATCTGAATAAACAAATCGAATCTCTAAGAAAAACCATATTTAAAATTTACGAAAATCGTGCTGATAGCGACAGTACAAATCAGGATGATTCCTTCAAGCTTTTCGTTAAAGCAGCGCTCAACTGTCAGCTACAGCTATTCATTGCTCGTTACAAACGATATGGTTTGTCAGAAGCTGAAACCGTTCAATGCATCGTGATACGCCATCAAATATTTGATATTACTCAAAAACAGATGGACGATTGCGACACTAGCTCGCTTACCAATGCATTGCTTCAATACGTCGAAATAGTAGCCTCTAATCCCCCATACACAGACGTTCTTTCGTTTCTCTTAGAGAGCATCATGCTCGCTGGGAAACGTGCAAACAGACTAGAACAGTTCCTGACACCGCCTTGGCTGGCTGAATGTCTCGCTGAACTCATGCCAATTCAGAACACTGACAAGCCCTTCAAGCTTGGGGAAATTTGTTGCGGTGCAGGGACGTTGTTGTTGGCACCACTCGCGCTGATGATGAACAGAAACCCACGCCACGCTAAGAACGCCACGGTCATAGCGAACGACATTGACCCAATCATGTGTTGCACGACAGCCTTGCAAGTCATCACAAACACAGTGGTCCATGACGTAGATCTGTGCGAATTCACACAGCATTGTTCAGACGTGATTACCGAGTGGACCGAGGGAAAACTATACCCAATCAGGTTCAAAACCCCGGCAAAGGTATTTGAGGCACGCGAAAGGATTCGTCAGAAGAAGCTTCGTGAGTGTGGCTACTACGACCTCGTTGACGAACCAGTCAACGTGAAGGAATCACCCCTGATTGAAGCCCGTGCTGCCACCGCAAGTGAATTGGTAGGTGCCGGATCATCCAGATAATCAAAACACAGGACAATTACCGCTTAAAACTTGTATTTCAAAATAAAATGGTACGATGATTGAAACAACTGAGAAATCAATGAACGTCAATCAATATTATATTGCCATTAAAAATCTAGGCTACAACCTTGAATACAAGAGCGGCAAAAGAAATGAAGGGAAACTCTACGCACTGGACAGCCAAGGCAATCGGTTAACAAGATACGTTGAAGTGATACACAGCAATAGCAAAATAGAAATCATCAAGAAGCCTGTATTCGTCTCATTTACGAACAATTCAAATACAGATATTGATGTGTTCTTTGTAAAATCTGAAAGCACGCACTTATCTATTGCTACGAAAGAATTGCTCAAAGCGATTAAAGAAACATTAGAGCACAACAAAATCTTTATTGAATCCTTTGCAAAAGAGCAATTTAAAATATTTTAATAAAATACAGGATTATTTTGCGTTAAGCCCTGTATTTCAAAAAACAAATGGTACTATATTTATAAGGAAGGAAAACTTCTAAAACAAACAACAAAAACCGGAGAAACAAAATGAATACAATCAAAACAGAACCAACCTACACAAACAAAAATTTCACTGAATTAATGACGATGGGGTTTAAGATAGAAATTAGACATGGAAGAAATGGGCAAAGGAGAATTTATTTAAACAACAAATCTAATGAGCGAATAACAGACCCAGCAGAACCAAAAAAGTCGATTTTCATGGACTTCTACGACAACAAAGGGAAATCAATTACGCCAGAAACATCACGCAATAACTCACATCTAGACGCGGCTCTGAAATACCTTCTCGCAAAAGCAAAACAACTGTAAAAATATACGAACTAAAATTGCCCATCTGGGCTTTTTTTGTGACTGCAAATTTATTTAATAAATTACAGGATTATTTTGCGTTAAGCCCTGTATTTGAAAAATAAAATGGTACTATATTTATAAGGAAGAAAAACTTCTAAACCTAAAAACAATAATCGGAGAAAAATTATGACCAACATAAACATCACAACAATCAATGCTCAAAACCTAGCAGAAGAATTTAACGAAATTTCTACAATTCTAAAAAATGAATTCAGATCCGTTTTATGCACAAATATTAGCTGGATAAGAATGCACCCTGTATTACCAGCATTTATGATTGACCCAATGAATTGGGGGAATACATTCCCTGCCAGCATACGCCCGGTAGAATATGAAGACGGAATCCCACAACACCTATCCGTTTATAATGGCAGAAGTTACGACGAAGAAAATTCACTTTTAAGAGCATCAGCAAACTTTTGGGCTTTGGTGGAATACGTAGAAAGCAAATTATCAAGAGATTCTGAATTAAAGAAAATTGGCAGAGACTACTACAGCAGATTATTAAAGAAAGAAACCACGTCAAGTCATGAAGAATACCTCAGATACGAACTTTACGACAAAGCCGTAATATTCAAAATCAGCAAAACCCAATTTAACAAGGTAGAAAAAGCAGTTGCACGCGAAACACTTAACATCGTAAAAACAATCTAATAGAGAAATTACCATGAAAAACAATAACCACGAAATTTATCAGATAATCATGTCAGTTGGGAAAATCGAAATCCTGACTGAATCAGGCGAAACCACCTACACATTGAAACACAGCTACAAAGGGACAAGAAGCATCAGTGACTATTTCAGTAAGCGCTTCACATGCACGAAATCTCAGCTCGAAGCACTCACTTCACACTGAACACACCAAAGAACAAAATAGCCCTGATGGGCTTTTTTTTCGCCTGTAAATAAATTACAAATCACAGGGTTATTTTTCGTTAAGCCCTGCATTTGAATAATAAAATGGTAAAATTAGATTAATGGAGTAAATCCATATTAAATAATAAATCGGAGAAACAATTATGCAAATGTTATTAGACACACAAATCGCAGCATTTCTAAAAGAACACTTCTTAGCAGAAGACGAATACATAACAAGTATCGACCATGTGAGAGAGTTGATTTTTAGAGGCTACAATTCATATTCAGTAGAATACTCGTTCAAATCGACACTAAACAACTCAAAACCTACTGATATTATAGTATTCAAGAAATTCGAATTGAGAAACCATGCAGAGGGCTTTTACAGTAAAGAGGACAGATTGGAAGCAGAAAGGACTAAGAAATACTCGAAATACGAAGAAGACTACTACGGCGAAATCGCCTAACAGACCAAGCAACAGACCAAGCCCAAGAGGGCTTTTTTTGTACCCTAAGAATCGCTATGCGTGTAGGCAGAGTGAGTGAACCCAGTACCTGAACATCGAGTAGCTTTATGGTGGCCAAACGCTTGTGAGGGCTTAGGCAGAACGAGAATTGCCGGGACACCCTTAGCATCATCAACCTTCAAAAATTCAACAAGCGTGTCACCAAATTTATAGGCGAAATAGCGCTCATGTGTTTCCCCAAATTCGTACCTTCCTAAGCCATTCACATTGATTTCCGCTAAGGATAAATCAAAGCTAAAGCTTCGTCCTTCTCTTCTGATAGCAAGTGTGTTCTCACCACCAAATTGAATAGTCAAACGTAGATTATCGAAAACTAGCGATGATGAATCACAAAGGAAGTCATAGCGTCCCGAAAATCGAGAAAAGCGAAGGCCGAATTTGTCAAAAGAAATGATATTTTGAATCAAGGACATTAAAGTATTGGATTATTATAATGTCATTATACCAAATCGACTCATGCGTATTGACCTAATCACAAGCCAGCAACATGGAGAGGGTTAACGGCTTCTCCTAACAGAGCTTTGAGCACGTTGGTCTTCTCAGACTCTCTAAATACGAATGGGTTCTGACACACGTCAAAATCAGCAGCAGAAAGGGACTGTGAAACGTCCAGATTTCGCACAGGAGCGCCCTCTTTCAGAACCCGTGCATTGGTAAGGCTCGAAGCAGAACAGAGCACTACACATGCCACGGCAAGCCCTGCCATGCGTGGAAGGTGAAGACTCATTCTGCACCTTCGTTGAATTTCTTACGAACGTCATCAAGCGAATTGCCTTTGAGGGTATTAGCCAAATCTGTTTTATGCTCAATGGTTTCTTCCACCAATGCATTCCTCTTCATTAATTTCGCTTTTAATTTCCAAGCGATGAATATCCCACCAACACAAAGCAAAACAACTCCCGCGTAAGCGAGTGCAAGCATGAAAAAATCATTACGCATGAGCATAAATATGCCCCAAAAGAAAAGGATAATTAAAGGGAAACACGCGAAGAAAGTCTGTATAGGCGAAGCTTTGGTTGGTTTTGTTAATGACATAATGTGAGTGATTGATAGTTACCTCATATTATACCATTCTGAATGACTCAAAAATCAGACAACAAAAAACCCCATGATGGGGCTTTGTGAACGATTACGCTTCTTCTCTTTTTCTTCCTCCACCCGAATCTTGTGGATTAGGAATTTCATTGAAGCGCTTGCGATATTCAGCTTTATTGTGCGCTAATCCACCTACAGTAGCAGTTATTTTATGCGTAGTCTTATCAACGCTTTCTCTGATGATATTCATTAGCACGGCATTCTGAGCAACCTTTTGCAATTCTGACATAGCTGAATCGTCATAGTTATTCTTCGTATGAGTGAACACCTCCATAACTTCATTGTATTTATCTTTTATTGCTTTCAATTGCGCCCAGCAAATGGAAACGAGCATTGCAACACACATAAATCCAAGTAAAAGTTGGTCTATAAAGCCGCCATCACCTAGCGTTAAAATTGAGCGTATGAGATTCGAAGGGTCATAATTCGAAAGCATGTAATTTCCTGTGATGTAAATCACACCGAAAACCGTAAGAGCCATTCCTAATTTTAAGACCTGATTTCCGAATTGACTCATGAATTGAGCAGATGCGCGGTCATCAGATGCACACATTGCTCTAATTAAAAGATAAGGACCAGTTGCGAATTTGATAACCGCAATAGACCAACTCAACGGAATCAACACACCGATTATTATGAAAACTTTCATCATCGGAATAAAGAACTTACAGAAATATCCAAGCCCAAGCATAATGTATGCGAAAGGTTTCAATGTACCGAAATAGATTTTTGCACCATACGCCACAGCCATCAATAAAGCGGTTGAGGTGTTATAAGCAAATTTTAGAACTGGACCAAATTTCTCCATCCCGATTCCCGATGTTGCCGTTTCAACGGCACTACCTAGCAAATCCTTGCCCCCTACTATAATGTCAGCAGCAACAGAACCGCCAATAATCATATAAGCAAAATCAATATATTCATCCCCAAGCAATTTCATACCTGCTTGAAAACCGATTGTTGGATTTCCTTCACACGTTAAAGGTTCAGCTTTACACTCAACAGCACCTGCATAAGCACTTTTGTTTAGAGGTAATTTTGCCATCAGCTTCAACGAATCTAAATCCTGGCCTAACAATGACGTTAAAACTCTATTAATATCGAATAGTTTTTCAGTTGAAGAACTGTCTACTAATGAAGACGGAGTAATATTTGCAACAGAAGCAATGCTTAGATTATTAAAGTATTCACTCAGTGGAGGAAATGCGTTACTGACAGTATTGTATTCTTCTGATGACGTATCAATTTCTTTATCGCCAAAAAGCATTTTCTGGTTAACGTAGTTGTATTTATCAATTCCTGAATTCGCAAAAGTGAAGAACAGATTATTATTCAACGCACGAGACTTGACCAATTTAGCGTTTTGATAATTTGAAACCTCAATATCTGCTAATCCAGCTCCTAAAATTCCTTCTTTGTATTTCAACAATATTGAGTAATTCAAAGCAGCTTGATGACCTTTATCCTCAGAAACTGCATCTTTAACGCCTAGGTAAGCGCTCGCATCCCATCTGTCAGAAGCTAATTTAGTAGCCAATGCACGTTTGAAATTCTCAGTGATTTTTGATTGGTCATCTGAACCTAGAATGTCAATTTTGTGAGTCACAGCGTTTAGATTGCCGCACGCAAGGTTCAGAGGATAATCAGCACGAACTAAATGTTCCATAGGCACAGAACCGGGTAAATCATTGAAATTCGCTATTTGTTGTCTTTCTTGTTTGTAAGCATCCCAGTTGTCGGTGCAGTAAGCGTCTCTTATAGGTAAAGTGATATTTTTAACTGCATAATCTTGTTGCTGACGTAGCAAATCACCATCATCAGTCATGTCATGCCCACGCGCCCCGCTCATGAAATTCGCATAGGCGTATCCATTAACAATGTCGTAACTTGCCGGATTTTTCAGCCCTAACTCATCCAATTTCAAATTACTTTCGATGTTAGCTTTAACGCTCGCTTTAGCTTTTGCACGAATAGCATCATCAATGACTAAATCAGTTGATTGAAATGTACTGCTATTCATTTCGGCTAAGATTTTGTTTGTAAGCCCTTCAATCTGAGCAAGCCTTTGTTGACCCATTGTTTCAGCAGCTTGTTTCTGAATTGCTCTGAGATTATTGTTCAAGGTGCCGTCGTTCGCAGACTCATTAGATTGAGTTTCGATATTCCCGCCATTAGAAGCAATTTCAACCGTTCCATATGCCGATTTATAGCCCCAAATCGGTCTATCTTTCGCACTGTAATCTGCAAGCTTCAAAGCTGTATAACGCTGCCCAACTTTGTACGCATTGAGAATATTTGAAAGATTCGATGTTATGTCTACGTTTACTTCGCGATTTTTTGTCAACTGATAAGTCAATCGACCTTGCTTTACAGCCTCTTCAATCGCTTCATCTTTCGTTAAACTGCCAAATAATGCACCCGGCTCTTTAACCATTTTGGATTTGTTAAACATGAACAATGCGTTAGTCGTAACGTTTTCTTCCGTCGCTACGTTAAACTGAGCAGCAGAATTCGAGCTTAATACGAATTTCTCACTTTGCTCTAACTTAGATTTATTTGTGCAATCAGTCTGTGTATCTTCTGAGCAAGGAACTTCAATTATTGTCGCAAGATTGTTTGAGAGATTAGCATTGGCGACAAAGACATTTAATGAAAAAATCATCATTAGGAACGAGCCTGCCAATTTCACGAACATGTACGATAGAAGCATGGCTAACAATCTATTCTTGTAATTAATCAATGAAGCAACTGCATCACCAGACTTCACAACAGCGAATAGAAAATTAACCAACATGCAAGCACCGGCACAAATAAGCAGATAACTAATGCCAAGGATTATTACATTCCAAAATGATGAGAAAAATGCATTATCTTTTGATGGTCTGTCATATCCGACCTCTGCCAAGCCAGCCTTTAAAGGGGACACAGCATCAGCCGTTTGTTGGTCCATGACCAAATTCATTGCAGCGTCTTCGTTGCAGATGTACCCACCAGCGTTCAGATACGGCTTCACATCGAAATCGAGGACGTTTGAGAGATTGCTGGGAATAGAGCAGATTGGTGACACGTCCATTCCGAACCACCACCAAGTGGTACTGGGTGCAGCGTTTGCTTGTGTACCAGCGCAAAGAAGTACAACGAAAAGCAGGAATTGTTTAAGGCTTAACATAGGTAAAGGTATGTAGATATGCCTTTATTATACCAAATCAGAACAAGCAAATTTACACCTAATCAAATACTCCTCTGCGCTGCCAATATTTCCGCCAAAATTACTAAAATGTTAACATGAGATTTTCCAGCAGTCTTGAAAAAGCCAACAATGTTGGCTTTAAGATGATTTTAGAAAATTATATCTTTATTTTTTTCACGAATTGAAATTGGCTTTCTAATAGTTTCTTGCGGGGTCAAATACACAACATCTGTTGGTGATGTAATAATATAAACACGATTTTCACTATCTATACCTAAATCGAAGTCATAGGTATTTCTTTCGTCTCTATCCATCTTTTTGAAAAGAATAGCGCTTGAATATTCACTTGGTACGAAGGCAGTAGTTTGAGTCTGCATTTTCGTACCATTTATATAGATAGTCAGATTAAAAAACTTATAACCTGCAATATCTTCACGGTTGCCCGTGTATTGAAGTGCAGATTCATCAAGACGCTCAAATGCATAAGCGTATTCGGTGTTATCCGTATCCACTCTCACTTGGTAACGAGCAGATGAAGCGGCATCAAGAATCTTGTTCCCCATCCCTTGGATTTCGATGCTTCGCTGGTCTGAATTTCGGACGAAATTAGGATTTTTCCCGAGTGGTTCGAGTGGGGGTACGGCATAAGCCGCAGTAGCCACAGACAGAGCAAGCGTGATGAGAGTGAATTTGACAGCAGATTGAATGATTTTCATGCCTTCTTCCATGAGAGTCGTTGAGCCTTAATTGTCATCCAGAAGGCCAGCTAAAAGCCACTACGAGATGCAAGTGGGGAAGATTAAGCTGGCTTAAGGCCATACCATTGTGAAAAAATTGGCATCCAAACAACGCTGTGGATGGAACCCAAATGCAAGTTTTCCCCCGTAAAATATTAGCTACTGCTGTGCTCATCGCCTCTATGGCAATGCTTGCAGGCTGTGAAGACAAAATCGAAGCCACCTCCATGCCAATCATGAAGGCCAGCGTGCAGCAAGTGACCAAGGACATGGAGCCTGTCGAAAAGGTCAAGTTCCAACAAGCCTTCCAGACAGGCATGAACTACGCCTACGCCAAGCATCACGATGGCAGAACCCCAGAAGAGAATGTGATGGGCATTCTTGGCCAAATGATGGGTGGGATACAGGGCCGAAATGTTGACACCAGTGCTGATGACGCGACTGAACAAGAAATTCTGAAAATGATGGATGGTAAAACACCATCCAAAATTATCGCCCAACAAGAAGAATGGAATAAAGAACTCGCCAAGCTAAAAGAGCAATGGCAAAAAGCACAAGACGAAATCGCTGCAAACCGCCAACGCGAAATGGAAGAGCGCGCAAAAAATCAGAAACTAGAATTTGCTCGCCAACGCAAAATCCAAATATCTCAAAACATCGCGCAGCTTGAAAGCAATATTCCTGTTCTAGAAGCAAGAATCAGCGAAGCAGAAATCAAGAAAAAACCCTACACAGAAGCTGTGGCTGATTTTAAAAATGTAGAAATAAAAAATATCGGAATCAAGGCTGACGGTAAACGCAAGCGCTTTGTCGAATTTGACGTGATTAACAATACACAATTTACATTCAATCAAATCCTATTCGGAATTGATGTAAATGCTGGCTCGACAAACATAACTACTAAAAGTGGCAGTGACAATTTTCCGGGACAAGGTGTTACACCCGGCTCGACCCAACATGTTTCGTACAGCATTTCTGCATCAGGGGCTTACAAATATGCTCCTAGTGATTTAACCGTTGATGTTAAATTCATTGAAGCGGCTGACAAAGGTAAAAACGTTATCGTTGCTGAATCACTAGATGATGCAGGCTGGAAACGCTGGACAGAAAATTCATATGTTTCTGATAAAAACAACCTTGAACAAGTAAAAAAACGCATTGAAGATTTGAAAACGCAGCTAGTAGACATGGACAAGCCAGAAACCTCTGCTTAATTAATCAAGGAACGATTAAATGTCTATTATACGAAATTCATGCATAGCAATAGGTTTGAGCATCCTGCTCACTGGTTGTGGCAGCAGTGACGATAGTCCAGTAATCCACGGCAAAAACCTCCATGATATTGGGGAATTTGTCGAACGTAGCGAACTACTCACACCGGGACAGAAGAAAGACTTACAAATTGCCGTTCCTAATCTTATGAATCAGTGGGTTATAGACCATGGACTAGATGAAGATTACGAAAAAGACTTAGCCGAATATTTCGATGGCATGCACGTAAACGAAGTAATCAAGCTTGGTGGTACAAAACCAAACCTTGGCGCGAAAGCTGATGCCCAAGCTATTGGTCAGGAGTACCAGAGACAAAATCAGAAGTAAATCTATCAACCGCCTCTATTGGGGCGGTTTTTTTAGGGAGAGACCGCTAGGAGTGGTTAAGAAATGAACAGGGATTTGGAAGCACTGGAAGACCGCGTGTACGTCCTCCACAAGAAGCATTACCCGCACGGGAAAGCAGTAAGGTCTGGATTAAGCGCTCTTCAGTCAGAGCTACGCACGCTCATAGGTCAGTATCCAGAAGCCACAGCCCTTCTACTGTCGCGCAGCATCTACCGCCTGCACAGGCGAGTGTCGTCCGACCCTTTTACGTTGAAGCGCTACACACCACGTTCAGTCATGAGGCTTCGTCCGGCACGAACACAGACGTTTCACTTCGAGTCCCAACAAGACCTGACTCTTTCAATCCAGCACGTCATAAAGACCTCACAAGCGGTCCAAAGCCTCGACCAGCTCGCAACCTTCTTGTTCCAGACCGTCAACCAGCCATGTCTTAATATAATTGACAACGACCTACGTGATACGAGTGAATCAGTCGCAATAGCCATCCATCTATTCTCTACAAATAATCGCCATAACTAAGGCAATAAAAAAGGAATTTAATATGAATATTCAAGAAGAATTTGAAATGCTGGTTGCATCTGGTGAACTACCCATAGAGAGCATCAACCCACGAAATCAAGCAATCAATAGAATTCAAGTAATAAACGCTTCCGCATGGACGTTTGGGTTCACCAACTGCTTGCGTGTGCAAGCTGAAGAGATATTTATCTCATTAATCAAACTGGATGAGGATTTTCTTTCTAATCTAGGTGTATATGTTGCCGCATTCAAAATTGCGTCTGAAAAAATTGATAAGCATTTGGGCGTATTGCTAATTAAAAAAGACCGTCTCATTCGCACAGATGAGTTTGGGGAGACTATAACCTCTGGCTGGAATTCTTACATTGACGACTATTACAAAACAAAAATAGAACCCATCATTAATACAATTATTGAAAGCATGTCTGATGAAGACTTCAATGTTTTTGAAACCACAAGGATGAATTTTGCGTTTTGGTCAGCAGTAAACAAAGACAAAATTATGCAAGCGCTCTACAAGAACATGAATGTATATATTGAATTAAACAGAGAGGAATATCAAGGAGCAGCGCTAGACCTTACCGGCGTAGAATATGAGAATAAAATTGTGAGCATGATAAACAAAGAAACATCATGGACGGCAGAGCTAACAAAAGCATCAGGGGACCAAGGAGCCGACTTGTTATTAACAAAAGGCCCAATCAAAATCGTCATACAAACCAAATATCACAAAGCTGCGATTGGGAATTCAGCAGTTCAAGAAGCTTATGCAGCACAAAGGTTTTACAATTCAGACTTATCAATTGTAGTCTCAAATTCAGGATTCACTAAATCAGCAGAAGAACTCTCGCAGTCAACCGGCGTAAAACTTATGACGGACACTCAACTTCTCGACTTCCTGAAATAAATTTAAATAGTCATCTATGATAGAAAAAGCCGACTCATTTGGTCGGCTTGATTGGCTCAGGTTCAGGGACTGCATAAACCGTAACGCCAGATTCCGAATCTTCGAAAACAATATGACTCATGACAATTGATTTGTTTATAGCCTGAGAGCTTTCAGAGACACTGGTGCTGTGGTCAACAACTTCGATTGATGACATAGAATCTGATTGTGCAAATGCGCTGACTGACAAGAGTGATGCAAGGATTCCAAAAAGGATTTTTGATTTGTTCATGCGAATGGAGTTTATTATTTAAATACATTATACCATTCGCCACAAACCAAATATCTAACAAACAACATTACCTATTGCGCAAAGCAATTAGCTTGTCTGATATTTTATTGACCATTGAAAAGTTCGGACTATCAACTTTCATTTGTTGCAGATAATCACCCACCTCTTCTATGCAATCTTCAACCACCTCGTTTAATACTTCATCATCAGCAAGACCATTCACCAAATCAGCCGAACTGAAAATATTATTCAATGTTCGGAATGTGACAGGCAATAAAAATTCATTCTCTGAATCTCTCATACGAAAAGCTTGCCGATGAATGCTTTCAAGAGCTTTGATACCAAAGATGCTTGTAACAATCTCAATACGTTGATTGTCAACTGGGCGAAAATAATCATCCATCATGGCGTGACGTACAAATTTTGAATTTGCAAAAATTCGAGAACCATCAACCTCATTATTATTTGTGAATCGCAAAATATGATTTGAGATTTTTACAGCAGCACGTACAAACTCTTCAATCGAAAATATATTTATGAAATACGGAACTGAGTTGAATTCAATGTCACCATTTCTTTTAGCACCAACTGGCTCAACCATTAACACTCGGTCGTGGAAATTAATCAAACAACGCGCTAATAAATCGCCATAGCCTTTATTAAATTGTGAGACGTTAAATCTTTCGACTAGCTCTTCGAATCTGAAATATATCTCACTGATAAGATTTTCATAATCACCATTCGCATCAAATTTAGACTCCACAGAAAATTCACATTTGTGTGGGCCGTTCTCAGGAAAAATAGTTTTGTACAGAAGATTAGGGTCACAAAAATTGAATGCGTTCTTGTGAGCAATCTCCAAATCTTTCAATTGCTCGATGAAGAGCTTTCTGTGATTGATGTACCTCTCAAACGTCATCGAATCAAGCTGAGCCTGATTTACTTTTTGCATGTCCTTGTTCTGCTTAGCAAGAAAAAGTAACGTGGCAATTGTTGCCCCAGTAGCCGCAATGGTGAAGAAGCCAGCAAGCAATGATCCGAAGCTTCCCCATGCTGTATGCTCACCTGAAATCGGGCCAAGACTCATCCCGTAGGTAGTGAACAGAATCACCCCAGTAATGAACACAACGAACCCAATCCAGACCCAAGCAGTTTGAAGTCTGCCTTCCTTTTTATCGAAGCTCACAGACACATCCCTTCCATTTTTTAGATGGCTTCATGCTACCAGTAGCCTCGCTCACCCACACGTCTCATGCGTCACATCAGAGCGTCACTGACCAAGAAATTTGACGAACCTCTTCACAAAATTCAGAGCCAAAAAAACCAGACTCGATGATCTGGCTCAAAGGATTCTGGTCGGTCATCCGAGGCGCTTCACCTCTTCACCAGCTCTCGCCTTCATCTTGTTCACTGGCTTGTTGATGAGAGCCAACAGGACGACCAGAGGGATGAGCAAGTACACAATCTTGGTAGCGAACACACCACCAGTGGACATGAGTAAGTAGACGACCATGAAGACGATTGTAGGGCCGATCAAGCCGAGGATGAGATCCAAAATCAGGGCAGTGCGTTTGAGAAAATAGGGCGTGCCTACCGGGGACACGTTAGTCAAAACCGACCTGAGACTCACCTGTGTAGCTCTATCACTTTCAATCGTGATGTCAGATTCAAAAGCGATTTGGGCTTTGAGTAAATTGAAGGAGAAACACACAGCGACAGCAGTGAAGAAGAGACAGGACACGACAGACAGAATCGTCACAGCTATCGAAGCGTTAGCGAGAAGTGCAACGGCATTTCTGTACAGGAGGAAGCCAAGGACGCAGGGGATTATCAAATGTCTGATGATGTTGATGGGAAGGCCAGTGAGGTAGTCATAGCCGATTAATTTCTTGCTCCTCACGTTTTTCAATCGCTCAGATTTTGAATCATCCTCATCAATTTTATTCCAAATCTCGTTGAGTTCGGACGTGATTTTTTTGTCTTGCTCAGATTCTTCAGCAGGGTTTTCAATTTCTATTTTGTTGTGTGTCATGTGAGATTTAGATTGTTTGTTTCTCAATTATACCATTCCGCCTAATGCTAATTTCTCACTAAGAAGAAATTTATTATGAGCGGTAAATATTTCAAAAACCCTCCTCCAATTAATCAAACCAACCTCCTCAAATCAATGCCCTGTTAATGATTTCGACACCCCCAAATCAATGCCCTGTTAATAGTTTCGACCTACCAAAACGCACGCCCTGTTAAGGGTTTCGAGCCACGAAAAACGATGCCCTGTTAGTAATCTCGACCATCAAATACTTAAAATTTTAAAGCAAGCAAGGACGGAGTATTAACAGGGCAAGCCAGTTAAGTACTAAGGCTACGTGCTCCGCTTGTTTAATTCGTTATTTTTAGAGGCTTTCATACATAAAAATCAATGACTATAAAAGGCAGAATCAAGAACCAAAAATCAACAAAACTGAAAATGCTATAATAGACATATCAAACAACCAATCATAAAAATGACTGATACAAAATCACAAATTGAATTAACACCCAAAGAATCCGAACTTAACACCAAACAAAAAAAATATGATGAGATAAGAGAGCAAATCTCAAAGCTCACAACAAGCATTAACAACGACACAACAAAAGTAGGAAGGCTTGCAATTCTCAAAATTGATGGACACAGCACACCAAAACAAGACGAAGAATTCCTAAGACTGAAATCTATAATAGAAACACATAAAACGTCAATCAAAGATAAAACAGCAAGCAATGCGGCTCTATTGCGACAGATTAATGCACTAAAAAATCAAATCGAAAATGATGGTAAAGGCGAGGCTGCTACGGAGCAGGAAGTAATTCTCAAGTCGAAAATATCAGAGACGAACAAAGCCCTCTCATACCTTTTGAAAATCACTGACACTACAAATCTTCGCGACCTTATTGTGTACGTTGAAAAAACATTACCTTCGAATTCGTAAGGTGATGTATGAAAAAACCAGACGGAAAATTTCAATGCGAATGTCGATGCTCTAACGAGTTTCGACGCAAGCTGACCGACCTTGCCTATCGTGCAGGGTTCATGAAAAAGGTAAGAGTCTCTGACAATACAGAGGATGATTACAAAGTAGATGTATCGACTCTGACAGCAGATGAAAGATTTGCTTTTCTAGGAAATAAGAAAGGCGTATCCAACATGCTTATGAGCATTACTAAAAACAAAGGACTGATAATTAATGGCGCTGACAAATCAGACATGAGGGAAATCGAAAAGAAATTCACAAAGAATAATTCCAACATTTCACAACTGCAAAGTTTGTGTGAAGGACAAAGCATTAATCATAAGGGCAAGATACTGAAACACGAAACACTGTTCAAGGAATTCATTGAAGTCAAAATTATTCTTGGAAAAATCGTAAGCGAAATTCTATCTCACAAGACAACAAAAGAGGTCACTAACGGACCAGCGATAGAGGCGAAGTCAGAGTTTTTAAATGACATAGATTTTGCTGGAACACTAAAAGAGCACATGACATTTGTTACAGACGAAGACACCTATAACATTCTAAAAAGCGAAGGCGAGTGCATTAGAACCAACATAAAAAACTTAATTCGTGAACACAGTATTTTCAAAGAAGGAGCACCTACAAACCATCCTTTTATTTTAGAAGCCCTCGAAATTTATCAAAGGCTAAACAGAAACACAGAAGCGGCACACGTAGCGATTAAAGAAAATAAACCTCACCAAGCAATGCTCTACAAAAATATTTATGACAGGAAAAACGAAATGATAGCACTGATAAAGCAACACAAAAATCTATAACCACCGAGAAACAAATTGATAATCGACATTCAAAATGAGGAGTCTACTCAACCAACAACAGCGTCAGATGCGAAGCCCGCCAAGACAAGCAAAGGCTCACCAGAAATTCGCGGGAAGAAAAATCTCAAAGGCAATTCCATCTACCTCGTCTCGCCAAAATTCGACCTAAGCAAAAATGATGGAGTGGATTTACACGCCGGTCGGGAGTTCGCTGAATCCAACATTCCGATGGATATGATTCATCCTTCGACTGTCGAAAAAACGATGGTCGGAAAAAGGGAAATGACGAAATATCGCAAGGAGTACGCTACTGCCAAGGCTGATTTTTACTACGACCATGCGGCTGACGGAAGAAACAATAGCACCCGCTCCAAAGGCAAACAGATGGACGCTTTTCGCTTCATCATCTCTTGCAAGCCCGAAGAATTGAGTCACTGCCAAACTGACAAGGAGAAGGGAAAATTCCTGTGCTCGTTAGCCCGAGCCACGCTCCAAAAAATGTCAGGCAGCTCAGAAATCAACTTCTATTACGACTTCGTGCCGCACCTGAAAGACGGCAACCCGCACGTTCATATTATGATGAGCAGCTACACCATCGACGGCCAGTACTACGAGTTTTACAGGGGCAAACAAGACCACGGTCTAATCAAATTGTTTGACGATGTGAAGTACGAGCTTGAAGCGAAGCACCCTACCCTCTTGCGTATGGAGCACGAAAAAAGGGAGAAGAATCGCCTACAAATCGTCATCGACAAAGACACCAATGCAGTGACTGGCGAGCACGCCGAGATCTTCAACAAGCTCAACGCAATCCTGAACGCTCACGCGGGAGCGAACTACTCGCACCCCAAAATCCAACAGGAATTGGCTGATGCAGGGTTCGAATTCCGCTACACGAAAGCCAAGTCAAAATCGAAATTCAAGGACATTCAGATCTTCCATAAAGACGCTGGTGATTCGTTCCGCTCCTACGCAAACCTTCCCTTCGAAGCAAAGCGTGTCATCGAGAATTTTGAGACGTATCAGCACTTCGCAAAGGGATTAAAGATTCGCACAGACGTGTCAGCAGTCGTGTCGAAAGCGACGGCGCTAGTGAACATGTACCCTACGAAAAACGTCTCTGAACTCAACACAGTCCTCTATAAAGAGCTGGGCGTGATGCTCGTCCCGTCCTTCAAGAAGGACAAGGATACAGGCCGCAAATACGTTGGGAGCTGGTCGTTCTATTTGGTCAAAGAGAACGTGAAATTCCCTGTGCTGAAAGCTGGTGTGACTGAGCCAAAGCTTCTCACAGCAACGCAGGAAGAAGCCGTTGCTCTACACGAACAATGCGAAGACATGACTCACACAGCGACTCAAGCGCAGCAAGCGAAGGGTAAGGATAGGTACGCGAAGAAGGACTGGATTGAACCTATCCCATTCAGGTTCCAACCCAACGAGTCCACCCAGGATTTCATCGCAAGGATGCTGGCTTCTAGGGCGTACAAGCAGTCTCTGACCAGCCAAATAGCTTTGGGCAACTCACTCATCAGCACGTACAACAACCGCAAGATGATTGAATCCAACGGAGTGGACAGCCTTCAAGTTTTCCAAGCGAATCGTTCATCAGCAAAAGCAGCCATTCAGTGGTACGTGGCGCAAGGATTCATCAGCATCGAGTTCAAGGGCACGCAGAACCCGGCTATCCAGAAACTCATGTACATAGAGTCGGTTTTGCACGGGATTGAGATAGATAATTTCAAACCCTCGGCTGAACTCAAAGCAGAAGCTCAGGCTTTGCTGGACGCTGAAAGAGACAAAGTGAACGCCTCGAACAAGACCAAGATCCACGACTTCATCAAGTCAAATGGTCTAGGACCAGTCAAACCATCAGAGACTATGAATCTACGTTCGAATAGGAAGCTAGACGTTGACGTAGACCAGCGCCCAAAACTCCACAGCTTCCTATATGGCATCCATATGGGGCTTACACAAAGCCACTTTAAGCACATAGACAAGCTCACACTGACGAACGATGAGAAGAAAAAAGTCATAGAACACTTCGCTATCACGGAAAGGTTGAACGCTGCTCAAATGGCAGATGTGCTGAAACGTGCTGGTATATCGCTTGATGCAGAAGAACCGCCAGAAGCCACTCAGAAATCTCAGCAGATAGACCCAAGGCTTGCAGGACCACAGCCGGTGGTAGTGAACCCTAACTACGTTCCTGTGCCTGATAAAGATTCTCCAAGGACTGAGCAAACCAAGGCAGAACCTACACAACCTGTCAGCCAACCTATCCTAGGATTGGACCAAATTGACAAAACAAAGCCGTAAAAAAAAGCCCCTTCGTTGGGGCTTTGTTTTTTACAAATATCAGACAATCATCTATTGAATCCAGCTCTCTTTCGGGCACCATAAATACTCAATTCAGAAAATAATGTTTTATTTATTTCATTGTAACGTTTGCTAGGAATTATGGAAAACTCACTCAACCTAATATCACCTAAACTTCTAAACTTATCCCAACCACCTTTACCCTGACATAAATTATGCAGATATTGAACGAAATTCAAACCAGACTTATATAATACGTTGTGCGGATTAGCCAGCGAGAAAAGATTATGTAATGAGATTCTGAATGTACATGAATATTCAAAATCATACACCTCTTTAATCAATGTTATGCGTTTCTCGAACACGCAACTCCTATTATCAATGAAATAATTAGGTGCTTTTATGCATAATTCTTTAATTTCATCTTGATAGCCATATTCATTTAAAACATCTACAACAAATTTAGGGAGAAAGAAATCGCTATCATTGCTAGAAAAGTTTTTATCATCTTCTTGACACAATGTACCAAGGACATGCTTTACTCGAGATGCTTTATAACCTTTGATACTTGATATTAATTCTCGAATATCTTCACGCATATCCTGCATATGAATCAAAACCTCATCACAATCCTGATAATAGTGTTTAGCTGCACCGTAATCAGTCTCATTAAATATTTGCCCATCAGAAACCTCAGATTCAAAATCAAAAGAAGGAACATCTTTATCCTCATCAAGCTCAGCAAAAGATACTAAGGTTTCAACATCTGCACTGGAAACATCTTCGAAACTATAATCATTAAAATCATCTAAATCCAAATCTAAATCATCTAAATTCAGCTCATTCTTTATTTCAGATTCAGGTACAGACACTGGATTTATTGCAGTTTTACTTTTTTTCATGGAATTACTAGTTTGTTATAATCAACATTATACCATTTGAAAAATAAAACCCCCCATTAGGAGGCTAATAGTTCTCGCTCAACCAGCATTTTGATTTGCTTGTGAGTGACAACAAATCCCCCATGAAACAATTGAACCTCTTTGTTTTTGAAGCGACGTATAACAATGCCCACTTCTTTGACGAACGTAAGACTTACGTCAGACCTGATTCTTACGTCATAGCCTTCAACGCACATAATCGTTTCACCTAAACAATTTGTGAAAATATCGCCCTTGTCATGATAGCCATAGTCATTTGCGATTTGTGAAAGGGAGGTAAGTAGCGGAGCAAAAAATACTGCATAGTCTTCATCAGACTTGAATTTGATTTTATTCATGATTAACAATTTGGTTATGGAATCAATTATACCAAACCGATTAACCAAAATTCGCCGTTAATCAAAATTAATTCTTATGCAAACAAAAACAGAGCCTAGGCTCTGTGTTCGCAACTACATACTTACACGATATTTGTGAGAAACCCTTTAATGAACTCACACTACAAGCATAACATTTTAAAAACAAAAACAACTCAATAAGTCAATTAAAAATCAGATACCGTGCGAGCCGTAAAAAACCTTCCTAAATTCTTTCTTTTCTTTGTCATTCAACTGAACGAGCAATAGCGCATAATTTGCAGACTCAGCTTTCGTAGGCTCGACAAAAACTGGCTTGCCATCCAGCGTCATGTCGTATTCACCATGCTCATTGAGGTAGTTACTATAATATGCATGAGCATATTTTAGCGCAGAATCAATTTGCTCTAAATTCATCCCGCCAAAATCTTTAACGTGCTTTTGGACTTCTCTATTGAAAATATTCAAAGCAGCATACGCTTCACTATTTTTCACAACGCCTTTTAAATCAATTTCTTCATACATATAAAACTCTAATAATTTGGTTATTAATCGAATTATATCATTTCAATATCGCCAAATTTACCCTTAAAAATTACTGGCAAAAATAAACCAGCTCATGCTGGATTATTCCCCTCCTCTTTTTGCAGCTCATCCCACGTTGGTAGCTTTCTCAAACTCTTCAAGAATGGTCGAAGTCTTTTCATTTCCAACTGAGCTTTTTCGTAATTCTGATTAATCGTTATTGGTACACGCTCATCAGCTTCTCTTTTAGCTTTTATTCTCGCCTCTTCCTTGTCCTTTTCAATCTGCTGTTCCTTCAACCTAAATTCATAGGCAATTTTTTCTAGTTTTGTAATCATTTCCCCACCTTCAAATCATTGTTAATTAATGCATCAGAAACTTCGTTTAGTAAATTCAAACTCGTTGCATTCAGCGAAACCCAAAAACCCTTTTTCCATAATGGATACGGCGCGAATTCAATTGTTATTCGTTTCAGTTTCTTCGCAACATACACAATCGACTCACGACCAACCTGCCCATTGAATTTCACTTTAAGCCTCATTCCTTGCATTACTTCTTGCACATCAAAAACACCTTTCTCATTCAAAGCTTTTATTTCTTCTTTAGTGTCCATAAATTCATAGTTGTTTATTTCAACATATTATAGCATTTTGAGAATGGTATAATGATGTTAAACAAACAACTTACATATGAATCACATAACACTTAAACAAATACTGACAACGACTTTGTTCGCAGTATTGCTTTTATTATCGTTTGCATCATTCGCAGACAACGGCGTCACTACATTCCCCGTGGCTGACCTACCACCACTGGTTACTTCTGGCGGTTTAGGAAGCTCTCCGAATATCGCCGTTACGAGCGACGCTCAAGCGTATCGAGAAAAACTCGTTGCCGTAGCAATTCTTGTTGGGCAAGCACTTTCAATTTTTCTTGGCATGATTTTGCTTGTTTTAGCTTGTACT
This sequence comes from Pseudomonas fragi, assembly GCF_002269505.1. Lineage (GTDB taxonomy): Bacteria > Pseudomonadota > Gammaproteobacteria > Pseudomonadales > Pseudomonadaceae > Aquipseudomonas > Aquipseudomonas fragi_D. Next base: position 194,667 of record NZ_NQKQ01000004.1, on the reverse strand, counting down.
CGAGCAGCAGCATATTCAGAACAAAGTAGCTCAAACAAGCAAATAACCGTACCAAGCATCGTTATGTTATTCGTTTGTGGAGTAATGCTCGTTTCGTACACATCAACTTTAGGAACCTTAATTACTACAATTTCAGGCGAAAAAGGCGACGGTGTTTGTTACGTGGTTGAAAGCAGTACAGACGTAAAGATTAAATCTCAAAGTAGCTGCTGGACAAATGCAACGAGTGAAATATCAGGTTCACTAGACAAAACTATTTCAAGCAAGTTCGGAAATTCTGAGGCAACAGAAGCATTTCAAAACAACATGAAAGTGATAGTGGGATTATTTCAGGCAATAGGATTTTTCTTCTTCATCAGCAGCATCATGTCGTTAAAAGCAGTTGGCCACGGTTCATCAAGGGATGGATATGCAAAACCAGTCATTATTCTCATTGCATCGGCTCTAATAATCGACCTGCCCCATACCGCCTCGATGATTATGGAAACGGCAAAATTGGCCGGAGTGAATCTCTGAAACACAGACCAAAAAAAGCCCCATGAAGGGGTTTCTTTTTACACAGATTATTTGAAATACTTTCGTTCGAAACCTTCCCACAGAATATCCTTGGCTTGCTGCTTCGCGTCGAAAACCTCTTGCTTGCGAGCATTGGCTTGTTCTCGAACCACATTCAGCGCATCAATAGTCGCATTCACGCCATCCAGATTGTTATCCGAAAGCATGACGCCCAGTGCATCACTGAGGCTGCACGCATCTTCCATCGATTCTATATATCCCAAGCCAGCTTTGTAGCTCTCCTTCATGCACGCACGTAGGCGCTCACTATCTTTCGTAGACACGAAATCAGGCTTGTTGGCACGGTTGAGACTGCCTAAACGGTGCTGTCTGAGCATTTCGAGCGCTATTGCTAGCTGTGTAGGTTCAGGCGTTTTGACAGGCACGTAGACAGGGATAATGTCGTCATGGGCGAAGGTGTCTGGCTCGCTGAAAGGAACGTCCTCAAAGTGAGCAGGAAGAACAATGTCTTCGCTAGGCATAAAGGACTCATGCTCTGATTCTCCTTCGATGCAGGCCGGGATTGTGAGGTCGTCTGACTCGCAAGACTCAACACCTTCATCAGTCGCATCAGTAGGTGTGGATAGGTCAGACAATGCCTCTACAAACGTCTCAGCGTCGTCTGTACCAAAGGCTTCTTCAGCTATTGTTTCAATAATCTGCTGTTCCTGAACGACATACTCAGCTTCGTCTTCCTCTTCATCACCAGTCTCTACCCCGGCAAAAAACCCATCCAAATCTGACGCAGGCTGATTTAGTGCCTCAACCACTTCATCCAAATCTTGGGCTTCTTGGGCTTGCTGGGATTCGTGAGGAAGCACAATCACATCAGTTACTGGCGTGTCATGATGAATCTCTGGCAGTGCTCCTTTTGCTTCTAAACGCTGAAACTGGGAAGCAAAGTTTGCAGGGTAAAAATTCTTGGATTCAGAGGGAACAGAGCTAATCAGATTTGATAGTGAGTCAATTACTTTATTAGTGCTGTCAGTGACGACCGATTTGTTAGTTTCTCGCGTGTAATTGTCGAAATTGAATGTCAGATTATTCGACTCATCTTCTTTCTCATTGAAATTTAACGCAGGCATACCATTTATATTTTGTTCATTCATATGTTTTACAAGGTTTGTTTCTAATAATTGTAACATTTGTAAATGGTATAATAGACTTAAACCAAATTAAATCATAATGTCCAGCATTTACAACACTTTAGAAGAGCCTAATTTAGACATTAAGCTACCCAACTTCGTCGTTTCAATACCTCGAAAATGCAATCGCATCACTCAAACATTCATCAAGAATTATGCAAAGACATTAAAGTGCGACCCAAGAAACATTCTGATTTTTGAAAGATATTCAGATACAACAATATCTGAGTATGAATTCATCAGTTGTCACTACCTACACAACGAAAACATCGACACTCATCTAGACAGATTAGAAATCGGTTACAGAGTGAGCACGAAGGGGCACAGCCAATGGAGATTCAAGCGGAATATAGAGAAGGACAAAAACCTTTCAGATGGAGAGAAGTATTTTTCAGAATCATTCTGTCAATTATTCGAGAGGGCCGTTGACGTAACTAATGGGCACGAACATCTATCACGAAAAAACACCGAGTTTAACCCTGACAAAAGATACGACACACTTTATAAAAAGCCATTACAAACACCTGCAATCATTTACTCTACTGACTTATGCATAAAGCTGAAACACCTCACAGACCAGCTCATCAACCCTGTCATCGAGATTGCAGACGAGGCTGGTTTTCCGTTCAACACATTAAAAGCGGGGCTAATTACAACCAAGAAGCCACACGTCCTTGTAAAAATCAGGGAAGAAAAAAGCGATGATGTTATTTATTTAGCGATACTTAATTCGCAGAATTTAGCCATCAGCGGCATTGTACAAAGCAAGCACTCGCCAGAATGGAATAACTTTTTCATGATAATCAACGCCGAAAACGAAGATTATCAAAATGAAATGGTATAATTAGCATATTAATAATCACGAACCAAAATGACAACACTAAAAGAACATATTAACTCTTACAAAACAAACGCAAAGGACTTTACTGAAAAGCACACATTTCAAATAATTGCGAACATGACTATCTTCTTTGTAATGATTCAAAATGTGGGCCTTACAGCGAGCGGTTTGGTAAGCGTGGCAATATCAATGGTTATAGCCAATGGACTGTTTTACTTTTCAGATAGATATGACACAGAAAGCCTTGTAAAAATCTCATTCATTTCATTCTGCGCATTACTTTGTCTCAGTCAATTCTTTCAGCACGCATACAGTTTTTCATTTATTGACTGGCTAGTAACTTTAACAGAATTCAGCAAACAAGCGCCTTTGGCTTTACTTGGAATTCTCGCTTACATAGCACTGCCAATTGGCCTCGGAATTGGTATAACAAAAAAACTTAGCAAGACAACTAAAGAGGAGTAATTCATGAGCAATACCAAAGACATAAAAAACCTTATAACTGATGATTTTGACATAGATTCATTAGATTTAGGATTTAATGACTCGATAGGAAATCAACTAGATACATCTTTCGAAAGCTCACCATACAAGAATATGAATCAAAAAACCTATGAGGGTAAACAAAATGTCTTGATGGATTATTTACGCTTCTACAATGAAGACCTTTGCATAACAATCAACAACAAATACGCCTTTATGCCGCTCGAGCAAAACATGTCAATGTCAGTTTTCGATGAGGGCTTGAAATCGCTTATACATGGTAAGAGCAGAACGCCAAGAGAAATATTCGATTTAAAAATTAAACTCATGGAGTTTTTAAGAAACAAAGACGATAGATACAGCTTGTTTAGTCGCACGCTTTTAGAGCCGGAAGAGCAAAACCTGTTTTTTGACAAAAACTTATACGAACTAGACCAGAAATATTTCGGCCTTGGCATTTCCAGAAAGAAATTTAGCGTAATGCAGCCGTTTCAAATAATAGAACTATTGCATGGAAAAAATCTAAAAAAACACCATTTAAGCGAAATGTTCGATGAACTCAGATGCGACAGAATTAGCCAGCACTACCCTTCAGCAAAGCCTGACACCCCAAAATCATAAAAGCCCTTCACTGGGCTTCTTTTTTGAACGTGTTGGACGTGTCGCGTGTGTACAGGTCATCGAAAAGGACCGGCTTGTCCTTCTGCAGCGTCTTGTCTAAGAAGCTTTTAAGACTGCCTTCACTCACCTGAACAAGGTGCGAACCTCTCGAACCTTCCAATTTAGCGAGCGCGCTGGTAAGTCTTGGGTAGTCACGAAAGAAATCGGTCAAATCCTTCATCAAGAAACGACTCAGAAGCCCCGTGTAGGCTGACTTCATTGCTACTAGCCCTTCTACCTTAGATTCATCTGCAATGCCCTCCAAGGCTTCAAGCACCGCCTTGGAAAGCACAACCAAAAGGCTCGACCCTTCCACGTACTCACCAGACTCATCAACCTGGCCCTGTGCTTCATCCAGTAGGACAGACAAGCAGAACTGACCTTCATCAGTAGCGCTGATTTGAAATTCATCAGCCAAATTGACCAATAGGTTCTTCTGTAGCTGCGCTTGAAGCAGAGCAACGTCCCGGATGGCATAGCCCTCACCAGACGACAAAAGCCACTCCCGCCCGATGGGCGAGTGAAGGGATGACCTCTCAACAAGGATAGGCAAGTCGAGAGTACCTTTTAAACAGCATTTCAAGAGCCTTGTGTTGATGGTTTTGAGGAAAGCATCTGTCAAGACACTCTCATCAACCACCTTTTCAGTCTTACCATTTTTGCGGAACAAACTCAGGGGATTCATTTAAGCTTCTCCAAATTGCTCTTCACTTTCGATTCAGGCTCGAAGGTTTTCGCTGTTTCCATATCGTAAGGAAATGTACCCTTTTCATAAGCACTCTTGTCCTTTAATAATTTCATACCTGTACCAACCGTTGAAACTGCGATTTGAGCGTACTCTTCTTTTTCACCAAAGCGTTTTGCATGGATATTTCTATTATCAGCAGTGAATCCAATCTCAATCCCTTCGACCTTTTTAGCCTCAACAAGCTCTTTAAACTCAACGAAGTTATCGCTTTTTGTTACCAGCTCTTTCAATACGCTTTTAAGGTTTCCAGCCTCTTCCAACTGATTTTGGCGGTTATGATAAAGACCTACGCCCTCTTTCATTTCAAGACCGTTTTCTAATTTTTCAAGAGGAAAGGTTAAAACGTGGATATTGCCGTCCTCAACTGGCCTGACGTGCGATACGGAAACTAACTCGCCATTTTTGCTGAAATTTATTTCGAAATTACGCTTTGCAAAGCTCTCAGCCTGTTGCAGCAATTTGAACATTGCACCACCGCTATTCTGCATCGCTAGGAACAATTCTCCTTGCAGCGTTTTTGTATAGTCTTTCGCCACAACTGGTTTTAAGACAAGTCCATCCGTTTTTTTCACTACATCAGAAGCAATAATGGCAGGCTTCTCATCAACCTTATCCGCAACCACAGGCTTTTCAGGTTCGAACTTTTCAATCGTACCAAAAGGCTCAACCTTAGTAATTTTGTTTGGTTCAGGCTTGCCTGACTCACCAACCTCTACACCACCAATTTCAACTGGCTTTACTTGCTTAAATTCTTCCTTCTGCTTTAAAGCATATTCATCCATTAAATGCGCCCATTTCTTGCTTCTGATTTTGATGCGCTTCAATGGCACTTCATGTTCAAGCAATGTCTCAATCGCAATTCTCAATATTGCTTCTTGTTTGGAGTTTGGGATTGAAGGGTCATCCTCTTTAACGAAGGGGTATGCTGTCTTGTTATTCTTCGCAAATTGCCCCGCAGAAATCTCCATCATGGCCTTAAACTGAGTTTCATCAGCATTTGTATATTTGAAGTCGCCTGAACTTTTCACAGTGAATATTTCATTGCCAGCCTTATCAGTGATTTTGAAATTCTCATACATCAAGGAGCGATTGAAAGAATAGTCATGCTCTTCACAAAACTTCTTTATCTTCTCTTGAAACTCTAACTCGGCATGTTCAATTTCCCTTGCAGACAATTGGGGTTCTGACTTGCTGGACACAGCATGCACGCCTGATTTGTATTTATTCGAATCGAGCTGACCGTACTCCTCAGCAACATCATCAGCCTGCATACCATTCAGTTTCTCTTTATTCTCAGAGGGATTATTATAAAAATCATCATCTGTCAAAAAGTCTCCTTTGTGCGTGTAGACCTCTTTCAATTTATTCATCACACTTATTAGTGATTCTTTAATAGCCATTTTTAAGTACAGTTGTTATGTCCATATTTTACCATTTTTAGTAATTCATATTTTCACCAAAAATATCTCAATTGAAGTTACCAGCGTTTTTTGCTATATTAACCGACTCTTTCAAACACCCAATGCGAATCTAAATGACAAACTCTATTTCTGACAATATAGAAAGCCTTCCAGCGAAAGAACTGTACGAAGCCTCTATCAGTCGTTCAGAGCACGCTCCACAATCTAAAATTGTCAGTGAGTTTGTTCTTGATGCGTTAGTGAACAGCTCAGGCGAAAGCTCTCAAATTCGTGAATTGCGTGCATCTATTCGTAAAGCAATTGACGAAGCAGATGACGATAAAGCTCACGACCTAATGAGCGAGCTGAAAAAAATCAAAGATGCTGAACAAGAAAATGCTTCTGCCTTGGCTGAAATCAGCTCTAAATTCTCCATTGCTCAGATTTTGTCCAGCTTCCGTACTGACCCAGCCTTTGAAGAAATCGTGTATGGGTTGGCGTTGAAAGTCCTGAATCAGACAGACAAAGCTCTGAAAGAACCAGCGAGCAAAACCAAAACCCCGCGTGTAAAGAAAGAAGCTGAAATCTTCGTCATCACAAAGGACAGCGGCGAGTCAGCTATTCTGGCTATGCGGATGGGTCGAGGCGCTACCATCCTAAGTCAGGATGCGGAAGCCTTTGCCTTGCTAGGCTTTGCTATCGAGAAAGACGAGGATGGTAAAGAAGTGTTATCCCCATCTACCTTCACAGACAAGACTGGTGCAGAGCACGCCGCTTCACGTAAAGCCATTGTCACTGCCATCGAAAGCCAAATCGCATTTGAAGGCTACACAATCGCTGCTCAACAGTGATTTGATGCGAATCATAAAGCCCCTTCACTGGGGCTTTTTATTGCCTCGATTTTGTAAACAATCTGTAATGTCACATAATTTTGTTGACAACATCGTGATGGCACATTAGCTTCACATTCAAGCAATTGAACATTATTAATTTCAAGAAGGATTTTCGAAAATGGCTAACACTCATAAAGACCAAACCACAGCCAAGCACAGCTTTGAAGAAGCTCAGGCCGCTGATTCGCATGCAGAACAAGCTAAGAACCTTGGCACAGCCATTTTTAAGAAAATCACTTCGTTGAGCGACAACAATGCTCTTGCTGAAATTCACGCCAAAATTGCAGCAGCCGCAAACCAAGGTGACGACGCCTTACTCGAAAAGCTTTTTGCTCAACTGAACCAAGCTAAGCTGGACCAAAAAAATATTGCGGACCAGTACAAGGGTATTCGTGGCAACAACTCCTTCAAGACCATTCTTCAAGCGTACAGCGAAGAGTTTCGTGATCTGGCTTACAGCATCGCAACAGAAGTAATCAAAGGCACTAACGTCGCACTGAAAGAGGCTAGAACTCGTAGGTCTTCGACCGCAGCAACCAAGCGTGAAAAATCCCCTGCCGTTACTTACACAGTAACGAACCCGGATGGTAAGACAGCAGATGTGACTATGCGCAGCGGCCGTGCAGGTGCTGACCTGACCCAAGACAAAGAGTTTTTTGAGCTGCTAGGCTTCAAAATCGAAACAGACGAAGCTGGCAAAGAGCATACGAATCCTACACATTTCAAGCTCAGCAATGGCAAAGAAGTAGAAGCCAAACGAGCTGCTATCGTGAAAGCAATCAAAGAAACAACTGCTTTCGAAGGTTTCACCATCGCTCCGAAATAACCCCAAAACTTAAAAGCCCCTTCATTGGGGCTTTTTTGTGCCTGAGTGTTTTATATCTGAGTATGCTCCCGGAATATTACCGTAAGCACAAATTAGGCTTTTTCGAAATGTTACAATTAGGAGTATGAAACCAACAGAGACATTATGAGTAACAAACCCTATAACGATAGACACGCTCGCGCTATGCAAGCCGCTGCAATATCTGCGATTGCAAGAGCAGAACGAGCACAATTGAAAATAGATTCATTAAACTACATTGCTGATATTGAAGGCTTGGACATGACGTTTGAGCTAGCCAAGCGTTTGGCAAAGGGCATCTTCCCTAGTGGATTAAGCCACAGATTCATTTCTGAGCATTTCTCAACCACAGGCAGAAGCCCTGCAAGCAGAACCCCTGATTTATCGCGTGTGGGCGAGCTGGTCATGAAATACAAAGACATTGAGCTTCCTCTTCATACCGGGAGCAACATCAACGCAAGCCCCACCTGATCAAATATTGATCAACACCGTTGCTTGAGTGTCGCCGTTCGGCTACACTCGACCCATGAACACACTCATCCGAACCCACGAATTTGACGCATGGCTGAAAGGTCTTAAAGACGTACAGGCACGCCTTAGAATCATCAGCCGTATCATGTCAGCACAGGAAGGTAATTTCGGAGACTGTGAGCCGGTAGGAGAAGGCATTTCAGAAATGCGGATCTTCGTCGGACCCGGCTACCGCGTGTACTACACAAGGCGCGGTGAAGTGGTCTATCTGCTACTGTGTGGAGGCAACAAGTCCTCACAGAAACGTGACATTAAGCTTGCGAAGTCCATCCTCGATGAGATCGAGCAAGGAGATAGAAAATGAGAGAACTCAAAGTCTTTGAAGCATCTGACTATCTAACCAACGAGGACGAGATTGCTCAATTTTTGACCATTTCGTTGGAAGACCCAAACCCTGACGTTTTCCTTCGTGCGCTGCAAGAAGTCGCAAAGGCGCGTGGAATGAGTCAGCTTGCGAAGGATGCAGGTATCAACCGCGAAAGCCTCTATAAAGCGCTGGCACCGGGTGCAAAGCCCCGCTATGACACGGTATTGAAGCTGGTAAATGCTTTGGGTGTGAAATTGACTGCACAGCACGTATAACAAAGGAGCCAAAAGGCTCCTTTTTGTTTGCAGAATTTGTAGTCATTTAATTTTATCAATATTCGTACGTGACTTACACTCATTGATTAATATTTCAATTAATGCAGCAGAACTATTTTCAACGCGTTGATTTATTTCGTGCAACAAAACCCAAGCACTAAAAAGGTGGCATGCAGTAAACGCAATTATGATTTCATCTAGTGATGCGCCAAATAATACCGCTAGTAAAAATGGAGGAACATAGGCCAATGCACAATACTTGAGGATGTAAATTTGATACTCTCTATCATTTAATATATTCATTTTATTTCAGTTTATTTGATACTCGAATTATACCATTTCTATTTAACGAAATTTACCATTAGCGCCCTTTGTCTTTGAAAGGTGAAATGCAATATTGTCTGCAATCACAGTTCCGTATAAACTAGTTTTGACTTTATTAATCCAAAAATCATAATCGTCAAAGCCGTCGAATGGCTCGACACTAAAATAGCCACCAACTAATCCGTCGTGTGAAATATTGAGCTTTCTTTTTTCTGCACAAATCACATACCCTAACGAAGTATTTTTGAAAGTGTGCATATGGTAAGCAGCAATAGCTTTAATCATTTCACGAATTTCATATACGAGACTAGATTCATCCTCAGTAAAATCAGTTTCAGCGACAACAACCCCGCCTGTCCAAGGACGTTCTTCATTTACCTTATTGATAGGCTCCGCACTGAAAACATGATTTTGGGAATATATATTCTCAACAGAATCACTTGAATCAAATACTATTTCATTTATTCGCTCACCGCCAGAAGTCACCCGAGCGCTATCGTAGAACGATTTATCAGGGCTTGCACCCATTTCTTTTTCATTACACTCAATAAACTCTTTAAAGGCATTGATAAATTCTTGCGTTGTTAACCACTCGCCATCAAGAAAATACTTATCATGTTCTACGCCGTTTTTTTTAGTTTCCGACTTCATTTTAATTAATTTTGTTATGAGTCAATTATACCATTTAGGTAATCGACTTTATGAGATAAGCCCCTTTGTTACGCACATTTCCAACATCTTTACTCACCGGATACCATTCGAATTCATCCGCAGGCTCTCCACGGTCCCTAGCAATTTCCTTGGCCCTATCCTTGGTCAAATCAGGTTGTAGCCACTCCCGAGCAATCTCAGGGGAAAGCACAACGGGACGCCTGTCGTGTACGTCCACCATCCCACCCTCGGCATCAGCAGTGATAATCAAAAAGCCCGGCGGCTCATCTGGTGATGGTCCCGGCTCGACTTGTGCCAACCCAGCAAAGAACATTGGCTTGTGACTTCTGAGTCTTATAAAGAAAGGCTGCTTCTTCTCACCGGGCACTTCTTGCACCCATTCATACCACCCATCAGAGGGTATCAGCGCCCTGTGGTCAGGGAACAGATCCTTGTAGAACCTCCCCTTCGCAATCGTCTCTATGCGTGCATTAATAGGCTGAACCACCTTTGGCTTTGGCCATGTCACTTCACGCTTCCATCCCCAGTGAACTGATGAGATCTGAGGGCCGTCAGGGTGTGTATGGATGATTGGCACATCAGTAGAAGGCGCGATGTTGTAGCGCTCAACAGGCGTCTTGTCAGCCGCTTTGAAGAGGTCGTGTTTAGGGTCTAGCTCCTGAACGTACTCATCGAGGCTTCTGAACATCACGAATCGACCGCACATAGCGTTTCCTCCATATAAGGTAGGGTTTGTACGTGAGAGTGTAGCGAATCTACGGAGTTCAGATAACAAAAAAGAGCCTATGGCTCTCTTGTGATATTGCTTATGATTTTACATTTTTAGTTTCGGTTTAGACGCTTGCTTATCTTCGACCTTCAAATCAAGCTTGCTCTTGATTTCGAGCAAAGAGTCAGAGACATACTCACCAGCAATTTTCAAACCAGAAACCAAGTCTTGGGCGCGGATGGAGCCGCCGTGAAATGCTGGAATTGAAACGTCAAAGCCTTTACCAATTGGCTCATGATGAATGCTGCTCACTCTTAATAAAACATCGCTTGCAGCGTTTTTTATCAATTTTTCAGAATTCAACTTAAGAACTGAAGATGCATCAGACGCATCAATCTTAACATTACCATTTGAGATATGATTTTTTATCCCTCTTAACTCAGGGCTTTGATTTATCAAATCAGAAATCTGCTTGGCAACTAATATATTCTCAATATTAACATTGGTAGGAATAGCTGACTCATCAACACCAGCGCTTTTCAATATGTGTGATTTGTTGTTTGAATATCTTTCAAAATAAGTTTCATCCGCTTGAGCGCTTCCGCCCCTAGCTGTCAAAACCGCTTGCTCATTATTGAAATTCAACGAATCAACGACTGACTCTACTATAATGTCATTTAAATTTTCCTTCGTAAATTTTGTACTCATTTTCTTTTACCTTTTGTGGTGAACACACAATTGCATTCATTGAGATTATTATACCATTTTAAAAAATCGGATTTTGCACTTTAAAATACTGCCAACTAAGGCACTTCGATACTGAACACATTAAGCATTAAACGTCCAGCCTCAACTGACTTCGACTTAGAAAAGTTTCGAGTTTGCTTAAGGATAACGTTGTACATAATCAAATCACTATCAATCGCATCAGGATTATTTTTAATCGGCCTTAAAAATACTCTGCGATTAGTGAGCATGAAATAAATTGCCATGTGAGAAAGAAGTCCATAAGTTCGAATGGCATGACGCATAACACTAGCGTCAGTATTGATTAAAGATTTATTATATTTTGCTTCCACATTAGCAAATCGAGACAATGCTTTGTTGCAAACATCCTTCAAGAACTTTTCATGCTCATCAGACAATGAGCGGGATTCTATAAGCGCTATCTCCCGTCTTCTCACGCCATCAATATTCGCTTCCGAGGCATCAAAGCCCATTCTTACCTTTCCCATACAATCACCATTAAAAATTATCTGTCTCAGCAGAATTACTGAAACAGCAAATCAAAACCAACCTATGCACCATTACTAGTTAATTTAAATTAACAAAAAACTTATCCAGCCTTGTGCAATCATCTTAAAAACATCAGAATGGGTAATATTGCTTATTCATCCATTCATAAGAAAAATCGTAATCCTCATCTTCAACTCTGACTTTGAATCTGTCTCCAAACATAGTAATTGTCATTTTCTCAACATCAACTGCAGCCACATCAGAAAGCTCAAGCTCCCAACCTGTACACCCATGTTTTACAGAGCAGAATTGAAGTTTAGTTGTAAAATATATAGATCCATCTTCGAAACTTTCTCGATCTTCAATACCCCACAACTCTTCACACTCATAATTATCTTGAAACAGAAATACTCTTTTATCACCTTCCCCTGTCTCGTTATAAAGCTGACAAACCTTTGCCCAAAACTCATTAAACTCATTGATTGATACGTTCATAAATACACTCCGATTTTTGGCTTTCGCCTGTTAAGTTGTTGCGGTACTACATTTGGTATTCAACCAGCTTTGTGTAAAACATGCAGGTATTCCGTTACGGTTTCACCGCCTTCAGCATTCTTTTGCCCTTTCTTAGAACTGAACCTTTTATGTTCCATTTCATGAACTGAATATTTGCCATTTGCTGACATAATGTCGCCTACCAACTCAGACGGCATGAGGCTTTCGTTCGAATAGCTCATAACAAGAAATTCAAAATTTGCAGATTCAACAAGCGTCCTGAATTCGTCTTCTACTTTCTTTTTGCTAGACCACGGAGATCCAACCCTTCCAACTCGCTTGCCCGTGATTCCGGCAATTTCAGGTTTGTCGTTCTGCGCAATGGTGTTCAGCAGATGGTAATCACCGCTGTACTGGCGCTGGTTGTACGGAGGGTCGAGATACAAAATATCACCCGACACAGCCTTCACAAGGTCATTTGCATCGCCTAAATACACATCATTATCTGCCACGGAATCTTTGAGCTGAAAGCCCTTAAAAACAATAGGCTTAATTGATGAACCCTTGAATTCCTTCAAATAAGCCGTGTACAAACCAGTGGTATTCGATACCTTGTCAGCCCCTTCAAGAACAGAGCAAAGACAGTAATAAAACTGTTGTTCAGTCAGTTCTTTTTCGTTATACAAACGATAGACAAGTGATATACCGGCATCGATTTTCTTTGCGTTATCGTTTGTAAAGTACGTTCGGCCACCATCCTCGCTGTAATTCTGATAAATAAACCCTTGCTCACCATCCATGCAATAATTCATGTAATCCAAAATCGGCTTACATTCATATGCTGTTGAAGAATCGTTATTAAGCAAATTACACAAAGTAGCGTAACTATAATATTCAAGATCATTTGCTACGACCTTAAATCTATCTTTAAAGTGATTCGCCACTTTCCCCGATCCTGAAAACAGATCACAGAAAACAATCTCATCAGCGGGTTTGTTGATTTTAAATTGACACTCAGTAACAACAGTATCGATAAAGCCAAGCAGTTTTGTTTTAGACCCGAGATAATTCATGAAACACGAAGCTGTGCTACAACACCGGCTAATCCAATGAAGAGAAATAGACTTTAACTATTTTGGTATGCATTGCAGTATTCTTTAAAACTGCGGTTAGAAATGTGAAAGCATTTCAGATAATGCACGTAGGTGTTACTAATTGCGCATCAGTTTAATTCTTCTTAAACCGAGGATATAACTGATTCAAACCGATTACCGGAAGGGTCTTGCTCACATGAATCAGAAGGGGTAGTACTCCCGATTAGAACGTTCATGACCAAAATTATAATCTTCATATTCCACTCTGAATTTATATCTCGTACCGCCATCAACCGTAAGAATCATTTTTTCAGAATCGACACTAACTATTTCAGATAAACCATATTCCCAACATGTACAACCGTGATCATAGGAACACCATTGCAATTTTGTAACAAAGCTCAGCCCTACATCTTCGTCAATATCCCAATTATCAATACTCACAATTTCTTCGGCGTGATAATTGTCTTGAAAAATGAATAAACTTTTTTCCCTTGTAGATTCGTCGTACATCTGACACACCTTCGCCCAAAATTCGTTTACTTTCTTAATTTTCTTATTCATGGTATTACTCTCCGATTTAAGGCTTTCGCCTGTTAATATGTTGCAATATTACTTTTCACTCAACCAACCTTGTGAAGTACATGAAGATATTCCGTCACAGTATTTCCACCAACAGAATTTTCATTCCCCGCCTTGGATTTGAAGCGCTGGTGTTCCATTTTTCGAACAGTGTATTTTCCAAACGAACCCATCACATCCCTGATCAACTCAACAGGCATAATACTTTCGTTCGAATAGCTCATAATGAGGAATTCAAAATTTGCAGACTCAATCAGTGTTCTAAATTCAGCTTCAACATTTCGCTTGCTTGACCAACCTGAAATATTGCGTCCTTCCGGGCGCCCAGTAATCCCGTAAACTTGAGGTTGCTCATTCTTTGCCATCGTGTTCAACAAGTGATAAGCATTGCTGTACTGCGTTGCAGTGTACGGAGGATCGAGATAAAGAATGTCTCCGCTCGCTTCCTTTAAAAGCGCGTTAGCGTCTCCTAAATACACTTCATTGTTCGCCACGGGTTCAGTCAAATCAAAGCCTTTGAAGACGATTGGCTTTAAAGCACTTGTGGTAAATTTTTTGAGGTAAGCTAAGTACATTCCGGTCGTATTGCTCACTTTATCCGCCGCCTCCAACACTGAGCAAAGACAATAGTAAAACTGCTGGTCATTCAACTGCTTGTTTTCATACATCTCATATACCAAAGAAATCCCAGCATCAATCAACATGGCATTTTCATTTGTGAAGTACATCCGACCACCAGCCTCACTGTAATTCTGATAAATAAATCCTTGCATACCATCCATACAATAATTCATGTATTCTAAAATCGGCTTACATTCATATGCTGTTGAAGAATCGTTATTAAGCAGATTACACAAAGTAGCGTAACTATAATATTCAAGATCATTTGCTACGACCTTAAATCGATCCTTAAAGTGATTTGCTACCTTTCCAGATCCAGAAAATAAATCACAAAAAACGATCTGGTCAGACGGCTTATTGATTTTCGACTGGCATTCACTCACAACCGAATCTATAAATCCCAAAAGCTTTGTTTTCGAACCAATATATTTAATACTCAAAAAACACACGAAGCTGTGCTACAACACCGGCTAATCCAATGATGAGAAATAGACTTTAACTATTTTGGTATGCATTGCAGTATTGTTTAAAACTGCTTTTAGAAATGTGAAAGCATTTCAGTTAATGCATGTAAGTGTAACAATTACAGGCTAGTGTTATTTAGCCTTTTTGAATCTAGGGTTCAGATCACTAATGCCAGTTAGATTGAAAAGCCTTCTAATATATTGCCCACCACCAAGAGCAACCCTTGCTCATTGAGATTTGGGCTTTTCAAATATCCCGAAAGACGACAAGCGCATTTCTCAGTGCGTGGTTAAGCGAGTACTGCAGACTAATTAACGATTAGACATTCAGCGATTGTTTCATCAAGGGCTTTAATCGCATATTTCCGAATTTCTTTTTTCGACATAAACTTGAACATCCTCACCATCTCGTTGTATATAAATACCAGCTCATCACCTTCTACATGAGGTATAGATTTGAGTATTTTATGACGATCAGTAAGAGAGAAATACAGAAAACAAGCATATACATTAAAAGACTTCGCAATTGCCGCATGAATTAGATCTTCTGATTTCGAAAATTCCTCATCAGCCACAAT
This sequence comes from Pseudomonas fragi, assembly GCF_002269505.1. Taxonomy (GTDB): domain Bacteria; phylum Pseudomonadota; class Gammaproteobacteria; order Pseudomonadales; family Pseudomonadaceae; genus Aquipseudomonas; species Aquipseudomonas fragi_D. The sequence goes on along the minus strand of NZ_NQKQ01000004.1, from coordinate 179,210 downwards.
ATCTATTTCATTGAGCAAATCAACAATCGCATGATGCAGTGTTGACTGCAAAAATGATTTCACTTCAGGGGAATAAGTAAAGCTATCAATTACGTCATATTCTTTACGTACTGCTTTAATAATTTCTAGACCATTCATATTTTCCTATTCTCGTATAAGGAGGCTTTCGCCTGTTAAGTTGTTGCGGTAAAACTTTATTTCCGAAACTCAGTTGTTTCGACGAGGCAAAAGATATCTATTTCCGTTTTATCTGTCAAGGGCACAGAAAAACAGAAAATACAACCCTTTGAAAAGAAAATGCCAAAAAAAGGTATTTTAAAATCTATTAAAATCTTCAATTTAAATTTTCAATTTTCTTCAAAAAGCTGACAAGCCTTTAGATTAGAGGCTTGCAGACTTGCTGGTCATATTTTAATCAAAGGAAAAAGAGAAAGAAGAAGGACACTGGAAATATTAAAGGCTCATATCCTATAACATAACGATCTTAAGATTTGTATTTTGATAACTATTTAATCCTACAATATAGGAAAATAATTGTAATAAACCTGACTTTTAGTAAAATTTGTGATCGGGAATGACTTGAACCATCATGAATTTCTCAGCTTGGCTTGAAAGTCAGCTCACCTTTCCGCCATTTGACGACCTTCGAGATCGCCTTTTTGAGCACGGTGGTCATCCCTGTCTCTATTGACGCATGAGCACCGAACACCATCACAACCTTCTGCCCTTCCCTGTACACAAGCCCTTTTCCTTCTGGAACCATAACAGTGGCTGTGTCGTTGGTGCCGTATACGTCCAGCGCGACCGAACGGAAGCGGATCTCAAGTATTCCGCCATCGCGTGAAGGCTTCACTGAGGCTTTGAAGTCATCAAGCTTGATAGTCAGAGCTTGCTTGTCGTCTACGACCAGATTCGACTCTTTGTCGAGCTGGACCACGTACACGCCTTCTGCTGTCTGTTCACACATATAGATAGAGGAAAATGCCGTCAGGAGCTTCACAAGGTCATTTTTGAAGTCGCCAAGCGTGAAAAGCGCAACCGGATCGAGGTGATTCATAGACAGGATTGACTCAGTAATGCGGGGCAAAGGTGCTGTGGACTGATTGTACGTTGCCTTGCCTGCCCTACCTAATAGACACAGCACAGCCAAAGGCACGCTCAGACGCTACGCACGTACCATCAACCTGTCCCCCTTCACTCCATTTCAGAGAAATGGGGAGTGGCCTTCCCCGCTCATTGCAGCCTTCGCCTTGTGTCAAAAAGCAGTAACACCAAATGGTATAATGGATTGAAACTACTGCATCTTAAATGAAACGTTTAGCGCCTCTATTCCTTTTCCTCCTTGTCATTTTTTCCGGTTCGGCTTTCGCATCTGCTGAAAATTGCGGCATGAGTGTCGATGGTAAATCTTTAAAATCATTTGATTCTGAAATCTGCCCGCAAAATATTGCTCAAAAAATCAGAATTGCCTTTTTCGGGGAGTCGATTTACACGTCAATTTTGGAGAACAAAAATAACGATTCGAGCTATGAAGAGATTCAATCAGATTTAACTCAATCACAGAAAGACTTTAATACTCGTACCATTGAATCTTTTAGCACAATGAAAATTTTGATTTTTGGCGTAGTCTTAGTTTTTCTAATTGTAATAATATTCAACTCAGTTATCACATTGACAAAAGCAATTTTTGGCAAAGAATTCTCAACAGACGAGAGCGGAAACCCTCCCCGTTACAATTTCTTTGTGGCTATTGGCGTAATGGGTTTGGGCGCATTCAGTTTCATACCGGGTTTTTTCGGACATAACGGAAGCCTATCAGTCAGCGATTATTTCAACCTTGCAGCAGGGCAAGGAGCATTGCAGCTCGAAAACATGGTCATCTCTACATATCTTAGCAACCAGCTCTCAGGCGGCTTGGAAGTGCCCACAGTTGGTGAATCAGTAGCAGAAGCGAACAAAAGAAAAGAGAACAGCAATGTCTATTATTCAGCAAAAGCAACAATCGCAGGATTTGTATCAACATCGCTGGTCATTTCTTCATCGAGTGCTTTCAACAATTCAATCGAAAACCTACACAATCACACAACGGATTGGAGAGTAAGAGACAAGACAGTAGATGTATGGCAACCCAACAACAATGACGGCATTGATTTCGAGCACCGTTTTGCAGAAGACCCAAACCAAACAATGTGGTCAGCAGACCCTATTACCTTTGCGCAAAACCCTGAATCTATGGGGGAAAACCTTCCTTATTTAAAGGCCGTTGGGTACAACCAGAACTACCGTGATTACGCTGTTAAAGACAATCTTTACAATAAAGCTGAATTACTCAAAGTAGCAATCAAGGAGGCTTATTTTAAAGACAGTGAAGCTGGATTCAAAGAAGTAGCAAATACTGCAGTTTCTCATTTCTTCAAAGACGCTCAGGCCAACATCCTCAAAACTGAATTTTTAAACATGATGGCAAAGTCTGATGAAATTGCTTTGCAGAGAATAAACTACACTTGCTCATTAGAAGAAAGCCACAGGATAGAGGCGAAGAATTTCATTGACGCTCATACAGGAGCTGGTTCAGCAGGAGCTGGCTCATCTGAATGTGTATCAACAGATTGGAAAGTGATGGGTACAGAAGCATCTGATGTTTACGCAGCGAAAGTTAAAGAACTCACAATCGCGTTAATTGATGAATATTATAATATACGAATAGCTATAAATGCTCAGTTGCAACAAGCAATGTACTCAACTGACATTGTGAATCGAGTTAAAGAAACAAGACAAAAAGCGGCACTGAATTTCTTTTGGACTCATCCTAGTCTTACAAATGACTTGAATTTCACTCAGTCAGCACAAAGCCAATTCAACATCACGTCCCCGATTCAAACCATTCAAACGAAAGCAATGGGCACATTTGTCGATGACGATTGGGCTAAATCTCACGGGTATCCAGAGGCGACTTTGATGATTGGTGAAGATTTCAGAGACTTGAAAATCGACACACAAGATAAAGGCACTCCTACGCTAAAAGACTCAAAAGCTATCATGCAAAGCCTTTACAGCGAAAACGCAACATCGTCAGGACAGAATGCAGAGTTCATGCAAGCAACTGGCTTATCTCTTGCAAATCCACAAATAAAATTCGATGAGTGCCGCGCATCAACGATTTATCCAATCACTTGCGTACAGAAATATGGGCAACAAATCAGCGAAACTATGATTGACATTGCAGAAGTAGCAATCGCTATGAAGCTAATTGGTTACGGGGCTACGCATTTTGGTGACAAGAAAAAACAGAAACTGATGAGTGAGCAAGCAAAAGCTGACGAAAAAGCGGGCGTGTCGAAATCAAAACTTTCTAAGAAAGACAAAGCTAAAAGGAACCAACCAAACTTTCTCCAAAAGGTTGGTTCATTCATGTCAACGTTTGCAAATTTCTTCCTCAAAGCTTCTTTGTTTGGCTACATCTTTGCACTGGTTTTGAAATTCTTAATGACAACGCTAATGATTGGGCCATTCTATGTTCTTTACGTGCTCAACATGTTCTATTCTTTGCTTGTGTTTTTAACCTCGGCATTCGCACTGCTAGCATTTTTACGCTTCAACGACATGAACAATCTAAAACTGCTCGCAAAAACGGTTTGGTCTTTCTTCTTATCCAACCTTTTCTTCGGTCCTTTAATCCTTGTGTTCTACATAGTCAACTGGGAAATAGCTGCAATACTCGACAGAAATCTTTCAACGATAATTGCGTATGGATTCAGCTCGGCAATTGGTTCAGACACAAGCACTATAATGCAGCACCTAATAACACTTTTCGTTTCGTTCGTGTGCTTTATGGCTGTCAACATTGGCTGCTTAAGATATTCATTTATAGCAATGAATACAGTATTAGAGATTGTCGGCCTTGATATGCCGCATATTAAATACACACAAGAATTTATTGGTAGAATGATATTTGTGACAAACATAATCACTTTCTCAATGTTTCATTGGCTTGATGTAATAATCACAAGCCAAGCAAGACGTGCTTTCAAAAGAAAACCGAACTTTTTAAGCCACTTTGGGAGAAAAGGAAGAGGCTAAAAACAGAAGGCCCAAATGGTATAATAATCGTAGACTAATTCACTTACACAATGAAACGTTATCTCTATGTACTCTTATTATGCCTAACCTTTTCTTCACTCCCAGTCCATGCGGCTGACTGGAGTTTGACAAATCTAGGTGGCTTAAACACTCAAAGTAAAAATCTGGAAGCTAGCTACAATAAAGAAGAACGTACCCAAGCAACCATTTTTCCACTGCTTGAATCAATGATTGGCTGTCCTTTAACACAGGAAGTCAGAGCGTATCCCTTCGGAAAAAATTGGTTTTTTTCTGGCGATTATGAATGCTTGAAAGACTCAAATCGTTTCAATAGCTCCGTCTATAAATTGCTCAATGGGCCTATTCATTGGATGGCAGTAATTTTCAGCGCTTTATTATCTGCTGTGGTTTTACGAAAAGCGATTATGACTATCATCGAAGTCATGATTACAAAAACAAAAACAGTCGAGAAAAAAGCAACAGTTGGATACGTCTTACTAATCACAGTCGTTGTCTTGTTTTTAGTGCCGATTTACAAATCGGAAGAAAACGGCAAGAAAGACACGAATTTTATGATGATGAGTATTTACACATCATTCGCAGCAACCTATCAATATGGCTCATACATCTTGCACAAACTGAACGGTAAATCCGTCATTGAGCAGCCTTACGTGACCATACCCGTGCCGAAAAATCAGCGCACAAAAGAGATGCTAAACCTCATAGATTTCCAGCTCTGTACGAAGCAGCAGCCGGGCACAAACAAGGGAGCCGTCCAATTCAACTACTACGAAGGGCACATAACAGCCTTCTCCCAAGTGGGCAACTGCATTCTTGAAATTGAGCATGCGGTTGATGAGGGAACCATTGAGATTGCACGGTCGAACGGCTTACCTGACCTTTATCAATTGCAGGTGGAAGCACTCACAGACGCGTACACAGTGGCTATGGCTTCATCTGATGATGCAGCTACCAAGCTCTCCTTATATGAGCCAATTCCAGCAGGGATTTCAGCTATCGAATTCGATAGGGATATGAGCTGCGAGAACGTGAAAACCTACGCCATAGCAACCTTGGACACCAGCGGTGTGAAGCAGTACGCATATGCATACGCTAACTGCATCGGGGCTGAATTCGTTCACCGCCTAACAAGAGCACCCGGCGTAAGTGAACAAAGCCTTGTTGACGCTGGAAGCCGTCTCGTTCAGGTCTGTAAGACAGTCACTGACTCTGATGACACAGAAGCAACACAGAGAGCGTGTGCAGCGGAAATGTGCAGCAGCGAGTCATCGCCGTTCATGTGTTCAGCACAAATCAACAACTACAACCGCTTGCTTGGCAGCAGATTCATGTCTGACACGAACTACGCCACCTTGCCTTACTGGTTCATGACGAAATTCTACCCATCCTCGAAATTTCAAGATGCAGGGAAAATCCTCGTCAACAGCACGAGCATCGAGAGCACAGAGACTCAGGAGCTTGTCGAGCCTGTGTTGCAAGGAGAACCAGCGTTCGCTATCCCCTTCAACAAAACTGTCACAAGGGTCGAAAGGAACTGGTCAAAGGCTGAGTTGATGAACGCCTATCAAGCGGAATCGTCGCTCGATTTGGACGTACTGAGCATCATCACAAAGTACTTCACGATTGGAGACGGTGGCATTCTCGGGAATCAGTACACCCTAGATTGCCTGAACCACCCCTACGGCATTTCACCGAGCGGCAGACAGTGTTCAAGCCCGTACAAGACGTTGGACATACAGGCGAATCGTCTCTTGGCGTTCTCATCAGAAGTCATGGTTATGGCGAAGGCGGCATCTATGCTTTCTGTCTCCCCGGTCGAGAAAGCCAAGAGCAAGGCTGGTGTTGAGCTAGCATCGGCAACGATGAAGCAAACCGCCAAAATGTACGGAGGAACAGACGCGATGGTGACGTTCATTTTGGCATCAGCCGTCAACGCTTCTGTAAGTGACGTTTTCAGCGAATACGGGCAGGATTTTGGGCCAGAGGCTGCTTATGTAATCGCTGCAATTTACCTAAACCCTGAAATTGCATCCATTGCTAGCAGCACAGCAAATTATGCGTGGGCTTTGGGAATGTACATAAAATTTGGAATTCCAATCGCGTTTGCGCTGATTGTGATTTCTTTCTTCATGAACTCTCTAATCAAAATCACATCTACTCAAATCAAGATAATTCCTCACTTTATCCTTTTGTTAGGCAAGCAAGGCGTTAACAAAGAGAATGACACTTGGCAACCACTCGAAACCTTTCTCGTTACGGCTGCGAACTGGGCAACATTCGGAATAGGCATTTATCTAGCTCTCACATTCATTGATGCATTGTTTGTCTATCAAGCAATTCCATTCAATGTTTTTAGATACATTTTAGAAGAGTCACCAAATGCCTCTACGCTTTCGGCTGTAATGGACCTAATGTTTCAAATTTGCCTCTATATATTCTTCTTATCGTTTCTGATTGCAGCGATTTTGAAAACGGCGGCGTACATCATTGGAGGATTAATTCAGCGCTGGGCTTTCGGAACACAAAACAACGATGTTCATGATGAGCAAATTGAATCATCAAGAAGCATTTAATACAAAAGGGCTATACGCCCTTTTTTGCTGATATGAAATGGTATAATTGTAGAAACAAGCACATACACACATGTCATTTTTCAAAACAAAAGAACCTGATAGCGACGAAATTTTAATAGCCAAGTTTAAGCACTGGATGTTACAACTTAAAAATACATGGAAAATATACTTTTTGTGTTTAGCAGGTGGGGCATTTGCACCATTTTCATGGTTCGCATTATTTTATATTTCCGCTTTCTACATTAGAAAAAACCCTTACGCAAAAAACTATATGGCTCTCCCTCTCGTAATCATTGGCTTGGAAACAGCAGTTCAAGCAGCTCTACTTTGGGCAAGCATAATCATCGCGCAAACTAGCGTTGGAAGCAGTTCTAGCTTGCAATTCATGTACATTTGTACTGCATCGTCATTCATTGTATTTACTCTTCTATGCTATAAATTTCATTCGAGAAGAATTCGCAAAATCCAGCAAGGAATCTTGAACAGAGTGAACAATACAAATGTAAACACTGACGAAACCATTTTTGATAAAGGAAGTGAAAAAGCTAAGGAAGCATTTATCATCATCAAAAATAGAATCATGGAGGCAGGAAAATGAATTTCCTCACTTACAAGCCAATTATTGAAGGCATTGACTTACAGATTAAATCAAGAGGCAAGATTGGCAATGAGGCATGTAATCTCGACCCTTTCAGCGTATCGAGCAGTGAATATCAAGTCGAAAACACAGCAAGAAGCTATTTACAGTCAGTACAAAAACATGGATATACAAACCATTTAAAAACTGAACTGATATTTTTAAATAGCATTGAGGATGAAAATAATGAAAGGTCTTTCTATTTTCTAGTGAATTTTAAAGGCAGAAACGACCCTGACGGCAGCATCATTTTAATCGCTCGTTACGAAGACGAAACAGAACAAGAGCTAATCGTTGAATATCAGACATTGAAAATAACGCCCAAAACAAATCTTAAACTCATTAACGAAATAAATTATCACGATGCAGTGAGTGCATATTGCTTTGGACAAGCTGATTTGTCTTGTTTGTGCTTTTATGACTTCACTCAACATCCTGACTTTGGCCAAGCCGTAGAAATGCACATCCTTTTAAACTACTAAAACCACTTCCCCTGCTACGCAGGAGTGAGTTGTGCTTAAAACTAATGAGGAGATATGAAATTATACACAAGCGAAAAAGCATTTTTAGAGCAAGGAACTGGAATTGGCAAGGATTATTACCTATTGAATGGTGAACCACTGCCAGAAGACATTCTTACTGAACGCGCTATTGCTTCTTCTGAAAGGTATATTGGAAAGAAAACCCCTCAATTCACCAGACTTAATCTAGGCAAACTCATCGGCTTGGGGCTTTTTGACAGACACATCGTTACTTTCTCATCAGACGATTACGATGAATTCGGTCAATCACTTATTCATATTTTCGAACTCTACTACAAACCAAACGACCTTAATCCTATTGTTTTGTATCCTTTCAATGGCAGGTTGTTTCAAGACTCAGATTCATTCTTTTTCTACACAGAACAAGGAAAATATGACTTTCACGATTCAATCGCCACTTACATTTCATTCAAAGAACCCTACGAAACCAGCTTCATCGACTTCCTTAAATCCTCAGAATTTAGCGACCTCTACACCATTTACACATTAATCGAATATTAAATGTTATAATCAAAGCATAAACAAACATTTTAATATTATGTCAAAACCTTTATCACCAACAGACAAAAAGGACTACGCAAAAGACGCCAACGATAAAGTCTCTGATTTTCTATCTTCAAGAGTCGATAAAATCGTTTCAACGATGACTAACGATGACGAAAAATTCGTATGGAATAGCCCAGTCTTCTCAGTGAAGTACATGAACCCCATTTCCAAAACAATCTACGGACTGGAAAATTCACTCCTCCTATCGCAGCTAGCAGAAGACAAAGATTACAGCTTCCCTTTCTACCTCACTGCAAGCCAAGGCTACGCAAACGGCCTGTCCAACAAAGGCGAGAAAAGCGATTTCATCGTTAACCGCTTTGGAGTAAAGCTTGGCTACATGAAGGACAAGGCAGAACCTGAAATTGCTAGGGACGATGAATCAAAAGCCAAGGCTGTGTACATCCCTGCTTCAAAACTCACCCCAGTTTTCAACATTGCTCAGTTCACTGGCGACCTCCCAGCCGCTGTACAGAAGCTAATGGACGCTAACCAGCCAAAAGCCACACCAGCCGAGTTGGAAACGGTCTATCAAGCCTTGCTGGACACGATGCCAACGCCTTTGAAACGTGTGGTCGGGACTAATCACTACCGCCCTACAGAAGACGCCATCTACATGAATCCGTCGAATCTGTTCAAGAGTAGGCTTCACGAAACCAACACCCTCCTACACGAAGTTTCGCACTCCTATGGACACGAAAGCAGGAAGAACCGCCCTTCCCTACGCCACTATTCAGAAGGCATAGAGCACCGTGCGTATGAAGAGCTGGTAGCCAATCTGTCGGCACAGTCAGTCATCAAGCACTACGACTTGAACCTAGACCCTGTAACCCGGCAGGAGCTTGATGAGGGCTTCATGCAGAACCACACAACGTATGACGCGAGCTGGGCAAAATCAGCCTATAAGAACAATCCTTCTGAAATCTTCAGAGCGGCTAAGGACGCTGACAGAACCGCAAACACAATCGTCCATGAGCTGGACCAAAAGCTTGTGCTCATGCTCAAAGCAAACCCTGACCTGAAAATCAGCGAAATGGTCAAAGAAAGGATTATTGCTAAATCAGCACCCGAAATAGACGCACCTAAAAAAACCTATAAAAAATCAAACTACAAGAGAAAATAATGAATAAATCACATGAACAAATCGAACTAGAAATACAAATGCAATTATTAATAATCAGACAGCTATCAGAGGACGGAGAATTGGTAGCGGAAATTGACATCCCCGACGAAACTGAACATACAGGTTATCCAGATGACCTGATAATTTATTAAAAAAAGCCTCAATGAGGCTTTCTTTATGTCACTCCACAAATCATTTTGTTCCTCCACCAAATTCCACATAACTCAATCTCTTGCCAGCCTTAGCTACGTTTATCAACGGTATATCAAAGGTATCTAACTCAACTTTTGCTAATCCTTTTGTGGCTTCTTTGTATGAAACTACAATATTCCCCGATTTCAAATCTAAAATCGTGCTATTGATTATAATGTTCCTTGCATTTTCCGCCGTGATTTTTCCTTTACCAATATATGCAATACCTGAACGAGGAACTCCAGCTATATTTACTTTCCCCTTAGTTTTAGTAATCCAAGCATTAAGCAACGAACCGATTTCGTCTGAATTTATTGCTGATATATTATTAGCAACGATATTCAGCTTATAATCACCATCTGAAACAATATCAACGTTATTCACATATTCAGTCAAGGTTCTTATGACAGCAGAATTATCAGCTTGTACTGATTGATTTCTCAAAAGCCCTTCTGTTTTGAATTCAGAGTTATCACCACTATAAGAAGGAGTATTGATACCTGAACACGTATTTTTATACACTTTGAATTCTTGCCCGTATGGATAAGCAGTGCTGCCATCTGACTTGATTGCTTTGAATCGTATTTTAGTAATCAAACCCGTTTCACCGGCAGCGCAAACTTCTGTTTCGAATTCACTTTCATAATCCACAACGTCAGCAACACAACTATCCACTCTACTCGTCTCTACGAATGTTTTTCCGCTGATACCTTTTGTTATCCATTGGCCTTTGATAGTGATTTTCCCGATGCTTCCAGCAGGGCAAGAATCTTCTCGTTCACCATCAGTAATTTCAATCACATCATCAGTCAATTCCTTACAGGTGTTCGATACAATTTTTTTGACCCAACCAGTATCATTTTTGATTGTTCCTATTGGAGCCGGTTCAACATAATAATCATAGGTTCTGTATTCATTATATTTTATCGAACCAGTTTGACCTTCAAGACACAATTCAGTTGAGGTTTGGAAATCAGAAATTGTTGTGAATCTATCATCGGGCAATTCTGGCCCAACAGGGTCAACAGGGTCTACGGGAACCTCTGGCTCTTCTGGCTCAACGATTACAGGCGGAATCACAACAGGAGGCTCTACTGATGCCACGCAATTGTTCGCAGTCGTTGACCATTCGCTGAACGTGTCTTTATCTCCATTGCTCCAAAGGTTGTAGGTTCTTTGTTCAGTCAATGTGCCCGTCAAAGGACTCACACAATTCACTGTACGAACTTCAGTTTCAGTTGTGAATGACTTCACCGGCATACAAGCCTCAATACTGTCTTCATTCCACACGCCATTTTTATCTACTACGTCCTTGCCAAATGTCCAATCTGGCGATTTATACTCAGCATAGTCGTCGTAGTTAAACTCATTCAATGTTCCCGCTGGTGTCTTGAAAAAATATTTTTCAGTATAGTTTTGTTCAGCATTTATGAACCATGAATACCAAACGGTCAAAGTACCTTTTCTGATTGTAGAACCACCTTCCACGCCGCCAACTGTTGAACCAACGGCACATTGCTCAACACCCGTCTCATTCCAGCCTTCTATTGGCTCAGAAGGTAGTGTTGGCTCTTGCGGAGGCAAATCCTTACATTCTTCAATGCTGTCCGCATTCATTGAGCCATATTTTGAAACCATGTCTTTCGTAATCTGTGGAAATGAATCATATTCAGCGCCTTTCACCATTTCAATTTCTGAGTATTCTTTGCCGTCGAAGAAGTAATTTTGTGATTTTCCTAATTTCGAATCGTACCTATTAAACACAGGAACCTTACCAGTTCTCACATTGCTTCCACCAACCACACCACCAACCGTTTGATTTATTCCGCAGTACTCGTAATAACCCAAATCAAAACTGAATTCCGGGTCTTTTGGTTCTGGCTCAGGCAATGCTTTACATGACTCAATGCTATTTGTATCCATTGCTCCATATTTTTTAACCATCTCCTCTGTCAATGTTGGAAAGGATGAAACACCGTTATTATCAATCATTTCGATTTTTGTGTAATTACTACCATCGAAAAAGTAGTAGTTCGATTCGAACGTTTTATTATCGAACAAGAAGTAAACTGGCACCTTACCATTTCGTGAATTACCGCCACCCACAACACCACCAACTGTCTCGTTAAATGCACAGTACTGATAGAACTGCAAATCAAACATGTACGCAGGGATTTGAGGAGGCTGCTCAGGTTCTATTGGTGGAATCTCAGGCTCTACCGGCTCAACTGGAATCACAGGCTCAGATTCAATTGGCAAACAAGCTTTTGGCTCAGATTGCCATCTTCCGTATTTTTCTACATCAGTTTGTCTTGATGTTGAGCTGAAAAAATCATTCTGTGAATACTTTATGAATTCGTCATTCGTATTATTCTTAACGTATGACAAACCATCCTTATTGTTGTAAAACTGAACAATTCCCAACCCAATCTTTGTATTGCCTGAATTCTTGCCATCTGTTGTGTATCCAGACGGGCAAAACACTTCCAATGCCACATCTTCGTTCGGGTTGTAAACTGGTCCAGTAGGCACCTCTGGTTCAGGTTCTGGCTCAGGAACAACGGGAGTCTCAATCATTTTACAAGCTTGCTGTGTACTAAGATTTTGACCAAATTGCTTGAGCGTGATTTCTTTATCTGCTGAATTAAGCAAGTCAAAACCAGTAGGACTTAATCCTTTTGCCGTTCCGTCTGCTTGATTTCTGACGTAGTTCTGACCTTCATCAGTTCTGTAAAATGACATTTCACCAGTGAGGTAAACATTGCTACCGTCATTCAAGCCGCTTGTTGAATATCCAGAATCGCATTTCAGTTCGATTGTATGCAGTGTATCTGTAACACAAACCGGCGATGCATTAGAAAATACAATATTGCCTGAACCATCATTGCTTTTAAATGCGCTTATGTCAGATAAGCTATTAAATTGATTCGAGTGATTAGCATTATAAAGAGTTTCTGGATATATTAGCGGACCAGACGCTCCAAACCTATATACCTTTGTAGCTCCTGAAAAACTAGGAGACGTATATAGCTTTGCGTATTGAGAAGTTTCCCATCTGTTCGATTCGTATTCCTTTAAATGTATTTTTCCATCAGAATAAATATTCTGATTCACATTACACACTGACTTAGCCTGCCCCCCCTCAGTTTCAACATATGAACCACCTCTCCAATCGTTATTTACGTTCTGATTTAGCACGTCATTTTTAACTTCATTTTTAACTTTAGATAACGCAGAATCTATTGACTCAGGCATAGCCAAACAAAAATCTTCATCGCGTTCAAACAACTTGTCTACATTATATATTGAAGTGGTTCCATCTAAGCTTAGCGCAGTAATCAAATCTAAAGAATCTGCATAAGCAAGTCTTCCGCCCACCCCGTTAGTTTCGTTGGCCCAATCAAGATACCCGGTATCGTAAAAAACTCCATTTTTATCTTTAACAATAAGTCTTCTATCTCCAGCGTCAGAAAAAGAATAGGTTTGAACGTAAACACCCATTTCAGAATGGCTGAATCCCCCACCAACAAAACGACCCGGACCACAAATAGAATCAAGCTGTTTCCTTGTAGTTAAGTCTAATGGTGATATCGGAACCGGAACTGCATATGCCCCATTTTTTTCTAAAAAGGGGTATAACTCAGGGTCAATAATTTGCGCAGAAAAAGCAGTTGATGCGAAGATTAAACTAACGCCAGTTAATAAGGATTTGTAAAACATAATATGATGTAGTAGTTGTACTCGTATTATACCATTTCGCAGAATGCAAAAAACCGCATTAAGCGGCTTACGAATTACAATGCAATATACAGATTAACAAAAGTTCTTTTTCATCCATTTTGCTACGCCGGGGCTATCGCACATTTGAGCTTTAGAACTTCCTATGTTTATTACCTTTGCACCGTCAGGCGACTGCAATACTAATGATGTAGGTTGAAAATAGGGTTCACCGACTTGAATACTCGTATACGTTTGAGTGTCCCAGTCAAGCGCAACTTGTTGCAAAGTTCTTGTTGAAACACTGTACGCAACAATGTGATACACACCCGGTCGAAAGCCGTTGTGCATTGGCTCAACCCTAAATCCCGAAATCTTATAGGGACGCCCTTCTTTCGCTAATAGCGAATTTATTGCCCCAATCTTTCCATTTAGCTTTTTAATTACAGATTCTGCACCTGCTTGCGTCCCGCCATCCCAATAATCCAGCTTACTCAAATCCCAAGAATTTAAGTCCGAATCTTGCATCCAATCGCCAGAACTTGGCCCGCTCGACCATTCAACAGCGAATGAATTCAGTGAGAATGTTATTGCTATGACAGACAATAATGACTTAGTAATATTTTTCATTTAATTTGTTATTTATTTCATAACTGAATTATACCATTTCGACACAGCAGGATTTCCGTTTTACACGCTACAAATCATCCGGGAATTTCTCGACATTTTCTTTGAGAAATTGACACGCTTCAATCGACTCGTTTTGATTCTTAATAAACGCAATAAATTCAGCGAATTTCCTCATTGCAAAAACCGGATGCACATTAATCAAATGCTTCCTAACCGCATCACAATAGTAGTCAAAATAAACGTCTTCTTCGCAGTCATACGTGCCAAGGCAATAGCTGATGTGCGTGTGCATCAGCATGGCTCTCGCGAACTCATAGCCTTCGTCTAAAAGCTGCTGCTTTCGTGCATCAACATCCAGTGCATTGTGAGCACGGAACGCCTCAAAGGTGTCTTCCAGACGTTTCAGCCGCTCAGCCACGTCATCATCAACAGTAATCATGCGGTTAGGCTTGTAGCGGTCTTTGAAGGTCCATGCCATGTGATTTGTCTCCTTTGATTAAGGAGGCATGATTGATCGATTCAGGGAGGCAGGCAACTCAAGCCATAAAAAAACCCACCATCTTGGGTGGGTTCAAAAACCGGAGTGTTTTTCATCGCTTTATCGTAAGCAGTTTTAGAAAAAATCAACAATAACCAAATTATCAATTACTGCTTACATTACCAGTATACCATTTTAAAAATCAAAACAAGGGCATTACTATAATATTCTAAATATTTACAGCATCACCCCATTCTTCTTGAATGGATTTAGCTTTGAAGGCATGAAAGCAATATGATTTGAAAATGACCATACCAGCGTCTTTTATTCCAGCCTGTGCGATTTTAGTCGTGAAATCATTCACGTAACCATCCCAAACTGATTCAATATCTAAATCACCATAATGGCCAAAAAAATTAGCCAACACGTCATGAATTGAGAAAATATCAGCCAAATCTGTGGCTTCGTAATTTTCACCATTTTCAGCCAATTCGCTGACAACCATGTCTAAATCTTCTGAAATTACAAACGTTCGATAGACTTGAAGAGTAGCTATTAAGTGATTGACGGTTGTAGGCACGTTCATTGTGAAATGAAGGTACTGACCTTCTTGATAGGGGTTTTCGAAAACGTTGTCGGGGATATTCATTGGCTCAATTCCTTCTGGATTGAGCAGATTATTGATCGAATGAAATGTGTGTGCAACTCAAGAATTGATCAAAAATCACACACCTCAGAAGCCTTGGGTTTTAAGCGATTCACCAAGAATTCAAGAATTTCATCTGCATCGTATTTTTCATTAAGCATTTTGTTCATCAAGCGTTTATCAATGTCTTTGTTATCAATTTTATCACCTGCCTTCTCAGCATTCGCGTGAATCAATTCACGACTCAATTCAAAATAGAATGCATTGTCACCAACATTTACTGGCTTAGAAGGAATAATGACTGGCACAAACGAAGCAGCTTTGAGCTTTTCAAACGTCGCATAGCGCTCTTGTGAGGTGGGGCAATTGCGGTCGAGGGATCTATCCGCCTTGACGAACATGCCGCTGATTTGGTCTTTAAAGCCGCATGCAGGGATACAGGCTTCGAGATCTTTCTGTGTCTTCTCACCGTACTTGACTTGGTACGACCCCGCTGTCTTTTGGGCAAATGTCGTGTCACCAAGTGCTTCTGTCTTCTTGAAGCGAATCACGACAGAGAAAAACTCCTCTCTGTGTACGTTTCTGCGAACAACAGAGACAAGGCAAGCCTGCACACCGTTGGCTTTGAGCTTGTGCAACTCTTCGAGAGAGACGTTATAGAGCGTTGCGTAGTGGTAGCTCTGAGACTTGCACTTGATGCCTACTGAGTAGCCAGAGGCGTTTCTACCACCGAGAATCGACAGCACAGAGTCTTTCAATAGGTCAGCAGCTTTGTACCCTTTTCCTCGCTCGCCTAGGCGTCCGGGTATCCCGAACGTGTAGGTAGTCTTACCTTTGGCTTGAAGAGCTTTTGAAGGCGTTAGGTAGACGATGTATCTATCTGCTTTGAGAGCACTGAGCTGTTTTTTAAGCTCCTTCATACGGTCTGCTGTTAGGCTCATACAGCGCCTCTCACTTGCAACAACCCATCGCTATTCAAGGACATTGTGTAATTGATATTTTTCCACTCGGTACGAGCATAGAGACCATTAAAGTATCCATCCACGAAAATGCTTTTACTTAATCTGAACGAACCTATATCAACCGACCTTATCAAGCCGATTTTCTTTAGCTGCAAAATTATATTATTTACAGTCTGAGGAACCACACCAGCATCATTAGCAATGCATTTTTTATGGTAGAAATTTATGTTTATGATTCCGTCTTTATCAAGAAATTTCATCAGCTCTTTGAAAACCTTCTCCCCACTCGGAGAAAGATTATTGTGAACGGAAATCATGTGGAATAGAGTATCGGCTTTGTGATTCATATTGATTTTATTTAGTTTCTACAAATATCGTACCATTTTATTTTGTAAAAACCAGTTATACGACAAATTATTTATTAAGAAAAATCCTCAGATTTGAGGATTAGGCATACTCAATTAAGAGTACGTTCAAAAGGTATTCTCACGATACCTTTTAGAAATCGATACCAACGTACAATTCCACCTTTGCTTGGCTTTTTTCATAGAAACGATAGGTTTCAACATATTTCTTGTTAATCATTCCATCTGCATCTAAAGCACATTTATTCAAAGGCTCGCAAAAACGACCATCTGTTTTGCTGTTAATTTCTGAAGAATTTCCGAATGCTCTTGAATTCAACCTGAATAGAATTACTCCTTTACGATTACCATTTACGGTTTCAACAAGCCCCAAAACCCTCAACAAGTTTATTGCTTTAGTTCTTGTTTTTGGTTGCTTTATGCCAAGCACCTTGTCTAAATCAGCATAACAAACTGTGCATTCATTATTTCTATCCATTGCATCAGCGGCTAAATCCAATATCGTTCTAGCGAAGCTATCACACATACCCGCAGCAAAAATCACTGGCAATGCATTTTTGTAGGTTTTTACATAGATAATTTTATCCTTTGTCTTGTCCAACACGCTTGTAAAAGGGTTTTTCATTTACTTCTCCGAATCTTCGTTTCTTCACTGCACATTATTTATTTATCAAAACTTCTATCAAAAACATATTGAATTTTTTGTCGTACTCTTCACTTATCAACTTCCTTTTTCTCAATATGTTTAGTGCTACACGCACAGTTTCTTTTGATTTTGAAAGGTACGCCCCCATTCTTTCGTAATTTTCGTATGCAATTTGATGCTTACCTAAATTCTCATCAGACTCAATCATTAGATACATTAGCAACGTGAATGCCGTTGTGCTTTCCTTTGCCAATTCAGCCAAGCGTTCTTTTGTTTTCTCTCTTCTGCTGATATATGCGTATGACATTTTTTATCCCCTTATTTTTTCTTGTTTTATCAATATAACATTTACCTAACAGATTTTTAGGGGTTAAGCGAAATATTTTCGAAAATTATTATAATGTCCTATTATTGCGGATCATTAAAAACGATTATTATCAAAAGGTGTTTTCACGCCGAATCTTAAACTCAATAGACTAATCGTAATAATTGGTTAAATTTTGAACAATCTTGATTACGATTAAAAGGTAGTACAGTACCTTTTATAAAGTACCTAACACAGATTTACGTGGAAATAAGTGGCTTTAAAAGGTAGTGCAGTACCTTTTAATTGGGGGGTAAATCAGGTTATAAAAGGTAGTACAGTACCTAAGATCTCCTCCACAGCCCTTTAAATTCAAGGGGGCAAAACGTATAGCGTGCGCGTTGCGCGCTAAAGTTTTTAGAAACCAATAAAAAAACTAAGCGCCAGAAAATTCCCCGAAACCAAAAAATCATATTGGGAACAAAAAAAGGGGAACTGGAAAACAAACCTTGCGATTTGAAATTTTTATTCTAAACAATGAATCCTCTTTGTATTAAAAAATCCACTCGCTTCGCGGGAATTGAGTTTTTTCCTAGAAGGATATTTTCAGAATTCTTGCTTCTACTTAGTCTAGTTGTGAATTCAATCGATAAATCAAAAGCGGTTTTAAAGATATTTTAGTTTTTAATATTGGTAGAGTTTATGTAATTGATTGGATTATGCGATTTAAAGCAATTCTATGGTGTTCTTCGATGAGACACACCAGAAAATGCTTAGGACGTGAAATTAGTGGCTTAATGAGTTTAATCCTAAGCATTGCACCTAGACCCAACTCACACTGCGTTCTAAACATTTCTCAAATATCGAATCAAACCATTTCTCTCGAATTCCCTACCGTAATTTTAAACGCAGAAAATCACCTACTTATCTCTTTTTATTTTTCACCGCATTTCCCACTGCGATTCGTTTTCGAGAAAAACCACCGAAATATTTTTCGTATCAATCATAAAAAAATCATCACATCCACTGAATTTTAATCAAAAAATAATATTTATGAACATCATTTTTATTATGTTCATAAATATGAAGATCCACAAATTTGAGTTTTAAAAGCCCTTTGAACATCATTTTTATTATGTTCGTAATTTCGTTAAAAAATCTTTGAACATAACTTTCGTTACATTCACCACTAGTCCAGCCCTTTAAATTCAAGGGGGGGATCGATATACGCGGGCGTGCGCGTTGCGCGCTAAAGAAAATCGTCAACAGCAAAAAAACAAACTAACCTAACAAAATCCATGTCGCTGAAAAAATAAAATGGAAACTTGATAATGGGAACAAAAAATTGGGAACTGGAAAACAAACCTTTGCGATTAGTAATTTTTAGAAAATCAATGCATTCCTCTTTTTTAGAAAAACACACTCGCTTCGCGGGAATTGAGCTTTTTTCCTAGAAGGTGATTTTCAGAATCCTTGCTTGTACTCAGGCCAGTTGTTGATTTAATCGATAAATCAAAAGCAGTTTTAAAGATATTTTAGTTTTATTATTTGTAGAATTTAAATAATTAATTGGATATTGCGATTTGAAGCGTTTCTAGTGGCTTCCTCGATGAGACACACCCGAAAATGCTTAGAACGCGAAATCATGGGCTTTATGACTCAATTCAGAGCATTGCACCAAGAATTAACAAACCGTGCAGTATTCACCACTAGTGCAGCACTAAAGTTGTTGAGCCAAAATCTTCAAATAAAAGCCTAATGACTCAACACCTCAATCTCACGACTTGAATTCTATACCGCTGAACATTTCATATGCTTGCTCATCATCATTTTTATTTCTTGGGATAATTACAGCAATGCTTTCATCATCTTTTTCAAAGAAATACGTGATAAATTTTTCGTCTTGATTTCGCTTTAACTCACAACCTCGCAGCGATGTAAAATCATTATCACTAGCAAAAGACAACGCATAGAAAAGGCTTTTAAATGTTGCGTCTTCAACAATGCTTTTATTTTCATCACAAATGTTAATTTGAATGCGCGTATCAATAGCCTTATCAAGACCCACAAAATCAATCATAAAATTATCAGCATCACCAATATTCACTGAATAAAGATTAGCTTTTTTACACATTTCCACAATGACGTTATTCTTAATTCTGCCAATACTAACCACTCGATTCGCAACGTCAAATTTAAAACGGTCAATGTCATTTCTGACATTCAACCATTTCAGACCAAGCGCATCACCCTGATTAGACATGTACGCTTCATAATCACTTGGCAGGGCTTTCAGATAATGTCTTTGATACTTTATTCTAAGATTAATGCCTTCAAAGCTAAAAACACTTTCAATATTTTCATTTTCATCTAAGTAAGACTCAACCTTACCTTCGCCAAGTGAGCTTTGTTGCAAATCACCAAGAGCATAAATAAACACAAGCGCTTCTTGCTTTGCAGTTACATAAAACTCTATGCATTTCATTTTGCTCATCAAAGCAAATGCAAATCCATTTTCTTTTTCAGCTTTGCAAAAAGAACAATCACCAAAATCTTCATAAATTTCGCCATTTGGCTTCTCTAAAACTACTTCGATTTTGTTGCTGACTTCCATCAACTGAAAAATATCACCCATATCGAACGGAACTGGCAGTTTCATTTTTGTCAATCCTTTAACTGATTCTTTAAGAGATTTATCAAGGCTTTTTGTCTTTCTTCTAATGAGACAAGTGTGTGCTGTTAACTAGAATGAGAGCGTGAGAGACGGAAAAAAATTGGGGTTCAAAATCAAAATCAAAAACCAATTAATTTTCTTATTCAGCCTTTTCTTTTACAGATGGATATTTTGAAGATGAAAATCTAACAACGAGAATC
The DNA here is from genome assembly GCF_002269505.1 of Pseudomonas fragi. Classification (GTDB taxonomy): domain Bacteria; phylum Pseudomonadota; class Gammaproteobacteria; order Pseudomonadales; family Pseudomonadaceae; genus Aquipseudomonas; species Aquipseudomonas fragi_D. The sequence goes on along the minus strand of NZ_NQKQ01000004.1, from coordinate 158,874 downwards.
GAAACAGAAAGCAAAAGCACACCACCACAAACGTACAAAATGCCCATATCTGGCGCATTGTGATGTGAAACATCGCTAATCAAAAGCCTAATCAAAGCCGTAACGCCGATGTACAAAAGGAAGCGTAAAGGCATGTGATTTGTACGAAAATAAATGCCCGCCATAGCCAGCAATTCAAGAAATATGAAAAGCAGTAAAATATCATCAACGGAAATTTTAGGCTGTTGCAGCATGTCTATAAAGGTCGAAATCCCCGCATAAACCGTTACCACTCCGATTCCAAAAAGCGCAAGGTAATGAAACGTTTCTACGAACAGATTGCCGATTGAATCGGCACCACCATGAAGCTTTTTCCGCAGCGTTTCAGCCCATTTCACTTGTTCAGTCATTACCTACCACCATCAAAAAATTGAGCGATTCAAGCCAACCGCACGTTACGTCAAAAATAGATTACGCGCACCATGCCCCAGCATTCTCGGGACGTGCAAGGGTTTCGTCGCCCTGAAATGTATTGTTAGTAACGTAGACCTTCGTCTTGAAGTAAATCCCGACCATCGCACCCAACTCGAGGTAGATAAACAGCAGCAGGATGTCATCAATCGTGATGTTGCCCTTCTCCACCATCCCCAGAAATTCCATCACCGCAGCCCAGGCGGTGACCGCACCAATGGCAAACAACGCCAGGTAGTGGAAGGTTTCGACGAACAGGTTGCCCATCGACTCGGCCAGTTCATGAACCTGGCGACGTAGCTTCTCAGCTTTGTTAACTCTCACGATGCAGCTCCTTGAATCGACTCGAACGGATCATCCGCGATGCACATGACGCTTTTTACATGCAGAAAAAAGGCCATGTGGCAGCCTGATGCTGCTTACTTAAGATGATGGCGGACGGCTATTAGACACGTCAGGCACCTGCTGCGCCTATCAATTACAGCTAGAGTGAAAAAGCTGCTATTCAAATCCCGATGATTGGCTTATCCTTTTCGCTGTATATAAATACAGTAATCGCAAGATAATTTACGTGAAGGCATATGAGGTGGTAAATGGCCGTCGAAGTGGTATACCGCAGCAGCCGAGATCTGGAGCGTTTGTTCATGGATAAAGCCGAAGCTGACCGTCATGACAAAATGCTGGAACTGGCAGAATTGCTGGCCGAAGTATTGCAAAAAGCTGTGCCGTCCCTGAACGAGCAGCAAGTCGAAGAAGCCGGTATCTACATGGCGAAAAATCGCGATGTGTTTGCCAAGGCATTCAAGAGCCAGCCGGACGCCCTGTCCGAGTTGCTGGTCGACAGCGAGTAAGACTGCCGCGTACTCGCTTGACTCTCCCCTACGGGGCAGCCCCTACCCTCAAAGGCCTACTTTGAGGTTGGCGCCACGATGAGCAAGCGAGTACTGGTGATTCTCGGTCACCCCGGCACGAACAGTTTCTGTAGCGCACTGGCAGACAGCTACATAGCTGCGGCCAAAGATGCCAGCCATGATGTACGCGTCATGCGCCTGGGCGCCCTGCGCTTCGATCCGGTGCTGCACGAGGGCTACAGGCAGATACAGGCACTGGAGCCCGACTTGCTCGACGCTCAGGCCGACATTCTCTGGGCCGAACACCTGGTGCTGGTTTATCCGATCTGGTGGGGCGGGGTTCCCGCGCTGATGAAAGGCTTTTTCGATCGCATCCTGCTGCCCGGTTTCGCCTTTAACTATCGCCAGGGGAAGGCCTTCCCCGACAAGCTGCTCAACGGGCGCAGTGCGCATCTGCTGGTCACGATGGACACCCCGCCCTGGTACTACAAGTGGATTTACCGCATGCCGGGCCTGCATCAAATGCGTAAAAACACCCTGGCATTTTGTGGCATAAAGCCTTTGGCCACCCTGACCTTTGGCCCGATCCTCGGCGCCACCCCCACTCAACGAGCAACATGGCTGCAGCAAGCCCGCACGCTCGCGACCCGCTGAGCAGATCCTTGCTGACGGCCATTGAAAAAAGGACTTTTCATGTACATCGGCAAAGCCGCCCGCTTGTCCGGCACCACTATCAAAAGCATTCGTCACTACGAAGAAATCGGCCTGTTACCTCCGCCGCAGCGCCGTGGCGCTTATCGCGTTTACAGCGAGCAAAGCGTCGAGCTGCTGATGTTTATCAAGTGCGCGCAGCAATTGGGTTTCAAGCTCAAGGAAATGCAGGCGATTCTGGATCAGCACCGTGGCCAGACGCTGCCGTGGCAAGTGGTCGGTAACGCCATTGACAGCAAAAAACAGGCTGTGATGAATCAGATAGCGGCGTTGCAACAGGTACATGCGGGGCTGGTCGAGTTTGAATCACGCTTTGCAGCGCGAGCACCGGAGCTGGATTTGGCCTGTCATTAAGCTTCGGGGTACAACAAACGCTGCGCCAGCTCATCAGAAACCCTTGCCGGCGAACGCTTTTCGGCTTGGGCATGGGCATAGATGCCGGTAAGACGCTGGCTGATCCGCAGCAATTGCTGGTTGATGGCCTCGGGGGTGGCGTCTTCATGGGTCAGTGCCATGTAGATCAGCCCTCCGGAGTTGATGACGTAATCGGGTGCATACAAAATGCCCCGTCGTTCGAGCTGATCGGCCACTTGCAGATTGGTCAACTGGTTATTCGCGCATCCGGCCACAGCCGAGCAGCGCAGTTGCGCCACGCTATGCCAGTTCAGCACGCCTCCCAGGCCGCACGGTGCAAGAATGTCACAGGGTGTACTGAGCAAGGCTTCGCAGGCAATCGGGTGGGCGCCCAGTTGCTCCATGGCCAGGCGCACTTTTCCGGGGTCGGTATCACAAACCAGCAATTCAGCCCCCGCCGCATGCAGTTGCTCGGCCAGTGCATAGCCCACCTTGCCCAGCCCCTGCACCGCCACTCGCAAGCCCTCGAGATTGTCACTGCCCAAACGTGATGACGCCGTGCTGCGGATACCGGCAAACACCCCCATTGCGGTATGTGGCGAAGGGTCCCCCGCAGCGGTGGTACTGGTGACATGCCGGGTATGTTGGGCAATGCAGTCCATGTCCGCGGTTGATGTACCGCTGTCGATTGCGGTGATATAGCGCCCGTCCAGTTGCTCCACACAACGGCCAAAAGCCTCAAACAGCGCGGCGCGACTTTCGACATGGGCAGCACGCACCACCACCGCCTGGCCACCGCCTACGGCAAGGCCGGCCAGCGCCGCCTTGTAGCTCATGTCTTGAGCCAGACGAATGGCATCGTTCACCGCACTTTCGTCGTTGGGATACGCCAGATAACGGCAGCCCCCCAGCGCTGGTCCCAGATGAGTGTTGTGAATGGCAATCACGGCCTTGAGGCCGGTCACAGGGTCCACGCTAAGGTGCAACGACTCCAGCTTGGCGCTTTGCATGAGAGCAAACATCATCAGGCCCTCGAACGATTATGGGTATTCGCCAGTATAGGCGGCGCCAGAAAATCCGTTGAAGTGCGCAGGAATAAGCCTTTGCGGTTTTCAGGGTTTAGGACATATCCGCGAAGAAGAGATCCGGTGGGAGTAAGCCCGCTCCCACACACAGAGTGAGGTCAGGCCGGTGTGTCGAGCTGATTGGCCGGGTGCGCCGTGATAAACGCCGGATGCTTTTCTGCCAGCGCTGCCACCCGCGCAATGCGCGGGTAAGCCGCCAAGGGCACGTTGAACCGCTGCGCCGCATACAACTGCGGAATCAAGTACACATCCGCCAACCCCGGCTGCGGCCCGAAGCAATAGCCGCTGTCACCGATCAATTGCTCAATGGCACTCAGCCCTTGGCTGATCCAGTGACTGATCCACTGCACCACCTGCTCTTCACCCTGTCCCAACTGGCGCAGTTGGTTGAGCACACTGACGTTATGCAGCGGGTGGATATCGCAGGCCACCAGAGCCGCCACCGCCCGTTCGCGGGCGCGATCAGCAAGGTCCGCAGACAACAGCGCGACCTGCGGGTAGCGCTCTTCGAGGTATTCGATGATTGCCGGTGACTGGGTCAGCACATCGCCCTCGTCCGTGCGCAAAGCCGGCACGCGGCCTTGCGGGTTGATCGCCAGATACGCCGCCTGACGGTGTTCACCGCCAGGCGGGGCAACCAGGTTGACCGGCACAGCCTGATAATCCAACCCCTTGAGCGCCAGTGCAATGCGCACGCGGTAAGAGGACGTGGAGCGGTAGTAGGTAAAGAGTTGCATGACCCGCTCCTTTTAACGCGCCGCCACGACCTTGCCCCGGCACTCGCCAAAACCGATGGAGGCATGACCTTCACGGGTGCAGCGGGCACGCAGGATGATTTCGTCACCATCCTCCAGAAACTTGCGCACTTCGCCCGAGGCCAGTTCGATCGGGTGTTTGCCGCCCTCGGTGATTTCCAGCAGGCTGCCCAGTTGCGAACGATCCGGGCCCGACAAGGTGCCCGAGCCAAACAGGTCACCGGACTGCAACTGGCAACCGTTTACACTGTGATGAGCCACCAGCTGGGCCGCGGTCCAGTACATGTTCAGGCTATTGCTCAAACCCAGGCGATGGGCTGGCAGGTTCTGCTCGCGCATCGCCTGGGTAAGCAAAAGCACCTCAAGTTCGATATCCAGCGCGCCATTGGCTTGATCCCGGGTATCGAGCAAGTAAGCCAGTGGTTGCGGGTCACCCTCAGGACGGGCCGGTTGCGCGCGACGGAATGGCTCCAGTGCCTCGGCACTCACCACCCACGGCGAGATACTGGTGATAAAGCTTTTGGACAGGAACGGGCCCAGCGGCTGGTACTCCCAGGCCTGGATATCCCGTGCCGACCAGTCATTGAGCAGGCAGAAGCCGGCAATGTGCTCGGCGGCTTCGCTGACCGGAATGGCATCGCCCATCTCATTGCCCTGGCCCACCCAGATCCCCAGTTCCAGCTCGTAGTCCAGGCGAGCGCACGGGCCAAAGGTCGGCTCGGTCTGGCCTGCAGGCAAAGTTTGCCCTTTAGGGCGCCGAACTTCGGCACCGGACGGGCGAATGGTCGAGGCGCGCCCGTGATAGCCAATCGGTACATACTTGTAGTTGGGCAGCAGCGGGTTGTCGGGGCGAAACAGCTTGCCGACGTTTTTGGCGTGTTCGATGCCAACATAGAAGTCGGTGTAGTCACCGATTTTGGCCGGCAAGTGCAGTTGGCAATCAGCCGCCAGTGGCAGCAACCGCGAGCCCTGGGCTTCGATTTTGCCGCGCAGGGTGCTGCCCTCGCCCAGCAATTGCTGCAAACGTTCGCGCAAGGCAACCCGGGCACTGCGGCCCAGGGCAAAGTAGGCATTCAACGCGCCGCCCAACGAAGCCTCGACCGCAACCTTGGCCTGGCCTTCAAACAACCCCGCCGCCAACCCGGCCTCCAGATCGAATATGGAATCGCCAATGGCAACCCCGCTGCGTGGCGCCGAGCCATCAATGCTGAAAATACCCATCGGCAGGTTTTGCAGGGGGAAATCGCGATGACCATTGGCAGAGGCGATCCAGCTACGGGTCAAAGTGGACTGGGTCATGGGTTATCTCCGGTTAGGGGTGAAGGTCACAGGCAGCGTGGCCCAGCAAGCGTCGTAGTTCGATTGCAATTGCGGGCATTCAAGGGCAAACCGGCTTGGGCGCAGCACCTGGCTGGTCTCGAACATAAAGGCCATGGTGTTGTCGATTTTGCTCGGTTGCAGTTCGGCGGCAATGGCTTTGGTACAGGTTTCGCCATCCGGGCCGTGGGCGCTCATGCAACTGTGCAACGACGCACCGCCAGGCAGGAATCCTTCGGCCTTGGCATCGTAGTTGCCCTGGATCAAACCCATGTATTCGTTCATCAGGTTGCGGTGGAACCAGGGTGGCCGGAAGGTGTTTTCAGCCACCATCCAGCGCGGCGGAAATATCACGAAATCGAGGTTGGCCAGGCCAGGCACGCTGGTAGGCGAAGTCAGGACAGTAAAGATCGACGGGTCGGGATGGTCGAAGCTGACCGTGCCAATAGTGTTGAACCGGCGCAGGTCGTATTTGTACGGCACGTTGTTGCCATGCCACGCGACCACGTTCAGCGGCGAATGGTCCAGCTCGCAGCCCCACAGTTCCCCGAGGAATTTTTGCACCAGCGGGGTTGGCCGCTGGCCATCTTCGTAATGAGCGACAGGCGTCAGGAAGTCACGGGGGTTGGCCAGGCCATTGCTGCCAATCGGCCCCAGGTCAGGTAGACGTAACGGCGCACCGTGGTTTTCGGCCACATAGCCACGGGCCTGTGAATCAATCAGCTCGACACGAAACTTGAGGCCGCGCGGGATAACGGCAATTTCCAGAGGCTCCAGATCCAGGCGCCCCAGCTCAGTACAAATACGCAAGCGGCCCTGCTCGGGCACCAGCAGCAATTCGCCGTCGGCGTTGAAAAACACTCGCTGCATCGAGGTAGTGGCGCAGTAGTGGTAGATGCTGATGCCCGAAGGTTTATCTAACCCACTGTTGGCCACCATCCCCACCAGACCGTCGATAAAATCCGTAGCCTCGGCAGGAATCGGCAGCGGGTTCCAGCGCAAGCGATTCGGCGTTACCGGGCCCAAAGGGCCGCCAGCCAGTTGCCGCTCCAGCTTGACGAACGCCGGATGCCTGGCTGATGGCTGGATGCGGTACATCCAGGTACGCCGTGCCTCGCTACGGGCCATGGTGAATGCAGTGCCGGAGAACAGTTCGGCGTACAGGCCGTAGGGGGCTTTTTGCGGAGAGTTCTGACCTTCCGGCAGAGCGCCGGGCAATGCTTCGCTGCTGAATTCGTTGCCAAACCCGGACTGATAGCCAAGACCTGACGAAGGCGAATCGACGTTCATGGAGCCTCCAGCGTGGAGAAGGCAGTGGACTGCGCCCGGCGCTGGAAGCGCGTGCACGTCGCTGCGTTATTTTTATCGTAATTCAATTACGCATAACGTAATTTGATTGGTATTAAGCGTCAAGCTATAAAGACGCCCATTCGTCCCGAGATATAAGCCCTTCCATGGAAAAGCCCCGTAGCAGCAACGACAGCACCGGCAAGCAAAAAGTGCGTTCGGCCGAGGTCGGTACCGACATTCTCAAGGCCCTGGCCGAGCTGTCCCCCTCGACATCGCTGTCGCGCCTGGCTGAACACGTCCAGATGCCTGCGAGCAAGGTGCATCGCTATCTTCAGGCACTGATTGCCAGCGGCTTCGCAGAACAGAACGTCGCCACCAACCATTACGGTTTGGGCCGCGAGGCATTGCGCGTGGGGCTGGCCGCGCTCAACAGCATGGACGTGCTGAAAGTCGCCAGCCTGCCCTTGGCCGAGCTGCGCGACGACTTGAATGAAACCTGTTTTTTGGCGGTGTGGGGTAATCAGGGGGCAACTGTGGTGCACATTGAGCCAGCCGTGCGGGCAGTCACCGTAGTGACCCAACTGGGCTCGGTCCTGCCATTGCTAAGCTCATCCACAGGGCTGGTGTTTAACGCATTTTTGCCGGATCGCGAAACCGTCGACTTGCGCGAACTGGAGTTCAAGACCGACCAGGTACATCCGCTGCAAACACCTGAAGCCTACGCAGCGCTTTGCAGCCAGATCCGCAAGCGCGGCTTGCACTTCGTGCATGGTTTGCTGATGCCTGGCGTCGATGCCTTGTCGGCCCCGGTGTTCAATGCAACTGGCCAGGTGGCAGCTGTACTGACCGTAGTTGGCCCAACGTCGCTGTTTCATGCCGATGAAAACGGGCCAGCAGCCAAACGCTTGCTGGCTGCCAGCCAGGCCATCAGTTGGCGGATGGGCTATCAACCCGCCTGACGGCTCGCCGTTTCAAAACACCCACTCGTATTTGGCTTCATCGAGCAGGTCTTTCATCATCTGCTCGATGTCGGCCATAGAAGGTTGATCAATTCGCAGACTGTCATCGAATGTCCAGGATTGGGAAAATATGCCCGTTTCCCAGTCATCATGCTTCTGCACAGCGCCCCACTCCAGGGTATCCAAACCCAGGCCCAGCAGATTCTGGCTATACGTCAGGGTCAGATCAACTATGTTGTTCACTGTATTGATATAGATGCTTTTGCAGTCCAGGCCCTGGGGCCGGAGTCGCTCATCAAGAAACGAACGCACACGCTCGATCACTTCTGCGTTGGGTTTGAGGCTGAAGCTGTCTATCGGCGGTGGTGCGGACTTGTCATTGCGGGTCATGGTGAACCTCCTGTTATTGCCCCCGGCCGATCCAGCCTCGTGCTGTGATCAAGTCTGCCGGAAGAAACCTTGTGAAGGGTCATTCAACACTGAGCTTGCACCCAAGGTGCGATACATAGTTACCGCACAGGGACTATTGCCGTAGCTGTAATACAGATTGTCGTAAACCGGGCTTACTCCGCTGCGGGCCAGCCCTTAAGCTTGCCGGACTTCGCAACATGGACATGCATCGAGTCGCATCGACTCTGCCCTCCCCGATTTACCCTGACGTTGATTTGTAGCTCCTTGATGAACGTCTTCCTTGGCCGCTGTTTTTCAGCGGCCTTTTTTATGCCCGTGAAAATCAGCGCCCAGCCATGCAACCACTGCCGGGCAAGCGGGCGAGTTAAAACACCATCGCCAGCAACGGCGCAGCAAACAGATTGAGGATGCCGGTCAGAACCATCACCAGCCCCGCCACAGAACCCTCTTCGCTGCCCACTTCGCGGGCACGGCTGACACCCGCGCCATGCGCGCCGATACCAAACAGGGCACCGCGGGCCAGGCTGCTGCGCAGGGGTAGCCACTTGAGCAAAATACCGCCCAGCAACGCACCAAATACGCCGGTAAACATCACAAATACCGCTGTAAGCTCAGGCACGCCGCCAAGGTCCTGTGCCAGCGGCATGGCAAACGGCGTGGTGATGGAGCGCGGCACTAACGACATGGTCAGTGAAGTATCCAGCGCCAGCGCCCGGGCCAGCCAGAATGAGCTGGCGATGGATGCCGCGCTGCCCGCCAGCATCCCCAGCAGCAACGCCACCCAGTGCCGCGCCAGCAACTTGCGCTGCTGCCAGATCGGTACAGCAAAGGCCACCGTCACCGGCCCCAGAACGAGCATCAACCAATGGGTATTGCTTGAGTATTCGGCATAGGCGGTGTGCAACGGCACGGCCACAGCAAGCAGCAAGGCCGGCACCAGGATCAGCGGCGACAGCAGATAACGCCCGGTGCGTCGGTACAACCAGCGGCTGAAGCCGTAGGTCGCCAGCGTGAACAGCAGCCAGAACATGGGCATCAGCTCAAACTTCATGACGCATCCTCCAACGGCATACAGCCTCAACGGTAAACGCCGTCACCACCATCACCAGCAAGGTGCTGACGCCAATCACCAGCAGGATGCGCCAGCCTTCATCGCGCACGATCACGCCGTAATCGAGAAGGCTCATCAGGGCGGGGATGAAAAACAGCAACATCTCGGCCATCAACACCCCGGCCCCCAGCTGCAGGGTCGCCGGCTTGACCCAGCCCAGGGCAAACGCAAGCAGCAACAAAGCCATGCCCACTACACCGCCGGGGATCGGCAAGTGCCCCCAGGTCGCCAACTGGCAGCCCAGGAAATACAGCGCCAGCAACACGGCCAATTCACTGACCAATCGACCCAGGCGTTTTACATCAAAGCGTTTCATGTTGTTTCCATCTCTGACAGGTTTTCAGTTTAAAGAGCCTGCTAACATCCCGAAAACGAATTGTCAGACTTATAGCCATTCCAAAATGGAATTCAGCCAATGGAATTCAAACACCTGCGCACTTTTGTCGAAGTCGCACGCCTGGGCGGCTTTACCCCGGCCGCCCACAGCTTGCATATCAGCCAGTCAGCGGTGAGCAAGCAGGTCGCACAGCTTGAACATAGCCTTGGCACGCCGCTGTTTGACCGCCTGGGCTCTCACGTCAGGCTGACGGCAGCGGGCAATGTGGTGTTACAACGAGCCGAAGGTATGCTGCGTTTGCACCGGGAATTGTTGAGCGAGCTTGACGACTTGAGCCATATGACCCGAGGTGAGCTGCGGCTAGGCCTGCCATTGCTGGGCAGCAACACGCTGTTTGCCGGACTGTTTGCCGAATACCGCCGACGCTATCCGAATATTCAGGTGCATCTGGTCGAAGAAGGCAGCTTGAATATCGAACAGGCAGTACTGAGCGGCGATCTGGAACTAGGTGGCAGCCTGACTCCGAAGAATCCCGCGTTTGCTTATCAGCCGTTTTGTGACGAACCGCTGGACGTGTTGCTTGCGGCCGATCATCCGCTGGCCGAGGGGCCGGGGGTGCGGCTTGAGCAATTGGCTGATACGCCCTTTTTGCTCTACCAGCGCAGCTTTGTGCTCAACGACCGTGTGCTAAAGGCCTGCCAGCAAGCGGGTTTTACCCCCAAGGAAGGCGGACGCAGTGGTCAGGCAGATTTTCTGGTGGCGCTGGTGGCCGCTGGCCAGGGCGTGGTGTTGCTGCCAAGCGTGGTAGCCCGCGGCCTGGTGCGCCCAGGGATAGTACGGCTCAAACTGATTGCACCGCACGACTTGCGTTGGGATATCGCGTTTATCTGGCGCGATGGCGCATATTTGTCACGGGCAGCCCAAGCCTGGCTTGAGCTGCTGCGTGAACGCCCGGTTACTGGCTCAGTGCTTTGATCCAGTCTGCAATCCAGGGCTCGGAATCTTCCTCAGGTGTCACCGTGACACTGGAGTCCAGGCGCAGCATTGGCTGCACTTCACGTACGCCAAGCTCGGCAAAAAGCTCGCGCATTTGCTCGCCACCGCCACAGAAGGTGTCGCCGTAGCTCTCATCACCCAAGGCGATTACGCCGCCGGGCAGGCCACGCCAGGCGGCTGGCAGTTGGTCACGAATGGCGCTGTATAACGCCACAAGATTGTCTGGCAGTTCGCCCATACCAGTGGTCGAAGTCACGGCCAGCAAGGCTTGCGGGTCGAACGCCTGGACATCGGCAAGGGTGGCGCGGGAATTGAGCAAAACCTCAAAACCGGCATCAGTGAGCAGTTGCTTGGCATTGCGGGCGACTTCTTCAGCCGTGCCGTATACCGAGCCGCAAAGGATGGCGACTTTCATCAATCTGATCCTGTAACTGACTAAAAGGCCGGGATATTAACAGGTCTGGCAGCGATGCCTTACCATGCGCCCAACTGCATGCTTCCAGGAGAGCAACACAATGATCAACGCCCGCTTGTTACAGCGCATGGTAGACGCGTCCCAGGACGGCATTGTGGTTGCCGAACAAGAGGGTGAAGACAACATTCTGATTTATGTAAACAACGCCTTTGAAACCCTGACCGGCTACTGCCGTGACGACATCCTGTATCAGGACTGCCGTTTTTTGCAGGCCGGTGACCGCGACCAGCAGGGCCTGCAGTTGATCCGCGAAGCCATTGCCAGCGGCCAGCCAACCCGCCAGATCCTGCGCAACTACCGCAAGGACGGCACGCATTTCTGGAATGAGCTGTCGATCACCCCGGTATTCAACGAGAACGACAAGCTGACGTACTTTATTGGCGTGCAAAAAGATGTCACCCATTACGTCAAAGCCGAGCAACGGGTGGCGCAGCTCGAAGCCCAGTTGGCAGCTGCACAGACCGAACTGCAAGCGCTCAAGGCGACGAGCGGATTAAACAAAAGCTGAAAAAAGCGGTCTGATAATCGCAATGACGATTTTTCAGACACTTTTTTGAGCCCCATCCATGTCTCACGATGCCCTTTTGACTCAGGACGAGCTGGATTTCATACAAACGATGCACCAAAACCCGCTGCTGAATGTACGGGATGCATCGTCCAGCCTCATGGTTAACGGGATGTCGCAAATCCGTGATTTGCTGACACGTCTGGCAGCCCATGAACAGGTCACCATCCAGGCGCAATTTGCCAATCAGCAAATGAGCTTTCCGCTGCGTCTGGTTGAAGACGAATTTCATGCCCAGCATCTGCAACTGGGTGCCCCGAGTATCTTCGAAGACGGACCAAAAGCTCGCCCCTGGCGCATGACGCTGACCGAACCGGTGCCGCTGGAAAACATCCGCGGCAAAGCCGGCCACTTGTGGATCACCGAACTGTCGTTCAAAGGGGTCCTGGCCGAAATGCGCCATGACAGCCAACCGCCACGCCAGTTTGCCCAGTGGTTCAGCCCTGGCGGATATGAGCGCATTGCCCTGCGCGGCACCCTGGAGCGCAAGACCGAGCTGGGCCTTTATGCCTATCGTCTAAGCCAGCGCAACAAGGGCGAAACCGAGCGGCTGCGCCAATACATCCTGCAACAACACCGTCTGACGCACCCCGGCCTGCACGCCTGATATCGCTCAGCCGCCCAGGGTAGCCTTGAGATCAGCATCCAGACGCTGATTGATCAAGCGCGCCTCGCTGCCCAAACAAGCGATGGATGAACCGCACAGCGCCTCTTGTGCCACATTCGCAGCCTCACCGGCCAGCGACACCGAACAATTCAAGGTTTGCGCCAGCCGCACCAGCCTGCGCTGTTGAGCCGTGCTCAGCGCATGGCTGGCAAACAGCACAACAGCCTGCGGCTCAAGCTTCTGGCAAACCAGCGACAACTCCTCCAGTGGCTGGCCGACAGCCAGCACCCGAACCATCCGATCATTGCGGCTCAGCAGCAAGCCTGTGACCAGCAGCTCAAGTTCAAGGCACAGCTCGGGCATGCCCACCACAACCACACACTGCCCGGCCTGCGGGGCCTGCAATTGCAAACGATGCTGCACCCGCCCGCGCAGAAACCCGTCCAGCAGCAACCATTCGCTGGTGCGACCAAACACGTCCCGGGTTCTGTGCAGTTGACTCCACAACGGCAGAAAAATCCCCTGAAACACAACTTCAATCGGGTAACTGGAAAAAATCTGCCCGTACAGGCGCTCCAGCTCAGGCTCGTTGAACGCCGTCAGAGCTTTGCCAATACGGGTTTGCCAGTCGCTGTATTCGCTGGCCAGCGGCTGCGGGTCTTCGACAGGCAGACTGCTGGCAAGCAATTGCGCGACTTTGCTGACAGAAACGCCACGCTCAAGCCAGCCCATCACCTGACGGATTGTTCCAATATCGGTCGCTGAATACAGGCGATGCCCACTTTCGGTGCGTTTTGGTTCAATCAAACCATAGCGTCGCTCCCAGGCGCGCAGGGTTACCGGATTGATGCCCGTGAGCCTGGCCACTTCCCGGATCGGATACAGGCCCTGGCAATCATCAGCCTGGGCAATGGGCTCAAGTTCAGTAATCACGGGCATCGGGCGGGCAACGATCAGAAAGGGATGACTGGATTCTACCTGCCATTCAAGCCCCTGTGGGAGCGGGCTTGCTCGCGATGGCATCACCGCGGTTGCCCTGACACACAGCGCGGCCTGCATCGCGGGCAAGCCCGCTCCCACAAAAGGCGTTGCGTGCATTCAGGAACAATCCTTGCTTGTTTTTACAGACACGGCCCACCACCCCGGCGCTGTGTTTTGTGATTGCCCTACCCGGGCAGCATCAGCCTCATGGAGATACACAATGTCTACCTCCCCTGTCACCCTGATGGTTGCGCGCCGCGTCGCCAAAGGCCGCTATCAGGAACTGATCGCCTGGCTACACGAAGGCGAACAACTGGCCACCGACTTCGCCGGCTACCTGGGTTCGGGTGTATTGGCCCCGCCGCCTGGCGACGACGAATTTCAAATCATCTTCCGCTTTGCCGACGAAGCCACCTTGCATGCCTGGGAGCATTCGGTCTCGCGCAAGGCCTGGTTGCTGCGCGGCAGCGACCTCTTCGCCAACCCGTCGGAGCACCGTGTCAGCGGCATCGACGGCTGGTTTGGCACTGTCGGGCAAAGACCGCCCCGCTGGAAACAGGCCGTTGCCATCTGGCTGGCGTTTTTTCCGGTCTCGCTCCTGTTCAACTTTGTCTGTGCGCCCTTGCTCGCCGAGCTGAGCCTGTTGCCACGGGTTCTGGTCAGCACGCTGGCCCTGACACCACTGATGGTTTATCTGTTTATTCCACTGTCTACACATTTGCTGGCCGCCTGGCTGCACAGCACGCCAGGCAAACCCCTGCGCAGTACCATAGCGGCACATCGCAACTAAACTCGGATTTGGGCTTCAGGTCGCGGACACTGGTATAGTTTTGCCATTGCGCCGCGACTGTTTCCGGCTTTTGTAAACCGAGTCCGTCATGCCCACTTCTTCTGCCCCGATTCTGATCACCGGTGCCGGCCAGCGCATTGGTCTGCACTGTGCGCAGCGTTTGCTGGCAGACGGCTACGCGGTGGTGTTTACCTACCGCAGTGAAAAACCCGGCGTACAGACCCTGCGCGAACTGGGCGCGACCGCACTGTTTGCCGACTTCTCGAGCGAAGCCGGCATTCTCGATTTTATCGGGCGCCTCAAAAAACACACCGACAGCCTGCGGGCGATTGTTCACAACGCTTCGGCCTGGCTGGAAGAAACCCCACAGACAGAAACCAGCGCGTTCATACACATGTTCAGCGTGCACATGCTCGCGCCCTATCTGATCAACCTGCACTGCAGCGACATGCTCAAACGCTCGAACCCGGCGGACATCGTGCATATCAGTGATGATGTGACGCGCAAGGGCAGCAGCAAGCACATCGCCTATTGCGCCACCAAGGCCGGGCTCGACAGCCTGACCCTGTCATTCGCGGCTAAACTGGCGCCACAGATCAAAGTCAACGGCATTGCCCCGGCCATGCTGATGTTCAACCCCGACGACGATGCGGCGTACCGCACCAAAGCGCTGGCCAAATCCGTGCTGGGCATCGAGCCCGGCGCCGAGGTGATCTACCAGAGCCTGCGCTACCTGCTGGATAACCCCCATGTGACCGGCACTACCCTGACCGTCAACGGCGGCCGGCATTTAAAATAATGCCGCCCCGCGAGGAAGTACTTAGATGAGCGCATCACTGCCTGAGCATTACCGCGAGATTCTTATTGGTTTAGGCGAAGACCCTGAGCGCGAAGGCCTGCTCGACACCCCCAAGCGTGCTGCCAAAGCTATGCAGTACTTGTGTCATGGTTATGAGCAGAGCCTGGACACCCTCGTCAACGGCGCCCTGTTTGCATCCGACAGCGACGAAATGGTGATCGTGGCCAATATCGAGCTGTACTCGCTGTGCGAGCATCACCTGCTGCCGTTTATCGGCAAGGCCCATGTGGCCTACATTCCTACGGGCAAAGTACTGGGCTTGTCGAAAATCGCCCGCATCGTCGACATGTTTGCCCGGCGCCTGCAGATCCAGGAAAACCTCACCCGGGAAATTGCTGACGCCATCGAAAGCGTGACCCAGGCTGCCGGCGTGGCTGTAGTGATAGAAGCCCAGCACATGTGCATGATGATGCGCGGCGTAGAAAAACAGAATTCGACCATGAACACCTCGGTCATGCTCGGCGCGTTTCGCGAACCGAGCACCCGCATGGAGTTCTTGCAACTGATTGGACGGAGCAAGCCTTAATGCCACAACTTCAGCCAGGAATGGCCCGTATTCGCGTCAAGGACCTGTGCCTGCGCACCTATATCGGTATCAATGAGGAAGAGATCCTCAACAAGCAGGATGTGCTCATCAACCTGACCATCCTTTACGCGGCGCAGGAAGCGGTTCGTGATAACGATATCGACCACGCGCTCAATTACCGCACCATCACCAAGGCCGTGATCCAGCACGTCGAAGAGAACCGCTTTGCCCTGCTTGAGCGCCTGACCCAGGAGTTGCTGGATCTGGTGATGACCAACGACGCGGTGCTATATGCCGAAGTCGAAGTCGACAAACCGCACGCGCTGCGCTTTGCCGAATCGGTATCGATTACGCTGGCGGCAAGCCGTCAGACTGCAACCTCATAACCCCGGTGAACCCCATGACACCTCAAGAACAACTTGAACTGGAGGCAGCCGCCTTTCGCCGCCTGGTCGCGCACCTGGACAGCCGCAAGGACGTGCAAAATATTGACCTGATGAACCTCTCGGGTTTTTGCCGCAACTGCCTGTCCAAGTGGTACAAGGCCGCGGCAGACGAGCGCCAGATCGACATCAGCCTCGATGACGCCCGCGAAGTGGTGTACGGCATGCCGTATGCCGAGTGGAAAGCCCAATACCAGAAAGAAGCCAGCGCCGAGCAGGCTGCGGCGTTCGACCAAGGAAAAAAGCATGACTGATTTGAACACCCTGAGCGCCAGCCTCAACAGCGGCGAGCACGTTTTTGCCGACACCCTGGCGTTTATTGCCGCGCATTACGATTACCAGCCTCTGGCATTCAGCAACGGCGCTGTGGAAAACGCAGCCGGGCAGAACGAAGGCTCTTGCAAGACCCTGGGCCTGGCCCTGCTGGAAGGTTTGAGCGACCAGGAAGCACTGCTGGCTTTCGGCGAACATTACCGTTCGGTTCTGGCCACGCCTGAAGGCACAGACCACAGCAATATCCGCGCACTAATTGCCCATGGCCTGGGCGGTGTGAAATTCGAAGCGCAACCGCTGACCCGCAAGGCATAACGCAAAACTGTAGATACTCTGTTGCAGGTCAAGCCTTATTGTGGGAGCGAGCCTGCTCGCGAACGACCTTCGCGAGCAGGCTCGCTCCCACAGTTGCAGTGTTTCTGTAGCTGCTACGAAATCCCTTGCTCCAGAAAACAAAAAAACCGGCCAAGGCCGGTTTTTTTGTTGGGGTGGGCTATCAGAACTGAGCGTTCTGCAGGCCGTCCAGGTAACGTTCGGTGTCCAGCGCTGCCATGCAGCCTGCGCCAGCCGAGGTGATGGCCTGACGGTACACGTGGTCTGCCACGTCGCCCGCAGCAAACACGCCTTCGACGCTGGTCGCAGTAGCATTGCCTTCACGGCCGCCCTGCACAACCATGTAACCGTCTTTAAGCTCTAGCTGGCCTTCGAACAACGAGGTGTTCGGCGTGTGGCCGATGGCGATGAATACGCCATCAACTTTCAGCTCGTCAAAGCTGCCGTCGTTGTTTTTCAGGCGCGCACCGGTCACACCCATGTTGTCGCCCAGCACTTCATCCAGGGTCGCGTTCAGCTTGAGCTCGATCTTGCCTTCCGCTACACGGGCGTGCAGCTTGTCGATCAGGATCTTCTCGGCGCGGAAGGTTTCACGACGGTGAACCAAGGTCACTTTACTGGCGATATTGGCCAGGTACAGCGCCTCTTCAACCGCGGTGTTACCACCACCCACTACGGCAACAGGCTTGTTGCGGTAGAAGAAACCATCACAGGTCGCACAGGCAGAAACGCCTTTGCCCATAAATGCTTCTTCAGACGGCAGGCCCAGATAACGGGCGCTGGCGCCGGTAGCGATGATCAGTGCGTCGCAGGTGAACGTACCGCTGTCACCCTTGAGGGTGAACGGACGGTTTTTCAGATCCACTTCATTGATGTGGTCGAAAATGATTTCAGTCTCGAAACGCTCGGCATGCTCACGCATGCGCTCCATCAAGGCCGGGCCGGTCAGGCCGTGAACATCACCGGGCCAGTTGTCGACTTCGGTAGTGGTGGTCAACTGACCGCCAGCCTGCATGCCCGTGATCAGCAGTGGTTTGAGGTTGGCGCGGGCCGCATAAACAGCGGCGCTGTAACCGGCAGGGCCGGAGCCCAGAATAATCACACGCGAATGACGTACTTCAGACATGACTCACTCCTATGACCGCCCGCATTGAAACCGGGTCGGAACGCCGCTTTACCGGCTGGAATAAAAAAGAAACCGTAAACCTGCCCAGGCTATGCCTGCAACGCGCAGATCCTGAAAAATATGGGTGAAGCATATAGAGGCCGCAGAGAGTAAGGAAATACGCATTAACAATCCAGCTCATAGCAGGTCTCTATGTAGTCGAAGTCGATTTTAGACGGCTTTGTTACAGTTATTGTCGATACTGCGACAAGGCTTTCGTCCTGCCGATAAAGCCGTTAAGGTCGCCCGGTTTTCCTTTGCTCGGAGTGCTCTATGCCCGCCCCCGTTCTCTCTGGCCCGCAGTACCTGCGTGAAGGCCTGAAGCTGGTCTTAAGCCCAGGCTTGCGCCTGTTCGTGCTGCTGCCGTTGCTGATCAATCTGGTGCTGTTCGTCGGATTGATTTACTTCGCCGGGCATCAGTTCAGCCTGTGGGTCGATACGCTGATGCCGACCCTGCCCAACTGGCTCAGTTTCCTCAACTACGTGTTATGGCCGCTATTTGTGGTACTGGTGGCGTTGATGGTGTTTTTCACCTTCACCATGCTGGCCAATATCATTGCCGCGCCATTTAACGGTTTTCTCTCGGAAAAGGTCGAAGCCGTGGTGCGCGGAGTCGATAATTCGCCGCCTTTCAGCTGGGGTGAACTGGCCGCCATGGTGCCGCGCACCCTGGCCCGTGAAATGCGCAAGCTGGGCTACTTTCTGCCTCGGGCCATTGCGTTGCTGATTCTCTCGTTTATCCCGGTACTCAACCTGATCGCGGCACCGCTGTGGCTACTGTTCGGGATCTGGATGATGGCCATCCAGTACATTGACTACCCGGCCGACAACCACAAGCTGGGCTGGAACGAGATGCTCGCCTGGCTGCGCGAGAAGCGCTGGCAGAGCATGAGCTTTGGCGGCATTGTCTACCTGGTGCTGCTGATCCCGGTGGTCAATATCCTGATGATGCCCGCAGCCGTCGCCGGCGCAACCCTGTTCTGGGTGCGTGAGCGTGGCGATGAAGCGCTGGCAGCCGCCAATCGCAGCCGCTGACTTCATAATTCCATCATCACCGTGACACATTGACGTCATGACCCCAACGCACACTGGGGTCATGACCACAGCCCTTCATATCGCCCTTGTTACCGAAACCTTCGCCCCTGAAATCAATGGAGTGGCCAATACCCTTGGCCATCTGTGTGAGGGCCTGCGCGCACGCAATCACCGTGTAGAGCTGATTCGCCCGCGCCAGCCCGATGATGGCAATCAACGCAGCAGCGACGAACTGATGCTCTGCCGCGGCTTCCCGCTACCCGGCTATCCCGGTCTGCAATGGGGCCTGACGTCCACCCACCGATTGACCCGGCGCTGGCGCCAGCAACCCCCGGATGTGGTCTATATCGCCACCGAGGGCCCGTTGGGCTTATGCGCCCTGCGTGTTGCCCGACGCCTGGGCATTACCGCAGTCACCGGCTTTCATACCAATTTCCAGCAGTACTTGCGTCAGCATGGCCTGACCCTGTTTACCCGCGCACTGACCCATTACCTGCGCTGGTTCCACAACCGCTCGGCGCTGACCCTGGTGCCCAGCACCAGCCAGCGTGTGGAGCTTGAACGCAGGCATTTCGAACGCCTGGAGCTGCTCCCGCGCGGCGTCGACAGCCAATTATTCAGCCCGGCCAAACGCCAGCAGGCATTACGCCAAAGCTGGGGCCTCAGAGAACAGGATATTGCCCTGCTGCATGTCGGACGGCTGGCACCGGAAAAAAACCTGAATGCACTCAAGCGCTGTTTCGATGAGCTGCAAGCGCGCTATCCCGCACGCCGCTTCAAGTTGATTGTAGTGGGCGACGGCTCAAAACGGGCGACGCTGGAAGCAGCACTGCCTGAAGCAATTTTTTGCGGGCAGCAGTCAGGCGAAGCGCTGGCGTGCCATTACGCCTCGGGGGATGTTTTTTTGTTTCCGAGCCTGAGCGAGACTTTTGGCAACGTGGTGCTCGAAGCGCAGGCCTCTGGCCTGGGTGTGGTGGCCTATGACGAGGCCGCTGCCGGGCTGCATATCCGGCATGGCTACAACGGCGTGCTGGCCATGCCGGGTGATGAATACGCCTGGATCGAAGCCGCCTGCTGGCTGCTGGAAGCTCCCGAGACCTTGCGTACCTTGCGCCTCAACGCCCGCCGCCATGCTAGCCGGCAGACCTGGCCGGGCATTATCGAACAGTTCGAAAGCCAGTTGCAGCGAGCTTGCCTGGGCCACGAATGCGCAGCCCCGATTGCGGTCCAGATCGCAGCAAAGAAGCCTTAAGCCAGGGACTTTTCGATAGCATGGATGACCGTGGCATCGTCTGGCGCGGTACGCGGTGAAAAACGCGCCAATACCCGGCCATCCTTGCCTACCAGAAACTTCTCGAAGTTCCAGGTGATATCCCCTTCAAATTCGGCGCCCTCGCCTGCCAGCAGCCGATAAAGCTGATGTCGATCAGGCCCGTTGACCTCAAGCTTGCTGCTCAGAGGAAAAGTGACGCCGTAATTGAGGCTACAAAACTCCTGAATTTCCTGCTCGCTGCCCGGCTCTTGTCCGGCGAACTGATTGCATGGCACGCCCAAAATACTGAAACCCTGGCCTTTGAATTGCTGATACAGGTTTTCCAGTGCCGCGTATTGAGGGGTCAAACCGCACTTGGAGGCAACGTTAACAACCAGTACCACCTTGCCTTTGAAGATATCCAGCGGCAGCGGCTTACCATCCAGCGCGTCCAGGGTAAGTTCGTGAAATGCACTCATGACGGACTCCAAAAATTCCCGTATCCACATTCAAACAATCGTTCAGTTCACCGATTGCCCTCATAACCCAGGATGCAAAAAGGCGCCCGAAGGCGCCTTTCCTGGCTAGCTCACATGTGAGCGTAGCAGCACTTATCAGTGCTGATGACCGCCTTCACCGTGTACGTGACCGTGAGCGACTTCTTCTTCGCTCGCGTCACGGATGGCAACAACCTTGACCTTGAAGTTCAGACGCTGACCAGCCAGTGGGTGGTTACCGTCTACAGTCACGTCGTCGCCGTCCAGATCACGGATGGTCACGATTTGCATTTGGCCGTCCGGCGCCGAAGCGTGGAACTGCATGCCAACTTCCAGTTGGTCAACGCCTTCGAACATGCTGCTGCTCAAAGTGCTGACCAGCTCGGCGGAGTACTCGCCGTAAGCGTCTTCCGGCTCAACGGTAACGTCCAGCTCGTCACCGACGGCCTTGCCAACCAGAGCCTTTTCCAGACCCGGAATGATGTTGCCAGCGCCTTGCAGATAAACCAGCGGCGCGCCGCCGGCGGAACTGTCGATGACCTCACCAGCGTCGTTGGTCAGGGTATAGTCGATGGAGACAGCCTTGTTGGCGGCGATCGTCATGGGGCGAGACCTTTTGCAAAAAATAATGAGTGCGCAAGTTTAACCAAGCAATCGCCCGAAAGCGAACACAACCAAGACCAACGGATAATTTTGAAAACATCAACGATCATTGGCTGGCGTCAGGATGAAGAGCTGCACTGGGTTGCCGTGCTCTCCTGTGGCCATACCCAGCACCAGCGCCATCAACCGCCCTGGCAATCCCGGCCGTGGGTGCTTGACCCCGGGCAACGCCAGGCAAAAATAGGCCAGCCCTTTGCCTGTGGCTGGTGTGCTCAAGAGGCGGATAGCGCTAATCTTGGCAATTGATTCAGGCACAAGCCCGTATAAAGGGTGTTGCCCTTGCACTGCCACGTCAGGAAGCTCGCATGCAAACTTTCTTTATCGCGCCCACCGATTTTGGTGTGGGTCTGACCTCCATTAGCCTGGGCCTGGTTCGCACCCTTGAGCGCGCCGGGTTGAAAGTCGGCTTTTTCAAGCCCATTGCCCAGCCGCACCCGGGGGATTTGGGCCCTGAGCGCTCCACCGAACTGGTGGCCCGCACCCACGGCCTCAAGCCGCCTACCCCGCTGGGTCTGGCCCATGTCGAGCGCATGCTGGGTGACGGCCAACTGGATGAGTTGCTCGAAGAGATCATCAACCTCTATCAGCAGGCCGCCATCGGCAAGGACGTGCTGATTGTCGAAGGCATGGTGCCCACCCGCACCGCCAGTTACGCAGCCCGGGTCAACTTGCACCTGGCCAAGAGCCTGGATGCCGAAGTGATCCTGGTCTCGGCCCCGGAAAACGAAGTGCTGACCGAACTGTCTGGCCGAGTGGAGTTGCAGGCCCAGCTGTTTGGCGGGCCAAAAGACCCGAAAGTGCTGGGCGTGATCCTCAACAAGGTGCGCACCGACGAAAGCATGGAAGCCTTTGCGGCACGCCTCAAAGAGCATTCGCCGCTGCTGCGCAGTGGTGATTTCAAGTTGCTGGGCTGCATTCCCTTTCAGCCCGAACTGAACGCTCCGCGCACCCGCGACGTGGCCGAGTTGCTGGGAGCCCAGGTGCTCAATGCCGGAGATTATGAAACCCGGCGCATGTCAAAAATCATCCTGTGCGCACGCACCGTGCTCAACACCCTGCAACTGCTCAAGCCCGGCGTACTGGTGGTGACCCCCGGTGATCGCGATGACATCATCCTGGCCGTCAGCCTGGCCGCGATGAACGGCGTACCGCTGGCCGGCCTGCTGCTGACCAGTGACACCCAGCCCGACCCGCGCCTGATGGAGCTGTGCCGTGGCGCCCTGCAAGCCGGGTTGCCGGTGCTGTCGGTGAGTACCGGCTCGTACGACACCGCCAACCGTCTCAATGGCCTGAACAAGGAAATTCCCATCGATGATCGTGAGCGTGCAGAAATCATCACTGATTTCGTCGCCAGCCACCTCGATGCCCATTGGCTGCACCAGCGTTGTGGTACACCCCGGGAAATGCGCCTCACCCCCGCCGTGTTCCGCTATCAGCTAATCCAGCGCGCCCAGCAGGCCAACAAGCGCATTGTCCTGCCCGAAGGCAGCGAACCCCTGACCGTTCAGGCTGCGGCCATTTGCCAGGCCCGCGGTATCGCCCGTTGTGTATTGCTGGCCAAGCCCGAAGAAGTCCAGGCAGTGGCCAAGGCCCACGGCTTCGAACTGCCCGAAGGCCTGGAAATCCTCGACCCGGACCTGATCCGCGGCCGTTACGTCGAACCGATGGTGGCCCTGCGCAAAACCAAAAGCCTCAACGCACCGATGGCCGAGCAACAACTGGAAGACCCGGTGGTGATTGGTACCATGATGCTGGCTCTGGATGAGGTCGACGGCCTGGTTTCAGGGGTGATCCACTCCACCGCCAACACCATCCGCCCTGCCCTGCAGCTGATCAAAACGGCACCGGGCTGTACGCTGGTGTCATCCGTGTTCTTCATGTTGTTCCCCGAGCAGGTGCTGGTGTACGGCGACTGCGTGATGAACCCGCACCCCAGCGCCACTGAACTGGCTGAGATCGCCCTGCAAAGCGCCGACTCTGCCGCTGCGTTCGGCATTACCCCACGGGTGGCGATGATCAGCTATTCCAGCGGTGAGTCGGCCAGCGGTGAAGAAGTCGAAAAAGTCCGCGAAGCTACTCTGCTGGCCCATGAAGCACAGCATGCGCTGCTGATCGACGGCCCGTTGCAATATGACGCAGCAGCCAACGAAGTGGTGGCCAGGCAACTGGCCCCCAACAGCCAGGTGGCGGGTCGGGCTACAGTGTTCGTGTTCCCTGACCTCAATACCGGCAACACCACGCACAAAGCCGTACAGCGCAGCGCTGACTGCGTGAGCCTGGGACCCATGCTGCAGGGGCTGCGCAAACCAGTAAACGATCTGCCTCGCGGCGCACAAGTGGACGACATCGTCTACACCATCGCCCTTACGGCGATTCAAGCCGCCAACCGACCTATGGATGTGTAAATGCTGGACTTTCTGCCTGCGCCGTTACGCGGCGTCATCGCTTCACTGCTGCTGGCAATCAACACCATCCTGTGTTGCACGCCGCTGTTCATCGTCGCGATTTTCAAACTGTGCCTGCCATTCCCGGCGGCGCAACGACTGACCGACGAATTGATGCGCCGGATCCACGAAGCCTGGGTCGGCAACAACAACCGCTGGATGGACCTGATTCGCAAGACCCGCTGGCATATCAAGGGCCTTGAGGGGCTGGACTACGAGCACTCGTACCTGGTGACCAGCAACCACCAGAGCTGGGTTGACATCATGGTGCTGCAATATGTGCTCAACAAACGCATCCGCCCGCTGAAATTCTTCCTCAAACAGGAATTGATCTGGGTGCCGGTGATCGGCCTGGCGTGGTGGGCGCTGGGCTTTCCGTTTATGAAGCGCTACTCCAAGGCGTACCTGGCCAAACATCCGGAGAAGAAAGGCGCCGATCTGGCAACCACGCGCAAGACCTGCGCCAAGTTCAAGAACCAGTCGGTAGGCATCTTCAACTTCGTCGAAGGCACGCGTTTCACCGAAGCCAAGCATGCGCAGCAGAACTCGCCGTTTCGCTACCTGCTCAAGCCCAAGGCCGGCGGCATTGCTTTTGTACTGGATGCGATGGGTGAGCAGTTGCAGTCAATCGTCAACGTGACCATTCACTACCCGGGCGGGCGTCCGGGGTACTGGGACTTGTTGTGCGGCAATGTGAAAGACGTGGTCGTGGTATTTGAAGAACTGCAAATACCCGATGAATTCCTGGGCAAGAACTACGACCAGGACCCGGAGTACCGCCTGGCGTTCCAGAGCTGGATCAACCAGCTGTGGGAAGACAAGGACCGAATGCTGGAGCAATTGCATCGGGAATATCCGGCACAGTGAAGAAGATCGAAAGCCCCTCACCCTAACCCTCTCCCAAAGGGAGAGGGGACTAAAGGCAAAAGCAGGCCTGTGCAACACCACAAATCAGCCCCCTCTCCCTCGGGAGAGGGCTGGGGTGAGGGGAAAATACAGCGCCCAATAAAAAGCCCGCCACCGATCACTCGGTGGCGGGCTTTTTAGTGTGGCTTAAATTGCGCCGCGTTGACGCAACAGGTCCAGCACCTGCTTGACGCTTTCTTCCAGTGACAGCGTTTGCGTGTCGACCACCAGGTCGGCATTCAACGGCACGTCATACGGGAAGGACTCACCCGGAATGTTGTCGCCACCCGCCGCATACAAACCTTGCGGGTCACGCTCTGCACACACGGCCGGGGATGCCTGCACATACACAGTAAGCAGACGGTCGTTGCCAATCAGCGCCTTGGCCTGTTCGCGGCCTTCGGCATCCGGCGCCACGAACGCGGCCAATGTCAGCAGGCCGGCTTCGTTGAACTGGCGCGCCACGTGAGCGGCACGACGCCAGTTTTCAGTACGACCGGCACGATCCTGTGGCAGCCCCTTATTCAGGTCATGACGCAGGTTCTGACCATCGAGTACAAATACCGCACGGCCCATGTCGAACAGCTTGCGCTCAACGGCATAGGCCAGGGTGCTCTTGCCGGCGCCGGACAGGCCGCTGAACAGAACGGTGGCTGGCTGCTGGCCAAAGCGCTGGGCACGTTCTTCAACCGCCACATGCGCCAGTTTGCCGTGATGGGTCGCACTGCCATGACTCAACGGCTGGGCAACGATCATGCCTGCACCGACAGTGCCATTGGTCAGGCGGTCGATGATGATGAACGAACCGGTGGTGCGGTTGCTGGCGTAGCCGTCCAGGGCGATCGGGGCGTCGAGGCTGATCTTGACCTTGCCGATCTCGTTCAGTTGCAAGGCGCTGGCCGGGCCCTCTTCCAGGGTGTTCACATCGACCTTGTTGACGATGCTGGCAACCGAACCCGGTACATAGCTGGTCGCGCGCTTGATGTCGTACTTCTTGCCCGGCAGCATCGGCTCTTCAGCCATCCACACCAGCATGGCTTCGAAGTTGTCAGTCACCAGTGGCACGTTGTCGGCATGCACCAACAGGTCGCCACGGGAGATGTCGATCTCGTCTTCCATGGTCAGCGTAACGGCCTGGCCCGGGCCTGCGTGTTCCAGCTCACCTTCAAAGGTGACGATGGATTTGACGCGGCTGCTCTTGCCCGACGGCAATACCACAATTTCATCGCCCTTGTGCACGATACCGCTGGCCAGGGTGCCGGCAAAACCACGGAAGTTCAGGTTAGGACGGTTCACGTACTGCACCGGGAAACGCAGATCGGTGAGGTTGCGGTCGGCCGCCACTTCCACGGTTTCGAGGATTTCCATCAACGACTGGCCGGTGTACCACGGCGAGCGCTCGGACTTGTTCACCACGTTGTCGCCTTTAAGGGCGGACATCGGCACAAAGTGCAGGCTGGTCGGCTTGAGCTTCAAG
Organism: Pseudomonas fragi; assembly: GCF_002269505.1. Taxonomy (GTDB): domain Bacteria; phylum Pseudomonadota; class Gammaproteobacteria; order Pseudomonadales; family Pseudomonadaceae; genus Aquipseudomonas; species Aquipseudomonas fragi_D. The sequence goes on along the minus strand of NZ_NQKQ01000004.1, from coordinate 132,956 downwards.
CCTTCGGCGAACTTCAGGTAGTCGGCCTTGATCGACTCGAACACACCTTCGTCGAAACCCTTGAGGTCCATTTTGTTGATGGCCACAACGATATGCTTGATGCCCAGCAACGAGGCAATAAAGCTGTGACGACGGGTCTGGGTCTGCACGCCGTAACGGGCATCGACCAGAATGATCGCCAGGTCACAGGTGGACGCACCGGTGGCCATGTTGCGGGTGTACTGCTCATGGCCAGGGGTGTCGGCAATGATGAATTTGCGCTTGGCGGTAGAGAAATAGCGATACGCCACGTCAATGGTGATGCCCTGCTCGCGCTCGGCTTGCAGACCGTCAACCAGCAGTGCCAGGTCGATATCGTCGCCCGTGGTGCCGCTTTTTTTCGAGTCGCGGGTAATGGCTTCCAGATGGTCTTCGTAGATCATCTTGGAGTCGTGCAACAGGCGCCCGATCAGGGTGCTCTTGCCGTCATCGACGTTGCCGCAGGTCAGGAAACGCAGCATTTCTTTGCGTTCGTGCTGGCCCAGGTAGGCGAGGATGTCCTCGCTGATCAAATCAGATTGGTGCGACATGACAACCCCTTAGAAATAACCTTGACGTTTTTTATCTTCCATTGAGCCGGCGCCATCGTGATCGATGACTCGGCCCTGGCGCTCGGAAGTTCGCGTCAGGAGCATTTCCTGGATGATGTCGGTCAGGGTCTCAGCCTCTGACTCTACCGCGCCGGTCAGCGGGTAGCATCCCAAGGTACGGAAGCGGACCTTTTTCTTGACGATTCGAGCCTTGTCTTCGTCAGACAGGTGCTCAAGGATACGGTCGTCGTCGATCATGATCAGCGTGCCGTTCTTCTCGATAACGTCGCGCTCGGCCGCAAAGTACAGCGGCACGATCGGGATGCCTTCAAGGTAGATGTACTGCCAGATATCCAGCTCGGTCCAGTTCGACAACGGGAACACACGGATAGACTCGCCCTTGTTGACGTTGCCGTTGTAGACGTTCCACAACTCGGGGCGCTGGTTTTTCGGGTCCCAGCGGTGCTTGCTGTCACGGAACGAATACACGCGCTCTTTGGCACGGGATTTTTCTTCGTCGCGACGCGCGCCACCAAAGGCGGCATCAAAGCCGTATTTGTCCAGAGCCTGCTTCAGGCCCTCGGTTTTCATGATGTCAGTGTGCTTGGCGCTGCCGTGGGTGAAAGGGTTGATCCCTTGCGCCACGCCGTCCGGGTTGACGTGAGTGATCAAGTCCAGGCCCAGCTCGGCAACCATCTTGTCGCGAAAGCTGTACATCTCCTGGAATTTCCACTGGGTGTCGACATGCATCACCGGAAACGGCAGCTTGCCAGGGAAAAACGCCTTGCGTGCAAGGTGCAGCATCACGGCGGAATCTTTACCGATCGAGTACAGCATCACCGGGTTATCGAACTCGGCGGCCACCTCGCGGATGATGTGGATGCTTTCCGCCTCCAGCTGTTTCAGGTGCGTCAGTTTGTCGACCATGGCTACTCACGAAAGCTATCTTATGAACGGCCTGCGGGCCGTGTTCGAGGGACGAATGCTAGCACAGCGCCCTCTTCTATTGAGGGCGCCAACTAGATCGAAAAGGTCTAAGAATAGATCGCAGAGTTTGGCCCTTCAGCCCTTGTAGTCGCTGCCGAAGGCTGCGAAAAGGGCCGCTGGTCCTTTATGGATCTGGGGGCGCTACGCACCCTATCGCAGCCTGCGGCAGCGACTACATAAGCCTCAAATCGGATTCGGGCAATCGATAAACAGGTGTTCCACAGCGAAGCGCCGCGCCAGGTAGTCGCCCAGGGCCTGCACGCCATAACGCTCGGTGGCATGATGGCCGGCGGCTATAAAGCTGATGTCGTTTTCCCGGGCACTATGGAAGGTTTGCTCCGATGCTTCGCCGCTCAGGTACAAATCCACGCCCGCCAGCACGGCCTGATCGATATAGCCCTGCCCGCCTCCGGTACACCAGCCCACACGGCGGATCATGTCACTGCCTTCAATCAGCAACGGCTCACGCCCCAGCGCTTCCTGCACGCGACGGGCGAAATCACGGGCGGTCACAGGTTCGGCCAAGGAGCCAACCAGCCCCACCACTTTCGAATTGCCCGGATCCAGCGGCCCTTCGACAGTGATGTCCAGTTGCCGTGCCAACTGCACGTTGTTGCCCACTTCAGGGTGCAGATCCAGCGGCAAGTGATACGCCAGCAGGCTGATGTCGTGTTTGAGCAGGGTTTTCAGGCGGCGCTGTTTCATGCCGGTGACGCAAGGGTCTTCGCCCTTCCAGAAATAACCGTGGTGCACCAGTATCAGGTCAGCCTGGGCCTCGACGGCCGCATCCAGTAATGCCTGGCTGGCGGTCACGCCACTGACGATGCGCATCACCTGCGGGCGCCCTTCGACCTGCAAGCCGTTGGGGCAATAATCACTGATGGAGGCACTGTTGAGGTAACGATTTGCTTCTTCTACCAGCGTGCTCAAGGCGACAGCCATAAAAGACTCCTAAATATAGCGTTCAGAGCCGGGCGGCCCTCGTATAATGGCGCCATTATGGGCCGTCAGAATGGCTCTGCAACCTTCAGGACTGAGTTCAATGTTTAAGGCTTTGCGTTTCTTTGGCTGGCCGTTGCTGGCCGGTGTGCTTATCGCTTTGCTGATTATCCAGCGCTACCCGCAATGGGTTGGGCTGCCGAGCCTGGACGTCAATCTGCAACAAGCCCCGCAAACCAGCTACATGCAGCAGGGGCCCGTGACCTACGCCGATGCAGTGGTGCGCGCCGCCCCGGCCGTGGCCAACCTGTACACCACCAAGGTGGTGAACAAAAACGCCCGCCCATTGTTCGAAGATCCGCAGTTCCGTCACTTTTTCGGCAACAACGAGCCCAAGCAGCGTCGCATGGAGTCCAGCCTCGGTTCCGCAGTGCTGATGAGCCCGGAAGGCTATTTGCTGACCAACAACCATGTGGTCGCCGGGGCCGACCAGATTGTGGTGGCACTCAAGGATGGTCGTGAAACCCACGCCCGGGTCATCGGCAGCGACCCGGAAACCGATCTGGCGGTACTGAAGATCGACCTCAAGAATCTGCCGGCCATTACCATCGGTCGCTCGGACACCTTGCGCATCGGTGATATTGCCCTGGCCATTGGCAACCCGTTTGGCGTAGGCCAGACCACCACCATGGGCATCATCAGCGCCACCGGGCGCAACCAGTTGGGTCTGAACAACTACGAAGACTTTATCCAGACCGATGCCGCGATCAACCCGGGCAACTCGGGTGGCGCATTGGTAGATGCCAACGGCAACCTGACCGGGATCAACACCGCGATCTTCTCCAAATCCGGCGGTTCACAGGGCATCGGTTTCGCGATCCCGATCAACCTGGCCATGGAAGTCATGAAGTCGATTATCGAGCACGGCCAGGTGATTCGCGGCTGGCTGGGTATTGAAGTGCAGCCATTGACCCAGGAGCTGGCCGAGTCGTTTGGCCTGAGCGGTCGACCAGGGATTGTGGTCGCGGGGATTTTCCGTGATGGCCCGGCGCAAAAAGCCGGCTTGCAACTGGGGGACGTGATTTTGAGCATTGATGGTGAGCCCGCCAACGACGGCCGCCGCTCGATGAATCAGGTGGCGCGGATCAAGCCTTCGGACAAGATCACGATCCAGGTCATGCGCAACGGCAAAGAGCTCAAGCTCACTGCCGAAGTGGGCCTGCGACCACCGCAAGAGCAGCCGCCGCAGAACGACTGAAAACCCTCACCCCAACCCTCTCCCAAAGGGAGAGGGGGCCGATTTGTGGTGCTGCGCGAATACTGCTCTTGCTTTAGTCCCCTCTCCCTCCGGGAGAGGGCTAGGGTGAGGGCAGCGGTTACAAGTCTGACAGCCCTTCAATCAACGCTGCATTCTGCTCCGGCGTACCAATGCTGATCCGCAGGAACTGGGCAATGCGCAGTTGCTTGAAGTGACGCACGATCACGCCCTGCTCGCGCAACTTGGCCGCCAGCGCCGCCGCATCGTGCTCCGGGTGACGGGCGAAGATAAAGTTCGCGGCCGATGGCAGCACTTCAAAACCCAGCGCCTGCAATTGCCCGATTACCTGTTCACGGCTGTCGATCACCCACTGGCAGGTGTGCTCAAAGTACTCACGATCGGCAAACGCTGCCGCCGCCCCTACAATGGCGATACGGTCCAGCGGATAAGAGTTGAAGCTGTTCTTGATCCGCTCCAGCGCTTCGATCAGATCCGGGTGACCCACCGCCAGGCCAACACGCAAGCCAGCCAGGGAGCGCGATTTGGACAGGGTCTGGGTGACCAGCAGGTTCGGGTAGCGATCCACCAGGCTGATAGCCGTCTCACCGCCAAAATCGATATACGCCTCATCCACGACCACCACTGAATCCGGGTTGGTCTTGAGGATCTGCTCGATGGCTTCCAGCGCCAACAGGCAACCTGTCGGTGCGTTGGGGTTCGGGAAAATAATTCCGCCATTGGCCCGGGCATAGTCCGCAGGCTGGATCTGGAACTGCTCATCCAGTGCTACGGCGTCAAATTCGATGCCGTACAAACCGCAGTAAACCGGATAAAAGCTGTAGCTGATATCCGGGAACAGCAGCGGTTTGTCGTGCTGGAACAGACCATTGAATACATGGGCCAGCACTTCGTCAGAGCCGTTGCCCAGGAACACCTGATCGATCTGCACGCCGTAGTACTCCGCCACCGCCTGCTTGAGCAGGTCACTGTTGGGGTCCGGGTACAGACGCAGGTTGTCGTTGATTTCGGCCTGCATCGCTGCCAGTGCTTTAGGCGAAGGCCCGTAGGGGTTTTCATTGGTGTTGAGCTTGACCAGTTTGGTCAGCTTCGGCTGCTCGCCCGGCACATAAGGCACCAGCTCTTTTACGAATGGACTCCAGAACTTGCTCATGCTTATTGCCCCTGTTTGTCGGCGAGGATGCGGTATTCGGCACTGCGGGCGTGACCGGTCAGCGACTCGCCGCGGGCGAGAATCGAAGCGGTTTTGCCCAACTCGGAAGCACCCTGCTCAGAGCAGAAGATGATCGAGGAGCGCTTCTGGAAGTCATACACCCCCAGCGGCGACGAAAAACGCGCCGTGCCGGAAGTCGGCAATACATGGTTGGGCCCCGCGCAGTAGTCGCCCAACGCCTCGGAGGTGTGACGCCCCATGAAAATCGCACCAGCGTGGCGGATCTGCGGCAACCAGGCTTGCGGGTCAGCCACCGACAGCTCCAGGTGTTCCGGGGCAATGCGGTTGGCGACGTCGATCGCCTGCTGCATGTCGTTCACCTGAATCAGTGCACCGCGACCATTGATCGAGGTTTCGATGATTTCGGCGCGCTCCATGGTCGGCAGCAGTTTGGCGATGCTGGCCGCTACCTTGTCGAGGAACTCGGCATCGGGGCTGACCAGAATCGCCTGCGCGTCTTCGTCGTGCTCGGCCTGGGAGAACAGGTCCATGGCAATCCAGTCCGGGTCGGTCTGGCCATCGCAGACCACGAGAATTTCCGAAGGGCCGGCGATCATGTCGATACCGACCTGGCCAAACACATGGCGCTTGGCAGTAGCGACATAGATGTTGCCCGGGCCTACTACTTTGTCTACTTTCGGCACACTTTCGGTGCCATAAGCCAGTGCTGCAACCGCTTGAGCACCACCAATGGTGAACACCCGGTCAACGCCCGCAATGCAGGCGGCAGCCAGCACCAGCTCATTGATTTCGCCACGCGGGGTCGGCACGACCATCACCACTTCGGTTACGCCAGCAACCTTGGCCGGAATCGCGTTCATCAGCACCGACGACGGGTACGACGCCTTGCCACCCGGTACGTACAGACCGGCTCGATCCAGCGGCGTGACTTTCTGGCCCAGCACCGTGCCATCGGCTTCGGTGTAGCTCCAGGAGTCCTGTTTCTGTTTTTCGTGGTAGCTGCGCACGCGCTGTGCGGCTGTTTCCAGTGCTTCACGTTGTGGCGCAGTGATGCGGGTCAGGGCCAGTTCCAGACGCTCGCGCGGCAGGATCAGGTCAGCCATCGAGGCCACTTCAAGGCCGTCGAAACGCTGGGTGAATTCGACCAGGGCTGCATCACCGCGCTCGCGCACGGCCTTGATGATGTCGAGCACACGCTGGTTGACCGAGTCGTCAGACACACTTTCCCAGCTCAGCAGATGATCCAGATGCTGCGCGAAGTCCGGGTCAGCAGCGTTGAGTCGGCGAATTGCAGTGGGAGCGGTCATAGCGAGGGCCTCGGTAATGGGCGAATGCTTGGAATAGGGGTTTTGCACAGCTCAGGCACCACAAGACTACCAAGCCATCCGCGTGGGTACCTGAGATTTCTGGCTATTGCGCGGATAGATGGGCGCGGCAAGAAGCCGCGCAGGTGAGTCAGCCGCGGTGTCGAGATTCCACTGCTTTGCGCAGGGTATCGATCAGGGCTTGAATACGGGCGTGCTGCATTTTCATCGAAGCCTTGTTAACCACCAGGCGGGAGCTGATGGCGGCAATGAATTCCTGGGGTTCCAGGCCATTGGCGCGCAAGGTGTTGCCGGTATCGACCACGTCAATGATCTTGTCGGCCAGGCCAATCAGCGGGGCCAGCTCCATCGAGCCGTACAGCTTGATGATGTCGACCTGACGGCCTTGTTCGGCGTAGTAACGCTTGGCGACGTTGACGAACTTGGTCGCAACGCGCAGACGGCCCTTGGGTTCGGCGACACCAATGGCACCGGCGGTCATCAGCTTGCACTGGGCAATCTGCAGGTCCAGCGGCTCGTACAGGTCCTGGCCACCGTACTCCATCAGCACGTCTTTACCGGCCACACCGAGGTCGGCGGCACCATGCTCAACGTAAGTCGGCACGTCGGTGGCACGGACGATCAGCAGGCGGACGTCGGGCTGTGAAGTCGGGATGATCAGCTTGCGGCTTTTGTCCGGATTCTCGGTCGGCACAATGCCTGCTTCGGCCAGAAGCGGCAGGGTGTCGTCAAGGATACGGCCCTTGGACAGTGCAATGGTCAACATGGGAAACGTAAGTCCTTATCAGGGTACTTTTGCCCGTGCGCAATCGGCGCCGGACAAGCATCGAGCCTGATATCAGGCTCGACTTGAACGATTCGAGGCCAGGTAAGGTAACGCTTGCAAGCCGTTACGTCACCTGGCAGCTGGACACTATCCCTGTGCCCATGATGCCAAACAGCAAAAACTAGCCCGGAACGCGGCGGATTTTGGCGCCCAGCATTTGCAGTTTTTCTTCGATGCACTCGTAACCACGGTCGATGTGGTAGATGCGGTCGATCAGGGTATCGCCTTCAGCCACCAGCGCCGAAATCACCAGGCTGGCCGAAGCACGCAGGTCGGTCGCCATGACTGGCGCGCCCTTGAGGGTCTCGGTGCCAGTAACGATGGCAGTGTTGCCTTCAACCTGGATCTTGGCGCCCATGCGGTGCAGTTCATACACGTGCATGAAGCGGTTTTCGAAGATCGTCTCTATCACTGCGCCCGTGCCTTCGGCAATGGCGTTGAGCGAGATGAACTGCGCCTGCATGTCGGTCGGGAACGCCGGGTACGGAGCCGTACGCACGTTCACCGCTTTAGGGCGCTTGCCGTGCATGTTCAGCTCGATCCAGTCTTCACCGGTAGTAACTTCGGCGCCGGCTTCCTTGAGCTTCTCAAGAACAGCTTCGAGGATGGTCGGATCGGTATCCTTGACCTTCACGCGGCCACCGGTCACGGCAGCTGCGACCAGGTAAGTACCGGTCTCGATACGGTCAGGCATCACGCGGTAGGTCGCTGAGTGCAGCTCTTTGACGCCATCAATGGTGATGGTGTCAGTGCCTGCGCCGCTGACCTTGGCGCCCATGGCGTTGAGGAAGTTGGCCAGGTCGACGACTTCAGGCTCGCGTGCAGAGTTCTGCAACACGCTGCGGCCATTGGCCAGAGCTGCGGCCATCATGATGTTCTCGGTACCGGTCACGCTGACGGTATCGAAGAAGAAGTTGGCACCGCGCAAGCCGCCTTCCGGTGCCTTGGCCTTGATGTAGCCGCCTTCAACATCGATCACTGCGCCCATGGCTTCAAGGCCGCGGATGTGCAGGTCAACCGGACGCGAACCAATGGCGCAACCGCCTGGCAGGGCTACTTCGGCATAACCGAAGCGCGCAACCATCGGGCCCAGCACCAGGATCGACGCACGCATGGTTTTAACCAGTTCGTACGGTGCGACCAGGGTTTTGATGGTGTTCGGGTTGATTTCGACGCTGAGCTTCTCATCGATCACCGGCTCAATGCCCATGCGACCGAACAGCTCGATCATGGTGGTGATGTCATGCAAATGCGGCAGGTTGGCAACCGTTACCGGGCCATTGCACAGCAAGGTCGCAGCCAGAATCGGCAAGGCAGAGTTTTTTGCCCCGGAAATACGGATCTCGCCATCAAGACGGGCACCGCCGGTAATAATCAATTTATCCATAACAATCTCGACGCCAATGGGCTCAGGGGGCTCAGGTGCGCTCGGCCCAGGCCGCGCTGCTGAAGAATTTCATAGTGACCGCATGGATGCTGCCATCAGCGATCCAAGGGTTCAAATGGGCATAGATGCTTTGTTGACGTTTGACCGGGCTCAGGGCCACCAGTTCGTCACTGATCACGTTCAACTGAAAGTTGCAGCCTTCGCCCTCAACTTCTACTTGGGTTCCTGGCAGCTTTCCTTCAAGAAAGCTCTTCACTTCTACGGCCTGCATGCTCAACCTCAATCGGCGCCTAACGCGCACGGGTCGGCCATCATACAAAAAAGCCCCGCGCCTGCGAACCCCGCATAACAGGACTCTGACAGGGGGGCTTTATAATATGTGGCGATTAATGATGTGCCAGCAGTTCGGTAACACCCGAGACCTGGGCGATTTCGCGCATATCTTCAGGCATGGCACGAATGCTCAATGGCTTGTTCAGGGCTTGGGCATCACGGATAAAACACAGCAGCAGCGACAAACCTACGCTGCTCGATTTGGTCACGCCCGAGCAGTCAACCACCAGCTCTTTGGCCAGTGCTTTTTTGATCAGGGCCTGGCCTTCTGTGCGCAAGCGGGGACCAGTCTGATAATCGAGCACGCCAGTCAGGCGCAGCTCGCTCTCGCCGGCCAGGGTTATGGCCGCTTCACTCATTGGCCAGCTGCCTTGGGCGATGCCGCATCAGTGGTCTGCTTGGCCTTGGCCACTTCACCAGCCCAGTTGTCGATGGTTTTATCCAGGTTATTGCCGTTGCGCTGCATGGCATCAGCGAACTGATCACGGAACAGCTTGCCAATATTGATGCCATTGATGATTACGTTGCGCACTTTCCACTCGCCGTTGACCTTGTTAAGGGTATAGGACAGTGGGTAAATGGCGCCGTTGTCGCCCTTGACGGTCATGTCGACACTGGTGCGATCGCCGCTTTCGTCCTTGGCCGGGCCAACAGTAATACCCTGGTTCTTGAATTCAAGCAGGGCATTGCCATAGAACTGCATCAGGCTGCGCTTGAAGTTCTCTTGAAAGCGCTGCATCTGGGCAGGCGTTGCATTACGCGAGTACTTGACCGTCATGATGCTTTTTGAGATGCCATCGACATCTACCGCCGGGCCGACGATTTCGTTCAGGGCATCGTAGAACTTGCTCGGGCTTTGTTTGTATTGCTCTTTGTTGGCAGCCAGATCGGCCAGCAACCGGGTCGTGGTATCTGAAACGATGTCATGGGCCGACTGCCCCGGTGCCGCGTTCGCCACCAGAGGAAGGGCTGCGGCCAGTATTACCAGCAGGCCACGGCGCAAGTGAGAAATCATCTAAAAGCTCCTTATTTGGCGTCTTTGCTAACGGTATTGAGCAGGAATTTGCCGATCAGGTCTTCAAGGACCAGCGACGACTGTGTGTCGTGAATGGTGCCACCATCCTTGAGGATGGCGTCTTCGCCACCCACGCTGATGCCGATGTACTTCTCGCCCAGCAGGCCAGCCGTAAGGATAGACGCTGTCGAATCCACAGGCAGGTTATCCACCGCTTTTTCGAGCTGCAATGTGACGCGGGCCATGTAGTTGTCACGGTCCAGGTCGATCGCCGTTACCTTGCCGATGGTCACGCCAGCCATGGTGACTTTGGCGCGCACGGTCAGGCCGGCAATATTGTCGAAATTGGCATAGAGCTTGTAAGTGTCAGTGCTCGCCGTCGGGGACAGCCCGCTGACCCGCAGGGCAAGCAACAGCAAAGCCAGGATGCCAGCCAGCAGGAACAGGCCGACACCGATTTCCATGGTGCGGTTTTGCATCAGAAATCTCCAAACATCAAGGCGGTCAAAATAAAGTCCAGCCCGAGGACTGCCAGTGAGGCATACACCACGGTCTTGGTAGTGGCACGGCTGATCCCCTCTGAAGTGGGCTCACAGTCATAACCTTGAAACACGGCAATCCAGGTCACCACAAAGGCAAACACGATGCTTTTGATGATCCCGTTAATTACGTCACCACTGAAGGTTACGCTGTTTTGCATATTGGCCCAGTAGGAACCGTCGTAGACGCCCAGCCAGTCTACAGCGACCCACGAACCACCCCAGATCCCGACCACACTGAAAATCATCGCCAGCACCGGCAGGGAAATGAACCCGGCCCACAACCGCGGCGCAATAATGTACTTGAGCGGATCGACACCAATCATTTCCAGACTGGACAGTTGCTCGGTCGATTTCATGTTGCCGATTTCAGCGGTCAGCGCCGAACCCGCACGCCCGGCGAACAGCAAGGCGGTCACCACCGGCCCCAGCTCACGCAGCAAGGTCAGGGCAACCATCTGCCCGACCGCCTGCTCGGAACCATAGCTGGACAGGATGCTGAAGCCCTGCAGCGCCAGTACCATGCCGATAAATATGCCGGACACGACAATGATCACCAGCGACATGACACCCACGGAGTGCAGTTGCTTGATCAGCAAACCAAACCCGCCACCAATACCGCCACGCCCCAGCAATGCATGAAACAGGAACACTGCCGAGCGCCCCAGTACCGCGACGGTGTCGATCCCGGCCCTGCCGAACAGACCGATACGGCTCATTAATGAAGTCTTGCGCATCAGCGCTTCCCCAGTAGATCGGTTCGGTAGTCCGACGCCGGAAAGTGGAACGGAACCGGACCATCCGGATCGCCGGTCATGAACTGACGAATGCGCGGATTATCGGCGTTCATCAACTCTTCCGGCGTGCCCTGCCCCAGCACCTGGCCATCACCGACTACATATAGATAGTCGGAAATACTCGCAGTTTCTGCCAGATCATGAGAAACCACGATGCTGGTGATTCCCAATGCATCATTGAGCAGACGAATCAGGCGTACCAACACGCCCATTGCGATGGGGTCCTGCCCCACGAAAGGTTCGTCATACATCAGGATCTGCGGATCGAGGGCAATTGCCCGCGCCAGTGCTACCCGGCGCTTCATGCCGCCGGACAACTCGTCGGGCATCAGATCGATGGCCCCGCGCAAGCCCACCGCCTGCAATTTCAGCAAGACGATGTCACGAATCATTTCTTCCGGCAGCTCGGTATGCACCCGCAGCGGGAAAGCAACGTTCTCGAACACGTCCAGATCGGTAAACAGCGCACCGCTCTGGAACAACACGCCCATGTGCTTGCGGGCATCAAACAAATCACTGCGCGACAGGGCCGGCAAGTTTTGATTGTTGACCCACACTTCGCCGCTGCTGGGACGCAGTTGCATGCCCATCAGGCGCAAAAGTGTGGTCTTGCCGCAGCCAGACGGGCCCATGATCCCCGTGACCTTGCCACGCGGGATACGAATATCGACATTATTGAAGATGCTGCGCGTACCGCGCTTGAAGGACACTCCCTTCAGCTCGACCGCGTAGGCGTTATCGGCGCTCATCTAAACTCCTTGCGATGCAGCCTCTGCCTCTCACCCGGACACCAAACTTCTTGTGAAGAAGCACGCGTTCCCTGGCGGGCCGAACTGGCGGCGAACTATACCACTGCACATAGTGACCGCCCAAGACCGAAGGAGTGCCGGTTAAGTCTCGGTACAGTGAAATAAACAGGTTTTTTCTGCAAACACACGAGTACTTTGCATTCAGAGACAACAAAGCCCTGCGATCAAGCGTGAGGGAAAGCCATATAACCGCTATAATCTTTGCCTTTTCTCAGGCTACCCGACTTCAACCATGAGCCAATCCAGCGACCTGATTCAATCTGCCCAGCGCACCATCCGCCTCGAACTGGAAGCCGTAGAGGGCTTGCTGACACATATCGACGCAGATTTCGTACGTGCTTGCGAGATGATTTTGGCTAGTAAAGGCCGGGTAGTCGTGGTTGGCATGGGCAAGTCAGGGCATATCGGCAACAAGATTGCCGCGACCCTGGCCAGCACCGGCACCACGGCTTTTTTTGTTCACCCGGCAGAAGCCAGCCATGGCGACATGGGCATGATTACTCGCGATGACATCATTCTCGCGCTGTCCAACTCCGGCTCGACCGCTGAAATCGTCACCCTGCTGCCGCTGATCAAGCGCCTGGGCATCAAGCTCATCAGCATGACCGGCAATCCCGAATCGCCATTGGCCAAGGCCGCCGATGTCAGCCTGGACGCCCGCGTGGCCCAGGAAGCCTGCCCGCTGAACCTGGCACCGACTTCGTCCACCACCGCCACCCTGGTGCTTGGCGATGCACTGGCCATCGCCCTGCTCGAAGCCCGCGGTTTTACCGCTGAAGACTTCGCCTTCTCCCACCCGGGGGGTGCGCTGGGCCGCCGCCTGCTGCTCAAGGTCGAAAACGTTATGCATTCGGGCGACGAGCTGCCACAAGTGGTGCGCGGCACGCTGCTCAAGGAAGCGCTGATGGAAATGACCCACAAGGGCCTGGGCATGACCGTAGTCATAGAAGAAGACGGTCGACTGGCCGGAATCTTTACTGACGGCGACTTGCGCCGCACCCTGGACCGAGAAATCGATATCCGCAACGCCACCATCGACGCAGTCATGACCCCGCACGGCAAGACCGCTCGCGCCGACATGCTGGCCGCCGAAGCGCTGAAGATCATGGAAGATCACAAAATCAGCGCACTGGTGGTTGTCGACAAGCAAGATCGCCCGGTGGGCGCCTTGAACATGCACGATCTGCTACGCGCAGGAGTAATGTAATGACCCAGGAACTTCTCAAGCGCGGCAAAAACATCAAGCTGGCCATTTTTGATGTTGATGGAGTGTTGACCGACGGTCGCCTGTACTTCCTCGAAGATGGCAGCGAATTCAAGACCTTCAACACCCTCGACGGCCAGGGCATCAAGATGCTCATGGCCGCCGGAGTACAGACAGCAATCATCAGCGGTCGCAAAACCCCGGTGGTTGAGCGCCGCGCACAAAACCTGGGAATTCCACACCTGTATCAGGGCCGGGAAGATAAATTGGTCGTTCTGGACGAGCTTCTTGGCCAACTCAACCTAAGCTATGAACAGGTTGCCTACCTGGGTGACGACTTGCCTGACCTGCCGGTAATCCGCCGCGTCGGCCTGGGCATGGCTGTGGCCAATGCCGCGAGCTTTGTTCGTGAGCACGCCCACGGCGTGACCCTGGCACGTGGCGGCGAAGGTGCCGCCCGCGAATTCTGCGAACTGATTCTGCGTGCCCAGGGCAGCCTGGACGCAGCTCACGCCGCCTACCTATAGAGCTTTGTATGCTTAGCAAAAAGATTCGCCAAATACTGCTGTTCGCGGTGATTGCCTCGCTGTTTGCAGCGGTTGGCTACTGGAATATCAGGCCGGAACGCTTTCTCGATGCCCCTACCCTGGCGGTTGATGAAAAAGCTATCGACTATTTCGCCATCAATGCGCACAGTCGTCAGTTTTTGCCTGACGGCAAGCTGCAATACGAGATGACCTCCGAGAAGCTGGAACATTTGAAAGCTTCCGAGGTCACTCAATTGACCCAACCCGATATGCAGCTATACCGCGGCACGGCATACCCGTGGCACGTGAAAAGCGAGCGCGGCGAAGTCAACCCGGACGGCACCGAGGTCGAGCTGATCGATTCGGTGCGTGTTGCCCGTACCGATGACAAAAACCGCACCACCATTATTACCAGTACACGCATGACTGTATTCCCCCAGAAGGAATATGCGCAGACCGAGCGAGACGTTAGAATCGACGGCGCTGGCGGCGTAACCACTGGCAAGGGAATGAAAGCATATTTGAAAGACGGCAGGATGGACCTGCTGTCCAACGTAAGAGGACAGTATGAGTCTCGTTAAAACCCTCCCATTATTGCTCAGCCTGAGCGCAGCACTGGGAAGCGTGAGCGCCTGGGCTCTGCCGAACGACAACGAACAGCCTATCCGCATCCAGGCCAACGAGGCGCAACTGGATGACAAGCAAGGTATTGCCACCTACAAGGGCGATGTCATCATCACCCAGGGCTCGATGAAAATCACCGGTAACACCGTCACCATCACCCGTAATGCTGCGGGCGAAATCGACGTGGTTACATCCGTAGGCAACCTGGCCTACTTCGAGCAACTGCAGAAAGCCACCGACCCCAAACCGGTTCAGGCTTACGCCGTCACCATTCAATACCATGCGCCACAAAACCGCATCGTGCTGATTGACAAGGCCAAGGTCATCAACGACGGCAACACCACCGAAGGCGAGAAAATCGTCTACGACACGGTCAAGCAGGTCGCCAATGCCGGCCGGGCCAATGGTGCCAATGTCACTGCGCCACGCCCGCGCGTCGACATGGTGATCCAGCCCAAGAAGAAAACCGACCAGCAGAAGGCCCAGTAATGGCAACTCTGAAAGCCCAGCATCTGGCCAAAAGCTACAAGAGCCGTCAGGTAGTGCGTGATGTCAGCCTGTCGATCGACAGCGGGCAAATCGTGGGCCTGCTTGGCCCTAACGGCGCGGGCAAAACCACCTGTTTCTACATGATTGTCGGCCTGGTGCATGCCGATCAGGGCCGCGTCCTGATCGACGACCTGGACGTCAGCCATGAGCCCATGCACGGTCGCGCACGCGCCGGTATCGGTTACCTGCCACAGGAAGCCTCGATCTTTCGCAAGCTGTCGGTGGCCGACAACATCATGGCGATCCTAGAAACCCGCAAGGAGCTCGACAAGGCCGGTCGTCGCAAGGAGCTGGAAAGCCTGTTGCAGGAATTCCATATCAACCACATTCGCGACAACCTGGGCATGAGCCTGTCGGGTGGTGAGCGTCGCCGGGTAGAAATCGCCCGCGCACTGGCTACAGCTCCCAAGTTCATTCTGCTCGACGAACCCTTTGCCGGTGTCGATCCGATCTCGGTGGGCGACATCAAGCAAATCATCTACCACCTCAAGGCCAAGGGCATTGGCGTGCTGATCACGGACCACAATGTCCGTGAAACGCTCGACATCTGCGAAACCGCCTATATCGTCAACGACGGGCAACTGATCGCTGAAGGCGATGCTGAAACGATTCTGGCCAACAAGTTGGTGAGAGAAGTTTACCTGGGCCACGAGTTCCGCCTGTAAGCCCGGACATATCACGGGCCGCCGGGGCATCCGGGCAGTAAAAAATGCGCCAGCTTTTTATTGCCCAAATGCTCAACCGGGCACTCCCGATCAGCACCCCACCCGCAAACTAATTTAGACCGCCCCCTAGGCAAACGCACCAGTTTCAGGCATATAATTTGCTTATGTTTGGCGCTCACGCGCCCTGTAGTGGATGGCGCCATGTGCGCCGGCGAATAAGGTGTTAAGCCCCTGCCATGAAACCATCGCTAGTCCTGAGAATGGGCCAGCAGCTGACTATGACACCTCAGCTGCAACAGGCCATCCGCCTGCTCCAATTGTCGACCCTCGACCTGCAACAGGAAATCCAGGAAGCTCTGGAGTCCAACCCGATGCTCGAACGCCAGGAAGAAGGCGACGACTTCGACAATGCAGACCCCCTTGCCGACAACATTGAGCAAAAGCCCAATCCCGACGTTCAAGAGCCCTCCTACCAGGAAACCGCCCAGACCGTAGACAGTCTGGAAGATGGCGACTGGGGCGAGCGCATCCCCAACGAACTGCCCGTGGACACCGCCTGGGAAGATATCTACCAGACCAGCGCCAGCAGCCTGCCAAGCAACGACGATGACGAGTGGGACTTCACCACCCGTACCTCCACCGGCGAAAGCCTGCAAAGCCATCTGCTGTGGCAATTGAATCTGGTACCGATGTCCGATACCGACCGCCTGATCGGCGTGACCCTTATCGACTGCATCAACAACCAGGGCTACCTGGACGAGACCCTCGAAGAAATTCTCGAAGCGTTCGACCCCGAGCTGGACATCGAGCTCGATGAAATCGAAGCCGTCCTGCACCGCATCCAGCAATTCGAGCCGGCCGGCATTGGCGCTCGCAACCTGGGCGAGTGCCTGCTACTGCAGTTGCGCCAATTGCCGGCCAAGACACCCTGGTTGAACGAGGCCAAGCGCCTGGTCACGGATTACATCGATCTGCTGGGCGCACGCGACTACAGCCAGCTGATGCGGCGCATGAAGCTCAAAGAGGACGAACTGCGTCAGGTCATCGAACTGGTACAGAGCCTCAACCCGCGCCCGGGTTCGCAAATCGAATCCAGCGAAGCTGAATACGTCGTACCTGACGTGATCGTGCGCAAGGACAACGAGCGCTGGCTGGTCGAGCTTAACCAGGAATCTGTGCCGCGCCTGCGCGTCAACGCGCAATACGCAGGCTTTGTACGCCGTGCAGACACCAGCGCCGACAACACGTTTATGCGTAACCAGCTGCAGGAAGCGCGCTGGTTTATCAAAAGCCTGCAGAGCCGTAACGAAACCCTGATGAAAGTGGCGACCCAGATCGTCGAGCATCAGCGTGGCTTTTTGGAATACGGCGACGAGGCCATGAAGCCGTTGGTGCTGCATGACATCGCAGAAGCCGTCGGCATGCATGAATCGACCATTTCACGGGTTACCACGCAAAAATTCATGCATACCCCGCGCGGTATCTATGAGCTCAAGTACTTTTTCTCCAGCCACGTCAGCACCTCCGAGGGCGGCGAATGCTCGTCCACCGCGATCCGTGCCATCATCAAAAAACTGGTTGCTGCGGAAAATCAGAAAAAGCCGTTGAGTGACAGCAAGATCGCTGGTTTACTGGAGGCACAAGGTATTCAGGTAGCCCGTCGCACCGTCGCCAAGTACCGCGAATCCCTCGGGATAGCGCCTTCGAGCGAACGCAAGCGTTTGATGTAAGCCACGGACCCCGGCGTTTCAGTGGCAGGCTGCTCGGCCTGCCGCTTTATGCAATGGCATCAAAGGAGAAACTGTATGCAAGTCAACATCAGTGGACACCAACTGGAAGTCACCGAACCGCTACGCGCATACATCGGCGAAAAACTCGACCGACTGGAGCGTCACTTCGACAAGATTACCAACGTACAGGTAACGATGGCGGTCGAAAAACTTAAACAGAAAATCGAGGCCACCTTGCACATCCATGGAGGAGAAGTCGTTGCCAACGCCGAGCATGACGATATGTATGCCGCCATTGATCTGCTCACTGACAAGCTTGATCGCCAACTGAAAAAGCATAAGGAAAAGACCCAAAGCCTGCTCCAGGGCGCAACCGGTCGTTAATACTCCCTACCCATGATCCGACTTGAAAGTATCCTGACCCCCGGCCGTTCCTTGGTGAACGCGCCGGGCGGCAGTAAAAAGCGCGCACTCGAACACATTGCCAACCTGATCAGCCGCGAAGTGCCTGGTCTCGAAATGCAGGATGTTTTTGAGAGCCTTATTGCCCGTGAAAAACTGGGTTCAACCGGTTTTGGCAACGGCATCGCCATACCCCATTGCCGCCTCAAGGGTTGCGAGTCGCCTGTGAGCGCCTTGCTGCACCTCGATGCCCCCATAGATTTCGACGCCATCGATGGCGCGCCGGTCGACCTGCTTTTCGTTTTGCTGGTGCCAGAAGCGGCAACCGATGCACACCTGGAACTGCTCCGGCAGATTGCCAGCATGCTCGATCGTAAAGACGTGCGCGAAAGACTGCGCAGTGCACCTAATAACGAAGCGTTGTACCAGGTTGTTCTGGACGTACAGAACGGTCATTAATCATGCGCTTAGTCATAGTCAGCGGACGCTCCGGCTCCGGTAAAAGTACTGCCCTCGCCGTCCTTGAAGACAACGGTTTCTATTGCATCGACAACCTGCCAGCCGGCTTGCTGCCGGAACTGGCCGAGCGGGCGTTGATTCACACTGAACTGGCGCAACCGCTGGTGGCCGTATCGATCGATGCGCGCAACCTGCCAAGCCACCTGTCACGCTTCCCGCAGTTGCTTGAAGAGGTGCGTAACCGGCATATCCAGTGCGACGTGCTGTACCTGGATGCCGACGAAGAGACCTTGCTCAAGCGATTCTCGGAAACCCGCAGGCGTCACCCGCTCAGCAGTGCGAGCCGTTCGCTTGCCGAGGCCATTCGCGATGAAACCCAGCTTTTGGGCCCCATTGCCGACCTCGCTGACCTGACCATCAACACCACCAATCTGAACCTGTATCAGCTGCGTGACACCATCAAGCTGCGCCTGTTGAACAAGCCTGAGCCCGGTACCGCCTTTTTGGTGGAATCGTTTGGCTTCAAGCGCGGGATGCCGGTGGATGCCGACCTGGTCTTTGACGTACGCTGCCTGCCCAATCCGTACTGGAAGCCTGAATTGCGCGAGCAGTCGGGGCTGGACCAGCCGGTAGCCGATTACCTGGCGGCACAACCTGATGTCGAAGAAATGTACCAGGACATCTCCAGCTACCTGCTCAAATGGCTGCCGCGCTTTGCTGCCAGCAATCGCGCTTATGTGACGATTGGTATTGGTTGCACGGGCGGCCATCACCGCTCGGTGTACCTGACCGAACGCCTGGGCAAATGCCTGCAAGAAACTCTGAAGAACGTCCAGGTTCGCCACCGCGACCTTACTTGAAGGATCTACCCCGCGATGCCTGCACTGGAAATTGAAATCATCAACAAACTGGGCTTGCACGCCCGGGCATCGGCAAAGTTCGTCGGTATTGCGGGGCAGTTTCCATGTCAGATCAGGGCAGGTCGCACCCCTGAATCTATGGTCGACGGCAAGAGCATCATGGCCATGATGATGCTGGCTGCCGGCAAAGGCACCACCATCCACCTCAAAACCGAGGGTGAGAAGGAACAGGAAGCACTGGACGCACTGGTCGCGCTGATCAACAACTACTTCGATGAAGGCGAATAAACCTAAAGCCTTTTCGACGCAGCGGCAGGAAAGCTGCTGCTGTGGGAGCGAGCCTGCTCGCGAAGGTCGTTCACGAGCAGGAAAGCTCCCACAGCAGTCTGCAGAGATCGGTTCAACCCAGCGCCGTATCCATTACCATCATCAGGCAAAAGCCGACACATAGCCCCAGGCTCGCCAGCTTCTCGTGGCCATTGCGCCGCGACTCGGGAATCACCTCCTGGGTAACTACCAGCAGCATCGCCCCGGCAGCCAATGCCAGACCCAGCGGCAATAGCACCTGCGCCAGATTGACCAGCCATGCGCAGAGCACCGCAAAGACCGGCTCAACCAGACCTGATGCGGCTCCGATCAGGAACGCCCTGACCCGCGACATCCCCGCCCCTGCCAGCACCAAGGCAATCACCAGACCTTCCGGCACGTCCTGCAACGCAATACCCATCGCCAGGCTATCGGCATCCGGCATACCGCCACCCGCCGACACCCCGACCGCCATGCCTTCAGGAATGTTGTGCGCCACAATCGCAATCACAAACAACCAGATGCGCGGCGCAATAGCCGGCTCGCCGGGGCGGGCGGCAAAAACCTCCGGCCCGACCCCCGAGACCTTGCGATCCACCAGAAACAGGCAGAATGCGCCCAGCAGGATACCCACGCTGATCAGCCCGCTAGCGGACCAGGGCGACAAACCCAGGCTTTGCGCTGCCGCAATGCCCGGCACGATCAGCGAAAAGGCCGTAGCCGCCAGCATCACCCCGGCACCAAAGCCCAACAAGGTATCGCTGACCGCCACCGGCATTTTTCGAATGACCAGTACCGGCACTGCACCTAGCGCGGTGCCCAGCGCACAAAGCGCACCGCCCTGCAGCGCCCGCAGCAGCCTGGGCTCCAGATCCAGCCAGACCAGCCCCTTGGCAACCAGCAAGGCCGTGCCCGCCAACAACAAAAGCGTTCCGAAGGCATAGCGAAACATTCGAACACCACCGACCGCTAAAATTTGCGTGCCCATAATCCGCCTGAATCCTTCTCGGTGGGCTTAGCCAATCGCCGCTTGATAGCGTCGCGCTACTTCGGGCCAGTTGATCACGTTGTAAAACGCATTGATGTACTCCGGGCGGCGGTTTTGGTAGCGCAGGTAATAGGCGTGTTCCCACACGTCCAGCCCCAGAATCGGCGTATTGCCATTCATCAACGGGCTGTCCTGGTTGCCGCTGCTTTCGATCACCAGGGTTTTTTGTGGTGTAACGCTCAACCACGCCCAGCCACTGCCAAAGCGCGTCAGGGCCGCTTTGGTGAAGTTCTCCTTGAACGCCTCCAGCCCACCCAACTGCTCATCGATCGCCTTGGCCAGCGCACCTTCGGGCTTGCCCCCGCCTTTAGGGCTCATGACCTCCCAGAACAACGAGTGGTTGGCGTGCCCGCCGCCCTGGTTAATCACCGCCGCTCGCAGCTTTTCAGGCAACTGATGAACACTGGCCACCAGTTTTTCTACCGGCCATTGCGCCCATTCCGTACCTTCCACCGCCGCGTTGAGATTGTTGATGTAGGTCTGGTGATGCTTGGTGTAGTGAATCTCCATGGTTTGCGCATCGATATGCGGCTCAAGCGCGTCATAGGCATAAGGCAAGGCAGGCAAGGTGTAAGTCATATCAATGTGCTCCTAGGTGATGGCCGCTAACTGTCGAGAACTCATGGCTGCTTTGAGCCACGTTGTTTTTGAGCAACAGATTGGAGCGCGGGTATTCGCCGTGCTCACTGATAAAGTTCAAAAGCTCTACATAGGTTTTGCTGCTCTGACGCAACGCCGCTTCGCGCAGCGCTGTCGACAGGCGAGCGTTCTGCACGGTTTGCAACAACCGCTGATGAATCGCGCAGAGGTACTCCACGCTCTCTTCCGGCTGATTGAGCCGCAAGTGCAGATCCGCCAGGTTGTGGTGCGAAATGACACAGGCCGCCACTGCTTCGTCGGCATCACTCCAGCGCTCGAACAGCACTTGAGCCAGCGCTAGCGCCTGCAAGTAGTGCTCTCGGGCATCGACCAGCTCGCCTTCTGCGAAACAGCGGTTGGCTCTTTCGATCGTGCGTTTCCAGTGCTCCATGTGAACCTCCAAAGCAGTGTCGAGGGGTTAAACGCCGCCGGCGGTGAGCTTCTCGGGGTCGAGCAGGACCTCAAGCTGGCTGCGTGGCAAGTCCGTGTATTCGAGGGCTACATCAATTACCGGGCGCCCTTGCTGGTAAGCGGTCTTGGCAATTTCGGCGGCTTTTTGATAGCCGATGATCGGGTTCAACGCCGTGACCAGGATCGGGTTGCGCGACAGCGCCTCCTTGAGCTTGGCTTCGTTGACCTTGAAACTGGCGATGGCCTTGTCGGCCAGCAGGCGGCTTGAGTTGGCCATTAGTTCGATGCTGCTCAACAGGTTGTGTGCAATCACCGGCAGCATCACGTTCAGTTCAAAGTTGCCGGACTGGCCTGCCACGGTGATTGCCGCGTCATTGCCGATCACCTGGGCCGCGACCATCGCCGTGGCTTCCGGGATCACCGGGTTGACCTTGCCCGGCATGATCGACGAGCCCGGCTGCAACGCCTCAAGTTCGATTTCGCCCAGACCGGCCAGGGGGCCTGAGTTCATCCAGCGCAGGTCGTTGGCGATTTTCATCAGTGACACTGCCGTGGCCTTCAACTGACCAGATACAGCCACTGCGGTGTCCTGCGAACCAATCAGGGCAAACAGGTCTTTGCCAGGCGTGAAGGCCACCCCGGTCAGCTCGCTGAGTTGCTGGCTGAACAGGCCCGCGAATTGCGGATGGGCGTTAATCCCGGTCCCCACCGCGGTACCGCCCTGGGCCAAGGATTGCAGCGCAGGCTGAAGGTTGTGCAGATGCTCGATGTTGGCCTTGAGCTGCTGCGCCCAGCCATTGAGCACCTGGCTCATGCGTACCGGCATCGCATCCATCAAGTGGGTACGACCGGTTTTGACATAGGCGTGAACCTCGATCGCCTTGCGTTCGATGACCTGCACCAGATGGGTCAGCGCCGGCAGCAACTGCTCGTGCAGGCCCAGTGCAGCGCTGACATGAATCGTGGTCGGGATAATGTCGTTGCTGCTTTGCCCGCAGTTGACGTGATCGTTAGGGTTGACCGGCTCGCCCAGTAGCCGCGTGGCCAGGGTCGCAATCACTTCATTGGCATTCATGTTGGAACTGGTGCCCGAACCGGTCTGGAAAATATCCACCGGAAAGTGCTCCATGAAATCACCGGTCAGCAGGATCTGGGTGGCCTCGACAATGGCCTCGCCCTGGGCAGCGCTGATCTGCTTGAGCTCGACGTTGGCCTGGGCCGCTGCGGCCTTGGCCAGGATCAGGGCGCGAATGAATTGCGCGGGCATGCGCTGATGGCTGATCGGGAAGTTGTCGACCGCACGCTGGGTTTGCGCGCCGTACAGTGCCGCCTCAGGAACACGCAACTCGCCCATGCTGTCGCGTTCGATACGAGTGTTACTCATCGGGAAATCCTTGCACCAGTTCTGTTAAAGAAATTGAAGGTTCGAGCTCGCAGGTAGCCAACTGCCAGGCAAAGCTTTGCCAGCGCTTGAGTCGGCAGTTACATAGGGCTTGGGTTTCGAGATCGCGCAGCGGGCGCCACGCGTTGTCCAGACACAGGGTGCGCCAGTGCCACGGCAGCGCGGTGTCTGTTGCGGTGTCGAGCAGCAGGCGCAAGGTGGTAGAGGCAATCATCCACGGGGAAGTGGGCGTACAGCCCGCAAGATAGCGGCCTTCGGCCAGGTAATGCTCGATCAGGCGCGGCTCGTTCGGTGCCAGCGCGCAACGGATCTGGCGGCTCATCCAGCGCCAGCTTTCTAGATACGGCCCTTCACGCAACGCAGAACTCATGACCCAGGCTCACTCGATAATGAGATTCATTATTAAGCGATATTGATTATCAAAACAAGCCTGCTAAAGGATGGGATGCACAAACACAAAAAAGGCGTATCACCGATTCAGTGATACGCCTTGGCATGGAACAGAGCAGCGTTTAGCTACCCGCTACCATCATGCGTTCGATCAACACCGAGCCGGTGCGGATGTTGCTGCGCAATTCCAGATCGTTGCCCACGGCCACAATCTGTTTGAACATGTCGCGCATATTGCCGGCAATGGTCACTTCCTGAACCGGAAACTGGATTTCGCCATTCTCGACCCAGAAACCCGCCGCGCCACGGGAGTAGTCGCCGGTGACCATGTTCAGGCCGCTGCCCATCAGCTCCGTGACGAACAAACCACGACCCATGCGCCGGATCAACGCTGCCTGATCTTCGTCGCCATGGGTCACGAACAGGTTATGCACGCCGCCGGCGTTGGCCGTGCTCGGCATGCCCAGCTTGCGCCCGGAGTAGGTGCTGAGGATGTAGGACACCAGCTCGCCGTCCTTGATAAACGGCTTGGCGAAGGTGGCCAGGCCGTCATTGTCGAACGATGAGCTACCCATGGCGCGCATCAGGTGCGGGCGCTCATCCAGGGTCAACCATTCAGGGAAAATTTGCTGCCCCATTGCATCCAGCAGGAACGACGACTTGCGGTACAGATTGCCACCCGAGATTGCCCCCAGGAAACTGCCGAACAGGCCGCCAGCCAGTTCGGCCGAGAACAGCACCGGCACTTCGCAAGTGGGTACCGGACGCGAGCCAAGGCGGCGGGCAGCACGCTCGGCGGCGCGCTGGCCAATGCTCACGGCGTCCATCAACAACTCGCCCTGGCAATTGACGTCATACCAGTAGTCACGCTGCATCTGGCCGTCGCCTTCGGCGATCATTACGCAGCTGAGGCTGTGCCGGGTGGAAGCCGAGCCACCGATAAAGCCATTGCTGTTGCCGTATACACGGCAGCCCTGATGGGTGCTGAGGGTGGTGCCATCGGCATTTTTGATCCGGCTGTCTGCATCAAAGGCTGCAGCTTCACAGGCCAGGGCCTTTTCAATGGCCTGCTCGGGGGTGATGTCCCAGGTGTGGAACACATCAAAGTCTTGCAGATCACGGGCCATCAGGCTGGCATCGGCCAAACCCGAGCTTTCGTCTTCCGAGGTGTGTTTGGCAATCGCCAGGGCGGCGGCGACGGTTTCGCGGATGGCATCCGGGCCGGTGGCCGAGGTGCTGGCCGAGCCTTTGCGCTGGCCTACATAGAGGGTGATGCCAAAACCCTGGTCACGGTTGAACTCTACGGTTTCAACTTCGCGCTGACGTACCGAGGTCGACAAACCCTGCTCCAGCGACACGGCGACTTCACAGGCGCTGGCGCCCTGGCGCTTGGCTTCTGCAATGATTTGCTCGACCTGTTCCTGCAGTGCCGGCAAGGCCTGCGGGCCGACGCTTTGAACTGCACTCATGGTTTTCTCCACTCAAATTCTGTTTTCGGCAGGGCCGCCGAGCGACCGGGCCGGACAAGCGGCCCCCGACTGGTTATCATGGCGGCGTTTCTTTGCGGACTGCCACCATGGTTGATTCTTACGACGACGCCTTCGACGGCGAAAAAAGCAAATCGCAGGTCAAACGCGAGCTTCACGCTCTGGTTGATCTGGGCGAGCGTCTCACGACACTCAAGCCTGACTTGCTGAACAAAATGCCCCTGACTGACGCTATGCGTAAGGCTTTGGCAGATGCTCCAAAACACACGGCCAATATTGCGCGCAAGCGCCATATGATGTTCATCGGCAAACTGATGCGCGATCAACCGCTTGACGAAATTCTTGCTTTGATCGATCAAGTCGATGCCTCTTCTCGCCAGTACAACGAACGTTTTCACAACCTCGAGCGCTGGCGTGATCGCCTGATCGAGGGTGATGACGCTGTACTGGAAAAGTTTGTTGCCGAGTTCCCTGAAGCCGACCGCCAGCAAATGCGTTCGGTGATACGTCAGGCCAAACACGAGCTGGCTCATAACAAGGCACCGGCTTCAAGCCGCAAATTGTTCAAGTACATCCGTGGGTTGGACGAGACTCAACGCGGTCTGCGTTAAGCCTCGTACCCGTGAAGGTTGCCTGGCAACCTTCACGGGACCTCCCCTCAACCGCCCGTACCACCCACGGTGATCGCGTCAATCTTCAGGGTTGGCTGGCCGACACCTACCGGCACCGACTGCCCGTCCTTGCCACACGTTCCCACGCCGCTGTCCAGCGACAGGTCGTTGCCGACCATCGAGACCTTGCTCATTGCTTCCGGCCCGTTGCCAATCAGGGTCGCGCCTTTGACTGGGCGAGTGATTTTGCCGTCTTCAATCAAATAGGCTTCGCTGGTGGAGAACACAAACTTGCCGCTGGTGATATCGACCTGACCACCGCCCAGGTTGGCGCAGTAGATGCCCTTTTTCACCGAAGCAATGATCTCGGCCGGATCGCTCTCGCCACCCAGCATGTAGGTGTTGGTCATACGCGGCATCGGCAAGTGCGCATAAGATTCGCGACGACCGTTGCCGGTGCGGGCCACGCCCATCAGGCGGGCATTGAGCTTGTCCTGCATATAGCCCTTGAGCACGCCGTTTTCAATCAGGGTGGTGCACTCGGTAGGGGTACCTTCGTCATCCACGCTCAGCGAGCCACGGCGGCCGGCCAGGGTGCCATCATCGACGATGGTGCACAGTTTGGAGGCGACCATCTCACCCATGCGCCCGCTGTAGGCTGAACTGCCCTTGCGGTTGAAGTCCCCTTCCAGACCGTGACCCACAGCTTCATGCAACAGCACCCCGGACCAGCCCGAGCCCAGCACCACCGGCATGGTGCCCGCCGGAGCCGGTACGGCTTCGAGGTTGACCAGTGCCTGGCGCAACGCTTCACGGGCATACCCCATGGCACGATCATCGGTGAGGAAATAACGGTAGTCGGTACGCCCGCCACCGCCATGGCCGCCGCGCTCGCGACGGCCATTTTGCTCAACGATGACGCTGACATTGAAACGCACCAGCGGGCGAATATCAGCAGCCAGACCACCGTCAGTGGAGGCCACCAGAATGCGTTCCCAGACCCCGGCCATGCTCACGGTAACTTGCTGGATACGCGGATCGAGGGCGCGGGTTGCTGCATCGATACGCTTGAGCAGTTCGACTTTTTCAGCGCGGCTGATGACTTCCAGCGGGTTGTCCGGGCCATACAGCTGAGCCACGTCCTGAGTGGTGAACGCCTGCACCGTACCGTTCTGCCCGGCGCGGGAGATCGAGCGGGCCGCGCGGGCAGCCTGGCCCAATGCTTCCAGGGTAATGGCATTGCTGTAGGCAAAACCGGTCTTCTCGCCAGACTGGGCGCGAACACCTACGCCCTGGTCGAGGTTAAAGCTGCCTTCTTTGACGATGCCGTCTTCCAGTGCCCAGGACTCGGAAATCTGCCCTTGAAAATACAGGTCTGCGGCGTCGATGCCCGGCCCGGCCAGGTCGCCCAGTACGCTTTGCAGGCTTTCGATGGTGACACCGCCCGGTGCCAACAGGTGTTCGCTGACTGAGGTCAACAACTCGCTCATATTCACTCCGTCTTGGCCCCTGCTTCAGCATCTTTGAGTGCTGAACCCACGGGCCTGAAAAATCCGTTGTGTGGGAGCGGGCTTGCTCGCGATGGCATCAATGCGGTGCAACGGTGACACCGCGTCGTCTGCATCGCGAGCAAGCCCGCTCCCACTTAAATTAGCTGGGCGTTGAACCGCCGATGGCTCACCACCGGCATGCGCGCCCTGATGTCCGCTTGCTCCACCGCATCGCGGCGGGCCAGCAACACACCCTCGCCCTGCGCCTGTTCGGCCAGTACCCGCCCCCAGGGATCGATAATGGCTGCATGCCCCCAGGTTTCCCGCGGGCCGGGGTGTATGCCGCCCTGAGCCGCCGCAAGGATGTAGCACTGGGTCTCGATGGCGCGAGCGCGGATCAGAATGTCCCAATGCGCAGCCCCGGTGACTGCCGTGAATGCCGAAGGCGCGGTAATCAGTTCAGCGCCAGCGGCGCGTAGCTCACTGTACAGCTCCGGGAAGCGCAGGTCATAACATACGCTCAAGCCCAGCTTGCCGACCGGGGTATCCGCCACTACCACACGCTCCCCATGAGCATAGTCATCTGACTCACGGTAGCGGCCACGGTTGTCGGACACATCCACGTCGAACAAGTGCAGTTTGTCGTATCGGGCAGCGCATTCACCCTCGGCATTGATCAGCAGCGAACAGGCATTGACCTTGGCTTGAGGCTGACCCTCTGGCGGCAGAGGTAAAGTGCCGGCAACTATCCATAAGTTGAGGTCGCGAGCGGCCTGTTTCAACCAGGGCAGGATCGGACCTTCGCCCAAGGCCTCGGCACGCCCGATATCGGCAATGTCGCGGCGGCCCATGGCGGCAAAGTTCTCGGGCAGAACGGCCAGTTTCGCACCACCCTCTGCAGCCTCTTGCAGCAGGCGGCGGGCCTGGGTCAGGTTGGCCAGAACATCGCTCTGGCTGACCATTTGAATCACTGCCAGGGTCATGGGGCGCTCCTAGTTTTTCTCAAAAGGCTTGTCGAAGGTGATCTTCGGATCGTTCCACGGGCCTTGAATGCTGTATTGCACGCTGGCGAAGCGCGACACCTGATCACCGATCAGCTTGTTGAGCAAGAACATCGCGCCACCCGCCGCCGGCCCGCCCACCAGCAAGGCGGCCAGCGGCAGGTTGTTGGTCACTGGCAAGGTCACCAGCAACTTGGCGTTGACCCGATCGGTGACCATATTCAAGGTGCCATTAAGCTCCAGATTAGTGGACGGCCCGGTCATCAGAATCGGCTTGCCGGTGCTGTACACACCACTGCTGGCGTTTAGCACACCCTTGACCCGGTCATAGCTCAGGCCTTTGCCGAACAGATCGGAGAAGTCCAGGCGCAGGCGACGGCCAATGGCGTTGAAGTTAAGCAGGCCAAAAATGCGCAGCACCTGGGCGCTGCCGTCGACTTCCACAAACTGCCCCTTGTTGAGCGAGGCGTCCAGTGTGCCGGAGAAACGCTTGAGGCCGATCCACGCTGGCGAACCGGGCCAGTTGCCATCAATGTCCACATGAAAGTTGTCGCTGGTGACGCTGGGGGCGAAGCCCCAGTTTTTCAGCACCGTGGCCAGGTTGCCGCCACCCAGGCGCCCCTGGTACCAGCTCTTGCTGTTACCCGCCACGCCTTCCCAGCCGCCCGAGCCTTCCAGCAGCATGCCCTTGAGCCCCAGGTTGAGGCTGGTGAGGCTGATGCCGCGGCTGTTGGGGCGAATGTTGAGCGACCAGGCGCCGAGCAGGTCAGAGCCCTGGTAAAGCTGACGAATAATGATGTCCAGCGCCGGAATCTTGCGTGGATCTACTGCCGCCAGCGGGTCCGGAGCATTGTCGTCCGCCACTGCCTTGGGGTCGGGCGCAGGCAGGCGAATGGTCTGCATATTGACCACAATCGGCGCGTTCTTCGCATCCGGCAGGGTTACGGCCCCGGTAGCCTGCTTGCTGTCGATTTGCAGCGCCCAGGAAGCGGCAACGCGCTTCATGACCAGACGCACCTGATCCAGCTGGGTACCGAAGGCAATCAACTTGCCGACTTTAAAGTCCGCACTGCTGAGCAGTTGCTTGGCACTGCCACCCGGGTCATTGCCCGCATAACGTTCCACCAGCGCCTGCCAGGGGGCAACGTCGAGTTCCGACAGTACACCGCGAATGCGCAAACCTTTACTCGTAGGTAATACGGGATTGCCATCGCCCAGAAACAGCTCACCGCGCCCCTCTTCAAACTTGCCGTTGGGGGCGGCAAAGGTCAGGTTGGCCAGGTCACCGTAGTCAAACCAGTAACGCCGCTCGGCACCTTGCAGGGTCATGCGGAACACGCTGTTGCGGCTTTCATTGGCCGCCAGGCCAAAGGGCGCAGGCAGATCAACCACAGCGCCTTTGAGGCTGGAGCTAACCCGCAACTGGCTGTCGGCCCCGTCCAGGGTGAGTTGCAATTGATATGGCAAATCGCCGCTCACCGGGATCGGCTGATTGAACTTGAGCCAGTCCGTGAGCTTTTTAACGCCTACCTGGCCGCTGGCCACTACCCGGGTACTGATGCGACCGGGCTTGCCGTCGGCGAAAATCTGCGCCTTGATCGGGCGATCGAACGCCCGCGCGCTGATGCCTTTGCCGCTCAGGCCCTTGGCGCTGTCAAAACGGAAGTCGCCCTTGAGCTGGGTCAGTTCAAGCTCGGGTTCGCTGAGTTTCAGACGGGCCTTGTCGGTACTGAAATCCACAAGGATTTTCGGCTCCACGCTTTTTTCCAGCGGGATATCCAGATCGACACGGCCCTTGAGCGAACCTTCACCCTGCCAGCCGGCGAAGGTGTCGGCGGTGCCAATCGGCGCCTCTTGCAGAATTTTCAGGCCGTCGCCCAGCCCGCCATCGAAATCCCCGTCCAGAAACAAATGGCTGACCTTGCCGGCAGGCACATGCGGGATGCTGACGGCCACGTTGCGCACCTGGGTGTCGAGCAACTGGCCTTTGCTGGCCATGATCCGTACGCCACTGTCTTCAATAAACACATCGCCCGAGACGTTACGCACATGGGGCCAGCCAGGCTGGAACGCCAGCTCCGCGCCATGCACCTTGAAAAACAGGCTGATATTGCGCGCCGCAGCAACGGCATCATGGCTTAGCGAGCCTTGATACTGGAAAAAGCCCTCGTCGACCGCCCCCTTGATAATCGCCGTGCTCAGCCACTCGGTGAGGGCCGGGCTCAGGACTTCAGGCAGGTACTTGGGGGTGAAACGGCCGTCGCCATCCGTAAGACCAACCCGCAGGTCCATGTAGTCTTCCTGGGAATGGTCGAGGTGAATGCGGATCAAGAAGTCGGCTGCGATTTTGCCCTCTTCGCCCAACACTTTGATGTAGGGCGCAATCAGGGTGAAGCTGTCCTTGTTCAGGGTCCAGGTCAGCAGCGCATTGGCTTGCAGGTATTGCCAGGGCTTGGCGAAGATCGGGGCCAGGTGCAGCATGAAATCCTTGCTGTCGAGACGCAGTTCGCCCTTGCCCAGATCGCCGCTGATCAGGCCACTGACGTTGCGGGCCGCCGGTGCACCGTGAGTGGCGTTGAAGCCGACCTGCTCCAGGTTGGCTGCGAAGCTGATTTTCTGATCGTCTGTGGCTGACGGTCGATAGTCCGCCAACACATTGCGCAATGTGCCAGTAACGCTCAGTTGGTCGATGACCTTGGCCACAGCTTCAGGAACAGGTGCCAGCGAGTCCATCAACGGCGTGATCGGCGTCAGGTCCAGACGGTCTGCCTGCAGGTGCCAGCGCGCCTGCTCTTTATCGGTGGCCGCAAACTGCTGCAATTGCATGCGGGTTTCCCAGCGCGTCTTGCCCAGGTTCATGGCCAATGAGTCGAGCACCACATTGAAACCCTGCTTGCCGCGTTCGGCCCAGGCGTGCAAGGCCAGGTTGTCGATGGATTCAGCTTTGCGCCCGGCGTAGGCACCGGTGAATTTGGGGGCATTCAGGCGCGCGACCGCGCTCTGCACCGAGCCCCGGCTCCAGTTAAACCAGAACTCGCCACCGGCCTTGAGCTCGGACACCTTCCACGGCGCAATCAGCGTAGCCGGCAGCCACTTGGCCCAGTCACTTTGCGGCAGACTCACATAGGCCTGGGCCGCACCATCACGCCACCGGCTGGCCTGGACCTGGGTCGAGACACTCAGCGCGACAGGCTGGCCATCAGGCAGGGTAAGGCGTGCATCAAGGCGCTGATCAGAGGCACCAACGTCCAGCGTCAGCCCAACATAGGTCAGGGTCAACGGGGCTTGTTTATAGGGTTCAAGGGTCACCTGGCTGTCGAGCACCGACAATCGCGCCACGTGTTGCAACTGGGTGAGCAACTGCTCAGGGTCGAGCGGCTGGTCGTCCTGCACCGGCAGCCCTTCAAGGCTCCAGTGGCCGCTCTCGTCCTGGCGAAGGCTCAGTTGCAGGCCATTGAGCTGCACACCGGCAATGCGCACATCACGATTCAACAGGCTGGCCCACACATCGGGTACCACCTGCACTTCGTCCAGGCGCAGGGCGCTGTTGCCCTCGCCGACCATCACATCGTGGGCCTTCAATACCGGTGCCATGCCGCTCCAGCTTCCTTCGAGGCTGCCAATGGTCAATGGCATGCCCAAGGCGTCCCGAGCTTTGTTTTGAACCTCGATGCGGTATTCGGCAATCAACGGGGTCAATTCACGGCCAATGCTGACATACAACGCCGTCAGCACCAAAACCAGAGCGCACGCGCCCAACCCCCAACGGGTCAGCGCGGCAAAAAAGCGTGTCAGACGCTCCATGTCAGGTGGCCCCTTCAGTAATGATCGAAGGGGCCGGAGTCAGCCCCTTTTTAACGCCATACGACGCCTGAGACTTCAGAGCAGCACCACGTCGTATTGTTCCTGGGAATACATGGTTTCAACCTGAAAACGAATCGTGCGCCCGATAAAGCCTTCCAGTTCCGCGACGTTCCCCGACTCTTCATCCAGCAAGCGATCCACCACTTTCTGGTTGGCCAGTACACGATAGCCGGTGGCTTGATAGGCCCGGGCCTCACGGAGAATTTCACGAAAAATTTCGTAGCAGATGGTTTCCGGGGTTTTCAGCTTGCCCCGGCCCTGGCAGCACACGCACGGCTCGCACAAGACCTGCTCCAGACTCTCGCGGGTACGCTTGCGGGTCATTTGCACCAGGCCCAGCTCAGTGATGCCGATGATGTTGGTCTTGGCGTGATCGCGCTCCAGCTGTTTTTCCAGAGTGCGTATCACCTGGCGCTGGTGCTCTTCATCTTCCATGTCGATGAAGTCGATGATGATGATCCCGCCCAGGTTGCGCAGGCGCAGTTGCCGGGCAATGGCGGTAGCGGCTTCGAGGTTGGTCTTGAAGATGGTTTCTTCAAGGTTGCGATGCCCCACAAACGCGCCGGTGTTGACGTCGATGGTGGTCATGGCTTCAGCCGGATCGACCACCAGATAACCGCCGGACTTGAGCGGTACCTTGCGGTCCAGGGCTTTCTGGATTTCGTCTTCAACGCCATACAAATCGAAAATCGGCCGTTCGCCCGGGTAGTGCTCAAGGCGGTCGGCGATTTCCGGCATCAGTTCAGCCACAAACTGCGTGGTTCTCTGGAAGGTTTCGCGCGAATCGATGCGAATTTTCTCGATCTTGGGGCTGACCAGATCCCGCAATGTGCGCAGCGCCAGGCCCAAGTCTTCGTAGATAACCGTCGGCGCACCAACGGTCTTGATCTGGGCACCGATCTGGTCCCACAAGCGCCGCAGGTAGCGAATGTCCATGAGGATCTCATCCGCGCCAGCACCTTCGGCCGCCGTGCGCAGGATAAAACCACCGGCTTCCTTGATGCCTTCCTGGGCCACGCAATCGCTGACCACCTGCTTGAGGCGTTCACGCTCGGCTTCGTCTTCGATCTTCAGGGAGATGCCGACATGGGCAGTGCGTGGCATGTACACCAGGTAACGCGAAGGAATCGACAGTTGCGTGGTCAGGCGTGCGCCTTTGGAACCAATCGGGTCTTTGGTGACTTGCACCACCAGGCTCTGGCCTTCATGCACCAGCGTACCGATGCTTTCAACCGCCTGGCCTTCACGCAGGGAAATCTCGGAGGCATGAATAAAAGCCGCGCGATCCAGGCCGATATCGACAAAGGCAGCCTGCATGCCGGGCAAAACCCTGACAATTTTACCTTTGTAAATATTGCCGACAATGCCCCGGCGCTGGGTACGCTCGACATGCACCTCTTGCAGAACACCGTTCTCTACCACCGCCACGCGCGATTCCATCGGCGTGATGTTGATCAGGATCTCTTCACTCATGGCTGGGTCTCGTTCAGGCGTCATCACAGTAGTGCCACGTCTCGTAGGTGCCGTATTCAGCGCACGGTAAGGTTTTGCCAACAGGGTATGCCGAAATGCCCGAGCAGTTCTGCGGTTTCGCACACGGGCAAGCCTACAACGGCGGAATAACTGCCATTGAGCCCCGCTACAAACACCGCTGCCAACCCCTGAATGGCGTAGCCACCGGCTTTATCCCGGGGTTCACCGCTGGCCCAATACAGGCTGGCTTCTTGTTTGCTGATGTTTCTAAAGCGCACCTGGCTGCTCACCACGCGGGTTTCGCAGCGTCCAGCGTCGATAATCGCGATGGCGGTCAACACTTCGTGCTCTCGGCCAGACAGCGCCATGAGCATAGCCAAGGCATCAGCCTCGTCGACCGGTTTGCCCAGAATGCGCTCATCAAGCACCACAGCCGTATCGGCTCCCAGCACGCAAAAGGCACTGTCGGGTATTGATTTGACCAGTTGCTGGCGGCCGGCCTGGGCCTTTTCGCGCGCCAGGCGCTCGACATAGGCCACAGGGGATTCATTTTGCAGGGGAGTTTCGTCGATGGCCGCACTGACCGCCGTGAACGGCACGCCGATTTGAGTCAGCAACTCGCGCCGGCGCGGTGAGCCAGAGGCCAGATAAAGCGAAGTCATCAAGACATCTCCCTGTCGAGGTGCACAAACCAGGAAATGGCTCGTATCCAGTTAATTGATTTTGAAGCGTCGGCACAACCCGCGAAGCCCGTAGCTGACCCAGGGCCACAACAGTGCACTGATCACCCCTGGCAACACCAGCGCCAGGGTTGGCTGGCGGTTGCCGGTCAAGGCACTGAGCCACAACTGGGCAAGCTGGGCCAGGCCGAAAATAACCAGTAGCACCAGGCATTGCTGCCACATCGGAAACACCCTCAGGCGCTGTTGCAGTGACAGTACCAGGAAGGTAATCAGGGTCAGCGTCAGGGCATTTTGACCCAGCAAGGTGCCGTACAGCACATCTTCGGCCAACCCCAGGCAAAACGCGGTGACCATGCCCACTTTATGCGGCATGTACAAGGCCCAGAAGGCCAGCAGCAAGGCCAGCCAGAGCGGGCGCAGGATCTCCATGAACTGCGGCATGGGTGAAATGCTGAGCAACAGGCCGATGGCAAACGTCAGCCAGATGATCCAGCCGTTACGCGAACGGGTACTCGCCATTTATTGCCTCTCCCGAGTAGTGGCCGGCACAGCGGCTGGCGGCTTGGCGGCAGGGGTTGCAACGGGCGCAGATTTCTTCACGGTTTTAGGGTCGGCAACCGCAGGTGCCGGAACCGGGGTCACCGCAGCCGGGATAGCTACTGGTGCCGGCTTGGGCACCGTCGCCGGAATGATCGGCGGCGGCTCACCGTTTTGCTCGGCCTGCTGAGCCTTGGCCGCGTCGTTGGCCCGCTCTTCAGGCGTGCGGCTGTCGCTGAATACCAGCAACAGGTAGCGGCTGCGATTCAAGGCTGCCGTCGGCACAGCACGCACAATTGCAAAAGGCTGGCCGGAGTCGTGAATCACTTCCTTGACCGTTGCCACCGGATAACCGGCCGGGAAACGCTGCCCCAGGCCCGAACTGACCAACAGGTCGCCTACTTTGATATCCGCGGTGTCGGCAACATGACGCAGCTCCAGGCTCTCGGGGTTACCCGTGCCGCTGGCAATCGCCCGCAACCCGTTACGGTTGACCTGCACCGGAATGCTGTGGGTGGTATCGGTCAGCAACAAGACACGCGAGGTGTAGGGCATCA
This sequence comes from Pseudomonas fragi, assembly GCF_002269505.1. Lineage (GTDB taxonomy): Bacteria > Pseudomonadota > Gammaproteobacteria > Pseudomonadales > Pseudomonadaceae > Aquipseudomonas > Aquipseudomonas fragi_D. The sequence continues at coordinate 98,061 of NZ_NQKQ01000004.1, read as the reverse complement.
GCTCAACCACCTGGCCCATCAGCCCGCGCGCGTCGAGCACCGGCTGACCCAGCACAACGCCGTCGCGCTCACCCTTGTTGATGATGATGCGATGGGTAAAGGGGTTGGGATCCATGCCGATCAACTCGGCTACTTCGACCTTTTCGTTAACCAGTGCCGAAGAGTTGAGCAACTCGCGCAAGCGAACGTTCTGCTCGGTCAAGGCAGCCAGCTTTTGCATGCGGCCCTGAAGCAGGAGGTTTTCGGTTTTGAGTTTCTCGTTTTCAGCCACCAGCTCCGTGCGGCTGCCGAACTGACTGGCCACGCCCTGCCACAAACGCTGCGGCAAATCGGTGATCCAGTAGGACTGCATCAGCACCAGCGACATCTGGCTGCGCACAGGCTTGAGCAACGTGAAGCGAGCGTCCACTACCATCAGCGCGACCGATAGCACGACCAGCACCAGAAAGCGCACGCCCAATGAGGGGCCTTTGGAAAAGAGCGGTTTAATAAGCCGCTCCTCCGGGGCAAGTGTTCAACTTATTCATACGGCTTCAAGCGGCCTGGATGAAGATTGACAGAAGATAAACGCCAAAAGGCAGCACTGCAAAGTGCTACCTTCTGATGATAACCAAAGGACTGCACCAGGCGATCTTATTCGCTGGAGAGCAGGTCCATCGTGTGTTTATCCATCATTTCCAGCGCACGGCCACCGCCACGCGCAACGCAGGTCAGCGGGTCTTCGGCAACGATCACCGGCAGACCGGTTTCCTGGGCCAGCAACTTGTCGAGGTCACGCAGCAAGGCGCCACCACCGGTCAGTACCAGGCCACGCTCGGCGATGTCCGAAGCCAGCTCTGGCGGAGACTGTTCCAGAGCGCTTTTCACGGCCTGAACGATGGTTGCCAGCGACTCTTGCAGAGCTTCAAGCACTTCATTGGAGTTCAGGGTGAAGGCACGTGGTACACCCTCTGCCAGGTTACGGCCGCGCACGTCGACTTCACGTACTTCACCACCCGGGAAAGCCGTACCGATTTCGGTCTTGATACGCTCGGCCGTCGATTCACCGATCAGGCTGCCGTAGTTACGGCGCACATAAGTGATGATCGCTTCGTCGAAACGGTCGCCACCTACCCGTACGGATTCGGCGTAAACCACACCGTTCAGGGAGATCAGCGCGATTTCAGTGGTACCACCACCGATATCGACAACCATCGAGCCGCGAGCTTCTTCAACCGGCAGGCCGGCACCGATGGCCGCAGCCATTGGTTCTTCGATCAGGAACACTTCACGGGCACCGGCACCGAGTGCCGATTCACGAATGGCGCGACGCTCAACCTGAGTCGACTTGCAAGGCACGCAAATCAGGACTCGCGGGCTTGGCTGCAGGAAGCTGTTTTCATGCACCTTGTTGATGAAGTACTGCAGCATTTTTTCGCAAACGCTGAAATCGGCAATAACGCCGTCCTTCATCGGACGAATGGCAGCAATGTTGCCCGGTGTACGGCCAAGCATGCGCTTGGCCTCGGTGCCGACGGCAACGACACTTTTCTGGTTACCGTGTGTCCGAATGGCCACAACCGATGGTTCATTCAGGACAATACCGCGCTCACGCACGTAAATAAGGGTGTTGGCAGTGCCCAGGTCGATGGAAAGATCGCTGGAAAACATGCCACGCAGTTTCTTGAACATGGGAAAGGGACCCTAGGCAACGCGTGGGTAAAAAAGTGCGGCAAACTCTAACAACGACAGGGATTTTGGGCAAGGCGCCAATATGTTAAATTGGGCGCTTTTCTGAGCACCAACTCCCATAATCGCGGCCATATGACCGTAGAAATGCGGTAGTGTTCCGACAATCTAACACACGGATAGCATCCGTCCTGTTTTCCACTGGAGAATCCCATGGCGCTAGACCGCTCCGACGTGGAAAAAATCGCACATTTGGCCCGTCTTGGCCTCAATGATGCCGATATTCCACGCACCACCGAAGCCCTTAACAGCATTTTGGGGCTGATTGATCAGATGCAGGCCGTCGACACTACCGGTATCGAGCCTCTGGCCCACCCACTGGAAGCCAGCCAGCGCCTGCGTGCAGACGTCGTGACTGAAAGCAATCATCGCGAGGCTTACCAGTCCATCGCACCAGCGGTCGAAAACGGCCTCTATCTGGTTCCTAAAGTCATCGAGTAAAGGGAAAGAGCCTGCATGCATCAATTGACTCTGGCCGAGATCGCCCGCGGACTCGCCGATAAAAAGTTTTCTTCTGAAGAGCTGACCAAGACCCTGCTGGCGCGTATCGCCCAGCTCGATCCTCAGCTCAACAGCTTCATCACCCTCACCGAAGACCTTGCTCTAGAGCAGGCCAGGGCTGCTGACGCACGTCGCGCCAACGGTGAAACCGGGGCCCTGCTGGGTGCGCCAATCGCTCACAAGGACCTGTTCTGCACCTTGGGCGTGCGCACCAGCTGCGCCTCGAAGATGCTCGACAACTTCAAGGCACCTTACGACGCCACCGTGGTTGCCAAGCTGGCCGCAGCCGGCGCCGTGAGCCTGGGCAAGACCAACATGGACGAGTTCGCCATGGGCTCGGCCAACGAATCGAGCTACTACGGCGCAGTGAAAAACCCGTGGAATCTTGAGCACGTACCCGGCGGTTCGTCGGGCGGTTCGGCAGCGGCAGTTGCCGCCCGTCTGTTGCCTGCGGCGACCGGCACCGACACTGGCGGATCTATCCGACAGCCGGCAGCCCTGACCAACCTCACAGGCCTGAAACCGACGTACGGTCGCGTTTCGCGCTGGGGCATGATCGCTTACGCCTCCAGCCTCGACCAGGCTGGCCCTTTGGCTCGCACGGCCGAAGATTGCGCCATCCTGCTGCAAGGCATGGCCGGTTTCGACCCGCAAGACTCCACCAGCATTGACGAGCCAGTGCCGGACTTCAGCGCCAATCTCAACGGCTCGCTGCAAGGCCTGCGCATCGGCGTACCTGCGGAGTTCTTCAGCGAAGGCCTCGACCCGCGCATTGCCGAGCTAATCCACAACAGCGTCAAGGAGCTGGAAAAGCTCGGCGCCGTGATCAAGCCCATCAGCCTGCCGAACATGCAGCACGCGATTCCTGCGTACTACGTGATCGCCCCCGCAGAGGCTTCGTCCAACCTGTCGCGTTTTGACGGCGTGCGCTTCGGCCATCGCTGTGAAAACCCGAAAGACCTTACCGACCTGTACAAGCGTTCGCGCGCCGAAGGCTTTGGCCCGGAAGTACAGCGCCGGATTCTGGTCGGTGCCTACGCCCTGTCAGCCGGTTACTACGACGCTTACTACCTGCAAGCGCAAAAAATCCGTCGCCTGATCAAAAACGACTTCATGACTGCGTTCAACGAAGTCGACATCATCCTCGGCCCAACCACGCCTAACCCGGCCTGGAAAATCGGCGCTAAAAACAGCGACCCGGTTTCGGCCTATCTGGAAGACGTCTACACCATTACCGCCAACCTTGCGGGCCTGCCGGGCCTGTCGATGCCAGCCGGTTTTGTCGATGGTCTGCCAGTAGGCGTGCAGCTGCTTGCGCCTTACTTCCAGGAAGGTCGCTTGCTCAACGTCGCTCACCAGTATCAGTTGCACACTGACTGGCATACGCGCTCACCTGCCGGCTTCTGAGGAGAAACACATGCAATGGGAAGTTGTGATCGGGCTGGAAATTCACTCCCAGCTCGCCACCCAATCGAAGATTTTCTCCGGTAGCGCCACCACCTTTGGTGCCGAACCGAACACCCAGGCCAGCCTGGTAGACCTGGGCATGCCCGGCGTACTGCCGGTGCTGAACCAGGAAGCCGTGCGCATGGCCGTCATGTTCGGCGTGGCCGTTGACGCTGAAATCGGTCAGCACAACGTGTTTGCCCGCAAGAACTACTTCTACCCCGACCTGCCCAAGGGCTACCAGATCAGCCAGATGGAACTGCCGATTGTTGGCAAGGGCCACCTGGACATCACCCTTGAAGACGGCACCGTCAAACGTGTCGGTATTACCCGCGCGCACCTTGAGGAAGATGCGGGCAAAAGCCTGCACGAAGACTTCAGCGGCGCCACCGGCATCGACCTGAACCGTGCCGGCACCCCGCTGCTGGAGATCGTTTCCGAGCCAGACATGCGCAGCGCCAAAGAAGCCGTGGCCTACGTCAAGGCGATGCACGCCCTGGTACGCTACCTGGGCATCTGCGACGGCAACATGGCTGAAGGCTCGCTGCGTTGCGACTGCAACGTCTCGATTCGCCCGGTCGGCCAGGCCGAGTTCGGGACTCGCTGCGAGATCAAGAACGTCAACTCGTTCCGTTTTATCGAGAAGGCGATCAACAGCGAAGTACAGCGTCAGATCGAGCTGATCGAAGACGGTGGCAAGGTCATTCAACAGACTCGCCTGTACGACCCGAACAAAGACGAAACCCGCGCCATGCGCAGCAAGGAGGAAGCCAACGACTACCGTTACTTCCCCGACCCTGACCTGCTGCCGGTGGTGATCGAAGATGCATTTATCGAACAGGTTCGCGCCACCCTGCCAGAACTGCCACCGCAAAAGCGCGAGCGCTTCCAGTCGCAGTTCGGCCTGTCGGCCTACGACGCCAGCGTATTGGCTTCGAGCCGCGAACAAGCGGACTACTTCGAAAAAGTCGTGAGCATCAGTGGCGACGCCAAGCTGGCGGCCAACTGGGTGATGGTTGAGCTGGGCAGCCTGCTCAACAAGCAAGGCCTGGACATTGACCAGTCGCCAGTCAGCGCCGAGCAATTGGGCGGCATGCTGCAGCGCATCAAGGACAACACCATCTCCGGAAAAATCGCCAAGGTAGTGCTTGAAGCGATGGCCAATGGCGAAGGTACTGCGGACGAAGTCATTGAAAAACGTGGCCTCAAGCAAGTAACCGACAGCGGTGCCATTGAAAAGGTGCTGGATGAAATGCTGGCGGCCAACGCCGACCAGGTCGAGCAATACCGTGCGGCAGACGAAGCCAAGCGCGGCAAAATGTTCGGTTTCTTTGTCGGCCAGGCGATGAAAGCGTCCAAAGGCAAAGCCAACCCGCAACAGGTTAACGAACTGCTCAAAAGCAAGCTTGAAGGCTAAAGCAACGTTTGCGAACGACCTGTAGTCGCTGACGAGGTACGAGGCTGCGATGGGCTGCGAAGCAGCCCCGGTTCTCTGAAGACCCTTAGGGCCTTATCGCAGCCTCGTGCCTCGTCAGCGACTACGAGTTTTTCCAAATCGCACAAAAGGATCCCCCCATGAAGCGGCTACTCGGCGCCTGCGCCCTGCTCAGCTTGCTCGCCGGCTGCGCCAGCCATGACATAGACCCCCGCGGCTATGACCAAACCGGCACGGCCTCTTATTACGGCGCCCGCCACCACGGCAAACGTACCGCCAGTGGCGAGCCTTTCGACCAGCACGGCCTCACCGCCGCCCATCGTCAGCTACCCTTCGGCACGCGCGTGCTGGTGACCAACCTGAGCAACAACAAATCCGTCGTGGTGCGCATCAATGATCGCGGACCGCACACCCGTGGCCGCCTGATCGATCTTTCCCGCCAGGCGGCTGCACAACTGGGCATGCTGCGCAGCGGCACCGCCAAAGTCCGTGTTCAGGGCTTGAGTGATTAACTGAGGGAGTTGTCGCCATTTTGGGTTTGAGCGCGCTGTCACCGTGGAACTTGCTGCAACTGTTCTGCGGCCTTGTACTGCTGATCGCCGGGGCCGAATTGCTGGTGCGTTGCGCTGTGCGTATGGCCGCCAACCTTAAGGTGCGTCCGCTCTTGATCGGCCTGACTGTCGTGGCACTGGGCAGCAGCGCACCGCAATTGACCGTCAGCCTGCAAGCCGCCCTCAATGATTCCACGGACATTGCCGTGGGCAGTGTGATCGGCAGCAATATTTTCAACGTACTGGTCACCCTGGGGCTTTCGGCGCTGATTATCCCCCTGCGGGTGTCGCGCCAATTGGTGCGCCTGGACATTCCGTTGATGATTGTGGCCAGCGCGCTGGTGTTTGCACTGGCCCTGAACAAGCAGCTCGACCGCCTGGACGGCGTCATCCTGCTGGGCGGCCTGCTGGTCTATCTGGCTCTGCTGCTACGTCAGTCGCGCCACAGCGGCCATCATCACAGCAACCACGACCTGCCCCGTACCTCCTGGCTGCATAACATCCTGCTGATGCTTGCAGCCTTGCTTCTGCTAGGGGTTGCCGGGCATTTGCTGCTCGGCGCCGCAGTCACTGTCGCCACCGAGCTGGGCCTGTCGGAGCGGATCATCGGGCTGACCATCATTGCCGTCAGCACCTCGCTGCCAGAACTCGCCACCTCGCTGATCGCCGCCTTTCGCGGCCAGCGCGAGATCGCCGTCGGCAACGTGATTGGCAGCAACGTCTTCAACCTGCTGGGAGTACTCGGCCTGACCGCCCTGGTGGCGCCTGCGCCCTTGTCGGTATCGCCCAACGCCCTGGCGTTCGACCTGCCGGTGATGCTGGGGGTCGCGGCGCTGTGCCTGCCCGTGTTCTACACCGGCTACCGCGTCACCCGGGCTGAAGGACTGCTGTTTCTGGGCCTGTATCTGGCCTATGGGCTGCATGTGGTGTCGTTCACCACCGGGATGCCCCTGGCGGGCAAACTAGAGCACTTGATGGTGTTTTTTGTGCTGCCGGCGCTGCTGGTATTTTTGCTGTTCAGCACCCTGCGCGCCTGGCGGCGACAGCACTAGATCCAGCCGCCCCACTGCAACACAAAAATCCCGATATTGGTCGTGAGCGCGGCCATCAAGGTGGTGATCACGATAATCGCGGCCGCCAGTTCGTGATTGCCATTGGCTGCCCGCGCCATGACATAACTCGCAGCCGCAGTCGGACTGGCGAAGTACAGAAACAAAATCCCCAGTTCCGGCCCACGGAAGCCGCAGAGCCAGGCGCCCAGGGTTGCGAGCAGCGGCATGCTGACCATTTTCACCAGGCTGGCGCTCAGCGCCATATCGCCGCTTTTGCGCAAGCTCGCCAACGACAGCGTGCCGCCTATGCAAATCAGCGCCAGCGGCAGGGTCATCGCGGCCAGATATTCACCCGATGCCTGCAACCAGCCGGGCAAAGCCACTTTGAACACTGCGAACGGTACTGCGGCCAGAACGCTGATGATCAGCGGGTTTTTGACCACGCTTTTGCAAATACTCCACGGGTCTGACTTGATCACCGGGCTGTATACCGCCAGCACAATGGTCGACAGGGTGTTGTAGAGCAAAATCACCAGCCCGGCGAGTACTGCCCCCAGCGAAATCCCGTAGTCACCGTACATGCTGGCCGCCAGAGCCAGGCCGACCACCCCGTTGTTGCCGCGAAAGGCGCCCTGGGTGTAGATGCCGCGATCTTCCCGCGGGCAGCGCCAGATCGACCAGCCCCACGCCAGCGCAAAGCTGAGCAAGGTCGCCGCAACAAAATACGCCAACACCTTGGGCTGCAAGGCCGCCCTGAGATCGGCGTGCAAAATACCCAGAAACAACAACGCCGGCATGGTGACGTTAAACACCAGTGCCGACGCAGTATGGATAAAGTTGTCATTGATCCAGCCCACACGTTTGAGCACCACGCCTAAAAACAGCATGGCAAACACCGGGGCGGTAATCGTGAGCGTCTGAAGGAAAATAGCCAGCATGTCAGCCCACTCGTGGGGGAACAGCGGGTTGAAGCTCCCTGAAAGAGAGCTTCAACGCTCTTTTTTACATACCTTTGACGGCGTAGATACCGGCAGCATTACGCCAGTAGCCTTTGTAGTCCATGCCATAGCCAAACACGTAGCGGTCAACGCACGGCAAGCCCATGTAGTCGGCCTTAAGGTCTGGACGCGCCTTGCGATCATGTTCCTTGTCGATCAACACCGCGGTATGTACCTGACGGGCACCCGCGTGTTTGCAGAAATCAACAATCGCGCTCAGGGTATGACCTTCATCGAGGATGTCATCGATGATCAGCACATGACGGTCGATAAATGACACTTCCGGCTTGGCTTTCCAGAACAGGTCACCGCCCGTGGTTTCATTGCGATAGCGTGTCGCGTGCAAATAAGACGCTTCAAGCGGGAATTGCAGATGGGTGAGCAGTTTGCCGGAAAAAATCAGGCCGCCGTTCATCACACAAAATACCACTGGATTGGTCTCGGCCATTTCAGCCGTGATTTGCGCGCCAACGCGGGCAATTGCCGCCTCGACTTCAGCTTCGGTGTACAGGCAGTCAGCCTCTCGCATGATTTGACGGATATGCTCGAGATCAGCAGACATGACGCTCTCCAGGGGGGGTTGTGCAAGAAAAGCGGGCAAAGGTACGCATCCGCTTGGCTCAGATCAAGCATTTATGGACTAACGTGCAGTAATGTCTGTAGGACATCACCCCGGATTAGATTAATCTAGGCCGGTTTTTTTGCCTGCCCCCGGAGTTTTTTCCCTATGCCTATCCGTGAGATACGCCACCCGCTGATCCGTCACAAACTCGGCCTTATGCGCCGCGCTGACATTAGCACGAAGAATTTCCGCGAGCTCGCTCAGGAAGTCGGCGCTTTGCTGACCTATGAAGCTACCAGTGACCTGACCCTCGAAACCTACGATATCGACGGCTGGTGCGGCACTGTTCAAGTTGAAAAAATCGCCGGTAAGAAAATTACCGTCGTACCGATCCTGCGCGCCGGTATCGGCATGCTGGAAGGTGTCCTGAGCCTGATCCCGGGCGCTAAAGTCAGCGCTGTCGGCATTGCCCGCAACGAAGAAACCCTCCAGGCCCACACCTACCTGGAAAAACTGGTTCCGGAAATCAACGAGCGTCTGGCGATGATTATCGACCCGATGCTGGCCACCGGCTCGTCGATGGTTGCCACCATTGACCTGCTGAAAAAAGCCGGCTGCAAGGAAATCCGCGCCATGGTGCTGGTTGCTGCGCCTGAAGGGATTGCTGCGGTTGAAGCCGCTCACCCGGACGTGACCATCTACACCGCCTCCATTGATGAGCGTTTGAACGAGCACGGCTACATTATTCCGGGCCTGGGCGATGCCGGCGACAAGATCTTCGGCACCAAGCAAAAGGACATTTAACATGCAGGACGAGTTCAACGACCCGCTCTGGCGCCAGATAATCTCTGGCGCGCAGATGCTCTTCGTGGCCTTTGGCGCGTTGGTGTTGATGCCTTTGATTACAGGCCTGGACCCTAACGTTGCGTTGTTCACGGCGGGTCTCGGGACTCTGCTGTTCCAGATCGTGACCCGGCGCCAGGTGCCGGTCTTTCTGGCTTCGAGTTTCGCTTTCATTACCCCGATCATTCTCGCCAAGGGCCAGTTCGGCCTGGCTGCGACCATGGGCGGCGTGATGGCAGCCGGTTTCGTGTACACCTTTCTCGGTTTCGCGGTAAAGCTCAAGGGCACCGGTTTCATTGACCGCCTGCTGCCACCCGTGGTGATTGGCCCGGTGATTATCTCGATCGGCCTGGCGATGGCGCCGATTGCGGCGCATATGGCCATGGGCCGCGCTGAAGATGGCACCGAGCTGATTCACTATCAGACGGCCATGCTGATCTCGATGCCAGCACTGCTGACCACCTTGATCGTGGCCGTATTCGGCAAAGGGATTTTCCGTCTGGTGCCGATCATTGCCGGCGTGCTGGTAGGTTTCGGCATGGCGTTCTACTTCGGTGTTGTCGACACCGCCAAGATCGCCGCCGCCCCCTGGTTTGCGCTACCGCACTTCACCGCGCCGGAGTTCAACTGGCAGGCGATTCTGTTTATCGTCCCCGTGGCACTTGCCCCGGCCATTGAACATATCGGCGGCGTGATTGCCGTAGGCAGCGTGACCGGTCGTGACTACCTGAAAAACCCGGGCCTGCACCGCACACTGTTCGGTGACGGCATCGCCACCACGGCTGCCGGTATGCTGGGCGGACCACCCAACACCACCTACGCCGAAGTGACTGGCGCAGTGATGCTGACCAAGAACTACAACCCGAAAATCATGACCTGGGCGGCAATCTTTGCCATCAGCCTGGCATTTATCGGCAAGTTCGGCGCACTGCTGCAAAGCATTCCGGTGCCGGTGATGGGCGGGATTTTGTGCCTGCTGTTCGGTTCGATTGCAGCGGTGGGCATGAACACCCTGATCCGCCATCAAGTCGACCTGAGCGAAGCACGCAACCTGGTGATCGTCTCGGTGACCCTGGTATTCGGGATTGGCGGCGTACTGATCGGTACGGGGATGGGGCCTGAGGACTTCGGTCTCAAAGGCATCGCGCTGTGCGCCATTGTGGCGATTGCGCTGAACCTGATCCTGCCGGGCAATGACAGCTGGAAGCACAAGAAAAAAGGTGACGGGCCGGTTATCTAAATCGACCCTGCTCTGCCCTCACCCTGCTTTGCTTTTAGTCCCCTCTCCCTCCGGGAGAGGGGCTTTAAGGCCTTCAGGCTTTTACAGCGCCAGCGGCGCCCTCTCACACAACGTGTTCAACGCCTGCGCCCACTGCGGGTTGTCATTGAGACACGGCACCAGCACCAACTCCTCGCCACCCGCCTCGATAAACTGCTCGCGTCCGCGATCGCCAATTTCTTCCAGGGTTTCGATGCAATCGGCCACAAACGCCGGGCACATCACCAAAATCTTTTTCACCCCTTGCTTGGCCAACGCATCCAGCCGCGCCTCGGTGTAAGGTTCGATCCACTTGGCCCGACCCAGACGGGACTGGAACGCTACAGACCACTTGCCCTCAGGCAGGCCCATGCGCTCGGCAAAGGCCTGGGCCGTGCGCAGGCACTGGGCCCGATAACAGGTGGCAAGCACCGCAGGTGAAGCGTTCTGGCAACAATCTTCATTCTTGAAGCAGTGATTACCGGTTGGGTCCAGCTTGTGCAAATGCCGCTCGGGCAACCCGTGAAAACTCAGCAGCAAGTGATCGTAGTTCTGCTCCAGATGCGGCCTGGCACTGGCCACCAGCGCATCAAGGTACTCAGGCTGGTCGTAGAACGGCTGCAGAATGGAGAACTCGATTGCCAGCTGGTTGGCCTTCACCACCCGCTTGGCTTCTTCGATAACCGTGGTCACCGTACTGTCAGCGAACTGCGGGTACAAAGGTGCCAGAGTGACTTTTTTGATGCCCTGTGCAGCAATCCGGGTCAACACGGTTTCAATCGATGGCTCGCCGTAACGCATTGCCAGCTCGACCGGGCCCTGGCTCCACTCTTTGGTCATGGCCTGTTGCAAGCGGCGGCTGAGCTCTACCAGCGGCGAACCTTCCTTCCACCAAATCGAGGCATAGGCATGGGCTGACTGCTCGGGCCGCTTGATCAGGATCAACGACACCAGCAAGCGTCGCACCGGCCACGGCAGATCGATTACATACGGGTCCATCAAAAACTGATTCAAGTAGCTGCGTACATCCGCTACCGAAGTAGACGCCGGCGAACCCAGGTTAACCAGCAACAGCGCGTGATCGGTCATGCAACTTCCTATTTCAGGGGCGGGCGGCTACATCTTCGAGCGCCGCACGCAAATCGGTGAACTGAAAAGTAAAACCGGCTGCCAGCAACCTTACAGGCACCGCCCGCTGGCCACCCAACAACAAGCCCGACATTTCGCCCAGCAGCACGCGCAATACAAAGGCGGGCATGGGCATAAACGCCGGACGGTGCAACACATGGCCCAAGGTCCGGGCAAACTCGGCATTGCGTACCGGCTGCGGCGCGCAAGCATTATAAGGACCGCTGGCGGCATTCTCATGCACAAGAAAATCAATCAGGGCGATTTGATCCTTGATATGAATCCACGGCATCCATTGCCGACCATTGCCTATCGGCCCGCCCAACGCCAGCTTGAACGGCAACAACAGACGCGACAAAAAGCCGCCTTCGGCTGCCAGCACCAACCCTGTACGCACCATGACTACACGCATGCCCAAGGCCTGCGCCTGCTGTGCGGTCTCTTCCCAGGCAATACACAAGTGACTGGCGAAATCTTCACTCACAGGCGCTGAGTCTTCTGTCAGTTCACGCTCGCCAGCGTCGCCATACCAGCCCACGGCCGAACCCGATACCAACACTGAAGGCTTTTGCTCACGACTTTGCAGCCAGGCCACCAGGGTTTCAGTCAGGGTAATACGGCTGCTCCACAACAAGGCCTTGCGCTTGCGGGTCCAGGGTCGATCGGCAATCGGGGCACCGGCCAGGTTGATCACCGCATCAATCGGTTCCTCACCCAGCTCTTCAAGCAGGGCCACCCCTTTGACCTGGGCACCGCATAATTGAGCCACCTGCTCGGGGCGCCGGCTCCACACACTGAGGCGATGGCCTTGCGCCAGCCAGTGACGACAGAGCTGACGCCCTATCAAGCCCGTACCGCCGGTCAGCAAAATGTGCATGAGTTGATCCTCACAAGGAGTTTTATCGGGAGCACTGGTCTATTTTTATATAAAGACCTTTTATCAGTCGTTGACCTGATTTAAGAATAGGCCACATGGATCTGGAAGAAGCACCAAAACCTATACTAAAAAACATTATTGTACAGGTATTGCCGACGGCGTAGTCTGTGCAAACAGAGATCGGGGGCCCTAATGACTGTACCAATCGCAATTATCGGTGCCGGCATAGCCGGGCTGGCAGCAGCAAATTCCCTGCACAAGGCGGGGCATGCCATTCAGTTGTTCGATAAAAGCCGAGGCAGCGGCGGGCGCATGTCGAGCAAGCGCAGCGAAGTCGGGGTACTGGACCTGGGGGCTCAGTATTTCACCGCACGCGACCGCCGTTTTGTCGATGAAGTCCAGCAATGGCAGGCCAAAGGCTGGGCCGTCGAGTGGGAACCCCATCTGTACCACTACAAAAATGGCCAACTGACCCCCTCCCCTGACGAACAGACCCGCTGGGTGGGCACGCCGCGCATGAGCGCCATTACCCGCGGTCTGCTGGGCCAGTTGCCCATCAGCTTTGCCTGCCAGATCACCGACCTGATCCGGGGTGAACACTGGCATTTACTGGATGCCGAAGGCGAGGAGCACGGCCCGTTCAGTCACGTCATCATCGCAACTCCAGCACCGCAAGCCACTTCCCTGCTGGCCAGCGCACCGAAACTGGCAAGCACCGCTGCGGGGGTAAAAATGGAGCCTGCCTGGGCTGTTGCCCTGGCCTTTGAGTCGCCCCTCGATACGGCCATGGAAGGTTGCTTTGTACAAGGCAGCCCGCTGGACTGGCTGGCCCGAAACCGCAGCAAACCCGGGCGTGACAGCCAGCCTGACACCTGGGTCCTGCACGCCACCAGTACCTGGAGCAAGCAGAACCTCGACCTGGCCAAAGAGTCGGTGATCGAACATTTGCACGGCGCCTTTGCCGAATTGATGCACTTCCCTACCCCTGCACCGATTTTCAGCCTGGCCCACCGCTGGCTCTACGCCCGTCCTGCTGCGGCTCATGAATGGGGTGCGCTGGCCGACTCTGACCTGGGCCTGTATGCCTGCGGCGACTGGTGCCTGTCAGGCCGCGTCGAAGGCGCATGGCTAAGCGGCCAGGAAGCCGCGCGGCGACTGATTGAGCATCTGGACTGAAGCCACAACACGTGCTGTAGCAGCTGCCGAAGGAACGATGCAGCTGCTACGCGGGATTAATACCTCCCAAATACCTGTACAAGAAATTTGACTTGTACAACATCCGGCATATGATGAACTCAAGTTGTACATCAATAAAAAGATGTACAAGTAATTCTTGGAGGTTCGTCACATGGCCAGCGCAGCATTCGCTCCACACAAACCGAAAATCGCCATCAGCGCCTGCTTGCTGGGGGCCGAGGTGCGCTTCAACGGTGGGCATAAAGAATCGCGGCTGTGCAGCCAGGCATTAAGCCAGCACTTCGAGTTTGTCCCGCTCTGCCCCGAGGTCGCCATCGGCCTTGGCATTCCGCGCCAGCCAGTGCGGCTGGTTGGCGACCCTGCACAGCCCCAGGCGGTAGGCACTGTCGACAGTACCTTGAACGTGACCCAGCCATTGCATGACTACGGCGTGGAAATGGCCGCAGCGCACACTGACATCTGTGGCTACATTTTTATGCAGAAGTCGCCGTCATGCGGACTGGAGCGGGTCAAGGTGTATCAGGACGGCGGCCGCCCTGCCGAGCTTGCCGGGCGTGGTATCTACGCCCGGGCATTCTGCGACGCTCACCCCGATTTGCCGGTGGAAGAAGACGGCCGCCTGAACGACCCCGTGCTGCGCGAAAACTTCATGACCCGGGTTTACGCCTACAGCGCCTGGCAGACACTGCTCAAACAGGGCATCACCCGCCGCTCACTGACCGAGTTCCATGCCCGCTACAAATACCAGCTGATGGCCCATCACCCGGTGCAGTACAAAACCCTCGGTGCACTGCTCGGCAACCTCGGCAAGCAAGACCCGCGAGCCATTGCCCCGCACTACTTCAGCGAGCTGATGAAAGCCCTGAAAAAATGCGCCACCCGCCGCACGCACACCAATGTGCTGCAACATATCAGCGGCTACCTCAAGCAATCCATCAGCGCGCAAGACAAGCAGGAAATGCAGCAACTGATTGGCCAGTACCTGCACGGCATCGTGCCACTGGTCGTACCGCTGACCCTGCTCAAGCATCACTTTCGCCTGCACCCGCACGCTTATATCTCGCGCCAGGTTTACCTGCAGCCGCATCCGGAAGACCTCAGCCTGCGTAATGCCATCTGACCATGAATGATGATCTGATCATGTCCAACACCCCTGACACTGACTACAGCCAGGCGCTGGCCGAAGGCTGGTTGCCCATCCGCGAAGTGTCGCGCATCACCGGTGTGAATGCCGTGACCCTGCGCGCCTGGGAACGCCGCTACGGCCTGATCGTGCCGCACCGCACGGCCAAGGGCCATCGCCTGTTCTCGACCGAACATATCCAGCGCATCCAGCAGATTCTGTTGTGGCTCAACCGTGGCGTGTCGGTCAGCCAGATCAAGCCGCTGCTCAACGCGCCAGCTGCACTGGCCCCGGCCCCTGACAGCGATTGGCAGGCATGGCGGCAAACCATGATTGAAGCCATCAGTGAGCTAGCAGAACGCCGACTCGACGACTGTTTCAACCAAGCAATGTCGCTCTACCCTGCCCGCCCGCTCTGCGAGCAACTGCTGCTGCCCCTTTTGAACGAGCTGGAACAACGCTGGCAAGGGCAGTTCGGTGCGCAATTGGAGCGGGTGTTTTTCCAATCCTGGCTGCGCAGCAAACTGGGCGCGCGGATTTATCACAACAACCGCTCGCTCAAGGGCGCACCGATACTGCTGATCAATCATTCGGACCTGCCCTTCGAGCCGCAACTGTGGCTTACCGCCTTGCTGGTCAGCAGCAGCCACTGCCCGGTCGAAGTATTCGACGCACCTGTGCCCGGCGGCGAACTGGGCCTGGCTGTCGAGCATTTGAAGCCCCGCGCCGTGGTGCTGTATTCCAGCAAAACCCTCAATACCCATCAATTGCCCCGACTGCTGCAGGGTATCGACTGCCCGATCCTGATCGCCGGACCAACGGTATGCATCCACTTCGATCAGTTGTCCGTAAGTACAACCGAGATCGCAGGATTGTATCTGGCCCACAACCCGGTAGAGGCCAATCAACGCCTCAGCCAACTCGGCCTTTATCGCTAGGAAATAATATGCAACTGATCTGGCTGCGCACCGACTTGCGCCACGACGACAACACCGCCCTGAGCGCCGCCGCCAAACGCGGCCCTACCCTGGCCGTATACCTGATCAGCCCCGAGCAATGGCTGGCCCATGACGATGCGCCAAGCAAGGTAGACTTCTGGCTGCGCAACCTGCGCACTCTGAGCAACAGCCTGCAACAGCTCAATATTCCTTTGCTGATTCGTACCGCGCCCACCTGGGACCAGGCGCCTGCGGTGCTCCTTGAGCTGTGCCAGCAGCACGGAGTTGAGGCGGTACACACCAACCAGGAATATGGCATCCATGAAACCCGCCGCGACCAGGCAGTGGCCCGGGCCCTGGAAGCGCAAGGCATCGAATTTCACAACTACCTCGACCAGTTGCTGTTCCAGCCGGGCAGCATCCTCACGCAGTCGGGCTCGTACTTCCAGGTCTTCAGCCAGTTTCGCCGAATATGCTACAACCGCCTGCATATGGCCTTGCCCAAGTTGGTTGCCAAGCCTGAAAAGCAGTCACTGCTGAATATAGAGAGCGACGCCATACCCGAGTCTGTCAGCGGTTTCGCTGTGCCCAGTGAATCACTGCGGGCACTGTGGCCAGCAGGCGAAGATCAGGCAAGCCAGCGCCTGGCGCAGTTTGCCGATGAGCAGATCCACTACTATCAGGACGAACGCGACCTGCCCGCCAAACCTGGTACCAGCCAACTATCGGCCTATCTTGCGGCTGGCGTGATCTCACCCCGCCAGTGTCTGCACGCCGCATTGCAAAGCAACAACGGCGAGTTCGAAAGCGGCAGCCCGGGGGTGTTTACCTGGATCACCGAGCTGCTGTGGCGCGAGTTTTATAAACATATCCTGGTGGGTTACCCACGGGTGTCACGTCATCGCGCCTTTCGCCCGGAAACCGAATACCTGCCCTGGCGCAACGCGCCTGATGAACTGAGCGCCTGGAAACAGGGGCGCACAGGCTTCCCGATTATCGACGCGGCCATCAGGCAGTTGCTGGAAACCGGCTGGATGCACAACCGCCTGCGCATGGTGGTGGCGATGTTCCTGACCAAAAACCTGCTGATCGATTGGCGCGAAGGCGAGCGCTTCTTTATGCAGCATCTGATCGACGGTGATCTGGCCGCCAACAACGGCGGCTGGCAGTGGAGTTCATCTACCGGTACCGATTCCGTGCCGTATTTCCGAATTTTCAACCCGGTCACCCAGTCAGAGCGCTTCGACCCCGAGGGCAAATTCATCAAGCACTGGCTGCCTGAGCTGGCCGAGCTGAATAAAAAACAGGTACACAACCCCGCCTCTCTGGGTGGTCTGTTTGGCGTGGCCAATTACCCGGCGCCCATCGTCAACCTGAGCCAAAGCCGTGACCGTGCTTTGAGCGCTTTCAAAAATCTGCCGTCGCGGCAAATGCTGGAGGCCAGTCATGGCTGATCGACGGCGGATCTGGCTAACAGGCGCCAGCAGCGGGATTGGCGCACAAATGGCTGAGGCGTTGCTTGTCAGCGGCGCCCGGCTGGCGTTGAGCGCCCGCACCCTGGAGCCCTTGAAAGCCTTGTCCGACCGTTACCCCGGACAGGTCTTGCTGGTGCCCGGAGACCTGACCGACAGCGTACAGGTACGCGAGATCGGCAAGCGTATCGCCCAGGCCTGGGGTGCGCTGGACACCGTGATCCTCAACGCCGGCACCTGTGAGTATGTCGACGCCCGCCAATTCGACGCGGCACTGGTCGAACGCGTGGTGCGCACCAACCTGCTGGCCAGCAGCTATTGCCTTGAGAGCGCACTGCCACTGTTGCGTGCAGGCTCACAGCCGCATCTGGTGGGCGTGGTCAGTTCGGTCACCTATTGGCCACTGCCCCGGGCCGGGGCTTATGGAGCGTCAAAAGCAGGCCTGCGCTATTTGCTCGAATCGCTGCGTATCGATCTGGCCCAGGAGAATATTGACGTAACCCTCGTCAGCCCGGGGTTTGTTGATACGCCCTTGACCGAAAACAACGACTTCCCGATGCCCATGCGCTGGTCTGCGCAAAAAGCGGCGCAGCACATATGCCAGCGACTGGAAAAACGCCCGCTGGAAATCGCCTTTCCCGCACCGTTCATTGCCATTCTGCGGCTGCTGGCAAACCTGCCAAAACGCCTGCAAGTGGCGCTCGGCAAGCGTCTGGCGCGCACATCAGACGGTAAGCCATCATGAAAATAGCGATCATTGGCAGCGGGATTTCAGGGCTGACCTGCGGCTACATGCTGCATAAAGAACACGATATCAGCGTTTTCGAGGCCAGCGACTGGGTCGGCGGCCACACCCACACCCTCAATGTCAGCGTCAAAGGCCAGACTTATGCCGTGGACACCGGCTTTATCGTATTCAACGACTGGACTTACCCCAACTTCATCAAGCTGATGGATCAATTGGGGGTTCGCTCCAAAGCCACTGAAATGAGCTTTTCCGTTCACGACACCGACAGCAACCTCGAATACAACGGCAACACCCTCAACAGCCTGTTCGCCCAACGTAGGAACCTGTTGTCGCCGAGGTTCTGGGGCATGTTGCGCGATATCCTGCGTTTCAATCGCGAAGCCATTCGCGACCTGAACGAGCAGCGCATTGCCAGCGACACCCGGTTGGGTGACTACCTGCAGCAACGCGGCTATGGCTCGCGCTTTATCGAGCACTACATCGTGCCGATGGGGGCTGCGATCTGGTCCATGTCCCTGGCCGACATGCTGGCTTTCCCGTTGCAATTCTTTGTGCGTTTTTTCAACAACCACGGCTTGCTCAGCGTCAGCAATCGCCCGCAATGGCGTGTGATCGAGGGCGGTTCCAGTGCTTACATAAAACCCTTGAGCGCAGGGTTTGCCGACAAAATTCGGCTCAACTGCCCGGTGATCCAGGTCGCGCGCAATCCCGAAGGTGTTCTGGTGCATAGCATTGGTGGCACTGAATCCTTCGACAAGGTGATCTTTGCCTGCCACAGCGACCAGGCCCTCAGGTTGCTGGCCAACCCTTCGGCTGCCGAGCAGCAAATTTTGGGAGCAATGCCCTACGCAGATAACGACGTGGTACTGCATACCGATACCCGCTTGCTGCCTGACAGAAAACTGGCTTGGGCCAGCTGGAATTATCGCCTCGGTGGCGCAGGGCAAAAACGGGCAGCCGTGACCTACGATATGAACATCCTGCAAGGGATTCAGAGCGAGACCACATTCTGCGTCAGCCTCAACCAAACCGTAGCCATTGATCCGCTCAAGGTGCTGGCCAGCTATACCTACGCGCACCCGCAATACAGCTTGGCCGCCATTGCCGCACAAGCGCGCTGGCAAGAATTGCTGGGCGCGCAGCACAGCTATTTTTGTGGCGCTTACTGGGCCAACGGTTTTCATGAAGACGGCGTGGTCAGCGCATTGCGCGTGGCCCGCGCCTTCGGCCAGCAACTATGAACAGCGCCCTGTACAGCGGCTGGATCGGCCATCGGCGTTTTACCCCAAAGCCCCATGCCTTTCGCTATCAGATCGGCCTGTTGTATCTGGATCTGGATGAGCAAGACGCTGTACTGGGGCTTTCACCACTGGCAGGGAAAAGTCGCTTTGCGCCCTTCTCCTTTCGTGAAACCGATTACCTGAAAACCTTCACTGCAACTGGCATGCGCCTGATTGATGCGGTACGCCAGCAAGTTGCCAGCGCTTTGGGTCGTACGCCGCAAGGCCCGATCTGCCTGCTCACACAAGCCCGTAGCTGGGGGCTGTCCTTCAACCCGGTGAGTTTCTTCTATTGCTACGAAGCTGACGGAAAACTGGCCGCCGTCCTGTGTGAAGTCACCAATACGCCTTGGCGCGAACGTTATCACTATGTGCTCCCCGCCAAGGGAGACGGTTTTTCCCACGTTGCCGTGGCCAAGGCCTTCCACGTATCCCCTTTTCTGCCACGAGATCTGGAATACCACATGAGCTTCAGCCCGCCCCAGGCCAGGCTCGGGGTGCATATGGCCGACTGGCAGGGTGATCAGAAACTGTTCGATGCCACCCTCAACCTGCAGCGCACAGCGCTGGATCGTGCAGGCCTGCATCGCTATTTGTGGCAATTTCCGTGGATGACCGCCAAAACCTGCCTGGCCATCTACTGGCAAGCCTTGCGCCTGTTTCTCAAGCGCACACCGATTTTTTCCCATCAGGCCGCCGACGGCGCCTTTCGCATTGCCGCCCTGCAACCCAAGGATCAACGCCATGAAGAGCCCTAGCCTGGTGAGCAAAACCTCACTGTCGACTACCCACAACCTGACCAGCGCGTTGCTGCGACGCGGGGTACTGCGCCAACTCGGTCAATTGAAAAACGGGCATTTGGTCGTTATCGAAAACGGTGAACGCCTGATGTTCGGTGACAGCGGCGCGGGTCTGGTGGGTGAGGTGCAGATTCACGACGCAAGTGTCTGGGGCATGCTCGCCAGCAATGGCTCGATTGGCGCAGGCGAAGCCTTTATTCATGGCTACTGGAGTTCGCCTGACTTGACCAAAGTGGTCCGCGTGCTGGTCAGCAACATGGACGTGCTCGATGCCATGGAGGGTGGTCTGGCGCGCCTGGGTCGCCCGCTGATACGCGGTTTGCACTGGATCAATCGCAACACCCGCAAGGGCTCGCAGAAGAATATCGCCGCGCACTACGATCTGGGCAATGAGATGTTCGAGCAGTTTCTTGACCCGACCATGATGTACTCCGCCGCACAGTTTTTAACGGCTGACGACACCCTGGAGCAAGCCCAGCTCAATAAACTGCAGCGCATCTGCCAGAAGCTCGACCTCAAGCCCGAAGACCACCTGCTGGAAATCGGTACCGGCTGGGGCAGCATGGCATTGTTTGCAGCCCAGCATTACGGCTGTAAGGTCACGACGACTACATTGTCCAAGGAGCAATTCGACTACACCCAAGCCCGTATTGAGGCATTGGGCCTCCAAGATCAGGTGATTTTGCTGCTGGAGGATTACCGCGACCTGACCGGGCAATACGACAAGCTGGTGTCGATCGAGATGATCGAAGCCGTCGGCCATCACTTTTTGCCGAGCTACTTCAAACAATGCTCGCATCTGCTCAAGCCTCATGGGTTGATGCTGCTACAGGCCATCACCATTCGCGAGCAGCGTTACGAGCAGGCGAAAAGCAGTGTGGACTTTATCCAGCGTTATATTTTCCCCGGTGGCGCATTGCCCAGCGTGCAGAAAATGCTCGAAATTGTCGGCAAGGACACCGACATGAACCTGATGCACATGGAGGATTTTGGCCTGCACTACGCCAAAACCCTGCGCTTGTGGCATGAGAACTTTCGTCGCGCACACGGCCGTTTAACAGAACTGGGCTACGACGAATACTTTCTGCGTCTGTGGGAATTTTACCTATGCTACTGCGAAGGTGGCTTTCTTGAGCGCAGCATCGGCACGGCACAACTGTTGCTGGCCAAACCGGCGGCCATGCCCGCGCCCTTGCTTGGGCGCTTCAATGCTTAAAAACCTGGGCAGTGCCGTGCTGTTCCAGCTCGGCTGGTTTGCCTGTGTACTGGGCGGCAACAGCCCGTTGCTACTGCTGGCGGGCGGCGCTCTGCTAGTGCATCTGTTGTTTATAAGTCGCTCGATGGCAGAAGTGCGGTTAGTGGTTGTGGTCTGTTTGCTTGGCAGTGCGGTAGACAGCCTGTTGCTCAATGCCGGAGTTTTCGCCTTCAAGCAGCCCGGTTTATTGATTCCGTTCTGGCTGATACTGCTTTGGGCCCTGCTGGCCATCACCCTGAACCATTGTCTGGCGTGGACCGCCAAACCCTGGTGGCGTGCTGTTTTGCTGGGCGCCATCGGTGGGCCGCTGTCGTATTACGCCGGGCAACGTCTGGGCGCGGTGCAATTTCCCCTGGGCCTGTGGCCGACGCTGCTTGGGTTGAGCGTGCTGTGGGCCGGGTTGTTTGCATTGCTAATCACCTGTAGTCGCTGCCAAAGGCTGCGATAGGGGCCGCAGGACCCTCGCAGCGTTTGGCAGCGACTACAAAAGCCGGCGTTCATCAGCACATTCACACCTGATGCCAGCACTGGCTTACACTGCGCGCCTATGACCAACATCCCCCTGACCGAAATTACCGAACCCGCCGTTACCTGTTCGACGTGCGCGGCATGTTGCTGCCAACTGGAAGTGATGCTGATCACCGACACCGGCGTGCCCGAACGCTTTATTGCAGAGGATGACTGGGGCGGCGAAGTGATGCTGCGCCTGGATGATGGCTGGTGTGCGGCTTTGGACCGCAACACCATGATGTGCACCATCTATGAGCTTCGCCCACTGATTTGTCGCGAATTCGAGATGGGTGAGGTCGAGTGCCTCAATGAACGCCAGGGCATTGCCACGGCATATCGCTAAACACCTGCCTCTACAGCGGCATGGTGTAGTGCAGCGCATAGCTTTCTACGCCGTCATTGGTGCTGGAGATCCCGGCATTGGAGTAGTGAGACGCGCGTATCCCCACTTCATGCCCCCCCGCAAAACGCAGACCAAAGCCCAAACGGTCTTCAAACTGGAAAGCGGTTCCCAGCCGGTTGCCTTCAACTTCAGTGTGGGAAAATAACGCCACCCCTATCCCGGCCTCAAGATAAGGCTTTATGTTTTCGCCGGCGAACTCGTACACCAGCACGGGCGAGAACGACAGACTGTTGCTCGCGGATGACTTATCCCCTTCCCAGTAGGTGTAAGCACCGTCCCAATAGCCCGTCAGTCGTCCAACATCACTTTGCAGCCAGCTTTTGTCCCAGTCAGACTTCAAACCCAGGCGATAGGTCATGGTCGATTCGCTGGTGTGCCCTACCGCAAATTCAAGACCGGCAGCCTGTGCCGTATAACTGTGCCCCAGTGCAGCGGCTGCAAGCGCAGCCAAACAAAACAGTCGCTTCATAAGAAAAATCCTATTTTCATATGCCCATGTCAGTTGTTATGCGCTTCATCAGGCAGTCGTCGTGAAGCAAAGTTGCAGTTTTTTACAGACCGAAGCTTCGCACAACGCCAGATTTATTCCACAACACGGGCAGGATATTTCCCAAGTGTTCAGGTGAAGCACTGGTCCAGAACTGTGTTTCGCGAGGCGGCCCGGCGGCCAGCAGATTTTGTTCAGCGAGCAAACGCTGGAGTTGGCGCGCCACGGCGGCGCCGGTATCGATAAGGGTGATCGATGGCGGGAGCATCTGCGCCAGCAGAGGCTTGAGGAAAGGGTAATGGGTGCAACCAAGAATGATCGTGTCGCAGCCCGCCATCAGCAGTGGGTCGACATAACCGCGCAGCAAGGTGCGCAAGGCATCGCTATGCAGGTCACCGGTTTCGATCAGCTCCACCAGCCCCGGGCAGGGTTGGGTGATCACCCGGATATCGCTGGCGAAACGGTCAAGCAAAGCGGCAAATTTGGCGCTTTGCAACGTCCCGGTGGTGGCCAGTACGCCCACCACACCGCTGCGGGTAGCCGCCGCTGCCGGCTTGACCGCAGGCTCCATGCCAACCAGGGGCCATTGCGGGTAACGCTGACGCAAATCAGCCACTGCGGCCACCGTGGCCGTATTACAAGCCAGCACCAGAGCCTTGACGCCCTGGCGCTGAAAAAAATCGGCCACTATCGCGCAGCGCTGACGAATGAACTCGGGGCTTTTTTCGCCATAGGGAATATGCCCGCAGTCCGCCACATAGAGCAGCGACTCGTTGGGCAGCAGTGCCTGGATTTCCTTGAGCACCGACAACCCGCCGACCCCAGAGTCGAAAACGCCAACCGGCGCTTCACTCATGGCCTGTACCACACACGCTGCACGCCGGGTCACGCTTGACCCGCAGCTCGCGAAAGCGCGTGCTCAAGGCGTCGATCAGCAACAGGCGGCCTACCAGCGGCTCACCAAAACCGGCCAGGACCTTGAGCGCCTCAAGGGCTTGCAAGCTGCCAACCAACCCGACCAACGGGCCAATCACGCCGGCTTCGCTGCAGGTCAACTCCTCTTCGCTGCCATGCCCGTACAGGCAGTGGTAGCAGGGGCTGGCGCTCTGACGCGAATCAAACACCGACAACTGCCCTTCAAGACGGATCGCCGCACCGCTGACCAAAGGCTTGCGCGCCGCAACACAGGCCCTGTTCACCGCCTCACGGGTGGCAAAGTTGTCAGAGCAATCGAGCACCAGATCCACTGCGCCAACGACGTCGGCCAGCGAATCGGCATCCAGTGCCGAGCGATGGGCGATCAATGTGATATGCGGGTTGATCAGGCGCAACCGGTGCGAGGCCGAATCGACCTTGCTCTCGCCGACAGTGGCGGTGTCATGAATGATCTGGCGCTGCAGATTGGTCAGGTCAACGCTGTCGAAGTCGGCCAGATGCAGCTCGCCGACACCGGCTGCGGCCAGGTAGAGCGCGACAGGCGAGCCAAGCCCGCCCAGGCCGACAATCAGCACACGACTGTTTTTCAGCTTCAACTGGCCATCGATATCGACCTGTTGCAACAGGATCTGTCGGCTATAGCGCAACAGCTCCTCGTCGGTCAGCACGGCAGGCGACCCAACGTGATGCGTTCGTGGCCGCCCAGATCCTTGCGGCTTTCAACCGCTGCAAAACCTGCGTCCTGCAACAGTTGGCGAACAGCCGCAGCCTGATCGTAACCATGCTCCAGCATCAACCAGCCGCCAGCATTGAGGTGCTGTGCCGAGGCGGTGATGATTTCACGAATATCGTCCAGGCCGTCGGCACCGGCGACCAGGGCGCTCTCGGGCTCGAACCGCACATCGCCTTCAGCCAGGTGCACATCACCGGCGGCAATATAAGGCGGGTTGCTGATGATCAGATCAAAGCGCTGATCGGCCAGCGCGCTGAACCAGTGGCTGGTGAACACATTGACGTTGTCGAGTTGCAGACGCTGGCGATTGCGTTCGGCCAGTGCTACAGCCTCAAGCACCCGGTCAACCGCAGTGACGTGCCATGCGCCGCGCTCACTGGCCAATGCCAGGGCAATGGCGCCGCTGCCAGTGCCCAGATCCAGCACCCTGGCCGGGCTTGCGGGCAACAGGGCCAGCGCGGTTTCGACCAGCAGTTCGGTGTCCGGGCGCGGGATCAGCGTATGCGGCGCAACTTCCAGATCAAGGTTCCAGAAACCCTGCTGACCTAGAATATAGGCCACCGGCTCACCGGCACGGCGGCGCAGCAGGTATTCGGCGAAGGTCAGTGCCGCTTCGCTGCTGACGATTTTTTCGGGCCATGTGTGCAGATAGCTGCGCGATTTGCCCAGGGCAGCGGCCAGCAGCAGCTCCGCATCAAGACGGGCCGTAGGCGAATCAGGCAGTTCAGCAGCACGCAACAAGCTGGCAATAATAGTCATTTATTCACCCAGGGCTGTCAGTTGATCAGCCTGAAACTCCGCCAATAATGGCTCGATAACGGCGTCTACACCGCCCGCCAGTACGTCATCCAGGGAATACAGGGTCAGGTTGACGCGGTGGTCGGTCACTCGTCCCTGCGCGAAATTGTAAGTGCGGATGCGCTCGGAACGATCCCCCGAGCCCACCAGCGACTTGCGCTCGCTGGCAATGGCATTGGCCGCAGCGCTGGTTTGCTGGTCATTCAACTTGGCCGAGAGCCAGGACATCGCCCGTGCCCGGTTTTTATGCTGGGAACGCTCTTCCTGACACTCCACCACAATGCCCGAAGGCAAGTGAGTGATGCGGATCGCCGAGTCGGTCTTGTTGACGTGCTGACCACCGGCCCCGGAGGAACGGTAGGTATCCACACGCAAATCCGCCGGGTTGATCTCGATGGCTTCCTGCTCATCGGGCTCTGGCAACACCGCCACGGTACAGGCCGAGGTATGGATACGGCCCTGGGATTCGGTCGCCGGTACCCGCTGCACGCGGTGTACGCCGGACTCGAACTTCAGCTTGGCGTAAACATTCTCGCCTTCGACACGGGCAATGACTTCTTTATAGCCGCCATGCTCACCGATGCTTTCGGAGAGAATTTCAACCCGCCAGCCGCGCCGCTCGGCGTAGCGCGAGTACATGCGAAACAGGTCACCGGCAAAAATCGCCGCTTCGTCGCCACCGGTGCCAGCGCGAATTTCCAGAAACACGTTGCGCCCGTCATTCGGGTCCTTGGGCAGCAACATGCGCTGCAGGTCTTTTTCCAGCTCGATCAACCGTTCTTTGGCTTCGCGAACTTCTTCGACCGCCATTTCGCGCATGTCCGGGTCGTTATCCTTGAGCAACGCCTGGGCGCCTTCAAGGTCGACCTGCACTTTGAGCCACTGCCCGTAAGCAGCAACAATGGGTTCAACTTCCGAGTATTCCTTGGAATAGGCACGGAATTTGGTTTGATCGGAAATGACTTCGCCATCGCCAAGCAATGCGGTCAGTTCTTCAAAACGGTCCTGGAGGATGTCCAGTTTATTAAGCAGTGACGCTTTCATTACTATTTTTTATCCGCAGAGCTATGCGATGAGCCCTCACCGAGGGCAAAAAGTTCTTGGGCCATGGCCAGCGCATCGAGGCGGCCTTCGGCGGAAAGTTTTTTCAGTTGTACGCTGGGGGCGTGAAGCAATTTGTTGGTCAGGCCCCGCGCCAGTTGTACCAGCACATCTTCAGGATTGCTGCCGTTGGCCAGCATCCGCTGGGCCTTTTGCAGCTCTTCGTCACGCAGGCGTTCGCTTTGCTGACGATAGGCCTTGAGCACATCAACTGCCGCCAGCTCGCGCAGGCGCACCATAAAATCGTCGGCGCCGATGCTCACCAGCTCTTCTGCCGCCTGGGCCGCGCCCTGACGACTCTTGAGGTTTTCGGCTACCACTTCGTGCAAGTCGTCGACGGTATAGAGGTAAACGTCGTCCAACTCGCCGACTTCCGGCTCGATATCGCGGGGAACGGCAATATCGACCATAAAGATCGGCTTGTGTTTGCGCAGTTTCAGGGCGCTTTCGACCGCACCCTTGCCCAGAATCGGCAACTGGCTGGCCGTGGAGCTGATCACGATATCGCTGTGTACCAGCTCCTGGGGAATATCCGACAGCAATACAGCATGAGCGCCAAATTGCTCGGCCAGCGTACTGGCGCGCTCCAGAGTTCGGTTGGCAACCACGATACGTTTCACTCCCAGCTCATGCAGATGGCGGGCGACCAGGGTAATGGTCTCGCCCGCGCCGATCAGCAGGGCCTGGCTGCGCTGCAGGTCGCTGAAGATCTGTTTGGCCAGGCTCACGGCGGCAAAGGCGACAGACACCGGGTTCTCACCGATGGCGGTGTCGGTGCGCACCTGCTTGGCCGAGTTGAAGGTGGCCTGGAACAAACGCCCCAGCAACGGCCCGACCGTACCCGCTTCACGCGCTACGGCGTAGGCCGATTTCATCTGGCCGAGAATCTGCGGTTCGCCCAATACCAGCGAATCCAGCCCCGAGGCCACGCGCATCATATGACGAACGGCAGCATCGTCCTCATGGACATAAGCGCAGGCACGCAGTTCATCGAGGCTCAGGTCGTGGTAGTCCGCCAGCCATTTCAGCACGCTGTCTGCCGAAAGGTGGTCCTGCTCTATATAGAGCTCACTGCGATTGCAGGTGGAGAGGATCGCAGCTTCGCGACTGTCGGTTAGGCGGCAGAGCTGCTGCAAGGCCTCAACCAACTGCTCTGGAGTAAAAGCCACGCGCTCGCGGACGTCTACTGAAGCAGTCTTGTGGTTAATACCGAGTGCGAGGAAGGCCATTCAAGATCGCTGATGATGACGAGAAGCCGACAATTGTCCTACTTCGCCAGATTCAGAACAACCATTGCTGACTATTGTCTCTATAGTTAACGTCTGTTGAACCCATCATCAGCCCCGGATATCGATAGTCGCACCTGTTATGGTTTGCACCATTGCATGTGTCATGATGCCCAGACCGCAGGTAAGTCGCCCATCTCTTATATGAATAGATCCTCCGCGTTGCTCCTCGCTCTCGTTCTTCTCAGTGGCTGCCAGGCTTTGGCCCCCACGTCCCCGGATGATTCATCCGCGAATGAAGACGTTACCTCCGTCCCGGAAAAGCCCACGGTCTACAGTTCGTTCAGCGAAGACACGCTGTACAGCCTGTTAAGTGCCGAGCTGGCTGGCCAACGCAACCGTCTGGATATCGCCCTCGATAACTACGTGACGCAAGCGATCAACACCCAGGACCCGGGCATATCCGAGCGGGCTTTCCGCATTGCCGAGTATCTGGGCGCCGATCAGGCCGCACTGGACACCTCGCTGATTTGGGTTAAAAACGCCCCGGACGATATTGAGGCACAGCGTGCTGCAGCCATTCAGCTGGCGCGTAACGGCCGTTATGACGAATCCCTGGTCTACATGGAAAAAGTCCTGCAGGCCAAGGGCGACACTCACTTCGATTTCCTGGCCCTGGCGGCCATAGAAACCGATGCAGATACCCGTGCGGGCCTGCAAAAGAGTTTTGACAGCCTGCTGGCCAAGCACCCGGACAACGTTCAGCTGATTTTCGGCAAGGCCTTGTTGATGCAGCAGGACGGGGATGCCGAAGGCGCGCTGAAACTGCTGGAAAAAAACCCGCCGCAAAACGGTGAGATAGCCCCGATTCTGTTGCGCGCCCGCTTGCTGCAAAGTCTCAACCGCGGTGATGAAGCGTTGCCGCTGCTGAAAAAAAGCGTCAGCCAGTACCCCGACGACAAACGCCTGGGCCTGACCTATGCACGAACCCTGGTCGAGCAGAACCGCATGGCCGAGGCCAAAGTGCAATTTGCCAGCCTGGTGGAGCAATACCCCGAAGACGATGAGCTGCGATTCTCGCTGGCGCTGGTTTGCCTGGAAGGCAAGTCCTGGGACGAAGCCGAAGGTTATCTGCAAGAGTTGATCGAGCGCGACAGCCATGTCGACTCGGCGCACCTGAATCTGGGCCGCATCGCCGAAGAGCGCGATGATCCCGAGGGCGCACTGGTCGAGTACGCACTGGTAGGTCCCGGCAACGAATATCTGCCCGCACAACTGCGCCAGGCGGACATCCTCATCAGTCATGGTCGCGGCGCCGAAGCCTCGAAAAAACTGGCCTCGGCCCGTGGTGCACAACCCGACTACGCTATTCAGCTGTACTTGATAGAGGCCGAAACCCTGGCGGCGAACAACCAGACCGATCGCGCCTGGAACACGCTTCAACAAGCAATCAAGCAATACCCGGACGATCTGAACCTGCTGTATTCACGCGCCATGCTGGCCGAGAAGCGTAACGATCTGGAGCAGATGGAGCGGGATTTGCGCGCCATCATCAAGCGTGAACCTGACAATGCGATGGCATTGAACGCCCTGGGTTACACACTTTCGGATCGAACCACTCGCTACGCGGAAGCCAAAGCGCTGATCCAGCAAGCCTACGATCTGAACCCGGATGACCCTGCCGTGCTCGACAGCCTGGGCTGGGTAAATTATCGCCTTGGCAATCTGGATGAAGCCGAACGCTTGCTGCGCCAGGCACTGGAGCGCTTCCCGGACCAGGAAGTTGCTGCTCACCTGGGCGAAGTGCTGTGGGCCAATGGCAAGCAGCGTGAAGCCAAAAAAATCTGGGGCACTTTTCTTAAAGAAAATCCTGACAGCCCTATTCTGCGCAAAACCATTTTGCGCTTGACCGGATCAGAGACTCTTTAACTCATGTTATATCGTCACTTGCGCCATCTCGTAGTTTTCAGCCTGATTGCCGTACTCGCCGGTTGCGCGGGCTTCGGCGCCCGCGAATCCGTAGAAGGCCACGGCAGCCCTGCCCTGTGGTCAGCACACAAACAGCAACTGACTCAACTCGACGGCTGGCAAATCAACGGCAAAGTCGGCATTCGCGCCCCTAAAGATTCCGGCAGCGCCACGTTGTTCTGGCTGCAGCGTCAGGACTATTACGATATTCGCCTTTCCGGCCCACTGGGCCGCGGTGCCGCCCGCCTGACCGGGCGCCCGGGCAGCGTGCTTCTGGAAGTAGCCAATCAGGGCCGCTATGAAGCGCCGACCCCGGAAGAGTTGCTGGGCGAACAATTGGGCTGGAGCCTGCCGGTGTCGCATCTGGTCTGGTGGGTACGCGGCTTGCCTGCGCCCGGCAGCAAAAGCCGGGTGACACTCAATGGCGACAGCCGCCTGGCCAACCTGGAGCAGGATGGCTGGAAAATCGAATATTTGAGCTATGTCGAGCAAAACGGCTTCTGGCTGCCCGAGCGCGTCAAGCTGCACGGCCCGGACCTGGACGTCACGCTCGTGGTTAAAGATTGGCAACCTCGCTTGTTGGGTCAATAAGATGCAAGACCGTCTGGATCGAAACACTCTGGTTTTGCCCTCACCGGCAAAGCTGAACTTGATGCTGCACATCCTCGGCCGTCGCGAAGATGGCTATCACGAACTGCAAACGCTGTTTCAATTTCTCGACTACGGCGATGAAATGACCTTTGCCGTGCGTGAAGATGGGGTTATTTGCCTGCACACCGAATTTCCCGGCGTTGCTCACGACGATAATTTGATCGTCAAGGCGGCAAAAAAACTCCAGGCGCAATCCGCTTGCCCACTGGGGATCGATATCTGGATCAAGAAAGTCCTGCCCATGGGCGGCGGCATCGGCGGCGGCAGCTCCAATGCGGCGACCACCCTGCTCGCGCTCAACCATCTTTGGCAACTGGCTTGGGATGAAGACCGGCTGGCAACGCTGGGCCTGACTCTGGGGGCCGACGTCCCGGTTTTCGTACGCGGCCATGCCGCATTTGCTGAAGGTGTCGGCGAAATCCTTACCCCTGCAGAGCCGGAAGAACCCTGGTATCTGGTGCTTGTCCCGCAAGTATCTGTAAGTACTGCAGAAATATTTTCAGATCCGTTGTTGACACGTGACTCTTTGCCCATTAAAGTGCGCCCCGTTCCCAAGGGAAACAGCCGAAACGACTGCGAAGCAGTAGTGAAGGAGCGTTATCCAGAAGTACGTAACGCTTTGAATTTGTTAGGTAAATATACCGAAGCAAAATTAACTGGAACTGGAAGTTGTATATTTGGGGCCTTCCCAAACGAAGCAGATGCTGATAAAGTGCTGCACCTTCTTACAGAGACCCTTACAGGGTTTGTAGCAAAAGGAAGCAACGTTTCGATGTTGCATCGCAAGCTACAAGATCTGTCAAAGGAAACGGGTACACGGTACTCGTAGCAACAGATACAGGGGCGTCGCCAAGCGGTAAGGCAGCAGGTTTTGATCCTGCCATGCGTTGGTTCGAATCCAGCCGCCCCTGCCATTTCTTATACTCATCCAGGTTACCCTCAGCCTTCAGGTACTGCGCGTGTCCAAGATGATGGTCTTTACGGGGAACGCTAACCCCGATCTGGCTCGGCGTGTCGTACGTCAGCTGCATATCCCACTCGGTGACATCTCTGTCGGCAAGTTTTCCGACGGCGAAATTACCGCTGAGATTAATGAAAATGTCCGCGGTAAAGACGTTTTCATCATTCAGCCGACTTGTGCTCCGACCAACGATAACCTGATGGAACTCGTCGTGATGGCTGATGCCTTCCGCCGCTCCTCAGCGACTCGTATTACTGCTGTTATTCCTTACTTTGGTTATGCCCGTCAGGATCGCCGTCCGCGTTCCGCACGTGTGGCTATCAGCGCGAAAGTTGTTGCTGACATGCTTACCGTAGTCGGCATCGATCGTGTTCTCACGGTTGATTTGCATGCTGACCAAATCCAGGGTTTCTTCGATATTCCTGTAGACAACATCTACGGCTCCCCAGTTTTGGTGGATGACATCGAAGATCAGCGCTTTGAGAACCTTATGATTGTGTCCCCGGATATCGGCGGCGTCGTGCGTGCACGTGCTGTTGCCAAGTCCCTGGGCGTCGATCTGGGTATCATCGACAAACGCCGTGAGAAAGCCAATCACTCGGAAGTGATGCATATCATCGGTGATGTCGAAGGGCGTACCTGTATTCTGGTTGATGACATGGTCGATACCGCCGGCACTCTGTGTCACGCGGCTAAAGCCTTGAAAGAGCATGGCGCTTCCAAAGTGTTCGCCTACTGCACACACCCTGTGCTGTCGGGTCGGGCAATTGAGAATATCGAAAATTCCATGCTGGATGAGCTGGTGGTGACTAACACCATTCCGCTGTCCGCTGCCGCACAAGCCTGTTCGCGTATCCGCCAGTTGGATATCGCACCGGTTGTGGCTGAAGCGGTTCGCCGCATCAGCAACGAAGAATCGATCAGCGCGATGTTCCGCTAAGGGCCCTGCCCTTTCAGGACTTCTGCTGACGAAAAGCGCCCCGCCCCAGCAATCCGTTGGGGCGGGGCTTTTTTGCCCATACCGTCCATGGCGCTGGTCGCAAACGTCAGGGCGGATGTGGTTATTTTGGAGATACAACATGAACGATTTTACTCTGAATGCTGAAGTGCGTTCCGACCTGGGGAAAGGTGCGAGCCGCCGCCTGCGTCGTCTCGCAAGCCTGGTTCCAGCTGTAGTTTACGGTGGCGAAAAAGCCCCTGAATCCATCAGCATGCTGGCTAAAGAAGTTGCCAAACTGCTCGAAAACGAAGCTGCTTACAGCCACGTTATCGAACTGACCGTTGGCGGCGTTAAGCAAAACGTGATCATCAAAGCTCTGCAACGTCACCCGGCTAAAGGCCACGTGATGCACGCTGACTTCGTACGCGTTGTTGCTGGTCAAAAGCTGACTGCAATCGTTCCAGTTCACTTTGTTGGTGAAGCGGCTCCGATCAAGAAAGGCGGCGAGATCTCGCACGTTGTTGCAGACATCGAAGTTTCCTGCCTGCCAAAAGACCTGCCTGAATTCATCGAAGTTGACCTGGCTAACGCCGAAGTTGGCTCGATCATTCACCTGTCGGACATCACCGCTCCTAAAGGCGTTGAGTTCGTAGCTCTGGCACACGGTAACGACCTGGCAGTAGCCAACGTTCACGCTCCACGTGTTGCACCAGAAGCAGCAGAGTAATTCATTACTCTGTAGTTGGAGTCTTGAGAAACATCGCGAGCTAACACGCAGCGAGTAAAGCGGACAAGATCGCGAAGTTTACTCATGTAAACCCGCTTTTTTGTCCGTTTTCGCCGCTAACCGTTAGCGGCGATGTTATCCACAACTCCATAGAAGGGCCCTTGTCGTGACCGCCATAAAACTGATCGTTGGCCTGGGAAATCCAGGCACCGAATACGAACAGACCCGGCATAACGCAGGGGCCCTTTTTGTTGAGCGTCTCGCGTCGGCAAACGGGGTAAACCTTGTTGCTGATCGCAAATATTTTGGCCTGACCGGGCGTTTCAGCCACCAGGGTCAGGATGTTCGTCTGTTGATTCCCACCACCTATATGAACCGAAGCGGCCAGGCCGTTGCGGCGCTTGCCGGTTTCTACCGTATTGCGCCGGAATCCATATTGGTGGCCCACGACGAACTCGACCTCCCGCCAGGCGTTGCCAAGCTCAAGCTGGGCGGCGGCCACGGAGGTCACAACGGATTGCGCGACATCATCGCGCAACTGGGGAACAACAAAGATTTCTACCGTCTGCGGCTTGGCATTGGCCACCCGGGCGTCGCCAGCATGGTGTCCAACTTTGTCCTCGGTCGTGCGCCACGCGCCGAACAGGAAAAACTGGACGCCAGCATCGATTTTGCCCTCGGCGTGCTGCCGGATATCCTCGCCGGGGAATGGAACCGTGCGATGAAAAACCTGCACAGCCAGAAGGCCTGACTCTTTTTCCGAGGGGAAACACCATGGGATTCAACTGCGGCATCGTCGGCCTGCCTAACGTCGGCAAGTCCACCCTGTTCAACGCCCTTACCAAATCCGGTATCGCGGCCGAGAACTTCCCCTTCTGCACGATCGAGCCGAACACCGGTATCGTGCCGATGCCCGACCCACGTCTGGACGCGCTGGCTGCCATCGTCAAGCCGCAGCGCATCTTGCCGACCACCATGGAATTCGTCGACATCGCAGGCCTGGTGGCTGGCGCATCGAAAGGCGAAGGCCTGGGCAACAAGTTTTTGGCCAACATCCGTGAAACCGATGCTATCGCTCACGTAGTGCGCTGCTTTGAAGACGAAAACGTGATTCACGTTTCCAACAGCGTTGACCCGAAACGTGACATCGAAATCATCGACCTTGAGCTGATCTTCGCCGACCTCGACAGCTGCGAGAAGCAACTGCAGAAAGTCGCGCGTAACGCCAAAGGCGGTGACAAGGAAGCCGTGGCTCAAAAAGCCCTGCTGGAACAGCTGATCGCCCACTTCACCTTGGGCAAGCCGGCACGCAGCCTGATCAAGAACATGGACGCCGATGAGAAACAAATCATCAAGGGCTTCCACCTGCTGACCACCAAGCCGGTGATGTACATCGCCAACGTGGCTGAAGACGGTTTCGAGAACAACCCGTTGCTGGACGTGGTACTGGCTATCGCTGAAGAAGAAGGCGCCATCGTTGTTCCGGTCTGCAACAAGATCGAAGCAGAAATCGCCGAGCTGGATGACGGCGAAGAAAAAGACATGTTCCTGGAGGCCCTGGGCCTTGAAGAGCCGGGTCTTAACCGTGTGATTCGTGCCGGTTACGAAATGCTCGACCTGCAAACCTACTTCACCGCCGGCGTGCAGGAAGTTCGCGCCTGGACTGTAAAAGTAGGTGCTACCGCCCCACAGGCAGCCGGCGTGATCCACACCGACTTCGAAAAAGGCTTTATCCGTGCTGAAGTGGTCGCCTACGACGACTTCATCAAGTTCAACGGGGAAGCGGGCGCGAAAGAAGCCGGTAAATGGCGTCTGGAAGGCAAGGAATACATCGTTAAAGACGGTGACGTCCTGCACTTCCGTTTCAACGTGTAATACACCACACGTATAAAAAACCGCGCCCTGGCGCGGTTTTTTTTGGCCCGCCGTTTGTTGCGCCGGGCATTACGCACTCCGGGCCGCAACAAAGGTCTATGGTTAACGCCATATCACCTCATGATCGGGAGCATCAATGATTCCCCGCGCCAACGCCCTCAGTCGCTACGCCGACTCCGTTATCGAAAAAGTTAAATCGCGCTGGTCCCTGGGCTGGCGCGATGCACTGGCATCCGCCATCGCCGCCGCATTAGCCTGGATTATCGCCCGGCATTTCTTTGGTCATATTCATCCGGTCTTTGCCGCGATCAGTGCCGTGGTGTGTCTGGCTCCAGGCCTGCCCAGTCATGGCAAGCAGGCCGTTGGCCTTATGGTAGGCGTCGCCACGGGGATCATCGTGGGCGAAGCCGCCTTGTGGTTGCCGGATGCTTACCCGCTGGTGCGTATTGGCTTTGCCACGTTCTCTGCCATCGCCATTGCGGCCCTCTACGGCCTGGGGCCCGTAGTCCCCATTCAGGCCGGTGTATCGGCAGTACTGATGCTGGCGGTAGGTCCGGAAAGCGCGGGCGTGGTGCGCATGCTCGATGTGGTCGTGGGCTCATGCGTCGGCTTGATTTTCAGCCAGATACTGCTCACCCCCAACCCGATCGGCATTATCGACAGCTCCGCCAAGGATTTGCTCGAAAGACTCGCGTCGGGGTTCGGTAAAAGCCTGCAGGCCCTTGAAGGGCAAGACGCGGCCAAGGCGCAAAATGCCGTGCAGATATTTTCCAGGGCCCACGACAGCCTGATCGCTCTGGAAAACGGCATCAGCATGGCCCGCAATACTGCGCGCTGGACCTTGCGCGGGCGCTTTGTATCACGGGAGGTCAAGGACATTGCCAGCCGATACGAACGCCACGCCGTGCGTTTGTACGCCAGCTCCTTGTTATTTTCCGAAGCCTTTGCCGATGCCTTGCGCAAGGAACAGGGCCCGGCCCCCTCCTCCTTGCACGAACGCCTGGCAAACGTCGCCTCAGGCTGCGCCTCGATCGCCAGCGACGATGAACACCCGGTACTCATCCCCGTGGCCAGCGATGAACTGGCCGATGTCGTATCAGGGCCGTGGCAACTGTGCATGCAGCACTTGAGCACTGTTGAAAGCGCCCTGCTGACCTTCGGCTTCACCACCCAGGGTGATGGCAGAAAAAACCCTGAAGAAACCTGCGTATAAACATCCGTTCATCCTTGCCCCCGTGAAGAGAGTTCCATGGAGGCAAGGGACAATATCCTACGCAAATAAATACTTATCCCTACCGTATCTGTGTCTCTTAACTCAGGACATCCGGCCAGTTTAAGCCTTGGTTTAAACCGTAAACATCTTCAAACTATATTATAAAAATTTCTGCTTATCCCTGTTTCATAGCCATCTTCCCCTCACAGAGAACATAGCGCGGGAGCACATTCAATGGAATCTTTTCGCCCGAACAAAGAACCTTCATACATAGATCTTTTCGATGAGATCCAATTCCACGCTACTGTCAGAAATGCCGCTGCACAAAATATCGACATATTGCTTCATGGTGAAACAGGCACAGGTAAAGATACGCTGGCCGAGCAGTTGCACACCCTATCCGGACGCCGAGGTCGCTATATCGCACTCAATTGCGCGGCCATTCCCGAGAGTCTGGCAGAAAGCCAGTTGTTTGGTGTCACCCAGGGCGCATTCACCGGTGCCCTGCAATCACGTGCGGGATTTATAGAGGCTTCTGACAAAGGCACTCTGTACCTGGATGAAATAGACAGTATGCCGCTGACTTTACAAGCCAAATTGTTACGCGTACTGGAAGCACGTGGTGTTGAACGATTGGGCTCGACAGCATTCACACCGGTAAATATGCGCGTGATCGCTTCGGCTCAAACCTCGCTGGCGGAGCGAGTCGAACAAGGTCAGTTCAGACGTGACTTGTATTACCGCCTCAATGTGGTGACCTTGCACTTACCGCCTTTACGCGAACGGCGCGAACATATTATTCCTTTGTTTATGGATCTGCTTCTGAGTGAAGCGCAAAACTTCAACTTATCTATACCAGCACTGGATGCAGCGCTCCTTCAACAAATGCTTTGCCATGATTGGCCGGGCAATGTTAGAGAGTTGCGTTCAGTTGCCAAGCGTCTGGTGCTTGGGCTCCCGCCACTGTGCATGGCTGCCCGTGAGCATGACGACACAAGCCCTAAGCTGAAAATTCGTTTACAGCAAATCGAAAAAATGCTGATCACGGACGCCCTACGGCGCCACTTATATTGTATCGATGCCGTTGTGCTTGAGCTTGGAATTGCCAAGCGCACGCTGTATCACAGGATGAAACAATTGCATATTTCCTGATTGCACATCAATGGAACTGTTTGTACTGAAAGGGGCACTCAAGCATTGAACCAACTGTCTGGCTCACTGCAAACAACATAGAGGTCTCCATATGCTCCCCCTACTTGCATTACCTGCCCTTGGCTCTCTGGCACTCCCCGCCATCAGTTCTCTGGTACTGCCCATTGCCAGCAACATTATCAGCACCTTAGGCAACACGGTGAGCAGCGTATTAAACAACACCGTCAACCAGGCAAAATCCAGCGTCACCGACATATTGCAAAATTCGCAAACAACAAAAAACAAAATCTTTTTTTAACCCTGGTAAACAGTTACAGAAGGAGATAATCAATGAACATGCTCACGCCACTTCTCGGACAAATCTTAGGCGGTAGCTCCTCTGGCTCCCCACTGGAGGCGGTCAAAGAATATGATCGTCAAAAAAGCATGGAGGATGCACAGTTCCAAATGTACAAAAGAGGCAAGGATAGCGAGTCCATGCAACTCAATGGGGTTATGGACTCAAGTATCAAACAAATAAATGCAATGACCGAGAATGGGAAAAAAATAAATATTTAAATTTATTCAATCGCCTTATCTCAGGGTGAGGCGATTTACCGACCCGCTCGTGCAGGCATTCAACTGTTCAGGCCAACCCCGGAGTCAGAGGTCTTAAATGAAAGTACATGATCACCCCGCCTCCGCTGTTAAACCTTCCCCCACCTCTACCCAGCCATTCCTCCCGCCAGAAGCAGCCGATATCAAATGGTTCAACGCCTCATTGCTTCCTGCGGCAGCTATAAAACCTGACACTGTTAAATCCGAGAACTTGATGGTCAACCCTCTCGGTCAGCGCTCGATGCTCTTGCAGGAACTCTCGAATACCGCCGCACGCGCGCTGCAAAAGGTCAGCGCCAGCACCGATCCCATGGACATGCTCAAGTCAACCCGGGCCATGTCGGCGTTTCATCTTGAGACCGTACTGAGCGCCAAGATGATCAGCAAGACGTCGCAAGCCATCGAAAAACTCACCAATCTTTCCTAGGTAACCCCATGGCACCACGCCTGATCAAGAGCCTGTTCATGATGCTCCTGTTGTGTATCGCTGGTTGTGGTGAAAAAGTTGAACTCCATGGGCAGCTTTCCGAACAGGAAGCCAATGAAGTGATCGCGGAACTGGCTGACAAACAGATTCCCGCCCAAAAAGTCCCGAACAAAAATGGCGTTTCCATACGCGTCAAAGCAGAAGACATCAGTCGGGCCATCAACTCGCTGACGGCGGCTGGCCTGCCCCGAACAACGCGTACCACACTGGGCGATATTTTTCGCAAGGAAGGCGTCATCTCCACGCCACTGGAAGAACGTGCCCGCTATATCTATGCCCTGTCACAAGAACTTGAGGCCACGCTGTCCAATATTGACGGCGTTATCGTGGCACGCGTGCATGTCGTACTTCCCGAGCGGGTGGCTCCGGGCGAAGCGGTCCAGCCCGCTTCTGCCTCGGTGTTTATCAAACATGACGCCAGGCTGGACCCCGACAGCATCCAGTCGCGGGTAAGGCGAATGGTCGCCAGCAGCATTCCGGGCATGACCACGGCAATCGACAATCCGCACAAGATAACCACGGTGTTTGTGCCCGCCACAGCGTTTCAAGACAAGCAGCAACTGTTGTTTTTCGGGCCGTTTCTGGTGCCAGAGGAACGCTTGGGGTTCTGGCAGGCAACCTTCGCTGCAACAGTGTTCGGCTGCCTGCTGGCGATCATTACACCAGTCATATGGCTAACGCGGCGCCACAAGGGCTCGGCATGAACGCCACCGACAAATGGTTACAGTGGTGGGCTTTCGCCTGGCGCTTCGCTCACCCGCACTGGCACACCCTAGATGCCTCGCCCGCCGAGGTCCGCAGCCTGCATGCAAGCGCCAGCACAGGTTTCGACATCGCCCCCTGCCTACCCTGCTTACCTGCCGCCAGCCTGATGCAACTGGCCCAGGCGCCGCTCTCGCACTATGACGCGTTGCTGCAACGAGTCGAACATATCTGCCGGCCCACACTCCCTACGACACTGGACGCCGCCGAGCGCCTGTGGTGTCAGCGCCTTGGCAAAGTATTGCGCTCTCAGGGCTGGCTCGAACCGGCCGACGATGTTCTGCAATTGCTCAGGGCATGGGTCGAGCCAGCGGTGTGGCAGCGTTTGCGACTACGCTTTGCCCCCGCACGGATAGAAGCTCTGGAACAAAAGCCTGTGCCGCCCATCTCTGCAGCCAAACTCTTGACGCTCTGGCAAACAGTGCTCTGGCACCAACTACCCGCTGACAAGGAAAGCGACCATGCTGTCACGCCGCACGATTGAACTGCGGCCCGGCCCCCCCGGACTGCCTGAGGCACTGATCAGCAGTCAGACCCTGATCGACTGTAGCCAGGCCAGTGAGATACTGACACGGGCACGCGCTCAGGCTGATGAACTGCTGAGCAACGCTCAACAAGCTGCCGAGGCCCTGCTGCAAAAGGCCCACGACGAATTCTGGCAACAGGCCAATACCCATTTGGCGCGCTGGCAGCAGGAACACAGCGCCTTGTGCCAGGCGATTGAAATCAACGCCTCGCAAGTGGTCAATCTGGCCCTGGCGCAACTGCTCGGTGAGGTGCCGCCACAGATCCGTATAAACGCCTTGCTGAGGCAACTGGTGCAAGTCCAATGCCCACCACTGGGTGCAACCTTGCGTTGCCACCCACAGATGCTTGCACCTGTGCAGCAGTGGCTAAGTACCCACCCGGACAGCTCTTGGCAGCTGCAAACCGATGACCGCCTCGATACTCAGGCTCTGGTGCTGGTTACGGCACAACATGACCTGCACATCGACTGGACCACAACGCTGAAGACATTGTTTGTCTCCACGCAACCGATGGAACCGATCCGCCAGGCACCACCACTGAGTTGTGAACATTGACTGATGGAGGATGTATGGCTTCGTTCGAAAGTATCCAGCGCCGCATCGACACCCGCTTTCTAAACGCGCAAAAAAATCTGGAGACTATCGCCCTGAACAATCAAGGCGACCCCGAAGACATGGCGCGTTTCCTTGACGCCTCACGCAAAGTGGCCATCACCAGCTTCTCAATCAACGAGCAAACCCGATTCAAGCACAGCCTGACCAAAAGCATTATTGATGCCGTGCAATGAGAGTCTGGATCAAGCGCGCCAGCTATATGGCACTGTTGTCATGCGTTCTTCTGCGGCCCCCCGAGACGATGGCCGCCGTCCCCGCAGACTGGAAAAACACGCCCTATGCCCGTGAAGCCAATAACCTGCCGTTACGTGCCTTTTTGCAGGAATTCGCCCATACCGTGGGTCTGCAACTGCAAATTGACGGGACGCTACAAGGCGTCGTAAGGGGCAAGCTGCGTGCCGATACGCTCACCGATTTAATGGAGCGGCTTGCACTGGAACACCGCTTCCAGTGGTTTGTGTATAACAACACGCTCTACATCAGCTCACTGGACCAACAAACCTCAACCCGCCTTGAAGTCGCGGACGACACCATTGCCGATCTGAAACAGGCCTTGAGCCAGGTTGGCCTGCTGGATGAACGTTTCGGCTGGGGCGAGTTGCCCGATATCGGGGTCGTGCTGGTGTCCGGGCCCAAACGCTATATCGAGCAGATCAGGCAGTTCAGCCGCAAACGGGCAGGGCCAGCCAATAAACAGGATGTGTTGAATTTCACACTGCAATTCGCCAACGCCGCAGATCGACAGATCAACTATCGCGGGGAAAAGCTGAGCATTCCCGGTATCGCCAGCCTGTTGCGCGGCCTGCTTGATGCCAAATCATCGACCCCGTTCGATGCTCTCCTCCCCGGCGCCTCACCGATATCCGGTATTGCCTCCAGCATGCCTTACTCAAACAACCCTCCATCGGCCCCGCTCACCTCCGAGCCGCAACTATCAGGCCATAACGCCATCCGCGTGGAGGCCGATGTGCGCAATAACAGCGTACTGATCTACGACGTCAGCGAACGTCGGCCACTGTACCAGGCACTGATCGCCGAGCTGGATGTGCCGCGCAAACTGGTGGAAATAGACGCGATAATTCTCGATATCAACCGCACCCAACTCAACCAGCTGGGGGTGAACTGGGGCTTTCAGAGCGGCCGTTTCGGGGCAGCTACGGGGTTGTCGGGTACTGGCTCGACAACCGTGTCCATGATCCAGATTGACCGTTTTGCAGCCGATATAAAGGCACTCGAAGCGCGCGGCCTGGCAACCGTGGTGTCCAACCCCTCGATCATGACCCTGGAAAACCAGCCCGCGGTTATCGACTTCAATCGCACACAATATATCCAGGCCGTCGGTGAGGGAGTGGCCAATATCATGCCGGTGACCACGGGCACCAGTTTTCAGGTCATACCCCGGGTGATCGAAGCCAATGGCGCCAATCAGATTCACCTGATCATCGATATTGAAGACGGCACTTTTGCCGACACCACCGGGCAACAGTCCACACCGGATGTGCGCAAAGGCAACGTCAGCACCCAGGCGGTGATCCACGAACAGCAATCGCTGGTCATCGGTGGTTTTCATGTGGCAGAAGAAGCCGACAATCTGAATAAAATCCCCGTACTGGGGAATATCCCCTGGCTGGGCAAGCTGCTGTTTTCGTCTACGCAGAACACTAAAAACCGCCGTGAGCGGTTGTTTATCCTGACACCCCGCCTGATTGGCGATCAGACCAACCCTGCCCGCTACCTGCCGCAATCGGATCAGGCGCAACTTGAGGCAGCTCTGACCCCATTGGCACGGCGTGATGCGAAGCAGCCGGTGGTTCAGCCCTCCGATATTATCCAGGTGTTCCGACAACTGGTCACGGGCCACGTCCCTGACCGGTTCACTGCCAGGCCGATGCCGGTCCGGCCGGCCAGTCTGTGCAAAAAGCTCACGTCTGTGAAGGTCGATACCAAGCGTCAACAGTGGTACGAAAGTGAGGATTACAACGTGGCCGTACTGGTATTGCACAACCAGGGTCAGAGCCGGGTGCGCGTCGATGAACGTGATTGCAACACTGCCAGCACCCTGGCGGTCAGTGTCTGGCCGACTCCGTGGCTGGCGCCCGGTGAGCGTACGCAGGTGTTTATCGCGACACGTGCGCCCAGCCCCGACGAACACTCTAGAGTGTCTCGGCCATCACTGCTGGAGGCCACACCATGACTCGGTTTACCGCAGTTGCCATGGCAGCGTGCCTGGTTGGACTGCTCCAAGGCTGCACCCCCCATTGCCGTGGAGACTTGTGCGCCCGTCCGGCCTCCAGCGCCAGCATGCTGGTGATCTGGTGGCCGCCACACATGCGCCTGGAATCAGGTCCGAACGCTGAGCGTTCAGATCATCAAGTTGTGCCCCTTGAACGATAGATCAACCGTGCAAGTAGAGGTTGCGCTGGTGATCTGAAGCCATTCAAACCGACTCTTCCACTAGTGCGCCGAGTCTTTTTCCTCGCAACCTTGTACCGGTCTGCCTGATTATCAGGCAGACCGGTACTGTCATTACATCAAAGGGTTGCGGCTCTGCCGGACCCTTTGATCAAGCTGCTGGGGATTCGGCTCGCGAATACGGACCGTGGGCGACGTATCCTTGAACTCTACGCGCAATGGGGCATTCTGGTCCTTGCCATATTTCAGCTCAATGCTGAGGAGTTTGCTGGAATGGCTCAATGCTGCCTTACTGGAATATGACAAGAGAGGAACGGGTGTTTTTATCCCGTCGGTTCTACTTGCCGTATAGCTCACGGTCAGGGTTTTAATCCGCAGGTTGTCGGTATTTTCCAGGGCCTTTTGCACATCATTCATGGCTTCTTGGCTATCCCCGAACTGATTTTCAATCATGCGCAGTACCTGCGGCTTGACCTCTAGCCCGATCACTGCCGAGGTGCCCTTGCTGCTTCCCAGATCATTGAGGATCCGCTCAAATTGTGGCTGCTGGGCAAACAGCCGGAGAATTGCCGCCTTGTTAGCGGGCGCAGCGTCATCCAGCCACTCATGATCAGGGCCACCTTTTACCCTCATGTATGAAACCGTTCTTTCAACTGATATGAGTTCTCGCCGGCCTTGTGCGGCAAGCGCCTGCTGGTGAAGGCAAGTTTGCAGTTGTTCATTGAGGGCATGGTGCTCTTCAGAGCGGATGGCCGGTGATGGTAACTGCTCGAATAGACGATGCAGACGTTGCAGTTGCTCCACAGGCGAGCCTTCTGCTGAAAAAGAGTCCAGCTGTTGCTTGAGTTGCGCAGAATGCCCGGACAAGACATTGCGTAACCCATTGACTTGCGCCTGATCGATCACAGCAGGCTGTTTGAAGGTAAAACGCATGCTGCGGGCAACACTGCGATCAAAAGCCAGGGTGAATGAAGAATCATTCATGGCATAGGGCACCAACGCAGGGCCACCGGCATCGAAATCAGTCCACAAGAACATAGTGGCCGGCGACCCCCCTAAAGAAGCACTGCCGTTGGGTAACCATTGGGTATTCGAGCCTTTGGTCCGGGTCACCTCATCCTGCCCCAACTCAGCAGTGTTACGCTTGTCAGCGTGAAACAGTTCAAGATTGCCTACCCCATTCACCATGGTACGCAACAGGCCACCTGATGCATTGGAGCTTCCCGGCATCAACACGTTCAAACAGGGCTGCACTTGAGCTGAAACACTCCAGTCCAAAGCGGTTTTCAAACTCTTACTGCTCTTGTGATGGCTGCCAAGATCCAGCAAGTCGAAAACACTCCCTTTCTCACCGGTCAGGATTTCCATCATTACTGGAAAATCAGCTTCCTTTATATCAAAGCTGATGCTGTGCTCCTTTTCACGTGCCACCTCCAGTGTTGTCCCGGCCCCCACCTTGAGCCGGGCTTCGAGTACATTCCCAGGGGGAAACAACAAGTGACCTACACCTGCATAGCCACTGACTGAACGGGTAGTGCCCATAGTGATGTCAACTCTGGCCCCCTGATCGGTTCGACTCATCGTTATACCGTTGGTATTGTCTCTTGAAACACCACCCTCGATCTCAAGCCACGGTTTAGGAAGTATAAATATGGATGCCGATAAGGTCTTGCTACGGCTCGATGCAACTGATTGGCCGCTGTCCGACTCTTGAATGGATTGCAACAGAGCCTGCTTGACTGTCTCTTGCGCCTTGAGCCCCAAGACAGTGGTTAAATGATAATTGAGTGCTGATCCCGGAGTACCCAGGTCCTTGGCCAACAACTTGAAGTTGTTATACAAGGTTTCTGCTTGCTTCAAGCTATTGATGTTTTGCGATGTTTTCTTGTGTACTGGACTGCTTTGATAGCCCTCTTTCACTTTCTCCAGGCGGGCTGCTATATCGGCCTGATCCGGCGATTTACCCTCCAGCCGGCCGACAAGTTTGACGAGTCGAAAAAGTGTCCGGGCGTGCTGAATCAAATCACTTTCAATCAGCCCTGTCGGATTGCTCAAATCACGTTTAAGGCCAACGGCGTGCAACGACAATGAAACGCCCTGTTTCTCATAACTGCGCAGCAACGCCGCTGTGATATTGGACGTTGAAGGGGCCAGTTTTTCAAAGGCCTTGCGCATTTGGAGCAGGTTGCTCGTTGCGCCTTTAGTGAGATTGCCAATAGCTGTGGGCAGATATTCCGGAATCACACTGGCGCCCTTAATGTCGCCCAATCGCCTGGCCAATTGCACGCTGTGTTCTTCTACCTGATTCAGAAAACGCCCGAGTTCTTTGGCCAGGGCCTGCGTTGGCTTGCACTCGCTCAGGCGGTCAAGGCGAGTCTTAATATCCATCGTATGCAGGGTCACGTTCGCCAGCGTATGCAAAAGCCCCTGCAATTCCCGCGCATCAATGTAAAGCTCTGCCAGTCCGCGTCGCCCTTTAACATTATGCAGGATGCCAAATCCGATATTTTTAAGTCCCTGAACAGGATGGAAATGGGCGAAAGCACTT
Organism: Pseudomonas fragi; assembly: GCF_002269505.1. Taxonomy (GTDB): domain Bacteria; phylum Pseudomonadota; class Gammaproteobacteria; order Pseudomonadales; family Pseudomonadaceae; genus Aquipseudomonas; species Aquipseudomonas fragi_D. The sequence goes on along the minus strand of NZ_NQKQ01000004.1, from coordinate 53,240 downwards.
TGAATAAACCCTCGTTCAGCCGGCAGGCCTTCAGTCACGTGGCCATAACTTTCGGAGGTCACGGCCCAAGAGGTGCCATTGTTCTGACTCTTTAACAACGCGCCCACTGACCCCTCGGGTGTGTTTGGCTGTGCCGTAACAGGCTTCCATTGCGGGTCGCCATCCGCTGAAACAGTCAACTGCCGATACTGTTCACCCCATTTTTTTTGTAGCGCATTGTTTTCACCCCAACTGACGATCAACTGCTGACCTGCCCCCATACGCAGCGATTTAATGGGCATATTGTCCGGGACCGGCACTGGAGTCCAGGTGAGTTCTGATGTGCCAGGGGCTTGCCATTGAGCCTTTTCGAGCCTGAGCAACTCGCCGGCTCTGGTCTGTGCATAAAGGTCTCCCAGACGATCAAGTGCCAGTGCCACAAGCTCTTTTGGCTGGGTAAAGGCCAAGGCCATATCGTTTCCGTTGACGTGTGCAACCAGCTTGTTTTCAACATCAAGAGTTACAAAGCGTCTAGGGTTATCGATAGCAAAACGGGTGATCTTTCGTCCGTCACTCTCAATCAGCGCTACATCAAGATTCACATGGGAATGGGCCTCACTTAAAGGTGTCAAGTCATAACTGGCACCGCTGTTCGCCGCATCCCGCGTTTTATGGATAGCCAGCGCTTTCAGCTCCGCGCCTTGCAATACATAAGCGCGACCATCCAGACCACGCTCCAGTCGCGCCACATTCTGGTGATCGGTTGTATCCCATTGCTGTGAATTCCCATTCCAGCAAAGCAATGAGTTGCCCTCAAGCGCAACCTTGCCCCGCGGCCCAAGGTCCACCATACCAGCGAGTGTGCGCAGCCTGGGCTCGGGCAAACCTTTGTCGTTCACTCTGAGCATCACATCACTGAGGTTCCAGCCCGACACCTGATCAGGGCCATCGCTCAAAGGGGTGCTGTGTAACTGTCTGCGGGAATCGAGAATAAGAGCATTGAGCTGGCCATGATCGTCATGCATAAACCCCTTGATGCTGACTGCACCCTGGTGCAGTTGCTCAAGCTTGTCGAGCGATTCAGGCCGCATGATCAAATGCCCGCCCTCAGCATTGCGCAAATCCGCGCACAAAAGCTCACCCTCAGGTGTCGATGCATACAACACATCGTCCGCCAGCCCCAGATGCGCCAGCTGCACCGGTTTGCTCGACTCGTTGACGGGAACGAGAGAAAGGACCGCTGCGGCTGTGTCGCGACTGATTTGTAGCCTGGAACCCTCCAGGCTCGCCCGGGTTTTACCATCTATGCTCATGTCCAAGACACTCCCTGGCACTTTCATCAGTTGCCCTTGAGCGCTCAAGCCAATACGGCTGTATTGGGCCGCGTCTTTATCGGGAAACCAACGATAAGTCTGCGGCTCAAACCGGTGCAGGCGCTGGTCAACCAAGCGGAATTGATCACCGTCGACCGTTGTGTGCACATCACTGATTTTCCCCAGGTGGGCGCGCCCGGGGTTGATCGGGGCCGCCAGGTGAGACCCCTGGGGGAGGCTGCTTTTGAATACCCCGGCAGCGGCAGGTGTGGACTGGATATGAAACACATTAAACCTGTGATCCAGCATTCGCAGGCCCTGATCGATGCCCACTTTTTGGGGGTCTTGCGTGAACTGGCCGGGCAACCGATTGAGCTGCTCGGCAATGTCCTGGCCCACATACGAGCCTTGGGTCACGACTTTCCCTTCAACCAGGCTGGCGCTGAATACCAGGGAGGGTTGGTCATAGTGGCGAAAGTCAGTCATTTCCACAGATCCGATGATGCGACCGGTATGCGGGCAAATGGTGCCGTTTTTTTCTGACGGGATCGGTTTTGTGAGGTCAAACGACTTTATGGGCATTTAGACTCGACTCTGATGGGCTGATGAAGAGTGAGTGGCCTGAAGCACCGTGCGGTTCCTGCCCCGATCAACGTTGTTCAAGTTCCGGCAATTCGATAATTTGACCCCGAATGTCATCATCCAGCTCCCGCAAAGTGCGGTAGACCAGCGCAACCGCCTGCAGGGTCTCGCGGCTGATGCAATTCCCGATCTCAACGCCGTACAGCGTACGCGCCAACCACACACACTGAATCACCGGAACATCCGCAGCCTGTGCCCTGTCGATCATTCGTCGTGCCTGGGCATCGGTACCCTTGGCAATCAGTGTCGGCAAAGGGGTCTGTGGCGGCCGGTAGTACAGGGCCACGGCGAAATGCGTGGGGTTGATCAGCAGCATATCGGCCTCTTCCAGCGGCGGCGCCCTGGCCGCAGGCTCTTCATGGGCCAACTCTTGGGCCAGTGACCGACGCAGCATCTTGATATGCGGATCTCCCTCCATACCCTTGTATTCCTTGACCACCTCGACATGGGTCATGCGCATGCGCCGGGCAAAAAAATACCGTTGCAACGCCAGGTCAACCGCTGCGAGCACCAGCAGCAGGCCAAGGCACACGTGCAGCAAGTGCCGGAACAAGACGACAAGAGCGGCGATATAGCCTGGCAGGTCAGCGTTTACCAACCCCACCAATGCCCCAAGGGACGGCCCGATCACCCGGTAAAGCACCACACAGATCAGCAGTGCCTTGACCAAACCGGTGAACAGGGTCATCAGCGACTGGGGCGAAAACATCTGTTTGGCTTGATTAAGGGGGTTGAGCCGGTTGAAGTCCGGGGTCAGTACCTCGGGGGCAAACAAAAAGCCGAATTGCAGCCAACTGCTAACCAGCTTCATTGCAATGGCAGTCCCCGTCATCAGCAAGGCAAATCCGAAAAAAACATGACCGGCCTCAGCAACGACAGCTGGCAGCGAGCGGCTGAACGGCTGCCCGACCAGCGATACGGGCAGCATCAGCAATTGCCCGAGTTGATCCAGGCTGCTCTGAGCCCTGAACAAAGCAATTTCACTGATAACAGCCAGCACCAGCAGTTTGCCGATGTCCTGGCTCTGCGCGACCTGGCCTTTTTTGCGTTGGTCCTGCAGTTTTTTTTGGCTCGCGGCGTGTTTCTTTTCGCCTGAATCTTCACTCATGGCGATGGCACCTTGAACAGCAGGCCCAGTGCATGTTCAAGATCTCCCAGCTGGCCCATACGCCCCACGATCAGCTCTTGCAGTTGCGGCAGATAGAACAATAGAAAGCATAGCCCGGCCAGACTTTTGGCCGGCATCGACAACACGAACACCTGCAACTGCGGGCTGTAAAGGCTCAACAAAGCAACGGCGAACTCGACAAACAACAGCAATGCAATAAAAGGCGCTGCGTACAACACCATGTGCGTAAAGGTATCGCCCAGCAGCGCCAGGAACACGCCAGGGCCATCCGCAGCCGGGGCCGGAAACCAGAGCGCAGCAGGCCAGATCAGGTAGCTGTCCCAGATCACCTGGGTCAGGCTGCCCAACCCCAGTGTGACCATCAACAAGAAAATGCTCAGTTGCTTGAACAAATGCCCGACAGGCGTGGCATCCGGCCCCAGTGAAGGATTGAGTTGCCCGCCGATCAGTGCGCCACGCTGGTTGTCGAGCAAAGCCCCTGCCGACTCGAACAGCCAGAACGGCATGTACAGCAGCATGCCCAGCAAAAAGCCCAACACGGCCTCTTTAAGCATCAGCCCGCAGAGCGCGAGCAAGCTGTAATCCATACCAGACAAGGCGTGATAAATACCGGGAGCAGGCATCAGTGCCAGGGCAAAAACGATGACATGCCGGGGCATGCCCCGCACATGTTCAAAGCAGAATGCCGGGATCAGGAGAAAACAGGGATAAAGGCGCGCCATCGCAATTGCGAGGCTGGGCAGGTATTCGAGAAACGGAATCTGTGGGGCCATCGCGTGCTCCTTTTACAGTGCCGATCGAGCGGCCATGTCAAAGGTGAGGTTGATCAATTGAATCAACTCAACTCCGATCCAGCGCCCCGTCAGCGCCAGCGTGACGCCCACCGCAACCAGCTTGATGCCGAACGGCAGTGTCTGGTCCTGTACCTGCATCAGTGCCTGCATCAGCGAGGTCAGCACGCCCACCACAACGGCCACAATCAGCGGTGGCGCGGACAGCACCACCACCAGCAACATGCCCTGCTTGAACATCACAATCGGCTCCATTGGCGCCTCACAGAAAAGACAGAAAAAGGCTGTCCAGCAAGCGTGTCCAGCCCGAGACCAGCACAAACAACAGCAACTTGAGCGGCAGTGAAATGGTCATGGGCGAAACCATTTGCATACCCAGGGCCAGCAGCAAGTTCGAGACGATCAGATCGATAACGATAAACGGGATATAGATCAGAAAGCCGATCTCGAAACCCGCCTGCAACTGCGACAGGACAAAGGCCGGGACCAGCAAAACCATGTCATCGCGGCTGACCTGTCGGGCCATGTCTGCTGGCCACAGGCGCTCGGTGTTGTCCAGCAGATGGGTCTGCACATCCGGGTCGGTGTTGCGCACCATAAAGGCCTGCAAGGGCTTTACTGCCTCCAGCCCGCTGCCCTGCAAAGCTTGCACGCTGCTCATATCCAGTGGTGATTGCTTGAGGATTTGTGCGGTTTCATACCCCACCGGCGCCATGACAAACAGTGTTGCAGCCAAGGCAATGCCGTAAAGGGCCATGCTCGGCGGCACTTGCTGTACGCCGATGGCGTTGCGGGTAATCATCAGCACAATGCAGATTTTCAGGAAGGCGGTGCACACCACCATCAGCATGGGCATCAGTGACAAGGCACCCAGAAACAGCGCCAGCAGAAAGGGATCAACCCCTTGAACGGTCATTGCGAAAAACTGATGCGCGACAGTTGCAGGCCCAGGCGGCCGTCGACCTCCACCAACTGCCCGTGGCCGATCGGCCGGTCGCCGTAATACAACCCGGCCATGCCCGTACCATAGCCATCCAGGTTCAACACCATGCCGGGGGCCAGCTGGCGCAACTCGCTCAGGCTCAACTTGAGTACGCCACAGCGCACGCTCAAATCCACCAGCAAGGTTTCAAACAGCTCATCGCCTTCATGAACGCCAACGTCCGCACCCGCACCCGCAAACATCTCCTCATCCACAACCGACTCCTCAATAGAACACACTGTCAGGCACCGACGCCCGCCGTCATCATCAATTTGCAATTGCAGCCGCAACCGCCCCACGCTCATCTGCCCCACGCCATCAGCGCTGAACAGCGGGCGTTCCGGCACCAGTACGTCGCCGGGCCGTACTGTGCGCAACTGCTCAACCGTCAACGGTAGATAGCCGAGCACCACGGGCACAGGCACGGCAAAGCATGTGGGCAACGGTGCCTTGACTGCTTGCCACTGCCCTGCGTCGCAAAGCGCCAACAGGCTGCGTGCCGTCATCATTAATCGGCCGATACTTCGTGACTGCCCCAGCACCACGCTGAGGCAGCACTCAAATGCACCCGGCTGCCTGTCGGCAAGGGGCCGCAGAAAGCCAAAAAGCGCCGTCAGTTGCTCACTCATGCGCTGCTCAAAATGCCTCCAAAACCATGACTGCGGGTCGTTGCCGGTCTCGGCCAGCACTACCGGGCACTCGCCAAACAGGCTAAGCAATGGGCCTGCATCACTCAGCGTAAAGACCCCGCAGCGGCTCTCGAACGAGACACATACACCGCCCTCTGGCGCACGCCCCGGTTCCAGCAAAAGCTCACCGGGCTCGCCTGCGACCTGGAACGAATAGCGCAGGCCACGGCCAAGCCGCCTGCAAGCCGCGACCGTGGTTGCGTCCAGCCGTGGCAAGGTGATCGGCGCTATCGTCATCACTGGCTCTCCTGCAATAACCGGATCCTGACGATCTGTCCCAATGCACGGGCCAGACGCCGTTGACAGGGTTGCTGCTGACGGGCGAGCCATTGTCGGGTGGCGGATTGCTGCGCTCTTAAAGTGATGAGCCAGCCTTGATGTTCATAACAGGCGCTCACGTTGACCCGCCCGCGATGCGCCAGATGCAGCACAAACTGCATACATGGCTGGCACCCCGTTGCACGGGGCATCAGGGCCTCGGACAACGCCTGTGCCAAGCCCTTATCCGCACCTGCAAGGCTGTCTGCAAACAGCTTGCAGTCGGCTGCGTGCTCAGGGGCTACAGCCTGAGAGCGATCCCGTGCCAACAGCAGCGGGATTATTCCTGATGACCCGGCCATTGATCCTCCTCTGCCAGCAACACCGACAACTCCAGCAGTTTTTCGACTTTTCTCTGGCATTCACCCGCGTATTGGCGGGCACTCTCGACATGGATCGCAACCAGGCGTTGCTGCTCAAGCAGCACTTGCAAAGCCCTTGCCTGCTGCGCTGTTTGAGCCGCCAACTGGCGCTGTGATTCGTCCCAACCGGACAGGATTGCGGGCGACACCACCTGGCCCTGATACCGGCCTGTCAGCTCGGCCTGCTGCCGGCTTTCGTGTTGCCTGGCCTGCTCAACCGCCGAACGGGCCTGCTCGATGCTCAGGCTCAAGGCTCGCTGCTCCATACGCTTTATGTGCCACAAGCGCTCAGCCCGATCGACCCGATGCTGGCGTAAAAGCCGCAGGGGATCGGTTACCTGCAGACTGTTTTCAGAAGGGCACATGGGCCGTCAACTCGTGCAGTTGCTCAAGGGTTGCCGCAAAACCCGCAGGCTTGCGCAAGTCCTGACGCAAAAAGGCCTCAACCCGCTGTCGGCTTTCCACGGCCATATCGGTCAATGCATCGTTGCCCGCCTGGTACTCACCCAGCCTGAGCATCAGTTCGATCTGCTGATGCGCGCTCAGCAATCGCCTTAACGCGACCATGTTTTGTACATGTTCTGGCGCAGCCACATTGCTCAGAATCCGTGACAGGCTGCCCAGCACATCTATTGCCGGGTAGTGACCGCGCTCTGCCAGTTTGCGGGACAACACAATGTGACCGTCCAGCAAGGAGCGGACTTCATCTGCAACCGGATCGCCCATGGAGTCCTGCTCGATAAGTACGGTATAGATCGCGGTGATAGCTCCCTCGCGGGTCAGGCCTGCGCGCTCGACCAGACGTGGCAACAGGCTGTAAACCGAGGGCGGCAACCCGCCTCGCCCCAAGGGTTCACCAGCAGCCAGGCCGATTTCCCGCTGCGCGCGGGCAAAGCGGGTCAGGGAGTCGATCAGCAATAACACCCGCTGCCCTTTTCCACGAAAGCCTTCGGCCAGGGCGGTTGCGGTAAAAGCTGCCCGCGCACGCTCCATACTTGAACGATCAGAGGTCGCGCACACCAGCACGGCTTTGGCCCGCAGCCCCGCGTCCAACTCATGGTCAAGGAACTCTCGCAGCTCGCGGCCACGCTCGCCGATCAGGCCAAACACGATCACATCACACTCGACGTTGCGGGCGATTTCGGCCAGCAGGGTGGTCTTGCCGCAACCGGCACCGGCAAACAGCCCGACTCGCTGACCCTCACCCAGAGTCAACAACCCGTCGATGGCCCGTACCCCTGTCGGTAAAGCGCGACTGATACGTGGCCGTTGAGTGGCCAGGGGCGCGTCGCATACCACTGCCTTGGCATCATCGCAAGGCGGCCTGGCAAAGGCGCCTGCGCAACTGTCTGCAAGCGCCCGGCCAAATCCGTCGAGCACCTGCCCCAGCAAGTCATTGCCGACGCGAACCTGATGCACAGCCCCAAGCCGCTCAACTGCTGCCCCCGCGCTTATACCTTCCAGGCTCGCCAAAGCACTGAGCGTTGCGTCGAGCTGATCAAAGCCGATGATCTCTGCCAATACCCATGCGCTACCCTGCGTCTGAACCCGACACAGATCGCCAATTCGGGCCTGGGGCAAGCGGCATTGCAGGAGCATGCCATTGATCCGCAACACCCGACCGCACAGGGTCACCGGTGAAAAGCCCGCCAAGCGCGTGAACTGACGCTGTCGCCAGCACTCAAGGCCATCAGCAGTCGCACGGTTCACCAGTTCACCTCATAGCGCTGCTTGCCTTCAAACAACACTCGGCGATTGTCGATCGCAGTCAGGCGCAAACCATCAGTCTCATCACCAAAAAACAGCCGTCGCCCGTCTGCCAAAACAACATGGGCCTTTTTACCGCCGATTATCTGGACGATCCTGAAGGGCAACGCCGTGCTGATCTCCTGAACCTGATTGATGATCGCAACCGGCGTTGCAAACTGCGCCTCGAAGCTATCGAGCATCCGCGAGATCAGCGCCAGCGAGTCTTTGCCGACATCACCGACCAGAGTGATTCGATCATCCCCCACCTGCAGCCGGATAATGTTGCCCAGCTCTCGCTCGATCAACATCTTGAGCAATTGCTGATGGACCTGAAGCGTTGTTGCAAGCTGACGTCTGTCACTGACTGCCGATGGCATCGGGGAAAGTGCCTGTGCCGTGTTCAAAGGCTGCCAGGCCAGTACCGCCAGTATCAGCACGGACACGCTCAGCGCCAGCGCCAGCCACTTGCTCTTGCGGCCAGCAGGCACTGTATTTGGGTGATCGAATACCGCTTCGCTCTGTACGCCAGATACTTCTGCGGGTTCATCCACCCAGGCACTTTGCGTATTGGCGACACACAACTGAATACCGCCAATTGAAAACAGAGTACCTGGAGCCAGATCGGCAATCTGTGCCCGGGCCGTACCGGTTTCATCCTGCAAGAGACCTTCCTGCGCCTGTACCGTCCAGCACCCGTCCATGCAGTGCAACCGGGCATGCCGGGCTTCAACACCAGGGTCGTACAACTCAAGGTCGGCGTCTTGATGGGCGCCGATGCCCCAGCACTCACCAAACAAAGGCAGTGCAGCCCCCACATGCAAACCGCTCAGCACTCGTAACTCGAACAACAAGCCAGGCTGTACCGAATCGGATACCACGGCGGCACCATCAGGATGAACATGCCCCGAACTCAAGACACGGTCTCCCGCAGCACACCGTCGAATTGCAGATCAAAACGCCCGAGCACCTTGACCTTGGCCGCGCCCATCAACTCGGCGAAGGATAAGACCGGCACATGGTTGAACTCATCAAACAACAATGTGCGCAACGGGCTGCGCAGATCCTGCGCCACCAGCAATACGCTGGTGTCCGGCTTACGGGGGGAAAAAGCCTCTTTGAGCAACGCTACAAATTGCGTACTGAGCTCATGGTCCAGGGCAAGGAACACGCCAGACTGGGTTTGGCGCAATGCCTCGCGAAAGAGATTTTCGCTATGAGCGGACAACAGCCAGGCATGCAGCCCGTCAGCCTGACTGTACAGATGATAGATCTGCGACTTCAGGGCAATCCGCGCATAGTCCGCCAGGGCTGACACTTCCCGTTCATGCTGGCCATGTTCGGTCAGGACTTCGACAATCAGACGCACAGCCCGCAAGGGCACGCCTTCACTGGCCAGACGCTGCAGCACACCAGAAAATCGGGACAGGGGCATGATGCGCTGCAACTCCTGGACCAGCTCAGACTGGTGTTGCTCAAGCCAGCCGAGAATCAACTTGCACTCCTGCAGCCCCAAAAACTGCGGCCCGCTGATCATCATGGCCTGACGCATGCGCTCAATAATCAAGGCATGGGTACTGAATGACTCGACGCCTTCCCGTGCCAGCAGCGGATCGTCGGGCTGCAGCCATAGCCAGTCCAGTTCGTCTCGCTGCTCGCTGCCTCTGAGGGCACTCGGAGGAGCATCCGTGACACTGTCCCGTGCCACGGCCCGGCGCTCATCAAAGGTCGCCTTGAGCATGGGTACTTCGTGAATACAAAAGCGAAACTCATCCTCAGCCAACAGGTCGCTGTATTCGATTTCAAAGCAGGGAAGGGTCAAGCCGATGCGGGTAATGATACTGTTGCGCACCTGACGGATCCCGTGAATCAGCCGGGTGGTGCGCTCCAGGCTTTGATGGGCGGTGGCGAACTGCAACAGATAAGGGCGTGTAGGATCAAACGTTCTCAGGTCTTCATCACCATTTTGCTCAGGGGCAACCTGCGCTGCTTGCGCCTGATCCGACTCCCCGGCCGGCCTGTTTCTCGACCACAAGTAAAACCCCAGCGCAAAGGTACACAGTGCAATAAAGCCAAACACCGGGGCGGGCATTCCCGGCAGTGCTGCGAAGGCCAGCATTGCCGCCGATGAGATCATCCAGCTCTTGGGCTCACTGGTTATCTGCTGGCCGATTTGTGCACCGATATGACTGCTTGGCGATTGGTCGTCGGGGGCGACACGGGTGATGATCATCCCCGCGGTCAAGGCAATCAAGAGCGCCGGAATTTGCGCGATGAGACCATCGCCGATGGTCAATACCGAATACAGCGTTATGGCCTCGCCAGCGCTCATCCCGTGTTGCAACATCCCCGTGGAAAACCCGCCCAGGATATTGATCAGCACAATCACCAGGCCTGCGATGGCGTCCCCTTTGACGAATTTCATGGCTCCGTCCATCGCACCAAACAGCTGGCTTTCCCGGGACAACCGGTCACGCTTGTGGCGGGCCTGCGCACCATCGATCAAACCGCCACGCAGGTCACTGTCGATGGACATCTGCTTGCCCGGCAGCGCATCCAGACTAAAGCGCGCCGCCACTTCAGCGACACGCTCCGAACCCTTGGTAATCACCAGAAAATTGACGATTGTGATGATCAGAAAAACCACCAGCCCCACCGCCAGATTGCCCCCCACCACAAAGTTACCAAAGGCCTCGACAATCTTACCGGCATCCTGCTCCAGCAGGATCAGGCGGGTAGTGGCAATCGACAACGCCAGACGAAACATCGTGGTCAACAGCAAAAGTGCAGGAAATGAAGAAAATGCCAAAGGGCTGGGTAGATAAAGCGCCAACACGATCAACAGGCTGGCTATGCAGATATTGACCGCGATCAGCACATCGACCAGCCAGGTCGGCAACGGCACGATAAAGATAAACACAATGCCCAGCACCAGCATGGCCCCGAGTACTTCGCCCGGGCTTGCCACATTGCCAAGGCCTTTGTTGATCCATTGCACAATCCTCATCGAATCTGCCTCAACAGCCCGGGCGACAGCTGGACGATACCTTCGCGTTGCGTGTGCTCAACCATCAGGTTAAAAAAAGCCTGCAATACGTCCTGACGGCTTGGCGAATCACTCCAAACGGCCAGCGGGAGGCGCTGGACCAACGGATAGACTTGATTGAGCGAGACCAGTTGACTGGAAAGGCTCTCGCCACCCAGCTCCCGACTCAGGCTTTGCACCTCTTCGCTATCGATGCCCGTGCCCGCGTACTCCAGCAGACGTTGCAACAGGGAGACTGGCGACAGCTCGGCCTGCCTTTCGCGGGATGACAATCGCTCAATAGACAACCTGCAACTGTGCAAGAGGCTGCTCAACTGGGTGCAGCCTTGAAGTCCGATCAACAAGGTACGCAGCTTGAGAGTCGGCACCGAGGGTCGGTGGGCAGCGATATCATCCGCCAGCGCGCGCGACATCATACGCAATCCGTCATTGACCCTCTCTTCATCGAATAACTCCAGCAAGGCCTGGATAATGCTGACCAGTGATTGTTTGAGCACCACCTTGGAGTAATACAACGTGCGAACAGCCTGGCGCAGAGCGGCATCGCTTTCGTCTGCCGTCAGTGCCAACGCAATATTCAGACCCGCCTGAATTTGCCGGGAATAGCCGGAGTGCAGCTGTGCCTGAACGTTCTGCGCCAGCTCCGTTTCACGTTCATGCCCTTGTATCCGGGCCTGAGCGGTCACGTATTGCAAAACAACACTGGTGCGGGCCGGGTCATCGCCGGTCAACGCCAGCAAATGCTCAACCCCCGTATTTGTCGCCAGCTCCAGACGAACTTGCCGGGCCAGCAGCCCCAGGCTGATCTGACCTGGATGCCCCAGTTGTTCATAGAGTTCGTTCAACTGCTGGATACCCTGAACCTTCTGCACCCGTGCATCTACCGTGCGCAGCTCGCGTTGAGACAATACCTTGCTGCTGCTCTCGACTTTCTGGCTGAACAACATGCCGACTTCTTCGGCGGCACTTTGCGCAGAAGACTGCGGTGTCTGCCTCCCAACGCCCCAAGAGGAGAGCAGGATCTGCGCGGTATCATTTCGCCCGTCAACTTTCATAGCGGTGCCAAGTCCGGAATTTTCAATGACCTGTGTGGTTGACCACAGGCAAAGGGTTCCCTGAGAGTTCCATTGACATGCTTTTGAATAAACTGGCGCAAGCACAAGGCCCGCTACGCAAGATCCGGCACAACAGCGGTTATTGAACGACAGAAAAACACATACAAATCATATAGTTGAATTCACCTCACGGATTGGCATACGCGATGCTTAGGAGTCTTTGTCGAAACCATTTTCGATAGCACTCACCCTGAGGAAAAAAAATGGATCACCTTGATCATGCTCCCCCCCCAGCCCCCGACATTCTGGATCTGTCGACTAACCTCCAAAAAAAGCTGAAAGCGTTTATCCACAAGCGCGTACTGAACCCCGAAGATGCAGAGGATATTTTTCAGTTGACCTGCCTGGAGGCGTGGCGCAGCCAGGCACGCTTCAACGGCCAGGCAACGCTCAGCACATGGATGTGCGGCATTGCCCAGAACCTGATTCGCAATCATTTTCGTCGATTGCACGCAAGGCCTGTGCATTGCGAGTTCGACGAGACGCGGTGCCATGAACAGGACCACAGCCGCGACCTGTACGGTCAGCTTGAGACTCGCCGCAGGCTTGAGCTAACGCTCATTGCCTTCAACCGGCTGCCCATCGAAATGCGCGATACGTTGTATGCATCAGTGCAAAGCGGCAGCAGTTATCGCGACACCGCCAACGCTCTGGAAATTCCCATAGGGACAGTTCGCTCACGCATCTCGCGAGCTCGCGAACAGCTCAAGATGGCGACCCACTGCTAATGCCCGCCACGGACGCTCAGAAATGTCCATGATTGAGGGCACGCCTGGAGCAAGGCCAAGGAGTGGCCCCCACTACCGATTCAGGTTTTTTGCGTTCGCGGCAGCAAAATCGCCAGCACGCCGAACAACGGCAGATAAGAGCACAGGGTATACACATACTCGATGCCATGAATGTCCGCCAAATGCCCGAGCAAGGCAGCGCCAATCCCGCCAAAACCAAACATCAGGCCAAAGAAGATACCGGCAATCATCCCCACATTGCCCGGTACCAGCTCCTGGGCATAGACCACAATGGCCGAGAATGCCGAGGCCAGGATAAAGCCGATGATCACGCTGAGCACACTGGTCCAGAACAGGTCGGCATAGGGCAGTAGCAACGTGAACGGCGCAACCCCGAGAATTGAAAACCAGATTACCGCCTTGCGGCCGATACGGTCACCGATCGGGCCGCCAAAGAACGTGCCCGCCGCAACTGCGCCCAGGAACAGGAACAGGTACAACTGTGAGGTAGACACTGACACGTCGAACTTTTCGATCAGGAAGAAGGTGTAGTAGCTGGTCAGACTCGCCATGTAGAAGTACTTGGAGAACACCAGCAAGCCGAGCACCGTCAACGCACCGAGTACCCGCTGCTTCGACAACCCATGAGTAGCCTTCTGCCCGGCCTTGAGCTTGAACAGATTCAAATGGTTGCGGTACCAGCGGCTGATGACATACAGCAGCCCGACGGCGAACAGCGCAAACAGGCCGAACCAGGCCACGTTACCCTGACCAAAGGGAATGATAATTGCCGCAGCCAGCAACGGCCCGAAGGCCGAGCCGGCATTGCCACCTACCTGAAAGGTCGACTGCGCAAGCCCGTAGCGCCCGCCTGAGGCCAGCCTTGCTACACGGGAAGCTTCGGGGTGAAACGTAGAAGAGCCGATACCCACCAGGGCGGCGGCCAGCAAAATCAGCGGAAAACTGCCGACCTGAGACAACATCAAAATCCCGACCAGGGTGCAAACCATCCCGGCTGGCAACAAAAGCGGATTGGGATGACGGTCGGTGTAGTAACCCACCCACGGCTGCAATAGAGAAGCCGTCATCTGAAACGTCAGGGTAATCAGCCCGATCTGGGTAAAGGTCAGGTCATATTTGGCCTTGAGCATCGGATAGATCGACGGCAGTACCGCCTGGATCAGGTCGTTGATCAGATGCGCCAGGGCCACGGCGCCGATAATGCGCATGACCAAGGGGCTGGTCTGTGGGGCAGGAGAAGACGCTGTTGTAGTTGTTTGTGCGTTGCTAAGAGCCATTGGGGTTTCCGTACGACTGGTGAATGCGCGCTTGCAGGTGGGTCAATGTGCCATTCTTTTGCAAGATATTGCCATCCAAACGCCGTGAAACCTTAAGCAATTGATAGAACGAAGATTTTTTTTAGATATTTGCTTGACACACCCCCCGTACGAGGGAATAATGCGCGCCATCGGCTACATAGCTCAGTTGGTTAGAGCATAGCATTCATAATGCTGGGGTCCGGGGTTCAAGTCCCTGTGTAGCCACCAAACGCTTGTTTACAGAAGTCTCCATGAGTCTGCAGACAGTACAAGAAGCCCGCCTAGTGCGGGCTTTCTTGTGTCTGGGGGTTTCTCCTTGTCTCCCCCTATACCTTCCCTCCGTGTATCCCCTCCTGTGTATCCCTGGCCAAAAAAGCTACAAAGGGAAAACCAATACCTCAGCTAGTCCTGCAGACATGCTGCTGATCTCTAAGCGCGTACCTTTGTTGGATCAATACCTTGTGACACATCGACCTCCCCGACTCCCCAACTGAACCAGTACAACCTGCCATAATTTGCCAACCTATAGGCAAGTTGCGTACACTTTAAGCCAATGAAAACAGTTTTCTTTGAAACTACAAGCTTCACCGCCACGGTAGGCGACTACCTTAACGACGATGAATATCGGCAGCTTCAGGTAGAAATGCAGGCGAACCCGCTTGCGGGCGATGTAATGCCGCGCACAGGAGGATTCAGAAAGCTACGCTGGCAAGATACCCGCAGAGGGAAAGGCAAACGAGGTGGGTTGAGAGTGATCTATTACTGGCTGTTGGATGATGGTCAGTTTTGGATGTTTGCAATCTACGACAAAGATGAACTGGAGAACCTGACCGCCGATCAGGAGAAAGCGCTAAAAACAGCCATCGGCGCAGAATTGAAACAACGAGGTGGGAAATGAAAAAGCGCGATCTGTTTGCCGAGCTAATGCAAGGCGTAAACGAGATGGGCGAGCAGCGTGAAGGAAAGATCACCCTTCGCCAGTACGAAATGAAGGCGTTACCAGCTCCTGAAGTAACTGCTGCCGAAATCGTTTCCATCCGCAAAAAACTGCATATGTCCCAGCCAGTGTTTGCCCGGCAGATCAGAACCAGCCCGGACACCCTGAAAAACTGGGAGCAATCAAAATCGAAGCCAAACGCCCAGGCGGCGCTGCTGATCAAATTGGTTGAACGCTTCCCGGATATGGTTGATCGACTCAACGCGGTTTGAGTTGATCACTTCTCGCAGAGCGATGATTATTGTGTGGGAGCGTTGCGCGCTTACTCCAACTTGACAATATCCACCGATATCTCCACCGCCTGTACCGCCCCCCTGTTCTCAAGCCAGTGCGTAGTGTGCCTGTCTTCGGGCCAGCCCACTCCCGGACCATACTCCGTGGCGATACCATTTCGATGGTCAGTGATAACTCCATGCAGAATGTAGACGGTACCGGGCCTGTCTATATGGTTATGAACCGGTCCGAAAACACCCCCAGGCTCAATCGTCACCCTGCGCATGCGAAGCTGGCGCCCTGCCATTCCCTCGATCTCGGGGCCAAGGTCGATGGTGGCCAGCAACGTGACCGTAACGCCTTTCGTCTCGGGTACTGCGTGTTCATTGCTCATCGCGCCCACCTCTTCAAAAGACAAAGCCTTATTGGAAGTAAACACCCTCGAAGGCGTAACGAGTGACGAGGCGACAAAGGGACAGGCAGAACAGATTTGCTCCACCCGAAAACAAAAAACCCCCGAAGCCATGAGGCATCAGGGGTTTTGCTGTTGTGGTGCCCAGAGACGGAATCGAACCGCCGACACGGGGATTTTCAATCCCCTGCTCTACCGACTGAGCTATCTGGGCAAGACGGCAATTAAACGTGTTTTACTGTCGGTGCGTCAAGCCCGAAATAAAAAAAGACCAATGAATACCTGCGCTTACGATCCCGGGTTATGTGCCAAAACCCCTCATCTCAAGCCTGACATCAACCCAGGGGCAGGATTTTTCCAGGGTTCATCAGTCCAAACGGATCGAGGGCCTGCTTGACCAGGTGCATGACACCCAGCGCGGAACCATGCTCCAGGTGCATGAACTTTATCTTTCCCGAGCCAATACCATGCTCTCCGGTGCAGGTGCCCTCCAGGGCAATGGCACGCTCGACCACCCGTTCATTAAGCGCTTCGGCTTCAATCATTTCTGCGGCATTGCCCGGGTCGACCACCATCCCCAGATGGAAGTTACCGTCACCCACATGCCCGACCATACCAACGAAAAATGAAACCCTGGCCACATCTTCAGCCGTTTCGGCAATGCACTGGGTCAGCGCTGAAATGGGTACGCATACATCGGTGCTCCAGATCCGCCCATTCGGCCGCATAGACTGCATTGCATAGTGGACACTGTGCCGGGCACGCCACAAGGCATTGCGCGCATCAGCATCGCCAGCCGCCTGAAAACCCAATGCACCATTGCTTTCAACAATCTCTCGGGTCAGTTCAACCTGCTCCGCCACACTGGCCGGGGAACCGGCGAACTCGAAAAACAGCGTCGGTGTTTCAACCAGGCCCATCTGCGAAAAACGGTTGACCGCCTGCACCGTGCGCGCATCGAGCAACTCGACCCGTGACACTGGAATGCCGTACTGAATGATCGACACCACCGAACTGACCGCCGCCGCAATAGTCGGGAAGGTACACACCGCCGCGCAGGTGGTTTCCGGAATACCGTAAAGGCGCAGCGTGACTTCGGTGATGATCCCCAGGGTGCCTTCCGAGCCGACAAACAAGCGCGTGAGGTCATAGCCCGCGGATGATTTTCGCGCCCGCCCGCCGGTCTTGATCACCTGACCGTCAGCCAGCACCACGGTCAGGTTCAATACGTTTTCACGCATGGTTCCATAACGCACCGCATTGGTCCCTGAAGCGCGGGTCGCCACCATGCCCCCCAGGGTACTTTCACCCCCCGGGTCGACCGGAAAGAACAGCCCGGTGGTGCGCAGTTCGGCATTGAGCTGCATGCGAGTAACCCCGGCCTCCACAGTGACATCCAGATCATCCGGGCGCACAGCGATGATTCGCTGCATGCGGCTCAGGTCGATGCAGACCCCGCCCTGCGTCGCACCCACATGCCCTTCCAGTGAGGTGCCACCCCCAAAGGCAATGATCGGCACCCGCTGCGCGGCACAAAGCTTGACGATAGCCGCGACCTCGGCGGTGGACTCGGCATAACACACCGCATCCGGCGGCAGCGTCGGGTGGTAGGACTCACCACGCCCGTGCTGCTCGCATTCGGCACGGCTGGTGCTTAAGCGCTCACCGAGCAGCTCGCGCAAGGCGTCAAGCAAGGTGGGCATGGAGGAAGACAGAAACGCTGGGTTGGAGACCATAGAAACGTCCATATTATTATTGGGGGACGAATCCAAGATACAACAGTGATCCTGTGGCGAACATCCATCGCAAGCGGCGCGTTAGCCCTTCGGGTACAGCTCCCCTTCAACCAGCCTGGCCAGCACGCGGTGCAGACGATCGAACAATGCATTGATCACTTTGCCGGTCTCGGGATTCAAGGGCTCGCGCAGCAAGGCGATTTCACACGCATTGCAGGCCGCCGCCAGAGTGGCCGCTCCAACCGTTGCAAAAGAGCCATTCATCCGGTGCACGTAGCTGACCAGCGTCGAGGTGTTGGCATTTTGCAAAGCTTGCTGCGCCTTCGCCAGGTCCTCCTGCAGGGTAGTGATGAACAGACGGTGCATCATCGGCGAAAGGGTAATCCAGTCTTCAAGATCATCCGCTGCCTGCAACACCGCATCCACCTTCAGCGTGAGCAAAGGCGCCGTTGCAGGCCGGGGGCAGTAGGCTGTGAGGGTCTGGCGCAAGGTGGTCAGGCTCAAAGGCTTGACCAGCCAGACATTCATCCCGGCTTCCAGGCAATGCTCACCCTCTTCGCGCAAGGCATTGGCGGTCACACCAATAATCGGCACCTGCGCATCGAGCGAGCGCAGGCGGCGGGACAACTGATAGCCATCGAGTTTGGGCATATTGACGTCGGTGATCACCAGATCGAACGCCGCCTCATGCCAGCGCTGCAGCGCCTGCTCACCGTCCTCGGCCAACGTCACCTGCACCCCCAGGGCCTCCAGCTGCTCCTTGAGAATCTCGCGGTTGACGGGGTTGTCTTCGGCGACCAGAACGTTCAACTCAAGGCGTGTCAGAGGCTGCCCCGCGCTGGAGGTCAACTCGGGAGCGGTACCATGAGCAACCTGCATCAGTGTTCGGGCAATGGCCCGGATATCATAGGCATTGACCTCCCAGCCCCGATCAGTTTTTTGCGGCTGGCTGCGCCCCGCTTCGGTTGCAATCACCCGCTCACCCGACCAGTGCGGCGTGAGCTGCGGATCAGGGTCAACGTCCAGCAGGATGACAGGACCGTCACGCGTCTCCACTGCCGGAAATACCTGAGCCCGCGCGCCCCAACGACTTAACCAGTCAACCAGGACTTGCCCGATATCACTGCGCGGCGCGCGCACACAGACATTAACCCCCTCAAGGTCGATATCGGCGCTGTTATCCAGCGCGCCAGCAACCACCGGCAAACTCATGTGCAATGAGAAACTACTGCCCAGCCCCGGCTCACTGACAACCCGCAGGTTGGCGCCCATCATCTCGCTCAGCCGGGCGCAAATTGACAACCCCAGACCCGCGCCAGCAGCGCGTTCGCTGCTGCCTACCTGAGAAAAGGGCTTGAACAGGCGCGTCAGTTGCTCCTCGCTAATGCCCACGCCAGTATCGGAAACCTGCCACTGCAAGGATGCCTGCCCTTGCTCGATGCCGATCACCTTGAGCCTGAAAACCACCCAGCCAGCGTCTGTGAATTTGATCGCATTGCTCAGCAGGTTATTGATGATTTGCCGAATACGTACCGCATCCCCGGTCAGGAGCGGCGGCAAACTTGCGTCAGGACAGGCAAAAATCTTCAGACCTTTATTGCTCGCCGCCGCCGAATAACTGCGTACGCAGTCTTCAAACAAATCCAGCGGGCAGAATGTTTTGAGCTCGACAGCCATTTGCCCGGACTCGATCTTGGACACGTCCAGCACATCGCTGATCAACTGAAACAACACCGTTGAAGAGCGCTGAATGGTTTGCAGGTATTCATGCTGACGATCACTTAGAGGCGTGAGCCCCAACAGTTCAAGGTTGCCGAGCACCCCGTACAGAGGTGTTCGGATCTCATGGCTCATGGTGGCCAAAAACATGGTCTTGGCCTTGCTGGCCTCATCCGCCGAACGACGGGCCTGTTCCATCAGGTTGGCGTCATCCACATGCCGGGTAATGTCGTTGAAACCACAGAGCACTACGTTCTTGCCCTTGTAGCGAGTGAAAGCAAAACAGGCCTGCAGATAACGGCCTGAGACCTCAAGCTGGATTTCCCCCAACTCATGTTCACCATAATCGCGCTTGAGCAGGGCTATCAGCTCAGGCGTGCCCTGCCATTCGTGCGCGCGCTGGTTTTCCAGCAAGACTACACCGGTACCGCGCTCGACCACGCACAGGCCAACGGGGGCGCTGTCGAGCATGACACGGCTGAATTCTTCGCTTTCCGTCAGGGACTGACTGGCCCGCTGGGCAGGTTCGATGATTTGCTTGCGATACCAGCGGTTGACGCGCCAGCCAATCAGTACAAACAGCAGAAGCAGGCCAATGGCTCCCGCCAAAGGCCATTTGGCATAGCCAAAAAAATTCTGATAGCTAATTGCATACAAGCCGATCCAGGGCGTGTTCCCGCCCGAACTCAACTTGAAGCGCAAGCCTTTGCCGGTAATGCTCAAGCCCAGCGGTAAATCCTCGACATCCTGAACCTCCCCCAGCAGCACATCACCTGCAGGCGAGATCAAGGTCAGGCGACTGTTGGTGGGGTGCATCAACAAGCGCTCCAGGTCACTGATATCGCTGACATCCAGCAAGGCACTGAGGATCACCGAGTCATGGTCATCAACCCCCGGCGGCATAAACTGACGGGACAGGTTAAGGCCGATAGCGCCAACAATGTACCTGCGCTTTTGAATCAGCCCCTGCGGGGCTCTTAACCAGATCAACGTATCCCCATCAAGCTCCTGACTGTGCGCTACAAGCTCATCGTACAAACGCTTGGTCACATCGAAAAAGGTGTTTTTGAGAAGGATGGGGTATTGCCGTGTGCCATCAATGCCGGGCACCGCAATGGTGAATTGATCGCTGGGGGAAAAAACAAATACCTGCGGCGCCACATAGTGGGAATCGGACCAGTAAGCCGTGAAAAGGTCAGTCAACTGCACCCCGAACGAGTAAACACCCTGCATATCTTCATGGGTGTACTTGTCTCGCTGGCTCACCGTAAAGGGCAATGACTTGGCGGTGTCACGGTTCTGGAACAGACGCTCATCGCCCTGACGGATCAGCGCCATGTGCGAGCGTGGCTGGTTGTCTATCAGCAGGTTGTCGTTGGACTGACTGTAGCTCTGCGCAGCAATACGTAAAAAGGCTTCATGTTCATGAATGCTTTCCATCAGCCGAGCGAAATGAAAATCGGTCTTCTCGCCCTCTTCCTTCAACACCCGGTTAACAGCCCAATAACTCATGCTCACCAACAGCAGGGCAAGCCCGGTCAGCAGGAGCAGCAGTTTGTTCAGTCGCAGTGAGCTCAGTGCCAATGCACCAAGACGTACCTTTGCTTGCTTCATGGTTATTGCCGCTCTAGCAGGAACTTTGCGGGTCAAGGATACAGAGACAGCCAGAACAGGAATCGTCTGATGGGGTTCAGCCTCTTCTAATTGCATCCTGTGTAACACCTGCTGCGGCAAGCCGTGAACAGGAGGGGGCAATAAAAATGGGTAACACACATCACTCGTCTGTAGAGGTCATCTCACATGTTTCAAAAATTCGGTAAATACACTGCGCTTTGTGGTTCTTCGCTACTGATCGTCATGGCTGCCGCTACCGCGCAAGCAGCTGATGGCCAGGTTGAATTCACCGGCACCATCAACGACAACGCTTGCACCATCAACAGCGAAAGCGTGAAAAAATCCGTTGATATGGGCCAGGTTCGCATTGCCGACTTCCCGAACACAGTCGGGGCTGTCGCTACTTCAGGCGCCACGCCGTTTTCGATCTCACTGGAAAACTGCAGCGGTTCAACCCTGAAAAACGCGTCCATCAAGTTCAGCGGCCAGCAGTCCGGCACCGATGCAACCGTGCTGGGCATGACCGGTGAAAACCAGGTGAGCGGCGTCGGTATCCAGATCAATGATGCCCGTACAGGTAACAAACTGGCATTGAACACTGCCAGCAACGATTACGTACTGCGTCCACAGTCCAACACTTTTGACTTCACCGCGTCTTATGTACGTCTGGTTGCCGACACCGAGGCTTCGGGCGACACCCCGGGTGCACGCGGTATTGGTACCGGTAAAGTCAATGCATTGGCCAGCTTCGACGTTACCTACAAGTAATTCATGTTTTTAACGAGGGAGCTCGCGGCTAATCGCGAGCTCTGACGTTAACTAGAGGACACCTTCATGCGTTTAAAAGTTGCAGCCTTTTTGGCTCTGGCAGCAGGCTTCTGGCTGCCTCAGGTTCAGGCAGGCGTCAACGTGGGCTCCACGCGCGTTGTGTATCAAAGCAAGGAGAAGGAAGCCAACCTGGTACTTTCAAACTCGGGCGATGATGGCGTGCCCTATCTGGTTCAGTCATGGGTCAGCCCGTTCGACAATCGCGATGCAAGCGCGGACGAATTTATTGTCACGCCACCCCTGTTTCGCCTGGACGCCAAGGGCCAGAACATTTTGCGGGTGATTGCCACCAATGCGCAGAACCTGCCCAGTGATAAAGAAAGTCTGTTTCTGCTCAATGTCAAAGCCATCCCGGCCAAGAGTGAAGAGCAGCGTAATCAAAACGTGCTGCAAATCGCACTCAAGACCACGATCAAACTGTTTTATCGCCCAGCCAACTTGAAAGGCACTTTACCCGAAGCGGTAGAAAAACTTCAGTGGGGTACGCAAGGTGGAAAACTGACGGTGCATAACCCGTCGGGCTTCAACGTTGTGGTCAGTGAACTGTTGGTCAACAACACCGCCAGCAAAGACATACCCGAAGTGATCAAGCCGGGCAGCACGGTAACCACCGGCACTGCCGTCAAGAACAGCGACACGCTGGTCCTCAGCTACATCAACGAATACGGCAGCACGGTCAAGGCAGCTCCCGTTACCCCGCATTGATGACTGAATAATTCGCCGACTGGAAGGACTCCCTCATGCTGCGACCGCGCATGTGCGCTTTCGCGCGCAGAATAAAGTGTTGGAGCATCGTCACCCTCGGCGCTGCCGGTCTGACATCGAACGTAGTCCATGCTGATTACAGCTTCGATTCTTCCTTTCTGGAAATTGGCGGCGGCAATGCTTCGAGCGAAGTGGCCGAGCAAGTAAAAGCCTTGAGCCAGGGGCAGCTGCCTGGCATTTACCGGGTTGACTTGTCAGTCGATGACCGGCTTGTTGAGCAACGCGACCTGCATTTTATTCGCGAGACAGCGAGCCAGATTTCGACCCCCAACGGGCTGTTCCCCTGCTTCAGTCTTCAAGGCCTGACGGATTTGGGCATTGATCCGGCTCGTCTGAAAAACGCAGACATCAGTACTGACAATTGCGTGTACTTCAACCGTGACCTTACGGGTGTCACCTATGACTACGACTTCAACAAGCAACAACTGAACCTGCAAGTTCCCCAGGCGTACATTGGCAGCGTTCCATTCGAGACCCGGCGCAAAACCTGGAACGACGGAGAACAGGTAGCCTTTGCCAACTACAGTTTTTCCGGCAGTAACTACGAGAACCAGTTCGGCAGCCGCCAATCCCAGTTCGGTAGTATGCACAGCGGATTCAATAGCGGCGCCTGGCGCTTTCGCAATTTCTCCACCTGGCAAAAAAGCACTCACGTCGATGGTGACTGGAAGTCCGTAGACACTTACGTACAGCGTGACCTGGGTAAACTGATGGCTATCGCCACGGTGGGTGAAAGCGCGACCGACAGTGATTTGTTTGACACCATTTCTTACCGTGGCGTGGGCATTGCCTCTGATCTGGACATGCTGCCCGATGACGCGCGCAACTTTGCACCCGTAGTGCGTGGAGTTGCCAATGGCCGCTCGCTGGTGACGTTGCGCCAGCGTGGTTACGTGATCAGCGAGCAGTGGGTTCCGTCAGGCCCGTTCGCGCTCAAGGACCTGTACTCGACCTCCGGCAACGGCGATATCGAAGTCACCATCGAGGGCCCCAACGGCGAGCGCCAGGTGTACATCCAGTCGTTCTCGTCGGTACCGTACATGCTGCGTGAAGGCCAGCAAAGCTACGCAGTGACCGCAGGCCAGTATCGCCCTGCCGACGGCGCACAGAACACGCCAAAACCAGGTTTTGTCCAAGGCACCTATCGCCGCGGGCTGACCGAAGGCACCACGCTGTTTGGCGGCAGTATCGTCAGCGAACAATACAAATCGGCGCTGCTGGGTTTTGCCCACGACTTTGCGGGCTTTGGCGCCATTTCACTGGACGTGACCCATGCCATCAGCGACGACATGGGCACCGATGCCAAAACCATGAGCGGGCAGTCCTATCGCTTTCGCTACTCCAAGTCCATCGACCTGACCGACACCAGTTTCAGCCTGATCGGCTATCGCTACTCCACCAGCGGTTACTACAGCTTTAACGAAGCGATCAACGCACGCTCCAACAACTCGCTCGCCCCCTATACGGATGAAATGCAGTTCAGCAGTGCGACGTTTTCGCCGTATTTGACCGGCCACATGAAAAGCAGCTTTACCGCCAATGTGTCGCAACAATTTGGCACCTATGGCGGCATGTACGCCAACCTGACCAAAACCGATTACTGGAACCGGGCCAAGAGCAATACGTCCGTTCAATTGGGCTACAGCTTCAGTGTTGGCAGCGCCTCTTACAATCTGGGCCTGGCCCAGAACAGCGGAACCGGGGATGACATTCGCAGCGTTTCGCTGAGTGTCAGCCTGCCGCTGGGTAACCCGGGCAGCAGCAGCCGGATAGGTTTGAGCACCAACCAGGACTCGGCTGGTAATGCCAGCCGCAACGCCACGTTCAGCGGCTCGCAGCTCAAGGACGATGCCCTGTCTTACAACCTGGGCGTCAACCAGCAAGTCAGCGATGACGATCGCGTGCTCGGTGGCTCGGTGGCCGCCCGTTACAACGCGGCCAATGCCATCTGGCACGGGTCATACAACAAGGATCAAAACACCCGCCAGATGGACTACGGCGTGGAAGGTGCGGTGGTAGCCATACGCAACACCGTAATGTTCACCCAGCCATTGGGCGAGACCAACATCATCGTCGCCACCCCCGGTGCCGCCGATGTGGGCGTACTGACCAAAAGCGGGATCAAGACCAACAGCAGCGGCTACACGATTATCCCTTCGGCCCAGCCGTACCGGAAAAACAAGGTATCGCTCAACACCGACTCGCTCTCGGACAACACCGATATCGCCAATCTGGTACAGGAAGTCACCCCTAACCGTGGTGCCTTTGTAATGGCCAATTTCGAGACCCATAACGGCCGCCGCCTGCTGGTCAGCGTCAGTGCAAGCAATGGCAAACCAGCCCCTTTTGCCGCCGAAGCGCAGCTTTATGACCTCAACGGTACCTTGCTGAGCACCGCGATGGTTGCCGACAAGGGCCGGGTATTTATGACCGGCGTGCCCGACAAGGCGCGACTGCAGATCAACGTCAACGGCCAGCCGTGGTGCGCCAAAGACCTGGATCTCAATAACTACAACCTGTCAGAGACGGGCATCGGTCAACTGCACGTCAGTTGCGATGCCAAACCGACAGACACCCAAAGGACTCCCGATGCGTGATTCAACCTCCAAATCATCTCGCCTGAGCCTTTTGAAAGGTAGCTTGTTGCTGCTTTGCATCCTGCTCAGCCTGGCAAGCCCACAGGCGTTTGCGTTGATTCAGAACAACCTCGCGTGCACGGCCACAGGCACTACCGGCATTATTCAACTTGGCGATATCTCGCCCTCAACGAACTACACCGCCAACATGACCGCCAACTGCCGCGTTACCCGTTGGTATCCCTATGGCGCGTCATTGCAGCACAGCCAGTTCTACAACGCGGGCAGAGGCAGCAAGGTTCAAGTGTTCCATACCAACTCGGGTTTGATGGTGCCTGAGCTCCCTATAGGAACTGCCAGCAGCACATGCATGCCCTCAAGCTGCGTTCAATTATTCGTAGGCAACACCTTTTCCTACAATGTACTGCTCCTAGGAACGGCACCCGTTACGCCCGGCAACTACATGGTCAGCGTTTCACTCACCGATACCTCTATCCGGGGTTATGAGGCTTACGGCGACTACCTGCAGACAGTCATTCTCAGCTTCAGGGTCATCCAGCCGGCCTGCTCGATGGGCTCGGCAAAAACTCTCAACCTGCCCTTCGGCACACTCAGCAGCAATGACTTCGCCAGCTCGCAGCAAATTGCCAATATCACCATGAATTGCACTCGCGGTACGCAAGCGACCGCCACGCTAGTACCTACCCAGGCAGCCATCAGCGGCAGCCCGGGGGTTTCAGCCACGACCCTGGCAGGCCTGTCGATGGCCGCCACGTGGGCCGACAACAACACCGCAGTGACCTTCAACAGCCCGCGTACGCTGGCGCTCACAAACGGTGCCAACAATATTCGCCTGGGTTTCCGCCCACGCCTGAATACCAGCGTTTCACCCACTGGAAATTTCTCCAGTCAGTACACCCTCAACATCACCTATCTCTGATCAGGCACAGGAACTCGACCATGAAATTATCCATCTCGCTGACCGCTGCACTTTTTGCGGGCCTGCTCAGCACAGCCGCCAACGCCGTAACTGACACCGTGACCATCAACCTGAGCGGGACCCTTACACGTCCGCCCTGCACCCTGACGAGCAGCAAGACGCTGACCGCCAACTTCGGCAGCCTGCGCTATGACCAGGTTGCCGATGCCGCGCTGATCGACATCCCCCTCACCATGACCTGCCCGGCCAACTCGGTGCTGGCCGTCAGCATTCTGGCAGCCCGCACGATTCAGGGCTCAACCACCCAAGCGTCAACAGGCAAAGCCAATCTGGGCTATTCACTGCTCTGGAACAGCGACAGCACAGCCGCCAACATTACCGGAGTCAAACGCAACCTGACTAACCAGAGCGGTACGGTAGACCTGAGCTTGAAAGCCAAGTTGATTGCCTTGGGCGTACTGACCGAGGGCGCATTCAGCACCTCTGCGGTCATAAGTATCGAGTACCTGTGAGGTGTCCATGTTCGCCAGAGTAAGCCTGTGGGTGGCTCTGCTATCGACCGCTGCGCTGCTGTTCAGCTCGGCCAGCCGCGCACAGGATGGCGCCCTGATTGAAGTGCTCGGCACGCTGATAAAACCGCCCTGCACGGCCAATTTCCCGACCTCACAGAATGTTGATATTCCCAAGACGAATCTTAATTCGCTGAATTCGGACATCACCGGCTGGACTGACGTGAGCCTTGATTTCCAATGCATCAAGGGCAGTCAAGTACACCTGCGCTTCAGTGCGGGAAATGGCTCTTTTGACAGTAATACACTGCGCACAACGCTCGACAGGCTGGGGCTCAGAACCCGCTTGAGTGACATGACCGGTACGTTGAAAGTGCTGGATTTGAAGCTGGACGAACAACTGATATTTCCGGTTGACGGCACCCGGCTCAAGCTTCAACTCTCGGTACGCCCAGTAAAGACAGAGCAAGAACTGCCAGCTATCGGTAGCTACAGCTCTACGCTGCTAATGGAAATGACCTACTTGTAACACCGGCCAATCAGGCGAACAGATTGGCCTTTACGCACAGGATCAGCAGCGCCTGATCGTTGTCGACATTCAGCTTGCGCATCGCCGAAATCTTCAGGGTGCTGATGGTTTTAATGCTGCGATTCAGGCTCTGCGCAACCTCCCCCACACTCACTCCTGTTGCGAACAGACGCAAGACTTCAAACTCCTTGACCGTCAACTGGCTGAGCATTTGCGAAATGCCATCTGCATCATCACCCGGAGCACCATCAGGGGTGCCTTGCTGATAATGCCCCTCACGGTAAAACGCATCCAGCGCCACCAGAATTTGCTCAAGCCCTGCACTCTTGGAAATAACTCCGCTGATACCCAACTCATACAACCAGCTCAGCACCTGCGGATTGGAGATCACAGTGAGGATCAGCACGCGCGGCCCGGGAAAGTGTCGTCGCAGATACTCCACCAGCCGGGTACCGTCACCGTACTGCTCGTCTCCCGGCATGTTGTAGTCCGTGATGATCACGTCCGGGTTCAGTTGCGAAATCTTGTCGACCAACTCCGAAGAACTCATGGCCTCGCCCACGACCTTGAATCGCGGGTCACGCTCAATGATTTCGCGTACCCCCATCAATACAATCGGGTGATCGTCAGCCAGTAAAACTTTCATTTGCGGCATGGCGTGCATGACTCCGGGTCGGCAGCGACTAAAGGTTCCACGGATCGGCCTTGATGCAGTAAGTGATCAAGGCATGGTCATTGAGTACCTCCAGCTTGCGCATTGCCGACACTTTCTGGGTGCTGACCGTTTTGACGCTACGTTGAAGCTGGCGGGCGATATCACCCACACTGCTTCCCGCTACAACCAGGCGCAGAACCTCAACTTCGCGGGGCGACAGCGTGGAGAAACGCTCGTCGATGACCTTGGGGTTGCTCAACACAGACGTGGCGGGCACGGCAGGCGCATTGTAGGGGCGATCATTGGCCAAGGCATTGAGCGCCTTGCCGATTTCTTCGCGGATATG
Organism: Pseudomonas fragi; assembly: GCF_002269505.1. Lineage (GTDB taxonomy): Bacteria > Pseudomonadota > Gammaproteobacteria > Pseudomonadales > Pseudomonadaceae > Aquipseudomonas > Aquipseudomonas fragi_D. The sequence goes on along the minus strand of NZ_NQKQ01000004.1, from coordinate 25,242 downwards.
GCTTTTGGCAATCACCCCCGCCACCCCCATTTCCAGCAACCGCGAGATAATCAGCTGGTTGCTCACCATCGTCAGCACCAGGATCTTCACTGCCGGAAATTGTTCGTTGAGATACTCGATCAGTTGCAAGCCGTCGCCATAGGTTTCATCACCAGGCATATTGAAATCGGTGATCACCAGAGCAGGCTGATGCAACGCCAGTTGCTCGACCAATTGCGAAGAGCTCAGCGCCTCACCTGCCAGAATGAAACGTTCATCACGTTGAATCACTTCCCGAAGCCCCAGCAACACCACTGGATGATCGTCGGCAATCACTACCTTTAACTCGCGCATTGCCTGACTCCAGTAAAAAGGGCACGCATGACTCTGCAGGAACTGATGCGCTCCTGCACAGGGGGGGTGCCCATCAGTGATGACTCAAGCTATCCCCATGATGGCTTAGAGCTATCTTCGAGCAAAAGAGTTTCAAAGTCGGTGCACGATACGGCGGCGCAAATCAGAAATCCCTGGGCCTGGTCACATTCGATGCTGCGCAGAAAGGCAAGCTCTGCCTGTGTCTCCACGCCTTCAGCGACCACCGTCAGGCCCAGTTTCTGGCTTAACTCCACGAGACTGCGCAGTGCTGATGCCAGGTTTTCATTTTCGACGCAGCCATGCACCAGCGAGCGGTCTATTTTGAGCTCACTGAAGGGAGTGGAAACCAGGTTGAAATAGGAGCTGAACCCCTTGCCGAAGTCATCCTGAGCCAAACCAAACCCCATCATGCGCAAGCGACAGGCGCCAGCGTAGTAATTGCTGAGTTCCTCAGTGGTTGAGCTTTCCATTAACTCAAAAACAATACTGCGCGGCTCTGCACCATCCGCCACGACGTAGTCGCGCAAACTGTCGGCCAGATCATGGTTATCCAGCAAATGCGTCGGCAAGTTGATGGATACAGGGATATCCCAGCCTTGCTCACGCCATTTTCTTTGCGCTGCCAGGGTTTGCTCCAGCATCAACCACAGCAGACGCTCTTCCAACCCCTGGGCAATGAGGATGGACAGAAAGTCTTTGGGCAATAACAGGCCTACTTCGGGGTGGGCCCAGCGCACCAGCGCTTCAGCGCTGAGAATGTTGCCGTTGCGCAGCGATTTCTTGGGCTGGAACCAGGCCTGGATCTGGCCATTGCCCATCGCCATTTCGATTTTTCGCGGGTCGACCTCTATGGCCAGCGCAGGATCCACTTCACCATTGAGCCGAAAAATTGCCATACGCTCCTTCAAACGCATCACGGCATTGAATTCAACCGGCTTGGAGATCAAACCGACCACGCATATTCCCAGGTTCTTCGCTGCCAGCCCGGCACTGATCAACATTCGACGCGATGAGGCACTCATCAGTGCAAGTGCCGGTCGTTTTTTCAGGGCGGCAACTTTCTGGATCAATTGCACGCCATCCATGCCGGGCATCAGCAAATCACTAAGCAACAGATCATAGTCATTACGCGCCAGGCACTTCAAAGCACCATCGCCGTCCCAAACGGTGTCAACTGTAAAGCCACCCACTTCATTGAAAACATTCAGCAGGTACTCATGCTGAAAGGGATGATCCTCAACGACCAGTACACGATAGGGTTTCACTGGACCCTCCTTTAGAAGTGTTGAAGACAGTTGTGTAGGGTATGCAACGTAAAAGGCTTGATCAGGCAATGATTCATCCCGGCGCTCAGGCAGCGCTCACCTTCATCACGCATGGCATTGGCTGTAGCGCCGATGATCGGCTGCGACATATTCATCGCCCGCAGTCGTGTAGCCAGCTCATAACCGTTCATTCTTGGCATGTTGACGTCGGTCAGCACCAGGTCAAACTTGCCCTCCTGCCAGAGTTCCAGCGCCTGAATGCCATCGCTGGCCAATGTCACCGTGCAACCCAGCTCTTCGAGCTGATCACGCAAAATTAGCTGATTGATCACATTATCTTCTGCTACCAGAATGCGCAGGCCGAGTTTGAGTTCAGCCTTGGCGGCACCCGCCTCCAGCGGGGTTCCGATGTGCATGCCCTGAGCCTTGGAAAGCGCCCGATAAACGTCCTGCAAACTATTCAGATCAGCCTGCCAACAAGGATTCTCTGATGTGTGAACCGCCGCAAGATCACTGGCAGCGACTACCAGAGGCCCTGTCCATGTGGGCTCCAGCAATTGCTGGGCAGAGCCAGGGTGTAGTTCCAGCATGACCGCATCATCAGCGGCGGCCCCCTGTTTGGGCGCGCCCAGATGCGCCCGCGCTCCCCAGCGGCGTAACCAGGCGCAGTAACATTCAGCCAGCTCACGCAAGGGCGAAACTACGTACACCGTACTGGGCAATAGCTCGCGCGCAGGGCCCAGGCGAGAAGCGTCCTTGACCTGTACCAATGGCAAATGCAGGGTGAAACTGCTGCCCAGGCCCGGCTCGCTGACCAACCGCATGGTGCCGTTCATCAAGTGCATGAGGCGCTTGCAGATGGACAGCCCCAGACCTGTTCCGGCAACCACATTTTGTGCCGACTCCACCTGATAAAAAGGTTCGAACAGGTGAGCCTGCTCTTCATGAGCGATGCCTTTACCCGTGTCCGAAATCTGCCAATGCAGCATGACGCGTTCATCATCACGGCTGTCCATTTTCAGGCGCAGGACTATTTTTCCGTAGTCAGTGAATTTCAGCGCGTTGTTGAGCAGGTTGTTCAAAATCTGGCGAATACGGGTGACATCACCGCTGAGCCATTCAGGCACCGTCGAATCAATCAGGGCAAACAACTGCAGGCCCTTGGCCTGGGCAGCGCCGCTGTAGCCTTGAACCACCTCCTCTATCAGCTCCATCGGGCTGAAAGTGTTGAGCTCAAGTTGCAATTGGCCTGCCTCAATTCGAGATACATCCAGCACATCGCAAATCAACTGCAATAAGTTGCCGGATGAGCGCTCGATGGCTTTCAAATAGTTGTTTTGCTGATCGTTGAGGTCCGTACGCGCCAGCAACTCAAGCGTGCCCAAAACGCCATACAAGGGCGTACGGATTTCATGGCTCATGGTCGCCAGAAACAAGGTCTTGGCTTCATTGGCCCGATCTGCCAGTTGGCGGGCGCGCTCCAGTGTCACTTCAATCTGCTTGCGGGCGCTGATGTCGCTGAACGCGCAAATCAGCACGTCCTGACCGTTGTAGCGGGTTGGCGCAAAGGCCAGGTAGAGAAGACGGCCATCTTCCATTTCAATCTCATCGCTATTGCGTGCGTCCTGCTTATCGAACGCGCGCGCAATCCAGCCATGGCACAACCTGCTCCGCTCACTGCCGCCACCAAGCCACTGTTGCGACAATGAGTTTTCAAGCACCACCGTGCCGTCTATGCGGCGGATCACACACAGTGCAATGGGTGCGACCTGCAACACGGCGCGACTGAAAGCCTCGCTTTCAACCAGCGCCTGAATGCGGTTTTCGCCCGGGGTAATCAAACGTCGATCAATGCGCATGATCAGCAACCGCAGCCCAATGCAGACAGCAATGCATAACAGCACACACACCAGTAAAGGCCAGCCCAGAACAGGCAGCAAAGACTGAATGTCCACGGCATAGACAATTTGCCAGCCTGAATAACCCAACTTTTTCCTGATAGCCAGGCTGTCGGGTAGCCAGCCGGAGCCAATAAAGCCAAAAGAGTTCTGGGGTTCCAGCGTGTGCAACGAATCCATCAGGGTGGATTGTGCCGCATTGGTGAAAATGATCTGGCCCTGACTGCCCAGCAGCATGAAATCGCCAGCGTTTTCACTGCGCAATGCCTCGACCAGATCTGGCACCTCGACCTCAATGCCCAGCCATCCCGATGCCGGGTTGCGACTGTCGAGCCGTGTGAACAGATAAAAAGGCGAGTCCAGTACCTTGTTGTCAGTCAGCCACAGGTCGTCACCATAGGAGTACCCCCGACTCCCCTCATCGGCCAACCGTTGCAAGACCACCTTGGGCAATGGCTCCTGGCGGGACGACAAATCAAACAGACGCACCACTTGGGGTTCATCCGTTTGCGGTACATAGAGCAAATTGACTTTACTGTCGTGCAGGTAGTCCATCATCCGCCGGGTCAGCCAAAGGCTCCAATGCCCGGCTTTACTACCCAGACTGATGTTTATCTCTTCTTCGGGATCAACACTGACAAAGGATTTGTCACCATTTTTATCAGGCACAGTCGCCAGCACCAGACTCTTGAGCAAGGTCTGGCGGCTGATGAAAAAATCCTGGGCATTGAACACCGCCTCATTCATAACGCTGCGCCGAAGAGAGACTTCTTCGTTAAAAACGGCGCGCAAATAAACGAACGAACTCGCAATAACCGCGACGATCAAACCGCAGGCAAATAAGTGGAGGAGTTTTCGGGCGGCTTGGGGGGTCGATTTCATACCGCAAGCCTGAGGCTGCGGCATGCAAAAAATAATCAGACAATTCCTGAAACCGCGTAAATCCTGTAGTAGCTTCGCTCCTCAGCGACTACAGGGCACCCGTGTTTTTTACAAAACCCGGACCGCACTCAAATCCATCCGTCCGTCTTTCATCGGCGGGCACCAGTAGTAGCCACCGTTAAGTGGACGGCTGTAACGATACAAACCGTCGATAATGCCGTCTTCAAGACCGCTCATACGTCGTAGCTGCACTTCAAAGGCGTTCAGCGTGCGGCCAAAGGCGACAAACATCAGCCCGGACTTGCCGTTTTCTGTCCACGGCATGGAGCGACGCACAATAAAAGCTTCAGGGGTGAAGCTTTCCTGAGCAGTGCGTTTGACGTGGGCCGACTCCGGCGCATCGTCCAGCTCTTCGTTGTCGCTCTTGCGACGGCCCATGATGTTGTCCTGCTCCTCGGAAGGCAGTGCGGCAAAACCGTTCAGGTCATGCTGCCACTGCTGAATGGCCACAAAGCTGCCCCCGTCCAGCCCGGCGCCAGCATTGGCAACGATGGCCGCGTCCACAGCCGCTTCATCCACCGGGTTTTCAGTGCCATCTTCGTAGCCGGTCAGGTCACGGTCGGTGCCATAACGGAAGCCTTCGGTCACTTGCAGCAGGTTGAAGGCTGGCGCCAATGCAGTCTCGATGGCCTGGCTGCGGTGCAGCAACTCGCCGCGGTCATCACCCAGCAACCACAGCCACAGTGCGTGCTGGGTCGACGGGTTTTCAACCATGGCATTGATCGCAGGAAACACCCGCAAGCCCGGGACTTTCGCGCCAAGGGCCAATACCAGCGGCGAACCAAAACCGGCCACCACGCTTTTGCCATCCACCCACTGCGACAAGGTGTCCAGTGCAGCCGGCAAAGCTTCTACTGACTTGAGGGCGAAAAACATGTAACGCGCTTGCGAAGGTATCGGTTTGGCAAGAATGCTCGACTGGTAGAGACTCATAGAAACTCCTTTGGAAAGCTCCGAGTTTACTCCTACCAGTACTTTTTCCGTCACTAATAGGGGTTTTTTCTTAAGTTCAACCCCTGCATATCAAGGCTCAGGACGACAGCTGGTTGGCGAACTGCCCTACAGCGTTAACGACTTTCTGTGCGCCTTCCTGAATCTCGACGATCACCGTGCCTGCTTGCGCGGCCAGCGCCAGCCCTTCTTCTGCCTGGAGCGTGCCCTCTGTCATGAGGGTAACGGCATCACGGGCCATGTCCTGGTTTTGCCGCACCACACTGATGATTTCTTCAGTAGCCTTGCTGGTGCGCGACGCCAGCTGCCGCACTTCGTCAGCCACAACGGCAAAGCCGCGGCCCTGCTCACCGGCGCGCGCAGCTTCAATGGCGGCGTTAAGCGCCAGCAAGTTGGTTTGGTCGGCAATTGAGCTAATGGTCTTGACGATACTGCCAATCACTTGCGACTGATCGCTCAAGGCTTCAATTCCCTCACCTGCCTGCTGCATGTGCCGGGCCAGACCACGCATGACCGCTACAGCCTGGGTCACGACTTTAGTGCCGCGCTGGGCGCTGCTGTCGGTTTGCAGTGACGTGCTGTAGGCAATGCCTGCAGCTTCGCTGACCGCCTGTTCCTGATGGACCTGAGCGGTAATAACCGTGGCGAACTTGACCACTTTGTACAGGGTGTTGTTGGCGTCACGCACCGGGTTGTAGGTGGCCTCCAGCCATACATCCCGGCCGTGGCTATCGATGCGTTGAAACCGCGCCGCGACAAATTCACCGGCATTCAAACGCTGCCAAAAAGCCTGGTATTCAATGCTGTTCTGTTCTTGCGGGGTACAGAACATGCGGTGATGTTTGCCCTGAATTTGCGCCAGGGTGTAGCCCATGCCCGAGAGAAATCGCTCATTGGCAGTCAGCACCTCACCCTTGAGGTTGAACTCGATCACCGCAGTGGAGCGCATCAGCGCGCTCATCAGGTTTTCGTGATCCCGGGAGCTTTCAATGGTGCGTGTCAGATCGCTGGAAAAGATCGAAATCCGTAGTACCCGGCCAGTGGAATCCAGGATCGGCTGCATGATCGAACGCAGCCAGGCCTCCTGGCCGTTGCCACGCAGCAACCGGATAGTGCCGCTGTAATGTTCAATGCGGTTGATGGCGGTTTTGAAACGGCGATAGTGCTCGTCGTTCTTCAGGTGCGCGGGCACCAGCTCGTCAATATGCAGCCCCGCCAGCGATGCACTGGCGTAGAACATTTGCTCGGTGAAGTTGTGGTTGGCCGTTTCAATACGCCCATCGGCGCTCAGGGAGAGCACCAGCATTTCGCTGTCAAGGCTCTCCCGGACTTGCTGAAGGCTGGATATTTCTTCGCGAAGAGCCGCCAGCTCTTGCTTCAAGCGTGTGTTGAACATGGGATACCTGGAGCAATGAAAGAATGCGTGCAACAGAATCGGCTTTAAACGGGTTTTCTGGAGCGCCGAACATGACCGTTCATCCAAAAAACATGGCCTGCATGACCGGGGTAAAACCACGCTTTTACTCATTTGAGCATCGGCATGCCTCACCGATTGATTTACTGTGCTCGCCAGGCAAATGTCCGGGCGCAAGCGCTGAGATTGGCCATCCAATAATCATAAGAAAACCGAGGTACTTCCCATGGCCGCTGAAATTACAGACAGCCGCTCTGCACGTTTCGCCCTGCGCTGTTCGAACTTCGCCGAGCGCTGGTTCCCCGATTCATGGGTGTTCGCTGCTGTCGCGGTGATCACGGTGGCACTGGCCACGATGCTGATGGGCGCCAAACCCACCGATGCCGCAATGGCATTTGGTGACGGGTTCTGGAGCCTGATTCCTTTCACCATGCAAATGGCCTTCGTAGTGATTGGCGGTTATGTGGTGGCCAGCTCGCCGCCTGCCGTCAAATTGATCGACAAACTGGCCCGGGTGCCGAAAAACGGCCGCCAGGCAGTGTGCTGGGTTGCGTTGATTTCAATGGTCGCGTCATTGCTCAACTGGGGGCTGTCGCTGGTTTTTGGCGGGTTGCTGGTACGGGCGCTGGCCCGGCGTACCAACCTGCGCATGGACTATCGTGCCGCTGGTGCTGCGGCGTACCTGGGGCTGGGCGCGGTATGGGCACTGGGGTTGTCGTCTTCGGCGGCGCAGTTGCAGGCCAACCCTGCCAGTTTGCCGCCGTCGATTCTGGCGATTACCGGGGTTATTCCCTTCACCGAAACCATCTTTCTCTGGCAGTCCGGCGTGTTGCTGGCGGCGCTGGTGGTGGTGTCGTTGATTGTCGCCTACGCCACCGCCCCCGGCGCAGAGTCGGCCCGCGACGCAGCTGCCTGCGGTATTGACCCGAGCTTCAGTTCGCCACAACTGCCGCCGCGTACACGCCCGGGCGAGTGGCTGGAATACAGCCCGCTGCTGACCATTTTACTGGTGCTGCTGGCCGCGGGCTGGTTGTTCCATGAGTTTTCGACCAAGCCGGCGATCAGCGCCATCTCCGGGCTCAACACCTATAACTTTTTGTTCCTGATGCTCGGCGCGCTGCTGCACTGGCGTCCGCGCAGCTTTCTGAATGCCGTGACCAGCGCCGTGCCAACCACCACCGGGGTGATGATCCAGTTTCCGCTGTATGGCTCGATTGCAGCGCTGATGACAGTGGTCAAGGGGACTGACGGGCAAACCCTGGCCCATCACATCTCGACGTTTTTCGTACAGATCGCGTCGCATGACACCTACGCGTTATTGATGGGGGTGTATTCGGCAATTCTGGGCTTTTTTATTCCGTCGGGCGGCGGTAAGTGGATTATCGAAGCACCGTATGTGATGCAGGTGGCCAATGATCTGGGCTATCACCTGGGTTGGGCCGTGCAGATCTACAACGCCGCCGAGGCGCTGCCCAATCTGATCAATCCGTTTTACATGCTGCCGCTGCTGGGCGTACTGGGCTTGAAAGCGCGGGACTTGATCGGCTTTTCGTTTGTGCAGTTGTTGGTGCACACGCCTCTGGTGCTGTTTCTGCTATGGGCATTGGGGACAACGCTGGCATATACGCCGCCAGTAATGCCGTAAGCGAACTCATAACCCAATGTGGGAGCGGGCTTGCTCGCGATTCGGGCGGCGCGGTAAAACAGGAAAACCGCGTCGATACCATCACGAGCAAGCCCGCTCCCACAGGTTATGCATGCAACTTTATACTGCGCCCACCGGCCGCAAGCGATACTGCGGCGGCAACTGGTCAAGGCCGCTGATCGTGGTGTTCAGGCTTTTCCAGCGACCGTCCTTGATCCCGTAGATGCAGCCATGCACCGACAGCTTCTGCCCGCGATGCCAGGCATTTTGCACAATGTTGGTGTGCCCGACGTTCGCCACCTGCTGGATCACGTTCAACTCGCACAAACGGTCGACGCGCTCTTCCTCGGTAGGCAACAACGCCAGCACTTCACGATTCTCGTAATACAGGTCGCGAATGGACCGCAGCCAGCCATCGATCAGCCCCATCTGCTGGTCTTTCATCGATGCGCGCACACCGCCACAGCCATAGTGGCCGGTTACCAGAATATGTTTGACCTTCAAAACGTCGACCGCGTACTGGATCACCGACAGGCAGTTCAAGTCCGTGTGCAACACGACATTGGCCACGTTGCGGTGCACGAAAAGATCGCCGGGCAACATGCCGACAATTTCGTTGGCCGGTACGCGCGCATCCGAACAACCAATCCATAGGTATTCCGGCGTTTGCTGGCGAGCCAGCTTGGCGAAGAAGTCGGGATCTTCCTGCTTGATCGCGTCGGCCCAACGCTCGTTGTTATCAATCAGATCTTGTAGTTCGTTCATGCGGTGAAGCCTCAAGAGTTGATGCGCTGATTTGACAGCCGACCAACGGTCGGGGTCACTTGCCCCATGACATTCCGGCGGTCAGTTGGGTGGAATCTTCAGCAATGGCTACAGTCATCGTATTAAAGCACCCAGAGTATGAGGAATTACCATGACTGATTCACGTCGCCCCTACGGGGCACCACAACCCGCGCCCATCGACGATATCGAAGACGCCATGGGTTCGGTAGAGCCACTGGATTTTGATGATGACGATACCTATGAGCCCATCAGCGACTTGTTTGTCGACGATGTCGGCGTCAAGCACAGGGCGGCGCTGGATGACGAGCTGGACCTGGGCCTCAATGACGACGACCTGGAGCAGGAGATGCTGATTCGCGAAGACGGCGCCCGCGATGCCAAGGAGGCAGCGCAGAGCCCGGACGGTGCTGCTGACTGGGATTTGAGCCTGGTCGATGAAGACGAAATCGGCGCTGGCAAAGGGCTGGATGAAGCAGAGCTGGCAGAAATCGACCCCGTGGGGCGCGAGCGCTGAAGTCTTGATGGGAGCTGGAAGCCAGCTCCCACAGGGTCAGTCGACCAGCGTACAGGCCATCACCACCGCATCTTCACGCCCACCCACAGCCGGGTAGTAGTCGCGACGACGGCCGATTTCATTGAAGCCATAACGCTCATACAACTTGAACGCCGCAGTATTGCTGTCGCGCAGTTCGAGGAAGCATTCGCGCGCCTCATGCTGGTAGGCAATCGACATCAGGTGCTCAAGCAGCTTGAGCCCCAGGCCACGGCCCTGGCTCTCGGGTTTGACCGTGATATTGAGCAAATGGGCTTCGTCGAGGATGATCTGCACCACGCCATGCCCCACTTGCTGCTCACCTTCAAACATCAGCCAGATATGGTATTTGCCCAGACCGTCGAGAAAAATGCCTCGGGTCCAGGGATGGCTGAAAGCGGCGTATTCAATTTTCAAGACCGCATCAAGGTCCGCCTCGGTCATCGGGCGAAAAGTTACTGCATCACTCATCATTTTGTTTCCAGCGCGCCATCAGCCGGCGCATGGCTTGCCACACCTGCGCTTTGCGCTGTGGCTCTTCCATCAAGAGTTCCAGGCCCGGCAGCGCCCATGCGCAGCCCAACCCTTCAATTTGCAGTTCAGTATTGAATGCCTCGGCATCCGCCTCACCGGCAAAACGCACCGCAGGCAGCCCGATCAGCCATAAGCAGGCGCATTCCGCCTCTTCCAGGCGGGCCATGACAAAGCCCTGCACAAACTCACGCGCCGCATCCGGGCCCTGATCCACATTGCCACGGCGCAACAATGGCCAGCGCACCGGCTCGCCAATGATTTGCGGACTATCGGGCAAGCCAGCAGCACGCAACATGTCTTTCAACAATAAATAGGCAGGGTCGCGGCTCTGGAAGGCGCCACCTGTGGGTAACTCCACCAGCACCAGGCAGCGCCCGGCGCGCAGTAACTGCAGGGCAAAACGCGGCGGTGGCAACGCTACAACCTTGGCCGTGACAGGTGCGGGCTCGGCTGCGACCACAGGTTTGCTGACAGGGCGACTGACCGAAGGCCGTGGCATTTCGATTTTTGGCCGCTCGCCAGATTTGCCCGGCACAACCGCTGGCGCGACCGCAGGGCGGGTGATCACAGGCTCTGCCGGCGGCTCAGGGAGCACCAGCAGCTCTGGCCGCGAAGGCGCGGCAAACGGCAGTTCAGTGCGCGGCAACCAGCTGACCACTTGCATGGCGGTCAAAAAAGCGCGGCGGCGGGACTCGTTCAACAAAGGTCGGCCATCTGTGGATAACTAAAGAGGGGGGATTCTACCGCCCTTCTGCCCTTCCCGCCCGCAGTTGATCCGCCAAGTGATGACTCGACCGCACGTTGCAGTACAATCGCGGCCTTTACTTGCCAATTGACTGGCCCTCCCATGATCGAACCCAAGCGCGTTTTACGTGCCCTCGCTGAGCACTGGGCACTCCTTGAGCCTTTGTGTGAACACTTCGACCAAGGCACCCTGAGCCTGAACGAGTTGCGCCTGCAACTGGCCGCTCATCAGATGGACAGCACGCCGCAAGATATCACCAGCGTGCTCGATGCCTGGATTCGTCTGGATATTCTGGTGCCGGTTGCCAAAAGCCCCAACCGCTTCGAGCTCAACGCCCAGATCCACGACTTTCTCGCCTATCTGCGCCACGAGCACCGCCTTGGCCTGTGCCTGGAAATCGAAGCCTACCTGCGCCATCTCGAGCGTCTGGCAGGCTACATCCAGGATGCCTTCGACATTCGTGACGGCCATGATCTGGCGCGCCAGCTGCGTTTGCTCGACATGCGGGTACGCGATGTTTTAAAAAAACTCGCCAACGATGAACAGGCGCTGGTGGCCGTCGCTGAACGGGCCAAGACCAGCGACCGGCAAATTCCGTTGCGCCAGCGGTATGCCGAAGTGCTGGCAACCTGGGATGAATACGTCGAACCCATGATTCAGTTGGTAAACGCCGATGGCGCTTTCGAGCAAGGCGTGCGCAAGGTCGAAGTGGTTCTGCTGCGCATGCTCAGCGAACAACAACGTCTCGGCCACCTGGTGGACGACGACATGCTGCTGCGCACCCATGCGCGCATCCTCGAAATGCAGACCAGCGCCCAGATGACCCTGCGCCATGCCCGCGAGCTGCTGCTGCCATTGCGTGAGGAAGCACGCCGGCACAACGCCGTGACCCGCGGTGCCGCGCTGGCCCTGGCCGCCATCCGCCGTAAAGGGCTGGACGCAGTGCCGCAAGCAGCCATGCCGATGTTCACCCGCCCGCAGAGCACATTTTTGGGCAGTGCCAGTCAAGTCGAAGCCTATGTTTATGCCCTGGCCCGCTTCGAAGCCAAACCGGCGAAATTTCCCAAGGCGCATAAGGTCCACCGCGGCGAAACACCCAAGGCCCCGCGCACGGTCAAGGAAATGCTCGATCGCTGCAGCGATGCGCTGCCAATGCCGGACTTGATGAGCTGGCTCCTGGCCCAGGAGCCCGACGGCGACACCGACGAATTGCTGTATTGGTTCTCGCGCCTGTCCCGTGAAAAACGCTTCGTGCGCGAACGCCTTGAGCGCCGCGATTACCACACCCACGAACATTTGGTCAGCCTGCGCTCCTTCGCTCTGCTTTCCCACAGCGAAGATGCAACCCAGACTACTGCGAGCCCTCTGCATGCATCTTGATCTTTCTGAACTGTCCCAGCTGGCACCGATTTTTCGTGAGCTGTTCAAGGGTTATCACGTCAGCCGCCGCGACCCGGAGCTGTACGCGCAACTGTCGAACTTCCAGGATCAATACCGCGCCCTGTTTAAAGCCCTGGGCTTTGAGCTGGTGTGTGATACCCGCGGCTTCTATTACTTTGTGCCCGACACCGCCACCGCGCAGGTCAACAAGACCGCGCAGCGTCTGGCGCTGTTCACCTTCATCATCGTTGAGCATCTGGCCGATCAGGGCCGCGACCCGATTGCCGTGCTCGACGGTGGCAGCCTGGGTCGCGACGAATTGCCCGCGCTGCTGGAAAAATACCGCGACCTGTTTGTACAGGCCGAGGTCACCAGCCAGGACGAACTGGAAGAAAAGATCATGCGCCGCATGACCCAGCTCGGTTTTGCCAGTGAAGAACCCGGCATCTATCGCTTTCTGCCGCCCATGCACCGTTTTCTTGATGTGTGCCTGTCGGTACAGCAAGACCGCGATCTGGCGGCCAGTTTGCACAGCATCCTGCCGCTGCCTGCGCCGGTGCTGGCCGATGACGACATTGATGACGAAGACGATGCACTGGCCCGCGCCATTGCCGACGAACAACAGGAGATGAACGCATGAGCCAGGAACGCCACGGCATTCGCCGCTTTGCCCTGTTGAACACCGCCGGTTACAGCCTGGGGCTGTTCCCGCTGGAGCATCCGCTGTCAGTCTACGGGGCGAACAACCTCGGCAAGTCGGCATCGATCAACGCCCTGCAGTTCCCGATTCTGGCGCGCATGTCAGATATGAGCTTCGGCAAATACAGCCTTGAGCAGTCACGACGGTTCTACTTTGCTTCGGACACCAGCTATATCCTGGTCGAAGTGTCCCTGCCCCACGGGCCCCATGTAATAGGTGTTGTGGGGCGCGGCCCGGGTGGTGGCTTTGGCCACCAGTTCTTTGCCTACGCCGGCAAACTGGACCTGGCCCACTATCAGAAAGACGACACCTGTCTGCGCCAAAAGGAACTGTTCAACAACCTTGAGCGCAATGGCCTCAAAGCCTACGAGCTAAAGCCTGATGAGCTACGGCGTTTGCTGGTGGGCGGGCATACGTCGATCCCGCTGGACCTGACCCTGATCCCGCTGCGCTCCACCAGCGAGCAGAGCCTCAAGACCTTCCGCGCACTGTTTATCAACTTGCTGCATATGCGCGAAATCACCGCCGCCAAGCTCAAGCAACTGTTCCTCGATGCGTTCGAACACAGCCTGCGTTCGGGTAGCGTGGATTACATTGCGGCATGCGAAGAAGCCTTCCGTGATGTACGACGCATGGAACAGGACTACAACGCACTGGTCGGCGCCGGACCGTTGGTCGAGGCATTGGCCGCAGGTGTTCGCCAGCGCGACCTGCTGCGCGGCAAACTGCATCGCCTGTCACCGCTGCTCGACTCCCTGCTCGGTACCTGGCAGGACTACGCAGGGGCCCGCAAGGAAGAGCTGCTGATCCAGTCCGAGCACTACCGCAACGAGCAGGACAGGCTGCAAAATGATCAGCGCAGCAGCACTCAGGAGTTGATGCGTCTGGAGCGGGAAATTTCCGGCATCCAGCGCTGGCTCGGCGAATTGTCGGTGCTCAAACATCGCTTCGCCCTCGTCGACGACGTCAAGGTGCTGGAGCAGCAATTGCTAAGTGCCAAGGACGCCCATGACGAACTGGCTGGCGCGTTGGCGCAGTCGCGTCAGTTCAGTGCCGAGGATCTGGACGAGCGCCTGCGCGACCTGGAAAAACGCCTCAAGTCGGTCAAGCAGCAACTCGATCATGCCGACAACAACAGCTACGCCCGCCTGCGCGAAGAGTTTTCGCAACAGGATGTCGAGCGCCTGATGCGTCTGTTCAACAGCGCCCTGTTCAGCCTGCCCCTGGGTGAGCACGGGATTGCACTGGATGACAGCGATGCCTGGGTCAAGTCACTGGAGCTGATCCTCGACGGTTTTAAAGGCGAACGCTTTGAAGCGCCGGGCCTGTCTATCGACCTCAGCCATATCGAGCCCCCTGCCCTGCAGGCACTGGCCGACCGCGCGGCGTTGCGCGAGCAGAAAGAGCGTCTGGAAAAAGAACTCAAGCAACTGAAAACCCAGCAAGCCGTGACCTCTGACCGCGCTGCGAGCAAGAGCGAAGCCGAGTCCCTCTATCAGCAAGTACTGGATGCACAGAAGGCCCTGGAGGATTTCCGTCGCAGCCAGACATTAAGCGCTGAAGAAGGCGAAAAGCTCGAACAACTGGCTCAGGCTGAAGCCGCACAGGACGAATTGAAGCGTTCCAGTGATGCCTTCACCGAACGCGTCCAGCAGTTGTCGGCCAAATTGCAGCTGGTAGGCCGGCAGATTGGCGATATGGAAGCCAAGCAGCGCACCCTGGATGACAGCCTGCGTCGACGCCAACTGCTGCCAGCCGACCTGCCCTTTGGCACGCCCTTTATGGACCCGGTCGACGACTCGATGGACAACCTGTTGCCATTGCTCAACGACTATCAGGACAGCTGGCAGGGCCTGTTGCGTTGCGACGGCCAGATCGAGGCGCTGTACGCCCAGGTACGCCTCAAGGGTGTGGCCAAGTTCGACAGTGAAGACGATATGGAGCGGCGTCTGCAGTTACTGATCAACGCCTACGCCCACCGCACCGAGGAAGCCCTGACCCTGGGTAAGGCTCGCCGTGCCGCAGTAACAGACATCGCCCGTACGCTGCGCAATATTCGCAGTGACTACGACAGCCTTGAGCATCAACTGGCGCTGTTCAACCGCGAGATCAACAAACGTCAGGTTTCCAACCTCAAAAGCTTCCGTATCGTGCTGGCGCCCAACAAAGAGGCACTCAAGCATATCGATCAGATTATCCACAGCGCCGGTCAGTACGAAGAAGGCGAGACCCTGTCGGTGTTCGACCTCAGCCAAAGCGCCGAGCAAGACAACAAGAACGAAGAGGCCAAGGAGTATCTGGCGCGCCTGGTGGCAGCCAACCATAACCAGTTGGGCCTCAAGGACTTGTTCGAGCTGGCGTTCGAGATCACCAAGCTCAACGGCCAGCCGGTGATCCATACCGATATCGATGGCGCTGCGTCCAACGGTACGACCATGACCATCAAGGCGCTGACCAACATGTACTTGTTGTTGCACTTGATGGACCGCGATCAGGCCGGGCGTATTCGCTTGCCGTACTACCTGGACGAAGCTGCGGACATCGACGAGAAAAACCAGACCGCCCTGCTCGAGACCAGTCTGCAGTTAGGCTTTGTGCCGATTCTGGCCAGTGTCAAACCGCAGGTCTGCGCCCATGTGGCTATCGACCTGGAGGGCGGCAGCGGCCCTAACGGGATTTACATCGATGAAGACGACTGGAAGTACATTCGTCGTCATGACGAGGTGAAACCTGATGTGCTGACGGCTGTTGAAGAACCCGAACTGGATGAAGTCTGAGACTAAATCCCAAGCATAAAAAAACCGCGATCATTGATCGCGGTTTTTTTTGCAGCTTATTTACCCAACGGGATCTTCGGTGCCCACTGCAGCCATTCGTCTTCGAACTTGTCGAAAAGCGCAAAGGTCTGCTCAGGGCGGGCCTGGGTACCCAGCTTGTCGCCATCCGGTGTGGCGAAGGCGATACCACCCTGAACCAGGGTTTCCAGAGATTCAGTGCGAATCGTTGCGCCCTTGAACAGGCCGAAGTCGACACCGAAACCGCTGGTGTTCCAGAAGCGGCTGCCACTGCGCACCAACGGCGCGTAACGTGGCTCGATCAGGATATGCACCAGTACACGATCAGCGGTGCTACCCAGCTCATAGCCCGTGACCTTGCCTACAGTCACTTCACGGTAGGTCACCGGCACGCCTTCTTTGAGCGAGCCACGACGGGCAGCACTCAATACCAGGCTCAGGCCGGCTTGAGGTACGGCGGCATCCGGTGCCTGTTCCAATGCAACAAAGCTGGTCTGGCGTCCCAGTTGCTTGCTCGCCGGTTGCACTTCAAGGTACTGGCCGGTGACCAGGGTTTCGAGGTTGGCCGTTTTCATCAAGCCAAGCTCTGGCTTGACTACCCAGAACTGGCTGCCCACCCGTGCGATGCGATCCGGGACTTCGGTAATACGCGCCTGGAGCATCACAGATTGCAGATCGTCACTCAGGTCGACACTCTCGATCTTGCCAACATCCAGCCCCTTGAAGCGAATCGGCGTACCGGCACGCAAGCCATCGGCACGCGCAACCTTGATCGTCACCGCTACGCCTTGCTGCATGGCAGCATCACGGTCGGTGAACAGGCGGAAACGCGGAATGCGCTTTTGCAGCGGCGCTTTGGCTTCCGGCGTTTCAAAGGCAATCCCGCCAGCCATCAGACTTTGCAGCGATTCGCTTTTGACCTGGATTCCGCCGGTCAAACCACCGGTCAGGGTGATACCGCTGGCATTCCAGAAACGGGTCGAGGCGTTAACCAGGTTTTCGTATTCCTTCTCGATATGTACACCGATCACCAACTGCTTTTTGGTGCGGGAGAACTGATAACTCTGAACCGAACCGACTTTGACCTGCTTGTAGAGAATCGGGCTGCCAACATCGAGCGAACCCAGGTTCTCGGTGAAGAGCACCATATGCAGGCCCGGCGAACGCAGATCCAGCGGAGGCGCCTTGGGCCGGGCAACGAATTCACGCTCCGGCGTACTGCCCTTGTCCCCTGGACGAATGGCGATGTAGTTGCCTTTGACCAGTGCCTCCAGCCCGGTAATGCCGGCCAGCGAGATGGATGGCTTGACCACCCAGAACTGGGTGCCCTGCACAAGGTAATCTTCGGCCAACGGATCGAGGGTCAGCTCCGCGCTGGCACTGGTCAGGTCCGGGTCGACCTTGAGGCCCTTGAGGCTACCGACCTGGATACCTTTGTACATCACTGGCGTACGGCCAGCCTGCAGGCCCTCGAAGTCGCTGAGTTTGACTTTAACCTTGATCCCCGCCTGCGCCGCATCGAAGTCCTCATAAAGACGGAACGGCAGGCTCGAATCGGTGGGCGGGCTGTCTTTACGGTTCTCTGGCGTGGCGAAGGCAATACCACCGGCGACGATGCTGGCCAGCGACTCGCTGCGCAGTTTTACACCCGACAGGTTGGCGTCGATGCTGATGCCGCTGGCATTCCAGAAACGCGTATGTTTGCGCACCAGATTGGCATAGGTCGGCTCGATAAAGACTTTGATCTCAACGGTGCTCTGGTCTTCGGAAAGCACGTAGCTCTTGATCTGCCCGACCTGGATCTGTTTGTAGAACACCGGGCTGCCACGGTTCAACGAGCCGAGACGATCAGCCTTGAGCGTCAGGTGCAGGCCGGGTTTGGTGTCGGACAGGGGCGGTTCTTGTGACAGCGCCTTGAACTTGCGTGCCGGCTCGCCATCGGCGGGGCTGACCGCAATATAGTTGCCCGACACCAGCGTTTCGAGCCCGGTGATACCGGCCAAGGTGACGCTGGGCTTGACCAGCCAGAAACGGGTATTGGTTTTCAGGTATTGCTCAACATCCTTGTCCATTTCGACGGTGGCAATCACCCCTTTGCTGGGGCCAGACTCGTCGAGGGCCAGGGTTTTCACCTTGCCCACGGGCATGCCTTTGTAGACCACCTCGGTCTTGTTGGCGACGATGCCTTCGCCGCTCTCGAAACGCACCTGGATATCGATGCCGGTTTCGCTGTAGGCACGCCATCCCAACCAGCCGCCAATGATCAGGGCTATTAGCGGGAGAATCCAGATGGCCGACCAATTGGAAGCCGGGCGGGTTTTAGCGGTAGGCAAGTCACTCATGGTCGTCGTCCGACTCCGTATTATCCCAAATCAGTCGGGGATCAAAAGTTACAGCTGCAAGCATTGTTAGCACCACCACACTGGCAAACGCCACGGCACCAAGATTGGCTTCGATGCTGGCTATGCGTCCAAAATTCACCACGGCCACCAAAATGGCAATGACGAAAATATCCAACATTGACCAACGGCCAATGAACTCGATAAATCGGTACATGATGATACGTTGCCGGGCAGACAGGGGCTGATGGCGCTGTACCGAAAACAACAGCAAGGCGATACCGACCAGCTTGAAGGTAGGCACCAGAATACTTGCCACAAACACCACGGCGGCAATCGGGATCATGCCGTGCTGCACCAGCTCAATGACACCCGCCATGATCGTACTCGGCGAGCCTTGACCCAATGAGTTGACTGTCATGATCGGCAGCAAGTTGGCCGGGATATAGAGAATGGCCGACGTCAGCAGCAATGCCCAGGTGCGCATCAAACTGTCGGGGCGTCGCGCGTGAACCAGAGCACCGCAGCGAGTACAGGTTTGCTCGTCGGTTTCGGGGTCTTGCCTGTTCAGTTCGTGGCATTCACCACAGATCAAGATACCCGCATCAATCGCCCGCATGAGCATCCTCCCCGGAAAGCGCCTGCCAGATCTGGTGAGGTGACATCACCACTTCCAGCCAGACCTGAACCAGCAACAGGCTGACAAAACAGACCAGGCCCAGGCCAAGACTCAGCTCAGCCAGATCGGACAGTTTTACGATGGCCACCAGCACGCCCATGAAGTACACCTCAAGCATGCCCCAATCACGCAGATGGTGATAAACGCGATAAATCAGCAAACCGTAGCTACGGCCAATATCCCAGCGAATGCTCAGCAATACGGCGAGCTGGCAAAGCAACTTGAGCAGCGGTATACCCATGCTGCACAGGAACACCACCACAGCTATGCCCTGCATGCCGGTATTGAACAAGCCAAGCACACCACTCCAGACCGTGTCTTGCGACGCCTGGCCCAGTAGATTGAGTTGCATGATGGGTAAAAAGTTCGCAGGTATGTAGAGCAGTAACGCAGCGATCACAAGCGCAAGGCTGCGTTCAACCACCTTGTACCTATGGGCGTAGAGTTCGTAACCGCAGCGCGGGCATTGGGCTTTCTCACCGAGAGCGAGATGCGGCTTACGCATCAACAGATCACACTCATGACAGGCCACCAACTCGTCCAGCGGTAATTCTGACACCCTGCGGGGGTCAACCGGATCTGGCATATAGGGAGTCTCAGGCTCAGTAAATGACTGGGCCTATTCTAGTGCGCGAGCTGCAAAATAACTGTGCCTATTTACAGGACTTTAGCTGCAGGCGATCTGAAGCCTGGCGCGGACGCGCCGAAACTTTTCTCGGCGCAAAAACAAACCCCCTGTCTGCGTTAGCAGACAGGGGGTTTGGAATTTAATCTTGACGATGACCTACTCTCACATGGGGAAACCCCACACTACCATCGGCGATGCATCGTTTCACTACTGAGTTCGGGATGGGATCAGGTGGTTCCAATGCTCTATGGTCGTCAAGAAATTCGGTAGCCAGGTCGTTTACCTTTCGGTTCACGCTCCAGCGAATGGGTATGTAATAGAATTTGGTGTTTTGTGATTCGCAAACTTTCGGTTTGTATCGTCTTCACACACCGCAATTCGCTTCTAAGCAAATTGCTTGGGTGTTATATGGTCAAGCCTCACGGGCAATTAGTATTGGTTAGCTCAACGCCTCACAGCGCTTACACACCCAACCTATCAACGTCGTAGTCTTCGACGGCCCTTTAGGGAACTCAAGGTTCCAGTGAGATCTCATCTTGAGGCAAGTTTCCCGCTTAGATGCTTTCAGCGGTTATCTTTCCCGAACATAGCTACCCGGCAATGCCACTGGCGTGACAACCGGAACACCAGAGGTTCGTCCACTCCGGTCCTCTCGTACTAGGAGCAGCCCCTCTCAAATCTCAAACGTCCACGGCAGATAGGGACCGAACTGTCTCACGACGTTCTAAACCCAGCTCGCGTACCACTTTAAATGGCGAACAGCCATACCCTTGGGACCGGCTTCAGCCCCAGGATGTGATGAGCCGACATCGAGGTGCCAAACACCGCCGTCGATATGAACTCTTGGGCGGTATCAGCCTGTTATCCCCGGAGTACCTTTTATCCGTTGAGCGATGGCCCTTCCATACAGAACCACCGGATCACTAAGACCTACTTTCGTACCTGCTCGACGTGTCTGTCTCGCAGTCAAGCGCGCTTTTGCCTTTATACTCTACGACCGATTTCCGACCGGTCTGAGCGCACCTTCGTACTCCTCCGTTACTCTTTAGGAGGAGACCGCCCCAGTCAAACTACCCACCATACACTGTCCTCGATCCGGATAACGGACCTGAGTTAGAACCTCAAAGTTGCCAGGGTGGTATTTCAAGGTTGGCTCCACGCAAACTGGCGTTCACGCTTCAAAGCCTCCCACCTATCCTACACAAGCAAATTCAAAGTCCAGTGCAAAGCTATAGTAAAGGTTCACGGGGTCTTTCCGTCTAGCCGCGGATACACTGCATCTTCACAGCGATTTCAATTTCACTGAGTCTCGGGTGGAGACAGCGCCGCCATCGTTACGCCATTCGTGCAGGTCGGAACTTACCCGACAAGGAATTTCGCTACCTTAGGACCGTTATAGTTACGGCCGCCGTTTACCGGGGCTTCGATCAAGAGCTTCGCGTTAGCTAACCCCATCAATTAACCTTCCGGCACCGGGCAGGCGTCACACCCTATACGTCCACTTTCGTGTTTGCAGAGTGCTGTGTTTTTAATAAACAGTCGCAGCGGCCTGGTATCTTCGACCGGCAGGGGCTTACGCAGTAAATGCTTCACCTCCACCGGCGCACCTTCTCCCGAAGTTACGGTGCCATTTTGCCTAGTTCCTTCACCCGAGTTCTCTCAAGCGCCTTGGTATTCTCTACCCAACCACCTGTGTCGGTTTGGGGTACGGTTCCTGGTTACCTGAAGCTTAGAAGCTTTTCTTGGAAGCATGGCATCAACCACTTCGTGTTCTAAAAGAACACTCGTCATCAGCTCTCGGCCTTAGAATCCCGGATTTACCTAAGATTCCAGCCTACCACCTT
Organism: Pseudomonas fragi; assembly: GCF_002269505.1. Lineage (GTDB taxonomy): Bacteria > Pseudomonadota > Gammaproteobacteria > Pseudomonadales > Pseudomonadaceae > Aquipseudomonas > Aquipseudomonas fragi_D. The sequence continues at coordinate 3,811 of NZ_NQKQ01000004.1, read as the reverse complement.
AAACTTGGACAACCAACGCCAAGCTGGCCTAGCCTTCTCCGTCCCTCCATCGCAATAACCAGAAGTACAGGAATATTAACCTGTTTTCCATCGACTACGCTTTTCAGCCTCGCCTTAGGGACCGACTAACCCTGCGTCGATTAACGTTGCGCAGGAAACCTTGGTCTTTCGGCGTGGGTGTTTTTCACACCCATTATCGTTACTCATGTCAGCATTCGCACTTCTGATACCTCCAGCAAGCTTCTCAACTCACCTTCACAGGCTTACAGAACGCTCCTCTACCGCATCATCCTAAGATGATACCCGTAGCTTCGGTGTATGGTTTGAGCCCCGTTAAATCTTCCGCGCAGGCCGACTCGACTAGTGAGCTATTACGCTTTCTTTAAAGGGTGGCTGCTTCTAAGCCAACCTCCTAGCTGTCTAAGCCTTCCCACATCGTTTCCCACTTAACCATAACTTTGGGACCTTAGCTGACGGTCTGGGTTGTTTCCCTTTTCACGACGGACGTTAGCACCCGCCGTGTGTCTCCCATGCTCGGCACTTGTAGGTATTCGGAGTTTGCATCGGTTTGGTAAGTCGGGATGGCCCCCTAGCCGAAACAGTGCTCTACCCCCTACAGTGATACATGAGGCGCTACCTAAATAGCTTTCGAGGAGAACCAGCTATCTCCGAGCTTGATTAGCCTTTCACTCCGATCCACAGGTCATCCGCTAACTTTTCAACGGTAGTCGGTTCGGTCCTCCAGTTAGTGTTACCCAACCTTCAACCTGCCCATGGATAGATCGCCCGGTTTCGGGTCTATTCCCAGCGACTAGACGCCCTATTAAGACTCGCTTTCGCTACGCCTCCCCTATTCGGTTAAGCTTGCCACTGAAAATAAGTCGCTGACCCATTATACAAAAGGTACGCAGTCACCCAACAAAGTAGGCTCCCACTGCTTGTACGCATACGGTTTCAGGATCTATTTCACTCCCCTCTCCGGGGTTCTTTTCGCCTTTCCCTCACGGTACTAGTTCACTATCGGTCAGTCAGTAGTATTTAGCCTTGGAGGATGGTCCCCCCATATTCAGACAAAGTTTCTCGTGCTCCGTCCTACTCGATTTCACTGCAAAGATGTTTTCGCGTACAGGGCTATCACCCACTATGGCCGCACTTTCCAGAGCGTTCCGCTAACATCAATACAGCTTAAGGGCTGGTCCCCGTTCGCTCGCCACTACTAAGGGAATCTCGGTTGATTTCTTTTCCTCAGGGTACTTAGATGTTTCAGTTCCCCTGGTTCGCTTCTTAAGCCTATGTATTCAGCTTAAGATACCTAACTTATGTTAGGTGGGTTCCCCCATTCAGACATCTCCGGATCAAAGTCTGTTTGCCGACTCCCCGAAGCTTTTCGCAGGCTACCACGTCTTTCATCGCCTCTGACTGCCAAGGCATCCACCGTATGCGCTTCTTCACTTGACCATATAACCCCAAGCAATCTGGTTATACTATGAAGACGACATTCGCCGAAAATT
>NZ_NQKQ01000039.1 GCF_002269505.1 Pseudomonas fragi | reverse complement strand
TCGGTACTCAAGTGTTTGTATTGGGTAGACATGGCAACACCTTACATCAGGTGTTGCACTTGTTCCTTGAGACCGCCTATCCGCTAGCTGCCCGTAGAGATGAACCGCCATTATCACCCGCGTCTTAGGTGTTATTAGCGCTTCTATTTTAGACGGATGCAGATTGAACGACTTCTCATCAGGCTCAACTAAAACAGGAACCAGCCCATTCTCTGTAATTGCTAATATACTGGCAATGTAAGTATTGGCTGGAACTATGACCTCATCACCTAAAGCAAGCTTCCCGAGTTCCCGCCAAGCCCGTAGCGTTAAAGTCAGGGCGTCCAGGCCATTGGCTACCCCAACACAAAACCTGGTACCACAATACTCTGCAAAATCAGCTTCAAATTGTTGCAGCTCTTTACCACCTATATACCATCCAGAATCTATAACACGGGAGCAAGCATCTAATAGGTCTGTACGATAAGCTGCATTAATTTTTTTCAAATCTAGAAAATCAATCACGTGTTATATACCTAATAATTCTGGCTGGATTTCAAACTACAATTGCGTTATCTGGGGCATTTTAAACCACTGCTGCACCAGCGCCCACCCTAGCATTAGCACTTGTCGCAACGCCTGGAAGGATCGTAGCACTAGTTGCAATACTCGCACCGTTATCGATCGTGACACCTGCTTGCATTTGTTCTCAGAGAACCCTGCCGGCCTTGATCGTAACGTCATTCCCTATCTGTGCATCAGGTGTTATTCACCTTCGCGGTGAAGCAGCTATAATCACGAATATAATCAGACTCTTTATAATGATCACTGGCCAACACCAACAGTATGCAACCCGCACTAAAGTCGTGCATTTCACGCCACAACAAGCTGTCTATCAACAATCCTTTTGTAGGATTGTCCATAAACACATCTTCTCTAACAAAACCATTATCCAGTGTAATGCGACAGCTGCCCGACACACAGATCGCTACTTGTTTCAGCTCTTTATGCGCATGATAGCCGCGACTTATATCTTTTTCGGTGTGATAGATATAATAAATTCGTTTGATTTCAAAAGGGATGGACGTGCCTTGCTCAAGAGCAACCAAACTCCCTCTTTCGTCACCTAACGCCTGAAAGTCCAACCATTTTGCCAGTGTCATTTCAAGCCCCCTTCAATTTCCAAGAAAGTAGGGGCGCTTGAATCTTTCAAGCTAACAATTAAATCATTATCAACCGGCCAATCAATAGCAAATGCCTGATCATCCCAGCGTATGGATTGCTCAGAAGACGGATCATAATAATCCGTTGTCTTGTACAGAAACTCCGTTCCCTCTTCCAGTGCTAAAAATCCATGTGCAAACCCTTTAGGAATCCACAACATTTTTTTATTATCACTGCTCAACTCAACTGCTACCCATTTTTTGTAGGTAGGTGAATCCTTGCGAATATCAACTGCGACATCGAATGCAGCTCCTTTTACAACACGCACCAACTTTCCTTGAGCATGAGGAGCCATTTGAAAGTGCAGTCCACGCAGCACCCCTTTTTTGGAACTGGAGTGGTTGTCCTGAACAAAGGTTCCCGGGCAAGACAATCCTAATGAGGTAAGTTCAGTTCTGAATCGCTCATCATTAAAGCTCTCCATAAACCAACCACGATCATCACTGTATACCCTAGGCTCTATGACTATGACATCTGCAATTGAAGTTCTTGAAATCTTCATATTTACAAAGACTCCTTCAATAGTTTCTGAAGGTATTGCCCGTACCCCGTCTTCTTCAATTTCTCAGCCTGCTTACCCAAGGTTTCAGGCGTTATCCAGCGATTTTTAAAAGCGATCTCTTCCAGGCAGGCCACTTTCAAACCCTGGCGATGTTCGATGGTATGCACGAAGTGACTGGCTTCGAGCAGCGACTCATGAGTGCCTGTATCCAGCCATGCGAAACCACGGCCCAACATTTCCACGGTGAGATTCTTCTGCTCGAGATATACACGGTTTACATCAGTGATTTCGAGCTCACCTCGTGAAGAGGGTTTGATTTTTTTAGCAATTTCGACAACCTGATTGTCGTAAAAATACAGGCCCGTCACTGCATAGTTGGATTTCGGTGCGGACGGTTTCTCTTCAATGCTGAGCGCACGACCCGTGCTATCGAACTCAACCACACCGAAGCGCTCTGGGTCCGAAACGTGATAACCGAATACTGTTGCGCCCTGTTCTTGCGACATTGCTGATCGCAGGTTGTCCGAAAAGTGCTGGCCGTAAAAAATATTATCGCCAAGAATCAGGCAAACCGGATCATTACCAATGAACTCTTCGCCAATGATAAAGGCTTGCGCCAAACCATCGGGGCTAGGCTGCTCGGCGTAGCTGAGTTCAATCCCATATTGGCTGCCATCGCCCAGCAATTTTTTAAAGCACGGCAGATCTTCAGGGGTTGAGATGATCAGGATTTCCCGCATTCCCGCCAACATAAGCACAGACAGCGGGTAGAAGATCATGGGTTTGTCATAGATGGGCAGCATTTGTTTGGACACGCCCAACGTGAGCGGGTGTAGGCGCGTACCTGAACCGCCGGCGAGAATAATACCTTTACGCTTGATGGTGCTCATCGAACTAGCTCTTCCTTAACTAATATGCGGTCGTTGCCTGATATGCCTTCAAGCGACAGGATTAAATTCTTTAGACACGCTACCGCCCCAGGATTGATCGTCAATTTCCTGAGAACTTTGAGATTTATCATTACCCGAGCTCGATACTCGGGTATTGCTTAACTATTGCTGATAGAAGCCAAAGGCATACTGATCTGCTGTTGACGATTCATCAAGTTGATGAGGAGGATAACGCGCTCCTCACCGTCCATGGACATGAATATTGACTCTATCCCTGCAAACCCTTCTTCTTTCAACGTCACCCTTTCGCCAGGTTTGAAAGCGCGCAGCAAGCAGGACTGGGCACGGACTTGCAATTGCTCTACCAATTGTTGGCTTACAGGCAACGGCTGTCCGCCAAAAGCAACCACGCGGGCAACACCGCGACTGGAGCGCAAGGGCGCCCAGTTTGCGCCGAGAGGCATATGAATGAATAGATAACCAGGGAATAAGGATTCTTGAACAAGCTGACGCTTGCCGCGCAGCAGTTTTTCACGGCTGCACACCGGGCGAGAGCACGCGTAGCCTTGGCGCATAAGGTTTTCTTCTGCGCGCTCATCTTGTTTTGGCTTGCATTGCACCAGATACCAATCCCCTTGCCTTGAGACGGCAGAGGTGTGAGGTGCGAGGGTAGTTATATCCATTGAACGTTCATTCTGCGTCTTCCTTGGTTTGCTATTGAGCTTGTCACTGCCGATAGCAAGCCGTTAGGTTCTTATAATCTTCGCGATGCTAGCTCGCAGATATCCATAAATCGAGGGCCAGATTTCGAGGGCCGTTCAGCACTTGCAATTGCGCTGCCAATGCTTCCTTTGCTGAAATTCCACTGCGAACTAATCTTGTCTGCTTCGGCCATTGGGCCACTCCGGACACGAAATTGAGTAAGTCTAATTGGTCAGCATGCGCTGAGTAACCACCGAGCGTCGTAATACTTGTCGAAATGCAATGGTGCTCACATGCAAGGTCTACATACCCACCACTCGGGCCATACTTTTGCATGACGGCCCCCGGGGTGCCTTGAGCTTTATAATCCATTAGCAACGTATTATGCCTCGGGTTATCTGGCATGGCTTTGAGATACATTTCGATTCGGCCATAAGCAGCCATCACATTTGCAGGAAGACCTGTTCTGTTCAGGCAATTGACAAGTTGCAAATGCAGTGCATTCGATGACCAGAATATCAATAGGTTCAGCCGGTTGAGGTCGCGAAAGCAAAGGCGTATTAGGTGAACTCAGCTCTTCAGAAAAGGCGATACGCCGATTCACGGGAGTTTGCGGGTATGTCAGATCACATTTCACAAAGGCAGACCCAAGCATATGCTCTGCTCTTTGCAAGCAAATACGGGATTCGACCAATGCGCTCTGCATGAATGTGAGTCAAGATCAGTGCCTTGATTCCCTGGACGGAGAAGTCTTTTTGCGCGCACTGTTATCTGATCCAGAATCATTTCCCTGAAAGACTCCACAGCCGATTAACCGACAGCTTTGTACATCCATGTACCATTGATACCCTGACCCCATGGCGCTACTGATGGCACCATGGTGAATGATGTGGGGATATGGCATAAGCTTTCTCTCGATACAGCTCCATGAAGGGCAATTAGTACAGTCAAGGCCGTTAATCGCCCGGCCCACTGCCATTCAGGGACGATCGTTTGGCAAAGTTTTTCCGCCAATGCCTGCATCGTTCGGACGTGTGAGAGTCGCTGACAATGCTGGTGCCATCGAAGGTTGAGGACCTGCTACGCGGGTGTGTAAATAATGGCGTACAAGCGCTATAAGCACACCCAACATTCCACCCAGTACCAGGCCGAGCAGCAATATGAGGGCCTTCCTCGGTTTGACAGGAGCCATGGGGACCAAAGCCTTGCGATCAATCGATACCAACTTCAAATTGGTAAAATCCAGATTGCTCAAATTGCTCAGCCTTACAACTTCAGCACGTAACGGCTCAACCCCTTGCAGAAATACGTCTTCATTTTGACGATTTTTGAGCACTTCCACTTCACGATTGCTTTGCAGCAATTGCAGTTCTCTTGCTATCTGAGCGATACGAGCTTCGGTAAAGTCATCCGTTTTACGCTGCTGCAAAGCCGCCCGCTCCGCTTCCAGTGCTTCGACACCCATGAAGTAGAGTGGAATTTGTTGATTTGTTATTTCGGTGCGCATGATGCTGGAGTCGCCGCTACGCGCGGAATCTCCCAGCGCTGAGGGCGTAGTTGGCTTTTGAATACCCAGCGATCGTGCGATGCCGATGGCTTCGCCCAGTTGGGCCATTCTGTCTGTGCGTTGAACTTTGAGCTGCTGACGCAATGCTTTTAACTCGTCTTGCAATTGCGCACGCTTAAGAGCATTAGCTTCTTCGAGAGATGCGATGCGCGCTTCCTTGTCATTTTCGTAGCTGGAGCGAGCGGCATTTATCTTGCCTTTGAGCTCAGTCAGACGGTTATTCACAATGACTTTAAGGTCTGCAGCGATCTGATCACGTTCAGCGCTGATTGCGTAATCTACAAAACCGTTAAGAATCTGAACGCCATCAACCCCTTCGGGGTAGCTCAACTCCAGGCTGATGAAGGCACTTAAAGAACCTGCGCTTTTAGGATCCGGCTGCATCAGTCGCAACGAATCTCGGTTGAACTCCTCGAAACTTTGTTCAAGGGTGCGCCCCGGTTGTTTAAATTGGCTGAATAGCTCCTGATTTTCCCGGAAAAAGCCCAGGCGCGAGTCATAAGATTCAAGGCTGGCACCGACTTTAAGCAAGGCTTCACTGGGTGGAAGCGTGTAAACACCGGAGCGGTTCAAGGCATCCAGTTCGTTTATAGCGGCTGGGCGCAGAACGCTGGTAACTCTGTACTCCGGGGTCACTGCATAGGCATAAATCAGCGCAAGGAGCCCGCACACAGCCATACTTGCGATGATGATCAGCTTTTGTTTCCAGATTGCCTGGAATATCGCAATCAGATCGACTTCACCAACGGAAGAATTTCGGGGAAAGTTGGAAATACTTGTCACAACAAAGGCCTGCCTTCAAAAGAAACTGCGGGCTCGTTATGCAGAAATTTTCTTACGTGCATTTTTTTAGTTTTTTTCTGCAGGCAGGCGTCACTGCGCACCTGAAGAAGCACAAAAATTAGCTGGCAATCGAGATACAGACTGAATTCTGCCAGTTTTACTAAACAATACAAGACCTGACTGTCAAGTCATGGCCCACGGGGCGATGCTCTCGGCAGACAACCCCACTACCTACAAGCCAATCCTGCAAGTCTACACCTCCCTACTTGCAAATCGACTTGGCTTGAGGCACAGATCAAGCCGGAAAGCTTTAATTTGAGCGAATTGACCGCTTCAGGACAGCGCGCTTGCGCCAGTAAATCATCATCCCCAGCAGAGGCCCGATCACCAAGCCAACCAGCAACGCCCCAATAAAATATAGAGCTGCAGGAAATTGCGGTGAATGCCAGCCTAAAAAAGTCAATGACGTAGTTTGCTGGTTTTCCAGTACGAAGATCACCACGACAAAAAATAGCAGCAGCGCTATAACGCTCACCACCGCTCGTTTAAAAACAGACATGGGCGCCTCCTGGCTCCGCAGGGTTAACTATCGTCTTCCTCATCCTCATTCACTCGATCCCGCAGCTCTTTGCCCGGCTTGAAATGAGGTACAAATTTGCCATCCAGGCTGACTGACTGACCCGTCTTGGGGTTGCGGCCGACACGAGGGGCGCGGTAATGCAGGGAGAAACTGCCAAAACCACGAATTTCGATGCGATCTCCGGTCGCGAGGCATTGAGACATTTGTTCAAGCATGGTCTTGATGGCCAACTCCACATCCTTGGATGAGAGCAGCCCTTGATGGGTGACAATTCGTTCGATCAACTCCGACTTCGTCATATTTTTCCCTTCTTTTTCAAGCAGCTAGATCAGCGCTCCCAAGGTTTTAGCATGATCGAAAGATTTTGAACAGCCCAGGGATTGACTTATCTTTCCAACCCGCATAAGCACTGCAAAAAATCGGCTCCGCCATAAGCAACCATAGCCCTCAGGTACATGCCGCCCAGCGCGGCATACAGGCTACGCGAAGATGGCGCCCACCCTCACCCACAACCATCTCCAGAACGCACAGCACAGGCACCTACACGAGCCCTGCCTATCACCCACTCAAATCGCAGGCACAAAAAAGGGCGACCTAAGTCGCCCTTTTTCTATGGTCAATCAGAACTTAGTTCTGTTTTTCCATTTGTGCACGCAGCAGGTCGCCCAAAGTGGTCGGACCAGCAGCAATGTCAGAGGTAGCTGGCTTGTCGCGCAGGCTCTGGATTGCTTCTTTCTCTTCAGCATCATCTTTCGACTTGATGGAGAGTTGGATTACGCGGCTCTTGCGATCAACGCTGATGATCTTGGCTTCTACTTCTTCGCCTTCTTTCAGAACGTTGCGCGCGTCTTCAACGCGGTCACGGCTGATTTCGGAGGCTTTCAGAGTCGCTTCGATATCGTTGGCCAGAGTGATGATGGCGCCTTTAGCGTCAACTTCTTTCACGATGCCCTTAACGATTGCGCCTTTGTCGTTCTCTTGTACGTACTCGGAGAACGGATCGCTTTCCAGCTGCTTGATACCCAGGGAGATGCGCTCGCGCTCTGGATCAACAGACAGGATAACGGTGTCCAGCTCGTCGCCCTTCTTGAAACGACGTACGGCTTCTTCGCCAACTTCGTTCCAGGAGATGTCGGACAGGTGAACCAGGCCGTCGATGCCGCCGTCCAGACCAATGAAGATACCGAAATCGGTGATCGACTTGATGGTGCCGGAGATTTTATCGCCCTTGTTGAACTGGCCAGAGAAATCTTCCCACGGGTTAGATTTGCACTGCTTGATGCCCAGGGAGATACGACGACGCTCTTCGTCGATGTCCAGAACCATAACTTCCACTTCGTCGCCGACTTGTACGACTTTCGAAGGATGGATGTTTTTGTTGGTCCAGTCCATTTCCGAAACGTGTACCAGACCTTCAACGCCTTCTTCCAGCTCTGCGAAGCAGCCGTAGTCAGTCAGGTTGGTTACACGAGCGGTAACGCGAGTGCTTTCTGGGTAACGGGCTTTGATAGCAACCCATGGATCTTCGCCCAGTTGCTTCAGGCCCAGGGAAACACGATTGCGTTCGCGATCGTATTTCAGAACCTTGACATCGATCTCGTCGCCAACGTTGACGATTTCGGAAGGATGCTTGATACGCTTCCAAGCCATGTCAGTGATGTGCAGCAGGCCATCAACGCCACCCAGATCGACGAATGCGCCGTAATCGGTGAGGTTTTTAACGATACCTTTAACTTGCTGACCTTCTTGCAGCGATTCCAGCAGAGCTTCACGCTCGGCGGAGTTCTCTGCTTCAAGCACGCTGCGACGCGAAACAACAACGTTGTTGCGCTTCTGGTCCAGCTTGATGACCTTGAATTCCAGCTCTTTGCCTTCCAGGTGCGTAGTATCGCGCACTGGACGAACGTCAACCAGAGAACCTGGCAGGAACGCACGGATGCCGTTAACGTCGACAGTGAAGCCGCCTTTAACCTTACCGTTGATAACGCCCTTGACCACTTCTTCTGCTGCGAAGGCTGCTTCCAGAACGATCCAGCATTCAGCGCGCTTGGCTTTTTCACGGGACAGTTTGGTTTCGCCAAAGCCGTCTTCGACCGCGTCCAGCGCAACGTGAACTTCATCACCGATGTTGATGTTCAGTTCGCCAGCGTCGTTGTGGAACTGCTCCAGCGGGATGAGGCCTTCCGACTTCAAACCAGCGTGAACGGTAACCCAACCAGCTTGGTAATCGATATCAACGATGATAGCGGTGATGATCGAGCCAGCCTGAAGATTCAGGGTTTTTAGGCTTTCTTCAAAGAGTTCTGCAAAGCTTTCGCTCATTTTAATTCCTGTTGATCAAGGGCGAAGGAATACGCCCATCTGCCACATTCCAGACAATGTGGGTTACGTTCATATAAAAGAAGGCATGCAGGACTATTTCTGGTCTCCTGCACGCTTTCTTGGTCATCCAGTGATATCGCGAAGTGCGATTTCACTCATGATGCGTTCAAGCACCTGCTCGATTGACAACTCCGTGGAGTCCAGCTGTATGGCATCAGCCGCCGGCTTGAGCGGGGCTATTGCACGCTGCGTGTCACGCTCGTCGCGGGCACGAATCTCATCTAGCAGACCCGAGAGACTAACATCATCGCCCTTGGCCTTCAACTGCAAGTAACGGCGACGGGCCCGCTCCTCGGCGCTAGCGGTCAGAAAAACCTTTAATGGCGCGTCAGGAAAGACCACCGTACCCATATCCCGACCATCTGCAACCAGGCCCGGAAATTCCAGGAAAGCACGCTGACGCTGCAGCAATGCATCGCGAACAGCCGGCAAAGCCGCGACTTTCGAGGCTCCGGCCGCTACGGTCTCACTGCGGATGGCGTGAGTCACGTCGTCGCCTTCCAGAATGATCCGGGCCGGTTTACCGTCCGTCGCGCCGATGAACTGCACATCAAGATGCGCCGCCAGTTTTTCCAGCAGCGCCTCGTTATCCAGCGCAACGCCGTGGTTACCTGCGGCAAACGCCAACAGGCGGTACAGAGCACCGGAGTCGAGCAAATTCCACCCCAGGCGCTTGGCCAGGATGCCAGCAACCGTGCCCTTGCCTGAACCGCTCGGGCCGTCGATGGTGATAACCGGTGCCGAAACCATCACGAGTTTGCCTCTTGAGCTACACGCATGCCCACTTGCTTGCACAGGGCAAGGAAGTTGGGGAATGAAGTCGCCACGTTGGCGCAATCATGGATACGGATTGGAGCGGTTGCGCGCAACGAAGCCACACTGAAGGCCATCGCGATACGGTGATCGCCATGCCCATGAACCTCACCGCCGCCGATGGAGCCACCCTCAATGATGATGCCATCCGGGGTCGGCTCGCACTTCACACCCAGAGCCAGCAAGCCATCTGCCATCACCTGAATGCGATCGGATTCCTTGACCCGCAGCTCTTCTGCACCACGCAGGATCGTGCGACCCTCGGCGACAGCGGCGGCCACGAACAGGACCGGGAACTCGTCGATAGCCAACGGCACCAGCTCTTCAGGGATCTCGATACCCTTGAGTTTAGCTGCCCGTACGCGCAGGTCAGCCACCGGCTCACCGCCCACTTCGCGCTGATTCTCAAGGGTGATATCAGCACCCATCAGACGCAAGATGTCGATAACGCCAGTACGGGTCGGATTGATACCTACATGCTCAAGCAGCAGGTCCGAGCCTTCTGCGATCGAAGCAGCAACCAGGAAGAACGCCGACGAGGAAATATCCCCCGGCACTTCGATATGGGTCGCCGTCAGCTTGTGGCCCGACTCAACCGAAGCAGTAGGACCATTAACAGTTACCGGGTATCCGAAGCCTTGCAACATGCGCTCGGTATGGTCACGAGTCGGTGCAGGCTCGGTCACCGAGGTCTTGCCTTCGGCATACAAACCCGCCAGCAAGAGGCAGGATTTAACCTGAGCACTGGCCATCGGCAAGGTGTAGTCCATGCCCTTGAGCGCATGACCGCCGCGAATGGTCATTGGCGGACGACCTTCAGCGGCGGTTTCAATCACGGCGCCCATTTCGCGCAACGGATTGGCAACGCGATTCATCGGACGCTTGGTCAGGGATGCATCGCCTGTCAGGGTGGTGTCAAAGCTCTGCGCGGCCAGCAGACCAGACAACAGACGCATCGACGTACCCGAGTTGCCCAGATAAATAGGGCCAGGCGGCGCTTTCAAGCCATGCAGACCGACACCATGAATGGTCACACGACCATGATGCGGGCCTTCAATAACTACACCCATGTCGCGGAATGCCTGCAGGGTTGCCAGGGCATCTTCACCCTCAAGGAAGCCTTCCACCTCGGTCGTGCCTTCGGCCAGAGAGCCAAGCATGATCGAACGGTGAGAAATGGATTTATCGCCTGGTACGCGGATCCGGCCAGTTACTTGACCACCAGGATTTGCCAAAAAAATCAGATCGTTGGAATTCATAGCGTCCACATATGCCCGGCGGGCCAGGATTTTACTGAAATGCTCGCGGGCAACCCGGGCGCGCGTGAAGACGCCCAGCAATTGATGCCCATCCCCTGCATCGACCGCGTCGCGCAAGGCGTCGAGATCACTGCGAAATGTATCCAATGTGCGCAGCACTGCCTCGCGATTCGCGAGAAAAATGTCATGCCACATTACCGGGTCGCTGCCGGCGATTCTTGTGAAATCACGGAAGCCACCCGCTGCGTAACGGAAGATATCCAGATTCTCGTTGCGCTTGGCAAGAGAATCCACCAGCCCGAAGGCCAGCAAATGAGGCAAATGGCTGGTTGCAGCCAATACCTCGTCATGTCGCTCGACCTGCATATGCTCGACGTCCGCCCCCAGGGCGCGCCACATCGCATCAACCAGGGCCAGCGCGTCGGCATCGGTTTGTGCCACAGGCGTCAAAATCACCTTGTGCCGTTCAAACAGGCTGGCATTCGAAGCTTCTACACCACTTTGCTCAGACCCGGCAATCGGATGGCCAGGCACAAAGCGTGCGGGCATGCCGCCAAAGGCTTTTGCCGCTGCCCGCACAACATTGCCTTTGGCACTGCCCACATCGGTCAGCACCGCGTTACCCAGATCCATGCCCGCCAAAAAAGCGAGCATTTTTTCCATGGCCAGAATCGGCACAGCCAGCTGAATGACATCTGCGCCCACACAGGCTGCCGCCAGATCCGCCTCGCAGCGATCGACCACACCCAGCTCGACAGCCAGCACACAGGATTCCGGATCCAGATCGACACCAACCACTTCGCCGCACAGCCCGCTCTCGCGCATGCCCTTGGCAAAAGAGCCGCCAATCAGACCCAGACCGACAACCACCAAACGACCTATTACAGGCTTAACACTGTGCACAGACATCACATCAACCACGAGCAAGAACCTTGGCCAGCGCCTCAAGCAGGCGGGAGTTTTCCGCCGGCAAACCAATAGTGATACGCAAATGGTTCGGCATCCCATAGTTGGCCACCGGGCGCACAATCACGCCTTCGCGCAACAGCCCTTGATAGACGGGAGCCGCCACCTGACCGAGGTCCAGCGCGATAAAGTTGCCGCGCGACGGGATCCAGCCCAGGCCCAACTCACGAAAACCGGTCTGCAACTGCTGCATGCCAACCTCGTTCAGGCGACGGCTTTGGGCCAGGTAGTCGGTGTCCTTGAGCGCGGCACAAGCAGCCGCCAAGGCCAGGCTGTTGACGTTGAACGGCTGGCGAACACGGTTCAGCACGTCCGCCACTACTGCCGTCGACAGGCCGTAACCCACTCGCAAGGCTGCCAGGCCATAGGCCTTGGAGAAGGTACGGGAAACCAGCAGATTTGGATAAGCTGACAGGAACTCCAGACCATCGGGCAGATCACCGCCTTCGGCATACTCGATATAGGCTTCGTCCAGCACTACCAGCACGTGCTCGGGCACATCCTGCAAAAACTCGTTCAGCGCATCGACACCGAACCAGGTACCGGTCGGGTTGTTCGGATTGGCAATAAACACCACCCGGGTATCGCTGTCGATGGCAGCCAGCATGGCAGGCAGGTCATGCCCCCAGTCTTTGGCCGGTACGACGCGGGCCTGGGCACCTACCGCCTGGGTAACAATCGGATACACGGCAAACGCATGCTCACTGAACACGGCGTTCAGGCCAGGCGCCAGGTAGGCCCGGGCCACCAGCTCAAGAAGATCGTTTGAGCCGTTACCCAGAGTGACCTGATCAAGCTGTACACCACACTGCTCAGCCAGCAGGCTTTTAAGGGCGAAACCGTTGCCGTCCGGATAGCGCGTCAGCTCTGCCAGCTCGGCACGGATGGCATCCAGCGCCTTGGGACTGGCCCCCAATGGATTTTCGTTGCTCGCAAGCTTGACGATCGTGGCCGGATCCAGATCCAGTTCACGCGCCAGCTCGTCCACGGGCTTGCCCGGAACGTAAGGCGAAAGTTGTTGCACGCCCGGCTGTGCCAGGGCGAGGAAATCACCGCTCATGTTTTATCGCCTCAGAGAACCGCTTTCGGGTAGGAACCCAATACTTTAAGCGCTACGGCTTCTTGACTGATTTGCTCCAGGACACTTTTGACCAACGGGTCGCGGTGATGACCAGCAAAGTCGATGAAAAACACATAGGTCCATTTACCGCTACGCGAAGGACGCGTCTCGATGCGTGTCAGATCGATCCCGTTCTCATGGAACGGCACCAGCAGTTCATGCAGGGCACCTGGACGGTTACTCATCGACACAATGATCGAAGTCTTGTCATCACCGGTAGGCGGCACTTCCTGGCTGCCAATCATCAAGAACCGCGTGGAGTTGTCCGGGCGGTCTTCGATTTTTTCAGCCAGGCGCGTCAGACCATACAGGCCCGCAGCCATATCGCCGGCAATGGCGGCAGAGTTCCACTCACCCTTGACCCGCTTGGCCGCTTCGGCATTGCTCGACACCGCAATACGTTCGACATTCGGGTAATGCGCATCCAGCCATTTGCGGCACTGGGCCAGCGACTGGGCGTGGGAGTAGATGCGGCTGATACTGTCTGTCTTGGTATTTTCGCCGACCAGCAGGTGATGGTGAATACGCAGCTCAACTTCGCCACAAATCACCATGTCATGCTCAAGGAAGCTGTCGAGGGTGTGGTTGACTGCGCCTTCGGTGGAGTTTTCCACCGGCACAACACCAAAATTCACCGCACCGGCAGCCACTTCACGGAACACTTCATCAATCGCAGCCATAGGCTTGCTGATGACCGCATGGCCAAAGTGCTTCATGGCCGCAGCCTGGGTAAAGGTGCCTTCCGGGCCGAGATAAGCCACCTTCAGCGGCTGCTCCAGCGCCAGGCACGAAGACATGATCTCGCGGAACAACCGCGCCATTTCTTCATTGCCCAACGGGCCCTTGTTGCGCTCCATGACTCGTTTGAGCACCTGAGCCTCACGCTCAGGCCGGTAAAATACCGGCACTTCGCCCTCAGCCAGCGAGGCCATCTTGACCCGTGCCACTTCCTGGGCACAACGTGCCCGCTCGCTGATCAGCTCCAGGACTTTTTCGTCCAGGCTGTCGATACGCAGGCGCAGCGCCTTGAGTTCTTGCTCGGACATTAGCCGTGTTCCTTCTCGAACTCTGCCATGTAAGCCACCAGCGCGTTAACCGCGTTGATGTCCACAGCGTTATAGATCGACGCACGCATGCCGCCCACGGAGCGATGCCCCTTGAGGTTCAGCAGGCCACGCGCTTCGGCACCGGCCAGGAATGGCTTGTCGAGACGATCGTCAGCCAGGCGGAAAGGTACGTTCATCCACGAGCGATCTGAGAAATTGATCGGGTTGCTGTACAGCCCACTGGCATCAATGAAGTCGTACAAGGTACGTTTTTTCACTTCATTGAGCTTGCCGATAGCCTCGACACCGCCCTGCTCTTTCAGCCACTCGAATACCAGGCCCGACAGATACCAGGCCAGTGTCGGCGGCGTGTTGTACATCGAGCCGTTGTCGGCCGCGACTTTGTAGTCAAGCATGGTCGGGCAGATCGAACGCGCACGGCCCAACAGGTCTTCGCGAATGATGTTGACCACGATACCGCTTGGGCCGATATTTTTCTGGGCACCGGCGTAGATCATGCCGAAGCGGGAAACATCCACCGGGCGCGACAGAATGTCCGAAGACATGTCGGCAACCAGCGGCACATCACCGGTTTCAGGGATCCAGTTGAATTCCAGGCCGCCGATGGTTTCGTTTGGCGCGTAATGAACGTAGGCCGCGTCTTTCGACAGACTCCATTCATTCTGACCAGGAATCGCGAAGTAATCGTAAGGCTTGGCGGTTGCTGCCACATTGACATGCCCGAAACGCGAAGCTTCTTCAATAGCTTTCTGCGACCAGATACCGGTATCGATGTAATCCGCAGCGCCATTTTCAGGCAGCAGATTGAGCGGGATCTGGGCAAATTGCTGGCTTGCGCCGCCTTGCAAAAACAGGACTTTATAGTTCGAGGGAATAGACAGGAGGTCACGCAGATCCTGCTCAGCCTTGGTCGCAATGGACACGAACTCATCGCTGCGATGGCTCATTTCCATGACCGAGAGGCCCTTGCCATGCCAGTCGAGCAACTCGGACTGGGCACGCAACAGGACAGCTTCAGGTAGCGCAGCAGGACCTGCGCAGAAGTTATAGGCTCGTTTGCTCACTTCCACTCTCACTCTGATTTGGTGATCACGCAATAAATCAACTCTCGACACTGTGTTCTTTACAGGAGCAGACACGCCCCCCTCAGTGTCGCAAACTTTCATGTCGGACATACAACAAGGGGGCGAATTCTCATCCGCCCCCCTGTGTGTCCGCTTATTCCTGCGGTTCTTCGTCAGCGCCGGCCTCTAGCGGCTGCTCGTCGTCTGCGCCATCGTGGATGGCCTCAGCGTCGAACTCTGCACCGCCTTCGCCCTCACCTTCGAGCTCCTCACCTTCCACTTCCGAAGGCTCCTGAACCCGCTCAAGCCCTACCAGCGTTTCATCGCTGGCCAGCTTGATCAAGGTGACGCCCTGGGTGTTACGACCCAGGCTCGACACTTCGTCGACCCGCGTACGCACCAGGGTGCCCTGATCCGAAATCAACATGATTTCTTCACCGTCCTGCACCTGAACCGCACCGACCAGGCGACCGTTACGTTCGTTGCTGACCATGGCAATAACGCCCTGACCGCCACGCTTGTACTCAGGGAACTCACTGATCGCTGTACGCTTGCCATAACCACGCGCCGAAGCGGTAAGGATCTGGCTGCCTTCTTCAGGAATCAGCATCGAAATCAGCTTTTGCCCTTCAGGCAGACGCATGCCGCGTACACCGCGGGCAGTACGGCCCATGGCACGGACATCGGACTCTTTAAAGCGAGTCACCTTGCCACCATCGGAGAACAGCATGACTTCACGCTCGCCATCGGTGATCGCGGCGCTGATCAGTACGTCACCTTCGTCCAGCTCCAGTGCAATCAGACCAACACTGCGCTGACGGCTGAAGGCTTCCAGCGGGGTCTTCTTCACGGTGCCGTTGGCAGTCGCCATAAAGATGAAGTGACCTTCGGTGTATTCCTCGACCGGCAGCATGGTGGTGATGTACTCACCCTCATCCAGCGGCAGCAGGTTTACCAGCGGACGACCACGGGCAGCACGGGATGCTTCAGGGATTTCATAAGTCTTGAGCCAGTACACCTTGCCTTTGCTGGAGAACAGCAGCAGCGTGGTGTGACTGTTGGCAACTAGCAGGTGAGCGATGTAGTCCTCATCCTTGACGCCGGTAGCCGATTTACCTTTACCGCCACGACGCTGGGCCTGGTACGCAGCCAATGGCTGGGTCTTGGCATAGCCGCCATGGGAAATGGTCACGACGCGCTCTTCTTCCGGAATCATGTCGCCCAGGGTCAGGTCAAGACGGTGATCCAGGATTTCGGTACGGCGAACATCGCCATATTCGGCACGAATGACTTCCAGCTCTTCGCGGATCACTTCCATCAAGCGCACGGCGCTATTGAGGATGCGGATCAGCTCACCGATCTGGTTGAGGATTTCCTGGTACTCGGCCAGCAGCTTCTCGTGCTCAAGACCGGTCAAGCGGTGCAGACGCAACTCAAGGATGGCCTGCGCCTGCTCTGGCGACAGGAAATACTTGCCATCACGCAGACCGTATTGCGGATCAAGGTTCTCCGGGCGGCACGAGTCAGCGCCAGCACGCTCAACCATCGCCACGACCGCGGTCGACTCCCAAGGGGTGCTGATCAGCGCTTCCTTGGCTTCGGACGGGGTTGGCGAGGCCTTGATCAACGCGATGACCGGATCGATGTTGGACAGGGCAACCGCCTGACCTTCAAGGATATGGCCACGTTCGCGGGCTTTACGCAGCTCGAATACAGTACGGCGGGTAACCACTTCACGGCGGTGACGTACGAAGGCTTCCAGCAGATCCTTGAGGTTCAGGATGCGCGGGCGACCGTCGATCAGGGCAACGATGTTGATACCAAACACCGCCTGCAACTGAGTCTGAGCGTACAGGTTGTTGAGAATCACCTCAGGCACTTCGCCACGACGCAATTCGATTACAACACGCATGCCGTCCTTGTCGGACTCGTCACGCAGCTCGGTGATACCTTCGAGCTTCTTCTCTTTAACCAGTTCGGCGATCTTTTCAATCAGACGCGCCTTGTTCAGCTGGTACGGCAGCTCGGTGATGACGATTTGCTGACGACCACCGACCTTGTCGATGTCTTCGATCATCGAACGGGCGCGCATATAGATGCGGCCACGACCGGTGCGATAGGCCTCGATGATGCCGGCACGACCATTGATGATCGCAGCGGTCGGGAAGTCAGGGCCCGGAATGAACTGCATCAGTTCATCGATGCTCAGCTCCGGGTTGTCGATCAGCGCCAGGCAGCCGTCGATGACTTCGCCCAGGTTATGCGGCGGAATATTGGTGGCCATGCCCACAGCGATACCGCTGGAGCCGTTGACCAGCAAGTTGGGGATTCGTGTCGGCATGACGGCCGGGATCATTTCCGTGCCGTCGTAGTTCGGCACCCAGTCCACGGTCTCTTTGTGCAAGTCGGCCAGCAGCTCGTGGGCCAACTTGGTCATGCGCACTTCGGTGTATCGCATGGCCGCAGCGTTGTCGCCGTCGACCGAACCGAAGTTGCCCTGACCATCTACCAGCAGGTAGCGCAGGGAGAATGGCTGAGCCATTCGAACGATGGTGTCGTAAACAGCAGTATCACCATGCGGGTGATACTTACCGATTACGTCACCGACCACACGGGCAGATTTCTTGTACGGCTTGTTCCAGTCGTTGTTCAGTTCGCTCATCGCAAACAGCACGCGCCTGTGCACGGGCTTCAAGCCATCGCGCGCATCAGGCAGTGCCCGCCCGACAATTACGCTCATTGCGTAGTCGAGGTAGGACTGTTTCAGCTCGTCTTCGATATTGACCGGGAGGATTTCTTTGGCCAGTTCGCCCATGAGAAGCCTGATTCCTTTTTCGGGTGAAACTTCGCCACATCCATTCGGGACGAACGAAGCTCGCCGCCGCTGGCCACGTGCCACGCAACGACTTACGACAAATCAACAAGTTATGTCACGGATTTGCGCAGTAAGGGCGACCCTTACGAGCCACCCTGGAAACCGCCGAATGTTATCACAATCGCCGCCACGCACCTATCCCTCAGATGCGCATGGAGCGTAGTAATTGTGACGCTTGTCGGCGTGAAGGGGCTCAGAGGGACGCTGAAGGCGATTTAAAGGCTCAACGACCCGATCCTGCGGAGCGCTACGGGACCAACACCCTGCGTAGCAGCTGCTTCAATGCAACCGCTTGCGACACATCAATTGAGCCATTTTTGCCGCATCAGGGCGCTCGATCACACCCTTCTCGGTAACAATAACGTCAATCAGGTCAGCCGGCGTTACGTCAAACACCGGGTTGAACGCCTGCACATCCGCGCCTACGCGCTTGCCGCCCACTTCCAGCAGCTCACGCCCGTCACGCTCTTCAATCGGGATGTCATCGCCCGTGGCCAGGTCCATGTCGATGGTCGAACTCGGGGCCACCACCATAAAGCGCACACCGTGGTGCATGGCGTTTACCGCCAGCTGGTAGGTGCCGATCTTGTTCGCCACATCGCCATTGGCAGTGATGCGGTCAGCCCCGACGATCACCCAGGTTACGCCCTTGGTTTTCATGATGTGGGCCGCTGCCGAATCAACATTGAGCACCACCGGGATACCTTCATTGGCCAGCTCCCACGCGGTCAGGCGCGAACCCTGCAGCCAGGGCCGGGTTTCGTCGGCATAGACCTGTTCGATCATGCCTTCGAGCCAGGCCGCACGAATCACCCCCAGCGCCGTGCCAAACCCGCCTGTCGCCAGCGCACCGGTATTGCAGTGGGTCAGCACGGCCTGGGCATTGCCCTGATGGCGGCGAATCACATCAACGCCCAGCTGGGCCATGGTCAGGTTGGCTTCACGATCACTTTCATGGATGGCCAGCGCTTCGGCCTCAAGCACCTGCAGCACATCGGCGCGGGCCCGGGAGCGGGCCAGCCGGTCACGCATGCGGTTCAACGCCCAAAACAGGTTAACTGCCGTAGGGCGCGAGTCCGCCAGCAGGGTAAAATCCTCTTCCAGCGCAGCCAGCCAGTCACCGCCCGCCGCCTTGCGCGCACGCGCCGCCAGCACCACACCATAGGCCGCCGCGATACCAATCGCAGGCGCGCCACGCACGACCATGTCGCGAATGGCCTGCGCAACACCGTCAACTCCGGTATACGCCAGCCAGTTCTCTTCAAAGGGCAGGATGCGTTGATCCAGCAGATACAGGGCGCCGTCCCGCCAATCGATGGCCTTAACCTTTTCCGCAGCCAACAGTCGATCGCGCATGCCTTCCCCCATTACCTGGTAACAAAGCGGCCGATTATAGCGAGCCCACCCTCAAGACGCTCGGGTATACTTCGCCTCCTTTTATAACGCACTGGAATCAGTTTTCGATGCCGACCCCGACCACGCCCCTGGACTTACTGCTGCTACCCACCTGGCTGGTGCCTGTCGAACCGGCCGGTGTCGTACTCAAGGATCACGGTGTCGGCATCCGCGACGGACGCATTGTGTTTATCGGCCCGCGCGCGCAAGCCCTCAAGCTGGCTGCCACGCAAACCCGCGAACTGCCGGACATGCTGCTCAGCCCCGGGCTGATCAATGCCCACGGTCACGCCGCCATGACGCTGTTTCGCGGCATGGCCGACGACCTGCCACTGATGACCTGGCTGGAGCAGCACATCTGGCCGGCCGAGGCCAAGTGGGTCGATGAGGACTTCGTGCGCGACGGCACCAACCTGGCAATCGCCGAGCAAATCAAGGGCGGCATCACCTGCTTCAGCGACATGTATTTCTACCCGAAAGTCGCCAGTGAGTGCGTGCACAACAGCGGCATTCGCGCGCAGATCGCCATTCCGATTCTCGATTTTCCGATTCCCGGCGCCAGCAACGCAGATGAATCCTTGCGCCAGGCCGTCGAAATGTTCGCCGACCTCAAGTTTCACCCGCGAATCAAAATTGCTTTCGGCCCCCATGCGCCCTACACCGTAGGCGACGAAAACCTGGAAAAAATCCGGGTCATCGCCGACGAACTGGATGCCGCCATTCACATGCACGTTCATGAGACCGCTTTCGAGGTGCACCAGGCTGTCGAGCAAAACGCCGAACGACCTGTAGCCCGCCTCGCCCGCCTGGGCCTGCTCGGCCCGCGCTTTCAGGCCGTGCACATGACCCAGATCAGCGATGACGACCTGGCAATGCTGGTAGAAAGCAACTCCAGCGTGATTCATTGCCCCGAATCCAACCTTAAACTGGCCAGCGGCTTCTGCCCTGTGGAGCGCTTGTGGCAAGCCGGGGTCAATGTGGCGGTAGGCACCGACGGCGCCGCCAGCAACAATGACCTCGACCTGCTCGGCGAAACCCGCACTGCTGCCTTGCTGGCCAAAGCCGTTGCGGGCTCGGCCACTGCGCTGGACGCCCACCGCGCACTGCGCATGGCGACACTCAATGGCGCTCGCGCCCTGGGCATTGAAAGCGACACCGGCTCGATCGAGATCGGCAAGGCGGCCGACATGGTGGCCTTTGACCTCAGCGGGCTGGCCCAGCAACCGGTATACGATCCGGTTTCGCAACTGATCTACGCCACAGGCCGCGATTGCGTGAAACACTTGTGGGTAGGCGGCAAGCAACTGCTTGATGATCGCCGCCTGACCCGCCTGGACGAGCAGCAACTGAGCGCCACAGCCAGGGCCTGGGGCGAGCGCATAAGCAGCCATACTCACTGATTCAGTACCTTTGGGCCCATGCCCGAAGCTTTACCAGATTATTCAGCTTTAGAGGATTTACCCATGAGCAACGTTGACCACGCCGAGATCGCCAAATTCGAAGCGCTAGCCCATCGCTGGTGGGACCGTGAAAGCGAGTTCAAGCCGCTGCACGACATCAATCCGCTGCGCGTCAACTGGATTGACGAGCGCGTACAACTGGCCGGCAAAAAAGTCCTCGATGTAGGGTGTGGCGGCGGTATTCTCAGCGAGTCGATGGCTCAGCGCGGCGCAACCGTCATGGGCATCGATATGGGCGAAGCCCCACTGGCCGTGGCGCAACTGCATCAGCTTGAGTCTGGCGTCAGTGTTGAATACCGCCAGATCACCGCCGAAGACCTGGCTGAAGAAATGCCTGGCCAGTTCGATGTGGTCACCTGCCTCGAGATGCTCGAGCACGTGCCTGACCCGTCATCGGTGATCCGCGCCTGCTACAAGATGGTCAAGCCAGGTGGCCAGGTGTTCTTCTCGACCATCAACCGCAACCCCAAGTCCTATCTGTTCGCGATCATTGGCGCGGAATACATCATGAAGCTGATCCCCCGCGGGACCCACGACTTCAAGAAGTTTATCCGCCCTTCCGAACTGGGTGCCTGGAGCCGTCAAGCCGGCCTTAGCGTCAAGGACATCATCGGCCTGACCTACAACCCGCTGACCAAGCACTACAAACTGGCAGCCGACGTTGACGTCAACTACATGATCCAGACCCTTCGCGAGGAGTAACACATGCGTTTAAGAGCAGTTCTTTTTGACATGGACGGCACCCTGCTCGACACCGCGCCGGACTTTATCGCCATCTGCCAGGCCATGCGCGCCGATCGCGGCCTGCCGCCTGTCGCCGACAAACTGATCCGCGACGAAATTTCCGGCGGCGCACGCGCAATGGTAGCCGCGACCTTCAACATGGACCCCGAGGCACCAGGCTTCGAAGATCTGCGCCAGGAGTTTCTGGAACGCTATCAGCGTGATTGCGCGGTACACACCAAGCTGTTCGATGGCATGGAAGAGTTGCTGACCGATATCGAAAAAGCCCATCTGGTATGGGGCGTGGTCACCAACAAGCCGGTGCGTTTCGCCCAGCCGATCATGGAACGCCTGGGTCTGGCCGAACGTTCGGCGCTGCTGATCTGCCCGGATCATGTGAAAAACAGCAAACCGGACCCCGAGCCGCTGATCCTGGCCTGCAAAATGCTCGACCTTGATCCGGCCAGCGTACTGTTTGTAGGCGATGACCTGCGCGATATCGAGTCCGGGCGCGATGCCGGGACCAAAACTGCGGCCGTGCGCTTTGGCTATATCCACCCTGACGACAACCCTGATCACTGGGGTGCGGACGTAGTGGTCGATCACCCGGCCGAACTGCGCAAGGTGCTGGATAACGCATTGTGCAGCTGCTAACGAAGTTCGATTTTGTTGAGGTTTTTTATGTTTGATTATTTAGCCCGCCCCAACCTGCTTGAGGGCCGGGTAATTCTGGTCACAGGCGCCGGTCGCGGCATCGGCGCCGCAGCGGCCAGGACCTATGCCGCCCACGGCGCAACCGTATTGCTGCTGGGCAAGACCGAAGCCAACCTGAGCCAGGTCTACGACGAAATCGAAGCCGCCGGCCATCCGCAACCGGTGGTTATCCCGTTCAACCTCGAAACCGCCCAGCCCCATCAATACGATGAGCTGGCCGCCATGATCGAGACCGAGTTTGGCCACCTTGACGGGCTGTTGCACAATGCCTCGATCATTGGTCCGCGCACGCCACTGGAGCAGCTGTCGGGCGAGAATTTCATGCGCGTGATGCATATCAACGTCAATGCCATGTTCATGCTCACCAGCACCTTGCTACCCCTGCTCAAGCTGTCGCAGGACGCCTCGGTGATCTTCACTTCCAGCAGTGTCGGGCGCAAAGGTCGCGCTTACTGGGGCGCCTATGGCGTTTCCAAGTTCGCGACCGAAGGCTTGATGCAAACCCTGGCCGACGAGGTCGAAGGCGTGGCCCCGGTGCGCGCCAACAGTATCAACCCTGGCGCGACCCGTACCAGCATGCGCGCCCTGGCGTATCCTGGGGAAAACCCCGAGAGCAATCCAGAGCCACACGAAATCATGCCGGTTTACCTGTACCTGATGGGCCCGGACAGTACCGGAATCAACGGTCAGGCTTTCAACGCGCAGTAACAGGGCCACAAAAAAAAACCGCGGGCTGCATACGAAGCAGCCCGCGGTTTTTTATGCCCTTGAAACCCGGTTATCAACTCTCAACCAGCTCCCGATGCTCACGCACCACGCCGGCCTTGTCGAACAACAGGCAACTTTGCAGAAACAGGTACATATAGTCGTAGCTTTTGCAGATGGCTTTGCGCAGTTCAGTGATCTGCGCCTGACTCGGGCTCATTCCCACCAGGGTGCAGATAATTTCAAGCGCTTCCCAAGGATGCTCGTCATCGTAATGGGCATGCATCTTCAGCCATTTCATCGCGCGCTTGCGCTCATCGAGGGCAAACGACTCTTCATAAATATCGGTTGAGCAGACAATTGCCGCCCATTCACCCACGGCGCCCTCGATGGCGTAGTTGGTGGCAGCCATCGCCACGGCCAGAGAATCCTTGGCACAGCTATGCCAGCACCAGTCATTCAGCGCCTGAAATTCGGCAGGCAGGTCCTGGGCATTGAGGTCTTCAAGGCTCACTCCGTGCGCCCGCGCCCAGTTCACCCAATAATCGCCATGGTTAAGTTCGACCCGGATATTGCGAATCAGCCAGCGGCGGGCCATGTCTTCGCCGGGGTGACGCCCGTAGCGGGTCTTGCCCAGGTTATGGCCCATATACAACGAAAACTGCTCTACCACCGGCCAGCCGCCTACGAGAAACATGCGCATTGCCCTTGAGCTCAAGGTGTTGTCACGCATGCGCTTGTAGATTTCGTGCTGGACTGCCCGACGTTTGCTTTCGCTACAGTCCCGAATCAACTGCCGGGCCCACTGGGGGTAACTGGTTTCCTCCATAAGAGGCCCTGTTCGGTTGAAGGCTTCACTCACAATCCAAATCCTTATTGATAATAGACTTTAGAAATGTAGAACAGATCACCGCAACGTGCCCGGGGACTTCAATGTCAACGCCCGAGTGCGCTCAGGCCGCTGCAACAAACTTTCAAACGTGAACAACTGTGGCCGCTGAACAATATAACCCTGAGCATAGTCCACGCCGATTTCAATCAAGGCCTGTTCAATCTGCGTGCTTTCAACAAACTCGGCAATCGTGCGTTTACCCATGACATGGCCAATATGATTAATCACCTCAACCATGGCCCGGTTGATGGGGTCATCCAACATGTCTTTGACAAAACTGCCGTCGATCTTCAAATAGTCGACAGGCAGATGTTTCAAATAGGCAAATGAGGACATCCCGGCACAAAAGTCATCCAGCGAAAACTGACAACCCAGGGTTTTGAGGTCATTGATAAACCGGATGGCATTACCCAGGTTGGCAATGGCGCTGGTTTCGGTAATTTCAAAACAGATCAGTTTTGGCGACACGCCGTAACAGTCAAACTGTTCATGCAAAAACGCAAGAAAGTCATCATCACCAATGGTTGAGCCAGACAGGTTGATCGCGCACATGGCCATTGGCCGCCCATCTGCCTGGGCTGAACACTCAGAAATGATCTTGAATACATTTTCGACGACCCAGCGGTCTATCGAGCTCATCAAGCCATAACGTTCTGCTGCAGGAATAAAGCTGTCGGGAAACACTATGCGGCCATTCTCATCCTGCAGGCGCAACAGAATCTCGATATGCCCGCCCCCGTCCTGCACGGGCCCCAGGGGGGTGATTTCCTGGGAATACAGGCTGAAGCGGTTTTCTTCCAGCGCGACATGCAAGCGCTGCACCCAGGCCATTTCACCAAAGCGCAATGACAGTTCCGTGTCATCCACATGATAAACCTGCACCCGGTTGCGGCCCTTTTCCTTGGCCATATAACAGGCCATGTCCGCAGCCCGCATCAAAGACTCAAGGGTGACTGGCGCTTTATGGATATGCACCAGGCCGATGCTGATGGTGCTCATGAACGGGCGCCCTTTCCAGGCAAAATGCAGGCTCTGCACCGCCTGACGCAGGCCCCCGGCGATTTTTTCCGCCATGTCTACCGGGCAGTTTTCCAGCAGGATGCCGAACTCATCCCCACCCAGCCGGGCCAGGGTATCGCCCTCACGCAAGCCAGTACGCAGCAATGTACATATATGCCGCAACAGCTCATCTCCTGCCGCGTGGCCGCAGGTGTCATTGACTAGCTTGAACTGGTCCAGATCAAGAAACATCAGGGCATGCCGGCCCTGCTGGCGCCCTAGGTTCTTCAATACCAATTCCAGGCGGTATTCAAATTCACGACGGTTGGCCAGCCCGGTCAGTGCATCATGGGTCGCCTGCCAGGACAGATTGGCAATGTACTGCCGCTCCTGGGTCATGTCATGCAGCACCAGCACTGCGCCACTGACATCGCCATCGTGAAGGATCGGCGCACCCACAAGAGTTACCGCAACGGTACTGCCATCCATGCGCTGAATCTGCCTGGAGTGCTCGCGACTGTTACCCAACTCGCCAGTGAGAATACGCTCGATAAGCCTGGGACCTTCGTCCTGATCATTGTCATCAAGCAACTTGAACAGCGCAGCCAGGGAAGCGCCTTGCGCCTGCCCGGCCTGCCACTGGGTCAACTTCTCGGCCGCCGGGTTCATATAGGCAATCGCGCCATTGACGTCGGTGGTGATCACACCGTCACCAATAGACTGCAGGGTGATTTGCGCCCGCTCTTTTTCCAGCTGCAGCGCCTCGGCAAAAGCACGGCTCTGCTTGAGCACTTTATGCGTGCGTTTGAGTACCAGAAGAATCAGCGCCAGCGCCGTGACCAGATTAATGACCACCAGCAACCGCCAGATAAAGCGCGATCCTTCACCCAGGGCATCACTGAAAGCCTTGGCAGAAGGCGCAATACCCTGGTTGATGGCGAAAATCCCGTTCTCCCAGCGCTGGGAGTCTGCAGCAGTGGCATTACCGGCGAGGATGGCCTTATGCATCTCCTGGGCCAGATTGTCGAGCTTGAGCAGGTAAGCATCACCTATGGCCCACTTCTCGATGGCGGTTTCCATATAGCTCACATGACGGAAGTAGCGGTAAAACCAGATAATGCTCGAGGCATCCTGCGCACTGTTGCCGCCCTGCAGAATACCTTCTCGGGCTGCGACTTCATTGGGGGGGGACTCATCCATCGCCAAGCGCAACTTGTGGTCGCCCTGGGGGACACTTATGGCCTGTGAGTATTTTTCGTAATAAACCGGGTCATGGGTATCGGAATACAGATAGAGAAAGTAGATGGCGTCCTTCTGACCCTTGGACCATAAACTTTCGCCGCCGACATAACTCCTCACGGCAGAGAGCATATACAGACTCACACACCCCAATAGCGCCTGGAACAGCACGACTGCAATAAAAGGCCAAACAATGCCCAATAAGCGTGGTGTACCAAGGGGGCGTTTAGATTTCATGAGTTCCCTTTGCTTCATGGCGTCAAATGAAAACCAGAGAGAAAATCTCACTACAAGTCAGGGCGGTCTCAAGGAACAAGTGCAACACCTGATGTAAGGTGTTGCCATGTCTACCCAATACAAACACTTGAGTACCGA
>NZ_NQKQ01000038.1 GCF_002269505.1 Pseudomonas fragi | reverse complement strand
AGGCGGGAATGCCCAGTTTCGTGATTAGCATGCTCAGAAAAATTAACTGACTGTTGCACTTGTTCCTTGAGACCGCCCCCTCTCTCAGGGCCGATCCTCGATCCATCCAATGGACTCGGGTGGTTGGCCCACACGCTCTGACCAAACTGGGTGAGTGAGTACTGATAATTAATTTTGTTGCTGGAAAGGCAATAGCAGCCTTTTCTAGAGCAGAAATTAATCTCTCTTGCGTACCGGGATGCAAATGTGCGTCAGGCTCATCTATCAAAATTAAATTTGATTTGAATTTCAATAGATAGGTGAATATCTGCACTATCTGAAGAAATCCTGTCCCCGCCATTTCTAAAGGCTTCCATTGGAGCTTTATACTTCTGCCAGAAGTCCGCATGTCCGGGGTCCAAAATTTCGCATATATAATCGTATCTCTTAAAGGGTCAAACTTAACCCAGAATCTCGCTTCAGGAATAACCTTAGACACCCATGAATTCAGCTCTACCAGTTCAAAATATCCATCTATTTCAGGGTCACTGTCTTTTTTTAGTTCTAGGAGCATATGCCGCAGCACTGAACCTCCTTCGCCAGATGCCGCTTTTCGGTGAAGAACAGGAGTAGCCAATAAAGTTTCTGTTTCGGCGAGACCAGCAAGGCCTGGAATATAAGACGTGAGATGATTTTCTTGGTTTATTAATGCAGCACTCATTGGGCCTGTTATAGTAGCTATAACGCCGGCGTCATTTCTTGCCGAGCTTAATTCAATTGTAGTGTCATTATCGTGCTCATCTCTAAATCCGACAACTATTTTTGGGCTACCACTTCCATTTGTGATGCGGGTTTTATGTGCAAGCTGAACGTATTCTTTACTAGGCACATAGTCCATTTGCTCAAGGGTTAGTTTGCCCGTTGCATCCCTTAAAGCTGCGCACCTAACGGCCCAATGTATCCCTTTTAATACTGATGATTTCCCCGATCCATTAGCACCTACTAACACAGTCACCGGCCCTAGTTCGATCTCTGTTCTTTCATGTATCCGCATGAAATTTTCTAAAAAAACTGAATTAATCATTAATGAATTCCGTAATACTCTAAATGTACGATAAACAACATTCACCCACGCATGTCATATTGCCACCTTTTGAGAGTGACTTAAACAGACGCAATCAAGGTAAATGTGTTGTAGCCCTTACCGAAAAGCTAAAATCGTCCATCTCGGTATAGAATGATCTGAAAACCCAGAATAAATAATTATTGACAAAAGCAATCATCGCTCAACCTTAGCTAAAAGATCGATCAAAATCAGACTTCACTAAAACAACCCACCCAGATCACTAGGCATCCAGTTCATCACAATCAACTCCCCTGTAACCTCAGCCTTCCCCTGCCGCTGATTTGTGGTCGTGTAGCGGATCTCAGTCGTCTCAAAATGAAACCCCTCAAACACCCGACGAATGTCCGGGTGGTCATTGATGCTGACCATCACCTTGCCTTTGCAGCGCCGCATAAAGTCAGCCATGCGCTCGTAGTTTTCAAACGGGAAGTCCACGCCGTAGCCAGCGGTCTGCCAGTAAGGTGGGTCCATGTAGTGAAAGGTGTGCGGCCGGTCGTAGCGCTCTGCGCATTCAAGCCAGGGCAGGTTTTCGACGTAGGTACCTGCAAGACGCTGCCAGGCTGCAGACAGGTTTTCTTCAATGCGCAGCAGGTTGATTGCAGGAGCTGTAGTTGCGGTACCGAAGACATGCCCTGTGATCTTGCCACCGAAGGCATGGTGCTGCAGGTAGAAGAATCGGGCCGCACGCTGGATGTCGGTCAGGGTTTCCGGGCGGGTCATTTTTTGCCACTCGAAAATCTGCCGTGAGCTAAGGGCCCACTTAAATTGCCTCACGAATTCTTCCAGATGGTTCTGTACCACGCGATACAGGGTCACCAGATCTCCGTTGATGTCGTTGAGCACTTCGCATGGCGCGGGCTGTGGGCGCAGGAAGTACAGCGCCCCGCCGCCGGCGAAAACTTCGACGTAGCATTCGTGAGGTGGGAACAGGGGGATAAGGCGGTCGGCCAAGCGGCGTTTGCCGCCCATCCAAGGGATGATGGGTGAAGACATAATGTGCAAGACCTTTGCTGTATAGATAGACAGGTGCTAGGCTCGCTCCGCTTTGTGCACGAAGCAGGAGCCTTGACTGGACTTGCAGGAATGATCTGCGGGTTCGGTGGCCGGGCTGGATGTTGACGCATCCAGCTTTGGCCGCTCCTTTTACTTTGTGCCTGATACTTCTTTGGCGTAGGCCTGGCAGGCCTGCAGCGCGATCAGTCCTTGGTCGCCGTCGCCGGTGATTCCGATAATTCGTTGAGCATGCGCTGGGTCAAGTCGGGCTCTATGGGCGCCATAAACCACGCTGCCGGTGCCGGTGGTGGCTTGCACTCCGTCACAACCAGTTGCGGCGGCGTCGAGTTGGACTGACAGCCGCAGGTCAGCAGTAGCAAGGCGATCACGCAGGCGGGCTTGTTTGGTTTTCTCATCGGTCAGGGCTCGGTAATGGGATTGGTCACTGGCTGCCAGCCATTGCTCCAGGGCGAGGCGCTTGCCCTGCTCTGCCAGAATTTGCGCCGAGTTGGCATTGGCCAGATCGGTGCGTTCGGTTTGGTAGGCTGCTTCCTTAGCGGCCAGTTGCTGGCCGTAGGCGTTGGCCTGCCACTCCCATGCGGCCCACGCGCTACCCGCCATCAGGGCCAGGATGATCAGCAGCACCCCGCCCCACTTCACCGCATCGATCTTCACGCCAGCACCTTGAGCGCCCGGGCGTACAGCGCCTGCCGATCGGCCGCGCCGTTCTGGCCACCATTGATGCGTCGGGTGATCTTGTCGAACTGGCCCGCGTCGGCCAGGGTGTTGAGCCCCCTGGTCACCCAGAACCATGCTGCTGACATGCAGGCATGCTGTGGTTTCTCCAGCAGCTCGGGGTGGTTAATCAGGTCGAGTGCCAACGCTTCGCCGCACATGATGTAGTTGGCCCGGCCGGTGATCTGGATCAGGCCACGCCCCCGGTACTTGGAGCCGTCTCCGGCCACGGTGTTGCCCAGGTCTTTGCGGCCTTCGTACTTGGTTTGGGCTGCCGTTGGGCCCCAGATTTCTTTGACGTATTTAAGCTGGCCGGACTCGTGGCCAATCTGCGCGATAAACGCGGCTACGCGCTTGGAGCCAATGATCTGGTAACGCACCATTGCGGTGTTTAGCAGCGGCACAAAAACGCCGGCAACTTGGCCGGCGTTGGGGAGGATCTGCAGCAGTTGTTGCCGTGTAATCGACATGGGTTTGCCCTAACGATAAAACCCGCATAAGGCGGGTTGGGTGAATGTCTGCCGGGGGTTACAGCTCGATGACTTGTAGCGGCGCCTTAGCCTTGGTTTTCTTGCCTTTGGCCTTGGCTTTGCCCTGTTTGCCACCGTTGCATTCGACGGTGGTGGTCCAGCCGCTTTGGGTGAAGACCTGCTCGACCGAGTCCACCAGGTACTCGCCATCAAGGCCGGTTTTAAAGCCCTGGGCGTTGATGCTGCGTTCGGCAAACAGGTCGGTGCGGCCGGGCATTTCCAGGCGTACTGCAGCGGTGGAGCGGTTGAAGGCAGACAGCCGGGCCTTGGCCGCTTGTTCGGCGGCGGATTTGTTTGGGTAGATATGGCGGTCGGTGTGAACTGGCGGCAGGCCGTCCGGGGCTTGGTCGTTGTCCAAGGTGATGATGGCCAACTTGCCGGTTTTTTTGTCCTGATGCTGGGTGCTGACCGCTTTATGGGTGCTGCGATCCGCGAGGCGGAATTGCCAGCGGCTGACGTCGCTACGGGTCAGGGTGATCGCGCCCAGGACCTTGCCGCTTGCGCTCTGCCCGGCCTGGCGTTGCAGGACCAGTAGCTTGCCGTCTGCGACTTTGGCGGTGCAGTCGTATTGCCTGGCCAGCCGGGTGATAAAGTTGAAGTCTGATTCGTTGAGCTGGTCCACCCGGGGCACGACGATGGCTACCGGACACACGGGCTGCCAGCCGTTTCGTGCAGCCACGTCATTGACGATGCTGGCCAGGCTGACGTTTTCCCAACTGCCGCTGCGGGTGGTTTTGCCGCTGCCGCGCATGTCGCTGGCTTTGCCCCGGATCACCAAGGTATCCGGTGGGCCGGACAGTTCGACCTCGTCAACGGTGTAACGCCCCAAGCGGGTTAACGCGGTGCCGCTGTAGCCGAGAAAGACCTCAATGCTGGCCCCGCGACTTGGCAGTGATACTGCGCTATCGCGGTCATCGATACGCAGCTCAAAGTCGTCTGACTCCATACCGGGTTTGTCCGTTGTCCGCAGTAACAGCAGGCGGTCATTAATCAGCGAGGTGATGTCTGCACCGTCTGCAATGAGGCGAAAGGTTGGTGTCATAGGTAAATACCAAGCAAAAAAACTCGCCTGATAGGGCGAGCTAAAAATAAGCGTTACGCGTAACGAAAGATGATTAGCTCCACAGCATCACCACCTCATTACTCGGGGCTGGCAGATCCGGTAAGCAGATAACCACCCCTGCCCTGTACGGCTGCACCTCATCGGCCAGCCCCTGATTGGCATCGAGCACGGCCTCGACCGTGCCGTTGAGATGGCCGTAGTAGTTCTGGCAGATCGTGTCGAGCACGTCGCCGCTAGCGGTTCTGCAGGTCGTCGCCATAACGTACAAACTCCAGGGTAAAGGCTTGTTTGCGCGGGATGCCGCCTTGCAGGAAGGCGCCCTGCTCTTCTTCGATGCTTTTCAGGCACCAGTTGCCCAGCACTTCGCCGTAGCCCGTGGTCAGGCCCAGCGGCTGCAGTTGGGCGCCGATGCTGCGCAGGGTGTCCAGTTGTTTCAGCCCGCCTTTAAAGCCCGGGTAAATCGAGCCCTTGAGTTTGATCCGCTCTTCGCCCATGCCAATGGCCTGTTGGGCCGGTCGGCGTGTCAGGCGTTCTTGCGCGGCCCAGCGAAAGTCGGTGGTGCGGCTCAGTTCTTCAAAGGCGGCGGTGTCCAGGTTGAAGTAGTAGGGTTGGGATTGCGGTTTGAGCGGCTGGATGATCAGCAGGTGCGGGAAGGGTTTTACCGCTTCCACGGCCGGGGTCAGGTCTTTGCCGAAGGCGCCGGTGGGGATGATGTTGGCCAGGGCCGGGTTGGCATTGCCGGCGATTTTGTTGATCGCCGCCGCTGCCTTGCCCGCCTGTTCTTTCAGCGTGCCCAGGCGTTCCTCGATTTGCGAGGCCGCCCGGGTGGCGTTGTTGTAGGTGGCCACCACTGCCCCGACCTTGGCCTGGGCGGCGTTGACCCCGCGCACAAGCCGCTGCACCTTGGCCCCCACTTCAGGGCCAATAAACGGCAAGTCGTCCAGTGCTGAGGCGGCGCCAGTAATGTCGCTGATGGCGCC
This sequence comes from Pseudomonas fragi, assembly GCF_002269505.1. Classification (GTDB taxonomy): domain Bacteria; phylum Pseudomonadota; class Gammaproteobacteria; order Pseudomonadales; family Pseudomonadaceae; genus Aquipseudomonas; species Aquipseudomonas fragi_D. The sequence continues at coordinate 26,206 of NZ_NQKQ01000038.1, read as the reverse complement.
GTTAACCGGGCCCAGCATACCGTCCAGGCTACGGCGCCCGGTTACGCCGGCGGCGACCAGGTTTTTCAAGCCTGATTGCAGTTGTTCCACGTAGGCCATATGTGCTCCTTACCCGACATGCGGGGCGTCATAGAGGTTACGGCTCGACATCTGCTGGCCGATTTGTTCCATCTGCCGCTGCAGGTGCGGTTGCAGTTCCCGGGCCAAAGCGGCCGGGTCTTTGACATCGCCTTTTACGGTGATTTGCAGTGGCGCATGGATGTCGATTTTCTGATCGATCTTGGGTGGTGCGGCTTTGAGGATGGGTTCGATTTTCGGCGGCATGGCCAGCGGCCCTGTGGGGGCAGCGCTGGAGAACGAGCGCACGACATCACCCATTTTGGTTGCCCCGGGCAGGGTACGGGTCAAGCGCGGATCAAATGCCAGCGCCTTGACTACCGGCTCTGACGGTTTTTTATCATCTGCACCGAACCAGGATTTACCCAGGCTCGCGCCGATGGACTCACCGCCCATGCTGCCGAGGATGCCGCCGATCACGCCGCCGATAGCCGTGCCCAGAACCGGTACCACTGAGCCAATCGCCGCACCGGCTGCAGCACCCGCCAACGCTCCGGCCATATTACCCGCTGCTGCACCATAGCCTTCGGCCTTGGCTTCCTGCGTATCGGCATTCTGGAAGGTCTCGAGCGCACGCATGCCGCCCTCGATCAAGGCAGCACCGGGGATCAGTTTCCTGACTTTGCCTACTTTGCCGATCAACCCCATCGCCCGTGCAGCGCGACCGGGTGGTACCGGCGGAATGGGTGGCCGTGGGGGTACGGGTGGACGCGGTGGACGTGGCCCACCACCCGCGCCACCAGCCCGGCGTCGGCCAGTACGACCTCTGCCCCCGCGACTGCCGCTACGGCGCCCAGCACGACCTCCGGCGCCGCCCAAGCCACCGAAGGCGGCGGCGTTGACCACAAACACCCGTTGCGGCCCCGCTTCTTCACTGCCGCTCTCGCCGGTGCTGGCTTCGCGGAACACGTCCAGCACCTTGAGCCCGACATCCACCGGGTTAAAGCCTTTGCGCTCGCCCTCTTCGGCGTCGCCGTCCTGTTTGCCACCCAGCGCCTTGAGGCCAATTTCAGCCAGGTCCAGCACTTTTGAGCCCTTGCTCTCGTGCGGGCTGTCGCCACCGTCTTCGGCGTTGGTGACAAAGACTTTCTGCACCTTATTACTGTCACGACCACCCAGCGCGCCACGAGCAATGTTGATCAAGCCCTTGCCCATTTTGAATGCGCTGAATGCGGTGGCCACCAGGCCAATCGCACTGACTGCCAGGGTGGTGCCGCTGATCACTTTGGGGAACTCGCCAGCCAGCCCCGCAATGCTGGTACCGATTTTGGTCAAACCATCCGCCGCCAGATCCGTCAGCGGGCGCAAGGCATCACCGATGCTGATCATGGAGGCTTCCATGCTCGCCGCTGCCGAGCCCCATTTTGCAGCCGAGGCGCCACGGGCATCAGCGGCGTCTTTTTCGATCTTGGCCTGGCCGTCCGTGTCCTTGATATCGGCCATGTTCTGCTTGATGGTTTTGCCGTATTTGATCTGGGCCAGCAGGCCAGCACTGGAACTTTTATCGCTGACAATCGAGGCCAAACCGGCGGCCTCAATCAGCGCTACCATCGCCTGTTCTTCTTCAGCGCTGCCGTCCTTTGACGCTTGGATCTTGGCTTTGAGCGCCTCGACGCGCTTGGCTTTTTCCGGGTCCTGCCGGGCGATCAACTTTTCGCTGAGCATGATAAAAGCTTCGACCGGGTTGGCCGCTTTGCCGCTTTTGGTGGCTGCCAGTATCGACCCGGTCAGGTCATAGCCCGCCTGTGCAAAACGCTTCTGACTGGTGCTGCTGATCACGGCGTTGAGCAGGTTGTCCATGTTGGTGGCCGCCGCAGCCGCATCTTGTGTCTGGGAAAACTGCGATTGCAGGCTGGCCCCGAGAAAACGCACCGCCTCCGGGCCTTCCATGCCCAGGCGTTTGATGGTGCCCAACAGCGCCGGCATGTACTTGGCCATGTCCTTGGGGCCAAATGCGCCAATATCACCGGCCGCCGCGACCTGTCCGAGCATGGCGCCCATGTCTTCCTTGGCGACGCCCGCCTCTTTAAAGGCGCTGAACAGGGTGGCGATGGTTTCGGCTTCCATGCCCTGGCCGTCGACCAGATCCGCGATCAGTGGCGCGTAATCCACCGACTCTTCCCAGCTGATGCCCTTTTCAATCAGGCCACTGACGGCACTGGCCAGTGCCTTCTGGCTCATACCTTTTTGGGTCGCGACCTGGGTGATTTTGTCAGCCATCTGCTTTTCAGCGTCGGTGCCGGCCGTGTGCGCCCAGATCGCCATTTGCCGGATTTGTGCCTGGTAGTCCGCCGATACCTTGGTGGGCACCGCGACCGCTGCAATGCCAATCGCGGCTTTGCCCAGGGTGTTTTTTATCCCGGCCCGCCCCTCGTTGAATTGGGTATGACCTTTGGCTTTTAGCTCGGCACTGCGGGCGGTTCGGCCCAATACCTGGTAAGCCCGGTCAAGCCGCCCGACTTCTACGCCCTGCTTGCGCAGGCTGTCGAGGTTGGCGTTGAGGCGGGTCAACAGCATGGACGCACCGGCGGCGCCGCTGTCGTGGGCGGTTTTCCACTCGTTGCGCAGGCGGATGGTGTCGCCGATCTGGCGTTGCATGACCCGGGCTTTGGCCCCGGTGGCTTCAAGCTTTTTGATTCGGCCTTCAACATCTTTAAAGGCGTTGCCCACGGTAGCGCTGACAGCCCCGCCAATGACGAGGCCGAGCGCGAGTTTGTTCGCCATATGTTCGCTCTGCCTGGGTGTGCGGCTGGTGACTCAATCCGTGAGCCACCAGACCATTTCCGAGAACGACATGGCCATGATCTCGGCGGCGGAAAAACGGGTTTCCGCCGCCAAGCGCTTGGCCAGGTATTTCAAGGTCGCGGGGTTACAGTTCGTCTTCGTTGACCAGACGAAAATAGCCGTCCTGTATCCGCTGATAATCCAGCAGCTTCAGGTCTTCCAGGTCAGTGACGCCGACCTCGGCCAGGCTGGCAAACAGTTGCATTTCACGCTTTTCAGCATCGTTGCCAAAGGTGGCCTGAGCGGTGCGCACATCGCGCACCGTCGGGGCACGCAAGGTGATCTTGTCGGTTTTAACGCTGTTCAGCGCAGTCGGGTAACGCAGGGTCACGGTGACGCCTTCGTCGCTCAGGTTGAGCCAGGCGGGGGTTTTCTTTTCAATTAACGAGGTCATGGGGTTATTCCTTTAGAGGCCCAGGGCGATGCGTACATCGGTCATTTGGTCGACGCCATCAATCACGCGCACGCAATTGACCATGTCGATTTCGTACATCACGCGGCCATCGATTTCCAACTTGTAGTATTGGAGCGCCATGGCGAACTTGTTCTCGGCCTTGTCGCCGGGTTTCCAGTCGCCCATGTCGACCTCTTTGAGCATGCCGCGCATCGTGGCGATCACCGGGGTGACCTTGCCCCCGAGGCCTTTGAATGCACCGCGAAACACCGGGTTGCAGCGGGTCTGGTCGGCCAGGCCGAAGTATTTCAGCGACTCACGGCGCACGCCGGTGGTGACGAAACTGGCTTCCAGTTTCTCCAGGCCCATGTCCATCTCGATTTCGCCGCCCATGCCGCCGCCCCGGAACGAGTCGGTTTTGACGGTGAGCTTGGGCAGGGTCACAGACGGCACATCGCCGGCAAAACTGACCCCGCCCATAAACAGATTGGTGTCGAACAGCACTTGAGGAATCATTAAGCGGCCTCCTTAGGCGGCGGTTTCCAGCCCTTCGGTCAACCATTGGTTGGTGACTTCCACACGGAAAATAGGGTTCTCGGCAGGCGGCACGTCGGTGAAACGAATGTTCCAGTACACCTTGCCCTGCTCCAGCTGGCTGGCCGTGTTGAGCACGGGGTCGGCAAACACTTCGAAGTTGATCACCGCGCCCAGGTTCTTCAGGTCGCGCATAAACGCGTCGAGACCGTCCGTCACGTCCTTGACATAGGTTTTGGTGATCGAGCGGTCGACTGCCCATTTGTGCCCCGCCAGAATCGCGTCCATCACGATGTCGAGGGTGCGCACGCGGGTCACAAACGACCACTTGGCATCGGCCGACAAGGTGCGGTTGCCCCACAAGCGGTAGCCGCCATCGCGGATGATGGTGCTGATATTGGCGTTGTTGAGCAGGTTGGCGCGGCAGGTTTCGTCACCGTCAAGAAACTCGATCGGGCGTGTAGTGCCGGTGATGCCCACCAGCTCCTTGTTCGACGGCGAGGCCCAGAAGCCGTACTCGGTGTCGGTCCAGGCGAACAGGCCCGCCGCAAAGGCCGAGGCTGGGGCGTCAATGGTCTTGCTGGTCACGGTGTCCCACTGCTGCACACCCGGGTCGACCATATACACGCGCTTGCTGCCAAATTGATTGGCATAGGCCAGCGCGGCTTCGTCAGTGGTGTTGGGGCCGTCAACAATGGCAATGGCCCGCAGTTTGCCGGCTAGGGCATCCATCGCCGTGGCCACGGCCTGGGTGGCGGAATGTTTGGGCGCGATCAGCAGCCGCGGCTGGGCGTTGAAGCGGCTTTTGCCGTCGAGCAGCACTTGCAGGCCGGTACGCTGACCCGAGGCCAATACCCCGCCGATAATGGCCGAGGTTTGCAGCGCCGGGTCTTCCAGCTTGGCGACGCCACAGGCAACGATCACGGCCTTGGCGCGGATAAACACGGCCTTGGCGGCGCGGGTGATGGCCGCGTCTTCGCCAAATGCGGCGATGGCTTCACGCTCGCTGGTCAGCAGTACCAGGTCGTTGGGTTTGGCCGATGCCGCCGGGCTGACGGTGAAGGTGTCACACAGGCCGATGATCGAGGTGGACGGCAGCGCAATGGTGCGCGCCCCGGTATCGACCAGCGCGACGGTGACGCCGTGAAAACGGCTGGTGGTGCTCATAAAGTCATTCTCCAGAAACGACAAAGCCCCGCAGGGCGAGGCTTGTGGGGGTCAATCGAGGATCAGGTGTTAGCAGGTTTACGGGTCGATCCAGGCCGGGCACTGCGGCCGGGCTTCCGCAGCAGGAAATTGCGCAGCTGACGGCCAGTCCCGCAACGCTTGCACATAGTCCAGCAACTCGCCGGATTGCTTGACGGTCAACGTGGTCGGGCGGGCTGAATCCACCTCGTCGCGGTGCCTTTCCCGCAACCATTTGACCCGATCAATTTCAAGGTCGCGCCAGGCTCGTTCTGAAACAGCCGTATCCAGCACAGGGGCCGGTTCAGGAATGCCGCCGGCGTTTTTCCATTGTTCATATTCAGCCCAGAACCGATGCCCACGGGGAACTGTCGCGCCGTCAGACAACTGAATAACGGTATCCGGGTTTTCAGTCAGTCGATAACTCATGATGGCTCCTAAAGTTCAGCATCTGCCGTTGCATGGATGTAATAGGTTTGAGGGGCAATCCCTACGTCACCGTTATCAATGGATGCCTGTCGTGTGCCAACAATCAGAGCCTGGGCGTTTGCGCTTGAAACCAGGTTGCTACCCGAACGCCATTGGCCGTCTGGCCCGGAGCCCATAGGGCTATACAGCCGTATGCTCGCCGTTGCCCTTTTTTCTACCCTGAATGCCCAGTGCCCGACGGGCTGGCTGCTCGAACCCACTTGGCCGGAATAGACAATACAAATCAATGAGCCGGCAATGCCGCTGCCGTTGTGGGGTTCGACATCTTGCGAGAATGTTTTTTCATAATATCGCTGGCAAAGGATCAGCTCATAAGCCAGTGGCCGAAGCTCAAAGTCAGTGGCAATAACGCCACTTTCGACCTGAACAGACGCCAGATCAAGGCTGTAGGCGCCCTTGCCCAAGCTGCCAAAAATCAGTTCAAGGAATGCATCGTTATGCGTTGTTTTTTTCCCCGTTATCGATGGGATGTCTAACGTGACAACGTACCTTTTAAACGCAGTGGTGACTGATACCAGCGCGTCCGCCCCCTGGCTTTGATCACTGCCACCGGTCCCGAAGTATTGGCGTGTTCTCACGACGCATGTGTGGTTGATTGACGAGCGCATATAGAACGAAACAGTGACGCGCTGACCCGAGCAGGTCTCTACCCCTTCAATCCGTTGGGTGATGTTCATTCCGTCGTTGCTGCCTGAGCGCGAAACCCTTAAGCCATAACGCCCCTCATTGAATCCAGCGCCGGGTTCGAAAGCGATCCGCTCCCAGGTAGCCGTTGAATTGGCCGGCAAATACACCAGCCAGCGGTCTGGCCCGTACAGCGACTGCGCCGGCCCGGACGCATTGCCAACCCGACCCGCTGCGCCACGTTGCCAGATATCGAAGTTGCCATTGATCAGCCGATTTTTGCGGTACACATGGGCCGCAAAGACCTGATTCGGGCTTTCAATCTGCGTACGCACTGACTCGGTGTTGGCCACCTTGCGCGAGCGGTCGTCAACGGCTTGTGTCGGCGCGTTTTGCCCTGCGGCCCATTGGAACGTCAGCGCTGTCGTGCCCAGGACGATGGGGCTGTCAGTGATCAAATGCCATACCGTGTCGCCGTTGGTTGCCCCTTGTTCGACATGGACGGTCAGGCCTGATGTCACCTTGGCGCTGGTGTCTGCATCCGCTGTGCGTTTCCATACATCGGCAGTCAGGTACAGGCCGTTATCTTTGCCAAGGGCCTGATTTTTGACCAGCACCCGCGAGCCCAGCGGCACCGCAATGCCGTCAACGGTTTTGACTCCGGCCAGCACTACCGGGCCAGTGGTCGCCACCAAGACCGACTGTTTTATATCAAGCTGATTGACTGCCGCTTCGATGCTGTCATCGACGTATTGCCGGGTGGCCAACACCACCGAGGGGTCGATTTTCAGCACTACGTTGGCGGCGCTGGTGACGATAAAATTCATCCGCACCACTTGGGTTTTACCGCTGCCCTGGGCGAGCAAGGGCTTGAAGCTCGGCGCGCAGTTAGCCACCGCCACCAGATCACCGTCCGCGTCATACAGGCCGATTTCACGAATCCACCAGCCGCCGACGTTTTCCGGGATCACCTGTTCGGCAATGATCACGTTGCTGTTTTGCGGGTCGATCTTGACCTGATTCAGCGGCGCCCGGCGGCGCTCGTTCATCAGCCTGGTCTGGGCCCTATCAGGGAGCGGATCAGCGCCACCGGCATCGCCCACACCCATTTGCGCGAATGTCCAGGGCACGCCCAGGGCATCGGCGTTGGCTTGCTTGGCCTCCCCCACGGCGGTGAGGATGGCCATAAACTGGCTGTTTTGATCAATCATGGGTACACGTCCAGGGTTTCGATTTGATGTTCCCGGCCGACCGGACCGAAGTGGCCCGTGACCTCGATGTCGCGCAGCGCAGGCGGATACACGTCGATCACCTCGCCCTCGTACAGGCAGGAATAGAGGTTGAGGTGGCCGGTGCTTTCGAGGCTAATCACCAGCTCGGTCAAGGTGCGACTGAGGGGCTTGGCGTCATCGATCAGGGCGAGCAGTTCCTGATACATTTGCTCGGTAATCCCGGTGTCCAGCACCCCGACCTTGAGCGCAAAGGTGCCAGGCACGCCCAGCGGCACGGTCTGCCACCACTCGATCACGTCCAGCAGGTAGCCCAGCGGCTCCACTACCCGGCGCAAAGCGCCGATGGTGCCCTTGTGGGCATGTATGTAGAACGTCGCCGCAATGGCCCTGCGCTTGACCTGCTCGGTCCATTGGTTGTCCCAGCGATCCACCGACCAGGCCCAGGCCAACTGGTGCAGCAAATGCGCCGGGCAGGTTTGGGCGTTGTACAAGGTGCGAATATGAGTGGTTGGCACATCATCAATCGCCTGTTCGATGCCGCGTTCCAACTGGCTGCTGTTGAGCGGTAGCAGGCTCATGCGCTACCGCCTTGGGTCACCTTGAACCCGGTGCAGTAGGCCGCTTGATGCTTGGCCCGGGGGATGTCCTGCCAGCCCGGTAAGTCGACGCGGCTGACGCCGGTGATATGCAACTGGGCGTCAATCGCCGAGCGCGACACCTCAACCCCCAAGCGCCGACGCGGGTTGATCCACGCCTGCAGGCGGCGGATGGCTTCGGCCAGAATCGCTTCGTTTTCCGAGCCGGTTCCGGCCATATGCAGTACCGCGTCAATCCGGTATTCCAGCACCTCGGCGCTTTGCACCGTGAGCCGGTCGCCCACGGGCCGCAGATTCTCGTCACTCAGGTGGTGCAACACCCGATCCAGTAACGGCTGGTCTGCCACGCCACTGCCCTCCAGATGCAACACCGTGACCACCACATGGGCCGGGCTCGGGCTCTCGGCCTGGGCATCGGCCACCAGCGCCGAGGCGTTGCGCGCATGCAGGATGTAGCTGTTACGCGGCCCGGCCGTGGTCAGCCCTTCGTACACCAGCTGGATGCGTTCGCGTAGCGCGTCGTCCAGCTCCATCACCTGCGGCACCGGCGGCACGCTTTGGGTGTCCGCTTCCTGAATCACCAAGCGTTTTAGCCGCACATTGGCGGCAAGGTGATCGAGGTCAGTGCGCTGGGCGTAGGCCAGCAACAGCGACTTGGCCGCGTCATTGATGCGGGCCCGGGTTTGCAACCGACGATAGGCGCCCAGTTCCAGCAGCTTGACCACCGGATCGCTCTCCAGCGCCGCGTTCCAGTTGTCGCCCATATAGGCCCGGAACACAGCCAGTTCATCTTGATAGACGTCTTCGAAGTCCAGCGTTTCCAGCACTTCCGGTGGCGGCAGGGCCGACAGATCCACGGTACTCATGCGCTAACCTCCATTGCTACGCTGTCGCCCAGGTACACGCCTTTCAGCTCAAAGCTGATCACGCCATTCAGTACCGCCGTGACCCGCACCGCCTGCAGCTTGAAACGCGGTTCCCAGAGGTTGAGCGCATGGGCGACTTCGGCCTGCACCGAGCTTTTCCAACCGGCCGTTACCGGCATATCGACAAAGCGGCGCAGTTGGCAGCCATAGGCCGGGCGCATGCGCCGACTGCCCAGCGGCGTGGTGAGGATGTCGGCGATGGATTGGCGCAAGTGCTCGACGCCGGAAAGGCTCGCGCCGGTGTGGCGATCCATTCCGATCATCGGGGGTTACTCCGTGAGGGGCTCAAAGTCCGGGTGGGTGCTGAGGTAGTGGAACTGGTCGTCACCGAATGCGCCGACAAGGCCTTTAGCGACGGGCAATGTGGCGCCGTTTGGCAAAATCAAAGTGCGCGAGGTGTAGACCTTGTCGCGGAAGGTACGGACCGGGCTTGTCACCGCGCCCGTTTTTTGTAGAACCGGCGCGGTGGAGTCAGTGAGTTTGTCGTCAGGTGTTTTGCTCATGGGGGTTTACTCCAGGCCAAAAAATACCCGCACGCGGCAGGTTGATTGAAAGTGATCGATTAATGCTTGTGGTTCGGGGTGTTGCCGCCGGTGTCGATGATTTTGCCGAGGCCGGTAATGTCGCCTGTCACGCTCAAGGTGCCGTCAATACTGACCGGCCCGATCAGGTCAATGGCACCCGCCGTGACAGTCACGGCGCTGTCAGTGACCACGGCCGAAGTCCCGCCGACCGCAATGATCACGGTGCCGCTGGGCACGGTGATGGTGTAGCTTTTGGCCTGCCAGTCGTAGACCAGCGAGCCGCCGTCATCGAAGCGCCACACTTCAACGTGGTCGCGGTTGTCCGGGGGTGGCCCGGCGTCGCCGTACAGGCCCGGGACAAAGGTGCCCATGCCCGCCTGACCGCTGGGGTTAAACAACACCCCCTGCTCGCCAAGGCTGGGCGAGCGCCAATGCCGCGCCTTGCCCGCTGCCACGCTATGCCAGCGCACCCAGGCGCTGGTCCAGTGGCCGGTGGATACACGGCAGGCCGGGGGCGATGCGGCCAAGTCCACGGCAACCACGTAACAAGGAATCAACATGGCCGCGATCATGCGGTCGTGTTCAGCACTGGCGTAGCTCATTAGAGGTCCTCAACAGCGACGTAGTCCTCACGGTTGATACTGACCAGCAACGAGCCGGGCGGCTGATCCGGCCACGGCCATGCCTCCTCGCCGAGGTAGATCCCCTGTGTCCACTCGACCAGCCATACGATGTAACCGTCCAGTTCCGGGCGGGTCCAGTCCTGGGCAGAACGCTGTAATTGCGCGGGCTGCACCGGCAAGCCCCAGTACTGGGCGCGCAACAATACGGCCAGTTGCGTGGCCAGTTGTACCGCCTGCCGGTAATGATCGGCGCACAGCACATCTACAACCAGCCGTGCTTCGAAGGTGATAGTCAGGGCGGTTTGGCCGCTACCCGTTTCCTGACCGGGCTCTATCTCACCAATGTCGAGAAACACGGCGGGGAGCGGAATATGATTTTGAATATCAGGCCAGAAGCTGACCGTTTGCACACCCGGCAAGTGCTGCTGAAGCTGCTGTTCGATGGCCTGATAGAGCACGTCGAGGCTAAACGGTTGCTCACACACGGCGTGTCCCCTTCAAATATTTTTGCAGTTCGAAGTTAATCTCTTGTTTAAGGATCTGCATGAGGCGCTCGTCAGCTTTTCGGCTCCAGGCTTCAAAGTGTGGTCGCACTGCCTCCAGTGAAATTTTGGCTTTGGCCAAAGGGAAGCGATCGCTGTTCTCTCCGACAAAGCCTGAGCTGGGCCCGGTCTGTGAAGTGACTTTGCTATCGGGATACTGAGCCGCATCGAAGTGTTTACTGGCAGTACGAATCCACACTTCGGCCTGATTGCCGTAGACCTTTTTGTAGAAAGCACCTCTATAGCGCCTGCCCGCCACCGACACGCCCGCCTTGGTCTGGCGTGCGCGCCCTGCCCGGCTGGCTTCTAGCGGGTTGATGCCAAACCAGAGCTTGCCGCGCATCGTGCCGCCGTCGACCGGGTAGCTGCGCAAACGCTGCCGCACCGCCTTGACCAGGATCTTTTCCTGACGCCCAACGGCCCGCGCAATATGGGTGCGCAGCCAACCCAGGGTTTTGTTGATCGCTCGTCGCTGGGCGTTGGCTGCCGCTTTGGGAATCAGGATGGCCAAGTCCGCAAACGCTTTCATGTCGTCAGACGAAACCTGAATATTCAGCGTCCCGCTGCCTTTTTTTACCTCACTGAAACTGCCGATATTCATGGGCGTTTCCTCAAGATCAGCGATACCAGACCGTCGCCACTGGGCTCCAGCTGCAGCAGGTCATAGTCGCCACCGCCGTCCAGCTCGGGCAGTTCGATGGTGACCAGCAGCCCTTTCTCCAGGCCATCCGAGTCCGCGACCCGCACCACAAAATGCGGCTCACGCAGGCCGGTATTGAGGCGCCCGATCTGCGGCTGTTTCCAGGGTGCCGAGAACATCCCCAGCACCGGCTCGGCGCGACCTTCGATGCGGCCGGTATCGCCCAGCACGTCGAAAATCACGCTGTCGATATCGGCCACCAGGTTGCGAATGCCCACGGTTACAGCTCCAGCAGGATCTGCGCGCGAGGGCGGGTACAGATATGCAGCGGGTTGGATTGGGCTTCGCCGGCCATGCCTTTGTTGAAGGGCATGGGCTCGATTTTGCTGTAGTACGGAATGCCTTGGGTGTTGACCGTTTCCATATAGTCGGCCGGGGCGAAGGCCGAGATATACAGGTCGGGGACGCCTTCGGGGACCAGCAGGGCCTTGTCGTCGTGGACAAAGGCAACACTGGCGACCTTGCCGCGATAGCGTTCCCAGACAATGCCGCCATATTCAAAGCTTTCACGGGCATCACCCCGCAGAGCGGCGGCTTGTGCCGAACTGAGGTAGGTGTCCTTGATTTCCTGAAGGCCCATAACCCGGTTCCAGAAGTTCTTGCCACAGAACGCCCGCGCGCCCGTGCTGGTGACACTGCCCAACGCTTCTTCTTGAAGGTCCAATGCAATACCGCAGTTAACACGGAAGTCGGTGCCTTCCTTGGTCAAGCCCATGGACATTGTTTGCCGTTCAACGCCAAAGCTTTTGTACAGATCGAGCAGCACCGTTGTGCCGTCCGCATCGAGAATCTGACCGTTCAAGGCGCCAGCCCGCTGAAACTCGTGGGTCACGTCCAACTGACGACGCGCCTTGAGCAAGCGCGCATTGACCACATCCTGCACGGCCTGCAATTCGCTACGAGTGCCGAAGGCGCGAATGCCCTGGATCTCATCGGCCTTGATGGTGAAGCGCTGCGGCAGATGCACGGTGTTAAACGGAATCAACACACGCTTGCTGGCTCCAACCACCAGCCCCGAAGTACCGCGCTCACCGGCTGGCACCAGGGCCAGGGTGTCGCCGTCCTTTTCGATCTGCACGGTCAGGGTGGTGATGCCCTCTTCCCGAAACAGGCCAAGGCTGCTCAGGCGCCCAGGAAGGTATTGCTGTTCGTTGATGGCAGCGGTCAGCGACGAAACAGAAAACGCTTCGTCGTCAAAGATGGCGATATCGGCCATTGGGGACTCTCCAGAAAGTAATAACCCCGCTCAATGGCGGGGTGCAATAAAGGGGCCGTGGGCTTAGCGCACGATCACAAAATGTTCAGCCAGGGATTTTTCGGCCTCAGGATCAAGCCCGGTCAGATGCGCCTCGCTGACTTCGGCCAGGCGCACCACAGCGCGGCCACGGCGCACGATGTCGGACTCGCCCAAAGGGCCGTAGAGGATGGCCACAGCAGTCTGGCTGCCATCTTCGGCGGTAGGCACATAGGGGGCGAACTCGCCCGAGGCGGTCACCAGCCCCAGTACCTGACCGGGGTTGAGCGCCGAACCAGCGGCCACGTTAATGGCTTCGCGGGAGATATTGCCGGCGCCTTCGGACAGCAAAAACTCGCCCGCGTGGATGGGTTCTTGTCGGATGCTCATGCTTTTACCCCTGTCTGGGCGGCGCGACGGGCCGCGTAAATGGCGTTGCTGTCAGGCTGTTTGGCCTGGGTTTTCGGCGCCGGGTCATCGTTGATCGGCAGGCTGTTGTCGATTTCAAAACCGCCGCCGCTGACCAGCTTGTCAAACAGACGACTGCGCACCGCTTCAGCATTCAGCCCGGCGGCGACAAACTCCTGAGTGAACTCCGGCAAGCGTGCCGCCACGCACAGATCGCGCACGGCCTTGGCGCTGGTGATCGCGGCGTTGACCGTGGCCTCATCGACCAGATTGGTCGTGCTGATCAGCGAGTCGATCAGGTTGCTGATCCCGGCCGTGTTGCAGCTTTGGGTGATCAGCAAGGCCAGCTTGGCCGAGTCGACAACGGGTGGTTTTACAGGCTCGGGGGCAATCGGCTCCGGGGTTGGCTCGGGTGATTCCTCCAACTGGGCCAGCAAGGCCTGCGGTGCATGCTGGAAACGCTGCAGCACACTGCCCTGTCCCACGCAGGCTTTGACCGTCAGACCCTCGCCCACTTCGTCAGCCAAGCCCAGGGCCACCGCTTCGCTGGCCGTGAGCCAGGTTTCGGCATTGACCAGGCGCCTCAGCTCCACCTCGTCAATATCCGGCGCCTTGGATTTATAGGCGGCGATGATGGCCTCCATTGCCTGATCCAGCGCCGTGGCGACCTTGCGCAAGTCCTCGGCATCACCGGAGGCGTAGGTCCACGGGTTGTGGATCATCAGCATGGCATTGGACGCGATCACCACCTTGTGCGCGCCACACACGGCGACACTGGCCGCGCTGGCCGCCAGGGCATCCACCCGGCCGGTGCAACGTTCGCCAAGGCGCGACAGCGCGTTGTGAATGGCCAGGCCGTCGAACAGGTCACCGCCGATGCTGTTAAACGCCACCACAATGGGCGATACGCCGTCATCCATCGCCGCCAGGTCGCGAACAAACTGGTTGGCGGTGATGCCCCAGGTGCCGATTTCGCCGTAAACGTAGACCTCAATGCTGCGGGCCTCGGCCTCGCCGCTGGCCTTGAGGCTGTACCAGTGCTTGTTTTGCGGCGCCGGCGGGTCACCGGCCTTGTTGAAAATGCGTAGCCTGTTCATGGTTTCTCCTTGTCGGCAGGCTCTTCTGGCACGTCGACGAGCGTTTTGTAGTTGAGGCCCAGGTCACGGGCGCGGGCTTGGTCGGCGGCGTTTTCAGTGTCGACGGTTTCGGCGTCATAGCCTGTACGCAGGACCATTTCGCTGCGGGAGCTAAAGCCGGCGTTGACCTCCATCATTCGCGCCTGAATATCCTGCACCGGCTGGATATAGGCCCAGCCTTGCGGTACCCAGCGAGTGCGCAAGTATTCGCGGCGACGCTGTGCGTAGTCAGTCAGTGTCAGGCGACCGGCCAACACCGCCATATCCATCCAAGCTGCACGTACCGGCCGGCACAGTTGGTGGACGTACACGCCAAATTGCAGTTGTTCCAGGCGACGGCGGAATTCGTTGAGCACAACGCGCAGCGCCCGGTCGTTGACCTCGCGCATATCGCCGCTGAGGATCTCGTAAGGTGTGCCGGTACCGGCCGCAGCAGCCATCAATTGTTGGCGCATAAAGTCGGGGTAGTTGTTGCCCGCGTCGGGCGGTTTGGAAAACTCCACCTCCTCGCCAGGCCCCAATTCCTGCATGGTGCCGGGCTCCAGGGCGACCATCGGGGTAAAGCCGTCGCGGTCTTCGCTCAGCAGCTGGCCGGTGACTGGATCGCGGGGTTGCTGTGAGGCTTCGGGGGACGGTCGGCTGATAAACCCGGCAAACAGGTTGGCCACCTCCTGGCGAAACAGCACTGCGTCGTCGTAGTTGTCCAGGCTGCGCAGCCGCTTGAGCACCGGGGCCAAACGCGGCACGCCGCGCAACTGGCCAGGTTCGACCGGCTCAAAGATATGCAGCACCTGCTCGGCGGGTACCCGTACCAGTTGGTTGTAACCGGCGTTCAGCGACGAGGCATCGCGGGGATGCACCCGGTACATCCAGTAGGCAACCCGCTGGTGTGCCGGGTTGAACTCGATCCCGGCGCGGATGCTGTTGCCGTTTTTGGCGGATTCGAATTTGTCATGGGGCACAAACTCGGGGGCCAGTACCTGGAGCTGCAGCGGCACCGCCAGATTTTCGTCCAGGCTGCGTGGCCGCAGGCGCACAAAGCACTCGCCGGCGGTTTCCACGGTGCGGGCAATCAAGGCCTGCTGGCCGTAGAAGTCGGTCAGGCCATCGGCGTCCGATTCATCGACCCAGTCGTCCCACAAGTCTTGCTGCAACTTGCGCAGGGCATCGTCCTCGATCTTGGGTCGCGGGGTGATGCCGGTGCCGATCAGGTTGCTGACGCGCTTGTCGATGACGTTAAAGGCGTAGGGGTCATTACGCACTGCCGCCCGCGAACGGGCGCGCAGGTTGCGCAAGGCCGGGGTATTGATGCTGTTGATGCCGATATCGGGCGCGTCCCAACTGGCCGAACGCCTGCCCTCTCCGGCCCCCTCGTAACTGGCTTTGATCCGCTCCGGCAGCAAGAAGCCGTTGCGGGTCAGCGTCGGGTATTGGCGTGCCATTAGAGTCCCTTGCCTGCGTGATAAAGCCTGACCACTTTTGAGCGCGGGCCAGCCGCCGCGACCAGTGATGTGCGGATCTGGTCGCGGGCCTTGAGCAGCTCATCCACCGTGCGGTACTCCACGGTGCGGTCGGCGTAGCGCACGGTTTTCTCTCCACGCGCGATGGCCGACTCAACCGCGTCGAGGTGCTTTTGGGTAAAGGACATAATCAGCGTCTCTTGAGGTAGCCGCTGCTGGAGCTGCGACGTTGAGGGGGTCGTGCGACCGGCTGCGGTGGTGCGGCCGGGGTTACTTCGGGTGGGGACGTTTCAACGGGTTGTGACGCGGGTGCTGCCGCTGGAAGTGCAAGACGCTCGGCCCGGGCGGGCTTTTCATCGAACAAACCGGCCTGGGCCAGGGCTTGGCGGATGCGCTCCCAGTCGTGTTCCTTGTAGCGGTTCAGGCCCAGGTAGTGCGCCATCGCCAGGTTGTACACCATCAGGTCGAGCGCTTCGTTGCGCTCGGCTTTGCCCTTCACCCACTCAATACGTTTGTGTCCACGCACATACCGCGCCACCTTGCGCTCAGCCACGCACTGGTCGAAGAACTCGTCGGGCAGGTCGTTGGCAAAGTGCAAGGCACCCGGCCCGTCTTCAAACGGATAGCGGTTGTAAATCCAGTCCTTAGCGGTGTCGGTACCCACAAACCACAGCTCAGCGCCGTTGCGTTCGGTCTGGCCTTTCCAGGTGACGTCGACCATAGACGGACGTTGCGCGATCACCGGTTTACCCGGTTTGCTCGCGCCCTTGATGGCGAAGATATTGCGCCAGCGGCGCACGCGGCAGAACTGGTATACCTCGTCCGTGTGGTGACCGCCGGAGTCGACGGCAGTGGCCAGAATGCCGAGCCCGACACCACAAGGATGCGGGTAACGCACCTTGAGCTTTTCATCGAGCACGGCCCAGGTACGTTCGTCCGCCGGGTCGCCCCAGATAATCTGGAAGTCGATCACCCAGCGTTCCATGCCGACGCCCCAGCCCATCACCATCAGTTCCAGGCGGTTGGCCTGCACGTCCACCGACGCGGTCAGCATCAGTACGCGGTGCACCATTGTGCCGAGGCCATAGGGCTCAAGACGCGCACGCTTGAGCAGGACTTCCGCTTTGGTTTGCTCCTGGGCGCTGTCCCAGACCTTGGCCAGACGGGTGTTGTAGAACACCTGCATAGGCTCCAGGTCGCCCCGGTTTTGCGCCCTCTTGGCCTTTTCAAATTGCTTGGCCAGCGAACGCCAGTCCATCCAGCCAAGCGGTGAATACAGGGCGTTGAGGTGAAAGCCGATGGTTTCGCCGTCGCCCTGAGCGTGGGAGCGCCATTCGCCCCGGGCGAGCATCTGGCCCTTGTGGTGCTCCTCGATCAGCACGTCGCAATCCGGCCCGGCGCACTGGTAATGCACCACGTTGTAATCGGCCGAGTAATGCAGGTTTTCCCATTCCAAAATCTGCATATGGCCGCAGTGCGGGCATGGGACGTAGTAGTAACGCTGGTCGCTGGTCTCGAACAGATCAGCGATACGCGAGGCGCCCTTGATCGTCGGTGAACTGGAGAAGTAAAACTTGGCATTGCGGCCAAAGGTACTGCCCCGGGTTTCGGCCAGTTCGATGGGGTCGCCCTCATCACCGATATCGACTTCCCAGCGGTCGATCTCATCTCCGTACACATAACGCGCCGACAGCTCGGCCAGGTTGGCCGCAGAGCCGGCTGTGGTGACGTACAGCGAGCCGCCTTCGAATTCTTTGGTGTCCATGGTGTTACGGCCGTCACGGGAACGGTTAGCCGCCACACGCTCGCGCAGCACGGGTGTGGCCTTGATGGTCTTGCTGATCCGTGACGACACGCGCTTGGCCAGGCTGAGGCTGGGCAGCAAGGTCAGGATATTGGACGGCACCATATGGATCAGGCCGCCGATCCAGTTCAGCGCGATCTGGGTTTTCATCAGTTGCGAGGCCACCATCGTGACCACGCGCTTGCAAGGGTGAGCCGGTGACAGGCAGCGCATGGGCTCGCGGGCATAGGGTGTACGCGAGGTGTGGTACTGGCCAGGCTCGGCGGCGCCGGTGTCACGCGGGATGCGCATGTACTCGTCGGCCCATTGGTCGACCCACAGCGACGGGTCAGGCCGTAGCCCACGGAAATACGCCTCGCGGTACACCTCTGCACCGTTCGGGGTTTCCGTGTGCATGGGTTAGCTCTTGTTGTTGAGGGCGTGAATAAGGTCAGCCGAAGACATGCGCTCGGCATCTTCCAGCGAGGCGCGTATGGCATCGGTCAGACGGCGTTCGATTTCCCAGGGGTCGGTCATGGCTGCCAGCTCGGGCGCCAGTTGCGGCGGCATGCTCAGCAACTGATCGCGCAGCAGGCGACCCGCGTTGAAGGCGCCGGTTTTAACCGCGTCCAGCTCGACTTGTGAGCCCTGGACCTTGTGGAATTCAGCCTCGGCCAGTTGCGCCAGGTAGTACTCGCGGTGGGCACGGGCTTTTTGGAAGTCGGGTTGCTTGCCAGCCGGACCGATGGCGGGCTGCGGCGCAGCCATGTTCGGCGTGGATTCGACCAGCGGGGACAACTGGCTGGTCACGTCGCGCAGCACACGCCCCTCTTGATGCCGGGCCGCGACGGCGGCTTTGGTGGGGTCGGCTGTTTCGCGGATCAGGGCGATGGTTGCGTCGACGTTGACCTGTTTCTCATCCGCCGACAGCACCAGCCGGTTGTTCTTTCTGAGCCAGGTGATGTAGCTCGGCGCCTTGCCAATATGGGCCGCAAAGGCGCTCTTCGACAGAAAGATGGGGTCTGTCACAAGCCCTCCTTTTCAACGGCTTTTCAATGCAAGCCTTTCAATTTCAATGGATTGAATTTCAATAAGCTGACAACCCTGCGGCTAACGCTTTCCCGCGGGTTTCCTGCCCCGTACCCCCTGAAATTCCCCAGGGTCCCCGGCAGGTTTTGAGGGCCGAGGGTTATTCAGACTTGTCGGAACGGGGTGGGATTTCACAAACCCCGAGACGCTTGGCGGCCCAACGTTCGTAAAGGCCGATGGCAACATCCGCCCCGGCCATGGCCGTGAGGCAGCCCACCGCCGATGCCGCCCAGATCGAAAAGCCGTTGGCATGCAGCAGCATCATGGTGGACAAGCCGCAACCGACGCAGGCACCAGAGCGCAAGGCCAGACGCCGTACCAGCGACCAGCCCCGGGCGCCGTCCTTGTCTGCTCGCCACATCTCGCCCGACACCCCACCGACCAAGGACAGTGCAATCACCAGCCAGATCGGCATATCCGCTAACGCTTGTTGCTCGGTTGTCATTGCCTGCCCCTAAACGCAAAAACCCGGCGCAATGGCCGGGTTCAGTGTGGTGGTGCCTGCCGCTCTCTGCGGTCGCACCTATCGAAGATGACTACTTTTTACAGGTGGATTCCGGTGGCAGCAAGCGGGTTTTAATGCCACCGGCGAATAAGTGGGTTAGGCAGCAGAACGCCCGGGGAATGTCGGCCAATACATCACCCCGGCTAACGCTTTTGGCGGCTGTCTGCCTTGCCCCACTGCTCAGGATCAAGGTGGGACAAAGGAGAGTGCCTAAATCAAAGGCTATGCCCCACTGTCCTACTTCTTTTACTTTTTCCTCGTATATAGAAAGATTATTAAGAACACGCATGCGCGTGAAACGCGCGTATTGCTGCCCGCTGCGCTCACATGGGCGAGGGGCATTTACAGGTGGGACTGTGGGACAGCCCAGTAACGGCGCAGCCTGCGCGTGACCCACTGCCTTGCAAAGCAGTGGGACGCGGTGGGCCAAGACAAGGACGATGGTTGGAGTGGTGCCGGGGATCACGCAGCCTTCCCCATCAGCAAGCCAGCAATGCACAGATGCGCCTCATGCAGACGTTGGTAATAGGTGTCACGGCTGCAGCCACAGTGGCTGTACTTCTGCAACAGGAAGCTGTCGTGATTGCAGTAGTGCTCGCGCACCACCAGCGAAAGCAGCGGTGGCAGGTGTTTATTGACGATCAGCTCAACGTCTGCAGACTCATCAAGCAGCACCCGACTGCCCCGCGTACCACGAATCAGCTCCCCCTTGGTTTCCATCAGCATGGCAATCATGTTGCCGCTACCAGTGCCTTCGGATGCTTCGCTGTGCAGATCCTCAGCCCAGAGCTTGAGCAGAGTGTCGATGCGCTTAATCAAAACAAGGCTCCTCGATTTTCTCCACCTGCAAGGCTGAGTGACTGCCCCAGCTGTCCGGCTTCTTGTACGCCCAGGGCCGCTGTCCGCTTTTAGCCAGGGCTGGCAGACGCACCCGACGCCATCCAAGCCGATGCATGATCGCCCCGACACGCATTTGCTCGGGCTTGCCCCAGTGGCCAAAGTCGAGCTTGAGCGCGCTAGCCAACACTTCGCTGCCGCTGGTGGTTTCGCCGATCTGTGACTCTTCCAGCCAGTTCAGGATCGGGCCTTCCCACTCATCCACCACAAAGCGCTCGTCTTGGGCTTCGGAGAACATCGCGGTTTCGTCGCGATTGACCCACCAGATCTCGCCTGCCTCATAACAGAACATCGCCTCGGCCCAGAGCTGGTCGCGAATCTCGCGCAATTGCTCCAGATCGACCCGAGTACAGGCCACCGGCCAATAACGACGGTTGCCCGTGGCATCCTTGAGGTATTCGTCCTGGTTGGTGGTACCCACGAAAACACACTGGCGTGGCACGTCATTTGTTCTGCGGCCGTAGCTCTCGCGGTAAGTGTCGGTGGATGCCGAGAAAAATTGCTTGGCCTTGGTACTCTCAGCCTTGTTGAAGCTGTCCAGCTCCCCCAGCTCGATGATCCATTTACCACGGATGGCCTGAAAGCCGTCCTTGTCACCCAGGGCAAACGGCGTATCCATAAACCAGTCTCCGCCAAGGATGCTCAAAGCCGTGGACTTACCTTCGCCCTGCCCGCCTTCAAGGATCATTACCGAGTCAGCCTTGCAGCCCGGGCGCATTACCCGTGCGACCGCCGATATCATCCAGCGCTTGCCGACCTTGGCGCTGTAGCCGCTTTGGGTCACACCCATCACGGTGTTGAGCCAGGTATCGAGGCGCGGCACGCGATCCCATTCAAGCTTGTTCAGGTAGTTGCGTACCGGATGAAAGGAGTTGTCGTGAGCCACAACGCTGACCGCTTCGATCACGCTGGAGACTTTGACGCGCAGGTTGTATTGCTGAGCTAGCCACTTCATAACGCGTATGTCATCGATATCACCCCAATCCCCAGTACCGCCGCCATAAGGAGGCGTGCGCAATTTGACGATCTTGGAGCTGAAGGCGCTAAAGCTGATAACACCAGCCCAGCGCTCATCGTTGCCCAAGATCAGTTCGATGTTTTGCATATGCGCGATCAACGAGCCGTTTTCGGTGCGTGCCAGCTGGTCTTTCCAGCCACCTGCAGCCGGCGGTCTGACCACCGACAACACCTGGCGGCGGACAGCATCCAACCCTTCGGCGCAATGCAGGTCGTTAAAGTCGGTCCCCTTGATCTCGCGCTCGCCCGAGAACACCGGACCAACCACTTGGCCACCGACAATCAATGCGGCATTGCTGCCCTTCTCTTCGCCTGGGTTCCAGGGCTCACCGTTGGGGCGTTTGGTTTTCCAGTCATCGTCGCGGCACACGATCAAGGCGCGGCCCGGGAAACGCTCGCGCATAGCCTTGGCCACTACGCTCAAATTACCCGCGTCAAAGGCAATGGCCACCGTCAGCGAGGTGGCCATATGCAGGCTTGCGCCAGTAGCGTATCCCTCGCATACCAGTACCGGTTCACCCGGCTCAGGGTGCGGTCCAATCAGGTGAAAGGTGCCCTCTTTGGACATGCCATAGGGCCAATAGGACTTGTCGCGTCCGGTATCTGGCTGTTTTTCGGGATAGATCACCTGCAGCCCGACGATCTGATCCCGAGCGTTGCTCATCGGGATCAGCACTGCGCCAGAGCGAGGCGCATAACGCACGCCTATACCGACAATCTGCTTGCGCTCCAGATAAGCACTACGCCCCTTCTCCGGCATACGCTTAAACAGACCGGATGCACGATTGGCAGCACGGCGGGCAGCATTCGCGGCAATCTCAGCAGCGCGGCGCTTGCCTTCCTCCTGGCGAGCGCGCATCACATCGCGCTCTTCCTGACTCATGCGCCCGGCCTTGACCTTGATCTTATTGCTGTCGCCGGAACGCCAGTCACCGAAGCTGCCGAAAATCAGCGTCTCGTTTTTCTCGGTGCGGTGTTCATGGATCACATACCAGCCATTTTTCTCTTTGCCCTTGTCCTGGGTGGTCTTGCAGCGGGTCAGCTTGCCGAACGTGAGGGGTTGCGCAGGCTCAAGGCCGTGGTCAGCGAATTGACCGAGTACGTCATCGAGCATAACGGGTACCTATTTCTTCGTTCAGTTGCTGGCACCCTGCACAACGCGTGCAGCTGGTGACCGCCAAGCGACGAGCCAAAGGAATGGCCGTGTCGCAGTCCTCACAGAGTTCATAAGACTCAAACACCGGCTGCGCTTTGCGCGCAGCCAATGCCCGGTCGATGCGTTCCTGCACCAGGTCATTAGCAAAATCCACGTCATCAGCCACGGTCGGCACCCCGCGTAGTCGAGTTGACATAAGCCGCTCGGTTGAACAACCCAAGCAGCCCCTGAATGCCGCGAAACACCTGCAGGCGGATCTCGGCCAGCTCGCTGTCGTCGACGATCCCGTCACCAATACTCTTGGCCCAGGTATCCGCCAGATCCGCGACCTGGCGAAAGTACCCGGCAAGGCCGATGGTCAACGTCTCCGGCATATCGTCGGTGTAAACCTCAGCCAGTTCCTGCCAAATCGTGTCGCCCACCAATGCGTGCACCGAATCAAGGATTCGGCGGTCTTTGGTCAGCTCCAGGATCTCGGCAAACTCTTGAACATTCACCGCGTGGCTTGGATGGGTGGGAGACAGCTTGTGCTGCAGCGTGGTGGGGTTACGGCCGGTGGTGGCGGCTATCGCAGCAGCGCCGCCCGGGTAGTCCCTGGCAGCGTGATAAAGCGCCAATTCGAGCGGCAGAATTTCCCGACGCGCTCGCTGGGTGCAACTAAGAGCAATACGGCTCATGGCATTAATCCTGAATGTTGCCAGTGCCGCGCGGCGTGCTGTGGTGGTACATTTGCCGCGCGGCTTGAAAGGGCCCAAAAGCCGGCCAGGTCCGCAAGACCAAAACCGGCACCGTGCCGAGGCAAGCGATCCGTCGCTCACCTCTGGCGCAACAGCTGCCAGATCTGTGGTGGAGAAGGCAGCAACCCAAAGCTTCCGAGCCTTGGAAAGCGCGGTTAAGGGAGGCGGAATTGCATGTGGTGTGCCCGCCTACCTTGACCGCGACCCGGCGACACTGTGGTGGTGTGTGCCGGGAGGAACTGGGCGGCCTTTTGGGTCGCCTTTTTTCTTTCTAAACTATGCTGCAGCCTTATGGGGCGAGGATGCTTCAAGCAACCATGCAGCCTCAAACGAGTGGCCGTTTTTCTGTGCCGCTGTTGCCAGAAGCTCGGCATAACGGGTCTCACCCGTGTAATCAGTCCGGGGCAAACACGCCGCCAGACGCCATTTATTCAGCGCCTGGTAGCTACGTTCACACACCCTGGCTGCGGCACCGATACCACCGACAGCTTCAAACGCGAACGCAATGGCATTCGGAAAATCCGCGGGATTCAGCATTACAGGCTCCACTTATCAACTCGCAGTTGATATTAAACATCAACTGACTATTGCGCAAGCTTTGTGAGACTCTCAACCTATGGTTGATAAGCAAGAATTACGCGCAGAGTTCAGCTCGCGCCTGCACCAAGCACTCGACGACGCCGGCATCCGCAGCCGTGGACGTGGTGTGGACATTCACAAGCGCCTGAAAAGCGTGGGGGTTCACAAAACCACCCAGGCCATCAGCAAATGGCTGAATGGCGAAGCTATGGCTGAGGCCGACAGCATGGTTGCCCTGTGCGACTGGCTGAAAGTGCGCCGTGAATGGCTGGAATACGGGGTTCTGCCTAAAGAACAGACGGCTGAGAGCGTTGTTCAACAGCTCAAAGTAGGCGATGGAAGCAACGTCACTGGCATGCTTGAACGCTTCGGCAAGGTCCCCCTTATATCGTGGGTACAGGCCGGGGCATGGTGTGAAGCCATCTGTAATTTTGAACCCTACGACTCAGACGCCTGGATCTCCTGCCCCGTCCCTATCAGCCAAAGCGGCTATGCGCTAAAGGTTTTGGGTGACTCAATGACCAACCCGGGGCCAGGTAGAAGCTATCCCACTGGCTGCATCATCTTTGTTGATCCAGAGGCACAGACCAATAATGGTGATCGCGTAGTCGCGCGGGTACCGCGTACCAATGAAGTGACCTTCAAGGTGCTGGACTCGGATGCAGGAAGGGTTTATCTGCGACCAATCAACCCGCAATATCCAATCATTGATATTACGGAAGAGACGCAGATTTGTGGGAAGGTGGTCGGGTCGTTTATTCCGGAATAAACCAAAACCCAAAAACTATTTTTAGCGCTTAGATTTACCATTAGATTTCGGAGCAATCAACGGCTGATTAGAAATTATTTTGTCCAACTGATAGGTTACATTAGTTCGCATGAAAGGCCCCTCCACTCTTAATAATGTATCTTCACTACCATAAGGTACAGGGCGTACACTTAAGCGATTACGTTTATCATAAACCTTCACTGCCTTTCGACTTCCAAGGCTGACAAACAAAACTTTATCAAAAGGAAAGCGATTTACGCTCATGTGGAAATTTGTCCACTGAGACAATTTTTCTTTAAATAAAGTTGAGTCCACACAAACAAAGTCACTGAAGCAAAGAAGTATTACCTCCCCAAAATTTCCAGCCGAAGCATAATCCGAGTATTTATTCGCTTTGCTTTTGGCTCCATCGTAAATATAAGACTCTCCCACTTTGACGCCAATTTTTTTAGTGGGCCTATCACTATCAACGCCATAACTTAAAGAGTTATCTATTTGAGCAGAAACCAAATCACATCCAAATTTTTCATCATTCAAATATGCTAGCGCTCCCTTGCTATCCACAGTCGTTATCTCCACACCAACTTTAATTGGATTTCGATCTCGACCAAAACGCTTATGTGGCCGACTTACAGATATTGCTGCATCGGGCCTATCAACCTGCGTGAAATCAATCTCATAGTCGCCATACAAACTGAGTAACAATGGCTTTGCCAAGCCTAGGACATATTCCTCAAGGTCCCTCTTTCCCATCACCACAAATCCCCTATTCAATACCTAGCCGCATGCAGAATAATTTAGACACCCTGACCACTTGCAACACCCCCCGACATGACCGCACTCACATCTATCATAAAATCCTACAACAACATTACACCTAATCAATATCCTTTACACATCCCGCGATTAAACCATTAAGCGGAGAGCACTTTGAAAAATAATCCAACCCGTAATTACGCTCTACCTTTTTTAACGTTCTAGTGCCGAAGGCAGAAGCCCAGGAAAGCCAAGTTGAACTACCATTTTTCAAATGTTCATCACGCAGTTCTTTCATTCCATAATTCTGCTCTGGAATTTCTAACACTTTGGCTCTTGAGATAATACTATTACCACTAAGCGTGTATATTCGATTCAAAATAGAACCATAAAGCCTAGTCCCAGAGAGATACTCCTCTGCAATAGTTGCTAGCCAGAACAACTGAAACTCAGAGACATAGACATTTTTATTTAAAAAATCGTCAACAACTTGAGACAGCTGATTTTTATCATCAGAACTCAAGTCACCATGGTACCCCAGCGACGAATACATGCTTTTAGATAGACTTGAAAAACGTTCTAAAAGTATAGGGATATATTCGGAAAAATTAGTAGAATGCATCCGAAGCACATTTAATATAAACTCCGCATCATGGTCATCTATTGCATTTTCTTTAAGCAAGTCTAACAGCAACATAATTTGCTCCGGAGATAAGTCGCGCACAATCTCTATCTCCTCATATTCTGGTTCGTCATGGCCCGACCCAAAGAACCCACCCCCAACCTCCACAGCTACAATCTCAGACAATTCCTGTCTAATTTCAGAAGCTCTTATCTCAACATCATTAACACTTTTACGTGTTTTCATCGGATTTACATTGAGCCCCTTAGCCCCAAGAAGCTTTTGTATGACAACAAAATCCACTTTAATATTATCTTCACTATCATCAAACAAATGATAATCATCCATAAACCTGAGAACAACCGAACTCTTAAGTTGCCCATGCTGCTCTGTAAACTTTAAGAATTCACTACCTATCATTTTAGAGGGATAAGAACCATGAGGTAAAAAGTCCACACTTCGTCCCGAATTGATCTCCCTCATAAACTTCCCGAATCCAATCTGATCAACCTCATCGACTTTATTAGACGAAGCAAACCAGTTAGATAAATCATGATGATAAATACTATTAAAATATCCAGCAATATCAAAACTAAGATGATGCTTGTGAGATTCTAAATGCCTAACCACATCTTCCTTGAATAGCTTGTATGCCTGACTAATGGGAATTACGCTCCCATTTTCAAATCTATAACCGTATGACTTCCTAGTTGAATCGCCCCGGGTTTCCTAGACACTCTCCAGGCTCGCTGCGTAACGCTTTTCAAACTCTACCGGTGACAGCTGAT
>NZ_NQKQ01000037.1 GCF_002269505.1 Pseudomonas fragi | reverse complement strand
AGGCGGGAATGCCCAGTTTCGTGATTAGCATGCTCAGAAAAATTAACTGACTGTTGCACTTGTTCCTTGAGACCGCCCTACCTGCCCCTGGAGGAGGTAAAAGCACTTTATCCCCGGGCAATCATCCTGTCCTATCCGTCTTATCAAAATGCCATTAATGCCGTGGCTTTCGATCAGGCGGATGTTTTTCTGGGGGACACTGTGTCGACCCATTACATGATCAACAAGGGGTATCTGAAAAACATCAAGATGGCCAATTTTGGCAAACACGAAGCGCAGGGATTCAGCTTTGCAGTGCGTCGGGACAATTCACCCCTGTTAGGCATCATCAACGTCACACTCAAGGCTGTACCCAAAAGTGAACAAGAAAGCATTGCCAAACGCTGGAGCGCCGGCAGTGACATTTTAATGTCCGATCAGAAGTTGCAGCTTACCGAGCGAGAAGCCCATTGGCTGCTCAAGCATCCCGTGGTCAAAGTCGCGGTCAACGAAACCATGGCACCACTGACGTTTTTTGATGCCAGCGGGGATTTCAGAGGCATTACTGCCGACCTGCTGGAGATGATCCGTCTGCGCACGGGGCTGCGTTTCGAAATACAACGCGCGAACAGCCTCGACACCATGATCCAAATGATCAATCGGCATGAAACGGACATTATCTCGGCCATAAGTCCTTCAGCCTCCCGAGAAAAGGCCCTCAGCTTCACTCGCCCCTATCTGACGAATTCCTTTGTCCTGCTCACGGCAAAAGGTGATGAGCAAACGGCGAGCCTTGAACAACTTGCGGGTAAAAAACTGGCCTTGACCCGAGGCAATCCCCTGACCGATTACCTGCGCAGTCAATACCCGCAGATAACCCTGGTAGAAACCGAGGATATCTATCGCGCCACAGAATTGCTGGCCGAAGAGAAAGTGCAAGGTGCGGTCAATACGTTGGTCATCGCCAACTACCTGCTGGCCTCGCGACTGTTTCAGGACCGGTTACAAATCAGCGCCACTATCGGCACCCAGCCCGCCATGTTTTCCCTCGCCACCGCCCGGGATGCCAGCGAGTTGTCCTCAATCCTCAACAAAGCACTGCTGAGTATCGCGCCTGATGAGCTGGGCATTATCAACAGTCGCTGGCGCGGCTACGTCCCGGCATCTGACAGCTACTGGCGCAATTACCATCGCCTGATCTATCAGGTCATCATGGGCACCAGCCTTTTACTGTTGCTGTCCCTGATCTGGAATGCCTACATGCGGCGCCAGATCCGCCAACGGAAAAAGGCCGAACGCGCCTTGAGTGATCAATTCGAGTTCATGCGTGCGCTGGTCAACGGCACGCCTCATCCGATTTATGTGCGTGATCGCGAAGGTAATCTGAAAACCTGCAATGACAGCTACTTGAAGGTCTTTTCAGCCAGGCGCGAAGATGTCATAGGCAAGACCGTGATGCAAACCTGCGGCCTCCTCAGCAACGAGTGTGAAGCCCATGACTATCAGGCCGACTACTTGCGTGTCATGCGTGAAGGCACTCCCCTGGTGATGGATCGCCCGCTGAAAATCGGCGAAAAAACGCTCACTATCTACCACTGGATTCTTCCCTATCGGGACTCGCTGGGAGAAGTACAGGGCATCATCGGCGGCTGGATTGATATCAGTGAACGTCACCAGTTATTGGATGAGCTGCGCACGGCCAAGGAGCTGGCAGATGATGCCAACCGGGCAAAAAGCACCTTCCTGGCAACCATGAGCCATGAAATTCGTACACCGATGAACGCAGTGATAGGTTTGCTAGAACTGACACTCAAGCGCGCCGACAATGGCCATCTCGACCGCCCGTCCATTGAAGTGGCTTATAACTCGGCCAAAGACCTGCTGGAGCTGATAGGCGATATTCTTGATATTGCTCGTATCGAGTCCGGCCGTCTGAACCTGTCCCCGGAACGGGTCAATCTGCGCAACCTGGCAAATTCCGTGATTCGGATTTTTGATGGCCTGGCGCGACAAAAAAACCTCAAGCTCGCCCTGAGCTTCAACTCAGCGGGCGATATACCCGACGTACTGATCGATCCACTTCGTTTCAAGCAAATACTGACCAATCTGATCAGCAATGCGATCAAGTTCACTCAACAAGGCCAGGTGACGCTTGAAATCAACTTGCTGCAAGCCAGCACCCCTGAGCGGATTGAACTGCACTTGTGTGTCAAAGACACTGGCATCGGAATCAGCGAACGTGATCAGGCACGCCTGTTTGAACCCTTCGCCCAGGCACAGAGCAGCGGGCAACTGGCGCTCAATGGCGCGGGTTTAGGCCTTGTCATCTGCCGTAGCCTGTGCGAAATGATGGGCGGCACCCTGGAACTGAGTAGCCAGAAAAATGCAGGTACTCAGGTTCAGATAAACCTTGAAGTGCCGACCCTGGCACCGTCTCCGGGCACCATCACGCAAGAACCTTCAATCAATCCTGCAACTCACCAGCTAAACGTGCTGGTGGTGGATGACCACCCGGCCAATCGCTTGCTGATGTGCCAGCAGCTTGGGTTTTTAGGGCACAGGTTTACCACCGAGCACGACGGCGCCGCAGGTTTTAAAACCTGGAAGGCAGGCAAATTCGACCTGGTCATCGCAGATTGCAACATGCCTGTCCTGAATGGCTATGAGCTGACTCGGGCCATACGCAAGCATGAGCAGGCATCCTGCCAACGGCCATGTACCGTACTGGGGTTTACTGCCAATGCCCAACCCGAAGAACGGGAGCGTTGCAAGCAGGCAGGAATGGACGACTGCCTGTTCAAACCCATCAGCCTGACCCTGTTGAGTCAGCGACTGGCCAAACTTGAGCCACGATTCAACTGCCCGGATGTCTTCAAGACCGACTCCCTCAGCTCGCTTACAGGCGGCGACAACGAACGGACAAAACTCTTGCTGGAAGAACTGTTGCGCAGCAACAGCCAGGATTTAAAGACGTTGCTTGAGCTACCGGACAACGGGGAAATGCAGGCGTTTGTCGATATTGCTCACCGGATAAAAGGCGCTGCCCGCATCGTGGGCGCCCAAAGCCTGATCAACGACTGCGAAGCACTGGAGCAAGCTACGCCCCCGAACCTCTTGCAAGCCCGCGATCAAGTGCAGGCCTCCATGCGCGCACTGGGACAGGCTTTGACCCTGCAACTTGAATCGCTGACAAAGAACACCTGAGCGCCAATCAAAGGCAGGTTGACCCGACTTTACTATGCTTACAGGCACCAGCACGCTTTTATCAGCGGAGAATCAGCTTATGCGCAACAGTGCGCACTCCCATCGGCGCCAGTACCCGTTGCATGCCCACATAAGTGCGATGTTCACATTTCTGTTGCTATTGCTGGGCGTCGTACTGGGCGTCTTCAATTACCAGCAAACCACCCACATCATTCTCGACAGCAGCCAAAAGTTGTTCAGCTTTATAGAACAGGCTGTCCAGGATGACCTGCTGGATGCCTATCAACCCATACGGCATGCGCTCAACCTGCTGATCCTTGATTCCGCAGCCACAACCGACCAGGTCGAGCTTCGAACCGGACTGTTACAGCCCTTTGTCCAGGCACTTGAAGACAACCACACACTTTCCGCCCTTTACCTGGGCGATGACAACGGCAATTTTTTCCTGGTCAGGCCTTTGCGCAATCAACAGATTCGGCTCCAGATGAAAGCCCCGCCACAAGCCAGCTTCGAAGTGTGGTCGATAAAACGTTCAGCCCGGCAAGGCAGCGTTGAGTCAAAAAAATTGTACCTGGATGCAAATCTGACTCAGCTAGAACAACGCAACATCCCCGATGAAATTTACGACCCTCGTCTGCGCAGCTGGTTTATTCAGGCGCATGCCGACAAGAATCAAACCACCACTAGCCCCTATCTGTTTTTTTCCACCCACGAAGTCGGTACGACACTCGCCAAACGCAGTACGACCAATACGGTAATGGGAGCCGATGTAACGCTTTCGCAACTTTCCAGCACCCTGGCCGACCATCAAGCCACGCCCGGCACACAGATTGTGCTGTTTGGCGATGATGGGCGGGCCGTCGCTTACCCGGACTTCAACAAGTTATTGAACGCCAGAGACCCTGCCAAACTGCCCAAAGTTGCGGAGCTGAACCCGGCCCTTGAGCTGCTGATCAATCAGGGAGCAGATACTCAGCAGCGCCTGAACGACGGCCAGCGCCAATGGATCGTTTCGCGGTTCACAGTGGACGACGGCAGTACCAGTGGCTTGCAATTGGCAATGATGGTCCCGGAAGACGAACTACTGGCCGATGCCTATCAGTTGCGCTGGCAAGGTGCCCTGGTGACGTTGGGCGCCCTGCTGCTGTGCCTGCCCATGGGCTGGGTGACTTCCAGGTTGCTGGTAAGGCCCTTGCGCGGATTGGTGCGCGAAGCCGATGCGGTTCGACGGTTCGATTTCAATTATCCATTCACCCAACAATCGCCCGTGCTCGAAATCGACCAGATGCAGGCGTCCATGGGCCGCATGAAAGAAACCCTCGCCAGTTTTTTTGAAATCACCTCCAGCCTCTCGGCCCATACCCGGTTTGAACCCTTGCTGCAGTCCGTACTGTTCGAGACCCTCAAGATTGCCCAGGC
Organism: Pseudomonas fragi; assembly: GCF_002269505.1. GTDB lineage: Bacteria > Pseudomonadota > Gammaproteobacteria > Pseudomonadales > Pseudomonadaceae > Aquipseudomonas > Aquipseudomonas fragi_D. The sequence goes on along the minus strand of NZ_NQKQ01000037.1, from coordinate 29,942 downwards.
AGAAGCTGGTCTGATCTACCTGACAAAAAACGACAGCACCCAACTGGAGTTGAAAGGCCTGATCATCAACGGCCAACCCCAGGATCTGGCCGCCCAGCCCAGACCAGTTTTGCAGCCTGACGACAGCCAGAGCCCGGAGTGGCTGCGAGCGCTTTTCGAAGGTCATGACAGTGTCGCCCGCTCACTCAGCCTTGAGCAGGCGGGTGACTTGCAGTCAGTGATGCATCAACTTGGCAGCCAGAGCATCCACCTGATCGGCATTCGTCTGCACAACCGCCAGGGCGAAACAGTGGGCATTCTTGTGCTGGTGTTGAACGACAGTGGCTCGACTGACGACCAGGATCACTTGCGCGCTGACCGGATTGCCTTTATTCAGGCTGTGTCCGGTACGGCTGCTGTCGCTATTGAAAGCCAGCGCCTGCAGGCGCGCCAGAAAGAGTTGCTGGATGCATTGATCCAACTGCTGGCGGGGGCCATCGACGCCAAAAGTCCTTATACCGCCAGCCATTGCCAACGGGTTCCAACCCTGACCCTGATGCTGGCACAGGCGGCTGCGGCGAGCCAGCAACCCTTCTTTGAACAGTACGACCCCTCGGATGAACAATGGGAAGCGCTGCGCATCGCCGCCTGGCTGCACGACTGCGGCAAGGTCACAACACCGGAGTATGTGGTCGACAAGGCCACCAAGCTTGAAACGCTGTACGACCGTATTCACGAAATCCGCACCCGCTTTGAAGTGCTCAAGCGCGATGCCTGGGTCAACTACTGGCAGGCAAGGGCCATGGGGGGCGACGATCAACACCTGACGCAACTGCGTGATGCCTGCCTGGCCGAGCTGGATAATGACTTCACTTTTGTCGCCCAGTGCAATCTGGGCGGTGAAGCCATGATGGAGGCAGACCTGCAACGTTTGAACGCCATTGCACGCCGTACCTGGACCCGCACGCTGGATGACCGTCTGGGCGTATCCTGGGAAGAAAACAAACGCCAGGCCACCCGCAAGGAGCAAGCCTTGCCAGTGACCGAGTCGCTGCTGGCCGACAAACCCGAGCACCTGTTGACTCGCCCCGAAGCCGAGCTGATTGATCCCGAAAACCCCTGGGGCTTCAAGCTCGAAGTACCGTCCTACAAATTCAACCGTGGCGAGCTGTACAACCTCAGCACCCGGCGCGGCACTTTGACCAGCGAAGAGCGCTACATCATCAACAATCACATCGTGCAAACCATCCTGATGCTCAGCAGCCTGCCGCTACCCGCCTACTTAAGCAACATTGCCGAAATCGCCGGGGGGCATCACGAAAAAATGGATGGCAGCGGTTATCCAAAACGCCTGACCCGCGAGGAAATGAGTCTGGAAGCACGGATGATGGCAATTGCCGATATTTTCGAGGCATTAACCGCGTCGGATCGCCCCTATAAACGCAGCAAAACCTTGAGTGAAGCGCTGAGCATCATGGCCGCCATGTGCCACGATGCCCATATTGACCCGCAGTTGTTCGCACTGTTCTTGCACGAACAGATTTACCTGCAGTACGCCCGGCAGTTCCTTGACCCTCAACAAATCGATACGGTCGATATCGATGCGCTGATGCTCAAGGCCGGGCTAAAAAGCTGACGCTGTCAGCACTCGCTCAAGCGCAAAAAGATCGCCGCCAGGGCCTCAATACCCAATTGGTCCTGCTCGCTGAAGCGCCCGATGCTCGGGCTGTCCAGGTCGAGCACGCCGATCAGGCGACCGTCCTTGATCAACGGCACGACCAGTTCACTGTTGGAGGCACTGTCGCAGGCGATATGCCCGGCAAATGCATGCACGTCTTCAACCCGCTGTGTTTGCCGGCTCGCTGCCGCAGCCCCGCATACGCCACGCCCGAACGGGATACGCACACAGGCAATCTGGCCCTGAAACGGGCCCAGTACCAGTTCCTCGTTACGGTTGAGGTAAAAACCGGCCCAGTTCAGATCATCGAGCTGGTGATACAAAAACGCCGAGAACTGTGCAGCATTGGCAATAAAGTCACGCTCATCTGCCAACAACGACTCCAACTGAGCCTGCAACAGGGTGTAGCCGTTCAGGCCTGCACCTGTGGCGTTCAAATCAATCATTCACTTGCTCCAACAATTTCAAACCCACCCAATAACGCGCGAACTGATAGGCGCAGCGGCCGTTGCGGTTGCCACGCCCGGTCGCCCAGCGCACCGCCAGAATATCCAGTGCCTCGTCGCGCTGCCACTGCAAACCGGCTTTGGCGGCCAAAACATCGATCCAGTGCTCGACCACGCTCAAAAAGTGATCCTGGGTAAAGGGATAGAACGACAGCCACAGACCAAAACGATCAGACAAGGCAATCTTGTCTTCCACAGCTTCATTGGGATGCAACTCGCCGTCGACGTTCTTCCAGTTCTCGTTATCGCTTTCCTTTTCAGGCACCAGATGACGGCGGTTCGACGTGGCGTAAAGCAGGACGTTCTCCGGCGCTTGCTCAAGAGAGCCATCGAGCACGCTTTTGAGCACCCGGTAATCACTTTCACCGGCCTCAAAAGACAAGTCATCGCAAAACAGCACAAACCGCTGAGGCAAGCCCTGCAACTGCTCGACCACGCGCGGCAGGTCAGCCAGGTGATCGCGTTCGATTTCGATCAGGCGCAGCCCTGCACTGCCATATTCGGCCAGCAGCGCACGGATGATCGAGGACTTGCCAGTGCCACGCGAACCCCAGAGCAAGGCGTGGTTGGCCGGCAACCCATCAAGGAACTGTTTGGTGTTGCGAGCTAACTGATCGCGCTGGTTATCGACGCCAATCAGGTCTGACAGGCGCATCTCAAGGCTGACTTGCAACGGCATCAGGTAACCCGTTCGCCCCTCGCGCTGCCACCGGGCCGCCAGGCATTGCTGCCACTCGATCGGCTCACGCTGTGCAGGCAGCAAGGGTTCAAGACGTGCGAGGACCGCTTCGGCCCGTTGTAGAAATGCATCCAGATTAGAATTCACTACATTCCCTCAGACTGATACACAATGATGGCGCATTGATATGATTGGCATTCCGCTCAAGCCACGACATTACTCACACTGACAGGTCGCAAATACCACAGTAATGCCTGCCGGTTACCCGATGAATCGACTACTCTTGCACGCCGCAAGGAAATGGAAACAGGTGCAACACCCCCATGGACATAAAACTCACCCGCCGCCTGTCTTTCAAGCAAGCAAAACTGACTGTGCTGGTCGGTCTGATTCTGGGGACCCTGCTTAGCCTGCTGCAAATCGGCATCGATTATGCCAGCGAAAATGCCGCCATCGATCGCGAAATCCAGTCGCTGCTCGACATCAGCCACAACCCGGCATCACGCATTGCCTATAACCTTGATTCGGAGCTTGCCCAAGAGCTGTTGCAGGGGCTGTTGCGCTCACCGGCGATCACCGCCGCCCAACTGCTCGACAACGACAATCTGCTGCTGTCAGCGGTGCAGGACCAACCTGAAACCGGCCGCTATCGGCCCCTGAGCGATTTTCTGTTTGGCGCCAACCGTTCATTTGACCAGCGACTGTACTTCAATCACCTGCCCGAACAAAGCGTGGGCGTCTTGCACCTTGAGGTGGATACCTACCCTTTCGGCAAGCGGTTTTTGCAACGGGCCGAAGTCACACTGCTCAGCGGTTTTATTCGCAGCATCGTTCTGACCTTTATTCTTCTGGGTCTGTTTTACGTCATGCTGACCAAGCCACTGGTACGGGTGATTCGTGAGATCAGTGACGGCAAGCCCGCAGATCCTGGCCAGTCGAAGGTGCACTGCCCCAGCGGCCACGAAAACGATGAAATTGGCGTACTGGTCAACGCTGCCAATCAGCAATTCGAGGCCATGGCCCGTGAGATGGAATACCGGCGACGCGCCGAAAATACCCTGACCGAGTATTTGGCACAGCTGGAAACCATTGTTTCTGTGCGCACCCAGGAACTGGAGGCCAGCAACGAGCAACTGCGCCACTCCAATGAGGAGCTTGAAGCCGCGCGCAGTACCGCCCTGGAAATGGCCCAGGCGCGATCGGCGTTCCTGGCCAACATGAGCCATGAAATACGCACCCCGCTCAATGGCTTGCTGGGCATGCTGGCGCTGTGCCTGGACAGCCCGCTGAATGCCGAGCAGCACCAGCAACTGTCAATTGCCCATGACTCGGGCAAGGTTCTGGTCGAGTTACTCAATGACATTCTCGATCTGTCGAAATTCGACGCCGGCCAATTGGAGCTTGAGCATATTGCCTTCGACTTGGGCACGTTGATTGAAGATACCGCCAACCTGCTGTCGCAGAACGCCGCTCCCAGTGTGGAACTGACGTGTCTGATCGACCCGCAATTTCCGGCGCTGGTCATGGGCGACCCGACCCGGGTACGGCAGATCGTCAGCAACCTGTTGTCCAACGCGCTGAAATTCACCCGATTCGGACGGGTTGATGTACGCCTCAGCGCGCAAGGCGATCAGGTACGTATCGAGGTCTGCGACACCGGCATAGGCATCGCCCAGGAAGCCCAGGCAAGAATTTTCAGCCCCTTCACCCAGGCTGAGGCCGGCATCACCCGCCAGTTTGGTGGCACCGGGCTGGGGCTGACCCTGACCAACAGCCTGTGCGCTGCCATGCACGGCCGGCTGACCATCAGCTCGGAAGTCGGTTTTGGCAGCCAGTTTTGCGCCGAACTGCCCCTGCCCTGCCATACCCCCGCAATCAAGCCAAAGCCGTTGTCGGGGCGAGTCATTGTGGTCAGTGCATCAAGCAGTGGCCTGAGTGAGATGCTCGGCAGCTTTTTACCCCTGTGGGGCCTGGACTACACGCGCTACTCTCTGGACGACTCGCTGATCGGCACCGACCCTCAACTGCTGATAACCGACTGTGCCGAATGCCTGTTTGGCCTGCGCCCGGCCATCAGTGCACCAATCCTGCTGGTAACCGCCTATGGCAACTTCATGCCCGGCGAGCAGGTCAATGCGCTGGCGCCGCTGCTGCAAAAAGCCCGGCCCCTGTCACGCCAGGCACTGTACAAGACCTTGCAACACTTGCTGCTCAAGGATGATGACGAGGCCCAGGATACTCCCGCAAGCAACGCGCCTGTTGCGCACCGGGCGCGAATCCTGCTGGTCGAAGACAACCCGGTCAACCAGTTGGTGGCCAAGGGCATGCTGAGCAAGCTGGGCTGTGACGTGGTGGTTGCGGCCCACGGCGGCGAAGCACTGAGCCGGCTGGAGCAGAAGACCTTTGATCTGGTGTTGATGGACTGCAACATGCCGGTGATGGATGGCTACGAAGCCACACGGCAAATTCGCCATCGCGGACGCTGGCCCAAGCTGCCGATTGTCGCCCTGACCGCCAATGCCATGCCCGAAGAGCGGGAACGCTGCCGCTCGGCCGGGATGAACGACTACCTGGCCAAACCGTTCCGCCGCGAAGAGCTGGCTGCGCTGATTGACGTATGGGTACCGCAAAAAGCCTGGTAGAGACGCTAACTTTGTAGTCGCTGACGAGTGGAACGAGGCTGTGATCGAGCGCGAAGCGGTCGCAAAATCATACACAACGGTGCACCAGTCAGATCCGGCTTTCAGGATTTGCGACGGCTGCGCCGCCGATCGCAGCCTCGTTCCACTCGTCAGCGACTACAGATAAACCGCTTTACCATTTTATCGATTTTTCGGTTCAGCGCAGCAGCGCTTCAATATCCGCCCTGAGTGCCTCGGGCTTGGTGGTCGGGGCATAGCGCTTGACGCTTTTGCCGTCGCCACTAATCAGGAACTTGGTGAAGTTCCACTTGATGCCCTGCGACCCCAGCAGCCCCGGCGCGCGTTTCTTGAGCTGTACAAACAGAGGATGAGCCTGAGGGCCATTAACGTCGACCTTCTTGAACAGCGGGAAGCTCACGCCAAAATTCAGTTCGCAAAACTCGGAGATGGCCGCTTCGTCGCCCGGCTCCTGCTTGCCAAACTGATTGCACGGAAAACCCAGAACCACCAGACCCTGATCCCGGTACGCCTGCCACAACGCTTCCAGCCCCTGGTACTGCGGGGTAAAACCACATTTGCTCGCGGTGTTGACCACCAGCAACGCCTTGCCCCCGTAATCCGCCAGTTTTTTTGGCTCACCGCCAAGCGAGGTGCAAGCAATATCGAGCAGGTTGTCGTTCATGACAGCACCTCAAAAGTCAGACGCGGGGAATCAGGTCCAGGCACACCGAGTTGATGCAGTAGCGCAAACCGGTGGGCGGCGGACCGTCCGGGAACACGTGGCCCAGATGCGCATCACAGGTGGCGCAGACCACTTCGGTACGCACCATGCCGTGGCTCACGTCACGGATCTCGACCATCGCACTGTCACCAATCGGCTGATAGAAGCTCGGCCAGCCGCAGCCGGAATCAAATTTGGCGCTGGAATCGAACAGCGGCGCATTGCAGCAGATGCAGTGATAGACACCGTCAGTTTTGGTGGCGTTGTATTTGCCCGAAAACGGTCGCTCGGTGCCTTTGAGGCGGCACACGTTGTATTGCTCGGGGTCGAGCATGGCCTTCCATTCATCCAGGGTTTTGTTCAACTTTTCCATAGTTCTGCCTCTGCAACTGAAAAACCCCGACCAGTGGCTTTTCCAGTGATCAGGTGGCACGTATGATTGCGCCTCGTTAATCACCAGTCTGGCACCCGCCCTAGCTGCATTCAAACGGATTCTTGAAGCAAAGCGGAGTTAGCCACTGTGTGAAAACACAGAATTTCCCAGCGCTATGCTTAACACATCGCCTGGATCGTTCATTTTCGGGATCACATCGCCATGCAGGTCAGCAAATCAAACAAGCTCGCCAACGTCTGTTATGACATTCGCGGCCCGGTGCTCAAGCACGCCAAACGACTGGAGGAGGAAGGTCATCGCATCCTCAAGCTGAACATCGGCAACCCGGCACCTTTTGGTTTTGAAGCGCCGGACGAAATCCTTCAGGACGTGATCCGCAACCTGCCGACAGCCCAGGGCTACAGCGACTCCAAAGGCCTGTTCAGCGCCCGCAAGGCAGTCATGCAGTACTACCAGCAAAAACAGGTGGAAGGTGTCGGCATCGAAGACATCTACCTGGGCAACGGCGTGTCCGAACTGATCGTGATGTCGCTGCAAGCGCTGCTCAACAATGGCGATGAAGTGCTGGTACCAGCGCCGGACTACCCGCTGTGGACCGCCGCCGTGACCCTGGCCGGTGGCCATCCGGTGCACTACCTCTGCGACGAGCAAGCCAACTGGTGGCCTGATCTTGAGGATATAAAAGCCAGAATCACTCCCAATACCAAAGCCATGGTCATCATCAATCCGAATAACCCGACGGGTGCGGTGTACTCCAAAGAAGTCCTGCTGGGCATGCTCGAAATTGCCCGCCAGCACAACCTGGTCGTGTTTTCGGACGAGATCTACGACAAGATCCTCTATGACGACGCCGTGCATATCTGCACTGCCTCGCTGGCCCCCGACGTGCTGTGCCTGACCTTTAACGGTTTGTCCAAATCGTATCGGGTCGCGGGTTTCCGTTCGGGCTGGATCGCCATCTCCGGGCCCAAGCAAAATGCCCAGAGCTACATCGAAGGCATCGATATGCTGGCCAATATGCGCCTGTGCGCCAACGTGCCCAGCCAGCATGCCATCCAGACCGCACTGGGCGGCTACCAGAGCATCAATGACCTGGTACTGCCAAACGGCCGCTTGCTGGAGCAGCGCAACCGCACCTGGGAACTGCTCAACGATATCCCCGGCGTCAGCTGCGTGAAGCCAATGGGTGCGCTGTATGCGTTTCCACGTATCGACCCTAAAGTGTGTCCGATCCTCAACGACGAGAAATTCGTCCTGGACCTGCTGCTCTCGGAAAAATTGCTGGTGGTACAAGGCACCGCCTTCAACTGGCCGTGGCCGGATCACTTCCGCGTCGTAACCCTGCCCCGTGTCGACGAGCTGGATATGGCCATCGGCCGGATCGGCAACTTCCTGAAGACATACCGTCAGTAATTTCCGAACATGTTGTGCGACCAATCAAAAGTCGCACAACATGTGTCAGATGGAATATTCTTCATTCAGCGTCATTGCGAACCCTTACCCCCCTTTAACAAAACCTGAAAAACAATAAAGCCCTTTATTTATTGGCGTTCAGTGAAACTTTTCGCCAAAAAATGCGTTCCTTCGTATTAGGAAATCCCGGGCAAACGACTAAAATCAGGCTGTAGGACACAGTTTGAAATAGTCACCCGGTTGAATAGCCTGTGGCAGCACCTTATATACCCCGCATACGGCAACACCCCTAAGACGAGGAGATTCATACAACCATGATGCGCATTCTGCTGTTTTTGGCCACTAACCTGGCGGTCGTGCTGATTGCCAGCATCACCCTGAGCCTGTTCGGCTTTGACGGGTTCATGGCGGCCAACGGGGTTGATCTGAACCTCAGTCAGCTGTTGGTGTTCTGTGCGGTCTTTGGTTTTGCAGGGTCTTTGTTCTCGCTATTCATATCCAAATGGATGGCGAAGATGAGCACCAGCACCCAGGTGATCACTCAACCTCGTACTCGTCATGAACAATGGTTGATGCAAACTGTTGAGCAATTGTCCCGCGAAGCGGGAATCAAAATGCCTGAAGTGGGAATTTTCCCGGCATACGAGGCTAACGCCTTTGCCACGGGCTGGAACAAAAACGATGCACTGGTCGCCGTCAGCCAGGGCTTGCTGGAGCGTTTTTCGCCCGATGAAGTGAAAGCCGTACTGGCCCACGAAATCGGCCACGTTGCCAATGGCGACATGGTGACCCTGGCACTGGTGCAGGGTGTGGTGAACACCTTTGTCATGTTCTTCGCCCGCATCATCGGCAACTTTGTCGACAAAGTGGTGTTCAAGAACGATGAAGGCCGCGGCATTGCCTACTACGTTGCGACCATTTTCGCAGAACTGGTTCTGGGCTTCCTGGCCAGCGCCATTGTGATGTGGTTCTCGCGCAAACGTGAGTTCCGGGCAGACGAAGCCGGCGCACAACTGGCTGGTACTTCGGCCATGATCAGCGCCCTGCAGCGCTTGCGCTCCGAGCAAGGCCTGCCGGTACACATGCCGGACACCATGGCAGCTTTCGGCATCAACGGCGGTCTCAAGCAGGGCCTGGCGCGGATGTTCATGAGCCACCCGCCACTGGAAGAACGTATCGACGCACTGCGTCGCCGCGGCTAACCCCACGGCAAACACAAAAAAGGGCGACTGCAGTCGCCCTTTTTTGTGCCCGGGTTTTGCTTCAGGCGGTTTTATTCAGGCGATACACCCGCTCCACCAACCGCGTCACACCGCCCTTGAGGAACTTCCATTCCTGATCGAGCACATCAGGTTGCTCGATGATTTCCAATGCCCAGGCAGGTGCCAGCAGGCTCTGCACCTCGGCATCCGGCACCGAGAACGGCGGGCCGTTCATTTGCGACTGATCGTAATCAAGGGTAATCAGCAACCCCTGGCAGCCCGGCGACAGAGTCCGGTTAAGGTGCCGGGCGTAAGCTGCGCGCATCTCGGGAGGGAATGCGATGGTTGCAGCGCGGTCATACAGCCCCACACAGGAGGCCACGTCGGCCTCAGTCAGGGCGAACACGTCACCGCACAGGATCGTCACGGGGCCTGCCTCGTACACCTTGAAGGCGCCCTGCTGGCGAATCTGTGGCTCGACCTGCTGCTCGCTGAAAAACTGCTCCACGGCCGTCTGCGTCAGCTCTACACCCAACACTTCGAAACCATTGGCCGCCAGCCAGCTCATATCCAGGCTTTTACCGCACAAGGGCACCAGCACACGGGCGCCCTGCGCCAGGCCAAGCGTGGGCCACAAGCGTTGCAGGTAAGGGTTGACCTGCTGCAGGTGAAAGCCGATCTGATTGCGATCCCAGCGGTCGTGCCAAAATTCGGGCTGCATGATTCACCTTTAAATTCGATAGATAAGTACTAAAACTTATATTGGATTTAGATCAATGATCGGGATGAAGATGACGCATCTTAACTTTGAGGACATCTTTCATGCTCCCCAGCCTGTTTATCTCCCACGGCTCCCCCATGCTAGCACTGGAACCGGGCGCCAGTGGCCCGGCGCTCAAACGGCTGGCGGCCGAACTGCCGCGACCAAAAGCCATAGTGCTGGTATCTGCGCACTGGGAAAGCCCCGACCTGCGGGTCGCCAGCCATCCCTCACCGGAAACCTGGCATGACTTTGGCGGCTTCCCGCCCGCACTGTTTGCCGTGCAATACCCTGCCCCCGGCGACCCGGCGCTGGCCACGCGTATCGCCGCGCTGCTGGCAGATAACGGCTTGCCGGCCCGGCTGGACGCCAGACGCCCTTTTGACCACGGCGCCTGGGTGCCATTGTCATTAATGTACCCGCTGGCAGATATCCCGGTGGTGCAGGTCTCGCTGCCCAGTCAATTGGGCCCGGCTGGTCAGACCAGAGTCGGGCATGCACTGGCCGCCTTGCGCAGCGAGGGCGTGCTGATCATCGGCTCGGGCAGCATCACCCACAACCTGCGCGAACTGGACTGGCACGCAGGCCCCGAGAGCATCGAGCCTTGGGCCAAGGCGTTTCGTGACTGGATGATCGACAAACTGGCGGCTGATGACGAAACCGCGCTACATGGCTACCGCACACAGGCGCCTTTCGCCGCTAGAAACCACCCCAGCGACGAGCACCTGCTGCCGATGTATTTTGCCCGTGCCGCGGGCGGCCAGTTCAGCATTGCCCACCAAGGCTGGACGATGGGCGCGCTGGGGATGGATATCTATAAATTTGGTTAAAACCGAGCCCCGTAGTCGCTGCCGAGGGACGAGGGCTGCGAGCTCTTGATCTTGGGTGGCACAACAATAAAAGCTCGCAGCACTCGTACCTCAGCAGCGACTACAAATCACGGACAAAAAAAATCCCCGCACCAGGCGGGGATTTTTTTAGCGATCAATCACTGCAACAGTGATTAATCTTCGCGATAGCGACGCAGCTTCAACTGCTTGCCAGCAACGCGGGTGTCTTTCAGTTTGGCCAGCAAACCTTCCAGACCGGCTTCCGGCAGTTCTACCAGGCTGAAGCTGTCACGCACCTGGATGCGACCGATAGCTTCACGAGCCAGGCCACCCTCGTTGAGGATAGCGCCCAGCAGGTTCTTGGCAGCGATACCGTCACGCGCACCCAGCGCGGTACGGCAACGAGCACGGCCTTCGGCCAATGGAACCGGAGCACGACGCTCACGATCACCACGATCCGGACGGTCACCCGAACGCTCGGAACGCTCACGCGGTGCGCTGTTCGGCACCAGTGGACGGTCACGCTCGATGGCTGCCAGGGTCAGGGCCTGACCGTTGGTTGCCTTGCGCAGCAGAGCTGCGGCCAGGGCACGCGGGCTGCAACCGATATCGGCAATCAGGCGATCCAGCAGATCACCATGAGTCGATTCAGCGTCAGCTACCAGCGGCGTCAGGCTGTTGGTCAACTTCTTGATGCGAGCATCAAGAACAGCCTGGGCATCCGGCAGGCGGACTTCAGCAACTTTCTGACCGGTTACACGCTCGATCACTTGCAGCATGCGGCGCTCACGAGGAGTTACCAGCAGCAGTGCGCGACCTTCGCGACCTGCACGGCCAGTACGGCCGATACGGTGAACGTAGGACTCTGGATCGTAAGGCATGTCAACGTTGAACACGTGAGTGATACGTGGAACATCAAGGCCACGTGCCGCTACGTCGGTCGCCACAACGATGTCCAGACGGCCATCCTTGAGGGAGTCGATAACGCGCTCACGCTGGTTCTGGGCAATGTCACCGTTCAGCGCAGCAGCTTTGTAGCCTTTGGCTTCAAGGGCGCTGGCCAGGTCCAGGGTCGCTTGCTTGGTGCGAACGAACATGATCAGGGCGTCGAAATCTTCAACTTCCAGCAGGCTCAATACAGCCGAGGTCTTCTGGTCAGCGTGAACCAACAGGTGAGCCTGTTCGATCGCGGTAACGGTCTGAGTCTTGGTCTGGATCTTCACGTGTTGCGGATCGCGCAGATGGCGTTCGGCAATGGCACGGATCGACTGCGGCAAGGTTGCCGAGAACAATACGGTCTGACGGGTTGGAGGAAGCGCCTTGAAGATAACTTCAAGATCGTCCATGAAACCCAGTTTCAACATTTCGTCAGCTTCGTCCAGAACCAGGTGGTTCACGGTCGACAGCACTTTTTCGTCACGACGCAGGTGGTCGCACAGACGGCCCGGAGTGGCGACAACGATCTGTGCGCCATTACGGATTGCTTTCAGTTGTGGACCCATAGGGGCGCCGCCGTAAACGGCCACAACGGTAACGCCCGGCATTTGCTTGGCGTAGGTTTCGAAAGCGGTTGCTACTTGCAGCGCCAACTCACGGGTTGGCGCCAGGATCAGGGCTTGCGGCTCGCGCTTAGCAGGATCGATGCGGTGCAGGATCGGCAGGGCGAACGCGGCGGTTTTACCCGTACCGGTTTGCGCCTGACCAATCATGTCGTGACCGGCCATGATGATCGGGATCGATTGCTGCTGAATAGCCGAAGGTTCTTCGTAGCCAGTCGCGATGACAGCAGAAAGAATGTTCGGATTAAGATTAAAAGCGGCGAAGCCGCCGGTTTCCTGGGTCATGGGTCTGCCTCTAAGTGCATCCGCAAAGACCCATGCTCCAAAGCTGCGCATGCCGTGTAAGACTCAAGAGTCGCCCTGGCTGCTTTGTCGGCGGGGATTTGCGAAAACGTTAAATGAATGGAGCGTTCAGGGGTTGTCCGCGAAACGGACGAGCAGCCGAAGCGTGCTTCGGGAAATGCGACACCTAAACGTGGCCCGGCTAAAGGCCGGCGCGCACTATACCGGATTTATCAAAAAAAAGAAGGGTTTTTTTGCTGTGAAATCGTCTGTATCCCTCTGTAGACCGGGCTTTAACCTTTTTTTTGCCCTTGAAAAAGCTTTTCGTGCCGGGCCACTCTGGGGCAAACGCTAAAACGTTTCACCGTCGGGTATCAGGTTGCCGGGCGAATTGCCTTGATCAGCGACTCCAGCGAATAGCCCAGACGCGGTGCCAGGGCTTGGGCACGAGCCGTCAGCGCATCGATATCCAGGGTCTGCTCAAGATCGGCCGGCACCAGCAGAATGACATTGCCCTCCTTGACCGGCAGCTCCCAGTAATGGCGGTGATACAGGCCGCGCAGCAAGGCAGCACCCAGCGGTTTGCCATCATCGGTGGCCCACTGGTTGATGATGAGCCAGCCGTTGGCGGCGAGTTTCTTCTGGCAGTTTTCAAGGAACTTCCACGCCAGGTGACCCGCTGCCGGCCCTAGATCGTTGTACAGATCAACAAAAATCAGGTCCGCAGGCTCGGCGCTGTCCAGCAGCTCCAGGGCATCACCAATACGTATATACAGTCGCGGGTCATCGTCCAGGCCCAGATATTCGATGGCCAGACGCGGCACATCCGGGCGCAGCTCAATGGCTTCGACATCTTCCAGAGGCAGGAACTTGAGGCAGGCCTGGGTCAGGGTTCCGGCACCCAGACCCAGGAACAGCGCGCTTTCAGGGGCGTCATGGCACAGCGCACCAATCAGCATGGCGCGGGTGTAGTCGTATTCCAGCCAGCTGGGGTCCGCCGTAAACACGCAGCTTTGCTCGATCGCATCGCCAAATTCGAGGAAACGGTAGTCAGCCACTTCCAGCACTCGAATCATGCCGAAGTCATCATGAACTTCGGCGAGCAGACGCTCTACGCGCTCCTCAGACATTTCCTCTCCTTGCCGCGCCCCGGCACTGCCCGCGACGCTGAAAAAACAGCCGCTCGATAACGAGCGCAAAGGCGCGATTGTCGGCCATTGCGGCGCAACAGGTCACGCACTAATTGCTGCTAACATGGGCCACCCCAACAAATACTAGAGTCTGCGATGAGCCCAATCTGGACCCCTGACAGCTGGCGCGCCCTGCCGATCCAGCAACAACCCCACTACCCTGACGCTGCGCACCTGTTGCGCGTCGAGCAGAGCCTGGCCAGCTACCCGCCGCTGGTGTTTGCCGGGGAAGCCCGCGAGCTGCGCCGACAGTTTGCCGAAGTCACTCAAGGTAGGGCGTTTCTACTTCAGGGTGGCGATTGTGCTGAGAGCTTTGCGGAATTTTCGGCAGCCAAAATTCGCGACACCTTCAAGGTGCTGCTGCAAATGGCCATTGTCATGACCTTCGCCGCAGGTTGCCCGGTGGTCAAGGTCGGGCGTATGGCCGGGCAATTTGCCAAGCCGCGCTCGGCCAATGACGAAACCATCAACGGCGTGACCTTGCCGGCCTACCGTGGCGATATCGTCAATGGCATCGGCTTTGATGAAAAGAGCCGGGTGCCCGACCCGGAGCGCCTGCTGCAGTCCTACCATCAGTCCACCGCCACCCTGAACCTGTTGCGCGCCTTCGCCCAGGGCGGTTTCGCCGACCTGCATCAGGTACACAAGTGGAACCTGGACTTTATTGCCAACTCGGCGCTGGCGGCAAAGTACAGCCAGTTGGCCGACCGCATCGACGAAACCCTGGCGTTTATGCGCGCCTGCGGCATGGACAGCTCGCCGCAACTGCGTGAAACCAGCTTCTTTACCGCCCACGAAGCGCTGCTTCTCAACTACGAAGAAGCCTTTGTACGGCGCGACAGCCTGACCAACGATTACTACGATTGCTCAGCCCATATGCTGTGGATCGGCGATCGCACGCGCCAGCTGGACGGTGCCCATGTCGAGTTCCTGCGCGGGGTCAACAACCCGATCGGGGTCAAGGTCGGCCCGAGCATGAACAACGAAGACCTGATCCGCCTGATCGATATCCTCAACCCGGACAACGACCCGGGCCGTCTCAACCTGATCGTACGCATGGGTGCCGACAAGGTCGGTGATCACCTGCCGCAGCTGATCCGCGCCGTGGAAGGTGAAGGCAAGCAGGTGCTGTGGAGCTGCGACCCGATGCACGCCAACACCATCAAGGCCAGCAGCGGTTACAAGACCCGTGATTTCGCGCAGATCCTCGGTGAGGTTAAACAGTTCTTTCAGGTGCACGAAGCGGAAGGCAGCTACGCAGGCGGCATTCATATCGAGATGACCGGGCAGAACGTGACCGAGTGCATCGGCGGTGCCAATCCGATTACCGAAGACGGCCTGTCAGATCGTTATCACACCCACTGCGACCCGCGCATGAACGCCGATCAATCGCTGGAACTGGCGTTTTTGATTGCCGAGACGTTAAAGCAGGTTAAACGCTGAAGAGCACCCTAACCCTCTCCCGCAGGGAGAGGGAACTGAACGCGCGCGGTTTCAAGAACACCGACAATTAGCTCCCTCTCCCTGCGGGAGAGGGCTGGGGTGAGGGGCAGCAAACACCACGCACTCACCTGTTAAACGGATCATCCCAAAACGCGCGATGGCTTTGGGCCTCGATATCCGCCCTGCTCAACCCAAGATCCTTGAGCGCCGCATCGCTGATCTGCCGCAAGCAGGCCCTCTCCCGCGACAGTTGGTACCAGCGGGAAACCCGGGCAAACCACATCACACCTTTTTGACCTTTCATCACTTGAGCCCTCCTGGGGGATGGCTCAAGTGTCGGCGCAGGCATAAGATCAATCCAACGAATGTTTCTTATGCGATACATCTGCGAGATTGATCAATGGCCGAGTTCCCCAGTATCGATACCGATCTGCTGCGCACCTTTGTCGCTATCGCCGATCACGGCGGCTTCACCCGGGCTGCCGAGGTTGTCAATCGCACGCAGTCTGCGGTCAGCATGCAGATGAAACGACTGGAAGAGGATGTGCTGCAATGCGCACTGTTCCAGCGCGAAGGGCGCAGTGTCAGCCTGACCCCCGAAGGCGTGCTGCTGCTGGGCTATGCACGATGCATCCTCAAGCTGCACAGCGAGGTGTTCAATACACTGCGCCAGCCGCAGATGGTGGGCACGGTCAAGATCGGTTCGCCGGATGATTACGTGATGCGTTTTTTGCCCGGCGTGCTGTCGCGCTTTGCCCAGGACTATCCGCTGATCAATGTCGAGGTACATTGCGAACCGTCATCGCAACTGTTGCAGCGCAATGACCTGGACCTGACCATTGTCACCCGCAAACCCGGCACCGAAATGGGCCAGATCCTGCGCCAGGAGCGTTTTGTCTGGATGGTGGCCCAGGGCTTCGCCCCGCATGAACAAACACCCCTGCCGCTGGCGATGTTCAATACCGACTGCTTTTGCCGAACCTGGGCCTGCAATGCGCTGGATATTCAGCAACGGGAATACCGGGTGGCCTACACCAGCGCCAGTCTGGCGGCGATCAACGCAGTGGTGAGCACCGGGCTGGCCGTCACCGCCCAGTTGCAAAGCCTGTTGACGCCAGATCTGCGCATTATCGGCGAGGCCGAGAACCTGCCGGAACTGCCCTCGGCCAGTATTGTGCTGTTACGCAAATCCAACAGCGCGCCGTCGCCGATCATTGAGTGCTTTGCCGAATATATCGTCGACGGTTTCAAGCTTTGAGCGCCAGCAACCCCGCGCACAGCAGCAAAAACCCGCAGTACAAGCCGCGCAACATGCGCTCCGGCAGGGCGTGAGCCAGCTTGACCCCCCAACTGATGCTCAACAGCCCGCCAACGGCCATCGGTACGCCCATGGCCCAGTTGACCTCGTCATGCACTGCATACGTCAGCAAGGTAACCGCCGTACTGGGTGCGGCGAGGGCCAGCGAGAGCCCCTGAGCCACGACCTGCGTAGTGCCGAATACACTGGTCAGCACGGGCGCCGCCACCACGGCGCCACCGACACCAAACAGCCCGCCGGTCGTGCCCGCCACGGCGCCCAGCACCCCGAACCACGGCCAGCCATAGCGCGAACCGGCCACAGGCGGGGCTGGCGAGGTGTACATTTTGATCAGGTTATAGAGCGTGATCCCCAGCAAAAAGACGATAAAGCCCCAGCGAATGATCCGCGCATCCACTCCCACGGCGAGCATTGCCCCCAGCCAGGCGAAGCAAAAACTCATCAGCACCAGCGGCAATGCCTGACGCAGATTGATCCGGTTGCGCTGCTGATAGCGGTACAGCGCCAAAAACACGTTGGGCACCGACATGGCCAGAGCCGTGCCTTGCGCCAACTGCTGATCCAGCCCGAACCATAGTCCCAGCACCGGGATTGCGATCAAGCCGCCGCCAATTCCGAACAGCCCGCCCAGAGCCCCCATGGCGATGCCCAAGGCTGCATACATTACAAAATCGATCAGCATTACCGCCCCTCTTTATGAGCGCCCATGCTAACCAGTACGCGGCGCCGGGCAAAGCTCTGAACCGGGGCTTTTCGACCGGCCAAAAAAAACCCGGCTACAAGGCCGGGCTTTTTCATCGTGCGGTTAACGCAAGGTTTAAACCTTGGCGCGGCCCTTGTAGGAACCACCGTCACGGGTATCGATCTCGATCCAGTCACCGATTTCAACGAAATCAGCAACGCTCAGCTCGGTACCGTTTTTCAGTTTGGCAGGCTTCATCACCTTGCCCGAAGTGTCGCCGCGAGCGGAACCTTCGGTGTAGTCAACCTGACGCACGATAGTGGTCGGCAGCTCTACGGAAACCAGACGGTCTTCGAAGAAGATGGCTTCGCAAACGTCGGTCATGCCTTCTTCAACGAATGGCAGAACGGCTTCGATGTCTTCAGCGTTCAGCTCGTACATGGTGTAGTCAGTGGTGTCCATGAACGTGTAGGTGTCGCCGCTGATGAAGGACAGGGTCGCTTCTTTGCGATCCAGGATCACGTCTTCCAGCTTGTCGTCAGCGCTGTATACGATTTCAGTCTTGTAGCCAGTCAGCAGGTTTTTCAGCTTGGTCTTCATGATCGCGCTGTTACGACCGGACTTGGTGAATTCAGCTTTCTGAACCAACCAAGGGTCGTTTTCGAGCTTGATGACTGTACCGGGTTTAAGCTCTTTACCAGTTTTCATTACGAATATCCGAATTTGGATTGAGATTTACAAAAATCTAGGTCGCGTATCATATCCAATTTCTATAAAACAGTACTAGCGCTTGCGCAAGATCGGCCTGTAATGACTGCTCCAGACACCATCTACGGGCGTGTGCGGTGATCTCTGGCCAGTGTTGCAGCACCGAATTCCAGCTTTGGGCCATGTCTGCGCCAGCATTCCAGGTATGCCAGAGCCCGGTAAAGGCCAGGGCTGCCTGCGGCGAAAGGCCTTTGACGTAGAGGTCGAGGAATGCGTTGAGCTTGACCCAGTGCGCGTCTTCTTCCTGCTCATAGATGTGCCACAACAGGGGGCGCCCCGCCCATTGTGCCCGTACAAACGAGTCTTCACCGCGCACGGCATTGAAATCACAGCTCCATAACAGGTGGTCATAATCCTCCTGCCGGACGAACGGTAATGCCTGAACGGTCAACGCCCCGCGCTGTTCGACCGTCCCCAGGGGTAACTGCTCAATACCCAGCCAGTGCAGCAGATCACCCATGATCCGTCCTTGCGGCACCAGCAGGTGGGTCGGCCCGGTGCCCGCCGCCATCGCATCCAGCCAGCTGGCCAGCCCGGTATTTTCATAGGCAAACAATGAAATCAGCCGCGCATTGCTGTGCGCATGGACCCCCAGCCCCTGCAAAAATGCCTGTTTGGCCTGCGGGTCCTGCTCAAAGGCGTGACGGCGCTGCAACAGGTCTGCCTCACGCAACAGCCCGCCGGTATCCGGGGTAAACCCTGGAAAGAAAAACATCCGTTTCAAACCATCGGGGCGCATGGATGGCAGGCCGTGGCACCCACTGACCCAGTCTTCGGCACTCAAGTATTCAAGATTGATCCAAAGCGCCGGCTTTTCACGGGCCTTCATGGCCTGCAGATAGCCTTCAGGCAGTTTGCAGGCGAAGGCCTCGACCACCACATCGGCAACCTCTGTCGCCGACCACTGCGCCGGCCACTGGCAAACCTCAACCCCCTGCTGCCATTGTCGTGCAGCACCGGCATCCGCCTCGGGGCACAACGGCACAAACGCGCGCATGTCATCGACCCACAGCCGCACGCCCTGCTGATGCTCGGCCACCAACTGCCGGGCCAGGCGCCAGGTCACACCAATGTCGCCGTAGTTATCGACCACACTGCAAAAAATATCCCAGGAGGCTTTCATTCCGGGCTCCAACATTCAAAGGGGTGATTGTCCGCATAATTGGCTGCGTACAGAAGGCTTGGGGCGGATTAATCTGCGCGAAAGTCGTGCGACAATCGCCGCTCGTCACCACTCAAGCTGCGACCATGAACAAGAACGCTGTGCACCTGCTGATGCTGGAAAAACTCGAAATCGACCTCGATGTGCTCCAGCGTGCAGCGCAAACCGCCTATGAAGCGGCCACACACGCGGAAAACATCGCCGAGAACAAGTACGACACCCTCGGGCTTGAGGCGTCGTATCTGGCCACCGGGCAGGCACGCCGGGTTGAGGAGATTCGCCAGGCACTGAAGCAGTGCCGGGCCATGGCCCTTGCGCCATACGACGCTGCAAGCGGCATTCAGATCGGGGCATTGATTGAACTGGAGGCTGAAAACGGCACTACACAGTGGCTGTTTCTCGCCCCTGATGCCGCGGGGCTCAAGCTCGATCACGGCGGGCAGACGGTCACCGTAATCACCCCGCGCTCACCGCTGGGGGCTGCCTTGCTGGGCAAGCAGCTGGATGACGAAGTGCAGATCAATGTGGGCGGCGCGGTGCAGGTGTTCAGCGTTTGCGAAACGCTCTAGGCAACTGTGGGAGCGGGCTGCCCGCGATAGCATCGCCCCGGTTATTCAGATAAATCGCGGCGCCTGAATCGCGAGCAAGCCCGCTCCCACAGATAGTCGATTTTGCGTTTGAATTACTTGGCCGCTGCCATCAGCCGGTTCACTTCACTGCGCACCATATTGGCGTATTCCGGCGGCGACATGGCGTCCAGTTCCGAGCGCACCCATTCGGCCCACTTGCCCTTGCGCTTGGCGCGCTCACCGAACAAACGCGCCGCATCGCCTTTGGCCTTGCCCAGGTTGCTCTGCCATAGGTCATACAAACGGGATTTTTCATCTTCAAGCGCTGCACGCTCTGCGAGTGGCTTGTTGGCGAGGTTGAAGCTCATGCGAATTTCCTGCGGCGTAAATTTAGGTGACATCTTACACCCTACAAAGAAGTGTCTCAGTCTGGTTTTTGACTACGCTGTCAGCTCAGGCGCAAATCAGATGCAACTTTTTAGCATTGGGTTGACTCCATTAGTTATCACCCCTTTAACCTGCAAGGAGTACCGCAATGGCTCGAAAAAATGCCGTACAAGCTGAAGATCAAATCAAGGATCAAGCGTTCAGCGAGCTGCAAGACCTGATTGCCGAATCTGAAAAGCTGCTCAAGGACAGTGCGTCCCTGATCGGTGAAGAAGGCGAAACCCTGCGTGCGCAGGTCAGCCTCAAGCTCAAGCAGGCACTGGATTCAGTGACCAATGTGCGTGAGCGCACCAAACCTGTGGTCGACGCCACTGAAAACTACATTGGGGGCCATCCGTGGCAGACCGTGGCCATTTCGGCCGGTTTTGGTCTGGTTGTAGGCTTGCTGCTGGGCCGTCGCAACTGACATCGTCTGCAATTGTTGCAAGTACAGCCCTTGGGTTTATAGCCAGGGGCTGTACGGTTTAAAAATTAAAATAGCCGACATATTCAGTGACATTCCTCCCTGACATTCTGATACTTCGTCGCATTCCCCCATGCCAACGAGACAGTCAATGTCCGCGTCTACTACTGCCACAAAACCCTTGAGTACTGCCCTGATCCTGCTGATGGCAACCGCCACCGGCCTGGCGGTTGCCAGCAACTATTACGCCCAGCCCTTGCTGCACACCATCGCCCAGCAGTTGGGCTTGAGCATGGGCAGCGCCGGCACCGTGGTCATCACTGCCCAGCTCAGCTACGGCGCTGGCCTGTTGCTGTTGGTGCCGCTGGGTGACCTGTTTGAACAACGCCGCCTGATCGTCACCATGACCGTGCTCAGTGCCCTGGGCCTTCTGCTCAGCGCGTTTGCGCCTTCGTTGACGTGGCTGTTGATCGGCACGGCAATGACCGGGCTGTTTTCGGTATCGGCCCAGGTTCTGGTGCCCATGGCGGCCAGCCTGACCGACCCGCAAAGCCGTGGTCGAGTCGTCGGCACCCTGATGAGCGGGCTGTTACTGGGCATATTGCTGGCCCGCACCGTGGCGGGCGCACTGTCGTCGGCAGGTGACTGGCGCACCATCTATCTGGTAGCCGCCGCGCTGATGCTGGTCAGTGCCATCGCCCTGTTCTGTGCCCTGCCCAACCATCACCAGAGCGCAGGCCTGAGTTATCCGAAACTGCTGAAGTCGGTATTCACCCTGTTTGTCGAAGAGCCGGTACTGCGCCTGCGCGCCCTGCTGGGCCTGCTGACCTTCTCGCTGTTCGCCCTGTTCTGGACCCCCCTGGCGTTTTTGCTGGCGGTACCGCCCTACAGTTACTCGGACGCCGTAATCGGCCTGTTCGGCCTTGCAGGCGCGGTCGGTGCAGTAGCAGCCAACTGGGCCGGGCGCATGGCTGATCGCGGCAAGGGGCAACAGGCGACCACCGCCGGCCTGCTGGTGCTGCTGGCGTGCTGGCTGCCCATGGCATTTGCCGGGCACTCATTGGTCGCTTTGCTGATCGGTGTACTGGCCCTGGATTTCGCCGTGCAACTGGTCCATGTGAGCAACCAGAACGCGGTGTTCAAAGTCCGCCCGGCAGCACGCAACCGTCTGAATGCCGGTTATATCACCTGTTATTTTATTGGCGGCGCACTGGGCTCGCTGGTGGGTGCGCAGACCTACCCGGCCTATGGCTGGGACGGCATTGTTGTGGTCGGCGCGGTGGTCGCAACGCTGGCTCTGGCAGTCTGGGCCTACAGCCTGCAGCGCGAAAGCAAGCTGCAACCGGTCGACTAGGCAGCTATATGGCGCTTTTCATCGTAATGCGAACTCGCTAGCATGCGAAAAAAGCCCTGACCATCCGAGACGCCATATGATCCCTAAAGAATCCCGTAACGAACTGGCCCTGGATACTTTTATCAAGGCGCACCCTGAACTGATCGAAGAAATGAAAGAGCTGAGCGCCGAGGACCGCCAGCAACAGATTTTGTGGGCCTTTGAAGACGAAGCCGAAAGCCGCGGCCTGGAAGCCTGGGAACTGGCCCTGGAACTGATCGCGCGTTCCCCTGAAGAGCTCAAGAGCATGCGCCTTGAAGTACATCAGGAAGTTGCCGAAGCCCTGGACATGAGCTGGGAAGAGTATTGCGGCTTCAACGAAATCGCGGTCTGAACCACGCCCCGCTGCACAACACGCCCGGTCGAACACTCACCGGGCGTTTTTGCATCTGAAAGGCTCAGGACTTGTGATGAGCATCCACCAGTTTTTGCGCCATCAGCAGATGCATTTCCAACTTGGGCAGATATTTCTCGGCAAACGCCTGCAACTCCGGTGACTCCGGGTTTTGCGCCTGCTCCTTGTACAACTTGATGGCCTGTTCATGGGTCTTGACCTGATTGGCCGCATAAGCCGCATCGAAAGAATCCCCCTCCTGCACTTGCAGCGTCAGTTTTTTCGCCTTGTCGAGCAGTTGCTCGTCGCTGGACACCTGCAGGCCGAGACGGCTGGCCAGGTCCTTCAAGTCCCGGTTGGCGTTGGTATGGTCCTTGATGGCCTCCACGGCATAGCTTTCTATGTCGGTGGATGACGTTTTACTGATCGCCATACGGCTGGTTTCAATCTCCGCAATCCCTGCAGCATGGGCCTCATCCACAAAGTCTGTCGGACTGGCTGCGGCTGCCGTGGCCGCCGCGATCAGGGAACAGACCAGGGCACAACCCGCCACAAAGCGTTTGGGGCCAATCAGGTGTTTCATAACGTCCTCCAGAAAAAGGCAGGTTTATTCCCTGCACAGAATCTGAAGGCCGGTGATGGCAAAGGTTTAGATCAAAGCTGTTTTTTCTGACGGGTGGCAACTCACAGCACTTCAGCGAACTGTGAGCCATACTGTCCATCAGCACTTGCCGCCGAACAGGAGAAGCCATATGGACGCCTTCAGGGCCATGCTCGACAACTGGGAATCCAGATCTCAGGAGTCCAGTGAGCGGGTTGAATACAGCCTTTCACTGCACAAACGTGATCTGGTCAAAATCAAGGCTTTCGCTCAAGCCTACGGCCTGGATGAGGCCACCATCACCCAAAGCCTGATCCATTGCGCCCTTGAACAAGCAGAGCAGGCCATGCCCTATGTGAAGGGTTCTGAGGTCATCCGGATTGAAGAAGGTGAAGAGATTTATGCCGATGCTGGCAAGACACCAGCATTCGTGAAAGCAGAGCA
Organism: Pseudomonas fragi; assembly: GCF_002269505.1. Taxonomy (GTDB): domain Bacteria; phylum Pseudomonadota; class Gammaproteobacteria; order Pseudomonadales; family Pseudomonadaceae; genus Aquipseudomonas; species Aquipseudomonas fragi_D. The sequence goes on along the minus strand of NZ_NQKQ01000037.1, from coordinate 6,543 downwards.
GGCAATCTTCAGGGCGCTGGATGTCAACAGCCGGTCTTCCTGAATCAAGTCTGCGACTGTGACCGGGCAGCGCTGCGCTGTCCTGGTTAACAATATTTACCTGGCAAGCGCCATCAGCTTTATGGCCCGGCGCAACACGGTCGAGCATTCGCAACAATGTACGCTCCAGGACAGTTGCAGGGTACCGGGACTATCCCGTTCATCTTCGCCCATAACAGTGAGGGATATAAACGTCACTGGAGATGTCTAGCCCGCATGTTTGAGTAACAATAATCATCCCGAAAAAAAGGCACCTGGCGTCTCTTTATTGACCCGTTAGTTGCCCGACCGGCATTAAACCCAGGGAAAAAGTTAATCCCGCGCCTACAAACTTATTGTCAGACAATATAACGATTTATATATCCGCTCGTCCGACCAACCCACTATTAAAACTTTAAAACTTGCCCAAAAAAATAAATGTGCTTTTCTAGTGAAGCGATCCCAACCCATCGTCTTCAAAGGATGAAGTGATGAACACTGTCAATCGAGTACCCAGTACACCTCTGCCAAAAAACGAGCAGGACTTAATTAACGAAGTTACCCAGAAAATCACACAGCACAGTAATGAGCTACGCAAGCGCTATCGCATACTGGGTTTCCAGAATGCCATAGGCGCCAGCGTGATGGCCGTTTCTGTTACTGGCATGATAGTAACGGGCACACTGTATATAAAGGGGCTTATACCCGGTTGGCTTTGCATTTTAATCAATGCGTTGTTGACGTCATTTATCCATGAACTTGAACACGACTTGATTCACCGCCTGTACTTCAGAAAACAACCCTTGGCGCACAACCTGATGATGCTGCTGTGCTGGATAGCCCGCCCCGGCATGCCCAGCCCCTGGTTGCGACGTGAACTGCACTTTCATCATCATAAAGAGTCCGGCACCCAAACTGATGTTGAAGCCTGGATTACCACCAGCGGCAGCCAGTGGGGCGCCAAACGCTTTTTAAAACTCATCGACGGTTTTGTCTTTGGCATTGTAAATGCCTTGTTCGCACCGACCTGGAAAGAAAAAATCAGGCTGACCGTCAAGGTGCTTCGCCTGAATGCGCCCATGGGGCTTGTGTACTGGGGCTGCTGGTATATTTTCCTGGGCTACCATCTGTACACATGGGTAAGTTCGCTGATGGGCCACAGCGTTGAGCTCTCTGCTGGCGCAGCACTGCTGATGCAGGTGGTCAATGGCGCAGTGGTGATTATCGTCGCGCCCAATATCATCCGCCAGTTCTGTCTGTTTTTTATCAGCTCCAACATTCACTATTTCGGCGACGTCATGCCGCGCAATCCCTTGCAGCAAACCCAGGTCATGAACCGGTGGTGGCTGTGGCCATTCCAGTTGTTTTGCTTCAACTTCGGAAGCACCCACTGCATTCATCACTTCGTGGTCAAGGACCCGTTCTATCTGCGCCAGATGACCGCGCCCTTCGCGCATAAAGTATTAGCGCAAGCCGGTGTCAGATTTAATGACTTTGGCACCTACAAACGTTCAAACCGTTACAACTTTTCGCAACCCGAAGTTTGATCAGGCAGCGCGCTTTTATTTATTTCACCTCGCCATAAAACAGCGCTACTGAACAACACCACGCCCAGTGACTTTCAGAACGCGTTACGCCTTTTTCAACGGCACTTTTTAGTGCAGGGCAACTGCCCTGCCCTTTGTTTATGTCGTTAAAAAAACTGGTTCACTGCATGGAGCATTACGCATGGAAGCAAAAGGAATATGTGCCCCCGAATTCGAAGCCGTCAAATGCGCCTTTGAGGCCATCTTTAATGACCCGCAAGAACGAGGCGCAGGACTCTGCATTAACGTTGGCGGCACGACTGTTGTGAACTTGTGGGCAGGCTCGTCGGACCTCGACGGAAACAAACCCTGGAACAAAGACACATTGGTGAATACATTTTGTACTGTAAAGCCATTCGCTGCGGTGGCTGCATTGATGCTAGTCGAGAAAGGAAAACTAGAGCTGGATATCCCGGTGGCTCATTACTGGCCCGAGTTCGCGCAGGGCGGTAAAGGCCAGGTTACCTTGCGCCATGTCATGAGCCATACCTCTGGAATTCCGGCATTAAGACTCCCGGACCGCAACCCGGCGATGTATGACTGGGAGCAAATGGTCGAGACACTGGCTGCCGAACCATTATGGTGGCAACCAGGAACTGCATTGGGGTATGGCACTACAACGTATGGCTGGATAATCGGGGAACTGATACGGCGAACGGACGGGCGCAACCCTTGCACCTTTATCCACGAGGAAATAACCCAACCCAACGGGTTAGAGGTTCATCTTGGTGTAGAGGAGCAGGAATTCCACCGTATAGCCCATTTTGACGCGGCCAAAGGGCGAGTGGGCGACCCTTACTCAAAACACTTGCGCGATGTGGTTACTGCTAACTCAGAAGACATTTCGACGCTTGCATTTACTAACCCGGGTATGTCGCCCAAACGTTCATCAGACCCAAAATGGTGGGCCTTTCAACAGCCTGGGGCATGCTCACACAGTACGGCAGAGGGGTTGGCCGGCTTCTACAGCACCTTACTGGCTGGGCGCTTGATCGGCACAGAAATGCTCAATGAGTTCACCAAAGAACACAGCAACGGTCTGGACCGTATCTGGAAGCGGCCAATGCGCTACGGTCTGGGCTGCATGATGGAGCAAAAAGCCGATCCGGATGCCTCACACTGCATGGGGCCCAACACCTTTGGTCATATAGGGCTTGGCGGGCCAATTGCCTTTGCCGATGCAGAACGCGACGTGAGCTTCAGCTTTGTGACAACCACCTCAGGTGGCCACACGATGATCGATCCACGCGCGCAGAACCTTGCGGCGCTTGCTTACGCGGTAATTTAAAGCATCGCTGACCAGCGCGAAGCCTGAACACAGCCAGAATTAACGCGTCTCTCACCAATCAGGCGCGTTCCACATCGCAGTACCGCGTTACCGCAAGGTGGATTGGGGCGGAGCGCGGACAGGTCTGCAGCCCGTATTTCCACTGATGCTCCCATATCGCCCTTTTCCAGACGTCAGAAACCACAACCCCCCCGACTTTCTCTAGGAAAATCAGGCAAACGGCTTGTAGTCCTCGGCCCACTCCACCCAGCTATCGACCATGCACATCTGCAACAGGGCCAGCGGAAAATTGCGCTCTTGAACAAGCAGAACAGGCCATGCCCTATGTGAAAGGTTCCGAGGTTATCCGGATTGAAGAAGGTGAAGAGATTTATGCCGATGCTGGTAAGACACCAGCATTTATCGAGGCAGAGCAAGCTATCTCCAAGGCTCTGGATATCAATGGCCCGCATTCCTCATCGCTCTAACGACAGCCCTGTGGGAGCAGGCTAGCTCACGATTGCCTCGCGACTGAATGCCGGAACAAGCACTTCATCTGCATCGCAAACAAGCCTGACCCACGGGTTTTTTACACGCGAGCCTGATGGCTCATGGCACATTCACAGAACACCAGTTCAGCCATTATCTGCGCATAGGTATCTGCGCCCAAAAACGCGCTCAAGCCGCCTTTCAAGCTGAAAATCGGTGACCTGAGTGCATGCTGCGCGAGGATTCTCGCCGCCTTCTGGCTGCGCATACCCGACTGGCAGTAAAGCACGATCGGCCTGTCGTCCAGGCACTGTGCGGCCCACTCGCCCACCTGGCCCAGCGCTACATGTTCACCACCGATCGATACCTGTTCACGCTCATGCCCTTCACGCACATCAATCAGATGGATCGACGTCTCACTGATCAGCGCGGCAAAGTCTTCAATGCTCAGCATAAAGTCATCGGTGACACCTGGCGCGCTACAGACTTGCGCCATTTCTTCCAGCACTGGATTGCGCAGCGGGTTCCTGAGGGGGTTATCGCCGACAGGCGAAAACACGATCTCCCGGCTCGTGGCCTCAAGGGCGTCGTAGACCATCAGGCGGTTGACCAGCGGCCGCCCGATCCCGGTAATCAGTTTGATCACTTCATTGGCCTGAAAGCAGCCGATCATACCGGGCAGCACCCCCAACACCCCGGCTTCCGCGCAGTTGGGCGCCAACGCAGCATCAGGCGGACCATCGTAGAGATCACGATAATTGGCGCCACGACGGCCTTGCTCATCCAGCGCGTTGAACACCGTGACATGCCCCTCGAACTGCATGATGGCGCCATACACCAGCGGCTTGCCGCCATAGAAACAGGCATCGTTGATCAAGTACTTGGCGGTAAAATTGTCTGTCCCATCAACAATGATGTCGTAATCGGCCACAAGCGCCTGGGCATTGTCGAGGTTAAAGCGCTCGATCCAGGTTTCGATCTCGATATAGGGATTGAGCTTTTGCAAACGCCGCTTGGCGACATCGGCCTTGTTCTGACCTTTATCGGTGATGCGAAACAGCACCTGGCGGTGCACATTGGACACATTGATCTGGTCGGCATCGATAATTCCCAGCCGCCCCACCCCGGCAGCCGCCAGATAAAGCAGCGCCGGACAACCCAGACCGCCCGCTCCAATCATTAGTACGCTGGCATTTTTCAAGGCCAGCTGACCTTTGACGCCGATCGCGGGGATCAGCAAGTGACGGGAATACATCCCCATCTCACCCGCGGTAAGTTGGTCATACTCGATCGCATTAGCCTCCCTGCTCATGGTGTTGCTCCCTTCACTTTTTCAGGATCGGGTTGACGAGACAGGCATAAAACCTGATTCGCATTTAAAACTCTTCAATCACGATCGCGGCCAATGTATTGGCGCGCGTCAGGTTGAAAACATGATGCGCAAAATACAGTTTGCCCTGCAGCCGATAAGCCTGTGTTTTTACACGGCCCTTTTCCAAAAGATAAAAAGGGCAACGCCATTCCATGTAAATATTATTCAGGGCCAGGCCCAGTGAACTGGCAAGTTCACCTGGGTCTTCCTGCAGGGAATCTATTAACGACTCCCTGCTTTCCGAAGCCAGTGTAGGCAACTCAAAGAACGCCCATTGATCGGCCACTTCACAACGATGCCGGAACAGGGTGAAGTCATGTTCAAACTCGGCACAGAGCTGCCCATGCTCTTTCAAGTTTTCCAGTTGTGCCAGCAAAGGTCGTTCAACCCGTGAAGGGTCAACTTCTTCGGGAAGAAACTTTTGCAAAAAAGCGGACCTAATAACCCCTGGGGTTGCGGACAGTGCTTCATCACCATCCAGCTCCAGCAGTTTCCAGCGAACCTTGACCCTGGCAACCACAATGCCTTGGGCACGAATCAGGTGCAGTACTTGAAACACAGAGTTACCCTGGCGCACCTTGAACTCATCGACCGACACCGAAAATTCGTCGGCCGAGAACATTTCAAAAGGTTCGACATATTCAACTTCGGCACCCACAGCCACCATGCCCTGATGATACTCTTTGATCATCCCCGGAAAGGAAACTGAGAGGTAGGTACTGCCCCAGGACCACATCGAACTGAAACTCAGCAACATCAGCGAATGGGCATGAAACTGAAAAGGTCCAAACAGCATGGACTCTACCGGATGGGAAACTCTTATTGTTCTGGCTTGCATAGCATCAACCCCCGGCTATCGCAGTAAAAATATCAAGACAGTCGCCCTCACCGCCTTTACTTACCTGAGCTGCCGCGTCAACTTTTTCGCCATTCAAAGAAATCAAATAGCCTTTTTTAACGTTGCTATCCTTATCAAAAATAATGTCTTTCAATACCGGATAACTCACCACCAACGCGTGCAGCGCATCGCCCACGGTCTGAATACCCTCACTCTCCAGTTGCAACTCTTTTTTGTAGTTAACAAAACGTGCCAAATTGCCTGACAACTTGATCTTCATGTTCAACTCTCCTTTTTTGAAGAACGCCGGGACATCATGTCCAGGTCGTGCACCATCCGAATCCCCATATCAACCTTGAGCTTTTCCTGCGGGTCGGCCCCTGCCACCAGGGCCGTAAAGTCACGGTGCGCCCGGCCGATACCGCTGCTTTCGGTATAGCCCCAGCCACCCGTCAGGTTCAGGGCCTGCAGGGCGATTTTGTTGACATCCTCCACCGCCTGATACTTGGCCATTGAAGCGACTGCATCCCAATACACGTCAGACTCTTGCCTGACCTGACGCTCCAGTGAGTAATGGACCAAGGTGCGCGATGACTCGAGCGCCATATACATTTCACCAATACAGGCCTGAACATGCTGCATATCAATCAACTGCTGATCGTAGCGCACAGTGTTTTTCAAATACGCCACGGTGGTTTCAATCACGGCGCGGGCGCGCCCTAAAAACAAGGTGGTTTGCAATGAACGCCTGCAATTAAGGAAATAACGCTGTGCAAAACTCAGGCCGTCCGTGGCCAGCAACAAGCGCTGTTTATCCAGGCGCACATCTGTCAATGTTAAACAGGCAATCCCTGTAGAACGACAGCCATGCATCACGCTCGGTGTCACCACGACACGGCGGTCTCAAGGAACAAGTGCAACAGTCAGTTAATTTTTCTGAGCATGCTAATCACGAAACTGGGCATTCCCGCCT
>NZ_NQKQ01000036.1 GCF_002269505.1 Pseudomonas fragi | reverse complement strand
GAACCAAAAAGGCCTTGCCCCTGGCGTACGGCCTTCGCTGCGCTCAGGTTCCCTCCTTCCGGTCCCGCTCCGTGGGCCCGCCGCCACGGGCCATCCATGGCCCATCGCGGCTCTCCCGGCATCCATGCCGGTCGACCCACTACGCAGAACCTCCTCTCGGCCTGCCGATGGGGCCAGTAGATCAAAATCAAAAGCCAGATCTAAAACCTCGCCGAGGTGACTGACCAGCCGGCCTGTTTTGCAGGCCGTACGTACAAGCGTCCAAGATCTATTTTTCTTTTTCTTTTGCTGTAGCCACGCGCTTGTCCAGTCAACACGAATGCCCCTCACAGAAGGCCGAACGCAGGTGCTGTTATGGGGGTGGCGCGGCAGGACGCCGCGCCAGCCGCGATGGGCCAAGGATGGCCCGTCGCGGCGTGCCCCCATAACAGTGCCGGAGTGAGGGCACCGGCGAGCCTAGGCGAGGCGGCCGTATGGCAGGGCAAGGCCTTTTTGCTTACTTTTGTGGCTGTTTGACAAAAGTGAGCCGCCGTAAGGGCGGAACCCGTAGAGAGCCGTGATGCATCGAATGGATATGTACCCGGTGGTTTTAACGGGTGTACCGCGTACATATCCAGCATTTGTGCCTAACTGAAATTATGGTTTCGCTCTTACAGCGAGTCACTTTTTCCAAACAGCCGAAAAAGTAACCAAAAAGGCCTTGCCCCTGGCGTACGGCCTTCGCTGCGCTCAGGTTCCCTCGCTCCGGTCCCGCTCCGTGGGCACGCCGCCACGGGCCATCCATGGCCCATCGCGGCTCTCCCGGCATCCATGCCGGTCGACCCACTACGCAGAACCTCCTCTCGGCCTCCCGATGGGGCCGATAGATCAAAATCAAAAACCAGATCAAAAACAGATCAAAAACAGATCAAAAACAGATCAAAAACAGATCAAAAACAGATCAAAAGCAGATTTAAAGCAGGTGCTTTGGCCGTCCGGCTTTTTTGCTCTGGCCTTGGAATAGAACCAGGGTGCTCCTATCTATTAATAGAAGCGATAACGACAGGCCCACGACTAACGCCGACCGTCTGTTAGAATCGCAGTTTTATGACGGCGTGCCGCGATTCACAGCACGCCCGCAATCCTGATGATGAGCGCCAACGCGCGAAGAGAGCCCGAATGACCGTCACCCTCAAAACCCCCGAGGACATCGCAAAAATGCGTATCGCCGGCAAACTGGCCGCCGAAGTCCTGGAAATGATCGCCGAATACGTCAAACCCGGCGTTACCACCGAAGAGCTGGACCGCATCTGCCATGACTATATTGTCAACGTGCAAAAGGCCATCCCTGCTCCGCTCAACTATAAAGGCTTCCCCAAGTCGATCTGCACCTCGATCAACCATGTGGTGTGCCACGGCATCCCGGGTGACAAGGTTCTGAAGGACGGCGACACCCTGAACATCGACGTCACCGTGATCAAGGACGGCTATCACGGCGACACCAGCCGCATGTTCCACGTCGGCAAGGTACCGGTATGGGCCGAGCGCCTGTCCCAGGTCACCCAGGAATGCATGTACAAGGCCATCGAAATCGTCAAACCGGGCTGCCGCCTGGGCGATATCGGTGAAGTGATCCAGAAGCACGCTGAAAAGAACGGTTTTTCTGTAGTACGCGAGTTCTGCGGCCACGGTATCGGCAAGGTGTTCCACGAAGAGCCGCAGATCCTGCACTACGGCCGCGCTGGCACCGGTATGGAGCTCAAGGCCGGCATGACCTTCACCATCGAGCCGATGATCAACCAGGGCAAGGCCGACACCAAGGTGCTGGGCGACGGCTGGACCGCCATCACCAAGGACCGCAAGCTGTCCGCACAGTGGGAACACACCCTGCTGGTCACCGATACCGGCTACGAGATCTTCACCCTGCGCAGCGATGACACCATCCCCCGCGTTTCGGCCTGATCCTTGCGTGTTTTCACCGTTTAACCCGTAAAACCCACGACAGGAATGCCAATCGATGCCGCAGGTGGATCCAGAACTTTTTGACCGCGGCCAGTTCCAGGCCGAACTGGCATTGAAGGCAAGCCCCATTGCCGCTTTCAAAAAGGCGATCCGCCAGGCACGGGAGGTACTCGACGAACGCTTCAAAAAGGGGCGTGATATTCGCCGCCTGATCGAAGATCGTGCATGGTTCGTCGATAACATCCTGCAGCAAGCGTGGGACCAGTTCAGCTGGAGCGATCAGGCCGACATCGCCCTGGTCGCCGTCGGCGGCTATGGCCGTGGCGAGTTGCACCCTTATTCCGACATCGATCTGCTGATCCTGCTGGACAACGCAGATCACGAAGTATTCCGCGACTCCATTGAGCGCTTTCTGACACTGCTGTGGGACATAGGTCTTGAAGTAGGTCAGAGCGTTCGTTCAGTGGATGAGTGCGCCGAGCAGGCCCGCGCCGATCTGACCATCATCACCAACCTGATGGAAAGCCGCACCGTGGCTGGCCCCGAGCATTTACGCCAGCGCATGCTGGACGTCACCAGCACCGCACACATGTGGCCCAGCAAGGACTTTTTCCTGGCCAAGCGCGCCGAGCAAAAGGCCCGCCACCACAAGTACAATGACACCGAATACAACCTGGAACCCAACGTCAAAGGTTCGCCCGGCGGCCTGCGCGATATCCAGACGATTTTGTGGGTAGCCCGTCGCCAGTACGGCACCCTGAATTTGCGCGCCCTTGCCGGCGAAGGCTTCCTGGTAGAAAGCGAGCACGCCCTGCTCGCCTCGTCTCAGGAGTTTTTGTGGAAGGTGCGCTACGCCCTGCACATGCTTGCCGGGCGCGCTGAGGACCGTCTGCTGTTCGACCACCAGCGCAGCATCGGCGAACTGCTCGGTTTTGCCGGCGAAGACGCCAAGCAGACCATCGAAAATTTCATGCAACAGTACTACCGGGTGGTCATGAGCATTGCCCAGCTCAGCGACCTGATCATCCAGCACTTCGAAGAAGTGATCCTCGCCCCCGAGGACGAAGCGCCGCCAACCCCGTTGAACTCGCGCTTCCAGTTGCACGATGGCTATATCGAAGCCACCAGCGACCACGTATTCAAGCGCACGCCCTTCGCCATGCTGGAAATCTTCCTGCTGATGGCCCAGCACCCCGAAATCAAGGGTGTGCGGGCTGACACCATCCGCCTGCTACGCGAACATCGCTACCTGATCGACGAGGATTTCCGCAAAGACATCCGCAACACCAGCCTGTTTATCGAACTGTTCAAGTGCAAGATCGGCATCCACCGCAACCTGCGCCGAATGAACCGTTACGGCATCCTGGGCCGTTACCTGCCCGAGTTTGGCTTTATCGTCGGGCAAATGCAGCATGACCTGTTCCACATTTATACGGTCGATGCCCACACCCTGAACCTGATCAAACACCTGCGTAAGCTGCAGTACACGCAAGTGTCAGAGAAATTCCCGCTCGCCAGCAAGTTGATGGCCAGGCTGCCCAAGCCCGAACTGATCTACCTGGCCGGGCTGTACCACGATATCGGCAAGGGCCGCCACGGCGACCACTCCGAAATCGGTGCCGTGGATGCTGAAGCGTTTTGCATTCGCCACCAGTTGCCGCAGTGGGACACGCGCCTGATCGTGTGGCTGGTACAAAACCATCTGGTGATGTCCACCACCGCCCAGCGCAAGGATCTGTCGGACCCGCAAGTCATCCATGACTTTGCCCAGACAGTCGTCGACGAAACCCATCTCGACTACCTCTATGTGCTGACTGTCGCCGATATCAACGCCACCAACCCGACGCTGTGGAACTCCTGGCGCGCCAGCCTGTTGCGCCAGCTCTACACCGAGACCAAGCGTGCCCTGCGCCGCGGCCTGGAAAACCCGGTGGACCGTGAAGAACAGATCCGCCAGACACAAAGTGCAGCACTGGACATCCTGGTGCGCGGCGGCACCGACCAGGATGACGTCGAACAGCTCTGGTCACAGCTGGGCGACGACTATTTCCTGCGCCATTCCTCTGCCGACGTGGCGCTGCATACCGAGGCGATCTTGCAGCAACCGGCCGATGGTGGCCCGCTGGTGCTGATCAAGGAAACCACCCAGCGCGAGTTCGAGGGCGGCACGCAGATCTTCATCTATGCACCCGATCAGCATGACTTCTTCGCCGTGACCGTGGCCGCCATGGACCAGCTCAACCTGAACATCCATGACGCGCGCATCATCACCTCCAGCAGCCAGTTCACCCTCGACACCTATATCGTGCTCGACAATGACGGCGGATCGATTGGCAACAACCCGGCGCGCATTGAAAAAATCCGCAAGGGCCTGACCGAAGCCCTGCGTAACCCGGATGACTACCCGACCATCATCCAGCGCCGGGTACCGCGCCAGCTCAAGCACTTTGCCTTTGCGCCCCAGGTGACGATCCACAACGATGCCCAGCGCCCGGTCACCGTACTGGAACTCAGCGCCCCCGACAGACCGGGCCTGCTGGCACGCATCGGGATGATTTTCCTGGAGTTCGACCTGTCGCTGCAAAACGCCAAGATCGCCACCCTTGGCGAGCGCGTAGAAGACGTATTTTTCATTACCGATGCAAACAACCAGCCGCTGTCCGACCCGCAGCTGTGCATGCGCTTGCAGGAAGCGATCGTCGAACAACTGACGGTCAATCAGGATTCAACCCCAGAACCGTGGCGCCTGAGCATTTAACCGCCGCCGAGTGAGACCCGCACCCCATGAACAATGCTTTGAACCAGTTGCAGCCTTACCCGTTCGAAAAACTGCGCGCCCTGCTTGGCAGCGTGCAGCCCAATGCCGACAAGCGTGCGATTGCCCTGTCGATTGGTGAACCGAAACACCGCTCCCCGGACTTCGTGGCCAAGGCACTGGCTGACAACCTCGACCAGATGGCGGTCTACCCGACCACTCTGGGCATCCCGGCGCTGCGCGAAGCCATCGCTGGCTGGGCCGAGCGGCGCTTCAATGTACCCAAGGGCTGGCTCGACCCGGCGCGTAACATCCTGCCGGTCAATGGCACCCGTGAAGCCCTGTTTGCTTTCACCCAGACGGTGGTCAACCGTGGTGACGACGCTCTGGTCGTCAGCCCGAACCCGTTCTACCAGATCTACGAAGGGGCCGCCTTCCTGGCAGGCGCTCAGCCGCACTACCTGCCGTGCCTGGCCGAACATGGCTTCAACCCGGATTTTGACGCGGTGTCCGTCGACACCTGGAAGCGCTGCCAGATCCTGTTCCTGTGCTCTCCGGGCAACCCGACCGGCGCCCTGATCCCGCTCGACACCCTGAAAAAATTGATCGCCCTGGCCGACGAGCACGACTTCGTGATCGCCGCAGACGAGTGCTACAGCGAGCTGTACTTCGACGAGCAAACCCCGCCAATCGGCCTCCTCAGCGCCTGCGTGGCCCTGGGCCGCGAGGACTTCAAGCGCTGCGTGGTGTTCCATAGCCTGTCCAAGCGCTCGAACCTGCCGGGTTTGCGCTCAGGTTTCGTGGCTGGCGATGCCGACATCCTCAAGGCGTTCCTGCTGTACCGCACCTACCACGGCTGCGCCATGCCGGTGCAAACCCAACTGGCCAGCATTGCGGCCTGGAACGACGAAGAGCACGTGCGCACCAACCGTGACCTGTATCGCGAGAAGTTCGATGCGGTGCTGGAAATTTTGACCCCGGTGCTGGACGTACAACGCCCGGATGGCGGTTTTTACCTGTGGCCCAAGGTTGAAGGCGACGACGCCGAGTTCTGCCGCGACCTGTTTGCGCAGGAGCACGTGACCGTGGTGCCGGGCTCTTACCTGTCCCGTGAAGTCGACGGTTTCAACCCTGGAGCCGGACGGGTGCGCATGGCCCTGGTTGCTCCACTGGCCGAATGCGTGGAAGCCGCCGGGCGGATCCGCGACTTTATCCAGCGCCGCGGCTAATCCGCTCCTGTGGGAGCGGGCTTGCTCGCGATGCGGTCAATGCGGTGTATCAGTAGTGCCGAGTCGATGCTATCGCGAGCAAGCCCGCTCCCACACAACGCTGGTGTATTATTTCACCGTGCCCAGATTGGCCTCGCTCAAGTCCAGATCCTTGAGAATCTCACTCAGCGCGTCATCGCCAATTTCATGATGGCGACGCAAGCTGTACAGCTCCAGCCGCTGCGCCCGCAGTGCCTTGAGCCGCAAACGGCTCTCCAGCTGATCCATTTGCGAAGCCAGTGCCTGGGCCTCCGCCGAGTCGTTGTACACCTCCAGCTGATGACGGTATTCAGACATGATCCGCGCCTTCAACTCAGCCGCCAGAGCCGCCTGGGCCGCATCCTGCTGACCATCGGCCTCTACCACCTCTTCTGCTTCCAGCGCGTGAATCGCCGCTTCTGCGGTGCGTCGCCAGGCTTCGCGCACTTCTTTGCGCATGGCATCGTCCGGGCTTTTCGGGATACCGCGCAACAACACGGGCAAGGCAATGCAGGCCGCCACCAGCGACAGCAATATCACCCCGGCAGCAATAAAGATCAGCAAATCACGTTCAGGGAAATTCAAACCCTCGCTGACCAGCAGTGGCACTGACATCACGCCTGCCAGGGTCACCGCTCCACGCACCCCGCCCACGGTCAACAGCCAGCAGGAACGCGCGGTCGGCACCATGGTCAGCTCGCCCTTGCCACGCCAGCGGCGCAACAGGCCCGACAGCCGCCAGATGCTCTGCACCCAGATAAAGCGCAGCGCCAGCAGCACCAGAAAAATCGCCACCACATCCAGGCAGCGGTACATCAGGGTTGGCCACAAGGTGGTTTCGTGGCTGACCACCGCCTTGATGATGTCCGGCAGTTGCAGCCCCAACAGCAAAAAGATCAGACCATTGAAAGCAAACTCCAGCAGCGACCACACACTGCGGTTAAGCAGGCGGGTGCTGGTCTGACGCGGCAACAGATCCAGCCAGCTCTGCATCATGCCAGCCGCAACAGCCGACAAGATGCCCGAGGCGCCCAGTCGCTCGGCCAGTACATAGGCGGCAAAAGGCAGCAGCAACATGAACACCACGTGGGTCGCCGGATCATCCCAGCCACGGGCGATCATCCACGCCCGCAAACGCCCGACCAGCCAGCTCAACGCCACGCCGATAGCCAGCCCGCCGCAGGCCACCAGGACAAAAGTCAGGCTGGCATTGGCCAGCGAGAACACCCCGGTAATGGCCGCTGCTAGCGCGAACTTGAATGTCACCAGGCCCGTGGCGTCATTCATCAACGCCTCACCTTGCAGCATATGCATCAAAGGCGCTGGCAGGCGGTTCTGGGCAATGGCCGAGACTGCCACCGCATCGGTGGGTGACAGCACGGCCGCCAGCGCAAACGCCACCGGCAGCGGGATGGTCGGCAACAGCCAATGAATGAAATAGCCCGCACCCACCACCGTAAACAGCACCAACCCTACCGCCAGCGTCAGAATCGGCCCGCGCAAGCGCCAGAACTCACGCTTGGGCATGCGCCAACCATCCGAAAACAACAGCGGAGGCAAGAACAGAAACAGGAACAACTCAGGCTCCAGCGCCACATGCAGGCCCAGCGTCGGCCAGGCCAGTACGGCGCCAGCAGCAATCTGCACCAGCGGCAAAGGCAACGGAATGACACGCCCCAACAGACGCGAGACACCCACCAGCATCAGCATGATGAGGACGGTATAGGCGGTTTGCATATCAGCAGAATTCCCGAACGATCAGTTTTAAACTAAAAAAATGGCAACAATTTCTCATTGCGCTCCATAGTAGCGTCTAGCTGTAAAAACCGAGCCTGAACAAAAGTAGCAGTGCGACGACATGTCACAAGTCTGTGCCAAGCTTGCAGCCATCCACGCCCAAGGGCGCTGCGCATGGCATAATCCGCGACCGCTCATTTAACGCATCTCCAAGGGAGGGGCAATTTCCGTGACCGACTCAAGCAAGACATTGCACCTTTTCGGCATCAAAGCCTGCGATACCATGAAAAAGGCTCGCACCTGGCTCGATGAACATGCAGTGCGCTACGACTTTCATGACTATAAAAGCAGCGGCATTGACCGTGAACACCTGACCCAATGGTGTAACGAGCACGGCTGGCAAGTAGTGCTCAACCGCGCCGGTACAACCTTTCGCAAGCTCGACGACGAACGCAAAGCCGATCTCGACCAAGCGAAGGCCATTGAACTGATGCTCGCCCAACCCTCGATGATCAAGCGCCCGGTGCTCGATCTCGGCGACAAAACCCTGATTGGCTTCAAGCCAGATCTTTATGCGGCGGCCCTGCTTTAAAGCGCCCGCCCATTTATTTTTGTAAGAGGTAATTGCATGTCTACTACCCTGTTCAGCGCAGCCTTCGGCGTCGGCACCCAAAACCGTCAAGGCGCATGGCTGGAAGTGTTCTACGCACAACCCCTGATCAACCCGTCGGCCGAGCTGATTGCAGCTGTGGCACCGATCCTGGGCTACACCGGTGGCAATCAGGCAATCACCTTTACCACCGCTCAAGCCGCGCAGATGGCTGAAGCCGTCAAGCCGGTGGACGCTGCTCAAGCGGCCCTGCTGACCCGCCTGGCTGAAAGCCACAAGCCGCTGGTTGCCACGCTGCTGGCCGAAGACGCCACGCTGACCTCCACGCCAGAGGCCTACCTCAAGCTGCACCTGCTGTCCCATCGACTGGTCAAGCCGCACGGCCTGAGCCTGGCCGGTGTTTTCCCGCTGCTGCCTAACGTGGCATGGACCAGCCAGGGCGCCATCGACCTGAGCGAACTGGCCGAGCGTCAACTCGAAGCACGCCTGCGTGGCGATCTGCTGGAAGTGTTCTCGGTCGACAAGTTCCCGAAAATGACCGACTACGTGGTTCCGGCCGGTGTGCGCATCGCTGATGCGGCACGTATCCGTCTGGGCGCCTACGTCGGCGAAGGCACCACCGTCATGCACGAAGGTTTCGTCAACTTCAACGCAGGCACCGAAGGCCCTGGCATGATCGAAGGCCGTGTATCGGCAGGCGTGTTTGTCGGCAAGGGTTCGGACCTGGGCGGCGGTTGCTCGACCATGGGCACGCTGTCGGGCGGTGGCAACATCGTGATCAAGGTCGGCGAAGGCTGCCTGATCGGCGCCAACGCCGGTATCGGCATCCCGTTGGGTGACCGCAACACCGTTGAGTCCGCCCTGTACGTGACCGCGGGTACCAAAGTGGCCCTGCTGGACGAAAACAATCAGTTGGTCAAAGTGGTCAAGGCCCGTGATCTGGCTGGCCAGCCTGACCTATTGTTCCGTCGCAACTCGCAAACTGGCGCTGTGGAATGCAAAACCCACAAGTCGGCCATCGAGCTGAACGAAGCACTGCACGCTCACAACTAAGCGTCTGTCTGCAACTGACGGGGCCGGTTTCCGGCCTCGTCAACAGAGCCCGAACACCATGCTTTTGCCTTCTCCCTGGCGCGCTGACTTTCCCGCCATCGCCGCCTTGCAACGCCAGGACCAGACATACTTGGACAGCGCTGCAACCACGCAAAAACCCCAAGCCCTGCTCGACGCACTGACGCATTACTACGCCAACGGCGCAGCCAATGTGCACAGGGCCCAGCACCTGCCAGGCGCCCACGCGACCCAGGCATTCGAAAACACCCGCCACAAAGTGACGCAATGGCTCAATGCCGGCGAATGCGGGCAAATCGTTTTCACCCACGGCGCCACGTCGGCGCTGAACCTTCTGGCCTATGGCCTGGAGCACCAATTCAATGCGGGCGATGACATTGTGGTCAGCGCCCTCGAACACCACGCCAACCTGCTGCCATGGCAGCAGCTCGCACAGCGTAAAAAGCTGAATCTGGTGGTGTTGCCGCTGGATGCCGACGGCGTGATCGACCTTCAGGCCGCCGCGCACCTGATCACTCCGCGTACCCGCCTGTTGGCGGTGAGCCAGCTGTCCAACGTACTCGGCGTCTGGCAGCCACTGGCGCAGCTTCTGGCCCTGGCCAAGGCACAGGGGGCCCTGACCGTGGTCGATGGCGCACAAGGCGTCGTCCACGGCCGGCATGACGTGCAGGCGATGGGCTGCGACTTCTACGCGTTTTCCAGCCACAAACTCTACGGCCCCGACGGGTTGGGGGTACTGTTTGGCCGCCATGAAGCACTGGCCCGTCTGCAGCACTGGCAGTTTGGTGGCGAAATGGTGCAGGACGCCGATTACCAGCAGGCCACCTTCCGCCCCGCGCCGCTGGGTTTTGAAGCAGGTACACCGCCGATTGCCAGCGTGATCGGGCTGGGGGCAACGCTCAACTATCTGGCCAACCTCGATCAGGCCGCCGTGCAAGCCCACGAAGCAGCGCTGCATGGCTTACTCGTCGAGGGTTTGAAGCAGCGTCAGGGCATTCGTCTGCTGGGCGCTGCGCAACTGGCTCTGGTCAGTTTTGTCGTCGAGGGTGTACACAACGCCGATCTGGCCCATCTGCTGACCGAACAGGGCATTGCCGTTCGCGCCGGGCATCATTGCGCCATGCCACTGCTTAAAAGCCTTGGTCTGGCCGGTGCCATCCGTGTTTCGCTGGCGCTGTATAACGATTCCGACGATCTGGAGCGTTTCTTCATCGCCCTTGATCAGGCTTTGGAGCTACTGCAATGACTCTGCCAACCGAAGCGCAGGCGGCGCTCGACAGCTTTGAGCATTGCACCGGCTGGGAGCAGCGTGCGCGCCTGCTGATGCAGTGGGGCCAGCGTTTGCCGGAACTGAGCGAGGCCGACAAAACCGAAGCCAACCGCGTACATGGCTGCGAAAGCCTTATGTGGCTGGTGGGTGAGAAGGTCGATGGCCATTGGCAGTTTGCGGCCAGCAGTGAAGCACGACTGATTCGCGGGCTGGTGGCGTTGCTGCTGGTGCGGGTCAATGGTTTGAGTTCTGAAGAGCTGCAACGGGTAGACATTCAGGACTGGTTCAACCAGTTGGGCCTGAGCCGGCAGTTGTCGCCGTCGCGCAGCAATGGGCTCAATGCCGTGCTGGTGCGGATGCGGGAATTGGCGCTCGGCTGAAAATGCCCTCACCCCAACCCTCTCCTGGAGGGGGTTAGGGTGAGGGGCTCTACTGTGGCTTCACCCGCTCCGAAGGCCGCCTTACCCCCGCAACAATCTTGTCCACCGCCTTGGTCGCCGCGACCATGCCGAAGGTCGCCGTCACCATCATTACCGCACCAAACCCGCCAGCACAGTCCAGCTTCACCCCGTCGCCGACAAAGCTCTTCTGCAGGCAAATGCTGCCGTCCGGCTTGGGATAGCGCAGCTGTTCGGTAGAGAACACACAAGGCACGCTGTAATGGCGGGTCATGGTGCGTGAAAAGCCATAGTCGCGGCGCAAGGTCGAACGCACCTTCGAGGCCAGCGGATCATTGAACGTACGGTTCAAGTCACAGACCTGGATCAGCGTCGGGTCAATTTGCCCGCCCGCACCACCGGTGGTGATGATCTGGATCTTGCGCCGCTTGCACCAGGCAATCAGCGCCGCCTTGGCATTTACGCTGTCGATGCAGTCGATCACGCAATCAATATCAGGGGTGATGTACTCGGCCATGGTTTCACGCGTGACGAAATCCGCCACTTCGTGGACCTTGCAGTCCGGATTGATCTGGCGCAGGCGCTCGGCCATCACTTCGACCTTGTCCCGACCAATGGTCGTGCTCAAGGCGTGCAACTGGCGGTTGCTGTTGCTGACGCACACGTCATCCAGGTCAAACAGCGAAATCTCGCCGACGCCGCAGCGCGCAATCGCTTCCGCCGCCCACGACCCGACGCCGCCCACACCGACGATCGCCACATGCGCCGCCTTCAGTCGTTCAAGGCCTTCCAGCCCATATAACCGGGCTACACCGGCAAAACGTGGATCTTCTGTACTCATGACCAACACCCCAAAAACCGGCGCGCATTATAGGGGTCTTACATGGCATTGAGTATCTTTCCTACAGGCTATGCGACCAAGCCTGCTTTAATAGCTTACTGAGTAGGAAGATAAGAGCTAAAAGTAACAAAGAAAGAACTTAAGTCGGCAGCTACTGCCCAAAGCCAGACCCAATTCCGTCAGCTATACGATGGGTCAGAGCACAGTGTAGGATGCGCGCCGTTTGGCACCCGCCGACCGATCTTCGTTCCACTCCCTTTGGAACCCGAAATAGTTATGTCATCGCGTAAATTTGGACTCAATCTGGTGGTGGTTCTGGCCATCGCCGCGCTCTTCACAGGCTTCTGGGCGCTGATCAATCGCCCGGTCTCTGCGCCCAACTGGCCCGAGCAAATCTCCGGTTTTTCGTACTCGCCGTTCCAGCAAGGCCAGTACCCGCAGAAAGACCAGTACCCGACCGACGACGAAATGCGTCGCGACCTGGAGATCATCAGCAAGCTCACCGACAACATCCGGACTTATTCGGTTGATGGCACCCTGGGTGATATTCCCAAGCTGGCGGAAGAATTCGGCCTGCGCGTGACCATCGGCATCTGGATCAGCCCGGATCTGGAGCGCAACGAGCGCGAAATCCAGAAAGCCATCGAACTGGCCAACAACTCGCGCAGTGTCGTGCGGGTTGTGGTGGGCAACGAAGCCCTGTTCCGCGAAGAAATCACCCCTGAAGACCTGATCGTGCTGCTGGATCGGGTACGTGCCGCGGTCAAGGTGCCGGTCACCACGTCCGAGCAATGGCACATTTGGGAGAAATACCCGCAACTGGCCAAGCACGTTGACCTGATCGCCGCGCACATCCTGCCCTACTGGGAGTTTATCCCGGTGGACAAGGCCGGTGAGTTCGTTCTGGACCGTGCCCGCGACCTGAAAAAAATGTTCCCGAAAAAACCGCTGCTGCTGTCCGAGGTGGGCTGGCCGAGCAACGGCCGCATGCGCGGTGGCGCTGACGCCACCCCGGCCGACCAGGCGATTTATCTGCGCACGCTGGTCAACACCCTCAACCGTCGCGGCTACAACTACTTCGTGATCGAAGCCTTCGACCAGCCGTGGAAAGCCAGCGACGAAGGTTCGGTGGGGGCGTACTGGGGCGTGTACAACGCTGCCCGCCAGCAAAAATTCAACTTTGAAGGCCCGGTGGTCGCGATTCCACAGTGGCGCGTACTGGCAATCGGCTCGGTGGTAATGGGCCTGCTGTCGCTGGCGTTGCTGCTGATCGACGGCTCTGCCCTGCGTCAGCGTGGCCGCACTTTCCTGACTTTCACCGCGTTCCTGTGCGGCTCGGTACTGGTGTGGATCGCCTACGACTACAGCCAGCAATACAGTACGTGGTTCAGCCTGACCGTGGGCTTCCTGCTCGGGCTGGGGGCGCTCGGGGTGTTCATTGTGTTGCTCACCGAGGCCCATGAACTGGCCGAGGCGGTGTGGATTCGCAAACGCCGACGGGAGTTTTTACCGGTAGAGGCCGACGATGCCTACCGCCCGAAAGTTTCGATCCATGTGCCGTGCTACAACGAGCCGCCAGAGATGGTCAAACAGACCCTCGACGCCCTGGCCAACCTCGACTACCCCGATTTCGAAGTGTTGATCATCGACAACAACACCAAGGACCCGGCGGTATGGGAGCCGGTGCGCGACTATTGCGCCACCCTCGGCCCACGTTTCAAGTTCTTCCACGTCGCGCCCCTGGCCGGCTTCAAGGGCGGTGCACTGAACTACCTGATCCCGCACACCGCGCCGGATGCCGAAGTGATTGCCGTGATCGACTCCGATTACTGCGTGGACCGCAACTGGCTCAAGCACATGGTGCCGCACTTTGCCGACCCGAAAATCGCCATCGTGCAATCGCCACAGGACTACCGCGACCAGAACGAAAGCACCTTCAAAAAGCTCTGCTACTCCGAGTACAAGGGCTTTTTCCATATCGGCATGGTGACCCGCAACGACCGCGATGCAATCATTCAGCACGGCACCATGACCATGACCCGCCGCTCGGTGCTCGAAGAGCTCGGCTGGGCGGACTGGTGTATCTGTGAAGACGCCGAACTGGGTCTGCGCGTATTTGAAAAAGGCTACTCCGCAGCCTATTCCCACAACAGCTATGGCAAGGGCCTGATGCCCGATACCTTTATCGACTTCAAGAAACAGCGCTTCCGCTGGGCCTACGGTGCGATTCAGATTATCAAGCGTCACACCTCCAGCCTGCTGCTGGGCAAAGACACGGAACTGACCCGTGGCCAGCGCTATCACTTCCTCGCGGGCTGGCTGCCGTGGGTGGCTGACGGCATGAATATTTTCTTCACCGTCGGGGCTTTGTTGTGGTCGGCGGCGATGATCATCGTGCCGACGCGGGTCGACCCGCCGCTGCTGATTTTCGCCATCCCGCCACTGGCGCTGTTTGTGTTCAAGGTGGGCAAGATCATTTTCCTGTACCGCCGTGCAGTGGGGGTCAACCTCAAGGACGCCTTCGCCGCGGCACTGGCAGGGCTGGCGTTGTCCCACACCATCGCCAAAGCCGTGTTGTACGGGTTCTTCACGACCAGCATTCCGTTCTTCCGTACGCCTAAAAACGCCGATAACCACGGCTTTTGGGTCGCGATTTCGGAAGCCCGCGAAGAAGTGTTCATCATGCTGTTGCTCTGGGGCGCGGCACTGGGGATCTTCTTCGTGCAGGGCTTGCCGAGCAACGACATGCGTTTCTGGGTGGTGATGCTGCTGGTGCAATCGCTGCCGTACCTGGCGGCGCTGATCATGGCCTTTATGTCTTCGCTGCCCAAACCGGTAGAAGAAGCCCAAGAGCAACCGGCTGCATAAATTGACTGCAACCACTAAACGGCGGCCTCTGGCCGCCGTTTTGCTTTAAGATAACCGCCCTTTTGTGCCTTGTGTCCCGCTTCGGAGTCCCTACCATGACGGCCCACGCCGACCTTTCGCCGACCCTGCAACTTGCCTGCGATCTGATCCGTCGCCCTTCCGTGACGCCGATCGATGCCGATTGCCAGAAGCTGATGATGCAGCGCCTGGGCGATGCCGGCTTCATGCTTGAGCCGATGCGCATCGAGGACGTCGACAACTTCTGGGCCACCCACGGCAAACACGAAGGCCCGGTACTGTGCTTCGCCGGCCACACCGACGTGGTGCCCACCGGCCCGGTCCAGGCCTGGCAGAACGACCCGTTCGACGCGCTGATCGATGAACACGGCATGCTTTGCGGCCGTGGCGCGGCCGACATGAAAGGCAGCCTGGCAGCCATGCTGGTGGCCGCCGAGCGCTTTGTCGCCGACTACCCGGACCACAAGGGCAAGGTCGCGTTTCTGATCACCAGTGACGAAGAAGGCCCGGCCCATCACGGCACCAAGGCCGTGATCGAGCGCTTCAAAGCCCGTAACGAGCGTCTGGACTGGTGCATCGTCGGCGAACCGTCGAGCACTACCCTGGTCGGCGACGTGGTCAAAAACGGTCGTCGTGGTTCGCTGGGCGCTAAGCTCAACGTGCGTGGCAAGCAAGGCCATGTGGCCTACCCGCACCTGGCCAAGAATCCGATTCATCTGGCAGCTCCGGCGTTGGCCGAACTGGCCGCAGAACACTGGGACAACGGCAACGCCTTCTTCCCGCCGACCAGCTTCCAGATCTCCAACCTCAACTCCGGCACGGGTGCAACCAACGTGATCCCGGGTGACCTGGTGGCGGTGTTCAACTTCCGTTTCTCCACCGAGTCCACCGTTGAAGGTCTGCAAAAACGCGTGGCCGACATCCTGGACAAGCACGGCCTGGACTGGCACATCGACTGGGCATTGTCCGGCCTGCCATTCCTGACCGAGCCGGGTGCACTGCTCGACGCCGTATCATCGAGCATCAAACAAGTGACGGGGCGTGAGACCAAGGCCTCGACCAGCGGTGGCACGTCCGACGGACGCTTTATCGCCACCCTGGGCACCCAAGTGGTAGAACTGGGGCCGGTCAACGCGACCATCCACCAGGTCAACGAACGGGTTCTGGCCAGCGATCTGGATGTGCTGACCGAAATCTACTACCAGACCCTGATCAAGTTGCTCGCCTGATGCTCGCCTGCCCGATCTGCTCCGAACCGCTCAATGCCGTGGACAATGGTGTCGTGTGCCCTGCCGGGCACCGCTTTGACCGTGCCCGCCAGGGCTACTTGAACCTGTTACCGGTGCAGCACAAGAACAGCCGTGACCCTGGCGACAACCAGGCAATGGTTGAAGCCCGCCGTGACTTCCTCAACGCAGGGCATTACGCCCCGGTGGCCAGGCGCCTGGCCGAGTTGGCCGCCGAGCGCGCGCCGCAACGCTGGCTCGACATCGGCTGTGGCGAGGGTTACTACACTGCGCAAATTGCCCAGGCACTGCCCAACGCCGATGGCTACGCGCTGGATATCTCCCGCGAGGCGGTCAAGCGGGCCTGTAAGCGCAACCCGCAACTGACCTGGTTGATCGCCAGCATGGCCCGCGTACCACTGGCCGATGCCAGTTGCCAGTTTTTGGCCAGTGTGTTCAGCCCGCTTGACTGGCTTGAAGCCAAGCGCCTGCTTACCCCGGGGGGCGGCCTGATGCGTGTAGGCCCAACGCGTGGGCACTTGATGCAATTGCGCGAGCGGCTGTACGACGAAGTGCGCGATTATGCTGATGACAAGCATTTGGCCCTGGTGCCCGAAGGCATGACACTACAGCACAGCGAAACACTGGAGTTCACCCTCACCCTGAGCGAACCCCAGGATCGCGCCAACCTGCTGGCCATGACCCCTCACGGCTGGCGTGCCAGTGCCGAGCGGCGTGCCGAAGTCATCGAGCACCCCGAGCCTTTAGTGGTGACGGTGTCGATGCGCTACGATTACTTCGTGCTTCAATAACCAACTTTACGGCCAGGGGCACATGCCTCTGGCCCGACTAATCCGCGAGTGGATTTTTCAGACCCGCAGTGAGGACATCCATGCGCCAACCCGATATCGAGATTTACCTGAAAGAAGCCGTCACCTACAAAGACGTCGAAGCCTGGCTGGCAAACGTGCTGGGGCCGTGCACGGAATGGAAAAAGAAAGGCGAAACCTGGAAGTGCACCGCAGGCGAAGTCCCTGTGACCTGGATGCCAAAAGCCGTCGGCAAATGGAATAGCCTATACCTGGACAGCGATAAAACCCCGTGGGAAGACGATATCGCCTGCGCCAAGGCCGCGTTTGAGGCACTGCACATCGAAGTGCGCTGCGCGCCGGGCAGCTGGGTTGAAGAACAGGGTGAGGCAGACGCCGACCGCTGGATCCGCATCAGCGAAGACGGTCAGGAAGAAATCACCTGGAAAACCGGTTCCTGAGTAAAACCCGCTACAAATCCCTTGTGGGAGCGAGCTTGCTCGCGATGGTATCGCTGCGGTCAACCAGATATACCGCGCCGCCCATTTCGCGAGCAAGCCCGCTCCCACAGGGAGGGGAAGCAGTGCCTTACAGCCCCACTACATCCTCAGCCTGCAGGCCTTTGGCGCCTGTGACCTGGGTGTATTCGACCTGCTGGCCTTCAGCCAGGCTGCGATGGCCGTCACCGCGAATGGCGCGGTAATGCACAAACACATCAGCCCCGTTTTCGCACTGGATAAAGCCGTAGCCCTTGGCGTCGTTGAACCACTTCACATTACCCGTTACACGTGTAGTCATGGAACTTCCCCCCTTTTTATTATTGATCGGGCTCGTTAACTGGCCCTTTGAGAACTATCGTTTGAACCTGACTCTGCAAAACTTTGTCTGACGCAGTATCGCGAAAGACCACCGAGTATAAGTCAGGCAAAAAAACACTCAATCAATATTAGTTCGCCGCTTTTTTGCCGATTTTGTGCAGATACTGCAAACTACGCGATCGAGTAAACACTCGTTTAATCCACTAACGCAGAAGCCGTATGACCCCCTCCCCATTCCGCCGCCTTGTATTTGGCGCCCTGCGTCGCTTGCTGTACCTGTGGGTGCGCTCGGAGACCATCAACCAGTCTTCGCTGACCCTGAACCTGGATCGTAGCCGACCGGTGTTCTATGTACTGCAATCGCCCTCGCTGACCGAACTGGCCGTGGTCGACGCCGAATGCTCCAAGGCCGGCCTGCCGCGCCCGGTACTGCCTGTTGCAGTGGGAGAGATGATTGAACCTGCCGCCTTCTTCTACCTGACCCCCGAGCCCGACTGGCTGGGCCGTCAGGACAAGCGCGGGGCGCCGCCGGTATTGACCCGTCTGGTCGACGGCTTGAGCCAGCACCCGGGCGAAGATGCGCAAATCATCCCGGTCAGCGTGTTCTGGGGCCAATCGCCCGACAGCGAGTCCAGCCCCTGGAAACTGCTGTTCGCCGACAGCTGGGCCGTGACCGGACGCTTGCGGCGCATGCTGCGGATCCTGATTCTGGGCCGCAAAACCCGTGTGCAGTTTTCGGCCCCTATCCATATGCGCGAACTGGTCGACCTCAACAAGGGCCACGAACGCACCGTACGCATGGCCCAGCGCATTTTGCGGGTGCACTTTCGCAACCTGAAAATTTCGACCATCGGCCCCGATCTGTCGCACCGGCGCACGCTGGTCAAGGGCCTGGTCAACGAGCCTTCCGTGCGTCAGGCGATTCTCGATGAAGCCGAGCGCGAGAATATTTCGCCAGACAAGGCCCGTGCCCTTGCGCTGCGCTACGCCAATGAAATCGCCTCGGACTACACCTACACCGCGATCCGTTTTTTTGAAGTGTTGCTGAGCTGGTTCTGGAACAAGATTTACGACGGGGTCAAGGTCAACCAGATCGAGAGCGTGCAAAAGGTCGCTCAGGGCCACGAGATCATTTATGTGCCGTGCCACCGCAGCCATATCGACTACCTGCTGCTGTCCTATCTGCTGTTTCGCAACGGCCTGACCCCGCCGCACATTGCTGCCGGGATCAACCTGAACATGCCGGTGCTGGGCCCGCTGCTACGGCGTGGCGGCGCGTTTTTCATGCGCCGCACCTTCAAGGGCAACCCGTTGTACACCTCGGTGTTCAACGAATACATGCACACCCTGTTCACCAAGGGTTTCCCGGTGGAGTACTTCGTCGAAGGCGGCCGTTCGCGCACCGGACGCATGCTGCAACCAAAAACCGGAATGCTGGCCATCACCGTGCGCAGCTTCTTGCGTTCATCGCGTACGCCTATCGTCTTTGTACCGGTGTACATCGGTTACGAGCGCGTGCTCGAAGGCCGTACCTACCTGGGCGAGCTGCGCGGGGCCAGCAAGAAGAAAGAATCGATTTTTGACATCTTCAAGGTAATCGGCGCCCTTAAAAAACAGAAGTTCGGTCAGGTCGCGGTCAACTTCGGTGAGCCGATCAAGCTTGCCGAGTTTCTCGAGCAGGAGCAGCCGGGCTGGCGTCAGCAGGAGCTTGCACCGTCCTACCGCCCTGAATGGCTAAGCCAGACCACCAACCGTCTGGGCGACAAGGTTGCCCGGCACCTGAACGAAGCTGCGGCCATCAACCCGGTAAACCTGGTGGCGCTGGCACTGTTGTCAACTACCCGCCTGGCCCTGGATGAACAGGCAATGGCCCGCGTGCTGGACCTGTATCTGGCCCTGCTGCGCCGAGTGCCCTACTCGCCGTACACCACCTTGCCCGAGGGCGACGGCCCGGCACTGATCAAGCATGTCAAAGACATGAATCTGCTGGCCGAGCAAAGCGATGCGCTGGGCAAGATCCTCTATCTGGATGAGCAGAACGCGGTTCTGATGACCTATTACCGCAACAACGTGATGCATATCTTTGCCTTGCCGTCGTTGCTCGCCAGCTTCTTCCAGAGCACCTCGCGCATGAGCCGCGAACAGATCCTGCGCTATACCCACGCGCTGTACCCGTACCTGCAATCGGAACTGTTCATTCGCTGGTCTGCAGAAGAACTCGATGGTGTGGTCGACCAATGGCTTGAAGCCTTTGTCGAACAAGGCTTGTTGCGCTTCGAAAAAGACGTGTACCTGCGCCCTGCGCCAAGCTCGCGACACTTTGTGTTGCTGACCCTGCTGTCCAAGAGCATTGCGCAAACCCTGCAGCGCTTTTACATGGCCATATCCTTGCTGCTCAATAGCGGCCAGAACACCTTGAGCGCTGAAGAACTGGAAGACCTGTGCACCATGATGGCCCAGCGCCTGTCGATCCTGCATGGGCTCAATGCCCCGGAATTCTTTGACAAGAGCCTGTTCCGTCACTTTATCCAGACCCTGCTGGAAGAAGACGTGTTGCGCCGCGATGCCAACGGTAAATTGAGCTACCACGAACTGCTCGGCGAACTGGCCGAAGGTGCTGCCAAACGCGTCTTGCCTGCCGAAATCCGCTTGTCGATTCGTCAGGTGGCACTGCATCGCAGTGAAGATGCAGCGGAAATTTCCGAGAGCGTCGGATAATCCTGCAAAGTTGAGTTGAAACGTCTCGACCGATTTCAGCATTCCAATCTGCAACTAGCCTTGGATGTGTGCCGAGTTTTTCGGCACACATCCAACGCAAACCAACGATAAGGAAGTCTGAAAATGACCCAAGACAACGAGAAACCAGGCGAACAGCCGTCCACTGAAACCACAGGCAATACTGGCACGCCCTGGCATATCCGAAATCCCGACGGCAGCGTCCACGGCGGTAATGGCATCCAACCCGCCAGCCGCGACACCCCCGCTGACGACTCCCAGGATGAGTCTCTGACTGAATAACCCACTGAAACAGCAGCGGTTGTCGGGCACAGGTTTGCCGCTTCAGGGCAAGTTCATTGCTAGAATCCCCTTCATTCTCCAGTGTGAAATGTCTTACACAGGAAAAGAAACGGAGTCTGCCACATGAAAAAGTTCCTTTTACTGAGCCTGACCGCCCTGCTGGGAGCCTGTAGTTCCATGAACCCTACCCAGCATGCCAGTCTCGATGGCGAAGTGTTTTACCTGCAACGCATTGCCTTGCCGCCAACGGCGACACTGGAAGTGAGCCTGCAGGATGTGTCCCTGGCCGATGCTCCAGCGGTAACGCTGGCCAAGCAAAGCGGCCCGGTAAAAGGCCAGGTGCCACTACCCTTTCACCTGACCTATGACCCGGCGCAAATCAAGCCCGGCCACACCTACGCAATCAGCGCGCGGATTGAAGAGAACGGCCAGTTGCTGTTTATCAACACCGAGCGCAACAGCGTCGACCTGACGACCACTACCCAGCAGCCGATCCGTGTGCGCGTGGATCAGATTCGCTAATTCGCAAGAACGCCCTCACCCCAACCCTCTCCCTCCGGCAGAGGGTCAGGGTGAGGGGCTTTCGAGTTAGACCTTCTTCACCTTGAACCACGCCGCATACAGCGCGGGCAAGAAAAGCAACGTCAGCACGGTCGCCACGATCAGCCCGCCCATAATGGCCACCGCCATCGGCCCGAAGAACACGCTGCGTGACAACGGAATCATTGCCAGCACCGCCGCCAGTGCGGTCAGCACAATTGGCCGGAATCGCCGCACCGTCGCTTCAATCACCGCCCGCCACGGGTCCAGCCCCGCCGCCTTATCCTGCTCGATCTGGTCCACCAGGATCACCGAGTTGCGCATGATCATCCCCGACAATGCGATGGTGCCCAGCATCGCCACAAAACCAAACGGTTTGCCAAACAACAGCAGGAACAATGTCACCCCGATAAGGCCCAAAGGCGCCGTCAGGAACACCATGACCATGCGCGAGAAACTGCGCAACTGCACCATCAGCAATGTCAGCACCACCACGATAAACAGCGGCACACCGGCTTTCACCGAGTCCTGACCACGGGTGGAGTCTTCCACCGTGCCACCCACCTCCAGCAAATAGCCATCCGGCAGTTCGGCGCGCACGCCTTCCAGGGTCGGCAGAATCTGCTGCACCAGGGTGGCCGGTTGCTCCTTGCCGTAAATATCCGCGCGCACGGTCACGGTCGGCAGACGATTGCGGTGCCAGATAATGCCCTCTTCAAAGCCATATTCCAGGGTCGCAATCTGCGACAGGGCAACGCTCTGGCCATTGTCGGTCGGCACCGCCAGACTCGGCAGCAGCGCCAGCTCGGTACGTTCCTGCGGTGTGCCGCGCAGCAGGATCTCGATCAACTCGTTGTCTTCGCGGTACTGGCTGACCGTTGAGCCCAGCAAGGTACTTTGCAAGAAGCGCGACAGGTT
Organism: Pseudomonas fragi; assembly: GCF_002269505.1. Lineage (GTDB taxonomy): Bacteria > Pseudomonadota > Gammaproteobacteria > Pseudomonadales > Pseudomonadaceae > Aquipseudomonas > Aquipseudomonas fragi_D. The sequence goes on along the minus strand of NZ_NQKQ01000036.1, from coordinate 12,970 downwards.
GGCCGTGCTGACTCCCAGTGCACGCGCGCGGTCCTGATCGATATTGAGGTTGACCACCTTGCTCGGCTCTTCCCAGTCCAGGTGCACATTGACCACATGAGGGTTGCCCCGCACCTGGGCCGCTACCTTGCGCGCCAGCGCCCTTACCTCTTCGATATGTTCACCGGTCACCCGGAACTGCACCGGATAGCCCACAGGCGGACCGTTTTCCAGGCGTGTCACCCGCGAACGTATGGTCGGGAACTGCTCATTGAGCGTATCGATCAACCAAGTGCGCAGGCTTTCGCGGTCTTCGATGGTCTTGGCCAGCACCACGAACTGGGCAAAGCTCGCTGCTGGCAACTGCTGGTCCAGAGGCAGGTAATAACGTGGCGAACCGGTGCCCGCGTAAGCCACATAGTTCTCGATGCCGGGGTGATCCTTGAGCAGTGCCTCTAGCTGCTTGACCTGATCGGTGGTGTTGCTCAACGAAGCGCCTTCGGCCAGCTTCATATCGACCATCAGCTCCAGCCGGCTGGACGCCGGGAAGAACTGCTGCGGCACAAACTTGAACAGCACTACCGAGCCCACAAACACCAACGCGGTCAGGGCAATCACGGTTTTGCGCCGGGTCACGCACCACTCCACCAACCGCCGCACGCGCTGGTAAAACGGCGTCGCGTAGGGGTCAGGCACGCCAGCCCCTGTGCCGTGTTTGGCCGCGTGAATCTTCGCCAGGTCCGGCAACAACAGCGCGCCCAGATAAGGCACAAACACCACCGCAGCCACCCACGACGCCAGCAGGGCAATGGTCACCACCTGGAAAATCGAGCGGGTGTATTCGCCGGTGCTCGACTGCGCCATCGCAATCGGCAAAAAGCCCGCAGCCGTAATCAGCGTACCGGTGAGCATCGGAAACGCTGTGCTGGTCCACGCAAAGCTGGCCGCTTTAAGCCGGTCGTAGCCCTGCTCCATTTTGATCGCCATCATTTCTACGGCGATGATCGCGTCGTCGACCAGCAGGCCCAACGCCAGTACCAGCGCACCCAGCGAGATCTTGTGCAGGCCGATGCCAAAGTAATGCATGGCCGCAAAGGTCATGGCCAGCACCAGCGGAATGGTCAGCGCCACCACCATGCCGGTACGCACGCCCAATGAGAAAAAGCTCACCAGCAGAACGATGACCAGCGCTTCGACCAGCACCTGGACAAACTCGCCGACACTGGTTTTCACCGCCGCAGGCTGATCTGAAACCTTGCCCAGTTGCATCCCGGCCGGAAGGTTTTGCTGGATCCGCTCAAACTCGGCATCCAATGCCTTGCCCAGCACCAGGATGTCGCCACCGTCCTTCATCGCTACGGCCAGGCCAATCGCGTCCTGACCCATAAAGCGCATGCGCGGCGCCGGCGGATCATTAAAGCCGCGGCGCACATCGGCTACATCGCTGATGCGTAAAGTGCGCTCGCCGACGCGAATGGGGAAACGCTCGATCTCTTCAACCGTCTTGAAATTACCGCTTACGCGCAGTTGCACGCGCTCGGTGGGCGTTTCAAAGAAACCCGCCGTGGAAACCGCATTCTGCTCTTCAAGGGCTTTTTGCACGGCCGCCAGCGGCAAACCCAGGGTCGCCAGCTTGAGGTTGGACAGCTCGATCCAGATTTTTTCGTCCTGCAGGCCCAGCAACTCGACCTTGCCCACATCCTTGACCCGCTGTAGCTGGATCTGGATACGGTCGGCGTAGTCCTTGAGTACTGCGTAGTCGTAACCTTCGCCGCTCAGGCTGTAGATATTGCCGAAAGTGGTGCCGAATTCATCGTTGTAGAACGGCCCCTGCGCATCCGGCGGCAATGTGTGGCGTATATCACTGATCTTTTTGCGCACCTGATACCACAGCTCGGGGATCTGGTCGGAATGCATCGAATCGCGGGCCATAAAGGTCACTTGCGATTCGCCGGGGCGCGAGAACGAGACAATGCGCTCGTACTCGCCGGTTTCCATCAGTTTCTTCTCGATTCGTTCAGTGACCTGACGCGAGACTTCTTCAGCCGTGGCGCCCGGCCACAGGGTGCGGATTACCATGGCCTTGAAGGTAAACGGCGGGTCTTCGCTTTGCCCTAATTTCGTGTATGACAGCCCGCCAACTATCGCCAGCAAAAGCATCAGAAACAGTACGATCTGGCGATTGCGCAGCGCCCATGCGGAAAGGTTAAAACCCATGGCGACTACTCCTTCGCCGCGACATTGATCGCCCGGTTGGAGCGATCAATCGGCCGCACCTCCTGGCCCGGATGCAGTACATGCACCCCGGCGGCAACGATCCAGTCCTCAGCCTTGAGACCTTCAAGCACCGGCACGCTGTTTTCGCCAAACGGCCCTACCCGCACAGGTACTTGTTCAAGTTTGTTGCCCTGGCCGACACGCCACACGTAGGCCGCACCGTTCTCGGCTGTCAGGGCCGACAGCGGCACGGACAGAGAGCTGGCGCCTTCGCTCTGAATAAACACCCGGGCACTTTGACCAAGCTCTGCAGGCACCTTGCCTGCGGTGAAAGCGATACGGGCAGCAAAGGTGCGCGATTTAGGATCGGCTGAAGGCGACAACTCGCGGATGCGACCGCTGAAGCGCTGGCCGGGTTGCGACCACAACTCGACGGCCACCGGCAGACCGATCTTGAAGCGGCCAAAATCCTGTTCCGGCAAGCTGATCAGCACTTCGCGCTCACCATCGGCGGCCAGGGTGAACACCGTTTGCCCGGCACTGACCACTTGCCCTACTTCAACCTGACGCTGGGCAATCACGCCATCTTGTGGAGCACGCAATACCGCATAGCTCGCCTGATTGCTGGCCACGTCCTGCTCGGCCTTGAGCTGCTGCAGCTTGGCTTCGCCGGAACGGTAAAGGTTTTCCGCATTGTCGAACTGAGATCGGCTGACCATCTGCCGGTCCAGCAGGGTTTTGTAGCGGTCGCGCTCGGCACGCACCAGGTTCAGGTTGGCCTGCCCGGCGGCGACCTGGGCGCGGGTGGCGTCCAGTTGCAGGCGCACATCTTGCGGGTCCAGTTCGGCCAGCGGCTGGTTGGCCTTGACCCGCTCACCCTCATCCACCAAACGCTTGGTAACTTTACCGCCAATTCGGAACGCCAACTGCGGATCGAACCGCGCCCGCACTTCGCCAGGGTAACTTTGACTGGCCAGAGCCGAAGGCTGCGGTTGCACCACCATTGCCGGGCTGATGCTGATTTTTGCGGGCTCCTGCTGCCCACACCCAGACAATAAAAACAGCAGACACACAGGCACAGCGCGGGGCAAGGCATGGCGCAACATGGTGATGACCTTTCGCTAATGGGGCTTGGAATATTTATACTGGCAGCATGTTATTAATACTAAACTCACCAGTCCAGTAATAAACGGATATGTCTGACAATCCTTTACCCCCCAATCCCCTCGGGCGCCCCAAGGACCTGGCAAAACGCCAGTCGATCCTCGACGCGGCCAAAAGCCTGTTTTTGACCAAGGGCTATGCCAACACCAGCATGGATGCGGTTGCGGGCCTGGCCGGTGTGTCAAAACTGACGGTCTACAGCCACTTCACCGATAAGGAGACCCTGTTTTCATCGGCCATCATGTCCAAATGCACCGAGCAGTTGCCGGTGTTGTTTTTTGAATTGCCTGCAGGCAAGCCGATCAGGGATGTATTGCTCAATATTGCCCGAGGCTTTCAGGTGCTGATCAACAGTGAGGAGTCACTGAACCTGCATCGCCTGATGGTCGCCCTGGGCAGCCAGGACCCCAAGTTGTCGCAGATCTTTCTGGAAGCCGGGCCGGAGCGCGTGGTGCACGAGATGGAGGGACTATTGCGCAAGATGGATCAAAGCGGTGCGCTGCAGATCGACAACCCGCATTATGCGGCGGAGCACTTTTTTTGCATGCTCAAGGGTGCGCCGAACTTTCGCCTGCTGTTTGCCGGCGGTGAGCCACCGGGGCCTGAGGAAAGCGAGTCCCATGTGCAGGAAGTGGTGGGGATATTTATGCGGGCTTATCAGCCAGTTTGAAGCAACTGTGGGAGCGGGCTTGCTCGCTCCCACAACAAGCCCGCTTCCACTGGAGGTTATTGCTGGGTTTAAGGCTTCAACGCCTTCTTCGGATAAATATCGTACCGGCTCGATTTACCATCCAGCGCATGGCTCGGCTTGGGCCCGGCAATGCAGGGTGCCTTGCGCGGGCGCTTGACCACCACACGGTGACTGGCCAGCGCCAATGCCGCCTCCAGCAGTGCCGGGGCATCGTTGTCATCACCCACCAATGGCCGGAACAAGCGCATTTCCTTTTTCACCAGGGCGGTTTTCTCGCGATGGGGGAACATCGGGTCCAGGTAGATCACCTGCGGCGGTTCACCTTCCCAATTGCGCATCACCTCGATCGAATTGCCCTTGAGCAAGTGCATGCGCGAGACGATGGGTGCCACGTCAAAGTCGTCCAGGCCACGTGCCAGCCCGTCTTCCAGCAAAGCGCCAATCAGCGGCTGGCGCTCGATCAGGCTCATTTCGCAGCCCAGGCTGGCCAGCACAAATGCATCCTTGCCCAGCCCCGCCGTGGCATCCAGCACCCGCGGGCGCACGCCCTGCTGGATGCCCACGGCCTTGGCAATCATCTGCCCGGTGCCGCCACCAAACAAACGGCGATGGGCCGCGCCGCCCTCGACAAAGTCGACCCGCACCGGGCCCGGCGCATCTGCGCCCAACTGCTGCAACTGCAAACCCTGGGCGCTCAACTGCAAGGCGAACTCTGCGTCCGGTTCGTCCAACGACAAACCCAGACGCTCAGCCCATTGCTCGGCCAGGGCCTGATAAGCCTCGTCCAGTGCCTCGACTTTGATACGACAGCCCGCTGTTTGCTCAATCATCTAAAAACACGCTCAAAAATTTAATGATCGGCAAAGACTGCCGATAAATGAAATATCCGGCATTTTGCCAGAGCTGGGCCTCGACCGAGAGCTATGTCAGACATTCATTGCGCATCTATCGGCTTTATTGCGCCAGTTGGCGACTTTGGCCGACACAATTCTCAGATCACAGGAAGCGTCAATCACCTGTGGAAGGACTTCTACGCCCAGGCGTTGGCAGAACAGTCCGGTACTGAAGCATTTGCCGCGCTCGATGTAGCACCCGCCATCAAGGATGAAAATACCGAGCCTCGTGGCGGTACCGAGGTGCTGGGCACTATCGTCACCCAGCGCCATTGCGAAGTTCAGGACACCGAGCTGCGCCCGCCGCAAGCCCTGTTCCTGCCCATTGCCGAGTTCGAGCTGGATTTACTGCCGCCGCCAGCGGTGCCCTATCCGCCGGAAGAAATCATCGCTCAACAGCATCAGCAGGATTTCACCGCGACCTGGGTGCGGCCGTTGGTCATGGCTCAGGGTCATCCGCTGCCTGATCCGGGACCGGGACCTGAGCCACGCCCTCTGCATCTACCGATCGCCGAGTTCGAGACAGACCTGCTGCCACCGCCCGCCGAGCCCTTCGACGCCATGGCACTGATCGAGCAACAACGGGCCATGGACTTCGATCTGGGCTGGGCGCGCCCGCTGGTGGTCAATAACCTGCGTCTGGCGGCTTAAAGCAGACCCAACTGCTCGGCCGTGGACGGCTGATGCAATTCGGGCAATTGCGGCAAGCCCGGTAACCGTTCACTCAATTGCTGATGAAAACGCCGCGCCAGTTCAGGCGCCCGGTGATTGTCCGGTGTATGCAGAAACATATAAGGCGTACGCCCTTCCTCAATCCAGCCCGCAACTTTTTCAACCCAGGGCAATAAATACGGATCGTTGGCCTCCAGCTCCGGGCGACCAATAAAACGCACCTGAGGGCATTGCGTAAAGGCCGCCGGACGCGGTGGCACCCGGGGTTTTTTCGCTTGCGCGTGGCGCACCGCAGGGTCGCTCGAATCGCAACTGAACAGTGCCCGCGGATCAAGGCAGATACGCTCGACCTCGCGATCCATCAGCAAGCGGTTAAGCAAGCGCTCGGCATCGCCTCTGGCAAAGAACTCCGGGTGACGCACTTCAACGGCCAGCGGCCGCTGCAGGGCGTCCACAAAGCTCACCAGCTCAGCCAGGCGCTGCGGCCCGAAGCTTGCCGGCAGTTGTAGCCAAAACGGCGCTACACGCACTCCAAGAGGCTGCAGCAGCTGCAGGAAGTCTTCTGCTGCATGCAACTGTTCGCGCAAATCACCGCCGTGGCTGATATCCCTTGGGAACTTGGTCGTCAGCCGAAAGTGTTCGGGCGTGCTTTGCGCCCAGCGCTGCACCGTGGTTGGCGCGGGACGGGCATAGAAAGTGGTGTTGCCTTCGACGGCATTGAAGACCTGCGCATACAGGCTCAGAAAATTCGCCGGGCGGGCGTTTTGTGGATACAGGCCTTCGCGCCAGGCGTTTTCACTCCAGGACGGGCAACCCAGGTAGTAAGGAAGCTCAGTCATACACTCAGATATACAGATCCAGGCCCAGCACTTCCTGCTCCCAGTCAACGAAGCCTGCGGTGGTCAGGTAGCTGGCAAGGGCACTGGCCGCGCTTTTGCTCATGGCACGCTGGAAGATCATGTCTTGCGAGCGCACCGGCAACTGGCTGATGCGTTCGTTGCCGGAGGATGTACGAGGGGTGTTGTCGGGCGCGGCCTCTGTGTCTTCAACCGACTCATCAACCACCGCCTGACCATTACGCGGTTTGCGCTTGATGGGGTATGACCGGGGAGAAAAGCCGTCAATGCGCATGGCTGCATGCTCGGGGGTGATAGATACAATTTAGCGGCGCCGGCCAGACTAAGCAAATGGACTGGGGAAAACCCTGCGTTCGGCGGCGAAGCCGTCGTAAACCCTGACAACGGGTTTCGACTGGCACACCGCCGTGCCTGATTTCGCGACGACTTCGTCGCCGATCGCAGCCTCGTTCCTGCGGCAGCGACTACAAAAGCGGATCAAACGCCACGTTCGGCCTTTGTTGCCGCAACCTTGTCACGCAGGTACACCGGCTGGGCGTCATCGGCGCGGATGGCTTCGCCGCGGGCCCAGGCAAAGCGGGCCAGGGTCAGCAGGTCTTCGGCATGGGGCAACATGCCCGCGTCCAGCGCATACGGCTTGACCTGCAAACGCTCGGCATAACCCCAGCCAGTGCCCGCGCCATACCAGTCACCTGTGGCGCCATCAGGCAAGGCTGCAGCTTCGGGTGCCAATACCGCTTCAGCACCTTGCAGACGCATCTCACCCGCCTCTTCGCGATAGCAACCCCAGTACACCTCGTCCATGCGCGCATCAATCGCCGCTACCACCTGGGTGGCGCCGTGCTCGCGGTGCGCGCGCTGGGCCAGGACCGCCAGGTTGGAAATCGGCAACACCGGGCGCTCCAGCGCAAAGGCCAGGCCCTGCACCACACCAATGGCGATACGCACACCGGTAAAGGCACCAGGTCCGCGACCGAAGGCAATGGCCTCCACCGCCGACAGTTCCACACCGGCCGCAGCCAGCAGGTCCTTGATCATCGGTAACAGCTTTTGCGCATGCAGGCGCGGGATCACCTCGTAGTGGCTAGTAACCTTGCCATCGTGCAACAAGGCAACTGAGCAAGCTTCAGTCGCGGTATCCAGGGCCAGCAAGGTGGTCATCGGTGTTCCCGTCAGAATCAGAATTGAAAAAAGTGCAGCAGTATAAACAACAACAGCCCGCAAGCGGGCTGTTGTCATGACGCAAAATCGACTAATCAGCTCAGTGCTTCAAGCACCTTGGCCGTGATCGATTCTACCGAGCCAACGCCTTCAACGTGGCTGTACTTGGGCTTGCCCTGGGCAGCGGCCAGCTTCTGGTAGAAGTCCACCAGCGGCTTGGTTTGCGAATGGTAAACAGACAGACGGTGACGAACGGTTTCTTCGGTATCGTCCTTGCGCTGTACCAGGTCTTCGCCGGTCACATCGTCCTTGCCTTCAACTTTTGGCGGGTTGTAGACGGTGTGGTAAACGCGGCCAGAGGCTTCGTGTACGCGACGGCCAGCAATGCGCTGGACGATCTCTTCGTCTTCAACGGCGATTTCCAGCACGTGGTCCAGCTCGACACCGGCTTTGACCAGGGCTTCAGCCTGCGGGATGGTGCGCGGGAAACCGTCGAACAGGAAACCGTTGACGCAATCCGGCTGAGCAATACGCTCTTTCACCAGGTTGATGATCAGGTCATCGGAAACCAGACCGCCGCTGTCCATCACGCCTTTGGCGATCAGGCCCAGTTCGGTGCCGGCTTTCACGGCTGCACGCAACATGTCGCCGGTGGAGATTTGCGGGATGCCAAATTTTTCAGTGATGAACTTAGCCTGAGTACCTTTACCGGCCCCGGGAGCTCCCAGCAGAATTACGCGCATCGATGTGCTCCTCAAATTTTTTATTTAAATGACAACAGACTCGCCTCTTTGGGCCAATCTCAAAATCGGGTTCTGGCCATCAAAACGGCCAAGGGCTGATCAAGATACACAGCAGGCCCGGCCCACACAAGCCGCCCAAAGTAGGAAAAATTACAGCCAAACGGGCCTGTGCGGCCGGGTGTCACAGGTCGCAACCCCACAATAAAGTGTCGCGCCCGCACAGGGATCGGCATCCGGTCTGCCGTGTGCCTGCACGCTGCGGCGCGACATTTACCAGCGTTTTACCCTAGCCGGTGTTGCGCAAGCCGGCCGCGATCCCGGCCACAGTCACCAGCAACGCTTGTTCCAGAGGGCTGTCCTGCGCCGCTTGCTGGCGTCGCGATCGCGCCAGCAGCTCGGCCTGCAATAGATGAAGAGGATCAAGGTAAGTGTTGCGCAAACGGATGAACTCAAGGGTCTCCGGGCTATGTGCCATCAACTGCGCCTGACCGGTCAAACCCAGTACCACGGAACACGCCTGCGACAATAAGTCGCGTAAGTGCGCACCCAATGGCAGCAGTTCCGGGCTCACCAGACGCTCGTCGTAGAGCCGGGCGATATCGGCATCGGCCTTGGCCAGCACCATCTCCAGCATGTCGATACGGGTGCGGAAAAACGGCCACTGCTCGCGCATTTGCGCCAACTGCTCACCTTCGCCGCGAGCCAGTGCCTGGCTCAGTGCGGTCTCCCAGCCCAGCCAGGCGGGTAACATCAGGCGGGTTTGAGTCCAGCCGAAAATCCACGGGATGGCCCGCAGGCTTTCAATCCCCCCTGCCCGGCGCTTGGCCGGCCGACTGCCCAAAGGCAAGCGGCCCAGCTCCTGCTCCGGAGTGGACTGACGGAAATACTCGACGAACTGCGGATTGTCCCGAACCACGCCACGGTAGGCGGCAACACCGTCCGCTGCCAGCTCATCCATCAGCACCCGCCAGCCCGGCTCCGGCAAGGGCGGCGGCAGCAAAGTGGCTTCCAGTACTGCGGCCAGATACAGATTGAGATTTTGTTCGGCAATGTCCGGCAGGCCGAATTTGAAGCGAATCATTTCGCCTTGTTCAGTGGTGCGGAAACGCCCCGCCACCGAGCCCGGCGGCTGTGACAGGATCGCCGCGTGAGCCGGACCACCGCCGCGCCCCACGGTACCGCCGCGGCCATGGAACAACAGCAGTTCAACACCCTGTTCACGGCAGATATTGACCAGTGACTCCTGCGCCCGATACTGCGCCCAGGCCGCCGCCGTAGTGCCAGCATCCTTGGCTGAGTCGGAATAACCGATCATCACTTCCTGCGGGCCCTGCAGGTGCGCGCGATAGCCCGGCAACAGCAACAGGCGCTCGACCACCGGGCCGGCATTGTCGAGGTCAGCCAGGGTTTCAAACAGCGGTACAACCCGCATTGGCCGCTCCAGCCCGGCCTCCTTGAGCAACAGTTGCACCGCCAGTACATCCGAGGCAGCACCGGCCATCGAAATCACGTAGGAGCCCAGCGAAGCGCCCGGTGCGGCAGCGACTTCACGGCAGGTCGCCAGCACTTCGGCGGTGTCGGCACCCGGTTTGAAATAACCGGGCAACAACGGCCGACGGTTGTTCAATTCACGCATCAGAAAGATCAGGCGCGCATCTTCGTCCCAGTCTTCATAGCGGCCCAGGCCCAGGTAATCGGTGATTTCAGTCATGGCCGAGGCATGGCGTGCAGCATCCTGGCGAACATCGAGGCGCACCAGGAACAGGCCGAAGGTCACGGCCCGGCGCAGAAAGTCCAACAACGGGCCATCGGCAATCACCCCCATGCCACAGGCATGCAATGACTGATAGCAAAGCTGCAACGGCGCCAGCAGTTCGCGGTTGTCCTGCAGCACTTCGGGCGGTGCGGCCTGGGTGCTGTGCAAGGCGCTGTGGGCCCAGCTGCGCGTCGCCCGCAGGCGTTCGCGCAGTTGCTTGAGCACGGCCCGATACGGTTCGGCACTGTCGCCTGCGGCGGCCAGCAACTCGGCGCTGGCGTGTTGCATCGACAGATCGGCGGCCAGTTTGTCGAGATCGCGCAGGTACAGATCGGCGGCCATCCAGCGCGCCAGCAGCAGTACTTCACGGGTCACGCTGGCAGTGACATTGGGGTTGCCGTCACGGTCGCCGCCCATCCAGGAAGCAAAGCGGATCGGGGCCGCTTCCAGAGGCAAATGCAGGCCGGTGGCCGCATGCAGGGCCTTGTCGGCCTTGCGCAACATGTGCGGCACGGCGTGCCACAACGAATGCTCGATAACCGCAAACCCCCACTTGGCCTCATCCACAGGCGTGGGCCGGGTACGGCGGATTTCTTCGGTATGCCAGGCCTCGGCAATCAGGCGCTGCAAGCGCTGCTGGATCTCGGATTTTTCCGCCAGGGTCAGGTCGCGGTGGTCCTGGGCTGCCAGTTGTTCGGCGATTGCATCGTACTTTTGAATCAGCGTACGGCGGGTCACCTCAGTAGGGTGCGCGGTGAGCACCAGTTCGATTTCAAGGCGGCTGACCTGACGCGCCAGCGACTCCGGGTCATGCCCTTCGGCCAGCAGACGTTCCAGCAGTTGCGGCAAGACCAGCGCTTCGAAGGGTTGAGGTTGGCCTTCTTCGCGCCGATGGATCAATTCGTACTGTTCGGCAATGTTGGCCAGGTTCAAAAACTGGTTGAACGCCCGCGCCACCGGCAGCACTTCATCGTCGCTCACAGCATCCAGAATCGCACTCAACTCCTCGCCCGTGGTGCCGCGCCGGTCGGCCTTGGCCCCTTGGCGTATGCGCTCGATCTTGGCGAGAAAAGCGTCGCCGTATTGGTCACGAATCGTATTACCCAACAGCTCACCCAGCAGGTGAACATCATCGCGCAAGCGTGCATCAATATCGGTCATCAGCAATTTCTCCAGCAGGATCCGGGGACAGCTCGTGCCCCAAGAGTGCGTTGCAAACGCTGCCTGTGGCAAGCCATGGGGGGCGCAGATTTTAAAAAATGTGCTGACCAATCGGTCAAAAAAACTTTTAGGCCAAATGCCATCTTTTTTTGAACTATTCAAAAATCGCTTCGGTCACAGCCAGTAACCATCACCGCTGGAACTCGTGTTCCAACACTCCGGGTGACTTCGCCAGTCGTGATGGAATTTGCTGTTTTTAAGGAGCTTCCCAATGGAGTTGAAGACCATGATGACCCGCACTGTCAAAACCACCTCACCTCGCCTGCGCGGGCTAAAACTGGCTGCGCTGGCAATCGGCACCAGCTTCGTTCTGGCCGGTTGCGCTGGCAATCCACCATCAGAGCAATATGCCGTGACTCAATCGGCGGTGAATAACGCCGTGAGCGCTGGCGCCACTGAATATGCACCGGTGGAAATGAAATCGGCCCAGGACAAACTCAAGCAAGCCGAGTTGGCCATGCATGACAAAAAATACGACGAGGCCCGTCGTCTATCCGAACAAGCGGAGTGGGACGCTCGCTTAGCAGAGCGCAAAGCCCAGGCGGCGAAGGCCGAGAAGGCTGTTCAGGATGCTCAGAATGCCGTTCAGCAACTGCGTCAGGAAGGCATGCGCAGCGTTCAATAAACGCTGCCCTTTTTTGACTGCATCTGGCGACACAGCATTCCTAATCGATAGAAAGGACTACATATCATGCGCAATACAGTAATGATCCCTGCCCTGTTGGCTCTGAGCGTTGGCCTGGCGGCGTGCTCGCACCAGCCGAACGTCAATCTGGAAAACGCCAAGACCAACTTCTCGGCCCTGCAAACCAACCCTGAAGCGACCAAGGTTGCAGCGCTGGAAACCAAGGACGCCAGCGAATGGCTGGACAAGGCTGAGAAGGCTTACCTGAACAAGGAAGACGATTCCAAGGTTGACCAGTTGGCTTACCTGACCAACCAGCGTGTGGAAGTGGCCAAGCAAACCATCGCGCTGCGTACTGCTGAAAACAACCTGAAAAACGCCGGTGCTGCGCGTAACCAGGCCCTGCTCGATGCCCGTGATGCGCAGATCCAGCAACTCAAGGGCATGAACGCCAAGCAAACCGAGCGCGGCACGCTGGTGACCTTTGGTGATGTGCTGTTCCAATTCGGCAAGTCCGAGCTGCAACCCAATGGCATGCGCAATATCAACACCCTGGCCGAGTACCTGTTGCAGAACCCGGACCGCAAGGTGATTGTCGAGGGTTACACCGACAGCGTTGGTTCGGCAGCTTTCAACCAGACCCTGTCCGAGCGCCGTGCCGAGTCGGTGCGTAATGCACTGGTGCGCAAAGGCGTAGATCCGACCCGTATCGTGGCCCAGGGCTATGGCAAGGAATACCCGGTGGCCAGCAACAGCACCGACTCTGGCCGCGCCCAGAACCGTCGTGTTGAAGTCACCATCTCCAACGACAACCAGCCGGTAGCACCCCGTTCGACCATGAAGTAAGCCAATAAAAAGCCCCGCCTGAGTGATCAGGCGGGGCTTTTTATTGGGCGGCTGGTGAGATCAAGAGCCCCTCACTGTAGAGACCGGTAGATCCTTTACACATCTGACCGGGTACATCGTTTACACATTTACAGGCTTGAGACGC
>NZ_NQKQ01000035.1 GCF_002269505.1 Pseudomonas fragi | reverse complement strand
AGGCGGGAATGCCCAGTTTCGTGATTAGCATGCTCAGAAAAATTAACTGACTGTTGCACTTGTTCCTTGAGACCGCCCATCCCCCATGGCCACGAAGTACGCCTCATCGGTGGCATTCTCCAGCACCAAGGTGAGATTGATATCGTTAGTGGGCCAATAACTGGCATACAGGTCATACACACTGTATTTGGGCCAAGTGGCTTGCTCGATACTGTAATAGTTATGGGCATTCATATCGGCACCGTTGCCGCGACTGTAGCGCAAGCGAATACCCGTATCCAACCGTCGCTCCAGGAAGCGCGCACCAACTGTCAAGGAGCCCCGGTCGGCGGGCATATGCGCAGCGCTGCCCATAATGCCGCCACAGGCGACATTATTATTTCTTTTATCATCATCCAGATATTCAGACTCTCGCACCGGTCTAAAGCCCATCTTCCCATCAGGCCTTACATAACGCTCCAAGTAATTAACAAGCGTTTTTCCGCTTTTTTTTGCGCCACCCAGGTAGTAGTCATTGGCGCAAAAATCGTTGGTGCCAATCATATGGGTATAACTCAAGTTGGTATACATGCGCCCAATATCGTAATTGAGCTGATATTCAAGCCCCCTGAAGCGCGTATCATTCAAGTTATTAACGTATGCCAGATCACCAAAATTACCAATTGCAGACTCCGGCAAGCCAATACCGTATTGCATAAATGTGAAATTTTTGATGCGATTATCAAAGTAAGATACTTTCACGCCCAGCCGATCATTATTAAAAAATAACGACTCTTTGAAGATATTGAAGCCCACTTCCCAGTCTCTGGACTCTTCGGCCTTCAGGTAGGGGTTGGGGAATACCCGCTCTGGAGCATTACCGCCATGCGGTCGCCCTGTCATCAATACTTCGGTCACCGCCGGTGGGCGCCATCCCTTGCCCCAACGTGCATACAACTGAAGCCAGTCCACACCTGGCTTGATCGCAAGACCGAAGGTCGGTGAAAACTGGCCGCTCTCTTCGTCCAGGTCGTAGGTATCCTCGACACGCTTAGCCGGATTCAGATTAACCACCGGCACACCATTTTCATGGCGAATTATTTCTCTACGATAGATCGTCATTCCGGTCTTGCCCTCAAGACGATAACGGTCATAGCGCAAGCCACCATTGAGGGTCAGCCAGTCGTTGTAGTTGTACTCCAGATTACTGAACAGGCTGGCCATGGTGCGTTTGCCTGTCGGATTTGCGCCTTCAACATAGGGCGTGATTGTCTCGCTCAGGGCAGCAACTTTATCGGTCTTGGGCTTGAAGTTGTCCTGGTACATCTCCAAGCCATAATTCCAGGTTAAAAGACCGTAGGAATCGAAGTTGAAGCGTGAGGTGTTCTCGCCTTGCAGCCCCCAGGTATCGGTACGGAAGTAGTCCTTGTACGGGTCGTAGTTGTTCCTTACTTCGCTCGTCTGGTGCCCGGCGTTGGAACGCACCAGTTCCGTGGTGACGTAATACAGCTTGGCCTTGAAATCGATCAGTTCGTTGTCGGGATTAAAGCTGTAGTCCAGCCCGAAGTTGGCGGTGCCCAGATTGTTCTTGCTGTGGCGGACGTAGTCATAGTCCGTCTCGTTGTTGATCGCGTAGGTCCATGAATCATTGCTGTCGCTGTCGGTATTCAGATAGCTCAGTTGTACACGCTGATCATTGGGCAAGTTGAGGCCGAACTTGACCATCTGCGAGCGCGTCACGCTGCCTGCATCCCCCACCTCATTGTTCAGCCAGTTGTTCCAGGCTTCGCGGCGAGTTTTTTTGACGCGGATTTCATCCCCCAGGTTGTCAGCGTTTTGCCGGCCGCTACGGTAGTTGCCGAAGTGTCGTTCACTGTAGGCAAACAAGGCATCGCCAATGTCGTTTCCGATGGCGAATACTCCACCACCGTTGAAATAAGTACCGTTGCCCAATTCACCGATACCGCTACCTGCCCGGATACGTCCGCCGAACTCTTTGCCATCTTTCAAAAAATCACTGGCTTCGATGGTTTTAAAGGTGGCGATCCCCCCGAGTACTGCAGCACCGCCCATGCCCGACTGAGTGCCTTTATCGATTTCAATACTTGAGATCATCTGCGGATCGATCAGCATCACGCCGTTGCGATGCTGGTGACCATTGACGCTGAAGTCCTGGCGCATGCCATCAACGTTCATGTTGACCCGGCCATAGTCCTGAAGACCCCGGATATTGACCGACAAGCCTGGGTCGCGTTGGTCTACTGCGGTGTAGACACCGGGGGTTTCCTCCAGCATGTCGGCTGTGTGACGCGGGGCGCGCTTGTTGATTTGCTCGCTGGTAATCACGGACACCCCTTCAGGCGTCTGGTACACCCAATCCGCAGTATTACCCTCACTGGCCGTCACCGAGGTAGTGCCCAGGGCCAGGGCGCCGTTGTGTTCGCCGCTAACGCGGGTCAGGGTGATCTGCCGTTCGCCAGTAAAGCGGTACTCCACCGGATTGTTGCCCAGCAAGCGCGCCAGACCTTCCTGCACGCCAAGGTCACCGTTCAACGCTACGGAGTTCAGGCCGCGCAGCATCTGGCTGTCAAACAGCACTTGCAGGCCAGCCTGTTCGGCGAAGATCAGCACGGCCTTGTCCAGCGGCTGGGCCGGAATATGGAAGGCGATAAATTCTTGTTGAACGGCGTTGCTGACCTTGTCTGCGGCCTGCACCGGCATTTGCGCCGCCAACAGGGCGACAATCCCGACATGAACAGCAAAGGCTAACCGGCTTGCGGACTGCACCCCTTTGCGCTGAATACCCATCATTTTTATTTTCCCCAGGCTTACGAGCTGCTTTGCGAATGAATCTCAATAGCAAGACGTAACATGGGGGAAAAGTCAGTAAAGGTTTTTGCGATTAATTTGCAAAAGCGCTGGAGGGCCTTGTGGGAGCGGGCTTGCTCACGATAGCAACACTGCAGTCTGCCTGACACACCGCGCCGCCTGCATCGCAGGCAAACCAGCTCCCACAGGATGGGTGGTGGCTCAATACACCAGGCTCACGCCCGCCAGTTCGACGCGCTGCACCTGCAACTCCTGGGTTAGGGTGTGCAGGGCGCTGTCGAGCATTTCGAGGCGGAATACGCCGCTGACCTGTCGACTGGCCAGGGCCGGGTTGGCCAAGATGATCTGGCCGGGGCGATAGCGGTTGAGCTGTTCGATCACATGACCCAATGGCTGACGGTCAAATACCAGCACGCCACGGCGCCAGCTGGTGGCCGCGTTCAAATCAAAACCGGGGAGTTTTTCTACACCCTGCGCTGCGCTGTAGCGGGCGCTCTGGCCCTCCTCCAGGGTTTGCTGCGCCGCGCCTTTGGCCGGGGGCGCCTGCAGGCTGACCTCGACACTGTGTTGCAGCACGCCGACCCAAGCCCGGTCGCGGCTTTCGCGGCCCACCACAAACTGCGTGCCCAGCGCCCGGGTGCGCCCGCCCGCACTTTGCACCACAAAAGGTCGGGTTTCGGCTTCACTCATCGGGGCGACATCAAACACCGCCGAACCCGCCAGCAGGCTGATGCGCCTCTCGCCAGTGTCGTAGTCGATGCTGATGGCACTGGAAGCATCCAACTGCACCGAACTGCCGTCATCGAGCTGAACCGTGCGGATTTCTCCCGCACCTGTGCGGTAGTCGGCCTGCATCTGTATCAGCAACGTCGGGCCGCTAAACCAGCCGACAGCCAGCACCAGCGACAGCACTGCCGCACGCCCGGCCCAGCGCAACGGCCGCCGACGGCGGGTCACTGGCGCGGGTTGGGCTTCTGCTGGTCGCTGGCGATGGGCTACAGGTCGCGGCTCAAGTGCCAAATCTCCCAGCGCTGCCCAGGTCTGCTCGGCAAAGCGCAAGGCCTCTGGATGGCGCTTATCGGCCGCGAGCCACTGCTCCAGCTGCGCCTGCGCCTCCTCGCTCAATGCACCCGCGTGCAGACGCACCGCCCACTCGGCGGCCGCTTCAGTAATGCTCTGCTGTTCGGGGCCTTGGCTCATCAGGTGTGAATCTCTATTTCTCGTTATATATAAGCAGTGACGTCTCGCCGGCTAAAACTCAGTAAGCCGTTCATCTACATATTTGAAAGTTATTTCTAGGGCTCTTGTAGGCGCTGCATGACGTAAGCCAAGGCTTTCGACAGATGCTTCTGTACTGAGCTGTCGGAAATTTCAAGATGGCGGGCAACCTGGGCGTGGGTCATGCCCTCGATGCGGTTGAGACGGAAGATTTCCTGTGTGCGTTCGGGCAATTCGGACAATGCCTGCTTTAGAGCCATGCGCTGTTGTTCAGCCATCGCCTGGGCCTCCAGCCCTGCCATTTCGTCTTCGATTTCGGCCAGCGCTTCATGGGGGACCGTATCGGTCTTGCGCCGGGTTTCCTGGCGAATGTGATCGACCAGCAAGTTGCCGGCAATGCGGTACAGATAACCGGGGGTGTTGTCGATTTGCTCTTTGCGGCCACGCTCGGCCATGCGCAGAAAACTTTCCTGCACCAGGTCCGCGGCCAGCTGTGGGTCTCGCACCTTGCGTGCCAGATACCCACGCAGGGTACTGGCATGCTTGAGGAACAAGCCCTTGAGATCCATATCCAACAAACCGACTCCCTGAGCATGAAGGAAAGGGGCCGCTATCTTACTTTTTGTCGAGAATGATTTTCAATTGGTATTGTGTTTCATTAGTACAAAGTGTGTCGCCTGCTCAGGCCTGCAAATAGCGCAACACGGCATCACACATCATGTCGCGCTGACGCTGCTTGACCTGCAGATCGGAGAAGTCGACCTGGAAAATTTCACCCAGGGTGTAGCGATTCGATACGCGGTAAAAACAGAATGAGCTGACCAGCAAATGCACATCCAGCGGGTTGAGCCCGGCACGGAACACCTGTTGTTCGACGCCGCGCTGCAGGATATTTTCAAGTGCCTGCACAATCGTATCGTTCATGGCCTTGATGCCTTCCGAACGCTTGATGTATTCACCCTTGTGGATATTTTCGATGCTGACAATACGCACAAAATCCGCGTTCATGTCGTGGTGATCGAAGGTGAACTCCACCAGCCGCTGAATAGCCTCCACCGGTTCAAGCTGGTCCAGATTCAAGCAGCTTTCGATGCTGCGAATCTCGCCGTAAAGTTTCTCCAGCACCTCGACGTAGAGCTGCTCCTTGCTGGTGAAGTAGTAATAGATCATGCGCTTCGAGGTCTTGGTGCGCTCTGCTATAGCGTCCACCCGCGCACCCGACAACCCTTGCTCGACGAACTCGACAATGGCTTCTTGCAGGATGTTTTCGCGGGTTTTCTCTGGGTTGTTCTTACGGCTCTTGCGCGGTTCGACTACCGGTACCGTGGCGCCGGTGTCGACTTCTTGGGTCTTGGTCATAAAGGCTCACGGCCATTTTGGGTTGCCCGGGATTATGGGCTGCCCTGCTCTGTGAAGGAAGTCGCCTTACAGCTTTGCCTGACGCGCCGCACCACTGCGCGACTTGGCCATGGCTGCCAGACGTACGGCTACGTTGGCCGCGCCATAGCCGGCATAGCCATTTTTGCGTTGCAGCAGTTCGAAGAAGAATCGCCCTTCAAACGCTTCGGTGTACACATGAAACAGCTCGCCGCCCTGGGCATCACGGTCATACAGCACATTGAAATAGGCCAGCTTGCTCAGAAATTCATCATCGAAATCGAAGCGTGCGGCCAGATCGTCATAGTAGTTAAGCGGGATATCCAGCAGCGGCACGCCCGCGGCCTTGGCGCGGCTGACTTCGGCAAAGAGGTCATCGCACTCGAAGGCAATGTGATGCACGCCCGAGCCGCGATAACTCGACAAGGCATGTGAGATGGCGGTGTTTCTGTTTTCGGAAATATTCAGTGGCAAGCGAATCGAGCTGCAACGGCTACGCAGCGCGCGGCTCTTTACCAGGCCATAGGGGTCGGGGAGCACCACTTCGTCATCGGCTTCGAAATCCAGCAGGCTTTTATAGAACAGTACCCAGCTGTCGAGGCTGTCGGCGGGTAATGCCATCGCCATATGATCGATGCGTTTAAGGCCGCCCTGGGGTAAAGGGGCTGACGTGAGGTTGAAGTCAGACTCATACAACGGCTTGCCGGTTGCGTCTTTGTCCACCAGATAAATCAGGCTGCCATCAGGCGCACGTACTGCCGCCAGTTCCAGCTCGTTGGGGCCGACCAGCCCGCGATAGGGCTGGCCCTTGTAGGCTACGGCACGGGCCAGTGCGCTGGCGCTGTCCTGCACCCGAATCGCGGTGGCACATAACGACGGACCGTGGGCCTCAAAAAAGTTATGGGCAAAAGAATAGGGTTCGGCGTTAAGAATCAGGTTGATATCACCTTGGCGCAGCAAACTCACATTTTTTGAGCGGTGCTGCCCCGCCTTGCTGAAACCCAGGCGCTCGAGCCAGTGAGTCAGTTGCGCGCCCTGGCTTTCATCCACGGCAAATTCGAGAAACTCGATGCCGTCGTACGGGCTGGCGGCAGGCGGCGCGAACAACGGTTCCAGGGTCGCGACCGGGGCATTTTGCAGGGCAAGCCGCTCGCGGGTTTTCTCTTCCAGATACAGCAACGAACGCAAGCCATCGGCCGCATTGGCGCGGGGCGGAGCGGCGCGAAAACCGTCGTTGAAGATCTCCAGCGACAGGGGCCCGGTGTAGCCACTTTGTACGATCGGTGCCAAAAACCCTGGCAGATCAAATTCGCCCTGCCCCGGGAAACAACGAAAATGTCGACTCCACTCCAGCACATCCATGGCCAGAATCGGTGCATCGGCCATCTGTACAAAGAAGATCTTGTCCCCCGGAATCTGCGCAATGGCACTCGGGTCCCCCTTGAGCGAAAGGGTGTGGAAGCTGTCGAGCAATACGCCCAGATTCGGGTGATCGATCTCGCGCACCAGGTCCCAGACCTGTTGCCAGGTGTTTACGTGACGGCCCCATGCCAGCGCTTCGTAACCAATACGCAGGTTACGCGCCCCGGCACGCTCAGCAAGCAGGCTCAGGTCATCGAGCAGAATCTGCCGGTCACCTGTGGAGTCAGACGCGGCATTGCTGCACACCAGCACCAGATCGGTGCCCAGTTCCTGCATCAGGTCGAACTTGCGTTCGGCGCGGTCCAGGTTGCGGGCAAGGCGGTCACGACGGCAACCTTCAAAGTCACGAAACGGCTGGAACAGGCTGATTTCCAACCCCAGGTCGGTGCATATCTGACGGACTTCACGGGGGCTGCCGTCGTAATACAGCAGGTCGTTTTCAAAGATTTCGACCCCGTCAAAACCTGCCGCCGCAATGGCGTCGAGCTTCTCCGGCAGGGTGCCGCTCAAGGAAACCGTGGCGATCGAACGCTTCATTTATAACTCCCAGGATTGGCGCAGCCTGCAGGCGACGGCATTTCTTAATGGCTTGATTATTAAGGGCGCCCTATTATTGAGCAACCAATCTGTACCAACCGGTTAGTTTTGCGTGCGATTATCGAACAATATGGCCTATCTTGAATTGACGACTTTTTGTCCACTCGCCACCATCAAGCCCGTACTCCTTGCGTCACTTGTTGTGCAACACCACATAAAAATTCCAAGAAACGGGTAAACATCCATGGTCCCTTCTCCGACTGCACGCACCACTTCTGCCCACGCTCCAGGCGCAGGAATCGGTGACAAGATTCGCGGCACCCTGGCGACTGGCAAAACCCGTTGGGGCATGCTCGCACTGGTGTTCTTCGCCACCACCCTCAACTTTATCGACCGCGCGGCCCTGGGCGTGATGCAGCCGATCCTGGCCAAGGAGATGAGCTGGACGGCGATGGATTACGCCAACATCAACTTCTGGTTTCAGGTGGGCTATGCCATTGGCTTCGTGCTGCAAGGCCGCCTGATCGACCGGGTCGGGGTCAAGCGCGTGTTTTTCTGCGCCGTGTTGCTGTGGAGTCTGGCCACCGGCGCCCATGGCCTGGCCACTTCGGCGGTGGGCTTTATGATCTGCCGCTTTATCCTCGGCATCACCGAAGCTGCCAATTACCCGGCCTGCGTAAAAACCACACGCCTGTGGTTCCCGGCCAGCGAGCGGGCCGTGGCCAGCGGCATCTTCAACGCCGGCACCAACGTGGGCGCCATGTTCACGCCGATGATGTTGCCGCTGGTGCTGCATGTGTGGGGCTGGCAGGCGGCCTTTTTGTGCATGGCGGCACTGGGCGGTATCTGGCTGATCTTCTGGGGTTTGAAGTACTACAACCCGGAAGAGCACCCTACCGTTAGCAAGGCGGAGCTGGACTATATCCAGCAAGAGAAAGAGCCTGAGCAAACCACCGTCTCGTTCGGCACCATCCTCAAGATGCGCGGCACCTGGGCCTTCGCCTTGTCCTACGCCATGACGGCTCCGGTGTTCTGGTTCTACCTGTACTGGCTACCACCGTTCCTGAATCAGCAATACAACCTGGGCATCAGCGTGACGCAAATGGGCATTCCGTTGATCATCATCTACATCACTGCCGACTTTGGCAGTGTGGGCGGCGGGATCCTGTCTTCGGTACTGATCAAGCGCGGCATGGCGGCAGTCAAGGCGCGCCTGGTGTCGATGCTGTTGTGTGCCATCAGCATCATCGGCGTGGTGATGGCCGCAGGCTCCAGCGAACTGTGGGTCGCCGTGGGCGCCATTGCCCTGGCCCTGGGTGCGCACCAGGCCTGGACGGCCAACGTGTGGAGCATGGTGATGGATTACACACCCAAGCACATGATGGGCACCGTGTTCGGCTTTGGCGGCATGTGCGCCGCAATCGGCGGGATGTTTATGACCCAGTTTGTAGGTTATGTGCTGACGGTCACCAACAATAACTACACCTTGCTGTTCACCATGATTCCAGCGATGTACTTCATTGCGTTAGTGTGGATGTACTTCATGGCACCGCGAAAAATCCCGCAGGTTTAGCGCATAGAACAACGAGGTATTCGATGACATTACCCACACCCCTTTCGGGGGTGAACCACCCCTTGAAGGGCATCTTGCTGATTGTGACGGCCACAGCGCTGTTCTCCAGCCACGATGCGCTGTCCAAGTACCTCAGTGGTTTTTACCCGGTGGTGATGGTGGTGTGGGCACGTTACCTGGTGCATACCGTACTGATGGCGGGGATTTTTCTGCCACAGTCGGGTTTGCGTGTACTGCGCAGCAAGCGGCCTTTACTTCAGGTGTTGCGGGCTATCTGCCTGCTGGGCTCGGGGCTGTTTTTCACCTACGGTTTGCTGTTTATCCCGCTGGCTGAAAATACCGCGGTCAACTTCCTGGCACCGCTGCTGGTGGCAGCATTGTCCGGGCCGTTGCTGGGCGAGACGGTAACGCGCGGGCAATGGCTGGCCGTGGTATGCGGGTTTATCGGGGTGGTGATCATTATCCACCCCGGGGGCGAACTGTTTACGCCTGCGGTGCTATTGCCGATGGCGGCGGCGTTGTGTTTTAGCTGCTATCAAATCCTCACGCGCAAACTCAGCGCGTACGACAGCCCCACCACCAGCAATTTTTTTGCCGGGTTGTTCAACGTATTGGTGATGAGCGCGCTGGTGCCGTTTTTCTGGCAAACGCCAACCTTGACCCACGGCCTGCAGATGCTGGCATTGGGCACCCTGGGCATGACGGCACACCTGCTGCTGACCCAGTCGTTTCGAGTGGCAGCACCGGCATTGCTGGCGCCATTCAGCTATTGCCAGATCGTGTTTTCGGGGATATTGGGCTGGTTGCTTTTTGACCACACACCGGATCTGGCCAGCCGGGTCGGTATTGCGATCATCTGCGCCAGCGGGTTGGCGGCGGCGTGGCAACAGCGGCGCGGCCGCACACAAGTCACGTAGTCGCTGCCGAGGTACGAAGGCTGCGATCGAGCGCGAAGCGGTCGTATATCGGTGAACGCGTTATTACCTGAAAAACCGCGTTCTCTGAGTTTACGACCGCTTCGCGCTCGATCGCAGCCTCGCTGCGCTCCTCAGCGGCTACAAGGTTTGCGCTGGTGTCTCAGGCGCTTAAAAGTCGAAGAACACCGTCTCCCCTTCGCCCTGAATGCGGATATCAAACCGGTAGGCCGTTTTACCATCGACTTCGCAACGCTGGGCGATCAGGGTTTCGCGCCGCTGCGGCTGCTCGATCAGGTTGAGCACCGGGCACTTGGCATTGGCTTCTGGCTCATCGCTGAAGTACAGCCGCGTTTGCAAATGGATGTTGATACCGCGGGCAAACAGCGACACGTTGATATGCGGCGCCATCGGCACGCTAGCTGCGTTGTTCACCACGCCCGGCTTGATGGTATTGAGTGTCCACTCACCTGCATCGAAGGTGGTGGCGGTGCGGCCAAAGCTGTTGAAAGCTTTTTCCGAGTCGAAATTTTCGTCATAGACCCCTTTATGGTCGGCTTGCCAAAGCTCCAGAAAAGAGTCGCGCACCAGGTGGCCATTACCGTCATAAACGTTGCCAAACAGCACAATATGCTCGCCCTCGGCATCGGGCCTGGCCATTTCACTCCAGATTTCCTCAGGACGCGACGGGTTGCCGGCCGCAGCCAGCGCCAGGCCGATATGCACGTAGGGGCCAGCCGTTTGCGATGGGGTTTCGGGTAGCAGTTCGATAGGCATGACGAGGCTCCTCAGCAGTTTTCGAAGTGAGTCTGGCGCTGACCGCGCAGCACAATGTCAAAACGATAGGCCAGACAATCCATCGGATTGGCCGCGCCCATGTCCAACCGGGCAATCAGGCTTTGCACGGCATCGGCGTTGGTAATCGATTTGACGATCGGGCACATGGGGATCATCGGATCACCTTCGAAGTACAGCTGGGTAATCAGGCGCGTGGCAATCGAGGGGCCACTGATGGAGACGTGGATATGCGCCGGACGCCAGTCATTAGGCCCGTTACGCCAAGGGTAGGGCCCTGGCTTGACAGTGCGAAAGCTGTAATAACCTTCACTGTCGGTCAGGGTGCGGCCCACGCCGCCGAAGTTTGGGTCCAGCGGCGCCAGGTAGCGGTCGTTCTTGTGACGATAGCGGCCGCCTGCGTTGGCCTGCCAGATTTCCACCAAGGTATGTGGAATTGGCTTGCCGTATTGATCGCGCACGCGACCTGCCAGGATGATTCGCTCGCCTATCGGCAAACCGCCATTGTTGAAATTCAGCAGCAGGTCGTTGTCGAATTTGCCAAATTTCAGATGGGAAAAGTCAGGCCCGCTGGTTTCGCTGACCGATTGTGGAATGCTCACCAGCGCCTGGCGCGGGGAACGGGCAATGGAAGTCTTGTAGTCAGGGGTCAAGGCTTTCGGGTGCCAGTTGCGGTCACGGATGATAAAGCGCCGGCTGTCTGCATCAGACATGTCGATCTCCTGTTGTTTTTATAAAGGCTGGGAGCCAGTTTTAACCAACAGGGGCGCAACGACTATTGAAAAGGCCAGGCCTATCCATAACCAAATGGTTATGGATAAATTCCTTCGCCGTAAGCTTGGCCCAATTCACGCAAAACCTCGACACACCCTTGCGCTGCCACCGACATTGGCACATGGGCGTTGCTGCAAATACCGATCGAACCGCCCGGCTCACGCTGGCCCAGGTCGATCTCTTGCAGCTCGCCACTGGCCAGGTCCAGGCGCACGGCATCCAGCGGGGCGATCCACACCGCATCGTTGCGCAGCACATAACGCCGGCTGAGGGTGATCGACAGGGTTTCCAGGCGCTGGCGGGACTGGCTGATGCCGCACTGCACAAACAGGCTGTCGGCAAAGGTGCGAATGGTGGTGTTGGCCAATGGCAAAACCAGCGGGTAGTTTTCCAGTTGACTACGGTCCAGCGGTCCCCGGATCAGGGGGTGATCTGCGCGCACCACCAGGGTCATGGATTCGCTGTAGAGATGCTCAAAATTCATACCCTGAATTTCCGGGCTATCGGTCATGCGCCCCACTACCAAATCGACATCGCCTACCCGCAACTGCGATAACAGATAGGCGCTGGGCCCGGTCACCACGCTCACCACCAGCGACGAATGCCTGGCGTGCAGGCGCTGCACCAACTCGGGTATCAGCAGGCTTTCTACCGTCGACAACACCCCCAGACGCACCGTGCCGCCCACGTATTCGCCACCCCGCAGGGCGTTCACGCCTTCACGCAAGGCCTGCACCGAAGGTGTCGCATAACGCAGAAAGGCAACCCCGGCCTCAGTCAGGGTGACCCCGCTTTTACTGCGCACAAACAGGCTGACGGTCAATAACTCCTCAAGCTCCTTGAGGGTTTTTGACATCGCCGGCTGGCTTACCGCCAGCACATCCGCCGCCCGCGCCAGACTGCCCTGGCGCGCCATCTCCAGAAAGCACACGAGATGTCGGTACTTGATACGGGTATCGATATTCACAGGGTTAACAACTCCGGGGCGGGGTCACGCATCATCAACGGGAACGTTCTGCAGATAAAACTCGTGCAGCTTGGCTTGCAATAACTTCTTGTCCGGCAGCCTGGTCTGATACTCAGCGATCAAAGCGGGAGACAGCGAGCGGTTAAGCGCGTATTCAACCACTTCATCGTCTTTGCTGGCACACAGTAAAACACCGATTGCCGGGTTTTCGTGAGCCTTGCGGTGGCCCTGATCCAGGGCTTCGAGGTAGAAGTTGAGCTTGCCCAGGTGTTCGGGTTCGAAGCGACCCACTTTTAACTCAATCGCTACCAGACAGTTCAAGCCACGATGAAACAGAAGCAGGTCTATAGAAAAATCCCTGGCGCCTACCTGCAATGGAAACTCTGAGCCAACGAAGCAAAAATCATGGCCCAGCTCGGTCAGAAACTCCTTTAACCGCCCGAGCAATCCTTGATGCAGCCCCGACTCACTGTGACCTTTGGAGAGCTGCAAGAACTCAATGTAATAAGCGTCTTTGAATACGTCCGCCACGCCCGCAACACGTTCCTGCAATGCGGGTGAAAGTCTGGCCGGACGAATTACCATCCGCTCAAACAACGCGCTCTCCAATTGACGATTCAACTCGCGACTCGACCACTTTTGAGCAATCGCATTACGCATGTAAAACTCTCGTTCTGCCAGTGATTTACATTGGCTCAAGAGCATCAGATGGTGAGTCCACGGCATTTGTGTCAGCAGCGCTGACACAAAGTTTTCATCCTCTTTATACGTTTCATAAAACTGGCGCATACGGAACAAATTTCGACGAGTGAACCCCCGTAGACCCGGTTGGGTGTTGGCAATGTGATTGGCCAACTGCTCGACTACAGAATCTCCCCATTCAGCCCGCTCCATCTTTTGGCTGATATAAGCACCCACTTGCCAGTAGAGTCCGATCAACTGCGTGTTCACAGCAAGAGCTGCATTTTGTTGGGCTTTCTTGATCAATTGCACCACAGGGTCAAACCCGGTGACGAGAGGCTGCTCTGCTGCATTTGAAGAGTTTGTGCTCACTGCGACCTCGATAAAACATGAGACGTTGAGGTGCACAGACTACGTACCGCCTATTGCGCCGTCAGTCAGCCCCAGCCCACAAAAAGCCGATACGTTGTGTAGCCCTAAACAGCAAACCCTAACCCCCAGTGCCATACTCCCTCCCCCCTACCAAGAAGCGTCTGACAGCCGGTCTGGCGTAGCCTCGACTCAGCAACAACACTTGTGACCATGACTTATCAGAGGATTCCCCCATGCTTTGGAAAAAAGGCCGACGTAGCGATAACGTCGAAGACGTCCGCGATCAAAGCACCGGCGGTGGCGGCGGAATGCGGATTGGCGGCGGCAAGGGTCTGAGCCTGATGGCTGTAGTGCTGATTGTCGGCTTCGGCTTGTTAACCGGGCAGGACCCCATGCAGATCCTCGGACAGTTAAGCGGCCAGCTCACCGATCAATCCTCCCCTCAAGTCACCCAGCCCGCTGGTCGCGCACCGGCGGCCAATGACGAGCAGGCCGATTTTGTGCGGGCGATACTGGGCGACACCGAAGACACCTGGCGCCAAGTGTTTCAGCAAGCCGGGCGTAGCTATAAAGACCCGACCCTGGTGCTGTTTCGCGGCCAGATCAATTCGGCCTGCGGCTTTGCAACAGCTGCCAGCGGACCGTTTTATTGCCCGGCCGACCAGAAGGTCTATCTGGATATGAGTTTCTTCCAGGAAATGGCTCAGCGCTTCAAGGCTGCTGGCGATTTTGCCCAGGCCTATGTAATCGCCCACGAGGTTGGCCATCATGTGCAGACCTTGCTGGGTGTGTCGTCGAAAATGCAGATGGCCCGTCAACAGGGCAAACGCATGGAAGGCGATGGCGGCTTGCTGGTGCGTCAGGAGTTGCAGGCCGACTGCCTGGCCGGGGTCTGGGCCAACCTGGCGCAAAAACGTCACAATTGGCTGGAAGCGGGCGATATAGAATCGGCCTTGAACGCCGCCAATGCCATTGGCGATGATCGTTTGCAGCAACAAAGCCAAGGCCGTGTGATGCCGGACTCCTTTACCCACGGTACATCGGCACAACGTGTGAAGTGGTTCAAGACCGGCTTTGCACAGGGCAATATCAATCAGTGCGACACCTTCTCGGCAGCGAGGTTGTAAATGGCGATACGTTCACTCGCGCCCGCGCTGGGCCTGTTACTGGCGTGCTCGGCCGTTCAGGCAGCCGAACATGGTGTTAAAGAACTCAGCCCTGACCATTTGAAGATCGGCCCCGGCGAGTTGAGTGTCGGGGTCAGTCAGGACTGGCAACAACCACTGCCACAGGTGCAGCGCGCATTGATTGTGATTCATGGCCGCCTGCGCAATGCCCAGACCTATTTGCACAGCGCCGAGCAAGCCGCGACGCAGGCCGGACAGTTATCCACAACCCTGATCGTCGCGCCGCAGTTTCTCAATGACACTGATGGCACGCGCCACGCGCTGCCTGACAGCGTGTTGCGCTGGCATGCCAATGACTGGATGGCCGGTGCCCCGGCGCTGAGCCCGGCGTCGCTGAGTTCTTATGCGGCACTGGATGAAATCCTTGAGCGGCTCGATGACCGCAAACGCTTCCCGAACTTGCGCGAGGTGGTGGTCGCCGGGCACTCCGGGGGCGCCCAGGTGGTGCAGCGCTATGCCCTGACCACTCAAGCCGACAAGGCCTTGCTGGCAGATGGGATCAAGGTGCGCTATGTAATCGCCAACCCTTCGTCTTATGCCTACTTCAATGCCCAGCGGCCGATTCCGACTTTTGATGCAGCGAACTGCCCGGGCTTCAATACCTGGAAGTACGGGCTTAAGGAGCTTCCTGCCTACGCTCAAGGGAAAAAACACCGACAGTTGGAGCAGGCTTATATCGAGCGTGATATCACCTATCTATTAGGAGCCAAGGACACCGACCCCAATCACCCGGCGCTGGATAAAAGTTGTGAGGCCGAGGCACAGGGAGCGTTCAGGCTGGAGCGCGGCAAGAACTACTTCGAATACCTGACCCAGCGCCATCCGCAGGGGCTCAACCAGCGGCTGGTTGAAGTGCCCGGGGTCGGGCACAACGGCGATCAGATGTTTACTTCGCCTGAAGGGCAAAAGGCGCTGTTTGGCAGGTAGGCAGTGCTCATCGCGACCTAGAACCTGTGGGAGCCGTCCGTTAACCGAGCAACTGCCGCAGCTCGTAGCAGTCTTTGGCGTGCCAGTCGGTCAGTTCCGGCCACGGGTTTTCAGGGACATTGACCAGCACGGTTTTGCTGCCTGCCGCGCGACCACACGCCAGGTCAAAGTAGTAATCCCCCACCATCACCATGTTCGCCGCTGCTACATCCCATGCCCGCGCCAGTTGCAGCAGGCCGTCCGGGTCGGGTTTGTGCGCAGCGTTATCGCGGCCCAGTACATCCTCTGGCGCAAAGCACTCGCCCAGGCCAATGGCCTTGAGGGTGATATGCGCCAGTTCCTGGGCATTACGGGTCAGAATGCCCAGGCGACAACCACGGGCCGCCAAGTCGCGCACCAGCTCAACCGCGCCCGGCGCGGCAATTGAGGCCTGCGCCAGTTCACGTTCGTGCTCCAGCAGCCAGGCGTGCTTGGCCGCCGCCACCTCGGCAGGCAAGCCATTGAGGTGGGTGAGGATATCGGCATCTGCCGGGATCTCCAGCTCACGGCGGATCAGGGCAAAGTCATGCACGGCGACGGTCAGCGTGCCGTCCATGTCAAAAACCCAGTGTTGGACGTCTTTGAGTGTCATGCCCAGTCCTTGCGATGGCGAATCAGGCCTTCCTGCGTAACTGACGCAACCAGCTGGCCTGCGCGGTTGTAGACACTGCCACGGGAGAACCCGCGCGAATTGCCTGCCCACGGGCTGTCCATGGCATAGAGCAACCAGTCATCGGCACGCAGGTCGGCATGGAACCACAGTGCGTGATCAAGGCTGGCAACCTGCATGTCCTTTTGCCATACGCCTTTGCCGTGGGGCAGCAACGAGGTGGTCAGCAAGCCGAAGTCCGAGGCATAGGCCAGCAGGTATTTATGCAGCGCCGGGGTGTCGGGCAAGCTGCCATCGGTACGAAACCACACATATTTGATCGGGTCAGCGACCTTGGGGTTAAACGGGTCCTCACCCACCACCGGACGAAACTCGATGGGCTTGGCGCACAGCAGTTTTTCCCGCATCGACTCGGGAATCAGGTCCGCGCGCTGGCGAATCATGTCCAGTTCCGAAGGCAGATTCTCAGGGCCTACTACGTCAGGCATAGTCGTCTGATGTTCAAAACCGCCTTCATCGTACTGAAACGAAGCGCTGCTGGTAAAAATCGGCTGACCCTTCTGGATTGCGGTCACCCGGCGCGTGCTGAAGCTGCCGCCATCACGCACGCGGTCGACCTGATACACCACAGGCAAACTGGCATCGCCCGGGCGCAGGAAATAGCCGTGCATGGAATGCACATGGCGGGCGTCTTCAACCGTCTGGCTCATGGCCGACAGCGATTGGCCGAGCACCTGACCACCGAACAACTGGCGAAAGCCCAAGTCCTGACTGCTGCCGCGAAAGAGGTTCTCTTCGATCGGTTCCAGGGTCAGCAAATTGACCAGATCATCCAACACTTGGCTCATTCAGATTCTCCTCACACAGAGCATTACCGTCGTAATCTTCGTTACGCAGGTCAAAATTTGCGGCTTGCGCCGTTAAACACACGCCTAGCCGTGCAGGGTTTCCAGCCACTGTGCCCGCGTGATGCGGTACAGCACATGGGGCCTGAGCGGGTCGCCTTCGGGCAGCAAGGGGTGTTCGAAATCACCGTCCACATCGTGTTGCATGCCAATGGCCTGCATGACTTTCTGCGAAGGCAGGTTCAGTCGGCTGGTAAACGACACCACCTGATCCAGCGCCAGACGATCAAAGGCGCAGCGCAGCGCTGCCCAGGCAGCCTCACTGGCGTAACCCAGGCCCCAATGTTCGGGGGCCAGGCGCCAGGCAATTTCAACCGCCGGGGTAAACGGTGCCTCGAATGACACATTCATCAGCCCGGTAAAGCCGATAAAGGCGCCGGTGTCCTTGCGCTCCAGTGCCCACACCCCGTAGCCATATTCGGCAAAATGACCACGAATCCGGCCAATCAGCGCAGCGCTTTCGAGCCGGCTCAGGGGCGCGGGAAAATAGCGCATCACCTGGGGGTCGGCGCACATGGCAGCGAACTCGGGCAAGTCTGTGTCACGCCAGGGGCGCAAGTGCAAACGGGCACTTTCGAGCTCTTTGATCTGCTCCATCGGTTCTCTCCGATTTGTTTCCGGGCTTTGCGTATGTCGCCAGTGTACAGCGCTGTTAATATCCAGCGCTCGTTACGACGCGAAAATCCCTATGCCTGTACCGCTGATTTACCACGATGACTACAGCCCAGAGTTCCCGGCAGATCACCGATTTCCGATGGACAAGTTCCGCCTGTTGCGCGATCACCTGGTCGAATCCGGGCTGACCCTGGATGCCCAGTTACTGCGTCCCGAGCTGTGCCCTGTGGATATCCTCGCTCTGGCTCATGACCCGGACTATATCGAGCGCTATATGGCTGGCGAACTGGCCCGCGAAGATCAGCGCCGGCTGGGCCTGCCCTGGAGCGAGGCGCTGGCACGACGCACCGTGCGGGCCGTAGGCGGCTCGCTGCTGGCCGCCGAGAAGGCGCTGGAACATGGCCTGGCCTGTCATTTGGCGGGCGGTACCCATCACGCGCACTACGATCACCCGGCGGGTTTTTGCATCTTCAACGATCTGGCGATTATCAGTCGCTATATGCTGGAAAGCGGCCGGGTCAACCGGGTGCTTATTTTTGACTGCGATGTGCATCAGGGCGATGGTACTGCACGAATTCTTGAACACACACCGGATGCCATTACCGTTTCCCTGCACTGCGAAAAGAACTTTCCGGCGCGCAAAGCACAAAGTGACTGGGATATCGGCCTGCCTATGGGTATGGGCGATGGCGAATATTTGCAAGTGGTGGACGAGGCGCTCAATTACCTGCTGCCGTTGTATCAGCCGGATCTGGTGTTGTACGACGCCGGAGTGGATGTGCACAAAGACGATGCGCTGGGTTATTTGAAGCTCACCGACGCTGGCGTGGCCGCCCGTGACGAGAGCGTGATGCGCCACTGCCTGGGTCGCGACATACCGGTGGTCGGGGTGATTGGCGGCGGATACAGCAAGGATCGCAAGGCCCTGGCGCGCCGCCACGGGATATTGCATCACAGTGCACAGAAGGTCTGGCTGTCATCGGGTTGTTACTAAGGTGTGATTTTTACCCACAATGCCTGTGGAACTGCCTGTGGATAACCTGAGTGAAAGCGCCTGCAGGCCACAGAGCATATGGCCTTCAGAAGGCTGTATGTTTTTCGTACAAACGCAATATCTGTAGTCGCTGACGAGGTACGAGGCTGCGAGAAGGACCCCGGGGGCTTCAGAATTATGGTCCAGCTTCACAGTCCATCGCAGCCTCGTACCTCGTCAGCGACTACAGGGTTTGGGGTAGAATGCCCGGCCTATTTCGCCGATTTGCAGCCCTGCCATGACTGAACCCTCCACGCTCCCTTCCCGTCACGTCGCCATTATTGGCGGTGGCCCCGCCGGATTGATGGCCGCCGAAGTGTTGAGTCAGGCTGGGGTGAAGGTCGATCTGTACGATGGCATGCCGTCGGTGGGCCGCAAGTTTTTGCTGGCCGGGGTCGGCGGCATGAATATCACCCATTCCGAAGCCTACCCCGCCTTCCTGTCGCGCTACGCCGAACGCGCACCGCAGATGGCACCGTTACTGCGCGCCTTCGATGCCGATGCGTTGTGCCAGTGGATTCATGAGTTGGGTATCGAAACCTTTGTCGGCAGCTCTGGCCGGGTGTTCCCCACCGATATGAAAGCCGCGCCGCTGCTGCGCGCCTGGCTCAAGCGCCTGCGCGAGTCGGGTGTAGTTATCCACACCCGCCACCGCTGGCTGGGTTGGCAAGCCGATGGCCAGTTGCTCGTGGACAGCCCCGAAGGCCAAAAGCAGCTCAAGCCCGACGCGGTGCTGCTGGCCCTGGGCGGTGGCAGTTGGGCGCGTCTGGGCTCGGATGGCGCCTGGATGCCATTGCTGGCCGAGCGCGGCGTCGACCTGGCGCCCTTGCAGCCGAGCAATTGCGGGTTTGATGTAGCCGGTTGGAGTGAGGTGCTGCGCAGCAAATTCGCTGGCGCCCCGCTGAAAAACATCGCCATCGCCCTGGAGCACAGCTCACCGCGCTTGGGCGAATGCGTCATTACCGCCAGCGGGATTGAAGGCAGTTTGATTTACGCCTGGTCGGCACCGATTCGCGAGGCAATCAACCAACATGGCGAAGCGACCATCCTGATCGACCTGTTGCCGGGCAAGCCTGTGGATAAAGTCGCGGCCGCCCTGGCCAAGCCTCGCGGCTCACGCTCGATGAGCAAGCACTTGCACAGCCAGTTGGGGATTGATGGCGTGAAAGCCGCATTGTTGCGCGAGTTAGCGCCAGCGGAACATTTCAACGACCCGGCGCTATTGGCCAAGGCCATCAAGGCGTTGCCCCTGGAACTGATCAAGGCCCGCCCGCTGGACGAAGCCATCAGCAGCGCCGGTGGGGTGAAGTTTGAGGCGGTGGATGAAAACCTGATGCTTAAAGCGTTGCCGGGAGTGTTTTGTGCGGGCGAGATGCTTGATTGGGAAGCCCCCACCGGTGGCTACCTGCTCACAGGCTGTTTTGCCAGTGGCCGGGCTGCCGGGCTGGGGGTTTTGAGCTGGCTGAAGGCTAAACGTTGACTGTCCCTGTAGGAGCGAGCCTGCTCGCGAAGGCTCGCTCCAACAGTTGAAGTTTTTTAGTCTCGACCGGGCTTAAGGCTTGCGCTTGCGCGGGCCAGTGTTGAATACCGGCACTTTGCGTACAGGCTTGACCGACGGTTCGGCTGGGGCCGCTTCGCCGCTATCCACCCACTTGCCCAGGTTACGCTTGCCGCCACCGCCCGAGGTTTTCGGTTTTTTCGGCTTCTTCGGCTTTTTGATCACCTGACCCGACGCATCGGTCTCGGGCACGCGATGCTCAGGCTCGAAATCCTGCTCTTCATGACGCGGCAAAGTCTGACGGGTCAACATCTCGATCGCCGACAGCATGTTCACTTCATCAGCACAGACCAGCGAAATGGCTTCGCCCTTCTGACCGGCACGGCCGGTGCGACCGATACGGTGAATGTAGTCTTCAGCCACGATTGGCAGGTCGAAGTTGACCACCAGCGGCAGGTCTTCGATGTCCAGACCACGGGCAGCCACATCGGTAGCCACCAGGATCTGCACTTCGCTGGCCTTGAAGCGGTCCAGCGCCCGTTGGCGCGTGGCCTGTGGCTTGTCGCCATGAATGCCGTCAGCGTTGATCCCCAGACCTTGCAGCTTGCCTACCAGTTCATCGACACCATTGCGGGTCTTGGCGAACACCAGGACCTGCTTCCAGTGCTGGGTGCGCAACAAGTGCAAAAACAGCTCGGCCTTGCGCTTTTTGTCGACCGGGATGACCCACTGCTTGACGCTGCTGGCCGCCACGTTTCGAGGGCTGACTTCGATGCTCAGCGGGTTGTCGAGCATCTGCTCGGCCAACAGGCGGATCGCGTCAGAAAAGGTCGCCGAGAACAGCAGGGTCTGGCGCTTTTTCGGCAGGGCGCGGTAGATATCACGCAGCTCTTCGGAGAAGCCCAGGTCGAGCATGCGGTCGGCTTCGTCGAGGATCAGGGTTTGCAGCTGGTTGAACTTGATCGCCTTCTGGCGATACAGGTCCAGCAGACGGCCCGGCGTTGCCACCAGCACATCAACGCCTTTGCGCATTTTCATCATTTGCGGGTTGATGCTGACACCGCCATACACCGCATAGGTGCTCAACGGCAGGTGTTCAGCGTACTGGCGGATGCTCTCGTGAACCTGTTCGGCCAGTTCGCGGGTCGGTACCAGCACCAGTGCACGCACCGAGTTGCTGGCCACTTTCGGGCCTTCCATGGTCAGCGACTGCAACAACGGCAGGGCGAAACCGCCGGTTTTGCCGGTACCGGTCTGGGCCGCAGCCATCAGGTCGCGACCAGCCAGTACTGCGGGAATCGCTTGGGCCTGAACCGGGGTTGGGGTCTTGTAGCCGAGCGTCTCAAGGGCGCGCAGCAAGGGTTCGATCAGGCCAAGGGTGGCGAATGTCATGGGGATACCGTCGAAATAGGTCAGCGCGTGGGTGCATAAGTTGCAATGGAGCGCAGTTTACCCTAATTCAGGCCGGTTTCTGCTTGCGCCACTGCGGCAAACCGATCAACACCACGGCGCTGATGATGACCGCCATGGCCAGGCACTCCTCAAAACCGATGCTCTCACCCGCAAAGGCAATCCCCAGCATGACCGCCACGGCCGGGTTGACGTAGGCATAGCTGGTGGCCGCTGCAGGACGCACGTTTTTAAGCAGGTACATATAGGCGCTGAAGGCGATGATCGAGCCGAAGAACACCAGATACAGCAAGGCGCCCCAGCCTGCGGCGGTGGGCATTTGGGTCATGCGTTCGCCACTGAGCAGGCTGCCCGCCAGCAACACGGCGCCCGCAGTGAGCATTTCCGCAGCACTGGCCATTGGCCCAGCAGGCAGTGGCAGGTGACGACTCCATACCGAGCCGAAAGCCCAGGCCGCAGCGGCAAAAATCACCATCGCCGCGCCTGCCGGGCTGGCCTGCAGGTTGGACCCCAGGTTGAGCATACCGATGCCGATCAGCCCCAGGACAATCCCGGCCCATTCCAGGCGGGTGTTTCGGTTGCCCCAAAAGTAGCCGAACAGCAAGGTGAACAGGGGCACGGTGGCTACGGCCAGGGCGGCGACGCCGGAGGCAACGCCCGAGTGTTCGGCCAGGGTCACGCCGCCGTTGCCGCACGCCAGCAACAGAAAGCCAATCATGGCCGCCGAACGCCATTGCACGGCGGTGGGGGCCGGAGCTCCGCGCCAGCGCATGAAGCCGTACATCAAACTGCCCGCTATCAGGAAGCGCACGCCGGCCATCATCAACGGAGGCCAGGACTCAATACCGATGCGGATGGCCAGATAGGTCGAGCCCCAAATGATGTACAAGGCAAAAAAAGCACCGATCAGTTGTAGCGGAAAACGACGTGCGGCAGGCATGTAGGCAGCTCAAGGGCAGAGGCAGGGGACTCGGGAGTTTAGACAGGGCGTCGGGAAATAATAAGTAACAGAATGCACCAAAAGGGGCCGTACACTTTTATAAAAAAATCAAAAGCCCCTCACCCTAGCCCTCTCCCAAAGGGAGAGGGGACTGACTGGTGGTGTTCTTGAGGTCGCGTGCGGTCAAGCCCCCTCTCCCTCTGGGAGAGGGTTGGGGTGAGGGTAGCGCTT
Organism: Pseudomonas fragi; assembly: GCF_002269505.1. Taxonomy (GTDB): domain Bacteria; phylum Pseudomonadota; class Gammaproteobacteria; order Pseudomonadales; family Pseudomonadaceae; genus Aquipseudomonas; species Aquipseudomonas fragi_D. The sequence goes on along the minus strand of NZ_NQKQ01000035.1, from coordinate 23,129 downwards.
AAAACCCGCGATAACGCTTGAGATGCTCATTGATCTTCGCCGCCGGGACTTTCTGCAAGCTGCACAGCAGGTCATGGTTCAACTCACGCAACCCGTGCTGGCGGCGCAACTGCTCAGCCAGATACGCCGTCAGGTTGGCCGCCATTTCAGCATCGGCCATGGCCCGGTGAGCTTTACCTGTGTTGGGCAAGTCAGCAAACGTGGTCAGGGTGCCTAGCTTGTGGTTGGGCGCTGCCGGCATCAGGCGTCGCGCCAGCAGCAAGGAACAGGCGAAATTCTGCAAACGGGTGCGCTTGATACGACCCATTTCGAAATCCCAGAATTTTTGGTCAAACGCGGCATTGTGCGCCAGCAACGGGGTGATACCGACGAATTCGTTGACCTCGTTCATCACCTGTTCAGCCGAGGGCGCAGTGCGCAACATGGCGTTGCTGATGCCGGTCAACTGCTCGATAAACCCCGGTACACGCACACCGGCATTCATCAGGCTCTGGTAACGCTCGACAATGCGCCCCTGCTCAAGAATCACCACGGCAATTTCGGTGGCCCGGCAAGTGCTGCTCGGGGAGATGCCGGTGGTTTCAAAGTCAATTACCGCGATGCGTTCCAAACCTGGTCAATCCTGTAAAAAATGAGGGTTACTTAAGCAGCAAATTGCCTTCAATCGGCACATAGCGGCTGGCAGCGCGAATCAATGAGTTGGCCGTCAGGCCGGGCACGCCGTAGGCCACGGTTTCAACCCCATGCTTGCTGGCTATGCGCTCCAGCAGCAGGTCGAAATCACCGTCTCCCGAGGCCAGCACCACCTCGTCGACATTGGCTGCCGAGTCCATGATATCGATGGTGATGCCCACGTCCCAGTCGCCCTTGGCCGAACCATCACTGCGCTGGATATAGGGTTTGAGTTTTACGATAAAACCGAGGTTGCGCAGGATCTGCTGAAACTGCTGCTGCTTGCTGTCACCCCGGTCAATCGCATAGGCGTAGGCCTCAACGATTTCGCCGCGCTTGCTGATATCAGCCCACAGGGCGGCGTAATTGAAATGGCAGCCATAGGCCTGGCGAACCGTGTAATAAAGGTTCTGCACATCCGCGAAGACCGCAATTTTTTTCACCGGCAAACCTCATGACGCCCGGCAAGCGGGCACGCGACTGAAAACAAGGTCGCAGTATGCCAGCCTGTCGGGGGTTTGCGCGGATAAACCGCCCGGCGTGCAATCAGGCGCCGGGCGACGGGATCAAACGTAGGAGTCGTCGTCAGAAAAGAAGCCATCATCGTCCAGACCGACGTCTTCAATGCCCGAGCCGCTGTTGGCGTATTGCTGGTTGCCGCTGCCCCAGCCACTGTCGCTGACAGGAACCGGTTGTTCGATGATTTCTTCGACCACCTGCGGCGGCTGATTGTGATGGAACAGGCTGCTGATGCCCTGCGCCAGCATCACCCCACCCGCCACGCCCGCAACCGTTTTGAGGGCGCCACCCAGAAAGCCGCCACCCAGCGCCGGAGCTGGCGCCGGTTGCGGGGCTGGTGCCGCTTGCGCAGGCGCTGCCACCGGGCCATCACGCCAGCCGCCGGTGCTCGGAGGGGGGCTGGCGGCCGGCGCGGCAGCAGGAGCACTGCCACCAAAAAGCCCTGACAAAAAGCTGCTGCCCGTTGGCGCAGCGGCCGGGGTAGCCCTGGCCTGCGCCAACTCGGCCTGCAGTTGCTTGTTTTGCTGGTCGAGTTGCTTGAGTGCAGCCTCTTGCACCAGTAGCGCCTGGGTCATGTAATACGACGCCGCGGGCTGACGGGCCATATGCTCATTGATCCGCGCCTGCGCCTGGGCATCGCGTGGGGCAGATCCTGCTTCGGCTTGCTGCAACCGTGTAAACAACCCGTCAATCAGCGTTTGCTCTTCGTTGTTCATGACAACCTCTTTCGATTGCAGATAAAAACCTGCCCCTTGCATAACGCAGAAGCTCAAACGCGTTATTGGGGCAATACAACCCGTTTCAACAGCAACAGGCCTGCGTGAACTTTTGTTCATCTTGGCGTTTCATCGGTTAAAGTGGCGCACCGCTTTTAACTGCTGACAACTGCCAATGAATCCGCTGACTGTTATTCGCGACTCCCTGTACTTCTTCCAGCGCAACCTGAGCCAGATCGTGACGTTGTGCCTGCCACTGGTCATCCTGGAGGCGGTGTTACAGCACATCGTTGACGATGCAGTAGGCCCGGATGCTTCGCCCGGTTATGGCCTGGTTGTCGGGCTACTGCTGTACCCGCTGTACACCGCCGCCCTGATCCTGTTTCTGGATGCCCGCAGCCGTGGAGAAAGCCCGCGCAACCGCGAGCTGCTGGCGCTGGCAATCAGCCTGTGGCCCAAATTCGCACTGCTCTCGGCAATCAGTACGTTGCTGATCGTGTTGGGGCTGTCGATGTTTTTTATCCCGGGCATTTTCCTGACCGTGGTGCTCGCCTTCTCCGAGTACCGTCTGGTATTGCGTGGTGATGCGCCGCTGGCGGCGATGAAGTCGAGTTTCACCCTGACCCGCGGGCATTTCTGGCGAATTTTTGTTTGCATCCTGGCCGTGCTGGGACCGTTGATGCTGCTCAAGGAGTTCAGTTACTCGCTGTTCTCCAAAGACGACAACACCCTGCTCTCACTGGCGCTCGACAGTGCCAACAGCTTCTTGCAGTTATTTGTCTCTGTAGTCCTGTTCCGTCTATTCATGTTAATCAGCGATAAGTCCGATCAATAAAAACGAAGCGCTCCTACAACAAGAATCTTGGGGTGTCGCGCTGCCGTCAGGTATGTTCGACCACTCCCTGTAACATCATAAGCCGAGCCCATGCCACGTTTCTTGCGCCGCACCCTGTCTGGTTTGCTGCTGATCTCAGCATTGCTGGCTTGCCTGATTTATAGCGTCACATGGCGACCTGATGCCAGAGAGGTGCTGGCCTTCAGTTGCCCGATCACGGCCCCGGTACTGATGCCCGGTCAGGCGCTAAAGGTGATGACGTGGAACATCCAGTACCTGGCCGGCAAGCGCTATGTGTTCTGGTACAACCTGGCCGACGGCAGCGGCCCTGATATCCGCCCCACCCTTGAAGACATGGCCTTCAGCCTTGATGAGGTAGCGCGGGTCATCCGCGACGAGCGCCCTGACCTTGTGCTGCTGCAGGAAGTCGACGACAACGCCAAGGCAAGTGGGTATCAAGACCAGCTCGCCCTGCTCCAGGAACGCCTGATAGACCTCTACCCCTGCAGCACCCAGGCCTTTACCTGGAAAGCCGACTTTGTGCCCGACTGGCATATTTTCGGCAGCGTCGGGCGCTCTCTCGTCACCCTTAGCCGCTTCCAGATCGAACACGCAGAACGCCTGCAATTGCCCCAGGCCGATGCCAACTTTATCAGCCGCCAGTTCCAGCCCAGGCCTGCACTGCTGGTCAACTACCTGCCGCTGAACGACGGCGGGCAACTGGCGGCAATCAATACACAACTGGATGCGCCCTCCGCCAACAACAGCAACCTGAGCCTGCAAATGCAGACCGTCGCCGCACTGGCCGACAAACTCGAAAGCCAGGGCACGCCGTGGTTGATCGGCGGGGACTTCAACCTGCTGCCCATCGGCCAGTATTTGCGCCTGCCCGTGCCATTGCGCCAGGGCTACTCGGAAGACAGCGAGCTGCACCTGCTCTGGGAAAAGTACCCCATGATCCCCAGCAACCCTGAAGCCACCGGCATCGACCGCGAGCTGTGGCTGACCCACTTCCCCAACCACCCCGACGCCAACGAGCCCGACCGCACGCTCGACTACCTGTTCCACAGCCCCAAGCTGCAACGCATTGAAGGCTATGTGCGCCAGGAAGACACCCAGACCATTTCGGACCACCTGCCGGTGCTGGGGCGATTGCTGCTGCCTGCTGACTGACCCGCTTCTGCCCTGCCCCGGCGGGCCTGAAGTTGCAACCTTGCCCGCCCCCATATAGGGCATACGGTTACAAAACCGGGCACAAAGGTAACAAGTAACATCCAGACAACCGCCCACGCCGCTTCTGCCTAATTGTGCACAACCCTTGCCAGCCATGGCTCTGCGCCAGCTTCCCGGGAAATGGCATAGGCTTTGCTTTGATCTGAAAAGCATCTGATATATCAGATGCTTTTCAGGAGTGAGCATGTCCGAAACTATCGATCTTTCCAGCCTTCGCCAGCCTGTGAGTACACCGACAAAAAGCGCGGCCCAACTGCGCGAGCTGGCCTATGCGCAAATCAAGCAGCGCATCATCAGTTGCGAGTACCGTCCTGGCGATGCCATCAACGAGGCGCAACTGACAGCAGCACTGGGCATTGGCCGCACACCGATCCACCAGGCTCTGCACCGTCTTGAAGTCGAGGGAATGGTCACGATCATGCCGCGCAAGGGCGTGATGGTGACGGCCCTGTCGCTTAACGATGTACTCGACATGATCGAAGTACGCGTGAGTAACGAACAACTGTGCGTAAAACTCGCCGTCGAGCGGGCCAATGACGCCGATATCCAGGCCATGCGCGACATTCTGGATCAGACCCCCGCCCTGCTGGCCAGGCACGATGTCACCGGGCTGATGTCGCTGGACCTGCAATTTCACATGTCGATATCTGCTGCCGCACACAACCGGGTATTGGCCGAGTTGCTGCGTAACCTTCACGAAAAACAGGCGCGATTCTGGTACCTGACCTTGTCGGAAAACCACCACAGCGAACGCATTTACCACGAGCACCTAAAAATCCTCGAAGCACTGGAGCAGCGCGACGGCTCTGCCGCCATTGCTGCCATCCATCACCATATCGACGATTTCCGCCGCGCCATCATGCGCACGCTTTAATCACTGACTGCGAGAACTTTTCATGACGCAATTGACCTTCCAAGTCGTCGGCCAGGGCGAACACCACGCCAGTATCAAGCATCTGATTATCGCGGGCTGGGCCGGACGCAACAGCGAAGCGGTGGAGCATCACATCGCTGAGCTGGAAGCACTGGGCGTACGCCGTCCGACTCAGATTCCATGCTTCTACCGGGTATCTGCCAGCCTGCTGAACACCGCCGGCAGCATCCAGGTGCCGGGCAAGGACTCATCCGGCGAGACCGAGTTCGTGCTGATCCCGAGCGAGCAAGGCTTGTTAATCGGCTTGGGCTCAGATCACACCGACCGCAAGGTAGAGAGCTATGACGTCACCGTGTCCAAGCAGATGTGTGACAAGCCCATTGCCCAGCAAGTCTGGCGCTACTCGGAGGTTGAGCAACATTGGGACCAACTGGTCATGCGCACCTGGCGCATGCGTGACGGTGTGCGCGAGCTCTACCAGCAGGGCCCAGTAACCAATCTGTTGGCACCGGATACCCTGCTGGCAAAACTCAACAGCGACGGCTCGCTGCCTGCGGACACCGCAATGTTTTGTGGCACACAATCGGTGATCGGCGAGCTGGGCTACGGTGAAGCCTTTGAGATGGAGCTTTTCGACCCTGTCCTCAACCGCAGCCTGCGCCACCAATACGGTGTCGAGGCGCTGCCTGTCGCCGAGTGAGCCTTCGATGAACACTATTGCAGAGTTAGCCCAGGCACTTGCCGAGGGCCGTACCACCAGCCAGGCGCTGGTCGACCAGGCGCTCAAGCGTATTGACGCCCACCGTGCAGCGGGCGGGGTGGCCTACATCAGCGTTGATGCAGACAACGCCCGGCAGGCCGCGCGGGCCAGCGATCTGGCACGCGTCAGCGGCTATGTACCATCACCTCTGGCCGGGTTGCCGGTGTCCATCAAGGACCTGTTCGACGTGAGCGGGCAGGTCACTGCGTCAGGTTCAAGCCTGTTGGCCGATGCACCGCCAGCCACCGGCGATGCGTTAGTGGTCGCGCGATTGAGGGCGGCCGGCGCGATTTTGCTGGGCCGAACCAACATGAGTGAGTTCGCCTTTTCCGGGCTGGGCCTGAACCCCCACTACGGCACACCACTGACACCCTGTGCGGTCGGTCGAATCGCTGGCGGCTCCAGTTCCGGAGCGGCCGTGAGTGTGGCACTGGGCATGGCAGTCGCAGGGCTGGGCACCGATACCGGCGGCTCGATCCGGATTCCGGCGGCGTTCTGCAATCTGACCGGTTTCAAACCCAGCGCCAACCGTGTTCCCATGAGCGGCACCTTCCCTCTGGCTGTAAGCCTGGATTCGGTTGGTGCACTGACTCGCAGCGTCGCCGACTGCATCCTGCTGGACGGGGTGCTCAGCGGTGAGCAACTGGATACCCGCGCAGCATCCTTGGCCGGACTACGCTTGGCAGTAACCCGGGACTTTGTACTCGATCAGATCGATGCCGATGTGGCAGCAGCTTTCGAACGCACCCTGGATCTGCTCGCGAAAGCGGGTGCCTGCATACGCTGGTTCGACTTCCCGGAGCTGCACGAACTGCCTCGCATCAATGCCACCGGCGGGCTCACCGCCGCCGAAGCCTGGCAGGGCCATCGTCAGTGGCTCGAAGGTGATAACAGCCACCGCTATGACGGGCGGGTCGCGCAACGCATTCGACGCGGCGCGTCCATCAGCGCAGCCGATTACCTGGATATTCAACACGCACGCCATCGCCTGATCGGCGTGGCGCACGAGCGTCTGGGCGATGCGGACGCCTGGTTGCTACCAAGTGTTGCAACCGTGCCGCCCAAGCTGGCGGATCTGGCTGATGACGCGGCTTTTTTCGCCACCAATGGCCTCGTATTGCGTAACACCAGCGTGCTCAACTTTCTCGACGGCTGTGCCCTGAGCCTGCCTTGCCAGCGCGGCGACGAACTGCCGGTCGGACTGTCGATTGCCGGCCTGAACGGGCAGGACGCTCGCGTGCTGCAAGTGTCCCGCGCGATCGAGACGCTGTTGCAGGAAAACACCTGATCTGAACCGGGGGCAGGCCGCACCTGCCCTGCTTTAACTCAATCAACAAAAATGACACGGCGCACCCTCGTGCGTACCCACTCGCCTGCCAATCGGCTTGCGCACCCTTTTGCGCAACGCATTGACGAGAAAACTTATGAACCAAAGCAACGCAAGTTCAACCCTGGAACTGGACCAGGCGCCAATAGCAGACGAAGTGGCCATGGTCTATCGCAAGATCGCGTGGCGCTTGCTGCCATTCCTGGTGTTTCTCTTCGTGCTGGCCTGGATTGACCGGGTCAACGTGGGCTTTGCCAAGCTTTCGATGCTCCATGACCTGGGCTTCAGCGAAGCCGTTTACGGGCTGGGCGCCGGGATATTTTTTATTGGTTACTTCATCTTCGAAGTGCCCAGCAACCTGATCCTGGAGAAAATCGGTGCCCGCCGCACTCTGGCGCGAATCACCATCATGTGGGGCCTCACATCCATCGCCATGGCTTACGTCGAAAGTGCCTGGTCGTTCTATGTGCTGCGGTTTCTGCTCGGAGCTTTTGAAGCCGGATTCTTCCCGGGTGTGGTGCTGTATCTCACCTTTTGGTTCCCGGCGGCGCAGCGCGCAAAGATCAATGGCATGTTCATGACGTCCTTCGCCATTGCCGGTGTCGTCGGCGGCCCGCTTGCCGGGTTCATCATGAGCCGCATGGTCGGGGTCGGTAGCCTGGCCAACTGGCAATGGCTGTTTATCCTCGAAGGCATTCCCTCGGTAATCGCAGGTTTTCTGGTACTGCGCTATTTGCCCGAGAAACCGGCCAATGCCAAGTGGCTGACCCCTGCACAGCGCAACATGGTCAGCAACACCATTGCCCTCGAGGACAAGTTACCGGGCAAACACAGCGACCTTCGCTCTCTGATCCGCTACCCCAAGCTGTGGTTGTGTGCACTGGTTTACTTCTGCCTGGTCAGTGGCAACGCGACCATTGCTTTCTGGACTCCGTCCGTGATCCAGGCACTCGGCGTCACAGACACCATGAATATCGGCCTGCTTGCCTCAATCCCCTTCATCCTGGGCACTGTCGCGATGCTGTGGAACGGCTTTCACTCGGACAAGACCGCCGAGCGCCGCATTCATTGCGCGATGGCCGCTCTGCTCGCGGGCCTTGGGCTGATCTGCACGGGGCTGTTTATCGGTAATGCCGTGCTGGCGCTGATCGCACTGACGATTGCAGCCATGGGCATCCTTGCGGCATTTCCGGTGTTCTGGTCGATTCCCGGGGCATTTCTGGCAGGCACTGCCGCAGCCGGGGGTATTGCCCTGATCAATTGCATCGGCAACCTCGCCGGGTTTGTGGCGCCGTACATGATCGGCTGGCTAAAAACCTTGACCGGAAGCCTTGCAGCAGGCCTGTATCTGGTCGCAGCCTTTGAAATACTCGCCGGGGTGTTGCTGCTGTTGTGTTTCAAAGGAATCAAGGTCAGTAAGTAACAGCGATTGCCCGGAGTAAAAAAATGTCAAACCCACCACTAGTGCCCCTGCATACGCTTTGGTTTTTCGAAGCTGTGGCCCGTCAAAAAAGCTTTACCAAGGCTAGCCGGGTGCTGTCTGTGACTCAAAGTGCGGTCAGCAAGCAAGTCAAAAACCTGGAGAGCAACCTGGGTCTTGAGCTCTTTGAGCGACGCGGCCCGGAAGTGGCGCTCACCGAAGCCGGGGCGATGTTGCTGGAGTGTGTGCAACCGATGCTGCTGGCCTTGAACCAGACCGTACAGAGCCTTAAACGGCGCTGAACGGTTCGCTGTGCGGGTCGCAGCTGCCAAGGCACTTTTTGATCGGGTCGAAAACTTTTGGCGTAGCGAAGGCGTGACCGGCGTGGCGCTGTACGACTCCGCCGCCGCGCAAGCACAGGCGATGGGCTGGAAGCTCAATCTGGATATCAAGGGCCACCGCGTCAGTGATTTCCCCCATGCGATTTATCGCGGTGGCAACCTCGGTGATTTCGCCGCGCATGCGAACCCCGGCCTGTGGATTTTGGAAATCCAGATCGCTCATCCCGAGCTGCCGTTCGGCGCTTTTTACGAAGACCTGCTTATCTGACGCCATAAGCCCTGGCACTTTTCCTGTCGGAAATTTTGCAGCACTGACATTTTTTTGCTCGCAGTCGTACGATGACGTATAACTATAAGCGATCGGCGCTTATCCCCCAGTGGAGACATTGCATGACTGATTCAAAACAATTCGACAATTACATCGGTGGCGAGTGGGTAGCCGCCACTGAATACAGCACCAATATCAACCCTTCCGACCTGAGCGATGTGATTGGCGAATATGCCAAGGCTGACGTCGCTCAGGTTCAGACCGCTATTGATGCGGCACGGGCAGCATTCCCGTCCTGGTCGACGTCCGGTATCCAGGCGCGCAGCGATGCGCTGGACAAGGTCGGCAGCGAGATCCTCGCTCGCAAGGAAGAGCTGGGCCAACTGCTGGCACGCGAAGAAGGCAAGACCCTGCCCGAAGCGATCGGTGAAGTCAGCCGCGCCGGTAATATCTTCAAGTTTTTTGCCGGTGAATGCCTGCGCCTGTCGGGTGATTATCTGCCTTCGGTGCGCCCGGGCGTTCACGTTGAAGTTACCCGGGAAGCCTTGGGCGTTGTTGGTCTGATCACCCCCTGGAACTTTCCCATTGCCATACCGGCGTGGAAAATCGCCCCGGCCCTGGCCTACGGCAACTGCGTGGTGTTCAAGCCGGCCGACCTGGTGCCGGGTTGCGCCTGGGCACTGGCCGAGATCATCTCCCGCGCCGGGTTCCCGGCTGGCGTGTTCAACCTGGTGATGGGCAGCGGTCGCGTGGTTGGCGACGCTATCGTCAACAGCCCGAAAGTGGACGGCGTAAGCTTTACCGGCTCAGTGGGCGTTGGTCGCCAGATCGCCATCAGTTGCGTGTCGCGTCAGGCCAAGGTGCAGCTGGAGATGGGCGGCAAAAACCCGCAAGTGATTCTCGACGATGCCGACCTCAAGCAGGCGGTCGAACTGGCGGTGCAGAGCGCCTTTTACTCCACCGGCCAGCGTTGCACTGCCTCCAGCCGTCTGATTGTCACGGCAGGCATCCACGACAGATTCGTCGAGGCGATGGCCGAGCGCATGCGTTCGATCAAGGTCGGACATGCCTTGCAGGCCGGGATTGATATCGGTCCGGTGGTGTCCCGCGCCCAGCTCGACCAGGATTTGGGTTACATCGACATCGCCCGCAACGAAGGCGCCCGCCTGGTCGCGGGTGGCAGCCTGGTGACGTGTGACACCGAGGGCTACTTTCTGGCCCCGGCCCTGTTTGCCGACAGCACGGCCAACATGCGCATCAGCCGCGAAGAAGTCTTCGGCCCGGTAGCCAACATCATCAAGGTTGCGGACTACGAAGCAGCGTTGGCGATGGCCAATGACACCGAATTCGGCTTGTCGGCGGGTATTGCCACGACCTCGCTCAAATATGCCAACCACTTCAAGCGTCATTCCCAGGCCGGGATGGTGATGGTCAACCTGCCCACGGCGGGGGTGGATTACCATGTGCCGTTTGGCGGGCGCAAAGGCTCGTCCTATGGCTCACGCGAGCAGGGCCGCTATGCGCAGGAGTTCTACACCGTGGTCAAGACCAGCTATATCGGGTCGTGAAGCGCGGCTCCCTTTCCCTTTGTAGTCGCTGAGGAGCGTAGCGAGGCTGCGAAGGGGGAAAGCACCCGGGGGTTTTGAAGGTCCTTCGGCCCTTATCGCAGCCTCGTTCTACTCGTCAGCGACTACAAATCTGAGCACAGGGCTCTAGGCTTTTCGAGGCTTGATCCGCGCCGTGGCTTCGGCCACCAGCGGGTCATCGGGCCAGTAATGCTTGGGGTAGCGCCCTTTCAGGTCTTTCTTCACTTCGGCATAGGTGCTGCGCCAGAAGTTGGCCAGGTCCTGGGTGACTTGCACCGGTCGCCGCGCAGGCGACAACAGGTGCAGTTTGACCACTTGCCGCCCGCCCGCAATGCGCGGGGTATCCGCCAGCCCGAACAACTCTTGCAGGCGCACCGCCAGAATCGGCGGATGCTCACTGTAGTCCAGCCGCACCGAAGATCCCGACGGAACCTTGATGTGATGGGGTGCCAATTCTTCAAGTCGTTGCGGCAACGGCCACTTAAGCAGGTTATGCACAATGCTCGACAGGTCGAGACTGGCAAAATGGCTCAGCCGCGAGACCCGACCCAGATATGGCGCCAGCCAGTCTTCAAGGCTGCCCAGCAAGGCCGTGTCGCTGACATCGGGCCACTCACTGTCGCCCTGAACCTGTAAATCCAGCTGACGCAGCAGCCCGACCCGCGCTTGCCACTGGCGTAGCTCGGGTGTCCACGGCAACAGCTCCAGGCCCTTGCGCCGCACCAGATTGACCAACGCCCCGGTTCGGGCGGCTTCGTCGAGCCCGGTCAATGGCTCACGGCTGAGTACCAACTCGCCAACCTTGCGCTGGCGCTCGGCACGCAGCACGCCCTCGCGCTCATCCCAGTCCAGCTGATCGACAACGCTGACCTGCTCGCTCAGCACACCCTCCAGCAACGCGGGGTCAAATTCTGCCGCCAGGTAAATGCGCTCTTCACGCTGCCCCTGACGGCTGCCCAAGTCGGCAATCACCAGCCAGGGTTGTTTCATCAGGCCATCCACTTCGCTGAACAACGCCGCACGGCCATTGGCCAGTCGATATTCCGCGCCACCGGGTTTACGCTGTTGGGCGACCCGATCGGGGTAGGCCAGCGCCAGCAAGGCACCCAGCCAGCGCGGGTGGTCGGGGTCGGCGACCGGCTGCGTGGCCTTACCACGCAAATACCCACGATATTGCCGGGCCAGTTGTTTGGCCCGCTGCACACCACCCTGCCCGCCACGTGAAGCGCGGCTTTCGCCCGACAACAGGGCCAACCGGCTGTGTACGTCCGCGCCGACGCCGCGCAGGATATCGCGCTCCCCCAACAACGCCGCGACATCACAGGCCATATCGGCCAGCCCCAGGTCCTGGCCGCGCAGCAGCAGATGGGCGATCCGCGGGTGCGCGGGCAGTTCGGCCATCGCTTCGCCGTGAGGGGTGAGTTTTGCTCCGTGCAAGGCCCCCAGGCGCTCCAGCAGTTGCCGGGCCTGTGCATAACTTGCCGAGGGCGGCATATCGAGCCAGATCAGTTGCTCGGGGGTGACACCCCAGCGTGCCAGTTGCAGCGCCAACCCGGCCAGATCGGCCTGGAGAATTTCTGCACTGCCATAGGCGGCCATTTGTGCGTGCTGGTCTTCAGACCACAGGCGATAGCACACACCGGGCTCCAGTCGCCCGGCACGGCCAGCGCGCTGGGTAGCACTGGCGCGGGAGATGCGTTGGGTATCAAGGCGGGTCATGCCGCTGCCCGGGTCAAACCGCGGCAGCCGCGCCAGCCCGGCGTCGATCACTACACGCACGCCGTCGATGGTCAGGCTGGTCTCGGCAATATTGGTGGCCAGCACCACCTTGCGCTGGCCCTTGGGCGCAGGCTCGATGGCAGCCCGTTGGGCCGCCAGATCCAGTTCGCCATGCAAGGGGCACAGCAGAATATCGCTGCGTGAACCCAACGCGTCGGCCAGTTGCTGATTGACCCGGCGAATCTCCGCCTGCCCGGGAAGGAACACCAGCAGGCTGCCGCTTTCATCGTTGATGGCATCGAGCACGGTCTGTACCACCCGTGGCTCGATAAACTCTCCCGGCACAAACGGTCGCCCCCAGCGCATCGCCACCGGGTACATGCGGCCCTCACTGCGCAGGATCGGAGCATCGTCGAGGATGCCGGACAGACGCTCGCCTTCAAGGGTCGCGGACATCAGCAGAATTTTCAGCGGCTGTTCGTCACGAAACAGCTCACGCCCGTTGAGGCTCAAGGCTAACGCCAGATCGGCATCCAGACTACGCTCTGCAAGTTTGCTGATTTGACACATTGTCAAATACTTAAAATCCGCTACATTTTAAGGACAAATCCAGCCTTCAAGGGTAAATAAAACCGTGACAATCATCAAAAGTAAAGGCTACGTCACCCACTACCCGCTGCAGGCCATTGATGAAGAGCTGGCATACAAGCTGCTGATGTCTCCGACCACACTTGATAGACACAATAGTAATGCTCTGCAGCTTTTCGACTGTCACTGTCACTGCTTGGGCGAGTACCTCAGCCTGACCAACCTTGATGGTGAAAAACTCACGTGGCTGGTCGAAAGCTTTCTTGGAAGCCTTCACGTTGGCGACATAGCTGTGCTTGAAGAGTACATAGTTCGTCAACGATCAATTGCTGTTACTGAGATGATTTCTGGTCTGGTCGACCTTGTTCCAGGCCTGCAGCCAGTGATCTGGTCTCGTGCCCGGCTGCCTCACTTTGAACAGACATGGCAAGAGAGCAAGCACAAGCTAGACCCGGAGATCGTCTCCTTCTGGAGTGGGTGGAAGGTCAAGGCCAAGAAAGGAAAATCGGTTTATCTCAAGCTAGTTGCGATGTATCACTCGCACGGCCCTGAGTTCACCAAAGCTTTCCATGAAGCGATCAGACGCGACTCTTTGAAGCGCGCCAAAGTGGCGAGCGGGATGATCAATAAGCTCGCCAAATACATATCTGAGCAAAGCTTTCGTTTCCCTCCGGCAGCTTTCCAGTCACCGGAGATGATGGAAGACTTTTTCGAGCACTATTTCTGGCACTACCAGAACATTGAGTACGAGCGCAACGAAGACCCAGAACTCAATGCTCGCACTTTCAGAACTATGCGAAACCTGATCATAAGATGCTTCCTCAAAACCGATGTTTGGTCGGCTGACGAAGACGCAATAGTTTTGCCTGCAGGGAAGAGTAAGGCTGGCTCCGAGCTCAACATCAAGAAGAACAAGCATGGCATTGAGATCAAAGACAAACTTCTGACAGAAGTACCCGTGCATGTCACGGACATCCAGGCAATCGACCTCCTTTATGGAGAGATTACCAGTGATCTGTCGTGCATCGAAAAATGGGGGCTATCAGAGGCGTTGGCAATTCGCAAAGCGCAACGAATTCGAGTCAGAGAAGCTGGGGACGGCATGCTTCTGGAGCGTGTTGTCCGCAACCCCCAAAATCGCCTTAACTTCGAAAAGCTAGGCTTCGCAAATATTTGTCGCACCTTCGAAGACGAAGGCATGTGCACAACGAATGATGCGCGTCGTCGTTACGGAATAAGGCTTCCGGCGCTAGCACTAAAACTTGGCCTACCCACAACCTACAGCTTACTGCCGTTTCAGTGCTTACTCACTCTATACCACCCGGAAATTACCACTACCTTCATGGACGACTTGGTGATTTGGGACGGCCCAAAAAGGGTTTCGTTCTTGAAGACTGACAAGGGCTATGAACTTATTGGATTTAAGGATAGGCGCGGGAGTAAGAACTCCGAACAGAAAATCCTGCTGCACCCCAAGGCTGCTGCGCTCGTTCGTATGGTAGAAGAGATCACGGAGCCACTTCGCCAATACCTTAAAAAGCAAGGCGATCCGACTTGGCAAAAACTTTTTTTAACGTGCGGAAGAAGCTTCAACTATCCGAAAACTGCTGACAGCAACATTCTAAATCGAACGGCAGTCGATAAGAACGCTTTTAGGCGCGAAGTTTTCATTGCGCGGCTATCGCCCCACACCGTGAAAAGAGGCGACGACTTGGTGGACTTTATCAAGAAGCTCTCGATAACCAGGGTTCGCGCTCAGTCAGCCGTGGCTGATTACATTCAAAATCATAGCCTGCCAAGACTTGCCAGAAAGCTTGGTCACGCCCACATGAACAGAGACCTGTTGGATTCCTACCTGCCCACCGCGATCTATGACTTCTTCGCGACCAGGTATGTGCGTATTTTCCAGAAGGGAATCATCTGCGAAGCCATGAAAGACAGTAAATACCTACTTCGTGCTTCCAAGTTTGACGATTTCGACCAAATGCACGAGTTTTTGAGCCGGTACACACTCAAGGAGGTTCCGGAGAACCTCAAAACCAGGGAAGAAAATCGCTTGGCCAATGGTGAGATTGTAGAGGTGGGTGTCTCCGTGTCTGCTGAAAGCATGACCGCGCTGATGTCCATCAGAAAAGCCATCAATCTCAGCAAGACGCCACACGCTGTTCGAGGGCTGGCCAAATACTGGGCTGCGGTTTGCGATACGGTCGAGAAGTACATCCTCAAAAGTCGCGACAAACTCCTGCACGCTCATTTGGAAATCGCCTCCAAAAATTGCAACCCCAGCGCCTACGAGAGCATGATCCATGCAGTATCCTGAACACCTCGCTCATTTCGCCAGCCTGTTCAAGAAACGCGACATATCACACTTCATGTCGGCTCCGTGGCTTGTCTCAAGCTTCAGGGATCCTGTGTGGAAATACAATTTTGGTTTCAAGACCGACCAAGACCTGGATTGGAGTGTTCACCTGTATGACGGTTCGTTATTAACGGATCCACAGCACGTCAAATTACTCAACTCGTTGCAATGCTGGCTGATAGCAGCGACTCAAAATTCAGCTGGGCCAGGCTTCACCAATAGCTGGGCCTCACAGGCGGCATCTTTTCGACGAACGCTCACGCTCATTGACCATATCCTTCAAGGCGCCGAAGCCTTGGAGCTGGTCGAGCATGGCCTGAGCGCGCTTACCTATGACGTGATGTGTGACATCATCGAGCAGGTCGGGACTAGTAGCTACGTCGCTGTGAGTACCTACGATTGGAACAATCGTCTCGCGAACTACTGCATTTCGCTTCTGGAGGAAACTAGCCCAGCGGCCATTGATAAATGCCTGGAGGATTACCCTTCCATCTCCGACATAACACCTCTTCAGCTCGAAGAGAACGTGCTTGATATCCCTCTGGAGCTGATCCCGCGTGTAAGAGCCGCGCTTTATATCAACAAGATGTACCACACCCATCCAAATGGTGGAGTGAACGTCAACTCAGTATGGGTCAGTGCACAACTATACAACGATACTTTAGCTGGAAAAAGGCGACTCAAGCCCCTGCATAGCATATTAGGTTTCATTTGGCGTAATGATCGCTTTATTCGTGAGGTCGATGGCGCCCCGGTCACCAACGGCAACCCAGACCGCATGACCAAGCGAGACTTGGTCTTGTACCGCACCGCCTTTACCATCTTACAAAAGATCTCTGCCCTAGATTTTCCACTCCCTACCCCAGAAGATCTTAGAGAGATTGCAACCTATAAAGTAACAGGGGCGGCGATGGGCCGTTTTAAAAATGTCCCAACCCCAATCATTTTCAAGGCGATCAAAGATGGCATTGAGTTCCACTTTGAATACGGCCCGCAGCTTCTTGAAAGCTATGTGAACATCGCCAAATATTCCGTGAAACACAAGGTCAACATCACAGGCATCCCAGACACAACTATCCTCTCGCTACTCGAACCCTCCATCGCTAAACTTGGCGTCCAGTACCTAGGAATTTCTACTCGCTCCAACGGAAGGGATCCTGGTACTGAACTAAAAGAAAGCAAGGAACTGTATTTCAGCAAGCTACGGGGCAATGTAGGGCTACTGGAACTCATCGCGGTCTATTACGGATCTATCCAGTTGTTGGTAGGAGCAACGATGGCGAAACGGGGTTGTGAACTACGCGGCCTCGATCCTGCCAACTGTCTCAGCGCGGACAAAAAGTGGCTGATCGCCCCTATCGCCAAGTCTAGTCGGGGTCTAAAAGGTCGCAGGGCTCGAAACGCCCGCCCCATTGATCCCCTAGCGGCGGAAATGGTTCAGACGCTCATTGACTTCCAGACAGAGCTGATCAGCATCGGCTTCATCGATCAGCACCTTCCCTTGTTTTCGTCCCCAGGCATCATAGGCACAAGTTCTTTGACGCCTTGCGACGTTTACCTCTACTACAAAAATATTGATCTGTTTTGTGATTACTTTGAGGTCGAGCGCGACAGTTTGGGGCGTCGCTACTACATCCGCCAACACCAACTGAGGCGGTTCTTTGCCTTAATCTTCCTCCATTGTGGGTACGGGGCAAGCGTAGGCATCCTGCAGTGGATGTTCGGGCACACTGACCCGGCGCACATCTGGAATTACATTACGGAGGAGCTGCCAGGCAAGGAGCTTCAAAACACCTTGTCGCAAGCCCTCAGCGAGCGTATCGCCTCTGGCGGCGCCACGTACTATACTGATGTGGTTGATCTGATTGAGGCTAAATTCGGCACCCGAAACGTGTCATTAATGGATGCAGAACAGCTCGCAGAATACTTTGACTTTCTTATGGAAAGCGACCAAATGACCATGGAGCCAGTTTTCCTGGAGAGTGATAACGGTTTACGGGTTGACATACTTGTTGTTGTGAGGAAACAAGATGAAATGGGATGAGGGAAAAACCATTCAAGCCGCCTCGATTGAGAACACGAGAAAGTTATTACTAGCGATAATCGCGACGCCTTACAAGTACCTCAAAAGTGTCGTTATAAGGGACTCCCTTATTAGCCAGGCATCTCTGGCGAAGCTCGCTTTGGAAACGATCGTTGAGGGAGAGACGCTACATATATCACCCATAAGTTTAAACACATTTAAGCAAAGAAGCGAAGAGCGAATACCGGGTGGATTCCTTGCAATAGATCGCCTACGTAAAAATGCTGCGTCGGTTATCAACAAGGAGGAAAAAAAAACACCCACGAAAAACAATAGAACTAGAGAGGCGATACTGGCGCAATTGGCGGAGCTTAATCTCAGCCTTGATGTACAGAAGCGCTCAAACTTGATACTCCTGCAAACCTTATCGGATGTCCGCAGTAAGCTGGATGGCGTAGTCAGCGCACAAGATGAAGTGACGCGCAAGATTCGCGCTGCGGAAATATTAAAGCGTATCACTGCAATAACCAGTCTAAACCCTGAAATGTATCAAATCCCGCCTATACAGAAGGCATCGGTCGTATCTATCACGGCCAAGGGTAAGAAAAATGAATGAAGAATTTCTGGTGGAAACGCTAGATCATGTAGATCTGTTCCAGAGATTTTCCGGAGGTAAGACGCGCAAGCATGCCTTCTACAAATTCCCATACATAAAGTGGCCAAATAACGAGCCATGCCATATCGCCAATCTCTATTTGCTAAAACTATCCAAGAAGCATGAGCAAATTTCTGCTGATGGTCGAAGGCAGGACAGCAAGGGTGGAACGATTGGCCAGTACGCGAGCAACATTAGCCAGCTGATAAGACGCTGCTGGCATTACAGGGTCGACCCTTATCACATAACCGACAAGTTTTTTGAAGATTTCATCATTGAGCTAATTGAAGAGCCCAACCCTAGAAAACCTGATAAACCAAAAAGAGCAGACAGAACCACCATCAACATAGGTAGAGAGTGCTTAAAGTTCCTAGCTTGGATTGGCGAATTTTATGGCGACCTCAACTTCGTATCACCAAAAGGCACCATCAAGTTAACCACCGAAGAAGTAATTCGCACCTTCAACAATCAACACAAAGTAACAACTACGATCTCGCACCACTCTTTCCCCCTACCTTTCCGCGAGCACACACGAAGCCCAATTTCTGAGCATAACATTGACAAGATGGTGCAGGCGGTAAATGATAGCGGCAAGTCCGAGTTCCTCAAAGCGCGACACCTTGCACTGCTCACACTTCTTCAGCATACAGGCGCTCGGCGATCGGAAATCGCATCCCTGACAACATCGTCACTGCGTGATGCCCTGCTGATGAAGTATCCAATGCTAAAGCTGGTAACGCTTAAGCGCGGCGAAGCATTTGTCCGTGAAGTTCCGGTGAATGCGATTGCATTGAATGAGGTCAAAAAATACTTAGCCGCAAGACAGAAGTTGATCAAAGCACACCCAGAAAACCAAAACGACTACTTGCTCATATCTGAAATAACAGCAAAACCGATCGCACCTGAGACTATAACGTCGATAGTCTCGAAGATCAGAGAATCGGCTGGAATTGAAGAGCAAGCATGCGCGCATATGTTCCGCCATGCCTTTATCACGAACTTGTTCAGATTGCTCGTCGAACGACACAAGTATGAAAGCAAGGATGAGTTCCAAGCAGCACTTATCAGCGACAAGGAATTCTTACGCAAAGTTAGGGAGTGGACAGGCCACAAGAGCATTGAGTCTCTCAGAGACTATCTAACAAAGGTATTCGAAGGAGATAAGAGCATAGGTGATGCGGCTGAAAGCGTGCACAAGACTAATACGTTAACGCTTTATCAGAAGAACTCCGATGCTCTTTACAACGAATTCAAGCTCAAAAAAATAACTCCAGATGAGTTTATGCGACGGAGTGACGAGTTGATGGCGCTGCGGGATCTCGAGCTTTCTAGGTATGACGGCCAGCCTAAGTCTCTTTAACGCCTGGCGGTGATGACGACCGTCCACTGCTACACGCAGGACAGTGCCCCCCGTAGTGCCCCCCATCTGGGTACATAACGGGGCAAAAGGAACTTAATGTTCCGTATCGGGGGCATTACGCCATACGCTTCGGGCTTCCATTCTCAAGCCTCTGGCCCATCGTGGGCCGGCGCGCTCCGCTTGCGCTTTTGGCCACAAGTTGCAGGATGGTATCGGGAACAATTATGTCGAGGTGCTCATCGGTTGCGCCAACTGATAATCCCTGTCCTGTCCACACGGATGCCGCTCTACCTAAAGTGCATTGCCACCTATGAGTTTTTATTAGGGTGTGCGATAAATGCGGCACAGCGCCTGGGCACTATATCGATAGCAATTGCAATCAGCGAGCTTGGAGAGTGTCTAGAAAAGCCGGGGCGATTCAATATACCTTCGAGACCTTCGCGTTATTCGGTTTCGATGGCATCTTGCTTCCCCCACGCTTCTTGATTCGCCTAGGAGCAGCAACCGGAGCGCGTCCCAGCAGCGGGTTCGAACAAGGACTCTACAATCGTGCAATCTGGGGAGTTTGAACCCAAGCAAATTGACTCACACGTGCCTGCCATTGAGAGCAGCTCTATCCGGATTTGCTGGAGCTTAGCTACCTTCGACTCTACTTCTGCTAGGTGCTTCTTGACCACCGACAGCGCGTCAGCGCACGGACGATCAGCATCTGCTGCGAGCGCGATGAGTTCTCGGATATCGTCGAGGGGAAAGCCTAACTCACGATTCTGACGGATGAAGACGAGTCTTGAACGATGCTTCTCTGTGTAGATTCGGTGCCTGCCGGTCGACCGCAGCGCCGGAGGTAAAAGGCCTATTTTCTCGTAATAGCGAATAGTTTCAATGTGGCAACCCGTTGATTTAGACAACGCCCCGATTCCTGACATGCGAATTCCCCAAGCATTTTCTTGAACCTGTAGTAGCTACAGATATTACCCTGCTCAATCGAAAATTGATTTCACGCGTTTTAAGGGCATTTTGTGGACAGAGAACAGCTAGAGAAGAACCAGATTCCCGTCTACTTCGTCGCGGTCATTGTCGCTGCTATCGGAGGTCTGCTCGCACCTAATGCTTCTCAAGCGTTAGGTGCGTTGGTGACGCCAGCCATCGCTGTGCTGATGTACACCATGTTTCTACAGATCCCATTCCTGGATCTCCGTGAAGGGCTTGCAAACAAGCGTTTCATGACGGCGCTGCTGACAGCCAACTTCGTCGCCATCCCCCTGTTGGTTTGGGCGTTGACCATGGGCCTAACGGGTCACCCAGCGATTTTGGTGGGTGCACTGTTGGTCTTGCTGACGCCTTGTATCGACTATGTGGTGGTGTTTACCCATATCGGTAAGGGCGACTCCAAACTGACTCTGGCGGCAACGCCGTTACTACTCTTGCTTCAGCTTGTGCTACTGCCCCTGTATCTGGCCTTCATGCTGGGTAATGACTCGGGGGTGGTTATATCGGTGGGCCCATTTGTTGAGGCTTTCGTAGTGCTGATTGCTTTGCCCTTGGTATTGGCGGTAGCAACAGCTGCCGGTACAAAAAGGTCACGCGTCGTTGAGGGTTGGAACAACGCTT
Organism: Pseudomonas fragi; assembly: GCF_002269505.1. Classification (GTDB taxonomy): domain Bacteria; phylum Pseudomonadota; class Gammaproteobacteria; order Pseudomonadales; family Pseudomonadaceae; genus Aquipseudomonas; species Aquipseudomonas fragi_D. The sequence continues at coordinate 2,263 of NZ_NQKQ01000035.1, read as the reverse complement.
GGGCTTGGATGCCTGTACCGGCTATGGCAGCGGTATTGGTCGCAGTGATCGGATCTCAGATTTCAGCGGTGGTCAGAGACATGGACAAGCTGCTGCCCGTCATTCCTGTCTACATTGGTTTCATGCTCTTGGCACCATTGGTTGGTGCGCTGGTTGCGCGAGCATTCAAATTGCCGGCCATCACTGCAAGATCAGTAGCTTTCAGTAGCTCGACACGCAATTCATTGGTGGTTCTGCCACTGGCATTGGCCTTGCCAGAGGAAATCAGAGGGCTCGCTGCGGCAGCAGTCATTACTCAAACGCTGATTGAGTTGGTCAGCGAACTAATTTACATCCGAGCAATTCCTGCTTTGGTGTGGCGCAAAATGTAGATGCCAGCGAAGACATAAGCCCAAAACACCCTGCGCGATTAAGCGGGCGCCCACCTATGCGGTAGCAGCTCGTTAATCTTACTCGCGCGCTGCGTCGGCAGGCTTATAAGAACATCTTTCAGGTAAGCATATGGATCGTGCCCGTTTAGGCAGCCCCGCAAGGTTTGATGCTTTCAGGGATCAGTCCGAAATAAAGCAGGTTGTGATAGAGAGCGATGAGCCAGCCCACAACTGCTAATGGCAGTGCATAGCGCCAAACACCGGCGTCCGATAAAAAGCAGGCGACGCCCAATACAAGGACGAGTGGAAACATGAAGGCTCGTTGAAACCAACAGAGCACACAGGGCAGTTGCCCCATGACTTCACCAACGAATAGCACGGCGATTGTTGATACCAGAGCGAGCAACCAAGCACAGAGCAGTAGTGCCCAAGCTCCGGATTGATGCTGTTTTAACGGTGCTTCCATAGGATTCAGTCCGCTTTCTTTTGAGCGCGCGCAGATTTGCTTATCACCTAAGGCGCGTAGAATGAAGGTTCTAGCAACTATAAGGTCAAGCGAAATGAGTCCGACCACATATACAGTCGGAGCCTTGGCGAAGGCGACCGATACCAAAGCGATAGCCATCCGCCATTACGAGCAGGTCGTCCTCCTGCCCTCCGCAGGTCGTTCAGCATCGGGCTATCGCTTCTACACCGACGAGGAGCGCGACCGTCTACTGTTTATACTCCGTAGCCGCGCACTGGGCTTCAGTCTTGACGATGTTCGAGAGTTACTAGGCTTTGCTGATACACGCGACGCTTCCTGCGCTGGGGTGGACGCAAAAGTCGAAGGGCAGTTAGAGCAGGTTCGAGTGCGCATCCGAGACCTGCAAGGTTTGGAGTCGGAATTGGAGCGCTTGATAGCTTGTTGCGAGGGTGGCGTGATCGAGCAATGCCGCATTATCGAGTCAATGTCCAATCGTCGTTAGGCGTGCTAGGCGTGCGGCTTGAAGCTCTCTCGCTATGCCTGCAAGATGCGCGTAATTTCCTTAGACTTACTAGGGCAGGTTTAAATCACCAACCGCAGTGCTTGCAGAGCTGCAACGTGCCCCCGGATAAAACAATGGGCACCGCTGCCGGCGTCAGCAACTTCTGAGGCTTGTATGCCAACCAACTTGGAGAGCTGAAGCGGGTTACCCATAGCATTACCTCACGCCGCTGGATCGCATCGATGAGATTCGATGGCTTATAGAACCCCACCTTATTTTCGGGAAAGTTTGGGCGTAGCAGTTCGATACTGTCGCTTACAAAATTGCAGCCGATGTACTCCTTCTCACCAATGGTGTGAAGTTTCCTTCCATGCCCTGGCTGACGCAGTAACGCTGTCCTACAAGGGTCAGGCCGCCCCCCTCGTTCTTGAGACCAAATCTGATCGTCGTGCTGTGTGAGGTAAGCTGCTCATTGATGATTCAGGCGACGGCGAGATGGCTGCGTGGGCAGGGGCGCATGTCCTGACCGACAATCCCGGAGCGATGATGTATCCGTCCACCATGTTCCGCATAAACAATGTCACTGAACAACTGAATCAAAACCGAGGATAGGACAAGCTCTCCGCGCTCATGGTCGCGGAGGAAGAGCGGACTGACAAGCGCTTCCTGCGCAAAAGCCCAATCATCCGACTTAAAATTCATGGCATCTAGTGGTTGCCGATTTTGGTTTCGACGACTTCGTATGTGTTCGGATTTTTTTTGGATCTTCACTTGACGCGGCTTACAGCTGGGCCAGCCGTAAGGAAAAACTACGATAAGTTTCAGGTAAATCATTCATCCGACACTTGGCGGTCTCAAGGAACAAGTGCAACACCTGATGTAAGGTGTTGCCATGTCTACCCAATACAAACACTTGAGTACCGA
>NZ_NQKQ01000034.1 GCF_002269505.1 Pseudomonas fragi | reverse complement strand
TCGGTACTCAAGTGTTTGTATTGGGTAGACATGGCAACACCTTACATCAGGTGTTGCACTTGTTCCTTGAGACCGCCCACCCGGATCGTCAGCGTGTACAAGAAACACTTGCATGTCCGCGGTATCACCATGGACAAACAGCAAAAAATAATTCGCCGTCTCACCGCCGGTGACGATCTTTTTCACGGCATTCACCGTATAAGTTTTACCGTCTGCAGCGGGCACTGCACGGGAGACAAAAGAAAAAGCATCGGCATCTTCTGTATAAGCAAACGCGCCGCCTGTTTTACCCTCAATCAGGTGAACCAGGTATTCGTTATTTATATCTTCGCGCCCCACTGCAATCAAAAACGAAATAAATGACATCCTCACGGATATCAAAAAGGGAAACGATAAGTCCGCGGATAAATACCCGAGTTTTTCCAGCACACGGCCCCACTGGGCATAACCAACTTCCTGGCCGCCCCACACGGCGGGCAAGTTGTATTTATACAACCCCAATCGTGCGAACTTTTCTATCAGCGCATTGGAAATAGGAATAGAGAGACGATCACGTTCTTCGACGGTGCAATTAAGCTCCTTATCGATCAGCGTGCCAAAAATAGCTTGAATATCACCCGCACCTTGCCAGTCAACATTCATCGTAGTTCCTTCTACGTCAAACAATTGGAAAGCAAGCGCCACAGAAAACCGGTCCTGGAATCGTGTCGCACTGCTTAGTGCGAACAGATATTAGATCAGAACTAAAAACATGCAAGGCGCCTTAGCGCAAATAAACCCGCCCCGTTAAATATGACACCACTCATACTCTTCTAAGTTACCGATAACGCTCACTATTAAATATAAGACTGTTTGCATCATTACCGTGACCCACTGGCGCGGCGATCACATATTCAGCCATTCGGGTTTAACGGGCGCCTTGCAGCAGCGAATTGTGCGACGACTGCATCGGCGGATGCAGCCTCACGCTGCTTGCCAGCGACACAGGTCCTTGCCTGCAACAATCAACGCGCCATAAACGGCAACGTGTCCAAAGCACAGTCGTTCTTGAGCGTTGACGGCTCGAGCATCAGCAGAGGCGCTCCGGTGTCCTCGTTGAAAAATAATTGCTCAATGCGCCCATTTCGCTGCGAATCTGCGCCTGGGGTACACCGGGAGGGGGCGTGTACTGCTGGACCTGGACGCAACCTGCAGTCAGCAACAACAGCACACCAAGGGGGGGAGCGCTTTCATGATCGTCTAAATCCATTTAGGTTCGAAGAAGAGCATTCAAGCAGAACACGGGCAGTTCAGCGGTCGTGCTCCCATATTGTTCCCATATCGCCCTTTTTCAGACGCCAGAAACCACAAACCCCCGACTTTCTCTAGGAAAATCAGGGGTTTGTGTTTACTTAATGTGGCGGTGAAGGAGAGATTCGAACTCTCGATACAATTTCTTGTATACACACTTTCCAGGCGTGCTCCTTAAGCCACTCGGACACTTCACCGTATCTCTTCAAACAAGTTCTGTCTGTCGAGGCGCGCTAATGTAGTCGAAAGCTTTCGATATGACAAATGTTTTTTTCAGAATTTTCATGTGCTTACGAAAATAGTCCTTTTGGCGGTATGCGCCTGAGGGGTGTTTCTGCCAAATTCCGGCACCGCAGCTTCGCCCGCTCAAGCCAAATCCCTGCTGCGCTGCCCTCTATATAGAAGGCGCAGGCCAATTGCATGACTCATCAGTCAGTCATGGCCCTTTACCTGCGCCAAAGGGCTGGGTAACGTCTGCTCCACTTCATAACAAGGATTTGCGCCATGAGTGACTTGATTGCCTATCACCTGGAAGACGGTATCGCTACGCTGACCTTGAGCAATGGCAAGGTCAATGCCATCTCCCCGGATGTGATCACTGCGTTTAATGCCGCGCTGGACCAGGCTGAGCAGGATCGCGCTGTCGTCATTATTACCGGGCAACCAGGCATTCTCTCTGGCGGCTACGACTTGAAGGTGATGACGGCCAGCCCCGAGCAAGCCATCGAGCTGGTAAGGCAGGGCTCGACCCTCGCTCGCCGCATGCTCGCGCATCCGTTCCCGGTGGTCATTGCCTGCACAGGCCATGCGGTAGCCAAAGGCGCATTCCTGTTGTTGTCGGTGGATTACCGCATCGGCGTGGAAGGCCCGTTCAGCATCGGCCTGAACGAAGTGCAGATCGGCATGACCATGCACCACGCCGGTATCGAGCTGGCCCGCGATCGCCTGCGTAAATCCGCATTCCATCGCTCGGTCATCAACGGAGAGATGTTTAACCCGCTCACCGCAGTCGATGCCGGCTTCCTCGACAAGGTGGTCAAGCCTGAAGAATTGCAGGCTGCTGCCCTGGAAGCTGCCCGTCAGTTGAAAAAGATCAATATGAAGGCTCACAGGAACACCAAGCTTAAAGTGCGCAAAGCACTGCTGGAGACTCTGGACAAAGCAATCGAAGAAGATCAGCTGCATCCGCTCTAAGCCTGCCCCTGAAAAAACGCCCCCGATTGCGCCCTGCAATCGGGGACGCCCCTGCCCTCACCCCTGCGCGCAAATCTGCCCGGAACATCTCTGGCCCGGGCCTGCGCGCCCGCGCTGAAACAAATGCTAAAACTTCAGCTATCTCCTACTTGTATCGGGGTAATTGCTGAATACAGTGCACATCCGTACACTGCGCCGTCTTTTGTTTTCGCGAGCCTGTAAATGCTACTTTCGATACGTATGTTGTTGATGTGTCTGCATTTTATGCTCGCAGGCGTACTGGGTGTCTTGCTGGGCATGTGCCGCCCCTTCAACCCTGACAACAGCCGCCTGTGCGCGCGCCTGTATGCATGGCCATCCCGATGGATCCTGGGCTACAAGCTCAAGACTGAAGTCGGGCCGTTGATGGACAAACCGCAAAGCTGTGTTGTGATCGCCAATCATCAGTCCAACTACGACCTGTTTGTGTTCGGCAACGTAGTGCCGCGCCGCACGGTGTGCATCGGCAAAAAAAGCCTCAAGTGGGTGCCCCTTTTCGGCCAGCTGTTCTGGTTGGCGGGCAACGTGCTGATTGATCGCGGCAATGCCCAGAAAGCGCGCAAGTCGATGCTCACGACAACGCGCACCCTGCAAGAGAAGGACACTTCGATCTGGGTCTTCCCGGAGGGCACGCGCAATCTGGGCAAAACCCTGCTGCCTTTCAAGAAAGGCGCATTCCAGATGGCAATCACTGCCGGGGTGCCGATCGTGCCGGTGTGTGTCAGCACTTATAGCCAGCACTTGCGGCTCAACCGCTGGCACAGCGCCGATATCCAGATTCGTTCATTGCCGGCAATCCCGACGGCCGGCCTGACCCTGGATGATATTCCGCGCCTGATGCAGCAGTGCCACGAGCAGATGCGCGAGTGCATCGAAGCCATGGACCGCGAACTGCTAAGCCAGCAAAACCGTCACTTGCCACCCGTGGCAGGAGGCAACGCGACAGCATCCAATCCGAACCTCTGAACCTTTGTCGACTCAAAGTGGTTCATTGCGCGCTAAGCTGCATATTTGCGCCATAACCCACTGAAGAAGAAGCGATTAGAACTATGGGGAGAGTTGTTGCTGCTGCGGTTTACAGCGCAGGCAAGAAAGTCACCAATATCACTCTGGACGAAGGCAGTGAGTGGGCGAAAAAGCCCGGCCACTTCGTCTGGATTGGTCTGGAGCAACCCGACGCGCAAGAGCTGAGTAACTTGCAACGCCAGTTCAACCTGCATGAACTGGCCATAGAAGATGCCCTTGAGCAGCACAGCCGGCCCAAGCTTGAGACCTTTGGCGATGCGCTGTTTATCGTGATCTATTCGCCGATTCGCCATGAAGGCAAATTGGAGTTTGTCGAAACCCATATCTTTGCCGGCAACGGCTACATCATCACCAGCCGCAACGGCCATTCGGCCTCGTACAAGGCTGTGCGCCAGCGTTGTGAGGCTCGCCCGCTGCTGCTGGAACATGGTGAAGACTTTGTGCTGTATGCGCTGCTCGACTTCGTCACAGAGAGCTATCAGCCGGTCAACGAAGCCATCCACGCCGAAATCGATCAGCTTGAGCAGAGCATCATGGGCAATGCCCTGAACGAGGCCGATATCGTCCACTTGCATGGTCTGCGCCGGGATGTGCTACGTCTGCGCCGCTATGTGGCACCCATGGTCGAGATCAGCGAAGAATTGCAGCGCCTGACCTTCCCCTTTATCGACAAGAACATGCGACCGTACTTTCGCGACGTGCAGATTCACGTTACCCGCCAGATGGAAGACCTCACCAACCTGCGGGATATCGCTACCCAGACGATTGAAGTCGTGGTGTTGCTGGAGTCTTCACGCCAGAGCATCGTGCAGCGCAAATTCGCCGCCTGGGCTGCCATCCTGGCCTTCCCCACGGCAGTGGCGGGGATTTACGGGATGAACTTCCAGAACATGCCGGAGCTGAGCTGGCATTACGGCTATTTTGGTGTACTGGGGTTTATTGCGGTGGGGGTCACCGGCCTGTGGGCCAGCTTCAAGCGATCTGGCTGGCTCTAACCCCCCCACATGTATCGAGCCGGATATCAGGCGGTCTGCGGCTTGTGTGAAACAAAACGCATCATCCACTCGGCAACGGTACGCCCATGATGGTCCTGGCCCAGGCTGGCAATGCCGCTGCTGTAAACCTGCTCGCCCAAATGCTCCTGACGCAGATCCAGAAGGGCCCGCGAATAATCGTGGATAAACTCGGGGTGGCCCTGGAAGCACAGCACCTGATTATTGATATGGTAGGCGGCATAGGGGCAGAAATCGCTGGATGCAATGACCGTGGCGTTCTCCGGCAGCGCTGTGACCTGATCCTGATGACTGATCAGCAGCGTCAGGTCTTCAACCACAGGGCTCATCCACGGCGCCCTGGCCGCCAGCTTGTACTGATGGGTACCTACGCCCCAACCCTGGGTGGCACGCTCGCTCTTGCCGCCCAGCAGCAGCGCCAGCAATTGATGGCCAAAACACACGCCCAGCAATTTGTCGCCGCGCTCGTAACGGCTCAGCAAGTAAGTCTTGAGCGTTTGAATCCACGGATCGGTGCCAAATGAATCCGCCTTGCTGCCGGTAACCAGGTAAGCATCGAACGTCTGGTCATCAGACGGATATTCGCCATGCATGACATTGAAAACAGTGAACTTTGCCGCGATTGGCTGCGTGGAGAACAGGCGCACGAACATTTGCCCGTAGCCCTGATATTGATCAACAAACTCTGGACGCAGAATGTCGGTTTCCAGAATGCAGATGCGTAGCGACATAAAAGTACCTGGCACGATAAAGGCGAAAGTAATGATGACAACAGACCTGAGCCTGCCCTGAAAGGCTATTTGATGGCAAGTACTGAACGTGGCAATCGCCCTTCAGCCCTTTAAAACGGGGGCTTTTGTAGGACAAAACAGGATTGCTCTGCACTCCCTGACGAACGGTAGGGGGCTAAGATTATGGGCGCCTGATGGGCCCGTTGCGTCTAGATACGGGTCGACAGGTCAGGCGTAGAAAACCTAATAGCGTTTTAGAAACTTACTGCACTTGGATGATGTTAAAGGGTTCTAAGCCATGTCTTATGAGGGCTCTAATGTTAACCCTGTTGCCAGGGCCGCTTTCTTTTCGAGGCATTGATCTCTTGGCGCAGGCATTGTCGTTCAGGAAAAACAAAAAAAGGCAGATAGCCATGTTCAAACATACGAAAGTACGCCAAGCCGGTCTTATCCTCTTCGCTACCACCTTGCTGCTGATCTTGCCAAACCTGACCAAGGTTATCGGTTAAAGACACGCCCATATGCCGAAGACGTGCACCTCCTGCGCGTCTTCGCGGGCTTGAGGCCATGGCGAAAAAAGCAAAACGGCCAGCCCTTGGGCCAGCCGAGAAACAATCAAACGCCTTTCAATTGAGCAGGCCACGCACCTCCTGCTTGACGCCCCAGCCTTCGATAATCCCGCCCAGCGGCACCACTACTGCTTCAAAGTCCTGCTCAAAATCGCCGATTCCCCCATAGGTGGCATACATCACCTTGCTCAACTCCAGATGCCAGGCACCGTCATCTCGCACATTGATCTGCGCATTCAGGGACTCACCACAAAATTTTTGTGCAGCTCTGCGCGCCCGCTCCTCGTCCGGAAAGATCGCGTAAAACTCGATGGGATGGATACGTGAAAAATCAAAACCGCCTTCTTTCATGCGGCGCAGCACATAGCTGCTGAGGTCTTCTTGATGGGCTGTGCTCATGAAACGTCCTCCTCGCAATGGATAGACATTCAGCGCTCCCCTTCGGCAGCATTCAGGCCGTAACAAGGGAAGAAATAAGCATGTAGCGAACAAGATCAGAGCCAGTCGATTACTTCGCTGGTCTGGATGCAGAGTAGCTCCAGGGCGCGGCATCTGCCAAGGGGGCCAACAATGAATTTCAACAGGTTTTTTCGTTTGTCGGAAAAAACCGCGCCCGGTACCCGGACAGATGCGCTGTCCAGGACCCGGCTTGCGCTGCTGTAAGTTACGGCTTTTCAGCGCGCTCTTTCAGCCCTTTGAGGGTATTGAAAGGCGCATCAACTACAAACTTGTTGGCCAACCAGGAAGGCACGCTGCCGCCCGGCTCGGTGTGTACCTGATAGGTCACTTCGGTCAGGTTGTCGCCTTTGGGTACCAGCTTCCAGAAGCCGTTTACCTGGGCAACCCGCACAAAGCCCTTTTCTTCCGGAACATAGGTCGGCAGGCCCTTGAGCGTGCGGGTCAGGCTGCCATCTGCGCCCTGGGCAGAGGTTACCAACAGCACCGAATCACGCGGGGTGACCGGCCACGGTGTCTTGAACTGGGTGTAAGTCCAGCTCTGATCGCCTTCATGCTTGAGCAGTTTTTGCGACTGGCACTCATGGATCCAGGTACAAGCGCTAGCCACGTCTTCCTGCAACTTGCTGATTTTGGCCAGTGGCGCCTTAATGGTGGTCACGCCCTGGTAAGCCTTGTACTGGGAACCGGCAACCTCACTCAGCGACACCTTGATGCCGTCCTGATCCTTGGCGACTTTCCAGTCTTCAGCCTGAGCCACACCCACCAGCAGAGCGCTCAAACCACATACCAATGCCACTCTATGCAACGAACCCATTGTCTTATTCCTTATTGTTGAAGGTTTGTTCACTGGACACCAACACGCTAGGCCGCAGTCACCTGCTCCCACCAACCGATCAGGTTGATGGCCTCTTCCCGATTGCTGCCGCACACCTCGATATCTGCCTTGAAATCGCCACACACCGCAGGGCGTTGCGGCTGACCGAACAAACCGCACAAGTAGTCGACAGAAAGATGCAGGCAGCGTTCCCCGGCAGGCTTGCCATTGGGCATGCCGGGCAGCGGTGTACTGATGGAAGGGGCTATGCAGCAAGCGCCACAGCCTTCACGGCAATTCATGACGTTAGCTCCTCATTCGGGGCAAAGCGTGTTGATGACAAGGGATAGTACTCGTTGGAACAGGTGTTTGAAATTGACCGTTCAGCAGAATGTGCCGATAAATCACGGTGACTGATCAGTCAGTTTAGAAGCCCGTTTTTCAGCGCTCGGCACTTATTGTTTGAACTCGAAATCCAGCGCCGCACCTTCGATTTCATTGTGTCGATATTCATTGCGCAATTGCAGGTCCATTTCATTGCTGAGCAAACGCCCGTTGAGCTGAAAAGGACTTTCTTCGACAGACTTTTCACCAAACATGTTGGGCAGCAAGGGTTTGTGCGCAGGCATGGGAACCGTACCCAAGGGGCGCAGTTGCTTGACCATCTCGGGCGGCAGGCGCAAGTCGAGCTTGGCAGCAGGCAAACGCTTTTTGGCGATTTCATGGGCCGGTTTCGATTTGGAGGCGATTGGCTCACGCTTTTTGACCGGCGTGCTTTTCTCGCTGGCGGAAGGTTTGGCCTGTGAATGGACAGATTGCGTCTGCGCAGAAGTGGATGCAGGTTGCACCGGGGCTGCTGTCGCAACCATGGCATTGAGCGCACCCAAAACACCCATCAATACAAGACTCGCACAATATGTCGCTTTCATAACTCCCACAGCTTTAACGGTTCAGGTGCGTATGCTCGCGCTTTACGCACAGGGGAACAAGTTAATTGTAGTCAAAATGCCATCCCGGCTATTGCCGAGCCACCATACAGGCCTGCAGTTTCCTGACAGAGCTGGCTGGCAAGCATGCCAAGTGTCATCAGGGCCCGCTCGGCTTCCCGGTTCCAGGGTGTGCCGCAGTTTAGCCGGATGCAATGATTGAACTGCTCGGTATTACTGAAAATCAGTCCCGGCGCGATACTGATGCCTTGTTGCAGCGCCCGCACATGCAGCTCCTGGGTGTTGACCCGGCCCGGTAAACTGACCCACAGAATAAAACCGCCGCTGGGGCGGGACATCTGCGTACCTTCCGGGAAGTGCTGCTGCACTGCCAGTTGAAAAGCACTGAGGTTTTTTCTGTATTCCTGGCGGATATAGCGTAAATGGCGGTCGTAGCCGCCATTTTCAAGGTAAGCGGCCACACCCATTTGGGTCACGCTGCACGCCGAATGGGTGGTGAAGGTTTGCAGGCGCTGGATTTCCTGCTGAAACTTGCCCGCAATCATCCAGCCGATTCGCACGCCGGGAGACAGGGTTTTGGAAAAGCTCGAACAGTAGATAACCCGATCCAGACGGTCATAGGCCTTCAAAGCCTTGGTCCGGCCGACCTCAAACATCAGTTCGCCATAGATATCATCTTCGACAATCTGGATATCAAAGTCCGAAGCCAGGCGCAGCAGCTGCTTTTGCCGCTCTTCAGGCATGGTCCCGCCCAGGGGATTGCTCAGGCGTGTGGTCAGCACCAAGGCCTTGATCGACCATTGGTTGGCCGCCAGTTGCAGGGCCTCAAGGCTCATGCCGGTGGCCGGGTCGCTGGGGATTTCGATGACTTTCAAGCCCAGCAGATCGGCCAGTTGCAACAAGCCGTAGTAAGTCGGTGACTCTGCCGCGATCAGGTCACCGGGGCGGGTCAGCACCCGTAATGACATTTGCAGGGCATCGACACAGCCGTGGGTGATAATGACCTCAGACGGGTCAACCACCACACCTGCATCACGCATACGAATGGCGACCTGCCGGCGCAGCGGTTCAAAACCGGGGCTGAACATATAGCTGAACGCCCGCGGGCTGTGAAAGCGCGTGACCTTGGCCAATTGCTGATGCAGCGCCCGCACCGGCAAGTAATCGACACTGGGCACCGCCGCGCCCAACGGGAACACGCCTTCGCGGCGGGACTCGACCAGTACTTGCTGGATAATGCTGCTGCGCGTGACTAGCCCCGGGCGCTCGACACGGGCGATATCCGGAGTGGGTGCAGTGAGTGCCGGGGTCTGGTGCACATAGTAGCCGGACTGCGGCCGCGCCCGGATCAAACCCTGGTCTTCAAGATTGGCGTAGGCCTGCAACACCGTGGCATGGCTGACGTTGAGCTGCGAGCTCATCTTGCGCACCGAGGGCACACGCTCGCCCGGCTGATACACGCCACGCCGGATATCTTCAGCCAACTGCTGAGCGATACGTTGATAGAGCAAAAGGTTGGTCATGGCGCCGCACTCGATGTTCAGGCTTTATTTTTGTGGGAACAATACCGGAACAGTTTAGAAGTGTACGGGCACAGTTGTCACTTATCTAAGCCGTACAGCGCGAGTGCGGGGGTAACTGTATGGGTGCAGATCGGAACTTTCCCTGTAGCAGCTGCAGAGACACTGCAACTGTGGGAGCGAGCCTGCTCGCGAAGGTCGTTCGCGAGCAGGCTCGCTCCCACAATAAGGCTTGACCTGCAACAGAGTATCTACAGAGTTTCGGGTAAAACGCTTACCGCGCAGCGCCCAACTGGCCTTTTTCGTCAGAAAAGACAATTTCAACACGTCGATTCTGGGCCCGACCTCGCTCGGTAGCGTTCACGTCCACCGGGTATTGATCGCCATAACCTGCCACCTGGATACGCTTTTCATCGACCCCCAGGTCAATCAGTACATCTGCCACGGCCTGCGCTCGCTCACGGGAAAGCACCAGGTTGTCTTCCTTGCCGCCAGTGCTGTCGGTGTAACCCTCGATGCGCACAACGCGCTTGGGGTTCAACTGCAGGAACTGCACCAGCTTGAGCACAGTGCGATTGGCGGAGTTTTTCAATTCGTCATCACCGGTGTCGAACAGCACATCGCCCAAGGTCATGACCAGACCACGATCAGTCTGAGTAGTGGCCAGGCTGACAATCTGCTCTTCCAGCCACTGACCTTGCTGCTGGACACTCAACAATTTGGCCTCTCGCAAGGCCAGTTGCAGGCGCTGACGTTCCAGTTCGAGCTTGGCCGCGCGCTCTTCGTTGAGCACTTGCTGGGTGTGCTCACGGGCTATTTCGCTGTAGCGCTGGCTCAAATAGGCGTAATGAGCCACGTCTGCGCCGCTGCCCCAGTAACTGGACAAACGATCGGCACGGGCCAGGGATTCACCGGCACGGATCACGTCTTTGGGCGCGATGCGCAACACGCTGGTGTCCTCCTTGACCGCCTGGAAATCCGTACTGGCCTGCTGTAAGGCCTGTTCGCTGTTGTGATGCCCGGCGCATCCGGCCAGGCTCACGCAACCGGCAACCAGCGCCCCCATTAAAACTCTGGACGAAAGGCTCATTGCGCCTCCACCAGTTGTTTGCGCAGGCGCGTGATACGGGTATTGAGCACGTTCAGTTGTTCCTGGCTTTTTTGCGTCAGTACCCGAGCTTCAGCCAAACGGGCGTCAAGCTCGGCCTGTTCAGCGTGCATGCGCGCGTCTTTGTAGGATTCGTCTGCCATATCTGCCAGCGCTTGGGCCAGCTTGTCTTCGGCAAGTTTAAGCTCTGCCAGATCATCAGCATTTGCGCCTACGGCCTTGGCCTGCTCAAGAGCCTGTTCGGTCAAACGCAATTGTTCATTCGGCGCAGGATCGGCTGCACAACCCGCCAGAGCCACAACGGCCAGGGCAGCGAAAAGAGGTCGAATTGTCACTAGGGATTCCTACTGTTTTGGGGCGCTGAGCGGTTGTTGCAGCTGGGTTTTCCACCGCTCCAGATTGCGTTGCACTACCGCCTCGGTCAGGCCGGAGGCGGGCAATTCTGTCATCTTTTTGGCGAGCTGTCCGCGCAACCACGGCTCATTGCAGGACGAGTCGTGGGAAACCGCCAAAAACAGCCCCGGTTGATCCACAGGTTGCGGATGCGCCAGCAAGTCGTCGGCAATACCCAGGGTCTGTGCCGTGGCCATACCAGCGTAGCGACCGGCCAATACATACTCTGCCTGCCCCAGCAGCAGTTGCTGAAACGCCTGGGTCAATCCGGGTTGGGGCTCGAGGGTCAGTTGATGTTGGGCAAACTCGTTGAAGGTCTCGCTTAAACGGGCCTTTTGCGAGACCGCCCCCTTGTGCCCATGCAGGTCTGCGGGGGTTTCGTAGATCAGCGGCGAGTCCTTGCGCGTCCACACCAGGTAATCGTTTCGTACCAGCGGCGGGTGGATGTAATCAAAAGACGAAAGCCCGGCCACGGTCAGCGGCGCATCGAGCAGCATGTCCATGCGCCCGGTACGTACTTCGTCCTGGGCCTGGGCGCGCTTGCCGCCATACAGCACTTCGACCTTGATCCCCAGCTCTTGCCCTGCCTGCTGGATCAGGTCGGCACTGGCGCCGATCAAGTGGGCCGGGTCGGCCGGATCACGCCACAGATAAGGCGGCGCATCGGGGCTGCCGGTGACAATCAGGCGCTCGCACTTGCCCGCCGCCTCGGACAGCAGTGGCAAAAATGCCAGCCCCAACAGCAGCCTGCTGATCTGACGCTTATCCATATCCAAACGCTCCCTCCGTACAATTGACAGGCATAAAAAAGCCCGGCAACCCGGGCGGTGAAGACAGGCAGAACACTGAGTGCCCCGCCCTTCCCAACGCCCCGGTAACCGGGCTCTTTATAAGTGAAGCAACTGGATTAAACCAGCTTCTCCAACTCAGGTACCGCTTCGAACAAGTCCGCAACCAGGCCGTAATCGGCCACCTGGAAGATCGGAGCCTCTTCGTCCTTGTTGATCGCAACGATCACCTTGGAATCTTTCATACCGGCCAGATGCTGGATCGCGCCGGAAATGCCCACCGCGATGTACAGCTGTGGCGCAACGATTTTACCGGTCTGACCGACCTGCATGTCGTTAGGCACAAAACCTGCGTCCACTGCTGCGCGAGATGCGCCAACCGCAGCACCCAGCTTGTCAGCCAGGGTGTAGAGCAGTTTGAAGTTGTCACCGTTCTGCATGCCGCGACCGCCGGAAACCACGATTTTGGCAGCGGTCAGTTCAGGGCGGTCCGACTTGGCCAGTTCTTCGCCCACGAACGAGGAAGTGCCTGCATCGTGAACCGCTGCAACCGCTTCAACCGCTGCCGAACCACCTTGCGCGGCAACCGGGTCGAAACCGGTGGCACGTACGGTGATCACTTTCACTGGCGCAGTGGACTGCACGGTGGCAATGGCGTTACCGGCGTAGATCGGACGGGTGAAAGTATCAGCGCTGACGACCGAAACGATCTCGGAGATCTGATCCACGTCCAGCTGTGCAGCAACGCGCGGCAGGATGTTTTTGCCGTTGGAGGTCGCGGCGGCCAGGATGTGGCTGTAGCCGGCACCCAGCTCTGCTACCAGTGGTGCAACGTTTTCCGGCAACTGATGGGCGTAAGCCGCGTTATCAGCAACCAGTACTTTGGCCACGCCAGCGATTTGTGCAGCCGCTTCGGCTACAGCGCCAATGCCCTGGCCTGCAACCAGAACGTGGATGTCGCCACCGATTTTAGCGGCAGCGGCTACGGTGTTCAGCGTGGCCGGAGCCAGTGCCTTGCCGTCGTGTTCTGCGATTACCAAGATAGTCATGATTAGATTACCTTCGCTTCGTTTTTCAGTTTCTCGACCAGTTCAGCCACCGACTTGACCTTGATACCCGCGCTGCGTGCAGCCGGGGCTTCAACTTTCAGGGTCTTGTTGGTCGAAGCAGTCGAAACACCCAACGCGTCTGGCGTCAGTACTTCAAGCGGCTTTTTCTTGGCTTTCATGATGTTTGGCAGGGACGCATAACGCGGCTCGTTCAAACGCAGGTCGGTGGTGATGATCGCCGGCAAGCTCAGCGAAACAGTTTGCGCGCCGCCGTCTACTTCACGGGTCACGGCAACCTTGTCGCCTGCCACTTCAACCTTGGACGCGAACGTACCCTGACCGAAACCGGTCAGCGCAGCCAGCATCTGGCCCGTCTGGTTGTTGTCGCTGTCGATGGCCTGTTTGCCCAGGATCACCAGCTGTGGCTGTTCCTTGTCGACAACGGCCTTGAGCAGCTTGGCCACGGCCAGCGAGGTCAGGTCTTCGGCGGACTCGACGAGAATGGCGCGATCTGCACCCAGCGCCAGCGCGGTACGCAGCTGTTCCTGAGCGGTGGTCGGGCCGATGGAGACGACGACGATTTCAGTCGCAACGCCTTTCTCTTTCAGGCGTACGGCTTCTTCCACGGCGATTTCGCAGAAGGGGTTCATCGACATCTTGACGTTGGCGAGGTCAACGCCGGAGTTGTCCGCTTTGACGCGTACTTTAACGTTGTAATCGACCACTCGTTTGACAGCTACAAGAACCTTCATGGATTCCTCGTTACTCTCCGGTGAAAAGAAAGTCGCCTAGGCGAACCTGGCGGTTGATGCACAGTGGCACAAGGGCACCTCCAAAGATCGTTGCCTTATTAATAGACGGGTACCAGCGACTGCCCCTGCGACCGTCTGTCCGATGTGACTAACAAGTCATCCACCAAAAGGACGTGTAAACTCCGCTGCAAAAATGGCAGGCTCCCACTGGCTCGTGCCTGTGCCCTGTCTTTAGAGGTGCTCTTGAAACCGACAATCAGCCTACGGCGAGCGCAAAACCGACCGTATCTTGACCGGAACACCATTTGCGGTCAATACAGCAAATGGGCCAGTTTTAAGCCGCGCGTCTTTGATTTGTCTGGGTTGCAGTGAATTCAAACAAACGTTTGTATTGGACCCTGCCAGTGGTGTAGATATAATGCCCGACCTCATAGAGAGAGCGGCGCCTCATCCATTGCGTCCTTGGCCCCACGCCGAGGGAATAATGGATGAAACGCCAAACCTCCAATTAGAAAAATACCGTTGAGCCTTGAGTAGGAGAGAACCTGTGGAACGCGAATACATGGAATTCGACGTGGTCATCGTCGGCGCCGGCCCTGCCGGTTTGTCCGCCGCCTGCCGCCTGAAGCAGAAGGCCGCCGAAGCCGGTAAAGAAATCAGCGTCTGCGTGGTTGAAAAAGGCTCCGAAGTCGGCGCTCACATCCTGTCCGGTGCGGTCTTTGAACCTCGCGCCCTGAACGAGTTGTTCCCGGACTGGAAAGAGCTCGGCGCTCCGCTCAACACTCCCGTTACCCGCGACGATATTTATGTACTGCGCAGCGACAGCACCGCGACCAAGGTGCCAGACCTGTTTGTGCCAAAAACCATGCACAACGAAGGCAACTACATCATCTCCCTGGGCAACCTGTGCCGCTGGCTGGCACAGCAGGCCGAAAACCTGGGCGTAGAAATCTACCCGGGGTTCGCTGCTCAAGAAGTGCTGTTCGACGAAAACAATGTGGTTCGCGGGATCATCACCGGCGACCTGGGCGTTGACCGCGAAGGCAACCCCAAGGAAGGCCTGTACACCCCGGGCATGGAACTGCGTGGCAAGTACACCTTGTTCGCCGAAGGCTGCCGCGGCCACCTGGGCAAGCAACTGATCGAGCGCTTCAAGCTCGACAGCGACGCAGATGCCCAGCATTACGGTATCGGCCTGAAAGAAATCTGGGAAATCGACCCGGCCAAGCACCAGCCAGGTCTGGTGGTGCACACTGCTGGCTGGCCGCTGGACATTATCAGCAGCGAAAACACCGGTGGTTCTTTCCTGTATCACCTGGAAAACAACCAGGTCGTTGTCGGCCTGATCGTTGACCTGTCCTACAGCAACACTTTCCTGTCGCCATTCGACGAGTTCCAGCGCCTCAAGCACCACCCGGTACTCAAACAGTACCTGGACGGCGGCAAGCGCATCAGCTACGGCGCACGCGCCCTGGCCAAGGGCGGCCTGAACTCGCTGCCAAAAATGGTCTTCAACGGTGGCGCACTGATCGGTTGCGACCTGGGCACCATGAACGTAGCGAAGATCAAGGGCAGCCACACCGCCATGAAGTCCGGCATGCTCGCAGCAGAAGCCGTGGCTGACTCGCTGCTGACTGGCTCCGAAGGCGGTGATGCACTCGACACTTACGTTGAAGCCTTCAAGGCCAGCTGGTTGTTCGACGAGCTGTTCGCCAGCCGTAACTTCGGCCCGGCAATGCACAAGTTCGGCCCGATCATGGGCGCCGGTTTCAACTGGATGGACCAGAACATCTTCGGCGGCAAACTGCCGTTTACCCTGCACGACACCAAGCCAGACTATGCGTGTCTGAAACAGGCCAAGGACTGCAAGAAGATCGACTACCCGAAACCGGACGGCAAGCTCAGCTTCGACAAGCTCAGCTCGGTATTTATCTCCAGCACCAACCACGAAGAAGAGCAGCCTTGCCACCTCAAGCTGCGCGACCCGAGCATCCCGATCAGCGTGAACCTGCCGCTCTACGACGAGCCTGCGCAGCGTTATTGCCCGGCGGGTGTGTACGAAGTGATCACCCAGGAAAGCGGCGAAAAGCGCTTCCAGATCAACTCGCAAAACTGCGTGCACTGCAAAACCTGTGACATCAAGGACCCTTCGCAGAACATCACCTGGGTAACCCCGGAAGGTGGCGGCGGGCCGACTTACCCGAACATGTAAGTCAAAAAAAGGCTCCTTCGGGGGCCTTTTTTATTGCCCCCGGATTTGTGGGAGCGGGCTTGCTCGCGATGTGATCCGCCCAGGCTTGCCTGACAGACTGCGCTGTGCGCATCGCGAGCAAGCCCGCTCCCACAACACGCCCGTCACACCGGCTGGCTAGCACCCCACCCCTTCATGACCGGGGCTGCGCTCAAAGTAGCGCTTGTACTCGCGACTGAACTGCGAAGTACTCTGATAGCCCACCTTCTCGGCCACCTGCGCTACACCCAGCCCCTCACTCAATAGCAACTGCTGCGCCCGCAACAGCCGCAAACGCTTGAGGTACTGCACCGGCGACAACAAGGTGCTGCGCTTGAAATGCTCATGGAAGGTAGAGGCGCTCATATTGGCGCAACGGGCCAGGGTCTCTACATTCAGCGGCTGCGCAAAGTGCTCGTGCAAGTAGCTCAACGACGCCGCGACCCGCGCAAACTGCCCCTGCTGCTCGACCAGCGCCCGCAACACCCCCGCCTGCGGGCCGCGCAAGGCTGCGAACAGCACTTCACGCAGTCGCGCCTGACCCATGATGCGGCACTCCAGCGGGTCATGCAGGCAGCGCAGCAAACGTTCGACGGCCTGGCGCATATCGTCATCCAGTACGGCCGAAGTCATCGACTCGGGCGTCTGCGCCACAGCACTGCGATCAGGCGCCAGGCCCATAGCCAGTACCAGCTCACCCAATACCGCGCGGTCAATACTGATCGCCACCCCCAGCAGCGGGGCGTCCTCGGAGGCGAAGGTTTCACACTCGAAAGGCACCGACAGCGCCTGCACCAGATAATGCCCGGCGCCGTACTCCATTGTGCGCTGGCCCAGATAGGCCAATTTACTGCCTTGGGCGATCACCATTAGGCTAGGCTCATAGATCTGCGGCATCCGGGCCACTACCCGGCACGCCGATACCACACGAACTTCAGGCAACAAGGTCGACACAAAACCGGTTTGCGTCGCGAGTGGCTCGATCAGGGACACGAGCGTGGCGTTCTCATCACGATGACGAGTCAAAAACATATAGAGCGTTTCACAAGAGGAATAGACAGCTGCATCTTCGCAGAATTGGTCAATAAAGCGACACCCGGGCCATGACACCGGAGGAATAGGCATGACAAGCGGAGGAATCGTCATAGTCCTGAAAGATGTGTAAGCGCAAAATTGCGCCCTGTTCACAGCTAACGCTACGCGAGGTTTTCCATGTCCAATGTCACTTACAACGCCATCGGTTATGCCGCACAAAATGCCAAGGCCCCTTTGGCGCCAATGCAGTTCAACCGCCGCGCCCCGCGCCCGGACGACGTTGCCATCGAAGTGCTGTACTGCGGCGTTTGTCACTCCGACATCCACCAGGCACGCAACGACTGGGGTTTTGCGACTTATCCGTTGATGCCTGGTCATGAAATCATCGGCAAGGTTACCGCCGTTGGCGACAAAGTCACCAAGCACAAGGTCGGCGATCTGGTCGGCGTGGGCTGCATGGTCGATTCATGCCGCACCTGCTCGGCCTGTAAGGAAGACCTGGAGCAATACTGCCTGGAAGGCATGACCCAGACCTACGCCAGCCCTGACCGTATTGACGGCACGCTGACCATGGGCGGTTACTCGGACAAGATGGTTGTCAGCGAACACTTCGTGCTGAGCATCCCGAAAAATCTCGACCCGGCGAGCGCCGCACCTCTGTTGTGTGCCGGCATCACCACCTACTCGCCACTGGTTCACTACGGCGTGGAAGCGGGCGACAAGGTCGGTATTCTGGGTATGGGTGGTCTGGGCCATATGGGCATCAAGTTCGCCAAGGCTCTGGGCGCAGAAGTGACCCTGTTCACCCGCTCCGAAGCCAAGGCTGAAGAAGCACGCCGCCAGGGCGCCGACCATGTGATCGTGTCCACCGATGCCGAGCAGATGAAAGCCGCTGCCGGGCATTTCGACTTCCTGCTGGACACCATTCCGGTGCCACACGACCTGAACCCGTACCTCGAAACCCTGACCTTTGACGGCGTACACATCCTGGTCGGCCTGATCGAGCCGGTCGAGCCGGCACTCAACGCCTTCAACCTGGTGTTCAAGCGCCGCGTACTGGCTGGCTCATTGATTGGTGGCATTGCCGAAACTCAGGAAATGCTCGATTTCAGCGCTGAGCACGGGATTACTTGCGACATCGAAATGCTCGACATCAAAAACATCAACGAAGCCTTTGAGCGCGTGGTGAAAGGCGATGTGAAGTACCGCTTTGTGATCGACATGAAAACCCTGAAGGCCTAAAAGCGTCTTTGTGGGAGCGGGTTGCCCGCTCCCACAGCCCCCTCTCAGGGCTCAAGCCCTATCGCAAAGAACACTCCCGCGCTCCACACACCCAGCCAGTTTTGCCCATCGACTTCACGAACCACCGCCAGCTCTATCAACTGATAGAACACATTGCGATGGATCAGCGCTTCAAGATTGCGCCGCACGTGTAGATAAGGCGCCGGCTCCCCGGTCTGGGGGTCAATGACGAAACGCAGCGGATGCTCACTACCGGCACTGATCGACTCATCGACATTGGTAGTAAAGCGCAGAACTTGCTGCTCACCCTCACCCTCCACGTCCAGCGTGACCGCGACGAACGGTGCGTCATCCACTTTGATGCCGACCTTTTCCACAGGCGTGATCAGAAAATAATCATCGCCATCGCGGCGGATGATGGTCGAGAACAATTTGACCATCGGCTTGCGGCCGATCGGCGTGCCCATGTAATACCAGGTGCCATCACGGGCGATGCGCATATCGATGTCACCGCAAAAGGCGGTATCCCACAAATGAACGGGCGGCAGCCCCTTGTCGGCCCTGGGGATTTGCGCCAGCAAATTGCTGACATCTACCGGCTCGCTCATGGTGCTCTCCTAGACTTATTGATCGCTCAAGCCTATCAAGCTGCGGGCGTATTTGGCGAGCGGCGGGCCAATCAGGTCGGCGGGCTTGTTGTCATGGAACGTCAGCAAACCGCCGCGGCTGCGGATGGTGGCAGTGTCGATCAAGTATTGGGTGCTGGTTTCGATCAACATCACCTGAATCACCCCACTGTCGATGCCCAGGCGACTGATCTCTTCCTGATCGAGCCATTCATCGCTGTTGCCGATACGGTCATCGGCACGGGCGAAGCGGGTGTAGAGCAGGTAGTGCGCGCCGAAACCGCGAGCCTCGGTCATGGCCTGATCGAGCCCCACAGGTTCCTTGGCCCGGCGCACCATGGGGAAGTACTCGACGAAACCGTTGAAGGCTTCTTCGGCAACGATATTGGGCCGCACATAGGGATCGCCGATCGGCGCAAAAGGCCCTTGGGCGATGTAGATAAAGGAATCAGGCTGAATGCGCAGCGAATTGCTGCGGCGCGTATTGCTGTGATCGAGCAGGCCAGCGTCGCTCATTTGATAGCGCGCACCCTCACCCAGATCGCTGACGGTCATGCAGCCGCCCAGTGTCAAAAAAGCCAGCAATACCCACAGACTGCGCATCCCGTTCTCCCGAAGCCGATGACAAAAAACCGGCGAATTCCAGGGTAATGCAGATTGCGCGCCAGCTTGCGAACCAGTGGAGATATTGATGCCGCGTGCGGTCAGTTCCCTCTCCCTCCGGGAGAGGGCTAGGGTGAGGGGCTTTTAGCCGCCGATGATTTTCATCACCGTGGCGCCACCCGAAAAGGCCACGTCCTGCTTGTCACCCAAAGCTTTCATCAACAAGCCTTGCAGTGCCGGCAATGCCTGATGACGCGGCTTGTTCAACAGGTCGCCCACAAAGTGCCGATTGCTCGACGACAGGCAACCATGCAGCCACCCCGTCGAAGACAGCCGCAACCGCGAGCAGGTCCGGCAAAACGGCACGCTCTCATTGGCAATTACGCCGAAATAGCCATGTCCGGGAATCTGGTAACGCACCGCCGTGGCGTCGATGGGCGCATCGGCCTGCAGATACTCATGACGCTCACCAATCAACGCCAACAACTGCTGCAGGCTGACAAACTGCTGCAGGAAGGCATTGCCATCACTGGCCAGATGCCCCATGCGCATAAGCTCGATAAAACGCAGCTCATAGCCACGCTCAAGGCAGTACTCCAGCAACGGCATGACCTGGTCCAGGTTCTGCCCGCGCAGCGGCACCATATTGACCTTGATCTTGATCCCAGCCTCGCGTGCCTGCTGCATGCCGTTGAGCACGGTCGCCAGGTCGCCGCCACGGGCAATGCGCCGGAATGCTTCAGGGTCGAGGGTATCGAGGGAGACGTTGATGCGAGCGATGCCCGCGTCCAGCAGCAGCGGCAGCTTGCGCGCAAGCAACTGGCCGTTTGTAGTCAGGCTGATATCACTCAGACCAAGCTGACCGACCTCACGCATGAAGGTCTCGAGCTTGGGGCTGATCAGCGGCTCGCCGCCGGTGATGCGCAGGCGCTCGATGCCTGCCGCTTCGATGAGGTAAGCAACTCCGCGCACCATCGCTTCAGCCGACAGCTCATCCTGCGCCGCCACCAGCCGTTTGCCGTTGGGCACACAGTAAGTGCAGGCGTAGTTGCAGGCAGAGGTCAGACTGATACGCAAATTGCGAAAACGTCTGCCTTGGCGATCAACGATCATGGATGACTCCGGCGCGGGGGAAATGGGCCGCTGCAAAACCTGACTCATAAATCAGGTTTTGGCAAGACCCAAGCCTGAGTATAAGCCTCAAGGCCATAAGCCATGAAGGCAAATACGGGCCGTGATTACTCTACAGCCGGGGTGTCGCTGTCACGCTTGCGCTTGTTGCCCATGCGCACGCCGATGTCCATCAGGAACTGGAAGAAGCCTTCCTGATCTTCCAGCACATTGCTCCAGAACGGCGAGTGATACAGCGCAACCGCGCCATGCACCAGAGCCCAGGCCGCGCAGTAATGGAAGTATGGCGGCACGTCTTCAAGCTTGCCTTCACTGATGCGACCCTTGATCAGCAGGGTCAGACGCTCAAAGTTGGAAGCGCGGATCTTGTGCAGCTCTTCGACCAGTTCAGGCACCTGATTGCCCTTGACCACCTTCTCTTCAAGGCGATCAAACAATCGGTAGCGCTGCGGGTCGCGCATGCGGAACTCAAAGTAGGCACGCGACAGCGCCTCCTTGTCCTTGTCCACGTCGGCAGAGTGCAGCAGCTCGTTCAAGTCGCGTTCGTAATCGAGCATCAGGCGCAGGTAGATCTCGGCCTTGGACTTGAAGTGTTTGTAGATCGTGCCTTTGCCGATACCCACGGCATCAGCAATCATCTCGACGGTGACACTGTCTTCACCAAGATCGAGGAACAGCTTGAGCGCGGTATCGAGAATTTCTTGCTCGCGGCGACGAAACTCACGGACCTTACGGGGTTCTTTGTGCATAAGAAAAGGTCTGTTCGGGTCAAAATCGAAGCGGAGTATTATGCATTAGTCACGCTAAATTGCACGGATCATCCTGCATATCGATGGGTTCAAACGATTTACCCGCAAATTGATGAGTACTCAAGCGAAGCTGAGGTATTCCAAATCTGTTTAAAAAACGACCAGCCACGACTGGACGTTCGACAAAGCTGACCAATACTTAACATGTCGGCACGGCATCCCCCCCAAAGTGTTGCGCCGATATTGGCCGCAATGGAATGTGCGCCTTTGTTTTACTCCTAATGGTCTTAACCCGGATTCCCCAGAGCCCGGGTTTTTTTTGCCTGCTGTTCAGTTAAACGTGGAACTGTGGGAGCGGGCTTGCTCGCGATACAGACAACCCGGTTGACCAGTCACACCGCAGCGACCCCATCGCGAGCAAGCTCGCTGCCACACAGTCACGCAATCATCTGACCCGTGCCAGCGGGAACAGGCGCTTGAAGTTTTCGCTGGTTTGCTCGGCAAAACGCTCGTAGGACTCACCACGCAACATCGCCAGAAACTCCGCCACTTCGCGTACGTATTGCGGCAGGTTAGGCTTGCCGCGATGGGGAATAGGGGCAAGGTAAGGCGAGTCGGTCTCGACCAGCAACCGGTCGGCAGGCACCTGGCGGGCCACATCGCGCAGGGCATCAGCATTGCGAAAGGTCACAATCCCCGACAGCGAGATGTAATAGCCCATGTCCAGCGCCGCCCTGGCCATGTCCCAGTCTTCGGTAAAGCAATGCAGCACACCGGCCTGCGGCAATGCTGCCTCGCGCAGCATGGCCAGGGTATCGGCGCGGGCACCACGGGTGTGGATCACCACCGGCTTGCCGGTCTGCTGTGCCGCCTCCAGGTGAACCCTGAACGAAAGTTGCTGCAAATCGGCTGCTTCAGGCTCGTAGTGGTAGTCCAGGCCAGTTTCGCCAATGGCCACCACCCGCGGGTGATTCAACTCGCCCAACAGCCAGTCCAGCGCTGGCGCTGCACCGGGCTGCACGTCCAGCGGGTGAACGCCCACCGAACAGTCCACATCGGCATAGCGATCGGTCAGGGCTTTGACATCAGCTGCATTGTCGGCGCTGACACCGATACACAGAAAATGCCCGACGCCGCGCTGGCGTGCGGCCTCAAGGGCGGCATCCAGCGAGCCGTCATGGGCGCTCAGATCAAGACGATCGAGATGGCAATGGGAGTCAACCAACATACAAAAATTACCTGTTTATCAATTCAGTCAAATCAGCGCTGGCCGGGCAGGCCAGCCCACTGCACCAGTAACGCTTCGATCAACAGATCACGGTTAAGATTGGCCTTGCTCAAGACCTTCTGGCGCTGGGCAAGAATCCAGTCCTGAATGTTCAAAACCTTGTCCTGCGCAGTCTTCTGCGCCAGGTATTGCAGCACTTTGCGCATGTCTTCCAGCCCCAGCCCGGCCTCGTCCTGAGTCAGTTGATAGCGCAGGATCAGGTTCGACCAGTCGCAGAACCAGTCAAACAGCAACAGCAGCGGAATGGCTTTCCAGCTTTCAGCCAGCTGACTGGCCGACAGCTCACGCTTGAGCAACTTCTTGACGCCCTCCACCACCGCGGCGCGCTGCTCGCGAACACCCTGCGCCTGCAACTTGACAGCCGTCAGTGGCGAACCGGCAGCCAGGGTCAACAGCTCGACCCGCTCGGCCTCTGCGGTTTGCGGCAGTGCCGTGGCCAGCCATTGCAGGCTCAACGCTTCGCCGGGCAGCGGACAGGCCTGCTGCACACAACGGCTGCGAATGGTCGGCAGCAACCGGCTGGACTGATGACTGACCAACAGCAAGATGGTGTTGCCCGAAGGCTCTTCAAGGCTTTTGAGCAGAGCGTTGGCGGCGTTGATGTTCATTGCCTCCACCGGCTCGACCAGCACCACCTTGCGCCCGCCCAACTGGGCGGTCTGCACCACAAAGCTGACCAGATCACGCACCTGGTCGACCTTGATCGCCTTGTCCGCCTCTTCAGGCTCAAGAATGTAGTTGTCCGGGTGGCTACCCGCCGCCAGCAGCGAGCAGGACTTGCAAACCCCGCAAGCCTCAAGCCCCTCCGGCTGCTTGCACAGCAGGCTGGCCATCAACCGCTCGGCCAGCGCCCGCTTGCCGATGCCTGCCGGCCCGTGCAACAGATAGGCATGAGCATGCTGCGCGCGCCCGGCCATCTGCTGCCACAGGCTGTCTTGCCACGGATAGGCCTCAGCCACGGTGCAGCACCAGCAACTCCGGCACCAGAACGTCGAGCTGGCCCTGTACCTGTTCCAGGGTTTGCGCGGCGTCGATCAGACGGTAGCGCCCAGGCTCAAGCCTGGCGCGCTCAAGATAGGTACTGCGCACCGCATCGAAAAACCTGCGACCTTCCTGCTCAAAGCGGTCCAGTCGGCCGCGAGCGCTGGCACGGGCCATGCCGACTTCAATCGGCAGGTCGAACACCAGGGTCAGATCAGGGCGCAGTGTGCCTTGCACAAAGGTCTCCAGGGTCGCGATGCGCTCATGGGGCAAGCCCCGGCCACCGCCCTGATAGGCATAAGTGGCATCTTGTTTCGGAATAGAGCCCAATGTAAACACCATGATATACTTCGTAATACCTTTATATGTAAACCAACTTGCTAACCGCCAGAACCCAATAGATCCGGGCCATTCAGGAGATTCACCGATGAGAAAGATCCTCGGCCTTGCCGCCAAAGCCCGCTCAGGGAAGGACACTGCAGCTGCCCTTCTTATGGCCCATCCAGAGGTAGCGACCTATGCGTTGGCAGATCCTTTGAAGGAAGGCTGCAAGGCGCTATTCGGCCTAACGGAAACAGAGACTTGGGATGATAACGCAAAAGAGGTAGTTCTTAGCTCTTGGGGCCGTTCACCTCGGCAACTGTTTCAACATGTAGGTACTGAGTGGATGCGGGAGCGTGATCCGTTGCACTGGTTGAAGCGTGCTGACCGCGAGATCAACCATCAACCTGTTATCTCATCCGCCACAGCCCCAGCCTGCAGGGAGACCCCGGCTTCCTCGAACATAACAGCTACCTTGAATAATCCCAACAGCCCCTTCACTCTCGCTACTCAAGCGATTTTTGGCCTTTCTGATTCACAGTTGAACGAAGCCAAACACATTGAGGACGAGCTGTGGGAGGCTACTCCTGCAGAGCTGGTAGAACACATCAAGGCACTGGTTCATCGGGACTTTCCTAATTTTGACACACAATACCAATCACATGTGAATGCTCACATGAATATTCAAAATACCAAACACAAATTTAAAAACGAAAAACAACTGACTGAGAACCTTAAACTCACCGCAGAAAAAAAAATCTACAAAAGCAAGATCAACCTTAGTGGCAAATCTTTAATTATCATCAAAGACATTCGATTCGAGAACGAAGCCGATTATATTCGTAAACTCGGCGGTGAGATTTGGCACATAATTCGCCCAAGCGCAAAAGCAGTTAACCCACACCCCTCAGAAAGCGGGATTGCCATCAAAGAGGGCGATCTGACCATTTACAACACAGGCACGCTCGATGAATACGAACGGGCAGTTAACGCTGCATGGACAACCATCAAGTCCACTCTTTGACGCGGCCAAGCCTAATGAGTGAAACAATAAAACCATTAACGCCACGAAGCGTGCATGGTCTATTCAAGCCAATTACTGAAAGCCCGTACGAATTGGTTACTACCATTGACGGCTTTAATATTGAGTGCAGTTATCAAGGACACCATTTTTGGGATGTAAACAAGCATATTTGCATAGCGCTGCACCTTGTCATGACGGTTTTCGCAAGGACTCATAGGCGCGGGGTAGTGTCATCACCTCGTGGTGGCATCAGTATTTTTTTTGATTTCGCTATAGAGTACAACAAGACTTGTTCAGAACCTTTTAAGCTTTGGCATTATGGGCAGATCACGCACAGCTTGTTTTCTCGATTCCGTAGTTGGGCAATTGAAAATGGGCATCCAGACTCGATAGCCAGCAATCTTGGATCAATGCTTCATGCTGCTGCAAACTTGGGACTTGATTTGCCTCAATTGAATTTGGGTGTGGGTCGAACCGAGGCGCGAAATCCGAAGGTAACCAGCCCCCTGATAGACGGCACGTATGATGCGGTTAAATACGCGCTTACAACGCATGTGAATAAACTTTACGAAAAAATTGAGTTTCGAAAACGTGTCGAATCTGCTCATCCCTACACAATGGAAGAGGTTCTCGCTCCTGTTAACAGAAAATACTCGCGAGCTGAATTTTTCGAATGGGTACAAATGTGCCTCGACAACGAACTGCCGCTTCTAAATTTGCCAATTAGATGGCGCATCAAAGCTAGTAATGATGAAGAGCTCCAGGGCCTACTTCAAGGAAAACAGATCCGCTCGAAGATTATGAAGATCTACGAAGCCGAAGGCTCGCAATATATTGTTGAAAATCCAAAGGATCATTTCCAAGCTAGATTATTCCACCATTGGAACCCAGATCCAGCAAGATTGGTAAAGACATTCCTTGAAAATGGCTTCCCAATGTATATTTCGAAGGAAGAGTTAGCCTCGAGATATACCTTTGAAGCCAATATGTCCTTAAAAACATGCAAAAACATTGTTGACGTTATACTGCTGCGCCTTACGCATTTTCGCCACAAAAAGTACCCCATCCAAGTCAGCAATACCGACGAATTTCTTAGAATGTACTATCCGTCTATCGTTGATATGGCCTGTATAGTAATGTTTATCATGCTGCAATCTAACTGGAACAAGGAAACCGTTCTTGCCATTGACTTTTCAAATCTTGAACACCCATTAACAGGTGCAGTGAAAGAAGCGGTAGCTGTCATTCAGTCAGAAAAAAACCGTTCGCAAGGGATCGGCAAGCCATTTTATGCCCCGAAGGAGATAATAGCAGTCAGCAGTAAAGTCGATGCATACTCCAGCTACAATCTTGTGAAGCTTGCGAACGAGTTATCAAAGCCATTAGCTGGATTGGCATTTGATGCCATACCCTTCATTATGACCGAGGACGACCTCAATCAGTTGTTTCTGTGCATTAAGGAAAAGAAAAACTGGGGAATGAGAGGTGGAAGACATACATCAATTGCTTACAGCAAAGCGTTTAACCAAGGCGTGACCGAATTTTTGCGTGAGTATCCTATTTATGAGAAGGGCGAACGTTTAACCAAGACCTCTCAACTAACTAAACGATTGAGAGCTACTTGGGCGTATCAGCAACAGCAGGAGCACGGGACGAGCCTGGGCCTGCTTGCGCTGCAAATGGGGCATGCGGATCTACTAGTAACAGATGAGCACTACACCAGCTCTCCAGAAGCCTTGAGAGCTGCTAATCAACGACTACGCTCCGAGCTTGAAACGCTGTTGGATCTCTTCCGTCAAGGTCAATATCAGGGATTGCTCGGTTACGCTGAAGTTAAGGCAGTAGACCTACCTATGAAGGTTTTTCATATTCCAGGCATGGAGAAGGCACTTTGGGCTTGCATGAATCAACGTAACCCAACGTGGCCTGGAGCACGAAATTATGTGAAACCTGGCGAGCGCTGTTACAGCATCAGGAACTGCCTGCATTGCAAGCAGTGCAACATCTTCGATGACTCCGCTCCATTCCTCATTCAGCGTCAGATCCACTTGGAGGAAATTTTGGACGACCCGCAAGAAGGTGAATCGGACTATAGCAACACCTTCAGCACGGAGCTCAAAATCATCAGCTCTATCTTGGACAATTGGGACGATCCAGAGCTAATCAGAGAGGCGTCTAGGTACCAACGGCGTAACTCCCCCCTGCTGCCCCGCGACCTTGAAATCCTGCAAGTTATTTTTGAAGAGGAGGACATGCAATGAATTATCCTCCTAAGGACTTCGACGCCCAATACTTAGCATCCATAAAAGCTGGAAATGGCGAAAAGTCGATTCCTGCAATGAGTCCCAGTACAGATCACCACACATTAGATGAATCCGCTGGCTCGACGGAGCACAGCATATCAGGTTACAGAGCAGCATCTGAATTTTCACTGAATGCATCAGAGGATCAGTTCGTGACTGCGAGGGACGATGAAGAGGACTTCGATGATGAAATACATGAAAACGACAAAGAAATTGATTTCATCGAAGATGATGAACTTGAGGCCCAGCTTGCACTTGAAGAGCTGCTGAGAGATAGCGAGGAATTCAATGCTCCTATCCAGGATACTCTTGCTGAGCGCCTTCGACTCGACCCAGACGGCAATTTTCCCGTCTCCGCTTACTCACTCTACTGCGAAAACACTTGGGTGCTTTTCAAAGATGGATGGGGTATTGCAACTAAAATTTTGTTCAACCAGCCGAACGAGCACCGAGCAGCACTTAAAAAGGCACTAGCATGGCATTTTCTTCCCGAGAACTCGCCTTTTCATAACACCAGAAGTTACAGCACCTCCATATTCAACATTAAAGCTTTTTCGTTACTTTCACGCTATGTGCTAGAGCCGAACTTCCTTAGCGGGGATCCAGAATCGCTTCAAATTATAAATAGCAGAATGCTGGATGTGTCACTTGACAAGCTGAAGGATGAAGGCTACCAAAAGTTCTCCGAACTTTTCAGAATTTTAAAGACATGGAGCACACTGAGCTCTCAGAACCTCCTCCCTAAGAATCTGCACCTCGGCGTAGGCTTAGAGTGCATCAATACAACTGAGCGTCGAAAGCAAGTCGCGCATGCGTTTACCGGTAGGCTTTCAAGCTGGATACCCTTTACCGAGTCAGAGCTAGGCAAGCTCCTTGATTATGCGTGCTTTTGGACAGAGAAAGCGCTGCCGTGTCTTTTGCGAGCTAATGCATTCATTATCGACAACAGGTTGGATACTTATCGTAAGAAATGCGTTTCCAGAGGGAAGCCTGATCCATTAATCGAGCAAGAATTAAATATCGAGATCGAAGGCCGCACCGTCATGAAAACGACGTGCAAAGATGAAACCGTACTACGGAATGGCCGTCCAGAGCGGAGCGTCTCATATTGGTGGGCGAAGTCCTATGCCGACGGATTAGATCACGTAAGGAATGCCGTTTTTATTCTGATAGGTATTCTCACAGGCCTACGCGCCAGTGAAATTCGCATGATCAAATTTGACGATGTTTATGCGGATCGCGACGCCCCTAAAGATTATGTTTTGCGAGTGACTCGTTATAAGACGGCCAAAGATCCAAACTTCGGTGAGGTAGATGAACTACCCCTGCCCCATTTCCTTGCCCAGAGAATTCTAGAACTTAAAAATCTTCGAGTTATTACGATTTCTCAAGATAACCCTTACGTCTTCCGGTCAGGAAAATCATTCGGCCGCTCCCACCCGAAACAGTCAACCACTACAAAGTCGATAGGCAAAATCATCAGCCAGATCGAACTGCATACGGGTGTCGATCGGATTCATGTCCATCGCTTCCGGAAGACGATTGCAGAGATCCTTATCAATCGCAATGAACGCAACATCGACATCATCCGCCTACTTTTTGGTCATAAAAGCTACACCATGACCCTTAAGTACATTGGCAGAAACCCGTATCTTGTCCGTACGGTGGCAACAGCAATCGAGCAGAATTATGCCGCCGAATTTGCCGACTTGATTACTGCGATTCAGACAGGCACCTCCTCCGGCCCTGGCGCTGAACGCCTGCTTGAACGCATCAACGCTAACAAAGGGGCATTTGAAGGAAGGCATCTAAGGCTCACCATTCTTACTTATGTGTCGCATCTGCTGTCATCCGGACAGCCGTTGTTTATCCATCGAACGGCTGTTGGTAGCTTTTGTGTAAGTACACAAACCTATTCTTCGCCTAACCTCCCCCCTTGTCTTGTACATCGAAAAGGCAATGTACAAGGGCTTCCACCAAATCCATCGAGCTGCGATCCAAGCTGCGAGCACGCGGTGATCGTCCAAAAGGCCCAGCGTGCGATGGAAGACAACATTAAATTTTATACGAATATCCTTGAGAAAGGCGGTAATTCCCTTAGTGACAAATCCAGAAAGGCGATACTTGAGAAGATTTCCTCCAACACTAACCATCTCAACAAACTCAGCCAGCAAGCTGAATTAATTCCAGCCTTAGAGGTTCATGTATGAGTAGTCAAGATACCCGGAATCGGCTGATCTCCCTCATCAAGGAGCATCAACTGGAACATGGGCTGACGAAAATCCAGATTGGAGTTCTTTCGGAGCGCGCCGGCATCACGCGTCAAGCTTTCAACCGCTTTTATAACGATCTCAAACCCTTCAGCCAAGGTCAATCGATTGCTCCTCTGCTAGTCGATGACACAGGAGCTACTCAAGACCTTCTTGCAAGGCGGGAACATGATCTAGACCAATTGCGAGCTGAAATTAAAGCGATGAAAATTCAGCATCCGAAAGACATCGAGTCTGCCATAAGTAGGCATCTGACTACGCTAATGAACAGTGACCTGATGATGTTCGAAGCCAAAGAGATGACTGCCACTCTTGAGAACCAGAGTAAGCATAATGAAATGCTCAAGCGTCAATTGTTGGGAGCGCAGGTAAAAAATACTAGACTAACGATTGATCTCGCTGCCCATCAAATATTATGCAGCAGCACTGCAACGCGCCCAGTCAAGAATGCCAAAAATTTCTTGGCGCTGACTATAAGCTTTGCTGATATAAACTTGAAAGGCAATGATTATGATGCCTTTGAACATGCTAAGGACAGGCAGTTAGATGCTCATATAAAAACCCTTAAAAAGTTTCCATCCCCTGAAAAAATAGAGATCCATATTTTTCAGGAGCGTTATATTTCCGCTTTCAAAAACTTCTGCAGCGGGCTTCCAGAAAAAGAAGGCATTCTTATAGTAGCGATTCAGGCACCGGTTTTTGCCCAAGCCGAACTTAAAGAACTGCTCCGTAAATTAATAGGATTTGCCTCCGTGACGTTGCACATTCCGTTCTCAAAATCCCTGGCATCTGCGGCTGCGTTCCAGAAATTCAATTTTAGAGAGGTTCCACTTCAAGAATTTGAAGAAGCGTCAAAAGCTCGCGTCCCTCAAATTGACTGGGGTTTTGACGGTATTCAAGTATTCAGGGCCGAGTGATATGCTAAACATTAAGATACGACGCATGACGTACGTAAGCTCAATACTCAGTACAGAGGTTACGCATTACGTTCTCGTCGCTCACGTAAAGTCTAAGATTATTTTGGTTAGTATGGTCAATTACTACCTGCACTCGGTGACCCGCTCCTCAGAGCAAACTTCCAAACGATACGC
Source organism: Pseudomonas fragi (assembly GCF_002269505.1). Lineage (GTDB taxonomy): Bacteria > Pseudomonadota > Gammaproteobacteria > Pseudomonadales > Pseudomonadaceae > Aquipseudomonas > Aquipseudomonas fragi_D. The sequence continues at coordinate 19,523 of NZ_NQKQ01000034.1, read as the reverse complement.
CACCGTAATCGCTGCGTTTTATCGTTTCCTTTCTACTCAGAATAAATTTAGAAGCACCGACCCAGGCAACTATCACACCACTGTTTCCAATATTGATATTAAGAAATGGCAGATTGCTAGGAAAATCAAGAGAGTAAGTACTAACAGTTTGAAGCCTCATTCAGCCACTATTCTTGAAGATGCCACTATTGTATACACTTATTTTGCGTGGCTGATAAAACATGACTTTTCTACGCTAGTCAATGTTTCGTACAAAAACTGGATCGCAAACTTCAAGAGCGAATCCCTTTTGAACTATGTAAAGAAACGTGCAAAAGTCGTTCTTGACGTCGATCCGATCCGTGTTTTAGACAGACAATCCAGGCAAAAACGACACAAAAGTTTGATCACAGATGATGAGATTAAACTGCTAATTACCTCCTATCCGGATACCGTCTATGCGACCCTTTTTTGCTTTGAGCTAGCCACTGCTCTCAGGCCTATGGAGCTTTGCGAATTCCCCTATGTGGGTAAGGGCCCTAATCGGCACATCATGCCGTATGACTCGATGGCCAAGGAGCAAAAAAAGTTTGAATACACACTGGTGGGGAAGGGAAGTAAGCCCCGTACTATCCACATCCCGGCGTATGCACTGTCCGACATTTATAAGAACTACACCGAGAAGGAATATCCAGCCCGCAAGAGAAAATTTAAGGAAAAATATGGTCGTCCTTGCTCTCCGGATGTTCTGTTTCTTACAAAAGCAGGGGTGCCTGTGACCGAGAAGATGATCTCGGATGCAACAACATATGCGGTGGAGCTTGCACACAAGCAGGATCAGTCGTTCCGTACGACGAACAATTTTTATCAGGCGCGTCATTGGTGGCCGACTATGATGATGATCCAACACCGAGGAAAGGATTTGCTCAATCCAATTTCCGATGTTTTAGATGCGGCATTCGCGCAGGTGCTGGTCAATCAGATGGGGCATGGTGATATTAGGACGACCTACAAGCACTACCTAGATTTTGCTCGGGTGCTGGTGATAACCCAGCAAGGTCGACTGAACGACATCATCACTGAGGAATTCAATATCCATCGACAGATCGAAGAGTTCGGTAAGATGTCTATTCAGCCTCCTGATGGAGTAGATGATGAAGCTTAATAGGTGACGGAATCTTTATGCTGGCTCCAGTCCGTTATTAAAAGTGTCGACTGCTCGAGGATCTCTGAAAAGATGACAGACGGCATGATGCCTTTGTTCTCTTCGGATTACCCAGCTCGAGCGGCCGCTTCGCACTGGCGAATGTCTGAGGTTGCGTCACACCTCCTCGAACGCATTTCGACGTAGTCAGTGGGCAGTCGATTCCCTGATGCTACTCGAGAATTGCTATGCCCACTCCAATCTACCCAGACGACCTGAATCCAGCGAGCTTCAAAAGGTCAGCCAAGAAAATGCAGTGAGATTAGCCAGGCCAACAGCCAGTCGAACTTGCCGTTGCACGCGGGATATTTTACAAGGCGTTAGGCTATTGCGACCATCACGACGCGGTGATAGTTGCGGTAGCCATGGGGCACCTAAAGAGTTGAACAGCGCATCCATGTCCTGATATATCTGGCGGCACGTAAAGCGAGCCGGGCCTCTAGGCCCGAATCACGACTTTGCATGGAGCGCGTGCTGAGCCTGAATACGCCCTACTCCCGATCTATGATCAGATTGTGACATCCATAAAAACGTTGTGAGCGTCCGCCAAGTCACTTTGCGTGGCTCAGGCAGTCACCCAATGCTACGGCTGGCTGCGTCGGTAGCCGTCTCAGCCCATCCTTCAGGTAGACCTAAGAGATATCGTTGGCGCCTTGAAACCAAAGGTGAGAATGCGTGCGTTCAGTGCAATGTGTAACGAAGTTAGGGAGTTTATGTCGTCAACATAAACTCTCCAATTCGAACTCTGGCCGCGCGACGGAGCTACTCCCGTCGACCTATTGAGTGCCTGATCGCTCAGAGGCAGCTTGTGCCTGAGGGATCGGCCATCGCCAAAGCGTTGGATTACAGCCTCAAACGCTGGATAGCGCTGACGCGCTATATCAATGACGGTGCCGTACCCATCGATAATAATTGGTGTGAGAACCAGATTCGGCCGCGGGCAATTGGACGCTCGAACTGGTTGTTTGCAGGCTCGTTACGCAGTGGCAAACGCGCGGCTGCAATCATGAGTTTGATCCAGTCTGCGCGGCTCAATGGGCATGATCCGTATGCTTACTTGAAGGATGTTCTCACGCGTCTGCCAACGCAGCGGGCGAGTGAGGCTGCTGAGCTGCTGCCGCATCAGTGGATACCCGTTTAGCTCTGGAGAACTGATATGAACACGGACTTAATCCCCTAGGTGCATTTTCATCAAGGCGTCAATGTAGGGCGCCTTATGCGCGAGATATTCAGCAATGCCTCCCCGGTTGTTAGCTTCGAGCCGCAGCTTCAAATCCTGGTATTGCTTGCGGATAGTGCTGTCTTCTCTCAACAGGTCGCGGAAACGTAACATTCGTGCAATCTGTCCATGACCAACAACGCACACGTGTATTTTATGAGTTCTCACCCCATCAACATCGCGACGATAAAAGTGGTGTCCGGCGGAAAGATCTGTTCCCCGCACATAGCCCAATGTACGCATGAACTCGCTACGAGCCACCTCATTTATATGCTCCGACACCACAACCAAGATGTCGATTTCCGGTTTGGCAGAAAGCCCCGGAACGGCGGTGCTACCAATATGATGAGTTCCGATAAGCTCAGCACCGAAGCCCTCCGCTATTCGGCGGTTTTCGGCGGTAAAAAGTAGCGGCCACTGAGGGTTGTATGGAGAGATTTCGCTGGTGAGGGCCATCAGCTGTCCTTGCGTCATAGTCGAAGGGGTAGAAGATTAACCTCGGTTCAAAAATTTTTAAATTTCTCTGCGACAGCTGTGTTGGTAGACGGGTTTCGAAAGTCCCGACTGATTGTGATTTCGAGGGGGCGTCTTGGCCCGACGCTTACTTCTCTTTAGCGAAAAGCGAAGTCAAGACGGGCTAGAGGCCCGGAGGGCCGATAGTTTTTGGGCTGTGGATGCGGTCGATGTCTTGAATATCGCAGCCTTTGTCTCTTGTTTTTCCGCTGATTGATCTCCTGCTGTCGGGCTATTACGACGATGCAGGTTTGAAAATACCGTGGCTTGACTCTTAGTCTTCAGCGACACCCGCTCGGGACATTCAGTGACATCGAAAGCTGTCTAGAGGTTGGGCAGGGGAAACTCCAAAATCGGCGTTTTGCATGAGATTGTCAGAGTGTGTCTAGCCCTGGAAATAGCCACGTAGAAAGACTTCGCAGCAGCAGTCTTCTGCTTCACGTAATGCATTGCGTCCGGGATCAAGACATGATCGAACTCCAAGCCTTTGAGGAGCAACGGAGTCGAAATCGTCCTCGCTACAGTGGCTCGACCGGTCATACTTAGTCGCTGCCTAACAGCTTCCGACGCAGCGACCAGACTCTGATATCGGCCATCCGCAAGCTCCGTCAAAGCGCGCCTGGTGTCGCCAATGAGCTCACCTCGGTACGTCCTTGTGTGAGGGTGGTTTCTTTCCAGCTTCAGCACATCCAAAGCGTTATCGGGGGATCCGCCAATCGAAAGTTTTGCCCATGCGGCGTAGATTTCCAGGTCAAGGACGACATCAGTGGCGACCCCTGAATCAGCCGAAACGCGAGTCACAGCATCATCCATTAGAGACCTCAAAGCGTCGGATCGAGCCTGGGGAGTAGATTCCGGCATGTCCCACACTTCGGCAAAATCCATCAGACGCTTTGCGCCGATCTCCTCGATTGACTGGAAAGCGCCTTTGGTACTTTTCGCGAGTTGATTGCAGGTGTTCCTCCAGCAGTTGATCGCCGCAGTTGAGCCCTTTCTTGAATCAAATCCATCAAAGAACAACGACATGTCAAACGCATCATTGCTCTGGATATAGGTGACCGGCCCATCCCTAAGATCTATCGGTTGCCCGGTCATAAGCTTCTGCCGGGTAGCTGCAATCCATTTGCCTAACTCCACATTCGCCGTAGCCCAACGGTGGGGGGTTTCGAGCTCGTAGGCCGGAGTAAAATAGCTTGCGACAGATTTGCTCCAGCCGATCTTAGTTTCGACGAACTCAAAAATGCCCTGCATCGGATCGCCAAAAATCACAGTTGGGACAATGCTTGATAGCCAAGCCGCAATGGAGTGCTGATGCTGTTCACAATCCTGATACTCGTCTATCAGCACTCGGTCATAGGAAGCCTTGATAACCTCTTGGACGACCGGGCTCATCAGGATGGATGCCGCGCCAAGGTACACATCGTCCCAGTCAGGATTGTTATGGCTCAGCGCCGGCCTTCCCGAGCGACTTGGGAATGCTTGAGCATATCGTCGGGCCCAGGATGCGATCGTATCGACCACCACGGTATCTGCGGGCACGTACATTCGCTTTAGTCGCGCCCTGATGGCATGAACACCTGCGTGGGTGTGGGTAAGTACTAGAGTTCTTCGGCCTAGCGCTGCGACCTTGGCGATCAGCTCTGTTTTCCCATGGCCAGCCGGGGCCACTATGGCCCTGCGGCTAAGGGAGAGGATGGACTCAGGCGTTACCATATAGCCAGTTCTCGACGGTGTTGAAACATGCGCCTATCGCCGATGCAGGCGAGCCATTCATGATCTCCAACACAATAGGAGATATGGCCCGACCGCGCTCAGCAGTCTTGAACCAGCTTTTCTCGGCAGCTAAATCGCTCATGCGAAACCGAAGGTTAGCGTCATCGCCTACCAGATCCCACTCGTCGAAGCTATCTGTCACATCTATGGCTGGAAATCCTTTTTCAAGATGATCCATCAGCGTAGGCTCGCTTATGAAGCCAGTCACCAGTTCAAGGAGGCTCTCGATTTGAGTGTTATTGGCTGATTGGAAGACCGCTCGCTCGGTATTGAGCTCCCCACCGTATTCGATGACCCGCACGCCTTGCGCTTGGAGTTTGGTAGCAAAATGAGCATCCAGCTTTCGATCCGAATCTCTGAACAGACCGACGTGGTATCCGAGAGCCCGCAGAGCGAGTGCCAATGGTGGGCCCGCTGATCCACCGCCATCGATGATGGCAGAGCCCAGCTGCTCTATAGGAACGCCACCATGCCGATCTGGGTAGTGCTCCCTAACTCCGAGCATTAACCCCAACTCCGTTGCACCCTCACAGAGTAAGATTCGCCTAGCAAACAATGCCCTTGGCGCGCCTTTCAAAACTCGGGAGATATCGCCACTGGATAAAGCATGCTTGATTTCGGAAACCGAGCCTGAAGAGCGGGAAACGATAAAAAGTGAGGGGGCGGGTAACTCTGCCAAGACGACATCCGAGTGTGTCGTCATTAGGATCTGACCTTTAGCGAGATGTGCGCTTTCTGCTTCCTTCTGCCATTTTTTCAACTGGGCCATCGCCCCAAGAACACGATGAGGCTCAAGCCCTTGCTCTATCTCATCAACCAGCACAATTGCCCCTTCGCTGATTGCTGAACGCTGCACTGCCAGAGTGGCTAAGCGCCTGGTGCCAAGCCCCGCTAACCGCAGCGGTACGGAGCCGTCGTGTAGTGCAATCGAGCCCGAGCTGAACCCGCCGCGACCCAGTTCAAGATCAGGGTTATAACTCTCATTAATATAGGCCCCGAGTGATCGAGCCGCAGTCTCGGCGGATATCGCTGCCCGAGCCAGCTCTGGGATAGAGCCAAGATCTGCGCTTTGACGAGCTGAGCGATAGGCATTAGCCAGCATTTTAGCAGTCTCATCGTTCGCTTCTGTCATCTTCGACAGCACTGATCCTTGCGCCCAGGTCAAATGCCGTGCTTCGTCACCAGCAAGACGAACGAGACAGAACATTGCTTTGTCTCTGCTCGATAGAATCCTGGGAACGGGATAGCGATCGCAGACCAATGACCACACTGGCTCCATGGTCGCATCGACCGACAACCTGACCGTCAGAACAGGGTCGTCTGTGTCCTCAGGCTCATCGTTGAGCTGTCCTTCGGAAGAAAGGCCACGAAGGTAAAGGCCGAAGCGCCCGTCGGAAAGCAGTGCACGCGACAACTCTCCGATCGTGACCTCAACCTCGATGTCCTCCGCTGTGTTGGCATGGTGGAAGTCGGCTTCGTTGAAGGTCATCCAACGTGGGGACAATGCTGCCTCTACGGCATCCAAAACCGTGGTCTTAGCGCTATCTCCAACGCCGATCAGGCAACAGATCGACTGCGCCATGAGGTTCCATTCGAGATGTTTAATGCCCCTGAAATTCTTGACCTTCAACTGTTCAACGCGCATCAATCACCCGAAAGAAATGGCCTAATGCAATCAAGGGTAGCTGCAGCGGAAGATAACTCAACAAATCACTGTAATTGCAAGGCCATGTCCCTTCGACAAAAAGGGCTTGCCGTTTCCACGACCCTGAAAGAAGCCCCAACACTCCGATCTACTGCGAGTCACTTCTCCTTGGCCAATCAAACGGGATGAGTGCATCCTCTGAAAGCTTGTGCCAACGCTTACGCGTGGCGGCGACATAGCGCTGATCATCCCCGAAGAATGCGTGCTCGATCAGCAGCACCTGTAAGCTCTTCTGTGCAGCGGTCTCATTGAACAGGAAGTCCAGGTGCCGGCGCATGGCTAGGACTTCCTCGTTCTCACCAATTGTCGACTCATCTTCGCCGCGCTGGGGATAGTAGGGACGACTGATTTGGTCAAATGCCAGGAACGCAGGAACCGGCGCATCGATCTCTCCGAGGTACTTCTGGAGCGCAAAGGACAGTGCGATATGGATGGCCAGGTAGTTCTCATCTGACCCCGCATCTGGCAACCGCAATACAGCTTGGGAGTGTGCTTCGATAATCGCGACATCCGGGGGCTTGGATGAGAACTCTAACTCTGCGCCAACGCAAACACCGCCCGTTGGTAACTGGGCGAATGCCTCTGAAAGGAACCGGGATACTTTGCGCTCAGCACGGGAGAGCAGTACCTGTTTGGCACCGCTATCAACAAGACCCTCCAATCCTTGGATTTGTTCTCGCAACACATTTAGGTCAGGGCCAGGCGGTGGCGTTGTCGGATTCATTTCCAAAAATTGAGACACCTTGCCAAGCAAATGGGCTTGGTATTGGGCGAGGCTATCCAGCCGTTTTACTTCGTCGCTCTGCCGAATCCAAGTTTTGAGGCGCTCATCGACGTCTTTAAGTGTGAGATTGAGCCTAGCGAGCTCCAGCTGTAAAGAGTCCTCATGCTCCACCAGGCGAGGTCGGACATTTTCGACTGCTACGCTCTCAGATCTAACGATATCCATAGAGTGTCGGATAGCCTCAGATATCGCGATGCCGCGCTCACTTGGGGTCTCGCATATAGGGCATGCCTGGCCCACTACCTGAAGGTGCTCAGCGATTTTAAGCTTGTCGTACTGGCGCCGGACTGCACCTTCAAAACCAATCATTTCCTGCAGGGCAGATCGAGTTGCGCGGGACTTACGTCGAGCTTTTTCGATGTCGCTGAGCAGGCTACGCCGCTGCGCATAGAGATTGGCAAGCTCACTCTCATTAGGATTCGTAGCAGCGCTCGGCTTGAGCCGCTTGACTCGAACCAGAGCGCCCTGCAACTCACTTTCGGAGGCCTCGTCTGGAGGGAGGTCGCACAGACCGCTGCGGTGCGCGTCCAGAAGCAATCGCACCGCGTGCTTCTTGTAATCGCTGCCCGCAGCCAGGCGAGTACGCAATTGCCGCTCCTCGCGCTCAAGCTTCCTGCGCAGGTCGCGCAGTCGCCGCTCCTGGAGCACATTGTCTTCCGTCACAACGCCCAAGAAATAAGGCATCGTTTCGATGATGGCCAGTGCCTCATCGGCCTGATCAAGCCCGTGAAGGAGTGCCGTTTCGTTATAGATCACATCTTTCGGGACGAACATGTAGGCCGTCGCATGGCGCACCGTTGGACGCCATTTTCGGGAAGTCTTGTCATCGGAGACATCAGGTACACCGCCAATGCCAAATGCGCGCTCGATATAAGACTTACCTGCGTCTAACGTTGTGGCGCCTTCGAACTGGTCTACAGCGTTCGGAATGGGGAGATTACGCCCGTTACTGACGAACATCCGCGTACTGGTTCCTTTTCCCACGGGCGGAATGAGCCGACCGGTAATCATCTGAGCCTCACCCAGTACCCACTTCACACCCACCGCAAGGCTGTGACGCTTCACATGAGCTGCGAGCTCACACTTGCTGGAACCAAGGCAATAGTCGATCGCCTTGATCAACGTCGACTTACCTGTGCCGGATGCCCCGGTGAAAATATTGACCTCTCCAGGCTTCAGGTCGAGGATGCGAACACGCCCGCCTTCGCCAATAAAAAAGATGTCTGAAATGTTCCAACGGCTCATAACTCAAGCCCCATCATGTCGAATACCGTCCTTGTCGAGCCTGCCAAGGCCAGCCAGCAGCCCAGGCGTTCAATGTGTTTGAAAGTTTGCTGGGTGTTTTCGCCAAGCTGTTTCGTAAGGCCTTTCGGCACGCTAGAGGTACCAGGGACTAATCGGCCTTCGGCGTTGACCACGAGGAGGTTGCTGAAGCAGGCAAATCGGATTGCTTCCGTCACGATATCCAGTGAGCCATTCACCCGACCAGCGAGCCGGATCTGAATGACCGGGCTACGATGAAGCCACTCCAGCAGGCCTGTACGGCTGTTGGTACGGTCGAACGTGGCTGCGAGATCACCAGACAACGCCAGAGGCAGGGCTGCGTAACACAAAACGATGTCCGGATCGGTGTCGCATTGGGAACGATAGGCGCCCACAAACGTGGTCAGTAGCGCGGCGCAATAAGCCGGATTGGTTTCAGCAAAAATGTCATGGGCGATGAGCATGCTCTAGTCCTTGAGAAGCTTGCGATAGTCCGCGTGCCATCCAACCTGAAGGTCGATGGCCAGTACCTGAAAGGTTCCTCGAACGTAGTAGTGTCCCTGCCAACTGGGGGCGATGGGCTCAACTTGATTTGGGGCAAATTCGTGAGTCCAGCGCAGAAGTTCCAAACCCTTGGCTCGCACTTGGGAGGCGCTGAGATCCTCGCAGTCCTCGGCCATCTGAACATGCCGATCTGACCAGTGCTCGGCGAGCTTGGCGTCGTAGCCTGCGATCTTCGAGCGCATCTGCGGATTATCGACGATCCATTTTGATCGCTGCTCCTTCGCTCGCCATTGCTCGCGAACAGCCCTGGACACGTCGGATCCCTTTCCATCGACCAAGGCAATCTGGCGGTACAGCATTCCGTCAGCTTCATAGTCCTCGGAGTGGCTGACCAGATCGAACTCGGCTACAAGTTTCTCCTCCTCCAACTGCGCAATGATTGAGGAAATACAATGTTCCATCTCACTGCGCTGGATGACCCGCTCACGCTTACCGCAAAGGGTATAGATGACTTGCTGATCCCACCATGCCAGCAAACGTTCGGCTGCCTTAAGTCGTTGCCCCTTGGGAAGGATGTGCAATCTTTTAGAAATGTAGTGGTCTAATGAAACCGGACACCCTTTTAGGCGAGAATGCTCGCCAGATCGAGGTGTCAGATGACCAAACAACGCCGTACCTTTTCCGCTGAATTCAAACGCGAGGCTGCCGACCTCGTGCTCAAGCAAAACTACAGCTTCATCGAAGCCAGTCGTTCACTGAGTGTTGGTGAGTCGGCGCTGCGCCGCTGGGTCGACCAGCTTCAGCAAGAGCGCACCGGCGTCACGCCCCAGAGCAAGGCCCTGACACCAGAGCAGCAAAAAATCCAGGAGTTGGAAGCTCGGATTGCTCGCCTCGAGCGCGAGAAATCAATATTAAAAAAGGCTACCGCGCTCTTGATGTCGGAAGATCTCGAGCGTACGCGCTGATCAATCAGCTAAGCGTCCATGAGCCTGTTGACTGCTTGTGCGAGGCGTTTGAGGTCGCTCGTTCGGGGTACTACGCGCATCGTCTAAGGCGGCGAACACCAGATGTTGAGCGGCTCAGGCTGCGTAGCCGAGTGAGCGAGTTGTTCACCCAGGGCCGAAGTGCTCCCGGCAGTCGAAGCATCACGTTGATGATGCAAGAAGAAGGTGAGCAAATTGGACGGTTTAAGGTACGCAGGCTGATGCGTGAGCTGGAGTTGGTCAGCAAGCAGCCAGGATCACACGCCTATAAAAAGGCCACAGTCGAGCGGCCGGATATCCCAAATATATTGAACCGAGAATTTGATGTCGAAGCGCCCAACCAGGTCTGGTGCGGCGACATCACCTACATCTGGGCACAGGGGAAATGGCACTACCTTGCGGTTGTCATGGATCTTTACGCTCGCCGAGTGGTGGGCTGGGCGTTATCAGAAAAGCCGGATGCAGACTTGGTGATCAAGGCGTTGGATGTGGCTTACGAGCAGCGTGGCAAGCCGCAAGGCCTGCTATTTCACTCAGACCAGGGATCCCAATATGGCAGCCGCAACTTTCGCCAGCGGCTGTGGCGTTATCGCATGCGTCAGAGTATGAGCCGCCGAGGAAACTGCTGGGATAATGCGCCGATGGAGCGGGTTTTTCGCAGCTTGAAAACAGAGTGGATACCAACCACTGGCTACATGACCGGCCACCAGGCTCAGAGAGATATTAGCCAGTACCTGATGCATCACTACAACTGGATCCGACCTCATCAATTTAACGATGGATTGGCCCCAGCGAAAACGGAAGAAAAACTCAAAACCGTGTCCGGGATGAGTTGACCACTACACTTCGGCCTGGTCGACGCAAACTCGTTCTACTGCAGTTGCGAACGAATTTTTCGGCCTGAGCTGAGGCAGCGGCCTGTCGTCGTCCTTTCGAACAGCGACGGTGCGATTGTTGCGCGCACAAACGAGGCCAAGGCTTTGGGTATAAAAATGGGCGAACCCTATTTCAAGATTCGCAAATTCTTGGAGCAGAACGGTGTTGCCGTGTTCAGCAGCAACTACACGCTTTATGGCGAGTTGTCGCACAGAATGGCCATGGCTACAGCGTCTTTGGTCAGTTCAGTGGAGCAGTATTCGATTGACGAATCCTTCATACGACTAGAAGACCAACGCGAGCCATTGGTCGACGTGGGCCGAGCAATTCAGGCCCGTGTGCTGCAGTGGGTAGCGCTGCCGGTTGGTGTGGGGATCGGTCACACAAAAACGCTGGCCAAAGCTGCGCAACACGCATCAAAGATATGGCGAGACAAGACCGGAGGCGTAGTCGATCTGCGACGGCCAGAGGCTGTCGAGTGGTTATTGCGCCGTATGCCGGTCGAGGAAGTTTGGGGTATTGGCAGACGTATGCGCGATAACCTGGCCAGCGAGGGAATCACAACCGCTTGGCAGCTTTCCCATGCGGAGCCTCGGACGATGGGCCGCAAATATTCAGTCGTCCTGGAACGGACGATCAGGGAGTTGCGTGGCGCACGCCTGCATCGAGCTGGAACAATGTCCACCGGACAAGCAAACCATTTGCTCAAGCAAGATGTTTGGTCAGCGTGTCCACACCATCGAGGGACTTGGCTAAGCGCTGGCTACCTACATTCACAAGGCCGCTGAGAAGCTTCGCAAGCAGCGCTCGCTATGCGGTGGGCTGCGCATTGGCATTCAGACATCGTTTCATGGGGACGGCCCAAAGTACGCCAATGCGGCCACAATCATTCCAGACTATCCAACCGATGATGTGCGGGTGCTGACAAGGCACGCGCTGCGTGCGTTGGAAGGCATCTACAGACCGGGCTTTGCCTACAGCAAGGCAGAGGTAATGCTGATGGATTTGAGGAAACGGGGGGAGTACACGCAGGATCTGTTCACGACCAGCCAACCGGCTCGCACTGATGCCCTGATGAACGTTATGGATAAGATCAACAAGCGTTGGGGGCATGACTGCTTAGGGGAGCCCACAGGATTCGGAAAAAATCGTACGCTAAGATATTGTGGACAACCATAGTAGTCGAAACGCCTGTCCTCTAGCCTGTGGCCAGATCGCACTGCGCAGTGGTTTAGCCGAACCTCTTGGAATCACGACGACCCTCCGAGTTAAGCACGGGCACGCGTTCGCCTTCATCCCAACCCAAAGTCGAGCGCACCAGCCGGGCAGTCGTCGTAGGTATCGTCGGCCAGTACCGACTCCACTTTATAGGGAGTGAGCGTGGCTAGATCAATCACTCTCGACCACTGCCATAGTGCATCGGTCACAGTGGTTCAGGCTGCTGGGAAGCACTGTGGCCGGGCGCGAACTCCCGCACCCGGCTGCCGATGAATGAAGGGTGATCCTATGGCGCGGATACCGTATCCCCAGCATTTCCTGTCTCAAGAATAACAATTGAAGGACGATATACTTAATATCACTGGTAGCTTCGAGTCATCAGTGATGAACCGTCCGCATCTTGGTACGGCGATGCCGTCATCCAGGATGAGCTAAAAATGCGGGAATTGCAGAGGGTGATGACGTTGATCTATAGCTTCAGTCAGGCGGTTCTCAATCGCGAGGCTTCTAGGCTTCTAGGCGTAGCTAATCAAATGAGGGAGCAAGCCACTCTACTCGAAAACTGCGGATACAACGATCTGGCCAATTCGATTTTGTTGGAATTTGACAAGCTTATGCTCGTGATTGAACAGATTTATGAAGCCATGGATCAGGAAGTCATGGATCAGCTTGGTAACAACGCTAGTCCTGGGGGGGGGTATGAGCGCCTCGAATGAAAAGCATTAACCATATATAAACATAATTGTCAATAGGGATTTTGGCGTAGACTGCAACCTGCTGCATGATGTTATTATGCCATCATGCGCGCCTAGAGAATTTAATTAATGAAGTCGGTCAGTCGGTCAGTCAGTCGGTCAGTCAGTCGGTCAGTCGGTCGGTCAGTCAGTCGGTCGGTCACATCTGTTGAACAGGTATTCCCCGCTTCAGAACGTTTGATTTCAGCGACTGATCCGAGTGGGAAAATCATTTACTGCAATGATGAATTTGCAAGCATAAGTGGCTACACCCGTGAAGAGTTGGTGGGCAGCCCGCATAATTTGGTTCGACATCCCGATATGCCTCCCGCTGTTTTTGGGCTTATGTGGAGTTATCTGAAGGCTGGCAAAAGCTGGATGGGTATTGTAAAAAATCGCTGCAAAAATGGTGACTATTATTGGGTCAGCGCTTATGTCACGCCAATCATCGAAAACGGCTCATTAACGGGTTATGAGTCTGTTCGAGTCAAGCCAAGTCGAGAACAAATAGAGCGCGCACAAACGATTTATGCTCGCTTGCGAACAGGTAAAGACGCCGTCCCACTGAACCATCACTGCGCAGTGTTCCTCGCAAAACTGGCTTTACCGATTATTGCGGCAACACTTTCGGTTTGCGCATCAACACTACTCCCAGGCGCGCTAGATCAAGCAGTAACAGCCGGGCTTTTTCTTGGTATGGGATGGTGGTTGTATAAGAGAGAGGGAAACTTAATTAACCAGATTATTCAAAGTGTCCCTAATGCATTTTCAGATCCGGTAAGCGCTCTTACATATAGTGACAGATACGGCGCTTCAGCAAGATTAGAAATGATATTGCTAAGCGAGGATGCGCGCCTTAAAACTGCCCTCACTCGATTAGGTGATCTAGCTAGCCAGGTGGCCGAAGCCGCTGCTGACTCGTCCTTGCTCTCTAACCAAACTGAACATGCCTTACTGGAACAGCGAGCTGAAACGGACATGACGGCAGCTGCCATGACAGAGATGTCAGCATCAATCAACGAAGTAGCCGGACATGTGCAACAAACGGCCAATGAAGCGCAAACCGCAAATGAACTGGCTGAACAAGGGGATAGAGTCGCGGGGACTTCCCGTGAGGCGATACAGCTTCTTGCGACTACAGTAACGAATATCAGTACTGCCGTAGATAACCTTGCCAGCGAAACGCAGCAAATTATGTCTGCCGCAGAGGTGATTCAATCGATCGCAGATCAAACGAACTTACTTGCACTCAACGCAGCCATTGAAGCTGCTAGAGCTGGTGAGCAGGGGCGCGGTTTCGCGGTGGTTGCCGACGAAGTTCGAGCCTTGGCCAGTAAAACCCGCGTGTCAACTCAGCAAATCCAAAGCGTCATCGAAAGCCTCAAAAAAGGTGCAGATGAAGCTGTTGATATTGCAAAATTGGGTATTCGCGAGGCAGACCACGGCGTACGACAAGTTATTGAAGCCCAAAGTGCTCTTCAAGGGATTCGTGAGGCTGTTGAACGGATCACTGGAATGAGCCAGCAAATGGCAGCGGCCGCAGAAGAACAAGCCCATGTCGCTGAGGATATTGCTCGCCAGATAAACAATGTCGCCGGGACGGTTGAGAAAACAGCGAACAATGCCCACTCCGCAGTGATTCGAGGCGGTGAACTTGAAAACACATCCCGTGGGCTGCACGCATTGGTCGAGCGCTTCAACAGATAGTGTCTTGTGGTGTGAGTGAGGTTCAGAAATGAGTCAAGGATACCGTGCGGCAGTAGATGCGGCTGCTATTTTTTCAGAAACAGACATGGCGGGAAACATTACTTATGTCAACGAACAATTCTGTGCTATTTCTGGATATAGCGCGCACGAGTTGATCGGGCAAAATCATCGTATCCTGAATTCATCTCTGCATCCACCTGAGTTCTTTGCGGAATTGTGGAAAACAATATCGTGCGGAAAAGTTTGGAAAGGTGAAATTTGTAATATTCGTAAGGACGGTACTCTGTATTGGGTAGAAAGCACCATCGTGGCCACCTACGATGGCAAAGCCAACGTACGTAAATACGTTTCTATCCGCTTCGACGTAACAGAAAAGCGAAAGCTGATGGAAGTATTGCAGTGGCGCGCAGATCATGATGTATTAACCGGTTTGCCTAATCGTTCTTTGCTAAACGACCGGTTTAAACAGTCTGTCGCCGCAACACATAGGAATCACAGTTCGCTTGCTGTGTGTATCCTCGACCTCGATGGCTTTAAATTGATCAATGATCGATACGGCCACGCGATAGGTGATCGTTTGTTGGTAGAGGTGAGCGAACGTCTGAAAAAAAACATTCGGGGTGAAGATACTGTCGCACGGTTAGGTGGAGATGAGTTCGTAATTCTTTTGGGCTTATTGAATACGAATGAATTAGAAATGGCGATGGAGAGGATTTTAACGTCTATTTCCCTTGCATATACAATCGACGGTATAGAGCTTAATATTTCTGCAAGTATCGGCGTCACCCTCTACCCAAAAGATGACGCCGATATAGACTCGCTCCTACGTCATGCAGATCAGGCTATGTATAGAGCTAAACTGAGAGGTCGTAACTGCTTTCATTTGTTCAATATGCTGCTGGATAATGAAGCCAGAACAGCTTTCGAGACCGTGGTACTTGTTAGCAAAGCTTTACGTAATGAAGAGTTATGCTTGCATTACCAGCCAAAAATAAATCTGAGCAGCGGGACAGTTACTGGTTATGAAGCCTTGCTGCGCTGGCAGCATCCGCAAGAGGGTATAATCTATCCGCAAAACTTCATCCCGTTTGTTGAACAAACTAATCTGATTGTAGATATTGGCAACTGGGTTATTGAGCAGGCATTAACTCAAATCAGTCGCTGGGCGGAGGTTGGTCAGACTTGGGGTGTGGCCGTGAATATTGCAGCCTTACATTTTCAACGAGAAGATTTTGTCGAGAACTTGAAAGATTTATTATCCCGTTTTCCAAATTCCGCACCGCAGTTGTTAGATATAGAGATTGTCGAATCAGTAATGTTGGAAAATATTCCGCTTGTTGTTAAAAATATTAACGACTGCAAAAAACTTGGCGTTACATTTTCACTGGATGATTTTGGGACTGGGTACTCCTCGCTGAGTTATCTCAAAAAGCTCGAGACGCAATCAATCAAGATTGATCAATCATTTATTCGTGGAATACTTGTCGACAAAAACAGTCTATTATTGACGATAGCTATTATTGGCTTAGCTAAGTCATTTAATAGAGAAGTTATTGCCGAAGGCGTGGAGTCGGTGGAGCAAGCTAAACTTTTGATGCGGCTAGGTTGCGACTCCGCACAGGGCTATAGTTTTGCGAAACCTATGCCGGTGGAAGATGTTATCGGCTGGGCTGAACAGTTTGTACCAATTCATCTATCCATGAGTTCCGAATAGATTTAAAAGGCTGAAGTCAATAAGCCAATTAAGATACAGAGCGTTTATAGATAAGTTGACATCCGGAGTGTTGAAGTGCAGTAAGTACGAGCCTCTTCGCTCTTGTTTTGATGATAAAACTTATCATCACTAACTTGGTCATCACTGAAATAAACTTGGCGACAGTGCTTTTCTGCCAATTTACTGCTCAACATCAATATTTTCGCTCCTGACTTCGTCATACTCTGCATCACGGGCCTCCATACTTTGGTCAAAATTGAGGCATTATCGATCAAACTGATGCGCAGCTAACGAGCTGATATCGGCGTCCTAGGAATCATATGTTAAATGCCAAGCCAGAAACCCAAAAGAAAAAAGTCACGGTAGCTGTCAAGCTTCGCCCAGCAACGTTCTACACTCTGGAGGGATGGCTCTTGCTTGGGGGCGCGAACCTGCCTGAACCGTCAACCCTAGCTAGTTTCTTAGAAAACTTTGCTGATACGTGGGCGCGCGACGTAATTAACCAAAATCCTGCTGAAGCAGGACAGCTACGCTCACTTAGGCGTCTACCACTGCCTTTCAATCCGGTTGATGCTGACCCGAAAAAGTCTGATCGTTAACCAATTATTTCGAGCAGATCTGATGCTGAAAAAAATATCCACATCGCAAGTAAGACTTGGGATGTATATCCAATCCCTTGAAGGTAATTGGTTCTCGCATCCGTTTTGGAAAGCAAAATTTGTCTTGTACGATCAGGCTGACCTTGAGGCTTTGCAAAGCAGCAAAGTTTCGGCCGTGTGGATCGATTGCTCAAAAGGAATTGATGTCACGGAAATAGTTGAAAATCTGGGTCAGGAACGAAAACAAGCGCTTTCTTATACGGAAAAACTATTGCAAAAGCCAACGCACGCTTCTACAACAGTTGCTGAAGAACTACATCGTGCATCGCAGATTCTCAACCATTCCAAACATGCTGTGATGCAATTATTCAATGATGCCAGGCTCGGAAAAGCGATCGATATAGGACAATGTCTACCTACCGTAGAAGCAATCACCACATCGGTGGCGAGAAACTCATCCGCTCTAATTGGCTTGGCGAGACTGAAAACCAAGGATGAATACACCTATATGCATTCCGTTTCAGTATGCGCGCTGATGGTCGCCTTGTCCAAGCAATTAGGTTTGGATGAGGAGCAGACTCGCGAAGCGGGTATTGCTGGATTGTTGCACGATATTGGTAAGATAGTAATTCCGCGAGTAGTGCTGAACAAACCCGGTAAGCTAACTGATGATGAATTTTCGACAATGCGCGCCCATCCAGAACTTGGCCATGCCATGCTTCTAAAGAGCGAAATGATTCCCCAGTGCGCGCTAGATGTCTGCCTCCACCACCATGAGAAAGTCGATGGTACCGGCTACCCGCACCGCCTCCAAGGCCAGCAAATTAGTGTATTCGCGCGCATGGCGGCAATCTGTGATGTTTACGATGCTATTACCTCAAATCGTCCGTACAAGGAAGCGTGGGATGCCGCTAGCTCTCTTGCGCGCATGGCGAAGTGGACGGGACATTTCGACAAAGAAATTTTTAATGCCTTCGTCAAAACTGTCGGAATTTATCCGCTTGGTAGTTTGGTCAGATTAAATTCCGGTAATTTGGGTGTGGTGATCGGGAAAAACCCGGATCGCCTCAGCAAGCCTATTGTGCACGTTTTCTTTTCACTTCAGTCAAACACTAGTATTTTTCCGCAAGTGATAGATCTATCACAACCTTCGACAACAGATCGTATTGTCAGCCGGGAAGACCCAGCAAAGTGGGGATTCAAAAATCTAGAAAGCCTTTGGTGCTAACTCACGGTATTAGGATCTGTAGGAGCGCCGGCTGTTCGATCACAATGACAAAACTGCTAAGGATGCTCCGATCAACTTGTCGTGCAGCCGCGGCAAGTTGCAATTTTCCAGGCACCTACAGCGTCATTGGACGAAAAGTGACCGAAAAATCATGTACGGAGAGCTTTTTCGACCGGTTCTCCGTGTTAAACGCGAACCTCACCCATACCCATGAGCTGTTTTCGAACCCTCCACAGGTTTGCCAGGGCGAACAGCGTGGTCAACTGAGCCGTGTTTTTCATCAGCCCACGAAAACGTACTTTCACGTAACCAAACTGCCGCTTGATCACGCGAAACGGATGCTCGACCTTGGCCCGTGTCTGAGCCTTGCAGAACTCGATCTTGCGCTTGGCTTTGTACAGTACGCTGCGCTGGTTCAGCTTGGAATAGGTGCTGCGACGCGCTGCAATCTGCCAGATCACCCCCCGATTTTCATGCTCTTCGCGCCTTTCGACACCGGTGTAACCGGCATCTGCATACACGGCGTTTTCTTCGCCATGCAGCAGTTCAGCCACCTGCGTGACATCGGCCACATTGGCAGCGGTGCCATGGACGTGATGCACCAGGCCGGACTCGACATCGGCACCGATGTGCGCCTTCATCCCGAAGAAATACTGACCGCCTTTCTTGGTCTGGTGCATCTCGGGATCACGCTTGCCTTCTTTATTCTTGGTCGAGCTGGGGGCATGAATAATGGTGGCATCGACGATGGTGCCTTGGCGCAGCGACAGGCCTTTTTCCTGCAGATAACCATTGATGACCGCAAGGATTGCCGGTGCGAGCTGATGCTTCTCCAGCAAGTGCCGGAAGTTCATGATCGTGGCGTCTTCGGGGATTGGCGCGCTCAGCGTCAGGCGTGCGAACTGGCGCATGGGCGTGATTTCGTAGAGCGCTTCTTCCATGGCCGGGTCGCTCAGGGAGAACCAGTTCTGCAACAGATGGATGCGCAGCATGGTTTCCAGAGGATAGGGTTTTCTACCGCCGCCGGCCTTGGGGTAGAACGGTTCGATCAGCTCCAGCAGGCCTGCCCAGGGCACCACCTGATCCATTTCGGCGAGGAAGCGCTCTCGGCGGGTTTGCTTGCGCTTGCCGGCGTACTCAAAGTCGGAAAAGCTCATCTGGCTCATGGGCGGCTCGGATCAGGTGTTACGGGGATTCTCGCATAACTGAAGGCTTGTTCGGAGATTCCTTAGCAAAACTCATAACATAACTAACAGCACCGAGGTTGACCGTTGCCACCCCCGTATCGAGCCTCTTGTCGTTCTCGAAAAAATTCCTCATATGACATCATCGGCTTATCAGGGTGTTTGGTCTGCATATGCTCAACGTAGGTACCGTAGTCTGGCATACCAACCATCAGGCGCGCTGCTTGACCTAGATACTTACCGAGACGACTCAGGTCATTGAATCGCCCCGGGTTTCCTAGACACTCTCCAGGCTCGCTGCGTAACGCTTTTCAAACTCTACCGGTGACAGCTGAT
>NZ_NQKQ01000033.1 GCF_002269505.1 Pseudomonas fragi | reverse complement strand
ATCAGCTGTCACCGGTAGAGTTTGAAAAGCGTTACGCAGCGAGCCTGGAGAGTGTCTAGGAAACCCGGGGCGATTCACTGTATATCTCCATAGAGGTCTTGAATGCAGCCGGCCTCGACAGGTATTAGCACTCGATTTTTACCTCTGTGACTCATTGTTTTAGCAACAGATCAGCCTGGATCAGCCCGATCTGTCGACAGAGGCTAAAACCCCCAGTTCTCGGCGTTGATGACCCGACAGAATGGCCCTGCCAGGGTTGCATTGTGATGAGCGATAATCTGCTCTGCCTTCAGCGCGGGGGTATCGCTGCAGGTATGGCCATCGGCAATCAGTACAGTGTCGAACCCAAGGTCTCGTGCCGCACGGCAGGTGCTGTCGACACAATATTGGGTTTTCATGCCGGTGATGACTACCCCCTCAACGCCAAGAGCCTGTAGCTGATCGGCCAGGTCTGTCCTGGCAAAGGCGTTGGGGCGGCTTTTCTCGAAAATCACTTCGTCGCCTTGTAGCACCAGTTCCGGTACCAGTTGTGTCAGCGGGCTTCCCGGCTCAATCGGCGACCCTGGTGGGCCAATATGGCGGGCGAAAAAGACAGGTGCGTGTGCAATACGGGCTTTGCTCAGCAATGAATTCAACGTCTCCAGCAGCGCCTCGCCAGCCTGTGGTTTGTCCGGGCCATGCAGCAGTCCAACCTGCATGTCGAGAATTAACAGTGCATACATGGTGCTTTTCCTTGCGTTTAGCCAGTGACACAAGGGCACAAAAAAAGGCCCTGTCCATCACTGGCGGGCCTTTGAGGTTCGCGTGTTACTGGCTCACGACACCTCTCACGACCCGCCTCTGGCGGTCGTGGTAGTCGTGGTCAAGGCAACTCGTATTTGATTCATGGAGCTGACAGTAGCTGCGTGGCAGCACGTTGGCAAGCAGGTGCAGGGTGCGTGGTGACACCCGGCTGCCCTTCAATGACGTATTTCAATCGTGGCAAAACCCGCAAGACCCTGTGTTTCTTGTTGGGTTTTTGGCAAGAGTAGGGGGGGCGGTATTTGAAGATGTTTATAACCGATGTGTGCACTTAAATGATGCTTTTGCAGTATCAGTGCCCATATATGGGCTCTTTAGTTTTGTATTGACAGTCGCTTGATGCTCTTCTAGCGTGTCGATGTTTTGGTGGGTAAGCAGGTCTGTGGTTGGTGTGTTGCATGGGCTTGTTTGTGGATTGTCTGAAGCCGTTTTGTTATTAGTCAGGTGCTTATATGTCCTCTTTGCAAAGAGCTCTGGATGTTCATGATGAAGCTCCAGAGCTGGCGGCTGTTTTATTAAAGACAATTATTTTCAATGACCTGGATGACAAGCAGAAAAATGACTTCATCTGGCTGGTCAATCATGTGGTTGGAGAGTTGCTCTCTGACTGGGCAAGCGCTTTTGATTTGCTTTTATCCAACAGGTGGGAATGTTCAGCCATTTATTTCAAGTTTCTGGCCTGTACGGCCTACTGTTCTGCGCGCCCCGTGCACGCTTTTGCTGCCGAACGTGAGTACGCTGAGCTTGCAGGAATATCTTTAGTAGAAGCCAAGGTGCTTGTTGGTTTGCTGTGCGTACAAAGTCTGCAGGGTTCTGTGGATATAGCTCAGTCGATAAGCGTACTGGAAGGCTACGTCGCCCTGCTGGGGTTACCGTCGAGTTCGCCAGTGGGTAAAGGTGCGGCAGCAGCCTTGAATAACATTATTTCCAAACTGATTGATGACCCCCGTCTTCAGGATGACGAGCAGTCCCAACAAAAAGTCATTATTGATGCGGCTGTTGCGTGTGAACGGCTCTGGATGCAGTTTGGAACCTGGTTGAACCATGAGCGGAGCCTGTATTTGTGTGCGTTGACTTTTAACCGTTTCGCTCAGTGGCAGAGGGCACTGGATGTAGCTGACAAGGCGCTGGCTATTATCGAGTCGAACGGGGTGGAGGATGTGGACAGGGCTTTCTTGCTGCTTGAGGTTTCTAAAGCTTACCAAGGGCAGGGCAACAGGGAAAAGGTTGTTGAGGCGCTGCATGCAGCAGATCAAATCGCCCGGGATTTCGATTCGCAGCTGAGTCTTTGGTTTTTGGATGTGCGTTCCAGATTAAAGGTTGCGGACTTTGTGGCTGCTGGTTGACGCTGATTAAGGTCTGGGGGAGCAGTGCCATCAATGAGCGTGCGGGTCCATTGTGTTTTTCTCAGCAACTTGGCCATGAGAAGTATAGCCTGCCCCCCGATCTGCCTCATTCTACCCATGCAAGATGCTGTCCGGTATGGTTCGCTGTTGCTGGATTATGGTGCCGGAACAGAAAGACTCTTTCCTTTTTCTACTACCCAGGTGGCAAGGACGGTAGCGCCCTGCGGGCCCGCTTTGCTGATGTGAGGGGCGTATGCCAGGAACTTAAAACTTTCACCTGCCTTCATTCGCTTTTCAGGCTGCCCATCCATTGTAATGATGATTTCGCCGCTAAGCACATAAACGACTTCTGGTCCGGTATGCATATGTCGAACTTTAACTTCGTTTGGAGCGAGTACGGCTTTTTGCAAGCCCATCTGATAGTGGGGATCAGGCATGTCGATTCTTTGTAAAACATCAGAATTATTTGCCGTCGAGAGTACTGGCAAGTCTGCGATGGCAGTTCCCGTCCAGAGAGTTGCGATCAATATAAAGATTGCTGGGAATGGGCCTTTCATCAATTAAGCTCCTGGAATATGAGGTTTGGTTGCTGTGGGGGTCAGACGTTTTTAGTTGTTTGTGCTTTAAGTACTTTGCAAAAACAATATGTCTGTGGGGTTGGCAGGGTATGTAGTTTTTTTCTGTTGTTTATGTGGTGCGTTTCTTTTTTTGTTTGTGCAGGATTTGGCTTGTGGCATGGGTTATGTGTGTCGTAATTATCTCTTTCCATCATTGCGTATTATTGGTCAGGAATATCCAGATTGATCACCCGCCAACAAGGACTCTTCCATCCTTGCGGTCTTTATGGGTATTTCTGGCTCTTGCACACGAAGCCCGGGGGAACATGCGCAGAAGCACCCGCGGAAATAAGCTAAGTGACTGATTTGTAATAATAAGTATGTATCTAAATGTTTCTTGTGATTTTGCGGTCAAAAATGCCTATCGCGGGATAATTGATAGGGGAAATCCTTCGTAGCATGACGTTTTAGCTGAATTTGGTTGTGTATATGGTGAAATTACCTGCGCAACACTTCCTATACTGCCCGCGGTGTCTACGTACCTGTGCCGTCCAGCCAATCACGCTGCCTGACTGAACGGCCCTGGCGATAGCCACCCTGCGTAAATGAGGGGGTGTCCGCGTCTTCTCGTTTCCTGCACCTAATAAGTCTAAGAATGAGAAATAGTGTAATGAATAAACAGTCGATCCAGATTGCGCTTGCGTACATGTCCGTCGTTATTGGTGGTGGCTTTGCCTCAGGGCAGGAGGTGCTGCAGTTTTTCACCGGCTATGGGCTTATAGGCATCCTGGGCACTCTGGTGAGCGGTTTGATGTTTGCTTTCCTCGGTATGCAGATCGCCCGCATGAGTTCGAAGATGCAGGCCAATTCGCACAAGGAAGTCCTCTACGCCCTGTTCGGTGCGCGTGTGGGCTGGGTTGTCGATGTGGTGCTGTCGTTCTTCCTGTACGGGGTCGGGGTGGTGATGCTCGCCGGTAGCGGTTCGATCTTTGCCCAGCAATACGATCTGCCCCCTTTGTTTGGCGGTGTATTGATGACCGTGCTGGTGATCGCCACGCTGTGCATGAACGTCAAGCGCATCATTGATCTGATCAGCGCGGTAATGCCTTTTCTGCTGGCGATGGTGCTAATCATCACGACCTACTCGATCTTCAGCTACAACGCTCCAATCGAGACTCTGGACGCGGTTGCCCGCGAGAACAACGAGACGGTCACTGGCAACTGGTTTGTCGGCGCCTTGCTCTACGCTTCGTTCAATATCGCGGTAGGTTTCCCGATGCTGGCAGTGATCGGTGGCATGACCAAACAACCCAAGGCGGCTGCTCTCGGTGGTGTGCTCGGCGGGCTTGGTCTGGGTGCCCTGATCCTGTTGTTGAACATCGGTCTGTTTGCCAATATCAATCAGTTGCAGGGTATTGAAATGCCGTCCCTGGCACTGGCCGGACGCATCTCGCCACTGCTCTCGGTGGTGATGTCGATTGCACTGGTGTGCATGGTCTACAGCACTGCGGTAGGGATGTTCTTTGCCTTCAGTGCGCGCTTTGCCAAGCCTGAATCGGGCCGTTTCAAGTTGTTCAGTGCCGTGACCGTTTGTGTCGGCCTGGCCTTGAGCCTGGGTGGGTTCAGCAAGTTGGTGGGCACCGTGTATCCACTGCTGGGCTACGTCGGCTTTGCGCTGATCCTCGCCATTTGCTTCAACTGGCTGCGCAGCCGTTCGGTATCCAAGGCACAAAAAGCCGCGCTGGACGCCGTTTCCTGACCTCGACTGCCGCCGGATACAGATCCGGCGGCCTCCTTTCTTAGTCCTGTGGTGCAAGTATCTGATTGACGTCTCGAACCCTGGCGTAATCCATCGCCATGTTGGCAAGCGACAATGCGTGCACATCCTCGGCAGGCCAGAGGCGGCCATTCAGATCTTTCTGGTCAAACGTGTAGCAGGCGTCCGACGCCACGATCACATCAAAGCCCAAGCAACCTGCTGAACGTACTGTGGACTCCACGGAGTTGTTGGTGATCACGCCTGCGATCACTAACTGCTTGATCCCACGCGCGTGCAGCCAGCGTTCCAGGCCTGTGTTGGCAAATGCATCGGGGACATTCTTTTCGACCACGTGCTCTGGCTCAAACGGGGCCAGTGCCTGCTGAAACTCGCAGCCTGGCTGGCCGGGCCAGAACACGGAAGCGGGGCTGCGGGAGATATGCCGGACATGGACCAAGGGCCGTTGTAATTGCCTCCATGTCTCCAGCAGTCGCTGAACGTTGAGCTCGGCACGGGGGTTGTTTCTGCGGCCAAGCCCGGGGTCGGTCATTCCTTTTTGCATGTCGATGATGATCAGTGCCGCATTGGCTTTGACTAGGGGCATGGCCGTTCCTGTGGGCTGGACTGTAGAGCACCATGCTAAGCGCAACGGGGTGGGCTCACCAACTGGCTAGCACTCTTTATCCTGGCTCAGGGTTTGGGATTCGCCATGGCTGATCATCCATTTGAGCAATGCGCTGACCCGCACCCGATGTTTGCTCTCGACCCATTGCACGCCTTCTTGGCTGTAATGCTCGATATAACGGCTCAGTACCAGCTCATCGCCCTCGTCCGACAGGCGCAGGCTTGTTTCGCGACAGTGCAGGGCGGCGTTGGCGCGTTTTACCAGCCGCTGTTCCAGGATCATGGACGGGTTTTCACAAGGCATGGGTTACAAAAATTCGTGGCAGGGAAGAAGGTTGATCCTCCCATTGACGTCTTGCGCGGATATGTCTGCTTTTTTACCGCGGTGTCACTTTGTTGCCAGGTTGAAATATATGACGCAGCGCGCTGAATAGTTTTAGATATGAGGCCTTACAGACCTTAAGCGGTACGTGCCGGTGAGCAGCCTTTTGATCGTGGACGATGACCTTGAGGTCCTTGCGCTCCTGAAGAAATTTTTTCTGCAACATGGATATTCGGTGGCGGTGGCCACTGATGGCACGTCACTGTGGGCGGCGATGGCGCTGCAGCCACCGGACCTGATCATTCTTGACCTGATGTTGCCCGGCGAGAATGGCTTGATGCTGTGCCAGCGCTTGCGTCAGCAATACCCTACGCCCGTGATCATGTTGACTGCCATGGGTGAGCTGAGTGACCGCGTGGTAGGGCTGGAAATGGGCGCCGATGATTATCTGAGCAAGCCTTTTGATGCACGGGAACTGTTGGCCAGAGTGCGTGCCGTGTTGCGCCGGGCCGGGCAGGGGCAGCCCTCTGCCGGGCAGGTGCCGCGGCCACTGATGAAATTTGCGGGCTGGCAACTGGACCTTACCCGCCGCGAACTGCGTTCCCCGGATCAGGTGATGATTCCCTTGTCTGCAGGAGAGTTCGATTTGTTGCTGGTGTTTGTCGAACATCCTCAGCGCATTCTGACTCGCGAACTGTTGCTGGATCTGGCTCGTGGCGCCGGCCATGACGCGTTCGATCGCAGCATCGACGTACAGGTCAGCCGTTTGCGACGCAAGCTGGAGTTCGACAGCAAAGGGGTCGAGATGATTCGCACCGTGCGCAATGTCGGTTACCTGTTCACACCCGGGGTGACCTCTCAGTGACAGGCTGGATTTCAGGCTGGCGCCTGCGCTCGCGCAACACCATCGCTCGCTGGATTGCCTTGACCACCATTGTCGCCATGCTGACCGCGCTGGCGTTCAATGCGCTGTTTACTCAGTTGGCAGGTGTTTGGGCCTACCCGCCGTTGAGTGAAATCGGGCTGCTGGAAAAGATTTCCCTGACCACCAAACTGATCGAGGCTACGCCGGCGCCACAGCGCCAACGTCTGGCTGCGGCAGCCACTGACAGCGCTCTCAAGATCAGTTGGCATGCCAACCGCGATGGTCTGGACCTGCCGCAGGTGGCCGAAGCCGCCGAGCGTACAGCCACGCCACTGGCGCAGCGGCTGTTCAATAGCCCAGAGCGGCGCCTGGAAGCCTATCAGCCCGACGACTGGCCTCAGCACAACGGGCATTACGCCTTGTTGGTGCAGCTGGATGATGGCTCATGGCTAATGTTCAGCATTGCATCGCGCAGCTGGGGGCTGGGCCAATGGCAGCGCAACCTGATCCTGATTGTGCTGGTGTTGTTGTCGACCGTGCTTGTCGCACTGATTGCCACTCGCCACCTGGCCAGGCCCTTGCAACAGTTTGCCGAAGGCGCCCGGCGCTTTGGTGTGGATTTTCGCGCGCCGCCCATTGAACCGGTCGGCCCTAAAGAGATTCGTCAGGCAATTCTTGCCTTCAACGCGATGCAGGCGCAGTTGCAGCATTTCATCAAAGACCGTACCCAGATGCTTGCGGCCATTTCCCACGACTTGCGCACACCGCTGACGCGCATGCGTCTGCGCGGTGAGTTTATTGACGACCCGGAGCAACAGCAGCGTCTGTTTCGCGATGTGGACGAAATGCAGGCCATGATCAACTCCAGTCTGGAGTTCTTTCGCGATGATGCGCGGCTGGAGCAGGCCACGCAATTTGATCTGGCAGGTTTGTTGCAAACCCTGATCGATGACTACCGCGACCAGTCCATCGACATCGCTTTCAGCGGCCCTGCGCATCTGGTGTATTGGGGGCGGCCGCTAGGCCTCAAACGGGTGCTGACCAACCTGCTGGACAACGCCATCAAGTACGCCTGCGAGCCGGTCGTAGAGCTGAGTCGGGATCATGAGCAGGTCACTGTTGTTGTCCTCGATCGAGGCCCGGGCATTCCCGCTGAAAGCCATGAACAGGTGTTTGTGCCTTTTTATCGGCTGGAAGGTTCGCGAAACAAATATACCGGCGGGGTGGGCCTCGGCCTGTCGGCAGCCAGAGCGATTGTGCTGGAGCACGGCGGCTCGTTGACCTTGAGCAACCGCCCGGGTGGCGGGTTGGCGGTACGGGTTGTGTTGCCATTGCTCAAGGGTGCAGGGCTTGATCATTGCCTCTAGAAAGTGCCGGGCAAGCCCGGCACTTTTAGCCTCTCAGGCCGCGGCGACTACTGCCGTGGCTTTTTCGGGTGTGGCTACATCATGCAAGGAAATCCGCGAGGTCTCCGGTAATGCCAGGCCGCCAGCCAGGGCGAGCAGGGCAACTGCCATCAGATAAAACGCCGGCGACAGATTGCTGCCGGTGGAACTGATCAGCCATGTCGCCACCAGCGGTGCGGTTCCGCCGAAAAGTGTGTAAGCCATGTTGTAGGTGATGGCTGAGGCGGTATAGCGAGTACGGGTAGGAAAAGTCTCCGAGAGCAATGCTGCGGTGACTACGCCACATAGCACTGCGCCAATGGCCAGCAGCATGACGCCTATGATGGACGCTGCGAACCCGCCGGAGCTGGCCATCAGGAATGATGGATACACCGCGACAATCAGCAAGGTGCAAGCCGTTACCACCGTAGCCCGGCGCCCGACCCGGTCCGAATACAGCCCGGCCAGCGGGCAGATGGCGGCGGCGAAGAGCAGGGCGATCAGCGACACCAGCAAAGCGGTTGCCCGGCTCAGGCCACCTGCGACTTGCAGGTAGGTCGCGAAGTAAGTGGTGAACATGTAAAAGGACAGTGCCGTCAGCGACACAAAGGCCCCCAGGCAGCAGATGGCCGCAGCGTGGTTGCGCAAGGTTTCCTTGAGCGGGGAGTGGGCAACCGCATGTTCCTCCTTCACCGCCTGGAATGCCGGGGTTTCATCCAGCTTCCAGCGCATATACAGGCCCACCAGGCCCAGCGGCGCAGCAATCAGGAACGGCAGGCGCCAGCCCCAACTGCCCATGCTCTGCGCGGATAGCGACGCTTCAAGTGCATAGGCCACCACGGCCGCAGCGGCAAAAGCGGAAAAGGTCGAAACCGGCACAAAGCTGCCGTACCAGGCTCTTTTGTCGCTGGGGGCGTGCTCCATCAAATAGGCGCAGGCCCCGGCGTATTCACCGCCTGCAGAAAAGCCCTGGGCGCAACGGATCAGGGTCAGCAGGATCGGCGCCATCACCCCGATGGCGGCATAGGTGGGCAATATGCCGATCAAGGTGGTGGCCCCGGCCATCAGCAAAATGGTCATGGCAAGGGTGCGCTTGCGGCCGATCCTGTCCCCCAGCATGCCGAAAAAAATCCCGCCAAGGGGGCGAAACGCGAAAGCCACGGCGAACACTGCAAAGGTCTTGAGCAACGCGGCACTGGCATCACCACTGGGGAAAAACTGCTGGGCGATGGTGGTGGCCAGAAAGCCATAGATGGCGAAGTCGAACCACTCGACAAAATTACCGATGCCGGCGGCGATAATCACCTTTCTCAACGTTTCAGGGCTGACCTGTTCTGTGGATACGCTCGTCATGCTGCACCTCGACCTGTCATCAGTAAGTGATGATTATCGAGGCAGCGCTTTAAACGATTAGCTCTCAAAGTGTCATCGGCATAGCCAGTACCGACTTGTACGGGGTCAAGTCCGGGGGTACAGCCTACCTGGCAAACCTCTTGGCCCCCGCAACGCACACAATCACGGCCGCTGTAACGCCAAACATGCCCATGCTCACAGTCTCGTGCAGCAAGGTGGCAGCGAGTGCCAAACCAAAAAAGGGTTGTAGCAATTGTAATTGCCCGACGGCGGCAATCCCGCCCTGCGCCAGCCCCCGGTACCAGAACACAAAGCCGATCAGCATGCTGAACACGGAAATGTAGGCCAGCCCAAACCAGGCGGGTGCGCCAATGCCTTTGAACGAAGCCGGAGCCCACAGCCATGCCAGCGGTGCCATCAATGGCAGGGACAGCACCAGCGCCCATGAAATCACCTGCCAGCCGCCCAGCGTCCGCGACAGCTTGGCCCCTTCGGCATAGCCAAGACCGCAGATCAGTACTGCCAGGAGCATCAGGATGTCACCCTCGGGAGCTGCGCTCAGGCCTTGCGCCAGGGCATAGGCCACGACGCACGCGCTGCCCAGGATCGAGAACAGCCAGAACGCCGGCCGCGGCCGTTCACCCCCGCGCACCACGGCGAAGGCTGCGGTAGACAGCGGCAGCAGGCCGAGAAAGACAATGGTGTGCGCCGATGTCACATGCTGCAAAGCCAGCGCGGTCAGCAGCGGAAAACCCACCACAACCCCGGTCGCAACCAGTAGCAGGGGTACCAGCTGACTGCGCTGTGGCCGCCGGGCCTTGAGCAGCCCGAGCATGGCCAGGGCCAGTACCCCGGCAATGCTGGCACGGGCCAGGGTGAGGAACACGGGATCGAACTCCAGCACCGCCACCTTGGTGGCGGGCAGTGAGGCACTGAAAATAACCACGCCGATAAAGCCGTTTATCCAGCCGCTCAGGTTTTTTTCAGTGGTGGGGTTTTGCAGGTTCGAGGTACGTTCCATCGAGTCTCACGCTCAAGGCTAATCGCGGGATTGCATTCAATGCATCCTAGGGCTGATGATTGATGACAATCAAAAAATTGTCATGGATACAAATGCCGATGCCCCGTTCCCGCTATAAGTCGCTGGTTGACGCCTTTGCTGCCGATATTCGCTCAGGCCGTCTGTCGCCGGGCACGCGTTTGCCGACCCATCGCCAGCTCGCGGCCAGCGAAGGGCTGGCGCTGGTCACTGCCAGTCGGGTGTATGCCGAGCTTGAGGCCATGGGTCTGGTCAGCGGCGAAACCGGGCGTGGCACCTTTGTCCGGGAAACCTCGCTACCGCCCGGGCACGGTATCGACCAGCCCGACGTGACCCCGGGGATGCTCGACCTCAACTACAACTATCCCTCCTTGCCAGGCCAGGCCGAACTGCTGCGTACAGCACTGCGGCAGTTGGCGTTGTCCGGGGACCTGGAATCGTTGTTGCGCTATCAGCCTCACGGCGGTCGCCTGCATGAGCGCGCATCAGTGGCGCGGCATCTGGCCAGGAGCGGGCTGCAGGTAGCCGCCGAACAGGTATTGATCGTCAATGGCGCACAACACGGGTTGAGCGTGGTGCTGATGGGACTGCTGCAGCCCGGTGACGTGATCGCGGTCGACGAATTGACCTACCCGGGCTTCAAGGCACTGGCGCTGGCACTGCACCTGGAAATCCTGCCCATCCCGAGTACACAACACGGGCCGGATCTGGATGCCCTCGCCAAGCTATGTCGCACCCGCTCGGTGCGTGCAATCTACTGCATGCCGACTTTGCACAACCCGTTGGGCTGGGTGATGAGTCTGGAGCAGCGCCAGCAACTGGTCACGATCGCCAGGTTGCATGATCTGCAGATTATTGAGGATGCTGCCTACGCTTTTTTAGTCGAAAACCCACCGACGTCTTTGGCTGAATTGGCGCCGGAAAGAACGGTTTACGTGTCCGGTTTTTCCAAGAGCGTCGCAGCGGGTTTACGCGTTGGCTTCATCGTCGCGCCTGCAGAAAAGATCAGCACTCTTGAGCGAATAATCCGCGTGACTGCCTGGAATGCTCCCGGTGTGATGACCGCCATCACCAGCGCCTGGCTCGACGACGGAACTGTGACCCGCCTGGAGGCGCAAAAGCGCAAGGACGCACAGGCAAGGCAGCTCATAGCTGACGAGCAGTTGGTGGGTTTGCACAGGATCCGCCATCCATCGTCCTACTTTGTCTGGTTGCCTTTGTCGGAGGATGCCAGGGCGGACCAGGTGGCTGCGGCATTGGAGCGTGAGCAGGTATCGGTGTCTACCGCCCAGCCCTTTGCAACCTCGGTGCATGTGCCCCATGCGATCAGGCTGGCGCTGGGCTCGGTGGACATGGCGTCATTGCGTGAAGGCCTGGCGAAAGTCAAATGGGTGGTGCAAGCCCATGCATGAGGCGCCAGCACTCAGGCCATGGGCGGCAACCGGCGTTTGACCGGGCTTTTCTTGATGATCGCCGTATTGGTTTCGGCATAGGCGTTGAGGCCATCCAGCAGGCTGTCCAGTTGCTCGATTGATCGCACATGCAGGCGAGCAATAAAACAGTCATCGCCCGTCACCTTGTCGCACTCGGTGAATTGGGGGATGTTCTGGATCTGGCGCTCCACTTCCTGCAATTGCCCCGGTAACGGGCGAATGCGGATGATGGCCTGGAGTTGGTAGCCAAAGGCTTTGGGGTCGACTTCCAGGGTGTAGCCCTTGATAACTTCGCGCTCCTGGAGCTTGCGAATGCGCTCGGCGACGCTGGGTGATGACAGGCCGCTGAGGCTGGCCAGTGTTTTTAGCGAGCTGCGTGAGTCTTGCATCAGTGCGCTGATCAACAGCTGATCTATCTCGTCGTTCATCTGTGCTCCTTAGGCCAAATTGGCAAAATGCCTTAACACTAAAGGCAAAAATCACCCATTGCCTTTTCTGGATTATGGCGCGGCACGAATCGCGATTGCCATACTGTTTCCTACTTTGAGGGAGGCAAATATGGACAAAACCTTGCAACGCGGTTCGCTGGAAATGGTCGCCGCCATGCTGATTTCCGGCACCATCGGCTGGCTCGTCCTGCTGAGCGGGCAAGCCGTGTTGGATGTCGTGTTCTGGCGCTGTGTGTTTGGCGCTGCGACGTTGCTGCTGATCTGTGCGCGGATGGGGTTTTTACGCCGCGGTTTGCTCAACCGCCATACCTTTGCGCTGATTGTTCTGAGCGGTGTGGCCATCGTTGCCAATTGGGTATTGTTGTTCGCGTCCTACTCCAGGGCATCAATTGCCATTGGTACGGCGGTCTACAACGTTCAGCCGTTTATCCTGCTCGGTCTGGCGGCGTTGTTCCTTGGTGAAAGAATTACCCTGCACAAACTGGCCTGGCTGGCGGTGTCGTTTGTGGGCATGCTGGCAATCGTTAGCGCCCATCGCGGGCAAGGGGAGAGCGGCAGTGAGTACTTGCTGGGGATTGCCCTGGCGCTGAGTGCGGCCTTGATGTACGCCGTGGCTGTCCTGATCATCAAACGCCTGCGCGGGATCCCCCCGCACCTGATCGCCCTGATCCAGGTCAGCACCGGAGCCCTGCTGCTGGCGCCAGTGGCCAACTTCACCGAGCTGCCTGCGGGCACACAGGCCTGGGGCGCATTACTGACACTTGGCGTGGTGCATACCGGCTTGATGTATGTACTGCTCTACGGAGCAATCCAGAAACTGCCCACGGCATTGATCGGAGCACTGAGCTTTATCTATCCCATTGCTGCGATATTCGTGGACTGGTTTGCCTTCGGCCATCGCCTGCAACCGCTGCAATGGGTTGGCGTTGCGGCAATTCTGCTTGCGGCAGCCGGGATTCAGCTGGGGTGGCGGGTTGGAGGACGGCGGGTGGTGAATGGATGACGCGTGCGCTTAAAGCCCCTGGCCACCCTGAGAATTCATGGCCAAGGGCCTTGCCGGCCTGGTTTAAATCCCCGACCGGCTCATCGGGCTGATCATGCGCACGCCCAAGCTCAATGCTTGAGTGACCAGCGCTCTCATATCGGCGGTGTTCTCGTTCATGACGCACTGTGCCAGCTTTTCGCCCAGGGTCGGCGCGGTGTCGGTGCCTTCCGGGTAAGCGCGCAGGATCAGTAGCCCGCTGTTGGTCAGTACCACTTCGAAAAAGGCGACGCCCGACATGCCGTCGAAGTGGATGTAGCCGATGTCGGCCAGCCATTTGACCGTGGCCAGGAACAGGTTCTCTTCTTTTTCCAGCGCCTCGCGGTTGCTGTCCGCCAAGCCTTTGTAGTCGATAAAGCGCTCGGCAGTCAGGGTGATGGGCAAGGGGAAGTTACGGTACAGGTGGCCCAGGATCAAACCGGCATAACAGTCGAACAATTCGATATTGTTGGACGGCAAGGTGTTGATCGAGTGAAGGTTTTTTTCTGTGAGGTGACCGGCTAATCCTTTGAACATGCGAACCTCTGTCAGCTGAGTCTGTAAGGCGTGACTGAATAATCGTACCCATTGGTATAGCACAGCCATGTCCTGGGAACCTGACCTGTAGCAATTGTTACAAGGTAAGTCGTAGAGCCTGGAAAATCCCTAAAAAATCAGATGCATAACTGGCTTTTTAGAATCAGGCTGCTATTACTGTGGGGCGCGGTAACCTGCGCAAGGCCCGTTTGGGTGAGGCTATTTTTTATCAGGAGGATAGATGTCAAAGCCTGCATGGATGCGTAACACCCTGGTGGCGGCTGCCTTGTTGAGTGTGCTGGCAGCGCCTGCCCAGTCAGCGCAGGACCGCACCCTGCAACTGGCCATTGGCGATGAGCCGACCGAAGGCTTCGATCCGATGCTGGGCTGGAGCCACGGCAGCTACTTGCTGCTGCACAGCCCTTTGCTCAAGCAAAACGAAGATTTGTCCTGGAGCAGCTTTCTGCTCAGCGATTATCAGACCAGCGCGGATGGCAAGACCTGGACCCTCAAGCTCAAGCCCGACCTGAAGTTCTCCGACGGCTCGCCGCTGACGGCCAAGGATGTGGCTTACACCTACAACAATGCGGCGGCCAGTGGCGGCAAGGTCGATATGGGCAACTTCCTCAAGGCTGAGGCGGTGGATCCGCTCACAGTACGTATTGAGCTCAAGGCGCCGCAAAGCACGTTCGTCAACGTGCTCGGTTCGCTGGGGATCGTCTCGGCAGACAAATACGACGCCAAAACCTATGCGCAAAAGCCGATTGGCGCCGGGCCTTATCGCTTGGTCAGCTACCAGCCGGGCCAGCAGTTAATTGTTGAGGCCAACCCGTATTACGCGGGGCAAAAAAATGATTTCAACAAACTGGTGTTTGTGTTCCTGGATGAAGACAGCGCCTTTGCCGCTGCCCAAAGCAAGCAGTTGGGCATTGTGCGCATTGCCCCTTCGCTGGCAGTGACGCCTGCCGCGGGCATGAAGCTTTGGGTTCGGCCCAGCGTGGAAAACCGTGGCATCGTGATGCCAACCATCGCATCCGGTAAAAAAGATGCCCAGGGCTACCCCATTGGCAATGATGTGACGGCCGATGTCGCCATTCGCAAAGCCATCAACTACGCCATCAATCGCCAACTGCTTGCCGATCAGATTCTCGAAGGCCACGCGATCCCGGCCTATACCGGCGTGCAGGGTTTGCCGTGGGATAACCCGCAGGCGGCCTTCAAGGATGGCGATATCGCCAAGGCGCGACAGATACTGGAAGATGCGGGCTGGATTGAAAACGCCCACGGCATCCGTGAAAAAGACGGTCTGCCGGCCAAAATCACCCTGTGGTACGCCAGTGGCGATGCCACCCGCCGTGACCTGGCCCAGGCCGTGCGCTCGATGCTCAAACCCGTGGGCATCGACGTGGACTTGAAGTCCGGCAGTTGGGAAACCGTTGAGCGCAATATGCACGCCAACCCGACCCTGTTTGGCTGGGGCAGCCTCGACCCGATGGAGCTTTACCATCACTATAGCAGCAAGGCGGCGGGCGTGGAGTACTACAACCCCGGCTATTACCGTAACCCGGTTGTCGATCAGCATCTGCAGCAAGCCCTCGATGCGCCAACCTGGCAGCAGGCCGTGCCGTTCTGGCAGCAAGTGGAGTGGGACGGCAAAACCGGTGTCGGGGTAAAAGGTGACGCGGCCTGGGCCTGGTTGCTCAATGTGCAGCACACCTACCTTACCGATGAGTGCGTCGATCTGGGCAAGGGCGCCCCGGAAATTCACGGCTCCTGGTCGCTGCTCAACAGCGTTGATGGCTGGAAGTGGACCTGCCAGTGATTCGCGGCGTGTCGCTTTTCGTGGTGCGCTTGATGGGCCTGCTGCTGGTCACGGCAGCGGGCACATTTGCCTTGCTCAGTTTTTCTCCGGTGGACCCGATCCGCGCCTATATAGGTAACGATCTGCTGCACGTTCCCCCCGAGCAGTACCCGTTGATTGCGGCGCGCTGGGGGCTCGACCTGCCGTTGTGGGAGCGTTTTTTGCGCTGGTTCGGGCAAATGCTGCATGGTGATTTCGGCTATTCCATGCTCTATAACGCGCCGGTCTCACAAGTGATTGGCGAGCGTTTTGCCACCTCGTTTGCACTGCTGTTCTCGGCCTGGCTGTTTTCCGGCATCGTCGGCCTGGCCATGGGGCTGACGGCGGGGCGGTACCTGAACCGTTGGCCCGACCGCCTTATCTCGACCCTGTCTTATGTGCTGGCGTCCATGCCGACGTTCTGGATTGGCCTGCTGTTGCTGTCACTGTTTGCCGTGACGCTCAACTGGGCGCCGATCTGCTGCGCCTGGACCCCTGGCAGCAATGCCCAAACCGCATCCTGGGGCGACAAGCTCAGGCACTTGATTCTGCCCATGTTGGCCCTTGGCGTGCTGGGTGTAGGCAATATTGCCCTGCATACCCGCTCGCGGGTGGCCGAGGTCATGAACAGCGAATTTATCCGTTACGCCCATGCCCAGGGCGACAAAGGCTGGCCGCTGATCAACTTTCATATCCTGCGCCACGCCATCACCCCGGCCTTGTGCCTGCAATTCGCCTCGGTGGGAGAGCTGATCGGCGGCTCGTTGCTGGCCGAAAAAGTGTTCGCCTATCCAGGCCTGGGGCAGGCCACGATTGATGCCGGGTTGCGCGGCGATATTCCGTTGTTGATGGGGATCGTGATGTTTTGTGCGGTGCTGGTATTTACCGGCAACAGCATTGCCAACGCGCTGTTGTTGCGCCTCAACCGCGGGGCGGCGCGCCAGTCATGACTTACAACCCCAATGGCGCATTGCTCAGGCTTTGCCTCTCGTTGTTGATACTGCTGGGATTGATCGCCTACGGTATCTCAATCATCAATATTGATGTCTCCATGGATCTGCTGGCACGGCGCCTGCCACCCTCTGCGGAGTACTGGTTTGGCACTGACAGCCTGGGTCGTGACTTGTGGTTGCGGTGTTTTCAGGGGATGACCACCAGCCTGCAAATCGGCCTGACGGCAGCCTTCAGCAGCGGTTTTCTGGCGATGCTGGCGGCCAGTTTGTGTGCATTGAACAAAACCCTGGATTACTTGATTCGCGGGCTTATCGACAGCATGCTGGCGCTGCCGCATTTGTTGCTGCTGGTATTGATTTGCTTCACTTTGGGCGGCGGTAAACAGGGCGTCATCCTGGCTGTGGCACTGACTCACTGGCCGCGCCTGGCCCTGATCCTGCGCGGCGAGATCCTGCGCATCCGCGAGACCGATTTTGTGATGCTTTCCCATCGCCTGGGCAACAGCAGTTTCTACCGCTGGCGTCATCACTTGCTGCCCTTGCTGATGCCGCAGTGGATCGTCGGCACTTTGTTGATGTTTCCCCACGCGGTCCTGCATTCGGCGGCGTTGAGCTTCCTGGGCTTCGGCCTGGCGCCCCATGATCCGTCGCTGGGCCTGTTGCTGGCCGATGCGCTAAGGTACTTGAGCAGTGGCGCCTGGTGGCTGGCGTTTTTTCCGGGTTTGATTCTGGTGGCACTGGTGTTGGTCTTTGACCAATTTGCGCGGGCATTGCAGCAGCTCTGGATAAGGATTACCTGATGCTGAAATTCGACCGGTTTGCGATCGACGTTGCTCACTACCATTGGCTGGGCCACAAAACCTGGCATCCGCTGCTGAGCAACATCTCCCTGCAAGTACACCCTGGCGAGTTGGTGGCGCTGGTAGGCTCCAGCGGCGAAGGCAAAAGCCTGCTGCTGCAAAGCGCTTTGGGCTTGCTCCCGGAAAACATGCGCTGTCGCGGTGAAATAGTGCTCGACGGTCAGGTGCTGGGGGAGACCGGCAAGGTCGACCAGCGCGGCAAGACCGTGTGTTATGTGCCTCAGGGCGTGAGTGCCCTGAACCCCTTGATCAAGGTCGGGCCGCAATTGCAACGCGCCGCACAATTGAGCGGGGTCAAGCTGGGGCTCGACGCGGTGGCCGAGCAACTCAAGCACTACAACCTCAAGCCGGAACTGGTCGACGAATTTCCGCGCATGCTGTCGGGGGGCATGGCCAAGCGCGTACTGGCCAGTTGCGCGGCCTTGACCCATGCGCGCTATATTCTCGCGGACGAGATCACCTCATGGCTGGATGACGACCACGCCTGCCAACTGCTGACCCACCTCAAGAGCTTTTGCCTGCAAGGCCGGGGGATTTTATGGGTGACCCATGACCTGGCACTGGCGGCGCGTTTTGCCGACAGAATCGCCGTGCTGCATCAGGGCGAGCTGCACGAAACCCTGAGTGCTGAAGAATTGCGAGAAAACGGCGGCAGCCCCTGGTTGCAGTCGCTGTGGGCGGCCTTGCCCGAACAACAATTCTTTGCCCGCCGGGTGCCCGAATATGCTTGAGGTCCAGCAACTCAGCATCGTTCAGGATGGCCGCCAGCTTTGGGACAACGTGTCGTTCCAGGTGCGGCCGGGGGAGCGCCAGGGCATCTCGGCGCCCAGCGGCTATGGCAAAACGACCCTGGGCCGGGTGCTGGCGCAATGGCAGTCATCAACCTCGGGCCGTGTGATGGTGGGCGGCAAACCGTTGTCGCAAAAGGGCTACTGCCCGGTCCAGCTGGTGCCGCAGCATCCCGAGCAAACCTTCAACCCCTATCGCACCACAGGCGAGAGCCTGCGTGATGCCTGGTCGCCGGATGCTGAATGGCTGGCGCGTCTGGCGGTCAACCCCGACTGGCTGGCCCGACGCCCGGACGAATTGTCTGGCGGTGAACTGGCGCGTATCGCCTTGCTCAGGGCCCTTGATCCGCGTACTCGCTACCTGATAGCAGACGAAGTCACGGCACAACTGGATGCGCATATTCAGGCACAGGTCTGGCAAGTATTGCTGGAAGAGGCCACACGACGTGAATTGGGGCTGATAGTGTTCAGCCACAACAAGGCGTTGTTGCACAAGGTGTGTTCGAGTATTTGGTACCCGGACCCATCCTTGTAGTCGCTGACGAGGAACGAAGGCTGCGAACGGCTGCGCAGCAGTCGTAAAGCATGCTGCTCGGCGTTTCAGATAGATCACGCTTATCGGGTTTACGACGATTTCATCGTCGCATGTAGCCTCGCGGAGCTCGTCAACGACTACAGGGGGCGATTACAGCTACAGGCCATGCAGCTCGCAGTATTCAGCCCAGTCCATGGCGGCCATTTGCGCCACTTCGCGATGCACTTCAAGGCGCCTGGCCTCAAACTCTTGCGGGCTGGCGCTGGTCAATTGCAGCGTCAGCTCCCAGGCGAAAAACCCCAGGCGCTCTGCCTCGGCCTCAAAGGCTTCGTTCAAGCGCTCCTGGCGAAATTCTTTCATCGACTGGCCGATAGCGCGGGCGGCCAGTGGATTCAATGTTTCTAGTTCTACGATCAGTTCAGGGTGCTCACTGAGAAAACGATCAAGCGCTTTTTGATGCAGTGGGCCTGGCTCAGTCACAACGGATGTCCTCGGAAATAGGCGGGGTGCCGATATGCAGGGTGCGCTTGCCTGTGATGATGAACAACACATCAATGCCGAGCAGAGTAATGGCCGCCAGATAGTCGGCACGGGGCTGGGTAATATCGCGTTCATAGCAGCTTTGGGCGTGGCGCCCGACACCACCCGCATCTGCCAGTTGTGCCTGTGTCAGTTCCAAGCGTAAACGCTCGTATTTGAGTCGTTCACCGTATGTGTTCATAAACATCGCCTATGTCAGGCATGAGGGGTGTCAAAAAGAGTAGGCCAAATGGAGAAATAGGGAAAGATGCACCGGGAAACGTGCCCCCTTATTTGTAAGTTCAAGCAGGAGGGCAAAAGACACTCCTGCTTGGCTGCTTCGCTTACAGCGTCGGTTTTTTCTCGGTTTCCGGCAGGAACCAGTTCAACAGCAGTGCACAAATACCGCCTGTAGCCACGCCTGACTCCAGCACGTTACGCAGGGCCGCAGGCATATGCGCCAGGAACT
Organism: Pseudomonas fragi; assembly: GCF_002269505.1. Classification (GTDB taxonomy): domain Bacteria; phylum Pseudomonadota; class Gammaproteobacteria; order Pseudomonadales; family Pseudomonadaceae; genus Aquipseudomonas; species Aquipseudomonas fragi_D. The sequence goes on along the minus strand of NZ_NQKQ01000033.1, from coordinate 37,738 downwards.
CGGGCACTTGCGACACGCCCAGGCCCAGCGCCAGAGACACGGCAATGATCAGCAGGGCACGGCGGTCCAGAGTGATGCTGGCCAGAATATTGATACCCGAAGCCGCAACGGCACCGAACATCACCATTGCCGCACCGCCCAGTACCGGTTCAGGCACTGCCTGAATCGCACCGGCAACGCTGGGGAACAGGCCCAGCAGGATCAGCATGCCGGCAATCCACACGCCGATATGGCGGCTGGCGATACCGGTGAGCTGGATCACGCCATTGTTCTGGGCAAATACCGAGCTGGGGAAAGTGTTGAAAATGCCCGCCAGGAACGAGTTGGCGCCGTTGACCAGCACACCGCCCTTGATGCGTTGCATCCACACCGGGCCTTCGACCGGCTGGCGCGACACTTTGCTGGTGGCTGTGACGTCACCAATGGCTTCCAGCGACGTGACCAGGTAGATCACCAGCATTGGAATAAACAGCGCCCAGGAAAACCCCAGGCCGAAATGCAGCGGCATTGGCACCTGGAACAGTTCGGCCTGGTGCATGCCGGTGAAGTCCAGACGGCCCAGGTAGCCGGCCAGGGCGTAGCCCACGGCCAGGGCGATAACAATGGCGCAACTGCGCATCCACACCAGCGGGATACGGTTGAGGATCACGATAATGGCCAGCACCACGCCCGACAGCATCAGGTTTTCGCCGTTGGCGAACGTACCGTTGCCCATCGCCGTGAAACCGCCACCCATGCTGATCAGGCCGACCTTGATCAGGGTCAGGCCGATCATCAGCACCACGATGCCGGTAACCAGCGGGGTAATCATGCGTTTTACAAATGGCAGGATACGGGAGATGCCCATTTCGACAAACGAGCCGGCAATCACCACGCCAAAGATCGCAGCCATCACGCCTTCAACCGGCGTGCCTTGCTTGACCATCAGTGCGCCGCCCGCAATCAGCGGGCCGACAAAGTTGAAGCTGGTGCCTTGCACGATCAGCAAGCCGGCACCAAAAGGGCCGAAGCGCTTGCACTGGACAAAGGTGGCGATGCCGGAAATGACCAGTGACATGGAGACAATCAGGTTGGTATCACGGCTGGAGACACCGAGTGCCTGACAGATCAGCAGGCCGGGGGTGACGATCGGCACGATAATGGCCAGCAGATGTTGCAGCGCTGCCAGAAAGGCGATCCACGGCTTGGGACGGTCTTCAAGACCCAAGACCAGCTCGCTGGTTTGGGGCTCGGCTTCGAGCGGGGTTTTGAGAGAGGTCATGGCGAGCGCCCTGGAAAAAAGAGCGCGATTCTACTGGTGTTAGGCCATTACGCCCAGTGTTGGTTGGTTATTCAAGCCGCAACGCACAACAGTGGGAGCGAGCCTGCTCGCGAATGTCTGTGCTCGACCTTCGCGAGCAGGCTCGCTCCCACTTCAGGCGTTACAGATGCAATGCATGCCCCAGCGCACGCAACGCCGCTTCCTGCACGGCTTCACCCAGGGTCGGGTGGGCGTGGATGGTGCCGGCGATGTCCTCCAGGCAGGCGCCCATTTCCAGTGACTGGGCAAAAGCCGTCGACAACTCCGAAACCCCCGCGCCCACAGCTTGCCAACCGACAATCAAGTGGTTGTCATGGCGCGCCACCACCCGCACAAAGCCGGTTTTGGCTTCCAGGGTCATGGCCCTGCCATTGGCCGAAAACGGGAAGCTGGCGCTGATGTAGTCCAGTCCTGCTTCTTGCGCCTCGACCGGGGTTTTGCCCACCACGACGATTTCCGGGTCGGTAAAGCACACCGCCGCAATGGCCGTGGGGCTGAATTCACGCTGTTTGCCGGCAATGATCTCGGCAACCATTTCGCCTTGGGCCATGGCCCGGTGGGCCAGCATCGGCTCGCCGGTCAGGTCGCCAATCGCCCACACATTGCGCATGCTGGTGTGGCAACGGCTGTCGACGCGTATCGCCGCACCGTTCATCGCCAACGCCAGAGACTCCAGGTTGAAACCGCCGGTGCGCGGGCGACGCCCTACAGCCACCAGTACCTGATCGGTTTCCAGGGTCTGGCTCTGGCCCATGCGGTCACGCATCGACAGGGTCTTGCTGCTGGCCTGGAAACCTTCGACGCTGTGTTCCAGGTACAAGGTAATTCCCAGCGCCTTGAGGGATTCGGCTACCGGTAGTGTCAGGTCCTTGTCGTAAGTCGGCAGGATCCGGTCGCGGGCTTCGACAACCGTGACTTCGGCGCCGAGCTTGCGGTAGGCGATACCCAGCTCCAGGCCGATGTAGCCTGCGCCAACCACGGTCAGGCGCTTGGGGATGGCCGTGGGTTGCAGGGCCTCGGTGGAAGAAATGATCGCGCCGCCGATGGGCAGGATCGGCAGGTCCACAGTGTGCGAGCCGGTGGCCAGCAGCAGGTGCTCGCATTCGATGCGTTGACCGCCGACTTCAACAGCCTTGCCATCCAGGATGTTGGCCCAGCCATGAATGACCTTGACGCCATTTTTTTTCAGCAAGGCGCCTACGCCGGTGGTCAGGCGATCAACGATGCCGTTTTTCCATTGCACGCTCTGGCCGATATCCAGGGTCGGTGCCTGGGTCTTGATCCCCAGCGGTGAGCCGTTATTGCTGTAGCGCCGGGTGGCATGAAACTGCTCGGCTACATGGATCAGGGCCTTCGACGGAATGCAGCCGACGTTCAGGCAGGTACCGCCCAGCGACTGGCCTTCGATCAGTACCGTGGGGATGCCCAGCTGGCCGGCGCGGATGGCCGCGACATAACCGCCAGGGCCGCCACCGATAATCAGCAGCGTGGTGTGTTGGGTTGGCTGCATGTTCACTCCACAAACAGGGTGGCAGGTTGTTCGAGCAAGCCACGCATGGCCTGGATAAATTGCGCCGCGTCCATGCCGTCGACCACGCGATGGTCGAAGGAGCTGGAGAGGTTCATCATTTTACGGATGACGATCTGGCCCTTGACCACCACCGGGCGCTCGACGATGCGGTTGACGCCGATGATCGCCACTTCGGGCAGGTTGACCACCGGCGTGCTGACTATGCCGCCCAATGCTCCCAGGCTGGTCAGGGTGATGGTTGAGCCGGTGAGTTCTTCACGGGTGGCCTTGCCGGTGCGCACGGCGTTGGCCAGGCGCGCGATTTCATTGGCCGCGCCCCACAGGTTGAGGGTCTCGGCATGGCGCACCACAGGCACCATCAAGCCCCCTTCGCTTTGCGCCGCAACGCCGATATGGGCGGCACCGAAGCGGGTGATGACTTGCGCTTCGTCGTCATAACGCACGTTGATCTGCGGGAAGTCGCGCAAGGCCACCACCATGGCCCGCAGCAGAAACGGCAGCAGGGTCAGCTTGCCACGGCTGTCGCCCCATTTTTGATTGAGCTGGGTGCGCAGTTCTTCGAGGGCGGTGACGTCCACTTCCTCGACGTAACTGAAGTGTGCGGCGCGGCGCTTGGCGTCCTGCATGCGTTGGGCGATCTTGCGGCGCAGGCCGATCACCGGGATCTTTTGCTCGTCGTTACGTTTGGCGTAACCGCTGGCCGGTGCGACGCTGGTTTCGGTGTCGCGGGCCAGGTATGCATCCAGGTCGTCATGCAGTACACGACCGGCCGGGCCGCTCCCGATCACAAAACGCAATTCGATGCCGCTGTCCCAGGCGCGCTTGCGCACGGCCGGGGAGGCCAGCGGGCGCTCGTTGGCTTCGCGGGCCACAGGCGCAGATCGGTGTGCCGGTGCCGCCTTGATTGGCGGAGCGGCCACCACGGCCACTTCGACGCGGGCCTGGGGGGCGGCTTTTACTGCGGCGACTGCAGGTTCGGCTGCAGCAGGTTGCGCTGCAGGGCCAGCTTGCGCACTTTCACGCAGGTTGCCGGCGCCTTCGACTTCGATGCGGATCAGCTCGCTGCCCACGGCCATTACTTCGCCAGGCTGGCCACCGAGGGCCAGGACCCTGCCGGCCACGGGGGAGGGGATGTCTACCGTGGCCTTGTCGGTCATCACATCGGCGACCACCTGGTCTTCGCTGACCATGTCACCGACTTTGACAAACCATTCCACCAGTTCAACTTGCGCAATGCCTTCGCCAATGTCCGGCATCTTGATAACGTGCGTACCCATTCAGACCTCCATAACCCGTTGTAGTGCAGCACCCACTCGCGCCGGGCCGGGGAAATAGGCCCACTCCTGGGCATGGGGATAGGGGGTATCCCAGCCGGTTACGCGCTCGATTGGTGCTTCCAGGTAGTGGAAGCAGTGCTCTTGAACCAGTGTGATCAGCTCGGCGCCAAACCCGCAGGTGCGGGTGGCCTCGTGCACGACAACGCAACGGCGGGTCTTTTTTACAGAGGTGACAATGGCGTCCAGATCCAGCGGCCAGAGGCTGCGCAGGTCGATGACTTCAGCGTCGATGCCGGTTTCTTCGGCGGCCACCTGGGCCACATAAACGGTGGTGCCGTAGGTCAGGATGGTGACTTCAGTGCCGGGTCGCACGATGGCGGCGCAGTCCAGCGGGACGGTGTAGTAACCGTCGGGCACGGCGCTGGCCGGATGCTTCATCCAGGGCGTAACCGGGCGGTCGTGGTGGCCGTCGAACGGGCCGTTGTACAGGCGTTTTGGCTCAAGGAAGATCACCGGGTCATCGTTTTCGATGGCGGCAATCAGCAGGCCCTTGGCGTCGTAGGGGTTGGACGGCATCACGGTACGCAGGCCGCAGACCTGGGTAAACATGGCCTCGGGGCTCTGGCTGTGGGTCTGGCCACCGTAAATCCCGCCGCCGCAGGGCATGCGGATGGTCATTGGCGCGATAAACTCGCCGGCAGAGCGGTAACGCAGGCGCGCCGCTTCAGAAACAATTTGGTCGGACGCCGGGTAGAAGTAGTCGGCAAACTGGATTTCGGCTACCGGGCGCAAGCCATAGGCGCCCATGCCCACGGCGGTGCCGACGATGCCGCTTTCCGAGATCGGCGCGTCGAACACCCGCGAGCTGCCGTACTTGGCCTGCAGACCTTCGGTGCATCGAAACACGCCGCCGAAGTAGCCCACGTCCTGGCCAAACACCACCACGTTATCGTCGCGCTCAAGCATCACATCCATGGCCGAGCGCAGGGCCTGGATCATCGTCATGGTGCTGGTACTCACGGCGTTCTCCATCTGAATTTTATTGTTGTCGTTCATCTGGTTATAACCCCAATTCCTGGCGTTGCCGGCGCAAATGCTCGGGCATTTCCTTGTACACGTCTTCAAACATGCTCGCGGCACTCGGGATTTGCCCACCGGCCAGGGTGCCAAAGCGCTCGGCTTCCTTTTGCGCGCCGATGATTTCTGCTTCCAGTTCGGCGCTGACCGCGGCGTGCTCTTCTTCCGACCAGTTGCCGGTGGCAATCAGGTGCTGCTTGAGGCGAATAATCGGATCGCCCAGCGGGAAGTGGCTCCAGTCATCGGCAGGGCGATACTTGGACGGATCGTCGGAGGTGGAATGCGGGCCTGCGCGATAAGTGACCCACTCGATCAGCGTCGGGCCCAGGTTGCGGCGTGCGCGCTCTGCGGCCCAGGCCGAGGCGGCGTACACGGCGATGAAGTCGTTGCCGTCAACCCGCAGCGAAGCAATGCCGCAGCCCACGCCACGCCCGGCGAAGGTGGTGGACTCGCCACCGGCAATGGCCTGGAAGGTCGAAATGGCCCATTGGTTATTGACCACGTTGAGGATGACCGGGGCGCGGTAAACGTGGGCAAAGGTGAGGGCGGTGTGGAAGTCAGATTCGGCGGTGGCGCCGTCGCCAATCCAGGCCGAGGCGATTTTGGTGTCGCCCTTGATGGCCGACGCCATGCCCCAGCCAACCGCCTGTACGAATTGGGTGGCGAGGTTGCCGGAAATACTGAAAAAGCCGTAGTCGCGCACCGAATACATGATCGGCAATTGCCGACCCTTGAGCGGGTCGCGTTCGTTGGAGAGCAATTGGCAGATCAGGTCCACCAGTGGCACGTCGCGGGCCATCAGAATGCTTTGCTGGCGGTAGGTGGGGAAGCACATGTCGTCGATGTTCAAGGCCAGGGCCTGAGCGCTGCCGATGGCTTCTTCGCCAAGGCTTTGCATATAGAACGACATTTTTTTCTGACGCTGGGCGACCACCATGCGGGTGTCAAAAATACGCGTCTTGAGCATGGCGCGCATGCCTTCGCGCAGCACCTCGCTCGATACGCCTTCGGCCCACGGGCCCAATGCCCGGCCTTGATCATCGAGCACACGGATCAGGCCTTTGGCCAGGTCTGCGGTGTCGGCCGGCTCTACGTCGATCGGCGGTTTGCGCACCCAACCTGCATCGGTCAGGCGCAGGTAACTGAAGTCGGTCTTGCAGCCTGGGCGGCCGGAGGGTTCGGGAACGTGCAGGCGCAGCGGTGCATATTCATTCATGGCTTTCTCTACGCTCGATCTTGTCGTGTTTATAGGCGCGGGAGCTAGGTGATACTGTCGAAGACCTGTCTGATGGAAGCCCGGATCTTGTCCTACAACAATCATATTCCTGACGCGGAAGAATATTTCTCTGTAGTTCATTGTGCTTTGCAGCATTTAAGGATAAGAATTCTGCATAAACATAAAAAACAGGTGCTTTTGTCTCATGCGCAAGCTAGATCGAACGGATATCGGGATTCTCAACAGCCTTCAGCAGAATGCGCGCATCACCAATGCGGACCTTGCGCGTTCGGTAAACCTGTCGCCGACGCCGTGTTTCAACCGGGTCAAGGCCATGGAAGAACGCGGCCTGATCCGCGAGCAGGTGACCTTGCTCGACGCCGATATGCTGGGGCTGCATGTCAACGTGTTTATCCATGTCAGCCTGGAAAAACAGGTCGAGGAAGCCCTGCAACATTTTGAAGCGGCGATTTCCGATCGCCATGAAGTCATGGAGTGCTACTTGATGGCCGGCGACCCGGATTACCTGATCCGTGTGCTGGTGCCCAGCATTCAGGCGCTGGAGCGCTTCATGATGGACTTTTTGACCAAGGTGCCCGGCGTGGCCAATATCCGCTCCAGCTTTGCCCTCAAGCAGGTGCGCTACAAAACCGCATTGCCTCTGCCGCCCGGCGGGCTGACGCTGGAAGAGTGATTCACACCCGCAGCCGCCAGCGCTCGTTGAAGCGCAGGTCAACGATCGACAACGGCTCTACGTCAATCAGGTTGAAAGAGGCGGTGCTCGCCGCCAGCGCATGCAACAGGGCGGCGCGGATCACGAACGGGTGGGTGACCACGGCAAAGTGGCCCTCTTCACGAAACTCGTCGAGCCAGGCGCTGACCCGCAGGCACAGGTCCTGTACCGATTCGCCACCATGGGGCGCGGCGTAGGGGTTGTTGATCCAGTTGGCAAGCGCCAGGGGCATACTTTGTTGCAGGTCTGACAGGCGCTGACCCTGCCAGTCACCGATATCGTAGTCGCCCAGCGCCGGGACAATCTCGATTTCGCCCCCCAGTGCCTGCGCGGTTTGCAGGGTGCGGGTTTCGGGGGCGCAGAGTATGCGTACCGGTTTTTTCAGCCGAGCACTTAGTTCGGCTGCCAGCAGCAAGCCTTTTGGTTCGGCCGGCTCATCCAGGGCAAATCGCCCCAGGCGCTGGGCTTCGGTGCGGGCATGACAAATAAAGCTGAGGCGGGTGGGCATGCTGGAATCCTTGCGGGGGAGACACGGTAATTGTGTTGCCTGCGCTCGCCCTTCAAATCAGTTTAGGCGAGTATTATGACCGCGTAATTCACTCTCAAGGTACTTTGCAATGGCTGCCGCTTTCTTGAAAAAAGTCCTCAATACTGCTGCGTTGCTGTCACTGATGAGCGCTGCCGGTGCGGCGTTTGCCCATGCCCATCTGGAGCAGGCGACGCCCGCCGCCGACAGTACGGTGCACAGCGTCAATGAACTGCGCCTGGTGTTCAGCGAAGGGGTGGAGCAGGCGTTTACCAAGGTTGTGATCAGCCATGACCAGGCGCCGGTGGCCGTCAGCAGCATCAAGACCGAACCTGCGAACAAGAAAGTCCTGATCGTAACGCCGGCGCAGCCGTTGCCGGCGGGCACCTATAACGTCAAATGGAATGCCGTGTCTGTCGACACCCACAAGAGTGCAGGCGACTACAGTTTTACGGTGAGCAACTGAGTTGATTGCCAGCGCAATGGTCGTTTGCCGGTTTGTGCATTTCAGCGTGGTGCTGTTGATGTTCGGGGCCTGTGCATTCAGGCCTTTGTTACGCGGGACAGGGCCGGGCAGTGTAATAGATGGCCAATTGCGCACGGCCTGTCGTGTCCTCGCATGGGTGGGGCTAGCCAGTGGCGTGGCCTGGTTATTGTTGACCACCCATTCGATGGCAGGCAGCTGGCCGCAGACCCTGGCCCCGACAACGTTGTGGCTGGTGTTGGGTAGCACCTTTTTCGGTCAGGTGTGGGCCTTTCATCTGCTGTTCTGTGTATTGCTGCTGATGGCCTTGCAGGGGCGCGGTGGTTTTAACCTTATCGGGTTGTTGAGCTTCCTGCTGCTGGCCACGCTGGCGCCGGTCGGGCATGGCGCGATGCTGGATGGCTGGCGCGGGCAGTTGCTGATGCTTAACCAATTGGTTCATCTGGTGTGTGTCAGCGCCTGGATCGGTGGTCTGGCGGGGCTGCTGTTGGTCCTTGTGCGCCCTGACGGGCACGCAGTCACAGCCATTTTGCAGCGTTTCAGCAATCTCGGCTTTGTGCTGGTAGCCGGAATCATTGTGACCGGGCTGATCAACACTCGGGTGCTGACCGGCGCTCTTTGGCCTACCCCCTTGTTTGAGGGGTTCGCCCTAATTTTGTTGGTCAAAGTGACGCTGGTGGGGGTGATGTTGCTGCTGGCGCTGTTTAATCTGCTGATGAGCCGCTCGGGTCACTTGGCCATATTGCGCACCAGCGTTGCCTGTGAATGGCTGTTTGGCCTGGCGGCAGTTGCTGCCGTGTCATTGCTCGGCACTTTGGCGCCGCTGGTGGTGTAGTCGCTGACGAGGCACGAGGCTGCGATGGGCTGCGTAGCGGCCCCGCACATGGCCCTGTCCCAGCCTTGTGCCTCGTCAGCGACTACATGCCTAGATCAGTAAAAACACGCCCAGCAAGCCACCGAAAACCAGCCACTTCTCCAGGTAATAACGGGTGCGGTTGCGCTTTTTCAGCTCCTTGCCGCGCAGGCGGATCTTGTACAACCGGGTAAATGCGCGGTTCAGCGCGCCGGTCTTGTCGGTGGCTCCGTTAGGGGAACTGGCCGAGGCCATCACCGTGCGGCTGAACCACTGATTGAAAGCGCTGGCCCAGCGATACTGCATCGGGCGCTCGACGTCGCAGAACAGGATGATGCGGTTCTTGTCGGTAGTGTTTTCGGCGTAATGGATGAAGGTTTCGTCAAACATCACCGCTTCGCCGTCACGCCATGCATAGTTCTGGCCATCAACGTTGATGTAGCAGCCGGGGTCATTCGGGGTGTCCAGGCCCAGGTGAAAACGCAGCGAGCCAGCATAGGGGTCGCGGTGACGCACCAGTTTTGAGCCAGGCGGCAATTCGGCAAACATGGCGGCCTTGACCGTACCGATGCTGTTGAGCAGTTCAATGGTGCGCGGGCATAACTCGACCGCCGAAGGGTGGTTGTCGCCATACCACTTCAGGTAAAAGCGCTTCCAGCCACTTTTGAAGAATGAGTTGAAGCCGACATCGTTGGGCTGCTCGGAACGCTTGATCTGACCGGCCTGCATAAGGTTGCGGGCTTCTTCGCGGATTTCCTGCCAGTGGTCCTGCAAGGGCTGCAGCTCGGGGAAGTCGGCAGGTTTGAGGTAGGGCTGGCTGGGGACTTTGGAAAACAGGTAGAGGAAGCAGTTGATCGGCGCCATGAAGGTAGAGTGATCGCTCAGTTGACGCCCGAGTTTATGGCGAACCTTGCCCCTCAGGTGGACATAGGCGATGGACAAAACGTAAACAGCAATAATGATGAGTTTCAAAAGTATCGTCACAAGTCAGGATAAACGCAGCCCTGCACACGCAAGTGGCCCGACATCCTTTAGGAAATATCGGGCGCGTGTGTCGCTTAATGGGAGCCAATGCGTAAGGTTAAAACAGCACTTTGCGCATTTTCCAGCTTTCATGATGTTTTTATACATATTCGCTTACAGTCTTTGGTCGGGTTGCAGCCGCAGTTCAAGTCGTTTTTACCTGCGCAGCGTGCTTTTTCAGCGCTTCCCGCGGCCTGTTTTACCCACTAAAGCATCCACCTCTTTACTGTTTGCGGCGGTCGCCGGGCCCCGGCGGGTGACAGCCAGTGCCGCTGCGGCGTTGGCTCTTGTCGCGGCTTGAACGGCGTCATGCCCGGCCGCCAGTGCGGCAATCAATACACCGGTATGTGCGTCGCCGGCACCGTTGCTGTCGAGCGCCTGCACCTTGAACCCTGGAATGTGTTGCTGGCCGTGACCATCACTGAGCCAGCAGCCTTGCGCACCATCGCGCACAACCGTGAGGCAGTGTGCAGGCAGGCGGGCCGTCAGCGCACGCAGGGCGTCAGCCAGCGTAGTGGTGTGGGTAAAGCTCTGCGCCTCACGCCGGTTGCTGGTCCACAGATACAGGCGCGGGAGCAGGGCATCGAGCAGTTGCGGGTCGATATCGGCTATTAGCGGGCCAGGGTCGAAGGTTACTTGAATGCTATGTGGCAGGCCCCTTATCCATTGCAAAAGCGGCTGCGCCTTGTCCGCATGCAACAGGCTGTAACCGCTGACATATACCCGGTCGTCAGGTTGTACGCTGACGTGAGCGAGGTCATGGGCTGACAACCCGCCTTCTGCGCCAATACAGGAAATAAAGGTGCGCTCGGCGCTGGCTTCGGTGAGTGCGACGCACAGCCCTGTGTCTTTGCCCGGGTCGATGGGCAAGGTCATCTGGATGCCTTCAGCGTGCATCGCCTGGCGCGCCAGATCACCGAACTGCCCCTGGCCATGACGGCCCAGGTAAACACTCTGTAACCCGTTGCGCTGGGCGGCGGCCATCACGTTGAAACCGCCACCGGCGTGAAAGCTGGCGCTGTGGGCCAGCGCATCGCCGCCTGAGGCGGGCAGGGTGTCCAGGCTCATGGCCAGGTCGACGATCACCTGGCCGCTGTGCAGCAGTCTAGGCATGGGCGCTGTCCGGTGCAGGCTGGCGACGGTCTCTGGCGCCGCCCAGCAGCGCATACAGGCCGCCAGCCACGATGAATGTGACGACCCAGCCCAGGCCGTTGTGGCCCAGCCAGGAATCGGCAAGCGGGCCGACAAACCAGTCGGCATCGTTGCTGCCCACACGGGTAAAGCACAACCCCAGCACCAGGGCCACGGCCCAGGCACCCAAGGCCCGCCATTCGATACCGCCGTTGTACCAGTAGGCGCTGCTGGCGCTGACGTCGAGCAAATCGTTCGCGCTGTAGCAGTGGCGGTGCAGCAGGTCGACGATAAAGATCGCTACCCAGGCAGTAATCGGGATGGCTGTAAGTGAGATAAACGTGATGAAAGGGCCGTAAAAGCTGTCGGCAAACAGCATGAAGTAAATCGAACCACAGAAAATAGCCACGATATCCACGACGACGGCCTGCACCCGTTTGATTTTCACGCCCAGGGTCAGGGTGGTAAGGCCGGCCGAATAGACGGACAGATGATTGGACAGCAACAGGCCGCCAAAGGCGCTGAGCAGGTAGGGAACCGCCATCCAGGAGGGCAGCATGTTACGTATTGCTGCAATGGGGTCGGTGGCGGATGCCAGTTCGTGGTTGCCGACCGTCAGCAACCCCCCCAGAGTGATCAGCAGGACCAGCGGAATTCCCGCGCCCCAGGCAGCACTGGCCACCAGTTGGGCGGCACTGACGCTGGATTTTTGGTAACGCGACATATCAGCCCCGGCGTTGGCCCAACCGATGCCGGTGCCCGCGGCCATGATGCCGATCCCGATAATCACGGCGCTGACCGGCGCCGGGCTGGCATTGAAGACGCCTTGCCAGTTGATGGTGGCGCACAGAAAGCCTCCGACCAGCAGGTTGAGCGCGCCAAACACGTAAGTGGCCCACTTCTGGATCAGCAACAGCGTTGCGTGGCCCAGGCCGGACACCGCAAGGGTCAGCAGGGTGAAAATGGCGATGGACACTAGGGTCAGTAGCGGTGTGCTTTTGGCTTCGGCAGGGGTATTGAACAGGATTGAAGACAAGGCCAGCAGCACAAATGCCGCGGTGGTGGTGTTGACGGTTTCCCAACCGACCCGCGAAATCAGTGAAACCAGTGTGGGACCTATATTGCCGCGTACGCCGAAGATTGCGCGCGACAGCGTCAGGCTAGGCGCTCGGCCCCGTCGACCGGCGATGGATATCACGCCGACCACGGCAAACGAACCGCCCGCTCCGATCAAGGCGACGATAACAACCTGCCAAATGGCCAGTTGATGGAAGGCCACCAGCGTGGCGCCCAGTGGCAAGCCGAGAATGCTGATGTTGGCGGCAAACCAGACCCAGAACAGTTGCAAGGGGTTGCCGTTGCACTCCTGTTCGGGAACGGGCTCGATGCCGCGTGTTTCCAGTTGCCCGGCACTGTGCCCGGCGTCAGTGGAAGTCATGGCATTTGGCTCCTGATGCTGTTGTTATCGTTGTCGCAGCATGTGTTTGGCGCTGGCCCCTTGCAAGGCCAGGCACGTTGCAGTTTATTGCGCGGGGGTTACGCAAGGCGCAGGGCTAGCAGGTCGTGTACCAGCGGCTCCAGGTGCAGATCGTTGACCTGCACCACCTGTGCGATCAGCGTCGCTGGCCACTGCTGCAATCCACCGCAAGCGCCGAGCATGGCGCCGAGGATGGCGGCAATGGTATCGGTGTCGCCGCCAATGCTGGCGGCCATGCACAGGGCATCGAAGCTGTTCAGTGTGCCATCCGCGACTCGCTGTGCGAGGGCAAAGGCGACCACCACGGATTCCTGGGAGGCGACCGAAGTGCCAATCACGTCATAGAGCAGGTCGCCAATATTATCGGGGTTGCACGCGCTGCTTGCCTGTCTGGCCCAGCGGATGCGCGGCCCCATGCGGCCCCCGGCAACCCAGTGGCCGTGGTGCTCGGCGATAAAAGCCATTTCGGTGCCAGTATTGAGGGCTTGCTCAAGCTTTTTACCGTTGATGCCACTGGAGACCACCGCGGCCACTGCGGCTGCACTGGCAATCCCCAGGCTGGTGTTGTGCGTGACCTGGCAGGCTTGCACTACAGCATGGACGAAGCGTTCCGGTTGATTGATATCGCTGGCGATGCCCACCGGGGCAATACGCATGGCGGCGCCGTTGGTGGTGCCATAGCGGCCTGACTCGGCGGGGCTGTGGCCAGCGAGGATCATCTCGATAGCGCGTTTGGTCGAAGGCCCGAGCAAATCTTGCGAGCCCTTGGCCTGCATGCCCGATTCCCAACTGATCAGGCGTCGGGCAAGCTGGTCAGGGTCAATATGGCCGTTGCCCGCCACCAGCAATTGCCCGACCAGAATCGCCTGCTCGGTGTCGTCGGTGATTGAGCCCGCGGGCATGTTTGGCGCAATGGGCTGATCGGCCGCAGCGTTCTCAAGGGTGGTGATGTGGCCAAACCGGGCCTGAATCTGCCCGCGACTGAACGCCTGGGTGGGCATGCCCAGGGCGTCACCCAGGGCAAGGCCGTACAGTGCGCCAAGGGCGTGATCAGTCGGCGTCATGTCGGTGTGCCAAACGCGTGGTACATACGAAAGTGCACAGGGTCCAGCCAGCTTTCAACCATTTCCATAAAGCGTCCGTGGCGGTCATAGGTGGTGCGTAGCGCCTTGAGAAAAACTGTCCCGGCAGGGCGGCCGAGCAACAGTGCGTCTTGTTCGTTGAGTGGCTCGGCGCCAATCCACTGGTCGCCGCGATCGCCGACAAAGCCGTAGGCCGCCAGCGTGATGGTGAGTGAGTCGTCAATCAGTCCGACACGGGGCAGACCTTCGAGGCCACCTGTTGCGGGCATGAGTGAGCGCTCCAGGGAAATCGCAGTGCCATCATCGCGGCGACGGCGACGCTCCAGAATTACGAACTGGCTCAAGCCGAACTGATGGAGCAAGTCCGGGCGTTCTATGCACTGCAGTCTCAGCAGTTCAGTGTGAATACGCGCACCGGTGCTGGCCAGGGCCTGTGTCCAGCCGTTTTTCTGGTCAAGGGTAATACCGTCATAAGTAACGATGGCGCCACCCTCACTGCGCTTGGCAATATATTTTCGCCTTTCCAGTTCGGCCAGGGCTGCACGCAACGTGCTTTGGCTGACACGCAGTTCCTGGGCTAATTGGTCTTCTCCCGGCAGTAGGTGGCCATCTGCCAGAAGTCCGCTTTCGATGCGGTGGACGAGTTCGTCGACCACCCGTTGTTTTTTATTGAATCGAACCTGTTTGATCATGCCAAAAGTAATAGCTCAGCATTGTCGGTTCGGCAATATTTACCCTTCGAAACAAGCCCTTGATGATGGACTGAAGGTATCCCCGGACAGGATCGGGAAACACCTTGAGCCGCCACTGTGTGCAGGGCTCAAGGCAGGCGCAGGCAGGGTAGTTGTCAACCGCAGGCTTTGAGGTTGACCGGGCCAACGAACTCGTTGCCACGGCCCATCACGCAGGCAACCGCCTGGTTGCGCTGACGTTCCCAGGCTTGTGCCGGGTAGGTTTTATTCCAGGCTTCGTAAAGTTGGCGATCCTGTTTTGACAGGCGCAAGTTGTATTGCTTGCTCATGTAAAAGTAGGTGCGCGCGATCATCCCGCGAATGGAGGGGCGGGGCATGACCTTTTTGGACTTGAAATCGACCTGTGTCAGGCACGAGCCATATTGGCCCTTTTGCTCGGGCAACCAGCCGAAACTGAAGTTGCTGCGGTCTCCATTGACTTCACCGATGCTGGGCACCAGGTTGTGCAGGTCGGCTTCCGCGACCATGTACACCGGGTCGTTACGTGTGCAGTTCTTTCGCCCGCCACTTTGCCAGCATTGGCGCTGGTGACCGATCTGCCAGGCGGGAACGATATGCTCCCACTCGATACGCGCGGCACGGTTGGCATTTTTACGCGGGATGTAACCGCAGGCTTTCAGGTCGACACGGTTGCCAGTGTATTTGCAACCGCAGTAGAACTCGGTGGACTGCGGCGCGTAGAGCTTCCAGGCAACCTTCTTGGCTTCGCTGAAGGTTTCAGGGGCCGCGGCCTGTGCACTTGAAACGGTGAAAAGACCGAGCAGTAGCAGTAAACAAACCCTCATTGACTCAGTCTTCCTCAAGCACGGTCCAGAAAACATTTACGCCGCCATCATCACGATGGGCGACGGTAACGTTATCGTTTTCGGAGATTTCTTCGAGCAGGCGTTCCCAGAACTCCGGGTTATCGCCTTCGAGTCGCTCAAGTACTGCCATTTTGTCTTTTTGCGCTTTGGGCGAACTGATGATTTTTTGTATACGCGTGCCGAAAATTTCGTAGGGGCTCGGTGGGGTCGGCTCTTTCGCCGCTTTTTTAGCCATGATGCGATCCTTGGTGTGCTGTATGCGCATACAGTATTTAACTGCGCCACATTTGGCAACTGTTTGGTGCAACTGCGGTTGTGCCTCAGCTTTTGTCCAGCCAATAAAAAGGCCGCCTCCCACAGGGGAGGCGGCCTTGCTTGTTCAGCGCATCAAGGCGTCAAGCAAGCACTCAGTATTCCCAGAAGATGCGTTGCAGTTCTTTGCTGTCCTGGGTCTTGGTCAGAGCGACCATTGCCAGGATGCGTGCTTTTTGCGGGTTCAGGTCATGGGCAACAACCCAGTCGTTTTTGTCGTCAGGCTGTTCTGCGTTACGCAGTACGAAGCCGCCGCTATTTACGTGGGAAGAACGAATGATTTGTACGCCATCCTTACGCAGTGCCTGCAGGGTAGGCACTACGCTGGAGGACACTGAACCGTTGCCGGTGCCTGCGTGGATGATGGCTTTGGCGCCGGACTGTGCCAGTGCCTTGTAGGCGGTGTCGTCCACATTGCCGTAGGAGTAGGCGATGCCTACGTTTGGCAGGCTTTTGATGTTCTTGATGTCGAACTCGGAATCCATGGTGTGGCGCTTGGCTGGCAAGCGGAACCAGTAGGACTTGCCTTCAACGACCATGCCCAGCGGGCCCCATGGGCTTTTGAAGGCTTCGGTCTTGATGTTGATCATTTTGCTGACATCACGGCCGGACTGGATTTCGTCGTTCATGGTGACCAGCACGCCTTTGCCGCGTGCCTCTTTGCTGCCGGCAACGGCAACGGCGTTGTACAGGTTCAGCATGCCATCAGCCGACATGGCGGTGCCCGGGCGCATGGAGCCGACTACCACAATGGGCTTGTCGGTTTTTTCGACCAGATTCAGGAAGTAGGCGGTTTCTTCCAGGGTGTCGGTGCCGTGGGTGATTACAATACCGTCGACATCCTTGCTGTCAGCCAGCTCGGCTACCCGGCGGCCCAGCTGCAGCAGGTTTTCGTTGGTGATGCTCTCGGATGCGATTTGCATCACTTGCTCGCCGCGCACGTTGGCCAGTTGGCTCAACTCGGGGACGCCGGCGATCAGTTTGTCGATACCGACTTTGGCGGCAGTGTAAGTGGCGCTGTTGGCAGCGCTGGCGCCTGCACCGGCGATAGTCCCGCCAGTGGCCAGAATGATCACGTTGGGCTTGCTGACAGCCTCTTGCGCATGAGCTGCTGGCAGTGCCAGCAGAAGGGCCAGTGCACCCGGAACAAAGCTTTTCAATACAGCACTTTTCATTGTTTTTTCTCTTATTAGTGAGTGTGCCGATGGATGCACACTCTGCACGGCATGTGCCATTTATTGGTCATGCGTCGAGATAGAAAAGCACTATTTGTGCCAGTAAGAGAAGAGCCAAGAGGCATACATAACGTATTGATTTATTAGCATTTATTTCAGTGACTGGCGCTCTGGAAAACACGTCGGACGGTTTTCCGAACGAAAGTGGTTTTTTTGTTCGGAGAGTCGAATGCCAGACTGTTTTCCTGCGGGTCTTTTTTCACGTTGACAAATAACGGATGGCTTTCCATAGTTAGGGCCTAGCAAACGTTTGCGCCGCTTTTTTGAGGGTGTATTTCCAGGCACTCACACATAGTTTGATGCCAGTCATACAGCTTTTGGTGTTCAAGCGTGTGCGAGCTGGACGTTACTCACAATAATCATAAGATCGGAGTTACCCCCATGAAGCTGCCATTTGCTGGACGCCTCCTTGCTGTCGCCATGCTGGCTGCGGCATCCCTTACCCTCCCTGTCGCGCATGCCGATACGGCACAAAAACCCAAAGTCGGGCTGGTGATGAAATCGTTGGCAAACGAGTTCTTTGTCACCATGCAAAAGGGTGGCGAAGACTATCAAAAGGCCAATTCGGCCAGTTTCGACCTGATTTCCAACGGGATCAAAAATGAAACTGATACGGCAGGTCAGATCGACATTATCAATCAGATGATCATTGCCAAGGTCGATGCGCTGCTGATTGCACCTGCGGACTCCAAGGCGCTGGTGTCAGCGATCAAAAAGGCCAGTGATCGCGGTATTGTGGTGGTCAATATCGACAACCAGCTCGACCCCCAGGTGCTGAAAGGCAAAGGGCTCGACGTGCCGTTTGTAGGGCCTAACAACAGGCAGGGTGCGCGTGAGGTTGGCGAGTATCTGGCCACCAGGCTGCAGGCCGGCGATGAGGTCGGGATCATCGAGGGCGTATCGACCACCACCAATGCGCAAATGCGCACGGCTGGTTTCAAGGATGCGATGAGCGCCGCCGGGATGAAAATTGTGCCGGTGCAGTCGGGCAACTGGGAAATCGACGGTGGCAACAAAGTCGCGGCAGGCATGCTCAGCGAGTATCCGAACCTGAAGGCCATCCTGGCGGGCAATGACAGCATGGCACTGGGCGCAGTCTCGGCTATTCGTGCCGCAGGCAAGGTCGGCAAGGTGCAAGTGGTCGGCTATGACAACATCGATGCGATAAAGCCCATGCTCAAGGATGGCCGCGTGCTGGCGACCGCCGATCAGGCTGCCGCCAAGCAGGCGGTTTATGGCATCGAAACGGCGCTCAAACTGGTCAGAAAAGAGCCGGTTGAAAACCTCAAGGACGGTGTCATCGACACCCCTGTCGAGCTGGTCATCAACAAGTAATCCCACTCGCTGTCACAGGCACTTGCCCGGTCGGGCAGGTGCCCGGAGAACTCTCATGTCTGCTCCTGATGCCAGCGTGGTCCTCACGGTCAGCGGGATTGGTAAAACCTACACGCAGCAGCCGGTCCTGGCCGGTATCGAACTGTCGCTGCAACGCGGCGAAGTGCTGGCCCTGACCGGTGAAAACGGCGCCGGTAAAAGCACGCTGTCGAAGATTATCGGTGGCCTGGAGCTGCCGACTCTGGGGCACATGCAATTCAATGGCCAGGCCTATGCCCCGGGCAGTCGTGCACAGGCCGAGCAGTTGGGTGTGCGCATGGTCATGCAGGAACTGAACCTGCTGCCCACGCTGACGGTGGCGGAAAACCTGTTTCTGGACAAGTTGCCCGGGCGCATGGGCTGGATCAGCCGCAAGCAGTTGCGCAAGGCGGCCATTGAGGCCATGAGCCAGGTGGGTCTGGAGGCGATTGACCCTGACACCCTGGTCGGGGAGTTGGGGATTGGCCATCAGCAGATGGTCGAGATTGCGCGCAACCTGATTGGCGATTGCCATGTGCTGATCCTCGATGAGCCCACGGCCATGCTCACCGCCCGTGAAGTTGAAATGCTCTTTGTGCAAATCGAACGGTTGCAGGCTCGTGGCGTGGCCATTGTGTATATCTCCCACCGACTTGAAGAGCTGGCGCGTGTGGCGCAGCGGATTGCCGTATTGCGCGATGGTTGTCTGGTATGCGTCGAACCCATTGCCAATTACAGCAGCGAACAGTTGGTCAACTTGATGGTGGGTCGCGAGCTGGGGGATCAACTGGATTTGGGCGTGCGAACCTTGGGTGAAACAGCGCTTGAAGTCTGTGGTATCAGCCGCTCGGACAAGGTGCGGGATGTATCGTTTAAAGTCAGAAAAGGCGAAATTTTCGGTATTTCCGGGCTGATCGGGGCTGGGCGCACCGAGCTGTTGCGGTTGATCTACGGTGCCGACGTGGCCGACAGCGGCACGGTTGCAGTGGGCGCTCCCGTGCAGGTGGTGACTGTTCGTTCCCCTGCAGATGCCGTGCGGCAGGGCATCGCGCTGATTACCGAGGACCGCAAGGGCGAAGGCTTGCTGCTGACCCAGTCGATCAGCGTCAACATCGGTCTGGGCAACATGGATCGCATCTCCAGCAGTGGCCTGGTCAACGCTACGCAGGAGGCCGCACTGGCCCGGCGGCAGATAGACGCCATGGGCATCCGCAGCAGCGGCCCGGAACAAGTGGTGTCGCAACTGTCCGGTGGCAACCAGCAGAAGGTCGTCATTGGCCGCTGGTTGGAGCGCGACTGTTCGGTCTTGCTGTTCGATGAGCCCACGCGTGGTATCGATATTGGCGCCAAGTTCGATATTTACCGGTTGCTGGGCGAGTTGACACGCAAGGGCAAGGCGCTGGTGGTTGTATCGAGCGACCTTCGCGAGCTTATGTTGATTTGTGACCGCATCGGCGTGCTGTCTGCTGGCCGCCTGATCGATACGTTTGAGCGTGACAACTGGAGCCAGGAACAGTTGCTGGCGGCGGCTTTTGCCGGTTATCAAAAACGAGATGCGTTGCTCGCTGAAGCCACGCCAAAGGAAGCCTCATGAACGCTACCCGCGTGCCGCAAAAAAGTGCACATAACTATTACGCAATGGGCCCCTACCTCGGGTTGGCAGGCGCCTTGCTGGCCATGATCATCCTGTTTTCCAGCATCAGTGACCATTTTTTCTCTTATGACACCCTCAGCACGCTGGCCAACCAGATCCCCGACTTGATGGTGTTGTCGGTCGGCATGACTTTTGTGTTGATCATCGGCGGTATCGATCTGTCGGTGGGCTCGGTGTTGGCCCTGGCGGCGTCGGCGGTGAGCGTTGCGATTCTGGGCTGGGGCTGGGGTGTGATGCCTGCCGCGCTGCTGGGCATGTGTTGTGCAGCCCTCGCGGGTACGATTACGGGCTCCATTACGGTGGCCTGGAAAATCCCGTCTTTTATTGTCTCGCTAGGGGTGCTGGAAATGGCCCGGGGGGCGGCCTACCAGCTGACAGGCTCGCGTACGGCCTATATCGGCGACGCCTTCGCCTGGCTTTCCAATCCGGTGGCCTTCGGTATTTCGCCCGCGTTCATTATCGCCTTACTGATTATTGTCATCGCCCAGGCGGTGCTGACGCGCACGGTGTTCGGGCGTTATCTGATCGGCATTGGTACCAACGAAGAAGCGGTCCGCCTGGCTGGCATTAATCCAAAGCCCTACAAGATTTTGGTCTTTAGCCTCATGGGCTTGTTAGCCGGTGTGGCGGCGCTGTTCCAGATATCGCGCCTTGAGGCGGCAGATCCCAATGCCGGATCTGGTCTTGAACTGCAGGTTATTGCCGCCGTAGTGATTGGTGGTACCAGCTTGATGGGTGGGCGCGGCTCGGTTATCAGCACGTTTTTTGGTGTGCTGATTATTTCAGTGTTGGCCGCGGGGCTGGCTCAAATCGGCGCGACGGAGCCGACCAAGCGTATTATTACCGGTGCTGTCATTGTGATAGCAGTGGTATTGGATACTTACCGCAGTCAACGTGCACAGCGACGGAATTGAGCAATGGCAACGATTAAAGATGTCGCGGCAATGGCGGGCATTTCGTACACGACAGTTTCTCATGTTCTGAATAAAACTCGCCCGGTCAGTGAGCCCGTGCGCTTGAAGGTTGAGCAAGCCATTGCGCACCTGGAGTATGTACCCAGCGCTGTAGCACGTTCGCTCAAGGCCAAGACCACGGCGACTATCGGCCTGTTGGTGGCCAATAGCCTGAACCCGTACTTTGCCGAGCTGGCGCGCGGTATCGAGGATTACTGTGAGCGTAACAACTACTGCGTGATCCTGTGCAACTGTGATGATGACCCGGTCAAGCAGCGCAATTACCTGCGGGTACTGCTTGAAAAGCGCGTGGACGGGCTGGTGGTCGCTTCATCCGCGGGCGACCTTGGGCTGGCCAGCGGCCTGGTCGGGGTGCGCACGCCGATGGTGATTGTCGATCGCAGCCTTGAAGGTGTTGAGGCCGACCTGGTGTGCATCGATCACGAGCTGGGAGCTTATCTGGCCACGCAGCACTTGCTCGATCTGGGGCATCGTGCGATTGCCTGCATTGGCGGGCCCGCCGCCACCCGGGTTGCGCAGTTGCGTATGGCCGGGTATCGGCGCGCGCTGGAGGAGGCAGGTGTGACGCCTAGCGCTCACTGGATGGTCGAAAGCGACTTCAGCAGTGTCGGTGGCTACAGCGCGGCGGTCAGCCTGCTGCAGCACAACCCGCCCTCGGCCATTTTTGCCTGCAACGACATGATGGGCATCGGCGTATTGCGAGCGGCAGCCGAGCGCAATATCCGTGTGCCACAGCAGTTGTCGGTGATTGGCTTTGATGACGTACAGATGAGCCGTTATGTCTATCCGTCGCTGACGACCGTCGGGCAGTCGATTCTGCAATTGGGCGAGATGGCGGCCCAGTTGTTGTTGCGCCGTATTGCCGAACCCGAGCGGGCGGTGGAGCAGCGGATCGTCAAGCCCGACATTGTGCTGCGCGAGTCCACCAGGGCGTATGCGCAAGTGCCGTTGAAATCCCCCCAAACAATCACTGGATGAGTGTCGATACATGCAAGCGAATGTTGTGGTTGCAGGCAGTCTGAATATGGATCTGGTCACACGTACCGAAAGATTGCCGCGCCCGGGGGAAACGGTATTCGGCCAGTCCTTTGCCACCGTGCACGGTGGCAAAGGAGCGAACCAGGCGGTGGCCGCGTCGCGCCTGGGTGCGCGGGTGGCAATGCTCGGCTGTGTCGGCGACGACGCCTATGGCGTGCAGTTGCGCGACGGCTTGCAGGCTGACCGGGTGGATTGCCAGGCGGTACGCACCGTGCCTGGCAGTGCCAGCGGCGTGGCACTGATCACGGTGGATGCCCGCAGCCAGAACACCATTGTGGTTGTGCCCGGGGCCAATGGCTGCCTTGAACCGAAAGATATCCGCGCGTTCGATCACGTCTTGCAAGGCGCAGATGTGTTCGTTTGCCAGCTTGAAGTGCCGATGGAAACAGTCGGTTGCATGCTCGTGCGTGGCCGTGAGCTGGGCAAGGTGGTGATCCTCAACCCCGCGCCGGTCAGTGGCCCGCTGCCCGGGCACTGGTATGGCGCCATCGACTATCTGATCCCGAATGAGAGCGAAGCGTCGGCGCTCAGCGGTGTGGCAGTTGACTGCCTTGAGTCGGCCGGGCGGGCTGCTCGCCGATTGATCGAGCTGGGCGCGGGCAAGGTGATTGTCACCCTGGGTGCGCAGGGGGCGTTGTTTGTCAGCGCCCGCCGAGTCATGCACTTTGCCGCGCCCAAGGTCGAGGCGGTGGATGCCACGGCGGCGGGCGATACATTTGTCGGCGGTTTCTCTGCTGCCCTGGCGGCGGGTATGGAGGAAGACGATGCGATCCGCTTTGCGCAGGTTGCCGCGGCGTTGTCGGTCACTCGGGCGGGGGCCCAGCCCTCTATTCCATTGTTGCGTGATGTTGAGGGTTTCAAGGCACCATGAAAAAAACACCGTTACTTAATATTGCCTTGTCGCGGCTGGTTGCGTCGCTGGGGCATGGCGACATCGTGGTGATTGCCGATGCCGGTTTGCCGGTGCCCAAGGGCATCGAACTGATTGATCTGGCCCTGACACAAGGTGTGCCTGATGTTGCCAGCACGTTGCGCACCTTGCTCAGTGAGATGCAGGTGCAAAGCCACGTGCTCGCCACGGAGTTGTTACAAGCGCCATGCCCGGCGTTGTCATGTATTGACGAGCAGGCGGGCAAGGGCGAGTTGGGCTCCAGGAGCCTGCTCACCCATAATGCTTTCAAGGAACTATGCCTGCAGGCAAAAGTGATTGTTCGTACGGGAGAGTGTCGCCCGTACTGCAACATTGCCTTGGTCGCAGGCGTGACTTTTTAGATACCAAACCAGGGAGTTGTCATGCCACGTTTTACCCGGATTTTTCAGCCATTGATCAGGAGTGTCTTGTTCGTGTCCGCCATCACCATGTCGAGTGTTCAAGCTGCCGACAAGATCGATTTGATCATCGACACGGACCCGGGCGCCGATGATGTGGTCGCTCTGCTGCTGGCACTGGCCTCACCCGAGCAATTGCAGGTGCGCGCCATTACCACCGTGGCGGGCAACGTGCGACTCGACAAGACCTCGCGCAATGCCCGGCTGGCCCGGGAGTGGGCGGGGCGCGAAGACGTACCGGTGTATGCCGGGGCGCCCAAGCCATTGGTGCGCACGCCGATTTACGCCGAGAATATCCACGGCCAGGAAGGCGTCACAGGGGTGCCTGTGCATGAGCCTGCCAAAGGGCTCGAAACCGGCAATGCGGTCAATTATCTGATTGATACTTTGCGTGCAGCCAAGCCTGGCAGCGTGACCATTGCCATGCTCGGCCCGCAGACAAACCTGGCCCTGGCCTTGATTCAGGCCCCTGAAATCACCCAGGGGATCAAGGAAGTCGTGGTCATGGGCGGTGCCCATTTCAATGGTGGCAATATCACTCCGGTCGCCGAGTTCAACCTTTATGCGGATCCGCATGCGGCGGATGTGGTGTTGAAGAGCGGGGTAAAACTGACCTATGTGCCACTGGATGTGACTCACAAGATCCTCACCAGCGAGGCGCGTCTGAAGCAGATCGCTTCGCTGGGCAATACGGCCGGGAAACTGGTGGGCGATATTCTCAATGAGTATGTCAAAGGCGACATGGCGCACTACGGATTGCCTGGCGGCCCTGTTCACGATGCCAGTGTGATTGCCTACTTACTCAATCCGGCGTTGTTTTCCGGGCGCGAAGTCAACCTGGTCGTTGATACTCGCGAAGGGCCGACCTTTGGCCAGACCATCCCGGACTGGTACAACACGTTGAACCAGCCCAAAAATGCCTTTTGGGTCGAAAATGGCGACGCGCAGGGCTTTTTCGACTTGCTCACCGCGCGTCTGGGCCGGCTGAAGTGAGTTGAGGCGACGCGCCGTTATGTCAGCCTGGCAGGTTCGGTCTGTTTGTACTTTTCGAACACCTGGCTGACAAACGCGCGGGCTGCTTCGGTGCCCAGCTCTCTGACCAAAAGGTCGATGCCGATAATGGCCAGCTCTTCAGGGCTGCCAGGGCTGTATGAGCATTGTCCTTGATGCCACTTGGCCTTGATATCTGCATCGATGCTGACTGTTGTCATGGGGTGCTCATGGGAAAGGGGCGTGAAAAGGCGATTTTAGCAAAAAGTCGCCGTTTCGCTATGAACAGAGCGAAGTAAATATTGCTTTTATGCACGTCCCAATGCCCATGACCCCCTGGCCGCGTGCCACACTTGCACTTTTTTAGGAGCGGTGCGGGCCATGCAAATTGATCTAAGCAACCCTGAGGGCTTTACTCTTGGCGCTGTGCGTCAGTTGCTGGCCTCGGCCAGTGACGATGTTCATACCCAGTTGCGCGTGACCAAAACGGGTGTTGCCTATATTTCTTCGGGAGTTGTAGGAGGCGTCGATACCGACGGTCTGCTGTTCAGGCTGGAGACTTGGGCGGCAGGTTCTGGCTATGTCGGAAAAGTTGCAGCAAGCGACGAGGTCTGGGTCATGCAGATTTTCAATGCCCTCAAGGACAACTGGCCCAATCCGCCGTTCGATTACATTGATGTTTACTAATGCCAACACATATTTGGCAATGATTGTGGGCGTACGGTAAAAACCGGCTCGGGCACACTTGCCGGGGCTGGCCAATCAGGGGGGCGCTATCAGGCGCCATGCAACCTATGTGCGAAAAAGCTGTCGCAAGGGTTCAGACTATTCATCTTAAGGAGGCTTCATGTCTTGGAAGCTAGTGTCATTGGGTTCGTTGTTGGCGGTCTTGGCGCTGTCCGGGTGCAGCACCGCAAGTTCGGTCAAGGAGCCTGTTGCTGACGCAGGGCATAGCCGTTGCGATGCTAAATCAGCAGCATTTGCAGTCGGTCAAAAAGCTTCGGCGCAGCTTTTGGAGCAGGCCCGTATCAAGGCTGGTGCGCAGAACGCACGTATTTTGATGCCGCATGACGTGATGACGCTTGAGTACCGCTCTGACCGTCTCAATCTCAATGCAGACGACTCTGGCATCATTACCCGGGTTAACTGCGGCTAACCTGGCCTGATATTGCATCAGGCATAAAAAACCCCGTCACATGGACGGGGTTTTTTTGTTCGAGGGAGATTTACTCCGGACGAACCTGTGCAGCTTGCATACCCTTTTGGCCTTTCTCAGCCACGAAGGAAACGGTTTGGCCTTCTTTCAGGCTTTTGAAACCGTCGCTTTCGATAGCTTTGAAGTGTACGAACAGGTCGTCACCGCCACCTTGAGGAGTGATGAAGCCGAAGCCTTTTTCATCGTTGAACCATTTTACGGTGCCGGTTTGGCGATTAGACATGGTGTATCTCCAAGAAACTTATATTTTCAGTAGTACTGTGCTGCTCAGGCCAACTGGGCACACCGAGGTATCATAGTCGAAATGTGCGCTTTGGGAGCCCCCCTGAGCTACAGAATGCTGCAATGTTAACGCCCTTCTGCTCTTCGAAACGCTCGAAACCCCCGGTTTATGGGGGTTTGAGGGCTAAAGGAAGTTAGAAAAAAAGCAGTCGAGAATCAATATTTTTTACGCGAAAGAGCGTTTTTGGCTGTTTTTACTCCCGGCAAGGCTCAAATCGACCTTGAACGCAGAGGTTATTTTTTGGCCCGGCAGGCCTGAATTGCATCCAGAGCCCGGGTACGAAGCTCTGCACTAGGCTGGGTGGTCTTGCTCATCAGCTGTGTGATCTCGGCTGTCGTAAACTTCTCTGACAGTTTGTCCGCGCCGCATGCGCAATGCTGCTGGGCAGTTTTTGCGTCAACACTTTGGCTGGCTGCCGCTACGCAGTCCTTCATGTAGTCTTTTTTGGCGCCGGCCGGCCAGTTGTCGGCCTGGGCGCTCAGGGGTAGCAGCAGCGCCAGTGGGGCTGCGAAGGCGAGTAAGCGGATCGTGCGCATAAGATGCTCCTTGTAGGCATTAAGACCGAGTGTGTATCACTGAGTATCTGAGAGGTTAGTGCAGCTCAAGTTCACCCTTTTGTAAAAAACCCCGCTTTATCGCCGATGCAGGGCAGGGTGGGCAACAGGCGCCCTCCATCTGTGCTAGCATGCCGCCCTTGGCTATTTTGTGCATGTGCGTGTTCCTTGATCCGCACTGCAGTGCCATTAACCTTTTTGATTTGAACTCCAGTCACTCTGGTTCGGTTTTCGGTTGGCCGCAAGGCTCCTGCCACTGTGAGGCAGGCATACCACCGAATCGCGTACTGGCTCATCCCAACCCACGTGACCTTTGGTAGGGGTCACCACTAGGAGAGGAGGCGCCATGCCAACTATTACTCTTCCCGACGGCAGTCAACGCTCTTTCGATCATCCAGTCTCCGTAGCCGAGGTTGCCGCTTCAATTGGCGCGGGCCTGGCAAAAGCCACCGTGGCCGGCAAGGTCAACGGCAAGCTGGTAGATGCCTGTGACCTGATTGAAAACGACGCCACCCTGCAAATCATCACGCCCAAGGACGAAGAGGGGCTGGAGATCATTCGTCACTCTTGCGCCCACCTGGTCGGCCATGCGGTGAAGCAGCTGTTTCCGACGGCCAAAATGGTTATCGGTCCGGTTATCGATGAAGGCTTCTACTACGATATCGCCTATGAGCGTCCGTTCACCCCGGATGACATGGCCGCTATCGAGCAGCGCATGCAGCAGCTGATCGAAAAAGACTACGACGTCATCAAAAAAGTGACTCCGCGTGCCGAAGTCATTGAGCTGTTTTCTTCCCGTGGCGAAGACTACAAGCTGCGCTTGATCGAAGACATGCCGAACGAACAGGCCATGGGTTTGTACTTCCATGAAGAGTACGTCGACATGTGCCGTGGCCCTCACGTGCCCAACACGCGCTTCCTGAAGTCGTTCAAGCTGACCAAGCTGTCGGGCGCCTACTGGCGTGGCGATGCCAAGAACGAGCAGCTGCAGCGTATCTACGGCACGGCTTGGGCTGACAAAAAGCAGCTGGCGGCATACGTCCTGCGCATTGAAGAAGCTGAAAAGCGCGATCACCGTAAAATCGGCAAACGTCTTGGTCTGTTTCACACCCAGGAAGAAGCCCCGGGCATGGTGTTCTGGCACCCTAATGGCTGGACGCTTTATCAGGTGCTTGAGCAGTACATGCGTAAAGTGCAGCGCGAAAACGGTTATCTGGAGATCAAGACTCCCCAGGTAGTAGATCGCAGCTTGTGGGAAAAGTCCGGGCACTGGGCCAACTACGCCGACAACATGTTTACGACTCAGTCGGAAAGCCGCGATTACGCGATCAAGCCGATGAACTGCCCTTGCCACGTGCAAGTGTTCAATCAGGGCCTGAAAAGCTACCGTGAGCTGCCACTGCGTCTGGCAGAATTTGGCGCTTGCCATCGTAATGAGCCGTCGGGTGCCTTGCACGGCATCATGCGTGTTCGAGGCTTTACGCAGGACGATGCGCATATTTTCTGCACTGAAGAGCAGATGCAGGCCGAGTCTGCTGCCTTTATCAAGCTGACGCTGGATGTGTACGCAGACTTCGGGTTCAAGGACATTGAACTCAAGCTGTCGACGCGTCCTGAAAAGCGCGTTGGTTCTGATGAGCTGTGGGATCGCGCTGAAAGCGCACTGGCTTCAGCCCTTGATAGCGCTGGCCTGGCTTATGATTTGCAGCCGGGCGAGGGTGCCTTTTACGGGCCCAAGATTGAATTTTCTCTGAAAGATTGTCTGGGTCGTGTCTGGCAATGTGGTACCCTGCAGCTCGATTTCAACCTGCCGATCCGTCTTGGCGCAGAATATGTGTCTGAAGACAACAGTCGCAAGCAACCCGTTATGCTGCACCGTGCGATCCTCGGATCGTTCGAACGCTTCATCGGAATTCTGATTGAGCATTACGAAGGTGCGTTCCCTGCGTGGCTAGCGCCGACTCAGGCAGTGATCATGAATATCACTGACAAACAGGCAGATTTTGCTGCAGAAGTTGAAAAAACTCTCAATCAGAGCGGATTTCGTGCCAAGTCTGACTTGAGAAATGAAAAGATCGGCTTTAAAATCCGCGAGCATACTTTGCTCAAGGTTCCTTATCTCTTGGTTATCGGAGATCGGGAAGTCGAGATGCAGACTGTCGCTGTGCGTACACGTGAAGGTGCTGACCTGGGCTCGATGCCCGTCGCGCAATTCGCTGAATTCCTCGCACAAGCGGTTTCCCGGCGTGGTCGCCATGATTCGGAGTAA
This sequence comes from Pseudomonas fragi, assembly GCF_002269505.1. Classification (GTDB taxonomy): domain Bacteria; phylum Pseudomonadota; class Gammaproteobacteria; order Pseudomonadales; family Pseudomonadaceae; genus Aquipseudomonas; species Aquipseudomonas fragi_D. The sequence goes on along the minus strand of NZ_NQKQ01000033.1, from coordinate 9,263 downwards.
TTATTATTAAGCGTGAAATGAGACAAGATAAACGAGCTGCACCGAAAGCCCCGATCAACGAGAATATCTCTGCACGCGAGGTTCGGTTAATTGGGGCTGAAGGCGAGCAGCTTGGGATTGTGTCAATTGAAGACGCGCTTCTTAAAGCTGAAGAGGCCAAACTGGATTTGGTGGAAATTTCCGCTGATGCAGTACCCCCAGTTTGCAAGCTGATGGACTACGGCAAATCTATCTTCGAAAAGAAGAAACAGGTTGCTGCTGCAAAGAAAAACCAGAAACAGATTCAGGTTAAAGAAATCAAGTTTCGTCCAGGGACGGAGGAAGGGGATTACCAGGTAAAACTGCGCAACCTGGTACGTTTCCTGAGTGATGGGGACAGGGCCAAGGTATCGTTACGATTCCGCGGCCGTGAGATGGCCCACCAGGAGCTGGGTATGGAACTGTTGAAGCGGGTTGAAGCTGACCTTGCTGAATACGGGACCGTCGAACAGCATCCTAAGATGGAAGGACGCCAACTGATTATGGTCATCGCCCCGAAAAAGAAGAAGTAATCACTAGGGCACGGCAGGCCTTTTGATTATGTTTATCAACTGAATGCGGAGTACCGAACATGCCAAAGATGAAAACTAAGAGTGGTGCTGCTAAGCGGTTTCTGAAAACTGCTAACGGCATCAAGCACAAGCACGCTTTCAAGAGCCACATCCTGACCAAAATGTCGACTAAGCGTAAGCGTCAATTGCGCGGTAGCAGCTTGCTGCATCCGTCTGACGTGGCAAAAGTGAAGCGCATGCTGCGCCTTTGCTAATTTCGGTCAAGAATAGAGGAAGTAACTCATGGCTCGTGTAAAGCGTGGCGTTGTCGCCCGTAAACGTCACAAAAAAATTCTGAAACTGGCTAAAGGCTACTACGGCGCACGCTCACGCGTATTCCGTGTTGCCAAGCAAGCGGTAATCAAGGCAGGCCAATACGCCTACCGTGACCGTCGTCAGAAAAAACGTCAGTTCCGCGCTCTGTGGATCGCTCGTATCAACGCTGGTGCACGTATCAACGGTCTGTCTTACAGCCGTTTCATCGCCGGCCTGAAAAAAGCTTCCATTGAGATCGACCGTAAGGTTCTGTCTGATCTGGCAGTGAACGAAAAAGCGGCGTTTGCTGCGATTGTCGAGAAAGCTAAAGCCACCTTGGCTTAAGTATCCCCGACATTCACCTGGGCTTGCCTGTGTGAGCCCAGGTGCTAAACGTCTTAAATAGGGGAAGAGCCTTCAAGCTCTTCCCCTATTTTGTATCTGGAGTCTGTACATGGAAAACCTGGATGCGCTGGTCTCTCAAGCACTAGAGGCTGTGCAAAGCGCTGAAGATATCAATGCCCTGGAGCAAATCCGGGTTCAATACCTTGGCAAAAAGGGTGAATTGACTCAGGTGATGAAGACCCTGGGCAATCTGCCGGCAGAAGAGCGTCCGCAGGTGGGTGCTCTGATCAACGTTGCCAAGGAACGTGTCACAGAGGTTCTCAATGCGCGCAAGGCACTGTTTGAAGAGGCTGATCTAGCCGCCAAACTGTCTGCCGAGTCCATTGACGTGACCCTGCCTGGCCGTGGCCAGACCTCTGGCGGTCTGCATCCGGTAACCCGGACTCTGGAACGTATCGAACAGTTCTTTACCCACATTGGCTACGGCATCGCCGAAGGCCCTGAGGTCGAAGACGACTATCACAACTTCGAGGCGCTCAACATCCCAGGCCATCACCCGGCCCGGTCGATGCATGACACCTTCTATTTCAATGCCAACATGTTGTTGCGCACCCATACCTCGCCGGTACAGGTCCGCACCATGGAATCCAAGCAGCCGCCGATCCGCATTGTCTGCCCGGGCCGTGTGTATCGTAGCGACTCCGATATCACCCATTCGCCGATGTTCCACCAGGTAGAAGGCCTGCTGGTCGATCGCGATATCAACTTCGCGGACCTGAAAGGGACCATCGAAGAGTTCCTGCGGGTGTTCTTCGAAAAAGAACTGGCCGTGCGTTTCCGCCCATCCTACTTCCCGTTCACCGAGCCTTCCGCTGAAGTGGATATGGAATGCGTGATGTGCAGCGGTAAAGGCTGCCGTGTCTGCAAGCAGACAGGCTGGCTGGAAGTCATGGGCTGCGGCATGGTCCATCCGAACGTGCTGCGCATGTCCGGGATCGATCCGGAAGAGTTTTCGGGCTTTGCCTTCGGCATGGGCGTTGAGCGTCTGGCCATGCTGCGTTACGGCGTGAACGACTTGCGTCTGTTCTTCGACAACGACTTGCGGTTCCTTGCGCAATTTCGCTAGTCGTAACGAATTCTTAGGAGAGCAGGATGAAATTCAGTGAACAATGGCTGCGTGGTTGGGTAAACCCGCAGGTAGGTCGCGACGAGCTGGTTGCTCGTCTGTCGATGGCCGGTCTTGAGGTCGACAGCGTAACGCCGGCCGCCGGTGTTTTCAGTGGTGTGGTGGTGGGCGAGGTGCTGAGCACCGAGCAGCACCCTGATGCCGACAAGCTTCGCGTTTGCCAGGTCAGCAATGGTTCCGAGACTTTTCAGGTCGTTTGCGGTGCACCTAATGTGCGTCCGGGCCTGAAGATTCCGTTTGCCATGATCGGTGCTGAACTGCCGGGCGACTTCAAGATCAAGAAGGCCAAGCTGCGTGGCGTCGAGTCCAACGGCATGCTGTGCTCGCAAGCAGAGCTGCAAGTGGGCGAGGGCAACGACGGTCTGATGGAGCTGCCGGCCGATGCGCCGGTGGGTGAAGACATTCGTGTGTACCTGGGGCTTGAAGACGCCAGCATCGAAGTCGATCTCACACCTAACCGTGGCGACTGCCTGTCCCTGGCAGGTCTGGCTCGTGAAGTGGGCGCTTTGTACAACGCCCAGGTGACTCGCCCTGTTGTTGTGCCAGTGCCTGCGATACACGAAGAAGTGCGTCCGGTTGAAGTGCTGGCACCTGCCGCATGCCCGCGCTATCTGGGTCGGGTAATCCGCAATGTCGACCTGTCCCGGCCGACCCCGCTGTGGATGGTTGAGCGCCTGCGTCGCGCCGACGTGCGCAGCATCGATGCCGCTGTAGACATTACCAACTATGTCATGTTGGAACTGGGTCAGCCGTTGCACGCGTTTGACCTTGCCGAGATCAATGGCGGCATTCGTGTGCGCATGGCCGAAGAAGGCGAGAAGCTGGTATTGCTCGACGGCCAGGAAGTCTCCCTGCGCAGCGACACGCTGGTCATCGCAGACCATACCCGTGCCTTGGCCATTGCCGGCGTCATGGGTGGCGAGCACAGTGGTGTGACGGGCAAGACCCGTGATGTGTTCCTTGAAAGTGCTTTCTTCGATCAAATCGCCGTTGCTGGCAAGGCCCGCTCCTACGGCCTGCACACCGATGCTTCGCACCGTTACGAGCGTGGCGTGGACTGGAAGCTGGCCCGTGAAGCCATGGAGCGCGCCACTGGCCTGCTGCTGGAAATCACTGGTGGCGAAGCTGGCCCGATCGTTGAAACCGTCAGCGAGCAGTATCTGCCGTCGATTGCACCGATCACATTGCGTGCAGCGCGTATCAGCCAGATGCTCGGCATGGAAATGGATGCGGCGGAAGTTGAGCGTCTGCTCAGCGCCCTGGGCCTGATCATCACCGCTGAAGGGGCAGGGCAATGGCGCGTAGAAGTGCCAAGCCATCGCTTCGATATCAGCCTGGAAGTTGACCTGATCGAAGAGCTGGCTCGCCTGTACGGCTACAACCGCCTGCCGGTTCGTTATCCGCAAGCTCGCCTGGCACCACAAGCCAAAGCTGAAGCGCGTAGCGACCTCCCGGAGTTGCGTCGTTTGCTGGTCGCTCGTGGTTATCAGGAAGCGATTACCTACAGCTTCATCGACCCGAAACAGTTCGAACTGTTTAGCCCGGGTGTTGAACCGCTTTTGCTGGCCAACCCGATTTCAAACGACATGGCCGCCATGCGTGCCTCGTTGTGGCCAGGCCTCGTCAAGTCATTGCAGCACAACCTGAACCGTCAGCAAGATCGCGTTCGCCTGTTTGAAAGCGGCCTGCGCTTTGTCGGCCAGCTTGAAGGTCTCAAGCAAGAGCCGATGCTGGCGGGTGTGGTTTGCGGCAGCCGTCTGCCTGAAGGTTGGGCTCAAGGTCGTGATGTAGTCGACTTCTTCGACGTCAAGGCTGATGTAGAAGCGGTGCTCGGTTTTGCCGGTGCACTGGACGCCTTCACCTTTGTGCCGGGCAAGCATCCTGCCCTGCATCCGGGGCAGACAGCACGAATTGAGCGTGACGGTCGCGAAGTGGGCTACGTTGGTGCCATCCATCCTGAGCTGTCAAAAAATCTTGGCCTTGACCGCCCAGTGTTTGTTTTTGAACTGGTTCTGGCAGAAGTGGCCCTGGGCAAAATGCCTAAATTCCACGAGTTATCGCGCTTTCCTGAAGTGCGTCGTGACCTGGCGTTGTTGGCCGATCGTGACGTTGCAGCCAGTGCAGTACTGGATGTAATTCGTGAAAATGCAGGCGAATGGCTCACGGACCTAAGGTTATTTGATGTTTACCAGGGTAAAGGCATTGATCCGCATAGAAAAAGCCTTGCAGTTGGCTTGACCTGGCAGCATCCATCGCGCACTCTTAATGACGATGAGGTGAACGCCACAACGCAAAACATCCTCACCTCGCTCGAACAAAGGTTGAACGCCACGCTAAGGAAGTGACGTATGGGGGCTCTGACAAAAGCTGAGATGGCGGAACGTCTTTATGAGGAATTGGGCCTGAATAAACGCGAAGCCAAAGAATTGGTTGAGCTGTTTTTTGAAGAAATCAGGCACGCTCTTGAAGACAACGAGCAGGTCAAACTGTCAGGTTTTGGCAACTTTGATCTGCGTGACAAGCGACAGCGGCCTGGCCGCAATCCGAAAACGGGAGAAGAAATCCCGATCACGGCTCGCCGTGTAGTCACTTTTCGTCCAGGGCAGAAGTTGAAGGCCCGAGTAGAGGCTTATGCTGGAACCAAGTCATAACGACGAGCTCCCGCCGATCCCTGGCAAACGCTACTTCGCCATTGGCGAAGTCAGCGAGCTGTGTGGTGTAAAACCGCATGTGCTGCGCTATTGGGAACAAGAATTTCCTCAGCTCAACCCCGTAAAACGTCGCGGAAACCGCCGGTATTATCAGCGCCAGGATGTGCTGATGATCCGGCAGATTCGAGCGTTGCTTTATGATCAAGGCTTCACCATTGGCGGGGCGCGCTTGCGGCTTTCTGGTGATGAAGCCAAAGATGACACGACGCAGTACAAGCAGTTAATTCGGCAAACGATTAGCGAGCTTGAAGATGTTTTGCAGGTCCTGAAAAAGTAACCAAAGCTTTTAAAATACTTCCGTATTTCAAAAGCTTAAGGTATATTTCTCGACGTTCTAGCAAGTTATAACGCCTAGTCGGGGCGTAGCGCAGTCCGGTAGCGCACTAGCATGGGGTGCTAGGGGTCGAGTGTTCGAATCACTCCGTCCCGACCATATTCTGTAAGGGGATCAAGTACTTAGGTGCTTGATCCCCTTTCTCGTTTCTGGCCTGCGCAAAACTGGCGCAAAATGCGCGCAAAACTATCCGGTGATTTCACTGATATTCAGGTCTGGAATCGCATCCGACCAGATCACATCGGCGTGGTCTTTCTGGTAATTTTTGGTCATGGTCTCGCTGGCATGGCCTGCAATGGTTTGACCATCTTTTCCGGCTTTTTTGTACAGGTGCAACGACAGCGCGCGCACTTCGTGAAAGCCCGGCATTTCCTCTTCTTTCCAATCTGCGTAACAGCCTGCCAGGTCTCGTGCATCTTTGAAGGCTTGGGTCAGGTAGCGTTCTTCAATCTTGGTCCAGTGCTCTTTTGTCTGGGCCTGTTTCTGTAGCAGTCGTTGTGGCTTACGATGAATCAGGAAGGGGGACGCGATATTGTCCTGGCAGCGGGTTATGACGGTCTGCAGTTCGTCAGTCACCTTGAAACGAATCCACGCGGTATCACTGGCCTTGGCTGTCTTCTTTTGTACCAGGTACAGAAACCCATCACGCACTCCGTCAAAGCGCATGTCCAGAATGTCTGAGCGCCGCTGAGCAGTGATCAGTGCCAAGTCGATGGCGTTGCGCAGCCAGGGTGGGGCCACCTCCCTGATCGCCTTCAGGCCTTCCACGGTATGGCGTTTGCGTTGCTTCTTCTCGATACGGTTGATGGTGCTCGATGCCGGGTTATCCGGGCATAAGCCTTTGGACGCGGCATGATTGAAAATGTCCACCAGCAGGGCGCGGCTTTGATTGGCACTCCTGGGGGTCAGTGTGTCCAGTAACTCGGCAACCATGCGTATGGTTATTTGATCGACGGCTTTGCCCTCGAAATACTTTCGAAAGCGTCTGAAGTGAACGGCGTACAACCCGAGCGTACCCTTGGCCAGCTCGCGCGGTGGCAATATCTCGGCTTCGTATTTATCCAGAAAGCCAGCAAAGGAGCCCGACGGATTACCTATGACGGAACGGAAGAGATCGGCGCCTTGCATAAAGGCCAGGTTGAGCTGTTTTGCGGCATCAATGGCCCTGATCCGGTCGGTGCCGAATTGAAACCACTTACCGTCGCTGGGGCGACGGTAGCGGTAGGTCGAGCGCCGTGGATCAAAGTACAGGTTCTGCGGCAGGTGCTTGTTCGCACTGTTGCGTGGCCGAGGAGCCATCAGGCAACTCCTCTTAGCACCATAGCGACCAGATCGTTGCCGTCAGCTATGTTCAGTGCCTTCCAGTCCACATACCAGAGCGAGCCTATCTGCTCACCCGGCAGCTTTCCGTTGCGGATGTAATTACGGATGGCTTGTGAGCAGAGCGGTGTCCCGTTTTCGCCCCAGCGGCGGCGTTGGTATTCGCTAATCTTGATCAGCTCTTTACGCATGGTCATCCCCTTCAATAGCGGTGCCTGGGTGCGTATACCCCATCACAGGCTGCGCGGACGGGCGAGTGCTAGCGTTCAGCGGGGCACTAAGGTGGGCTGCCTTGCGCAGCTTTATGTGGGGTATAAGCACCCACGCAGTGGCGCAAAAAGCTTTAGTAATGCCTGCTGCTGCGCAGCAGAGACTGTTTTTTACAGGCGTGTCGATCCCGTTGGCGTTGCGGAGCAAAGCGGGCAGGGGCAAGCGGTTGGTCAGTAAGTGCGTCATGCCGCTTTTCTCCGGGTGCGGGGTTCGGGTTGATGCTTGCGGCCATCGGCCAGGCCGTTGCGGTAGCCGAGCCAATACAGCAAGGCCACGTTCAATATCAAAAAGATCAGCGCACAGATCTGGGTAGGGGTCATGTGGTGTGCTCCTGGTACAGCGCTGGTGGTGGCAGCGCCTGGCTAATCGTCTTGGTTCGGGGTATCGGTTTGTGACCTGGCCAGCTCTTCGTCAGCCTTGTACGCGCGGATATCGATCAGCGCGGCAACGTGCCGGATATGAGCGAACTTGGGGGCCTTGCGGCTGCTGTCGAGGGTGGTCACGGGCAATTGAATCCGGCCGCTGATGATCTCTGCTGCAAACGACTGCTCGTTGAGATGGCGGAAGTACTGCACGCGCAGCTTGTCGAGGGGGATCAGCACATCACCGAAGTTGCGATACAGCAGCTCTACGGTGGCCGCATCTGGTGCAGGCAATAGCCGCAGCGGGCTTTGGTTGGCATTACTCATGGGCTGGCGTACTCGCTTTCGGTGGGTGACGTGCCGGGTGGTTCCAGGCATTCAGGCAGTGGCGCTTGGTCAGCTCGCGCAAATGTTCCGGCACTTCAAGGAGCGCAGCGTTGCGCTCCTCGCGTGTCGGCATGGCCACGATCTGCCGAGCGTATTCCCTAGGCCACGTCACGGTGATCAGCCGGAATTGCTGGAAGGGCCAGGCCCAACTGCTCGGCCAGCCAAGCGATGCCGGGCTGACGTACCCGGGTTGATTGGCTGTATTGCATACCGAGTTCAGCGTGGAACCAGTTGCTGTCCTTTATCCGCAAATACTCGCGGTCCCGAACGGGGAAGGCCGGCAAGTTGCGCTCGTTGAGCAGACCTTTTTCACGCATCAACTTGATCAGCTTTGGCCGGGTAGTGCCCAGACAGGTGGCGGCTTTGGCGAGGGTACGTTCCATAACACCCCCTAAGCTGCGAGCGCGGCAGGAGCGGCCGACGCAACCAAGTGATCGAGCGACTGCAGCAGCCGGTTAAAGCTGTGCTGATCGTTGCCATAGGCTGTAAAGCACTGAGTGCGCGGGCAACTGTCGCCGGCGACGAGAATCGCCGTGATGCCTTTGCGGCTCTGCGTGCGATGCACTGCCAGGCTGACAGCCTCATCCAGACCGATATCGAGCTTCAGCGAGCCGCCTTGGCGTACCAGCTGGTGCAACTGTTCTTGTTGATGGGTATCCAGTAGCTGGCCGCGGTCGACAGATTCAGCATGCACGCGCGGTGTTGCCGGCTCGGCAGTGTCCATGCGGCCAGTGGCGATGGACTCAATAAAGTCAGCGAGCACCAGGTGCTTGTCTTTGTCGGCGTCGTTCACCGTCAGGCTGTGCTTCTCGTCGCCGGTAACAATGGTGAAAAGCGTGTTGGTGGAGCTACGCTCAACCTGCAGCACGAATATCAACGGAAGGTTGGTATTTTTGAAAATGCACGAGTGGTTAAACGTGCCGTTCAAATTGACCTGCGCAGCCAGCAGGCGAAGGGTTTTATCAGCCAAAGCAAACCGGTTCATGCTGCATGCCCCCCGTTGTTCGGATCGAATGGGGCAGGGTGCTTGCTGTGCGGGACCAGCCGGGGCTTGCGGTTGTGGAGGATGACCAGACAGCCGGTGGTGGCTTGCAGCTGCTCGATCAGTCGACGGTTACTGGCGCACGCTGGGTGGACGTGCAGGGTTGCTGTGGTGTGCATGGTGTTGCCTCGCTCTGTGGTGGGAGAGTGAGACAAATATCAACCAGTGGTTGCTATTAGTCAATAGGCGATCATTTTTCGATTAAGAGGGCTGGGTGATGGCTTATTGATACCTATGTGTTGCGAATTATGCTATTAAGCGCTTTGAATATATTAAAGAGAGATTGAAAGTGTCTAAGACTTTAGAATTTTATGAGAAAGACTTCGTTTCTGGATTGTTTCCAATGCAAACGAGTAAGTTACTCATTACGAGAAAGGAGAAGGATGAATCGCCCCTAGTTTCGTAGACACCTCCAAGCCTTAAAATGAGGCCCATTAGGAGGTGCCATGAGCAACCAGCGA
>NZ_NQKQ01000032.1 GCF_002269505.1 Pseudomonas fragi | reverse complement strand
AGGCGGGAATGCCCAGTTTCGTGATTAGCATGCTCAGAAAAATTAACTGACTGTTGCACTTGTTCCTTGAGACCGCCGGGCCTTGGGGAGAAATTAACCGAGGTGGAATAACCTGTGCTAGTTGGTTGAGCGCCAACAAAGGTTGCGCCAAGCTGAAGTACTTCCGACATTTTCATCCCCCCGAATAAATAATAATGATAATTATTCGTGCAAGAGACTCTATATATTTCGCCGCATAGCTGCAATTAAATACTGCAACTTTATGCAACCGACCTAATGGAACGGCCAACACACCTTCCGGACTCAAGATTTAAGGACGATGTTGTCCGCCTGGGTTAGATGGCGAACGTCGCTTTTAGCGTGTACAGCAGAGGAAACGGTGGGAGTTGATCCGCCTTGATGATGCCATTGAGTGGTGGTGCGGGACTCGGCGATTCCGTGAGGGGAGAATCAGCTCAATAGGACGTAGTCGTTCGACACGTCTCCTATCACACGGATTCCCCGCCACCTGAATCCCAAGTTGATTGGAAAGGGCTTACTGGAAAAATATTTTGGGTGGTTAGAGTGGTCAAATGCCAGAAACGAAAAAGCCCCGCAGACGTTAATCTGCGGGGCTCTTCAAATAATGGCGGAGAGATAGGGATTCGAACCCTAGGTACTGTCGCCAGTACAACGGATTTCGAATCCGTCCCATTCGGCCACTCTGGCATCTCTCCAACGGCGCGAATAATAGCGCGGTTTTTGATTATGGCAAAGCCTTTTTTCAAAAAAACCGCGCTGTATCAGTTGCTTGCGCGCCTTTACTGGTTAAAGCGGGACGCCGAGGCGGTTTGCAACTTCTTCGTAGGCTTCGATAACGTCGCCCAGCCCCTGACGGAAGCGGTCCTTGTCCATTTTCTTGCCGGTAGCCTTGTCCCACAGACGGCAGCCGTCCGGGCTGAATTCGTCACCCAGGACGATCGAACCGTCGTGGAATACGCCGAACTCAAGTTTGAAGTCGACCAGCAGCAAGCCGGCGTCGTCGAACAGTTTGTTCAGTACGTCGTTGACCTTGAGCGACAGTTCTTTCATGCGAACCAGTTGCTCGGCAGTGCCCCAACCGAAAGCCACTACGTGGGATTCGTTGATGAACGGGTCGCCCTTGGCGTCGTCCTTCAGGAACAGCTCGAAGGTGTACGGGTTGAGCTTCATGCCCTCTTCTACACCCAGGCGCTTGACCAGGCTGCCCGCTGCGTAGTTACGCACAACGCACTCGACCGGGATCATGTCGAGTTTTTTCACCAGGCATTCGTTGTCGCCCAGCAGCTTGTCGAATTGGGTCGGCACGCCGGCTTCTTCGAGTTTCTGCATGATGAAGGCGTTGAACTTGTTGTTCACCATGCCCTTGCGATCAAGTTGTTCGATACGCTTGCCGTCGAACGCCGAAGTGTCGTTGCGAAACAGCAGGATCAAGCGGTTTTCGTCGTCGGTCTTGTAAACCGATTTCGCTTTACCGCGATAGAGTTCTTCACGTTTTTCCATGATGGGCTCCGCATGCTAAGTAGGTGGGCTAGGCGATTGTGCGCCAGTCGAGCCCTGAATCTTGATCGGCCAGTTGCAGCCAGTCCGGGTCGCACCCAAGGGTGTCGACAAAACATTGCCGGGCCAGCTGCGGCAGGTTGTTCTTGCTGCTGAGGTGGGCCAGTACCAGATGTTGCAGGTCTTGCCAGCCCAACTCGGCCACCAGGCTTGCGGCCTGATGGTTGTTCAAATGTCCTTCCTGGCCCCCTACCCGGCGCTTGAGAAAAGCAGGGTAGTGACCACGGGCAAGCAGGTCCCGGCAGTGGTTGGCTTCAATCATCAGCGCATCCAGGTCGCGATAGCTGTCCAGCACGCCAGCACAATACGAACCCAGGTCGGTCAGCAAGCCAAACCGCCGCTTGCCGTCACTGAATACGTACTGGGTGGGTTCCTGGGCATCATGGGCGACCAGGGTCACACTGATGTTCAAGGCTCCGATTTGCAGCGTCTGGCCACCTGCCACGTAACCGGCGGCCTCCAGAGGCTTGCGCATCCCGCGCTGGGTACCGCGACTCATATACACCGGCAAATTGTAGCGCCGCGACAGCAAACCCACGCCATGCACGTGGTCGGCATGTTCGTGGGTGACCAGAATCGCGCTCAACTGGTGGGCGCTGACGCCCAGCCTGGCCAAACGACGCTCGGTTTCTCGCAACGAGAAACCGCAATCGACCAGAACATAGGTGCTGTCGCTGGCTATCAGCGTGCCATTCCCTTGGCTACCACTGCCGAGAACGGCAAAACGCATACAATCAGCCCAGGTTGTCTTGGATAACGCCCAGCACCTTGCGCGCCACTTCTGGCGAGGCAACGGTGTTGATGTTTTCTTCGACGGTCACTTGCACGTTTTCACCCACCTTGCTCAGGCGAACCTGATAGCGCTGGGCACGGGCTTCAACTTCTTCCTTGTCCGGCTTGCTGCCAAAGAGACCGGAGAAGAAACCAGGTTTCTCATCCTTCTTCTCGGCTTTTTCGGCAAGGTTGATGTAGTACAGGCCCAATGTGCGGTTGATGTCTTCAACGCGCCATTCGCCCTGTTCAAGTGCACGACCTACGCTGGACCAGGCACGATCGAGGTCTTCGGTCAGGGTCAGCACCGGGTTGCCACTGCCGTCTTCGTTCAGGCTCACACGTGCAGGGGTGTCGAAATCACGCGCAGCCAGCAGTGAAACCGAACCGCCCTTCTCGGCGTTACGGCTCATGCTGATCAGCATTTCATCAACCAGGGCTGCATCCAGACCGGTGTTGACCGAGCGGTTGCCAAAGTCAACGTTGGCACTGCTACCGGCCGGGCGGTTGGCACTGACCACGTAGATTTCGCTGGTATTGCGCTGCACACCCGGCTCGATGCGTACCCGCAGGCGGGTCTCGCTGTCGGCGGCCAGGCCGCTGCTGCCCACATGGCGGGCGATCGGAGCGGAAAGCTCGTCAGCACGCTGCCAGCTCGTAGTGAACTCGCCGGTTTGCGGGCGCTGCTCGTCGATACGGAAGCCGTTGTCCTGGAAGAACTGCATCGCTACCGGCCAGACTTCTGACGGCGAACGCTGCGCCATTACCCAACGGCTATCGCCGCTTTTTTGCAGGCTGAAATCGCTGGCACTGGCGGCTACAGCCAAGGGCTGCGGACGCGGCACTTCAAACTCGCCCTTGACGTTGTCGTCAGGGACGTTGCTGGGGATCGGCAACAGCGGCACAAGGCGCTTGTCAGTCTGGACACCCGGCGGCAATTGCATCGGGGCGGTTTGACGCGCCTCCAGGTAATCGCTGCCGCGGTCGCGGAAGTAACCCTCTTGACCCCACAGCCAACCGCAGCCGCTGGTGCTGGAAATAATCACGGCTAGTGCGGAAAGTCCGGCCAATCGCTTCATGCGTAGTGCTTCCTCAATTAAACCAAGACACCGGACTGGCGCATTGCCTGACGCAGTGGTTCGTGGCAAGGCTCGCTGAGCCAGGTGAGTGGCAGACGGATACCGTCCGACATCAAGCCCATCTCATGCAGCGCCCATTTCACGGGGATAGGGTTGGATTCGATAAACAGGGTTTTATTGAGCGGCATCAGCTTTTCGTGCAGCGCACGGGCAGTGTCGGCATCGCCACGCATCGCAGCGGCGCACAGGTCGCTCATGTCACGCGGGGCAACGTTGGCGGTTACCGAGATATTGCCCTTGCCGCCGAGCAGGATCAGCTCGACTGCGGTGGCGTCATCGCCGGAGTACACCAGGAAATCGCTGCTCACACCGTCCAGGATGGTCGGTACGCGCGTCAGGTCGCCGGTGGCTTCCTTGATGCCGATGATGTTCGGCACGGTGGAAAGGCGGATCACGGTGGCCGGCAGCATGTCGCAGGCCGTACGGCCCGGAACGTTGTACAGGATCTGCGGGATATCGACCGCTTCGGCGATCGCCTTGAAGTGCTGGTACAGGCCTTCCTGGGTCGGCTTGTTGTAATACGGTGTCACCAGCAGACATGCATCGGCGCCAGCGGCCTTTGCATTGGTGGTGAGTTCGATCGCTTCACGCGTCGAGTTGGCGCCTGTACCGGCAATCACCGGAATGCGCCCTGCAACCTGCTTGACGACATGACGAATCACTTCAATGTGTTCGTTCACATCCAGAGTTGCCGATTCACCTGTGGTGCCAACGGCAACAATGGCGTTGGTGCCCTCTTGCAGGTGAAAGTCCACCAGTTTGCTCAGAGCGTCCCAATCAAGACGACCTTGTGCATCCATAGGTGTGACCAGTGCCACCATACTGCCCGCAATCATGCAACCGCTCCTGCCGGAAAAAGAGAGCCGTAATGGTACTGGCGCCATGACCCTTGCACAAGCAACAGCGCGCCCGATGAGCATTCCCCTTCGCGTTGCTTTTCGCTACCCTTCAGCCTTTGATTGGTACTGATGTGCGCGCAAGTCTGTTTCACAGGCCTTCAGCAAGCGCCAAAAGCCCCGCCCAAACACCGCCGAGCGCGGTTTGCAGAGCCTGCAAACCGGCTGGAACGCTGTATTGACGGGCTTCTGACGCTCAAGTGTTACCTGATATTCAACTTGCCTGCCATCGACCGTACTGACCGCTCATCGTTTTAGGAAGGCTGAATGTCCACCCCCACAGTTCGCGAACAATTCCTTGTCATCAGTGCCCTTGGCGCCAACCCAATGGAGCTGACTAACGTGCTGTGCCGCGCCAGCCATGAAAATCGCTGCGCTGTCGTGACCTCGCGCCTGACTCGCCACGGCGAATGCAGCGCCCTGGTTCTGGAAGTTACCGGTAGCTGGGACGCTCTGGCACGCCTTGAAGCAGGCTTGCCTGCGCTGGCCAAAAAGCACGCGTTCAGCGTCAACGTAGTGCGCAGTGCCGCCCTCGAAACCCGCCCGCAGGCACTGCCGTACGTGGCCTATGTAAGCTCGGCCTACCGCTCGGATATCATCAACGAGCTGTGCCAGTTCTTCATGGACCACAACGTCGAGCTGGAAAACCTGACATGCGACACCTATCAGGCCCCACAAACCGGCGGCACCATGCTTAACGCTACCTTCACCGTGACCTTGCCCGCCGGCGTACAAATCAGCTGGCTGCGTGATCAGTTCCTGGACTTCGCTGACGCGCTGAACCTGGATGCACTGATCGAACCATGGCGCCCACAGAACCCGATGTAAGGAAACCGACTCAATGGCTGTTGCAATTGACCAACCCGTAGACGATTTCCAGATCCCGGCAACGAGTGAAAAAACCGTCAGCCTGTCGCAACTCAAGGGCAAACAAGTAGTGATCTACTTCTACCCCAAGGACAGCACACCGGGCTGCACCACTGAGGGCCAGGGCTTTCGCGACCATTACGCCGAGTTCCAGGCGGCCAATACCGAAGTGTTTGGTGTGTCCCGCGACAGCCTCAAGTCCCATGAGAACTTCAAGGCCAAGCAGGGCTTCCCGTTTGAGTTGCTGAGCGACAAGGACGAGGCCCTGTGCCAGCTGTTTGACGTGATCAAGCTGAAAAAGCTGTACGGCAAGGAGTACCTGGGCGTGGACCGCAGCACGTTCCTGATCGACAAGGACGGCGTGCTACGCCACGAGTGGCGCGGCGTGAAAGTGCCGGGGCATGTCGAGGCGGTGCTGGAGCAGGCCAAGGCGTTGAATAACGGCTGAGCAATGCCCTGAACGCTGTGGGAGCGGGCTTGCTCGCTCCCACAAGGCTGAATCGTATTACTGACGCACCAACCGCACATTCTGGAACTCGACCGCTTCGGTGCTGCGGTACGGGTTGATATCCAGCCCGCCACGGCGCACATAACGCGCATACACGGTCAATTTCTCGGGCTTGAGCAAACGTTGCAGGTCGAGAAAGATCCGCTCCACACACTGCTCATGAAAGTCCGAGTGCTGGCGAAAGCTCACCAGATACGCCAGCAAACTGGCGTGATCCAGTGCCGCACCACGGTACTCGACCACCACCGTGCCCCAGTCCGGCTGGCTGGTGACCGGGCAGTTGGATTTGAGCAAGTGGCTGTAGACGCTTTCTTCAACTACCTGCGAATCATCACACTTGAGCAATTCAGGACGCGGCTGCGCGTAATCACTGACCGTGATATCCAGGTCATCAATGCACACACCCGGCAATACAGCTACGCCATCAGCCTGAACGTCATCCAGGCTGCGTACGCGCACGCTGACAGGCTTGCCGGATGCGGCTGACAAATCTGCACGCAACGTGGCTTCAAGGCTTGGCGTATCGGCAAACACCGTCTGGTTCAGCGAGTTCAGATAAAGTTTGAACGACTTGGACTCGACAATATTCGGCGAATCGGCGGCAAAGCAGAACTCGGCGATGGCCACCACCGGCTTGCCCGAGGGCAGCAGCCAGGACAGCTCGAAGCAGGTCCAGAAATCCACACCGACATAAGGCAGGGTTTCGGCGCTCAGCCCCAGCTCGGCCCATTTCGCCGCGCGCGGGATCGGGAACAGCAAGGACGGGGTGTAGGTGCTGATGTATTCACTGGACTTGCCCAGCGGGGAATGTTCGGCGGCGGGATGCATGACAAAAACCTGGCTAGAAAAACCCGGCAATTCTATCGGGTTTAAGCCAGGCTTTCAGCGTTGACTGACGATCAGGGCGTTTTAAGGCGCAACCTTGACCTTGCCGACCATCCCGGCCTGGTAGTGGCCGGGCACATTGCAGGCAAATTCCAGGTTGTCGGCGCGAGTGAAGGTCCAGGTCAGCTCGGCGGTTTTACCCGGTTCGACCAGCACGCTGTTGGGGTCATCGTGCTTCATGCCGGGCATATTCATGGAACCGTGGCCCATTGCTGAGTGATCCATGCCGTCATGCCCCATGCCGGTCGGGGTGAGCATGCCGCTTTGCTGCATTTCGAGCATTTCTTTCTGGTGTGCCGCGTGCATCGCCGCATTGCCCAGGTTGAACTCGTGCAACAACTGCCCTTTGTTGACCAGGACAAAACGCACCGTTTCACCGGCTTTCACATCCAGCGACTTTGGCGTGAAGGCAATATCAGTCATGTCGACTTCAACCGTGCGCGTGGCGCTGGCGGCAGGTGCGGGCTGACCGAAATCAAAATGCCCGGCAGGCGATGCCATTACCGGCAGGCTCAAGGCCAAAAAACAGCCAGCAAGCGACAAACGGATACATGCGGTCATACTTACTCCCAGAAACAAAAATGTCAGGCCTGGCGCTACTTTAAAGTCTCGGCACTGGCATTTAACTGACTGCAAGATTACAACTTTGTCAGCTTGACCCCGCATAACCTGCACCAAGGTATAAGGCTGACGTTAATTTTTATGATGAGTCGACCATGAAACTGCTTATAGTCGAAGACCAGGTCAAAACCGGACAGTACTTGCGCCAGGGTTTGAGCGAGGCCGGGTTCACCACCGAACTGGCGGCCGACGGCATTACCGGGCAACACCTGGCATTGACCGGCGATTACTCGCTGCTGATTCTCGACGTCATGCTGCCCGGCCGGGACGGCTGGCAAATCCTGCAGGCCGTGCGTAGCGCCGGGCTGAGCATGCCGGTGCTGTTTCTGACCGCACGCGATGCAGTCGATGACCGCGTCCACGGCCTGGAACTGGGCGCCGATGATTACCTGGTCAAGCCGTTTGCCTTTTCCGAACTGCTGGCACGGGTTCGCAGCCTGTTGCGCCGTGGCAGCAACACCCCCCAGGAGACCAGCCTGCAACTGGCCGACTTGCGCCTGGACCTGATCCGCCGCCGTATAGAGCGCAACGGCCAACGCATCGACCTCACCGCCAAGGAGTTCGCCCTGCTCGAACTGCTGCTGCGCCGCCAGGGCGAAGTCTTGCCCAAGTCACTGATTGCCTCGCAAGTGTGGGACATGAACTTTGACAGCGACACCAACGTCATCGAGGTCGCCATTCGCCGCCTGCGCCTGAAAATAGACGACAACCACGAGCAAAAGCTGATCCATACCGTTCGCGGCATGGGTTATGTGCTTGAGGAGCGCAGCAGTTGATGCGCCGCCTGTCGTTGAGCAGCCGCCTGGCGCTGCTGTTTGCCGGCTGCACCGCCGTGGTGTCGCTGTTTGCCGGCGTGCTGTTCGGGCGTGCCAGTGAAGTGCATTTCGTTGAACTCGACCAGCAACTGCTGGAAAGCCGCCTCGCCGTCCTGCGCAGTACGCTGAACGGCGCTGACACCCTGGAAAGTTTCACCCGGCGCCTGCCGGCCCTGCTGCAGGACCTGGCCCATCAGCCTGACCTGGCAGTGCGGGTGCGCGGCCCGGACGGGCACCTGTGGTTTGACAGTTCACCGCGCCTGCCGCTCGAGCTTGAGACACAACCGGGGCTTGGCAGCCTGCAAATCAACGGCACCGATTACCGTGTGCTGGAGCCACAAAACCCCAACCCGAACGCACCGCAACTGACACTGCTACTCGACATCACCCATCACCAGCACTTTTTGCAGCGCATGCAGCGGCTGATCTGGATGACTGTCGGCCTCTCGGCACTGGCCACGGCGATTCTCGGTGCCTGGGCAGCCCGTAGCGGCCTGCGCCCCCTGCGCCGCATGAGCGCGATTGCAGCCAGTGTTTCGGCCGACTCGCTCAACGCCCGCCTGCCCCAGGAGCAAATGCCGGCCGAGCTGGCAGAACTGGCCGCAGCCTTTAACGCCATGCTGGGGCGACTGGACGATTCATTTCAACGATTGTCGGCGTTCTCCGCCGATATTGCGCATGAGTTACGCACCCCACTGTCAAACCTGTTGACCCACACCCAGGTCACATTGACTCGCCCGCGGGACATTGAGGAATACCGCGAGGCACTGCACAGCAACCTCGAAGAACTGCAATGGATGGCGCAACTGGTCAACGACATGCTGTATCTGGCCAAGGCCGACCATGGCCTGCTGACACCACGGCGCGAAGCCCTGGATCTGGGTCAGGAAGTGGAGGCATTACTGGAATTTTATGCGCTGCTGGCCGAAGACTCGCACATCGAACTGACCCGCGAAGGCAGCGCACATCTTGCAGGCGACCGCAGCATGCTGCGCCGCGCCCTCTCCAACCTGCTGGACAACGCCCTGCGTTACACGCCTGCCGGCGGTGCGATCAAGGTGCTGATTGAGGCTTTGCCGAACAGTGCACGTATCAGCATCGAGAACACTGGCCCGGGGATTCCTGCAGAACTGCTGCCACGCCTGTTTGACCGGTTCTATCGGGCAGACCCGGCGCGCCGTGAAGGCAGCAGCGAACATGCAGGGCTGGGGCTGGCGATCACCCAGTCGATCATTCGTGCCCATGGCGGGCAGATCCGCTGTGAGTCGCAGGAGGGGATAACGCGGTTTGTCGTAGAACTGCCGGCAAAGCTGCCCTCACCCCAACTCTCTCCCGGAGGGAGAGGGAGCTAAAGGCAAAAGCAGATCTGCGCAACCCTCCAATTGAGTCCCCTCTCCCTCCGGGAGAGGGTTAGGGTGAGGGGGCTCTTGATTTCAGGAATAGCGCAACGCATGGGCCGGCTGAATCTTCGCCGCCCGATACGCCGGATACAGCGTAGCCAGAAAGCTCAGCACAAAGCCCGCGCCGCAGATCAATGCCACATCACCGCCCTGCAGCTCTGATGGCAGGTTGCTGACAAAGTACACATCGGAACTGAAGATGTGCTGCCCGGTCACCCGCTCCATCCAGCCCACCAGCTCGCTGACGTTAAGCGCCGCAATCACGCCCAGCACGCCGCCGATCAAAGTGCCGACAATGCCGATCACCGTACCCTGCACCATAAAGATGGCCATGATCTGGCGCGGCGTGGCACCAATGGTGCGCAAGATCGCGATATCAGCGCCCTTGTCGTTCACCACCATGATCAGCGTGGCGATGATATTGAAAGCAGCCACGGCCACGATCATCAGCAGCAACAAGCCAATCATGGTTTTTTCCATTTTCATGGCGCTGAACAGACTGCCCTGGGTGTGGGTCCAGTCGTCAGCCTTGTAAGCCTCCCCTAGGCCGGCAGCTACCTGCTGCGAAACCTGCGGCGCCGCGTACAGATCCTTGACCGCCAGGCGCACACTTTGTACCTGGTTCGGCTCCCAGTGCTGAATGGCGGCCGCATCGGCCATATGGATCAAGCCCATGGTGCCATCCAGCTCGGCCCCGACCTTGAAGATGCCCACCACATTCAAACGCTGCAGGCGCGGGGTAATCCCGCCCGGGGCAGTGCTGGCCTCGGGCACGATCAGGGTAATCTTGTCACCCACACCCAACCGGAAACGCCGCGCGACAATATCGCCCAACACCACGCCATACTCGTCGGGCTTAAGGTCCTGCAGGCTGCCCTGCACAATATGTTGGGTCACGATCGAGACCTTGCCTTCCTGCTCCGGATCAATACCGCTGATCTGGATCGGCTGCATCGAACCTTTATAGGACAGCATGCCGTCCAGCTCGGTAAACGGTACGGCTGCCGTGACTTCGGGGTTTTTCATCGCCGCCTCAGCCACCGGGCGCCAGTCATCGATCGGCTTGACGCCAACGATGGTCGCGTGAGGCACCATGCCGAGTATGCGGTTACTCATTTCACGCTGGAAACCATTCATCACCGACAACACCACGATCATCGCCAGCACGCCCAGGGCGAGGCCGATCATCGAAGTCATGGAGATAAACGAAACAAAACGATTGCGGCGCTTGGCGCGGGTATAGCGCGTGCCGATAAAAATCGATAACGGTCTGAACATTCGCGGGCACCGTATAAAAATTGAAGACCTGACGCCCGCTTGCAGGCGTCAGGTGCTGGCCGATCAGATCGTGGTCAGGCGACCTTCCTGAAGGTGCAACACGCGATCCATCTGGCGAGCCAGGTTCATGTCGTGGGTCACCACCAGGAACGCCGTGCGCATTGACGTGCTGAGCTCCAGCATCAAATCCTGAATGCCCTGGGCCGTGTGCGAGTCGAGGTTGCCGGTGGGCTCATCGAGCATCACCAGCCCTGGTTTGTTGACCAGCGCCCGGGCAATCGCCACACGCTGGCGTTCACCACCCGACAGCTCGGCCGGCTTGTGCTCCAGGCGATGACCCAGGCCCACCCGCGTCAGCAGGGCCGTGGCCCGCTCACGGGCTTCAGGGATTGCGGTCTTGCCGATCAGCAACGGCATGCAAACGTTTTCCAGTGCGGTGAACTCGGGCAACAGATGGTGAAACTGGTAGACGAAACCCAATGAGCGGTTGCGCAACAGGCCGCGGGCCTTTTCACCCAGCGCCGACAGTTCTTCACCGGCCAGCCAGACACTGCCGGTGGTCGGGGTATCGAGGCCGCCGAGCATATTGAGCAACGTACTTTTACCCGAACCCGAAGTCCCGACGATCGCTACCCGCTCACCGGGGTGCAGCTCAAGCTGCAGGCCCGACAGGACAACCACAGATTCCGGGCCTTCCTCGTAGGACTTGCCCAGGTCGCGGCAACTCAACACTGCTTGTTCTTTCATGCCCAACTCACTCATAACGAAGCGCCTGCGCAGGCTGGGTGCGCGCAGCACGCCAGGCCGGGTACAAGGTCGCGAGGAAACTCAGAAGCAATGCCGCACCGCATACCATCAACACGTCTTGCGCCTGCAATTGCGAGGGCAGGTAGTCGATGAAATACACGTCGGCATTGAGAAACTTGTGCCCGATCAGGCCCTCAAGGGCCGAGATCGCAGCGCTGACATTGAGCGCGGCAATCATCCCGACCACCGCGCCGATGGCCGTACCCACCACACCAATGACGGTGCCCTGCACCATAAAGGTGGCCATGATGGTGCCCGGCGTCGCCCCCAGGGTACGCAGGATAGCGATATCGCCCTTCTTGTCATTGACCACCATGACCAGCGTGGAAATGATGTTGAACGCGGCTACGGCAACAATCAGCAGCAACAGCAGACCGATCATGGCTTTTTCCATGCGGATGGCCTGGTACAGGTTGCCGTGGGTGCGAGTCCAGTCACGGGCGTAATACTGGCTCTCGCCCAACTGCTGGGCGATTTCCCAGGCAGTGCGCGGCGCCTCGAACAGGTCATCGAACTTCAGCCGCAGGCCCTGTACCTGATCAGGTTTCCAGCGCTGCAAGCGCGCCAGGTCCTGCAGGTTGGTGATGCCCAGATAGCCGTCGATCTCACCGGCACCGACATGAAATATGCCCTGCACGGTAAAACGCTTCATGCGCGGGAACATGCCGGCTGGTGTCACCGTGACTTCCGGCGCAACGAAGGTCA
This sequence comes from Pseudomonas fragi, assembly GCF_002269505.1. Classification (GTDB taxonomy): domain Bacteria; phylum Pseudomonadota; class Gammaproteobacteria; order Pseudomonadales; family Pseudomonadaceae; genus Aquipseudomonas; species Aquipseudomonas fragi_D. Next base: position 47,759 of record NZ_NQKQ01000032.1, on the reverse strand, counting down.
GCTTGTCGCCAACGCCCACACCGAGTTTTTTCGCGGCCTTGTCACCGATGATGATGCCGAAGCTGCCCGGGGTCAGCGCGTCGAGCTGGCCCTGCTGCATAAACTGGTCAATGATCGAGACATTGCGCTCCTGCGCCGGATCGATGGCATTGAGCAGGACTTTCTGCACATTGCCGTCATTGGTCAGCAAGCCCTGCATCTGGGTAAAGGGGGCTACCGCCTCGACCTTGGGGTTTTGCTTGACCTTCGCGGCCAGACTTTGCCAGTCGCTGATCGGTTGATCGCCGACGATGGTCGCGTGAGGCACCATGCCCAGCACGCGGGTGCGCATCTCATGATCGAAACCGTTCATGACCGACAGCACGACAATCATCACGACCACGCCAAGGGCGAGCCCGATCATCGAAGTCAGGGAAATAAACGACACAAAATGATTGCGACGCTTTGCACGGGTATAACGCGTGCCAATAAATAACGAGAGAGGTCTGAACATGTCGGGGCTTGTTCGAGGGAAAAGAAGACGTCCTTGTGGCGGGGCCTGATAAGCAGCTTTACACTCAGACCACAGCCGCCATCATGGGTTCGCCATGTCGACATTAGATGAAGCAGATCGCCGCGAATACTACCGTATCGAGGATATGATCGCACTGGAAATAACCCCGCTGGCAGCCGCCGAAGCCGCGAGCAATGAAGTGTTGCAGGATGCGTCGCCGCTGTTCAATTTGCTCAGTGAACTGCACCTGAGCGAATTCGAGTCCCAGCACTTGCTGCGCCAGATCAGCGAACGCGACCGCACCCTTTCCAGCTATCTGAAAACCCTGAACAAACGGGTCGAACTGCTGAGCCAGATCGTTGCGCAAACGGTGCTGGGCCAGATCGGTGAGCTGCAGCCGGTCGTGCTGTCCGAAGGCGGCATCGAGTTTCATCACCCGCAGCCTTGCCCGGCGGGCAGCCACCTTTCAGTCAAGCTGGTATTGATGCCCCAGGCCCTGGGCCTGTTGCTGCGTGCCCGCGTGGTCGATTGCCAGGCGCACGCTGACGGCTACCGCATCAACACCGAATTTGAATCCCTGACCGATACCCAGCGCCAGTTGCTGGCGCGCTACATTTTGCAAAAACAGGCTCAGGCGCGCCGTCTGGCCCGCGAACAACAAACATCCGCGCCCGAGTAAGCACCGGGCCGTGATCACTCTGTACAAGGAGCAAATGTGACCCTGATTTATGGCCATCGCGGCGCCAAAGGCGAAGCACCGGAAAATACCCTTGCCAGCTTTGAGCAATGCCTCAAGCACGGCGTACGTCGCTGCGAACTCGACCTGCACCTGTCCAAAGACAGCGAGTTGATGGTCATCCACGACCCGACTCTCAAGCGCACCACCGACCGGCGCGGCAAGGTCATCGAGCACACTGCTGCCGACCTGGTGACCTACGACGCACGCAAGGGCGGCCCGGGCTGGATGCAGCCGTGCCCGATCCCGCGCCTTGAAGAGCTGTTTGAAAAGTGTGATTTCGAGCACTGGCAACTGGAAGTCAAAAGTGCCTCACGCACCCGCGCAGCAACCACCGTACTGGCAATTCGCGAGATGGCGGTACGTCATGGGCTGATGGACAAGGTCACGGTCACGTCGAGCTCGCGTGAAGTGCTCAAGGCTGCGCTGGAGTTGACGCCAGACCTGTCACGGGGGCTGGTGGCCGAATACGCCTGGCTCGACCCGATCAAGGTCGCCCAGAGTTATGGCTGCGAGATGCTGGCATTGAACTGGACACTGTGCACGCCTGAGCGCCTGGAGAAGGCCCAGCGTCAGGGTTTGCATGTGTCGGTATGGACAGTCAACGAACCTGCGCTGATGCGCAGGCTCGCTGATTTCGGCGTAGATAGCCTGATTACAGACTTTCCCGGTTTGGCCACTGCCACCCTCGGGAATGGCTGAAATCGGTCTCCCCGGCCGGCTCAGGCCACCGGCCGGAGCCGCTCAAAAAAGCCGGTTTAGGCCATCGTAAGCAGCTACCCGATAGGCTTCAGCCATGGTCGGGTAGTTGAACGTGGTGTTGACGAAGTACTTCAGGGTATTGAGTTCACCCGGCTGGTTCATGATCGCCTGACCGATGTGCACGATCTCTGATGCCTGATAACCGAAGCAGTGAACGCCCAGCACTTCGAGGGTTTCACGGTGGAACAGGATTTTCAGCATGCCCTGGGGCTCGCCGGCAATCTGCGCACGCGCCATGCTCTTGAAGAAGGCCTTGCCTACTTCATACGGCACCTTGGCCTGGGTCAGCTCCTGCTCGTTCTTGCCGATCGAGCTGATCTCGGGAATGGTGTAGATGCCGGTCGGCACGTCATTGACGAAGCGCCAGCTGCCGTTATCAACAATGCTGCCAGCAGCCGAACGACCCTGGTCGTGGGCGGCACTGGCCAGGCTTGGCCAGCCAATCACATCGCCGGCGGCGTAAATGTTCGGCACGGTGGTGCGATAGTTTTCATCAACCGTGATCTGACCACGGCCATTGGCCTTGATGCCAATGTTTTCCAGACCCAGCAGATCGGTGTTGCCGGTACGGCCATTGCACCAGAGCAAGGCGTCGGCCTTGATCTTCTTGCCCGATTTCAGATGCAGGATCACGCCGTTTTCGACGCCTTCAACCCGCTCGTACTCTTCGTTGTGGCGCACGGTGATGTTGTTGTTGCTGAAGTGGTAACTCAGCGCCTGCGAGATCTCGGAGTCGAGGAAGCTCAGCAGTTGCTCGCGGTTGTCCACCAGCTCGACCAATACCCCCAGGCCGCTGAAGATCGATGCATATTCGCAACCGATCACGCCCGCGCCATACACGATCAGCTTGCGCGGAGTGTGGCCCAGGCTGAGGATGGTATCGCTATCGTAGATACGCGAGTGGCTGAAATCGATATCGGCCGGGCGATAAGGGCGCGAGCCGGTGGCCACGATGATTTGCTTGGCCATCAGGGTTTCAACCACGCCATTGGCGCAGACCACTTCGATGGTTTGCTCGTCGGTGAAGCTGCCGGTGCCGAAGAACAGGTCTACGCGGTTGCGGGCATAGTAGCCGGTACGCGAGGCAACCTGCTTGGAGATGACTTTCTCGGCGCTCTTGAGCACGTCCGGGAACGAGAACCAGCGTGGCTCACCAATGGCCCGGAACATCGGATTGGTGTTGAACTGCATGATCTGGCGAACCGAGTGACGCAGGGCTTTGGACGGGATGGTGCCCAAGTGCGTGCAGTTGCCACCGACCTGACGCCGGCTGTCGACCATCGCGACCTTGCGCCCTGCTTTTGCGGCGTTCATTGCCGCACCTTCTCCTGCCGGGCCGGAACCCAGTACCACTACGTCGTAGTTGTAGACAGCCATGCGTACTCCTCAGAACAGGCCGTGGCACCGCTTTGGGCACCTACGGCTAAATCATGTCGCGGCCAGCGCCATGAAGGATCAAAACGTGGGGCACAGTCTATAGAAGCCTGAACGCCGCGAACATTAACCCTTGGTCTGGTCGTTGGCTATTTTTGTGTTCACTACATCGGCGATTGAGCTTCACTCTCCGATGTAGTCGCTGCCGCGACTGGGGGAGCCGCGGTGTTTTCAGTAAAACGGGTTGCTCCGCAACCCTTCGCAGCCTTCGGCAGCGACTACAGTCCGGCGATAAAATCCATCGATCAGAGCCCACCCACCATGCGCCAGTTGTTGATCGTATTGTTGCTGCTCTACAGCGCCGCCAGCCTGGCAGACGAGGCTGCACGCTTAAAGGAAGCCAACTTCCCCGCCCTGACACAAGTCGGCACAACCCCCATGGAGCGTAAAGGCCAGATCGTACTGACCTACCTCTGGGCCGATATCTATGCCGCAGCCCTTTTCACCCAGCCCGGCATCAAACCGCAACAGGCCTTTGACGAACAGCGCGACCTTCGCCTTGAGCTGTTCTACCTGCGTGACCTGGAGCACAGCGATATCACCCGGGCCTCTGCCACCATCCTCAAGCGTCAGCAATCCGCAGACACCCTGGCCCGCCTGAATGCCCCACTGACACAGCTGCAAGCCAGCTTCGGCGACATCAAACGCGGCGATCGCTATGCCCTGAACTACAACCCGCAACGCGGACTGAACCTCGAACGTAATGGCAGGGTTATTTTCACCAGCGCCGATCACCAACTGGCCAAGGTCTATCTGGGCATCTGGCTCGGCCCTGAAGGCCTGCCCGACAAACTGCGCCAGAACTTGCTTGCGCAAAGGCCTTAGCCCGTCCGTGTAGCGGCAACAAATGTTGCCTACATACTTTGTTACACATATGGTTACAAAACTGTTTTGCACGATGGCGCAGGCCATGGCCTTGCAGTGTGGACGAGTAAAAACACGGATTACGCATAAAAACAGATAATAGCGGGTGATTTCTGATGGCCTCCAGTACGGGCAAAGGCAAGGCGATTTTTCGCGTTGTCAGCGGTAACTTCCTAGAGATGTTCGATTTTATGGTCTTTGGCTTCTACGCCACGGCCATTGCCAAAACCTTCTTCCCAAGCGATAGCGCTTTTGCCTCACTGATGCTTGCCCTGGCCACCTTTGGTGCCGGTTTTCTTGCGCGCCCGCTGGGTGCAATTTTTCTCGGCGCCTATATCGACCGGCATGGCCGCCGCAAAGGTCTGATCATTACCCTGGCCCTGATGGCCATGGGCACCGTGCTGATCGCCTGCGTGCCGGGCTACGCCACGCTGGGTGTTGCCGCGCCCCTGCTGGTGTTGCTCGGCCGATTGCTACAAGGCTTCTCGGCGGGCGTGGAACTGGGCGGCGTGTCGGTGTACCTGGCGGAAATCGCCACGCCGGGGCGCAAAGGCTTTTTCGTCAGCTGGCAATCGGCCAGCCAGCAGGCTGCCGTGGTGTTCGCCGGTTTGCTGGGGGTTGGCCTTAACCATTGGCTAAGCCCCGAAGAAATGGGTGAGTGGGGCTGGCGCATTCCATTTCTGCTGGGTTGCATGATCGTGCCGGTGATTTTTGTAATCCGCCGCTCGATGGAAGAAACCCCTGAATTCGAAGCCCGCAAGCATCACCCTACCCTGCGTGAAATCCTTCGCTCGGTCAGCCAGAACTTTAGCCTGGTACTGGGTGGCATGGCGCTGGTGGTGATGACCACCGTGTCGTTCTATCTGATCACCGCCTATACCCCAACCTTCGGCAAGGCAGAGCTGCACCTGTCGGATTTCGATGCGCTGCTGGTGACCGTCTGCATCGGCCTGTCGAACTTCTTCTGGCTGCCGGTCATGGGCTCGCTGTCGGACAAGATCGGACGCAAACCACTGCTGCTGGGAGCTACCATCCTGGCGATCCTGACCGCTTACCCGGCATTGTCCTGGCTGGTCGCCAACCCGAGCTTCAGCCATCTGCTGATTGTCGAGCTGTGGCTATCGTTCCTGTATGGCTCGTATAACGGTGCGATGGTAGTTGCCCTGACCGAAATCATGCCCGTTGAGGTACGCACCACCGGGTTCTCCCTGGCTTATAGCCTGGCGACCGCAACGTTCGGTGGCTTCACCCCGGCAGCCTGTACTTATCTGATCCACGCTCTGGACAACAAGGCCGCCCCCGGCCTGTGGCTGACCGGCGCGGCGGTAATGGGTCTGATCGCCACCGTGGTGTTGTTCCGTGGCGACAAGCATCAGTTGCGTACGACGGTAGCGGCCAATGCCTGACCTGTAGTCGCTGCCGCAGGCTGCGATCGGGACTGCAGCGCTCCCAGGAAAACGGGGTGCTCCGCATCCCATCGCAGCCTTCGGCAGCGACTACATGGTTTTTGCTGCACACACAAAAACGCCCCGACAAATCGGGGCGTTTTCAGTTGCGGCGGTTGCTTAGCGCGGGAACGCTGGCGGGTTAACCCCGGCCATGTCTTCCATCACGCGTACTACCTGGCAGCTGTAACCAAATTCGTTGTCGTACCAAACGTACAGAACAACGCGGTTGTCATTGCAGATAGTCGCTTCAGCATCCACCACACCGGCGTGACGCGAACCCACGAAGTCAGTGGAAACCACTTCCTGGGAGCTGACGAAGTCGATTTGCTTGTGCAGATCGGAGTGCAGCGCCATGTGACGCAGGTACTCGTTCATTTCTTCACGGGTAGCCGGCTTCTCAAGGTTCAGGTTGAGGATGGCCATCGACACGTTCGGCGTCGGAACACGGATCGCGTTACCGGTCAGCTTGCCGGCCAGCTCAGGCAGTGCCTTGGCAGCAGCGGTAGCAGCACCGGTCTCGGTGATCACCATGTTCAGCGCGGCACTACGGCCACGACGATCGCCCTTGTGGAAGTTGTCGATCAGGTTCTGGTCGTTGGTGTACGAGTGAACCGTTTCAACGTGACCGTTAACGATGCCGAACTTGTCGTTGACAGCCTTGAGCACCGGCACGATGGCGTTGGTGGTGCAGGATGCCGCCGAAACGATCTTGTCGTCTGCGGTGATTTCGCCGTGGTTGATGCCGTGAACGATGTTCTTCAGCTTGCCCTTGCCCGGAGCGGTCAGGACTACGCGGTCGATACCAGGGCACTGCAAGTGCTGGCCCAGGCCGTCGGCGTCACGCCAGACACCGGTGTTGTCCACAAGCAGGGCGTTCTGAATGCCGTACTGGGTGTAATCCACCTCAGTCGGGTTCTTCGCGTAGATCACCTGGATCAGGTTGCCGTTGGCAGTGATGGTGTTGTTGGCTTCATCGACAACGATGGTGCCATCGAACGGGCCATGTACCGAGTCACGACGCAGCAGGCTTGCACGCTTGACCAGATCGTTGTCGGCGCCTTTGCGCACAACGATGGCACGCAGACGCAGACCGTCGCCACCACCGGTTTTTTCAATCAGGATGCGCGCCAGCAGACGACCGATGCGACCGAAGCCGTACAGTACAACGTCAGTGCCTTTACGTGCAGAAGCGTTTTGCTGACCCACTACATCGGCCAGTTCTTCGCGTACAAATTGCTCAGCCGTGCGGCCATTGCCTTCGGCCTTGAACTTCACGGCCAGCTTGCCCAGGTCTACCGAAGCAGCGCCGAGCTTGAGCTCGCTCATTGCCTTGAGCAGCGGGAAAGTTTCGTGCACGGACAATTCGATGTCATCGGACTGACGATGGCGAGCAAAGCGGTGAGCCTTGAGAATCGCAATGACTGAACGGTTGATCAGGCTGCGGCCATAGATCGAGCTAACCACATTGTTATTGCGGTAAAGCTGACCGATAAGCGGAATCATCGCTTCTGCGAGTGCTTCACGGTCGATCCATTCACCAAGACACTGGTCGGGCTTCTGAGTCACGGGAACCTTCCACATGTAGGGGCTGAAAAAAGGGGCTACATTATGCCGCTGCGCCAATGCAGGGGCAATGCACGCCTGTCACACGCCTTTACTGAAACGATTAAGCACCAATAAATATAGGCGAAAAATTTTATAACAGTTGTCATTTCAGCAGTCTGAGGCCCTTGCACAGCCCCTCTGGGGCCCCCATCTTGGGTTTCACAGGGCGATTCAGGCCCCTGTCAAAAGACTGCAACTGACAGCCAGCCCCTTGGCCCGTTACAATTGTCGACTTTGTCGCAACGCTTGGAGCTCAACCTTCCGTGCCCGTCCTGCGTCTACCGAAACTCCCTGCCACGGCAGGTAAACAGCACTGGAGCAATCTGCCCGGTGCCGCCCTGAGCCTCGCGATTGCCGAGGCTGCCAGCGCCGCCAAGCGCTTCACCCTGCTCCTGACCGCCGACAGCCAAAGCGCCGAACGCCTTGAGCAGGAACTGAGGTTCTTTGCCCCCGACTTGCCCGTACTGCATTTCCCTGATTGGGAAACCCTGCCCTACGACCTGTTTTCGCCGCACCAGGACATCATTTCCCAGCGCATCGCCAGCCTTTATCGGCTGCCGGAGCTGAGTCATGGCGTTTTGGTAGTGCCGGTGACCACCGCCCTACATCGCCTGGCCCCGACCAAGTTCCTGCTCGGCAGCAGCCTGGTGCTGGATATCGGCCAGAAGCTGGACGTGGAGCAAATGCGCACCCGGCTTGAGGCCAGTGGCTATCGATGTGTCGATACGGTGTATGAGCATGGCGAATTTGCCGTGCGCGGCGCGCTGATCGACCTGTTCCCGATGGGCAGCAAACTGCCTTACCGGATCGACCTGTTCGACGACGAAATCGAGACCCTGCGTACCTTCGACCCCGAGACCCAGCGCTCGATCGACAAGGTTGAATCGGTGCGCCTGCTACCGGCCCGTGAATTCCCGCTGCAAAAAGACGCGGTAACCCGCTTCAAGGCGCGCTTTCGCGAGCGCTTTGATGTCGACTTCCGACGCTGCCCGATCTTTCAGGACTTGAGCAGCGGTATTACTCCCGCAGGCATCGAGTACTACCTGCCGCTGTTTTTCGATGAAACCTCGACCCTGTTCGACTATTTGCCGGCGGACACCCAGGTGTTCTCGCTGCCAGGTATTGAACAGGCCGCCGAGAACTTCTGGTCTGACGTACGCAACCGCTACGAAGAGCGCCGTATCGATCCGTCGCGGCCACTGTTGCCGCCTGCCGAGTTGTTCCTGCCGGTTGAAGACTGCTTCGCCCGCCTCAAAAGCTGGCCGCGCGTGGTTGCCAGCCAGGATGACGTGGACACCGGCAGCAGCCGTGAACGCTTCCCTGCGCAACCGCTGCCCAACCTGGCCATTGAAGCCAAGGCCAACCAGCCTTTGGCAGCCTTGTCCGGTTTCCTCGAGCAGTTTGAGGGCCGCGTGCTGTTTACCGCCGAATCGGCCGGTCGCCGCGAAGTGCTGCTCGAACTGCTTGAACGCTTGAAGCTGCGCCCTAAAACAGTCGACAGCTGGCCGGACTTCGTCGCCAGCAAACATCGCCTGGCGATCACCATCGCCCCGCTGGATGAAGGCCTGCTGCTGGACGACCCGGCACTGGCGCTGATCGCCGAAAGCCCGCTGTTCGGCCAGCGCGTGATGCAGCGCCGGCGCCGGGAAAAACGCGCCGACGCCAACAACGATGCGGTGATCAAGAACCTCACCGAGCTGCGCGAAGGTGCACCCGTGGTGCATATCGACCACGGCGTAGGGCGCTATCAAGGCCTGGCGACGCTGGAAGTCGACAATCAGGTGGCCGAGTTCCTGACCCTGGAATACGCTGAGGGCGCCAAGCTCTATGTGCCCGTGGCCAACCTGCACCTGATCGCCCGCTATACCGGCAGCGATGATGAACTGGCGCCACTGCACCGCCTGGGCTCGGAAACCTGGCAAAAGGCCAAGCGCAAGGCCGCCGAGCAAGTGCGTGACGTGGCTGCCGAGCTGCTCGACATCTACGCCCGTCGCGCAGCCCGCGAAGGCTATGCATTTGCCGACCCGAAAGCGGATTACGCAACGTTCAGTGCCGGCTTCCCGTTCGAAGAAACCCCGGACCAGCAAACCACCATCGAAGCCGTGCGTGCCGACATGCTGTCGCCCAAGCCGATGGACCGCCTGGTGTGTGGCGACGTCGGCTTCGGCAAAACCGAAGTGGCCATGCGCGCGGCCTTTATTGCCGTTCACGGCGGCCGTCAGGTGGCGATTCTGGTGCCCACCACCCTGCTCGCCCAGCAGCACTACAATAGCTTTCGCGACCGTTTTGCCGACTGGCCGGTAACGGTCGAGGTGATGAGCCGCTTCAAATCGGCCAAAGAGATCAACCAGGCAGTGGCCGACCTGGCCGAGGGCAAGATTGACATCGTGATCGGCACCCACAAGCTGCTGCAAGACGACGTCAAGATCAAAAACCTGGGCCTGGTGATCATCGACGAGGAACACCGCTTTGGCGTTCGCCAGAAAGAACAGCTCAAGGCCCTGCGCAGTGAAGTCGACATCCTGACCCTCACCGCCACGCCCATCCCGCGTACGCTGAACATGGCCGTGTCGGGCATGCGCGACCTGTCGATCATCGCCACGCCACCGGCACGCCGGCTGTCGGTGCGCACGTTCGTCATGGAACAGAACAAAAGTACCGTCAAAGAGGCCTTACTGCGTGAGTTGCTGCGCGGCGGGCAGGTTTACTACCTGCACAACGACGTTAAAACCATCGAGAAATGCGCCGCCGAACTGGCTGAATTGGTGCCAGAAGCACGCATTGGTATCGGCCACGGGCAAATGCGCGAACGCGAACTCGAACAGGTGATGAGCGACTTCTATCACAAGCGCTTCAACGTGCTGATCGCCTCGACCATCATCGAGACCGGGATCGACGTGCCCAGCGCCAACACCATCATCATCGAGCGCGCCGACAAGTTCGGCCTGGCGCAACTGCACCAGTTGCGCGGCCGCGTCGGACGCAGCCATCACCAGGCCTATGCTTATCTGCTCACGCCGCCGCGCCAGCAAATTACCGGCGACGCGCAAAAACGTCTGGAGGCCATCGCCAATACCCAGGACCTGGGTGCCGGCTTTGTCCTGGCCACCAATGATCTGGAAATCCGTGGTGCTGGCGAATTGCTGGGGGATGGTCAAAGCGGCCAGATCCAGGCCGTCGGCTTTACCCTGTACATGGAAATGCTCGAACGTGCGGTCAAGTCGATCCGCAAGGGCGAGCAGCCCAACCTCGACCAGCCGCTGGGTGGCGGCCCGGAAATCAACCTGCGGGTACCCGCACTGATTCCCGAGTCGTATCTGCCGGATGTGCATGCGCGACTGATCCTCTACAAGCGCATTGCATCGGCCACCGATGAAGAGGGCCTCAAGGACTTGCAGGTCGAGATGATCGACCGCTTTGGCCTGCTCCCCGAGCCGACCAAGAACCTGGTGCGCATCACCTTGCTCAAACTGCAGGCCGAGCAACTGGGCATCAAGAAGGTCGACGCCGGCCCGCAAGGCGGTCGCATCGAGTTTGCCGCCGATACCCCGGTCGACCCGATGGTGCTGATCAAATTGATCCAGGGCCAGCCCAACCGCTACAAGTTCGAGGGCGCAACCCTGTTCAAGTTCATGGTGCCGATGGAGCGCCCGGAAGAACGCTTCAATACCATTGAGGCGCTGTTCGAGCGTCTGACGCCGAAGTCTTCCTGAATGAAAAACCCATGCCCCTGAGCCCCACTGCCCGACTGACCAAGCCGCTTGCCGCGACTTGGGTCAGTCGCTTCAAGGAACAAAGCCTTGAGCGTGGCCGACGCTACGCCAAGGAAAATCGGGTCAGGATCGTTCAGATCGGCGACAGGCTGATTACCGCCAGCTGTCAGGGCTCGGGTGAAAACCCCTACCGCCAGACCATTGAACTGCGCGAATCGGCCAAAGGCACCTTGCTGCTGGTCAGCGCCCACTGCACCTGCCCTGTGCGGGTCAATTGCAAGCACACCGCTGCTGTCTTACTGAAGATTGAAGAAACCTTGAACTACCCCGCCGCCGCTCAGGATGCCGAGCTTCTGGAAAAGCTCCAGGCCGTACTCGACTCACGTCGCCCCAACAATCTGCCCGAGCAACTGGTCGACGACGTGCAACCCATCCCGCGGCTGTGGCTGGCCAGTGCCGAGTTCAGCGCCTTCGAGCCGCGCAACGGCAGGATGCAACGTTATATCCAGCACCGTGCCGCCCTGTCGTTCAACTACCTGGACCAGTACGTCAGCGGGCAAAAGAACGCCGACATCCTGCTGCGTCAGGAACAGCAAACCCTGCGCATCAAGCGTAAGCCCGAGGTCGAAAACCTCTACCGCGAGCAACTGCGCAACCTGGGCTTCAAAATTGCCACGCGCCAGAGCAAGGCCCTGCCCGAAAGCGCAGGCGAGCTGTTTGAGCTGGTCAATGACAGCGCCTGGCTGAATTTCACCCTCAACCAGCTGCAGAGCCTGAGTGACCAGGGCTGGGAGTTGCAGATCGATGAAGATTTCGGCTTCGACCTGACCCCGGTCGAAGACTGGTATGCCAATGTCGACGAGGCCCCTGACCGCGACTGGTTCGACCTGGAGCTGGGCATCATCGTCAACGGCCAGCACCTGAGCCTGCTGCCGATCCTGCTCAACCTGATGCGCTCCCACAGCGACCTGCTCAACCGCGAAAAACTCGCCAAGCGCCGGGATGACGAACTGATCCTGGTGAATATTCCGGCCAACCCGGCCAGCAACCTTGGCCCGCTGCAGGTCGCCTTGCCGTACGGGCGGCTGAAGCCGGTACTGGCCACGCTGGACGAATTTTATCTGGGTGAACCGGACGCCACTTCGCTGCGGATCAAAAGTGCCGATGCACCGCGTCTCAACGCTCTGGACGCCCTGCCCCTGCGCTGGGAAGGCGGTGAGCAGATTCGCGGCTTCGCCCAGCGCCTGCGTGACATCAAGGATTTCAGCGTCGAAGCCCCCGAAGGGCTCAATGCCAATTTGCGCCCCTATCAGCTCGAAGGCCTGAGCTGGATGCAGTCCTTGCGCCAGCTGGAGGTCGGCGGCGTACTGGCCGATGACATGGGCCTGGGTAAAACCCTGCAGACATTGGCGCACATTTTGTGCGAAAAAAATGCCGGCCGCCTGGATCGCCCCGCCATGGTGGTGATGCCCACCAGCCTGATCCCCAACTGGCTCGACGAAGCTGCGCACTTCACGCCGCAGCTCAAGGTGCTGGCGCTGTATGGCGCCACGCGCAAAAAACACTTCGCGCACCTTAACGATTACGACGTGATCCTGACCACCTACGCCTTGCTGCCCAAGGACATCGAGCATCTGGCAAAACTGCCGCTGCACCTGCTGGTGCTGGACGAAGCGCAGTACATCAAGAACCCCGGCAGCAAGGCCACCCAGGCTGCCTGCGAGCTGGTTGCACGCCAGCGCCTGTGTCTGAGCGGCACCCCACTGGAAAACCACCTGGGCGAGCTGTGGTCGCTGTTCCACTTCCTGCTGCCCGGCTGGCTGGGTGACGTCAAGACCTTCAACCGCGACTACCGGGTACCTATCGAACGTCAGGGCAGCGACGAGCGCCTGCAGCATCTCAATGCGCGGATCAAACCGTTCTTGCTGCGCCGCACCAAGGAGCAGGTTGCCACCGAACTGCCGCCCAAGACCGAAATCATCCATTGGGTCGATCTTAACGAGGCCCAGCGCGACGTATACGAAACCATGCGTCTGGCGATGGATAAAAAAGTCCGCGACGAAATCACCCGCAAAGGCGTGGGCCGCAGCCAAATCATCATTCTTGAAGCACTGCTCAAGCTGCGCCAGGTGTGTTGCGACCTGCGTCTGGTCAGCGACACTGCGCCGAAAAAAGGCAGCACCTCGGGCAAGCTCGACAGCCTGATGCTGATGCTCGAAGAACTGTTTGCCGAAGATCGGCGCATCCTGCTGTTTTCCCAGTTCACCTCGATGCTGGGTCTGATCGAGGCCGAACTGAAAAAGCGCAAGGTGCCCTACGCCATCCTCACCGGGCAAACCCGCGACCGGCGCACCCCGGTCAAGGATTTCCAGAGCGGCAAGCTGCAGATCTTCCTGATCAGCCTCAAGGCGGGTGGCGTTGGCTTGAACCTGACCAAAGCCGACACGGTGATTCACTACGACCCGTGGTGGAACCCGGCAGCAGAAAACCAGGCCACCGACCGTGCCTACCGCATTGGCCAGGAAAAACCGGTGTTTGTGTACAAGATGATTGCCCGCGGCACCGTTGAAGAGAAAATCCAGCACTTGCAGCAGGAAAAATCGGATTTGGCGGCAGGAGTACTGGACGGGCGAATAGCCGGGGACTGGAAACTGCAGGACGACGACATCGACGCATTGTTTGCGCCACTGCCGCCCAAGACAGAGAAGCGCTGAAAACTGACGCAGCCTGCGCCGGCTAGACCTCTTTGGATACTCTGATACTCCTGTGGGAGCGAGCCTGCTCGCGAAATTCGTTCGCGAGCAGGCTCGCTCCCACAATTGGTGTTTTCCTTCAGCCCGCCAGCACCCGCGCCAACGTCGCCTTTACCTTGCCCATGCCGTCGTGCAACGCCTGCTCGATTTCGGCCATGGTAATAATCGCGGTCGACTTGCCCGCCGCCGGATTGACCACCAGCGCAAGGCACGCGTAATCCAGTTCCAGCTCACGGGCCAGAGCCGCTTCCGGCATGCCGGTCATGCCCACAATGTCGCAACCATCACGCTCAAGACGAGCGATCTCTGCAACCGTCTCAAGACGCGGCCCCTGGGTGGCGGCATAAACGCCGTGGCTACTGTAGGAGCAACCCTCTGCTGCCAGTGCGCCAATCAACTGCTCGCGTAAAGACTCGGTGTAGGGATAGCTGAAGTCGATGTGTGTCACATGCTCCAGATCACCGGCAAAATAGGTGTGTTCGCGACCGCTGGTGTAGTCGATCAGCTGATGCGGTACACAAAAATGCCCGGTACCCATCGCCATATGAATCCCGCCCACGGCATTCACCGCCAGAATGGCTTCGGCCCCGGCCTGCTTCAGTGCCCACAGGTTGGCGCGGTAGTTGACCTGATGCGGCGGCACCCGGTGCGGATGGCCATGACGCGCCAGGAACAACACTTCGCGCCCGCCAAACTCACCGATCTGGATATCTGCCGAGGTCGGCCCGTAAGGCGTGTCCAGCGCCAGGGAGCGGCTGATGGTCAGCCCTTCCAGCTGAGTCAGCCCCGTGCCGCCGATAATTGCGTAAACCGTCATTGAGGCAGATCCCTTAATCAATTAATTGAGCATCTTTGAGTGCGCCGATCGCCACCAGCCAGCGCGGGCTCTGGCGATAATCGGTGCTGGCCCAGGCCTGAGCGCGCATGCGCGCAATCCGAGGAGACGGCGTGACCTTCATGCGCTGGGCAGCGCTGAGGGCCAGCTCTGCGGCGGCGCGATCGTTGCACACCAGGCCCATGTCGCAACCGGCCGACAGGGCAGCCTCGATACGGCTGGCGGCATCACCGACAACATGGGCACCAGCCATCGACAGGTCATCACTGAAAATCACCCCGTCAAACTGCAGCTCACCGCGCAAAATGTCCTGCAGCCAGCGTCGGGAAAACCCTGCTGGCTGGCTGTCCACTTGCGGATAGATCACATGGGCCGGCATGACCGCAGCCAGATGCTTGCTCAGTCGGGCAAAGGGTACAAGATCGTGGGCGCGGATCTGCTCAAGACTGCGCTCATCAGTAGGGATGGCTACATGAGAATCAGCTTCAGCCCACCCGTGCCCCGGAAAGTGCTTACCAGTAGCAGCCATGCCCGCGTCGTTCATCCCGCGAATAAATGCTCCGGCCAATACAGCTGCGCGCTCGGGATCACCCTCGAACGAACGGCTACCTACCACCGCACTGCGCTGGTAGTCCAGGTCCAGCACCGGAGCAAAGCTCAAGTCCAGCCCCACCGCCAGCACTTCAGTGGCCATGATCCAGCCACACTGCTCGGCCAGATACTCGGCATTCGGGTTGTCGGCAATGGCGCGCATAGCCGGCAGGCGCACAAAGCCCTGACGCAGACGCTGCACCCGGCCGCCTTCCTGGTCGACCGCCAGCAGCAAGTCCGGGCGCACCGCACGAATCGACGCGCTCAGCTCTCGCACCTGGCGCGGGTGTTCGATATTGCGCGCAAAGATGATCAAACCACCCACTTCAGGCTGGCGCAGCAATTGCCGGTCTTCAGCCGTCAGCCAGGTACCGGCGACGTCCACCATCAAGGAGCCTTGCAAGGCAGAACTCATGGGAAATCCTTAAGAAAGAGAGCGCTTGTTGCCCGCTCCGGATGCCCGGGCACAGGCCCGCGCGCCGCACTCCAGAGAGGCAGCAGCGATTCGACAGACGGGAACAAGACAGGGCTGGACATGGCAGCTAGCTTAGCGGAACAAAGCTGCCACGCCCACCCGCAGCGGGTCAAACCTTGGCACTGACCGGTGCGGTTTTACTGCGAGGGCGCATCTGGGCACTGGCCATTGCAGGGTCACTCACCCCGCTCTCGGCACGCATGCCGGCGGCGAGGAACGGCACCATCAGGCGCATGACCTGTTCGATCGAGGTGTTGACGCCAAAGTCGGTCTCGGCAATGGCACGCAGCGCCTTGATCCCCGACATGCTGAAGGCCGCGGCCCCGAGCATGAAATGCACGCGCCAGAACAGCTCGATGGGCGGGATCTGCGGGGCCGCTTCGTTGACCAGCAACATGTAGCGACGGAAAACCTTACCGTACATATCCTCAAGGTAGCGGCGCAAATGGCCCTGGCTCTGACTGAACGCCAACCCCAGCAGGCGCATGAAGATCGACAGGTCATTGCCGCTGCGCGGCTGGATCACCAGCGCCTGCTCGACCAGCATCTCCAGCAACTCCTCAAGAGTCGGACGATTCTCCGGCTTGCCCTGACGGCGCTCCAGCTCACGGTCCAGGTTGGCGCAAAAAGGCCCCAGGAAACGCGAGAATACCGCCTGGATCAGCGCTTTCTTTGAACCAAAATGGTAATTGACCGCCGCCAGGTTAACCCCGGCCTTGCTGGTAATCAGCCGCAACGAGGTTTCAGCAAACCCTTTTTCCGCGAACAGCTGCTCGGCAGCATCAAGGATACGTTCAACGGTTTCCGACTGGGCCATGACTACTCCGCCTGACAAACATTTAAACACTTGTTTGAAACATACGTTTCAGCTTGTAAAAAGTCAAGATGACCTATTCGTTTTGCGACCGGGCGGTTTCGCATTTAACCACAGCCTCGGCCAGCCAGGCCCCACCTGATAAAGTACGGCCCACCCGGCCTGGCAATGACCGTCCAGCGGACTGCCGGAAATGGATGATTGCCAATACGCCTTCACTGTATATAATCCCAGTCACTGTATAAAAAGACAGAGCGATCATCATGTTAAAACTGACGCCACGCCAAGCTGAGATCCTGGCTTTCATCAAGCGATGCCTGGATGACAACGGATACCCGCCCACCCGTGCCGAGATCGCACAGGAACTGGGTTTCAAGTCCCCCAACGCCGCCGAAGAGCATCTCAAGGCATTGGCCCGCAAGGGCGCCATCGAGATGACCCCAGGCGCATCGCGCGGCATTCGCATCCCGGGCTTTGAAGCCAAGGCTGACGAATCCACCCTGCCCATCATCGGTCGTGTCGCTGCCGGTGCGCCGATTCTGGCGCAGGAACATGTCGAAGAGTCCTGCAACATCAATCCGACGTTCTTCCATCCGCGAGCTGATTACCTGCTGCGCGTACAGGGCATGAGCATGAAGGACGTCGGCATCTTCGATGGCGACCTGCTGGCTGTGCATACCTGCCGCGAAGCGCGCAACGGCCAGATCGTGGTAGCCCGCATCGACGACGAAGTGACCGTAAAACGCTTCAAGCGTGAAGGCAGCAAAGTCTGGCTTATCGCTGAAAATCCGGATTTTGCCCCTATTGAAGTCAATCTCAAGGAGCAGGAACTGGTCATTGAAGGCCTGAGCGTCGGCGTTATTCGCCGCTAATAGGAGGCGTCATGCAGTTTCCCCACACACCGCTGCCCGCACAACTGACCTTGTTCGAGGCGTTCATGGCACAACCCATGACCCCTGCGATCAAGGACGTGCTCGATTCACCCTGGAGCGCCGAACCTGAAGTCTTCAGTGAGCTGTCGCTACGCGGTGCTGCCGGAAACTGCCTGAACCTGCTTGCCCCCATGCTGCGCGAGCTGAGCGAGCAACAAAATGCCCGCTGGCTGACACTTATCGCACCGCCTGCAAGCCTGACCCAAAGCTGGTTGCGCGACGCCGGGCTAAACCGCGAGCGCATTCTGCTGCTACAACCCAACGGCAATAAAAGCGCCTTGCAGCTCACCTGCGAAGCGTTGCGCCTGGGCCGCAGCCACACCGTTGTCAGCTGGATCAACCCGCTAAACAGTGCTACACGCCAACAGTTGATCAGCGCAGCACGCACCGGCCACGGGCAAAGCCTTAATATTCGTTTGGGCTAAATATCCGACGCAACCACAGGGCCAGTGCAGAATGCACTTGCCTGACTGTGGTACCGGATCCGGGGGCGCTTAATGAAGAATGCGCGGCCCATCGTCTTTTTCAAGCTCGCCTTCGGCCAGCCGACCCGCCATTTGTACACCGACGCTGAGCATGGCTTTAGCCACCTCAACGTGCTGCCCCTGAAGAAAAGCCTTGGCATCTTCAGAAAAACTCAGCGTGACCAAAGACCCTTCGTCCTCAGCACGGCGCAACTCGATGCGGCCGTCTGGCAACTCGACAATTTCTAGAAAGGACGTTGGCATATAAATTTGTTCTCCACGAAAGCGTGGGAGTATATCAGCCATCATGCGGAAAATTCCCAGGATCTGAAGCGCTTTCCATTACAGACTGATGAATGACTGTACCGTTTCGGCTTCGACCGTCAACACTCATTGAGTCCGTCACGGAACCGGATGGCCAGTGCCTTGAGGTTCTGACGCCACTCTTCCAGTGTTTCGCGACTCAAGCCCTGGGGCGCCTCGTCCTCCAGGTTGACCGTATCAATCAAAGGCTGGAACACATCCGCCTTGACCTTTTTCGGCGCCTGCAGCGGCTGATAGAGCGCTGCATGGGTTGCCACCAGCTGTGCCAGCCAGGCTTGCGGCGCGTGGGCCAGTTCGACCAGCTCTGCCAGCTCCGGGATCGCCTTCTCGTCCAGCACCTGGCGGGTCAGCAGCAGCTCGACCCGCGGCGCACTGGCTTGCGGCAGCCGATAAAAGCCCGCAATTTCATGGCACAAGCCAAGCAAAGCGCCATACAGGTGAAAAATCGCCGATTCACGTTCAGCCTGAACCAGCGCCTGAGCATTCATGGCCCGCCCTTCACTCGCCTTGTTCATGGCCTCCAGGGCCAAGCCAGCGAAATAGATCTTCTGATTGGTGCGGGTATAGAGTTCGTGAGCCATGCGGGCGCTCCACAGCGAATGGGTAAAGGCAGGTTGTGCAGTCTCAGGGATCAGGGCGTGCTGGTGCAAGCGTTGCACATAGGTCTCGTAGCAGCCGAGGAACGAAGGTTGCGTTCGGCGACGCAGTCGTCGTAAAACTAGAGCACTCAATATTGCTGACACACCGAGTCGCCTGACTTACGACGGCTTCGCCGCCGAACGCAGCCTCGTTCCTTAGGCAGCTGCTACAAACCTTCTACCCAAAACAAAAAACCGCGCAAGGCATGCAGCCCTTGCGCGGTTTTTTATTCAGCGACCAGCTCAGATCAAGCGTCTTTTTCTTTACGCTTGTCTTCAACCTTCCAGCTCTTGCCGTCGTAGAACGCACGCCAGCCAGTCGGTTTGCCATCCACTTCAGTCTGCACGTACTGCTCTTTGGTTTTGCGACTGTAGCGGATCACTGCCGGACGACCGTCCGGGTCTTTCTTCGGTGCTTCACACAAGAAGTGGTACTTGGGATCGATCTCGTCCTTGTGAGGAAGAATCTCGATCACCAGCGGTGCACGGGTCTCGCGGTTTTTCGGGAACTGGCTTGCCGCCAGGAACAACCCCGAAGCACCATCACGCAGGATGTACGTGTCGTTGACCTTCTCGCATTTAAGCTCCGGCATTTTCACCGGGTCCATTTTCGGCGGCGCCGCTTCACCGCTTTTCAGCAGTTTGCGGGTGTTTTTGCATTCGGCATTGGTACAGCCGAAGAACTTGCCGAAACGACCGGTTTTAAGCTGCATTTCGCTGCCGCACTTGTCGCACTCAAGGCTCGGACCTTCATAGCCCTTGATGCGGTAGTTGCCTTCTTCGATCTCGTAACCGACACAATCCGGGTTGTTACCGCAGATGTGCAGCTTGTGCTTCTCATCCAGCAGGTAGGCATCCATCGCCGTGCTGCAGATCGGGCAACGGTGCTTGCCCAACAACACCAGCGACTCGGACTCGCCTTCGTCGTCGGCGGCGATTTCATCACCCGGCACCAGGTTGACCGTGGCCTTGCAACGCTCTTTAGGCGGCAGGCTATACCCAGAGCAACCCAGGAATACACCGGTCGAAGCGGTACGGATCTGCATCGGACGACCACATTCCTTGCACGGAATATCAGTCATGACCGGCTGGTTGGCGCGCATGCCACCTTCCGGCGCAGCCGCTACTTCGAGCTTCTTCTTGAAGTCGCCGTAGAACTCGTCCAGCACGTTTTTCCAGTCGCGCTCGCCTTGCGCCACGTCATCGAGATTCTCTTCCATGCCGGCGGTGAAGCCGTAGTCCATCAGGTCGGAGAAGCTTTCGGACAAACGTTCGGTAACGATGTCGCCCATTTTTTCGGAGTAGAAGCGGCGGTTGTGCAGCGCCACGTAACCACGATCCTGAATGGTCGAGATAATCGCCGCATAGGTCGAAGGACGACCGATGCCACGTTTTTCCATCTCTTTTACCAGGCTGGCTTCGGAATAACGCGCAGGCGGCTTGGTAAAGTGCTGGCTCGGGTCGAGCTCGATCAGTTTCAGGGCATCGCCCTGGGCCATGTCCGGCAGCACATCGTCGTCGCCCGGCTTGGCAATTTGCGGCATTACACGGGTGTAACCGTCGAATTTGAGGATGCGGCCCTTGGCGCGCAGCTCAAAATCACCGGCCGCCACAGTGACGGTGGTCGACAGGTATTTGGCCGGCAGCATCTGGCACGCCACAAATTGGCGCCAGATCAGCTCGTAAAGGCGCTCAGCGTCGCGCTCCATGCCCGTCAGCTTGCTCGGGTGCATGTTTACGTCAGAAGGACGAATCGCTTCGTGAGCCTCCTGTGCGCCTTCCTTGCTGCTGTACACATTGGGAGCAGGCGGCAGGTACGACGCGCCGAACTCGCCTTCAATATAAGTGCGTGCCATCTCGACCGCATCGGCCGAGAGGTTGGTGGAATCGGTACGCATATACGTGATGTAGCCCGCTTCATACAAACGCTGGGCCATCATCATGGTTTTCTTCACCCCGTAGCCCAGTCGATTGCTCGCGGCCTGTTGCAGGGTGGAGGTAATGAAAGGCGCCGACGGCTTGCTGCTGGTCGGTTTGTCTTCACGCTTGACGATGCTGTAGTTCGAAGCCTTGAGCTTCTCCAGCGCAGCCATAGCCTGCGCTTCGTTCAGCGGCTTGAACGCCTCGCCTTTTTCGCGGGCCACGTCGAAACGCACCTTCGCACCCTTGGCGGTGCCAAGGTCGGCGTGGATTTCCCAGTATTCTTCAGGGTTGAACGCACGGATCTCGCGCTCACGCTCCACCACCAGCTTCACGGCCACCGATTGCACACGACCTGCCGACAGACCACGGGCAACCTTGGCCCACAGCAGCGGCGAAACCATGTAACCAACGACGCGGTCGAGAAAGCGGCGTGCCTGTTGGGCGTTAACGCGGTTGATATCCAGCTCGCCCGGCTTGGAGAAGGCTTCCTGAATCGCTTTCTTGGTGATTTCGTTGAACACCACACGCTTGTAGCGGGTGTCATCGCCACCGATGGCTTCGCGCAGGTGCCAGGCAATGGCTTCCCCCTCGCGATCCAAGTCGGTTGCGAGATAGATGGTGTCAGCATCCTTGGCGAGCCGGCGCAGCTCTTCGATGACCTTTTCCTTGCCAGGCAGGATCTCGTACTTGGCTTTCCAGCCGTGTTCGGGATCAACGCCCATGCGCGAGATCAGCTGCTTTTGAGCCTTCTCTTTTGGCGACAGGGCCGGCGCTTCGCCCGCCGCTGCCTTGCCACGCTTGGCAGCCGGTTCTTTGCTGGCGCTAGCCGAACCGCTGGTGGGCAGGTCTCGGATATGGCCGATACTCGACTTCACCACGTACTCGTTGCCCAAGTACTTGTTGATGGTCTTGGCCTTAGCCGGGGATTCCACAATGACCAGCGATTTGCCCATGGATCAGAAAATTCCTGAATTCTAGAAGTGAAAGGCGGTTCGCGCCTGACGCGGCACCGCTATATATAGTGGCTACAAGGTGAGGTCAAGCACAGGGTTCTGCGCGACCTGCCCTTATGGCCTGGAAAAAACGCTGGGTTCTGCCTGAATCAAGGCAAAGCGCGGGACCTGTTCGCCCTCGACCATGACTGACTCCAGGAACATGCTCAGCGGGCGTACCCAAAAGCCGTAATCGCCATACAGAGCTTGATAGAACACCACATCCTCTTCGGTTTCGGAGTGGCGTGCCACACTGAATACCCGGTATTGAGGGCCTTTGTAGTGCTGATAGAGCCCAGGTTGTAGCGGCATATTGCGGCCCCTCTGCAAAATAAAAAAATAAACACGCTTAAAAACAAAAACCGGGGCACAAGGCCCCGGCTTCCATCATCGCAACGCTTAGACGCGTTCGAAGACGGTGGCAATGCCCTGGCCAAGACCAATGCACATGGTGGACAACCCGAAGGTGCCGCCATTTTGCTTCATTACATTGAGCAAAGTGCCAGAGATACGAGCGCCCGAGCATCCAAACGGGTGACCCAGTGCGATGGCACCGCCGTGCAGGTTAACCTTCTCATTCATCTTGTCGAGCACTTTCAAATCTTTCAGCACCGGCAGGGCCTGTGCAGCGAAAGCTTCGTTGAGCTCGATGAAGTCGATATCGGCCATATTCAAGCCTGCACGCTTCAACGCTTTTTGCGTAGCCGGTACTGGACCATAGCCCATGATCGCAGGGTCCACACCGGCAACTGCCATCGAGCGGATCACTGCCAGCGGCTCAAGACCCAGGTCTTTTGCACGCTGGGCCGACATCACGATCATGCACGACGCACCGTCGGTGATTTGCGACGAAGTGCCCGCAGTCACGGTACCGCCTTTAGGGTTGAACGCAGGTTTCAACGCCGCCAGGCTTTCCAGGGTGGTATCTGGACGAATAGTTTCATCGTAGTCGAAAACTTTCAGGAAGCCGTTTTCGTCGTAACCCTGCATCGGGATGATTTCGTCTTTGAACTTGCCTTCTACCGTCGCCTTGTGGGCGAGCTGGTGGGAACGCACAGCAAAAGCATCCTGCTGCTCACGGCTGATGCCGTGCATCTTGCCCAGCATTTCTGCGGTCAAACCCATCATGCCCGAGGCTTTCGCCGCGTACAGCGACATGTGCGGGTTAGGGTCGACACCGTGCATCATGCTCACGTGGCCCATATGCTCGACGCCGCCAACTACGAAAACGTCACCGTTGCCGGTCATGATCGCTTGCGCAGCCGTGTGCAGGGCGCTCATCGATGAACCGCACAGGCGGCTCACGGTCTGTGCTGCAGAGCTGTGCGGGATCTGGGTCATCAACGACGCCATGCGCGCGATGTTCCAGCCCTGCTCCAGGGTCTGGTTGACACAGCCCCAGATCACGTCTTCCACTTCGCTCGGGTCAACCTTGCTGTTGCGCTCCAGCACTTTGCTGATCAGGTGCGCAGACATGTCTTCAGCACGGGTGTTGCGGTGCATGCCACCCTTGGAGCGGCCCATCGGGGTGCGACCGAAGTCTACAATCACCACGTCTCTAGGATTCAAGCTCATAATTTCACTCTCACTCTAATGGGGCGCTTAACCGAAGAAGCTCTGGCCGTTTTTGGCCATCTCACGCAGCTTCGCAGTCGGGTGGTACAGCGCGCCCAGTTCAGCGTACTGATCGGCCAGGGCGACGAACTCTGCAACACCGATCGAATCGATGTAGCGCAGCGCACCACCACGGAACAGCGGGAAGCCAATGCCGTAGACCAGGCCCATATCGGCCTCGGCTGCGGTTTCAACGATGCCGTCTTCCAGGCAACGTACGGTTTCCAGACACAGCGGGATCATCATCCAGTTGATGATGTCTTCGTCGGTCACGTCGCGCTGCTCGTAAACAATTGGCTTGAGCACTTCAAGCACGCTCGAATCAACCACTTTCTTCTGCTTGCCCTTTTTGTCAGCCTCGTAAGCGTAGAAGCCCTTACCGTTCTTCTGACCCAGGCGCTTGGCCTCGTAAAGCGCATCGATCGCCGAGCGGCGGTCGTCTTTCATGCGGTCCGGGAAGCCTTCAGCCATAACGTCGCGACCGTGGTGGCCGGTGTCGATGCCGACCACGTCCATCAGGTACGCCGGGCCCATTGGCCAGCCGAATTTTTCCATCACTTTGTCGATACGCACAAAGTCGACACCGGCGCTGACCAGCTTGGCGAAACCGCCGAAGTACGGGAACAGCACGCGGTTGACCAAAAAGCCCGGGCAGTCGTTGACCACGATCGGGTTCTTGCCCATTTTCTTGGCGTAGGCAACGGTGGTTGCCACGGCCAGGTCGCTGGACTTCTCGCCACGGATCACTTCAACCAGCGGCATCATGTGCACCGGGTTGAAGAAGTGCATGCCAACGAAGTTTTCCGGACGCTTGAGGGCCTTGGCCAGCAGGCTGATGGAAATGGTCGAGGTGTTGGAAGCGAGGATGGCGTCTTCGCGAACGTGGTTTTCCACTTCCGCCAATACAGCCTGCTTGACCTTCGGGTTCTCGACAACCGCTTCGACCACCAGGTCGACGTTGCCGAAATCGCCGTAGGACAAAGTAGGACGAATGCCGTTCAGTACTTCAGCCATTTTCGCCGGGGTCATGCGACCTTTATCAACGCGGCCCACCAGCAGTTTGGCGGCTTCAGCCAGACCCTGCTCGATGCCGTGCTCGTTGATGTCCTTCATCAGGATCGGGGTGCCTTTGGACGCCGACTGATAGGCAATGCCGCCACCCATGATGCCGGCGCCCAGAACGGCGGCCTGCTTCACGTCTTTGGCGATCTTGTCGTAGACCTTGGCCTTTTTCTTCAGCTCCTGATCGTTCAGGAACAGGCCGATCAGGCATTGCGAAGCGCTGGTTTTGGCCAGCTTGGCGAAACCTGCAGCTTCAACTTCCAACGCCTTGTCACGACCGAAGTTCGCGGCTTTCTGGATGGTCTTGATCGCTTCAACCGGGGCCGGGTAGTTCGGGCCGGCCTGGCCAGCCACGAAACCTTTGGCGGTTTCGAAAGCCATCATTTGTTCGATAGCGTTGAGCTTGAGCTTTTCCAGCTTCGGCTGGCGCTTGGCCTTGTAATCCAGTTCGCCACTGATGGCGCGCTTGATCAGGTCCAGGGCAGCTGCGCCCAGCTTGTCAGCAGTGACCACAGCATCAACGGCGCTGACTTTCAGAGCGTCTTCTGCGCGGTTTTCCTTGCCCGAGGCAATCCATTCAACCGCGTTATCAACACCGATCAGGCGTGGCAGACGCACGGTGCCGCCAAAGCCAGGGTAGATGCCCAGCTTAACTTCCGGCAGGCCGATCTTGGCGCTGTCAGCCATGACCCGGAAGTCGGCTGCCAGGCACATTTCCAGGCCGCCACCCAACGCGATGCCATTGATGGCTGCGACGGTCGGCACATTGAGGTCTTCAAAATCGCTGAAGATCTTGTTGGCTTCGAGGTTGCCAGCAATCAGCTCGGCATCCGGCAACTTGAAGTTTTCGACGAATTCGGTGATGTCGGCGCCGACGATAAATACGTCTTTACCGCTGGAAACGATGACACCCTTGACCGAAGCGTCTGCCTTGATCGCATCTACCGCCTGACGCAATTCGTTCAGGGTTAGACGGTTGAATTTGTTGACGGACTCACCCTTGAGGTCGAACTTGAGTTCGACGATGCCACTTTCAAGAGCCGTAACCGTGATGGCTTTACCTTCGTAAATCATCAACTGATCTCCAGGATATGGAAGCTGAACAGTACACGTCAGAAGCTAGCGTCTGGCTGTCACTGACTTTTGCGTCAATGCTGTTGCCAATCCGCCAGGCACACCCGCCAACGCGATAATCGGGATTGAACAAGCATCGTCTTACACGACAAACACTCAATTCATACGCCCGTTTGATTTGGGTGTCGACACCTTCACGGAAAAGCGATCGATTGTCAATTGTCCAAAACAATGATGACAAAACGACCCGGCAGTCAGTTCAAAAACCCCGCACCTCACAGATCCTTGTAGTCGCTGACGAGGTACGAGGCTGCGATCGGCGGCGAAGCCGTCGGTACTGGTGCACCTGCGTGCGTCAGAAAACGGGAGACTCAGGATTAACGGCCGCTGCGCGCCCGATCGCAGCCTCGTACCTCGTCAGCGACTACAAGAACCGAAGCACACATTCAAGCCAGCGCCTTAAGCACCTCGTCGATCGCCTTGAGCACCTGGGCCTCGCCCTTCTCGCCCCACACCAGCACGATCATTTGTTTGTCTGCCTCAACCTTGTACACGTTGGCTGGCAGCTTGCTGAACTGCGCCAGCAGGCGCTCATCCTCACATTCTTCCTGCCAGCGGTTGAGCCATTTTCCAGGTGCCGATTGCCAATAGCACCAAACATCAGGCTTAGTACTGCGGCGCGGGCGGTGGTACTGCGCGCAGGAACCGGGTGGTTGCGGCTCAAGCCAGTGCGGCCACTCCTGGGGCGCCAGCTGCATGGACAAACCCATGCGCCGCGCCTCCATGCGCAGGTCCATACGACCACTTTGACCCCGGGATGGACGCAACCACGCCAGAGGGCTCAGAACCAGTGCCAGGATTGACACCACTATCCATACCGTCATATCTGTACTCTCATTACTTGATAAACGCGTGACCCAGACTTGAACCAAGGCTCTGGAAAAGGGCCATACTCATAATTAATCGCCATCTACAGGAGCACCCCACATGCCCTACGAACATATCCTGGTCGCCGTAGACCTGACCGACGAATGCGACCCCGTGATCAACCGCGCCAGTGAAAGCGCCAAGGCCAACGGCGCCAAATTGTCGCTGATACACATCGTTGAACCGATGGCGATGGCGTTCGGCGGCGACGTGCCGATGGATCTTTCGCAATTGCAGCAGCAACAGTTCGATCAGGCCAAAGAGCGCCTTGAGCGGCTGATTGCCAAGTACCCGCAACTGCACAAGGACTTCTGCCACTTGAACTACGGTCAGCCGCGCCAGGAAATCCATGCCCTGGCCAAAGCGCAAAACTGCGACCTGATCGTGGTCGGCAGCCACGGTCGCCACGGCCTCGCCCTGCTGCTGGGCTCGACCGCCAACGACGTACTGCATGGTGCACCGTGCGACGTGCTGGCCGTCAGCCTGAAAAAACCTGACTAAGTTTATCTGCATGTAACAACAAAAAAGCCCGGCACCTTGTTAAAGGGCCGGGCTTTTCAGTTCAGCACGCGATCAATCAGGCATCCAGCTCGGCCCAACGCTCAACCAGCTGTTCAAGCTCGGCTTGCAATGTTTCAAGCTTGGCAATCACTTCTGCGGTTTTGGCCGCAGGCAGTTGATAGAAACCAGCGTCAGCCATTTCTGCTTCAACCGCGGCAATTGCCTGTTCTTTGGCGTCGATATCAGCAGGCAAGGCTTCCAGCTCACGCTGCAGCTTGTAGCTGAGTTTCTTTTTCGCAGCCGGAGCAGGTTGCGCAGCCACAGGTGCCGGGGCAGCCTCGACCACCGCCGAGTTCAGGTCGGCCTTGCCGGACTTGCTCTCGGTTACGCCCAGCAGGCGTGGCGAACCGCCCTGACGCAGCCAGTCCTGATAACCGCCCACGTATTCGCGAACCTTGCCTTCGCCCTGGAAAACCAGGGTGCTGGTAACCACGTTATCAAGGAATGCCCGGTCGTGACTGACCATCAGCACGGTGCCCTTGAAGGTCAGCAGCACTTCTTCAAGCAACTCCAGGGTTTCAACGTCCAGGTCGTTGGTTGGCTCATCGAGCACCAGCAGGTTGGCCGGCTTGCTGAACAGCTTGGCCAGCAACAGACGGGCACGCTCACCACCCGACAGCGCCTTGACCGGCGTGCGGGCACGCTGAGGGCTGAACAGGAAGTCACCCAGGTAGCTGAGCACGTGGCGGCTCTGGCCGTCGATATCGATAAAGTCGCGGCCTTCAGCCACGTTGTCGATCACGGTTTTTTCCAGATCCAGCTGATGACGCAGCTGATCGAAGTAAGCCACGTCAATGCGCGTGCCCTCTTCAACCGTACCTTCGGTTGGCACCAGGCCGCCCAGCATCAACTTGAGCAGCGTGGTTTTACCGGTACCGTTGGCACCCAGCAGGCCGATACGGTCGCCGCGCTGGAGCACCATCGAGAAGTCCTTGAGCAGGAACGGACCACCCGGGTGCGCAAAGCTGACGTTTTCCAGCACCATTACTTGTTTGCCGGATTTGTCTGCGGTGTCCAGCTGGATGTTGGCCTTGCCGGTACGCTCGCGACGTTCGCTGCGCTCTACGCGCAGTTCTTTCAGGGCGCGCACGCGGCCTTCGTTGCGGGTACGGCGGGCCTTGATGCCCTGGCGGATCCACACTTCTTCCTGGGCCAGGCGCTTGTCGAACAGCGCGTTGGCGGTTTCTTCAGCAGCCAGGGTGGCTTCCTTGTGGACCAGGAAGCTGGCGTAGTCGCCGTTCCAGTCGATCAGGCCGCCACGGTCCAGTTCCAGAATCCGGGTGGCCAGATTTTGCAGAAATGAACGGTCGTGGGTAATAAACAGTACCGCGCCCTGGAAGTCCTTCAAGGCCTCTTCCAGCCACGCGATTGCGCCGATATCCAGGTGGTTGGTCGGTTCGTCGAGCAGCAGCAAGTCCGGTTCGGAAACCAGTGCTTGAGCCAGCAGGACGCGTCGACGCCAGCCGCCGGACAATTCGGCAAGAGTTTTATCTGCCGGCAACTGCAGACGGCTCAGGGTGCTGTCTACCAGTTGCTGCAAGCGCCAGCCATCACGGGCTTCAAGGTCTTGCTGGACGTGCATCAGCTTGTCCAGGTCAGCATCGGTGACGATGTTCTGACTCAGGTGATGGTACTGGGCCAGCAGTTCGCCAACACCGTCCAGGCCTTCGGCCACAACGTCGAACACGGTCCGCTCGTCGGCTACCGGCAACTCTTGCGGCAATTCGCCAATCTTGAGGCCGGGCGCGCGCCAAACAGAGCCGTCATCGGGTTTTTGATCACCTTTAACCAGCTTCATCATGCTGGACTTGCCGGTACCGTTGCGGCCGATGATGCACACCCGCTCTCCACGGGCGATCTGCCAGGACACCTTGTCCAACAACGGCATAGAGCCGAAAGCAAGGGACACATCGCTGAATTTGAGCAGGGTCATGAGCTTCTCCAAAAACTGGGCGCGCATTCTACCTGATTTAACCCCTCAGGCGGCCGGGTATTTCGTGTACGGCGCCCGCTCCCCTTCATTTAGTGCCAAGTTGCACCGCTTGACCGCCAAGGCTTTCACGCGCTGCTGGCAAAAGGCTAAGCTACGAGATAATCAGTGCAGGCCCGACCTGCGCTCGTCGCATTTTTTATCAGTACGGAAGCCTCATGCGCAGTCGTCTCTTCAACTTTTTATCCTGCCTGCTTCTCACCAGTTGTGCCGTGCAAGCCGCCCATGGCGCAGACCTGACTCAACAACGCCAACTGTACGACCAGGCCAAGCGCGCCCTGGCCAAAGGCGATTCCGGCCCTTATTTTCAAAATTCCGCAGCCCTGCGCAGCTACCCGCTCACGCCGTACCTGGCCTATGACGAGCTGACCGCCCGACTGAAGTCGGCGAGCAACACTGAAATCGAGCAATTCCTGGCCGAGCACGGCGACCTGCCCCAGGCCAACTGGATGAAACTGCGATGGTTGCGTTGGCTGGCAGACCGTGGCGACTGGGCCACTTTTGAAAAGTACTACGACCCCAAGCTCAACTTCACCGAGCTGGACTGCCTCAATGGTCAATATGAACTGCAACACAACCGCAAGGCCGAGGGTTATGCCAGTGCAGAAAAACTGTGGATGGTCGGCAAAGCACAACCTGCCGCCTGCGACGCCCTGTTCAGCCAATGGGCCGCTGCAGGCCAACTGACCGAGCAAAAACGCTGGCAGCGGGTCAAGCTGGCCGCTGAAGCACGCAATTACGCCCTGGCCACGCAACTGGCCAACGGCCTCAATACCCTGGGCCCACAAGCCCGGCTGATGATTGAAGTGGCGCAAAAGCCCGACATGCTCAGCCAGCCGTCACGCTTTGCCCCGGCCAGCGAGGCCATGTCTGACGCCGTAGGTCTGGGCCTGCGCCGCCTGGCGCGCCAGGACCCGGAAAAAGCCGCATCCCTGCTCGACACCTACGCCACCAACATGCACTTTTCCCGCGATGAAAAAGTCGCCATCGCCCGGGAAATCGGCCTGACGTTCGCCCGCCGCTACGACAGCCGCGGCCTGGACATCATGACCCAGTACGACCCCGAACTGCGGGACAACACCGTCACCGAATGGCGCCTGCGCCTGCTGCTGCGCCTGGGCCGCTGGGAAGACGCTTATCAGTTGACCCGCAAGCTGCCCCAGGACCTGGCAACCACCAGCCGCTGGCGCTACTGGCAGGCGCGCAGCCTGGAGCTGGCCGAGCCAAAAAACCCGCAGGCGCTGGTACTGTTCAAAAAAGTCGCCAACGAACGGGATTTCTACGGTTTCCTCGCTGCTGATCGGGCGCAAACCCCTTACCAGCTCAACAACCGGCCGCTGATGCTCAGCCCGCAACTGATCAAAAAAGTGCGCAACACACCCGGCGTACAACGCGCACTGGAATTCCATGATCGCGGCCAGGTGGTCGATGGTCGTCGTGAGTGGTACTACGTCAGCCGCCTGTTCAGCCGCGACGAAATGGTCGCCCAGGCCAAACTGGCCTACGACCTAAAGTGGTATTTCCCGGCTATTCGCACTATCAGTCAGGCCCAGTACTGGGACGATCTGGACATTCGCTTCCCGATGGCCCACCGCGACACCCTGGTGCGTGAAGCCAAACTGCGCGGCCTGCATTCCAGCTGGGTATTTGCCATTACCCGTCAGGAAAGCGCCTTTATGGATGACGCCCGCTCCGGCGTTGGCGCCAGTGGCCTGATGCAGTTGATGCCAGCCACGGCCAAAGAGACCGCACGAAAATTCAGCATTCCGCTGGCCTCACCGCAGCAAGTGTTGAACCCCGATAAAAACATTCAGTTGGGTGCGGCTTATCTGAGCCAGGTGCATGGTCAGTTCAATGGCAACCGGGTGCTGGCTTCGGCGGCTTACAACGCAGGCCCGGGGCGCGTGCGCCAATGGCTCAAGGGCGCCAACCACCTGGGCTTCGACGTCTGGATCGAAAGCATCCCGTTCGACGAAACCCGCCAATATGTGCAGAACGTACTGTCTTATTCGGTGATCTACGGACAGAAGCTCAATGCGCCGCAGCCGGTGGTGGACTGGCATGAGCGCTATTTTGATGATCAGTGACAGGCAAACTCTGTAGTCGCTGAGGAGCGAAGCGAGGCTGCGATCGATGGCGCAGCCGTAGTAAATCAGGCACCGCCGTAGCCCAGACAGACTGGGGGCTCAGGTTTCGCGACGGCTGCGCCATCGATCGCAGCCTCGCTCCGCTCCTCAGCGACTACAAGCTCCGGCGTTATTCCAGCACCGTCACCGGCATCCCGACTTCCAGTACGCCGTTACCATCGTTGACCAGGTTCTGACCGAACATGGTGCCGTTTTCCTGCTTGCGATAGGTCATCAGCGTCGCCAGCGGTTCTCGCTGTTCATCACGCACCCCCGTTTGCGGATCGACAGTGGTCAGGATGCAGCGCGAGCAGGACTTGACCACGCGAAACTCCACATCGCCAATGCGGATACGCTTCCAGCCGTCTTCGGCAAAGGCTTCGCTGCCTTCAATTACCAGGTTGGGACGAAAACGCAGCATCTCCATCGGCCGACCGATCTTGCGGGAAATGTCATCCAGGGATGCCTGACCAATCAGCAAAAGCGGGTAACCATCGGCGAACGCGACCTGGTCATCATCCCGGCCGTATCCCGACTCAGTGGTGCGCGCCCTTTGCAGTGGCACATGCACCAGACGCACCGGTTTTTCGACAAAGCGGCTCAGCCAGTCGGCAGCAGCATCGCCTGCATCCGGCACACGCAGGGTGTCACGCCAGATCGTTACACCACGCAGGTCTGTGTCGGCATCAGGCACCGCCACCTCCAGAGCCTCAAAGCCCTGGGCGCTCAAGGTCAAGCCACCCGTGACGTTCCACAGCGCTGACAGCTGGCTCATCTTGGGATCGGCACGCTGGGTGAGAAATCGCCCGCTGGCCTCATCCACCAACATCCAGCGGCGATCACCTTCCAGCCCCAGCTTGTCCAGCCGGGCCTGAGGCAAGCTTTCACCCTTGCCGGATTTGAGTGGAAAACGATAAAGCGCGCTTAGACGCAGCATGACTCAGGCTCCCTGCGAGGTAAAAAAGCCACAGTATACGAGCCCATCACGGATGCAAAGATGTGAGGCTTCAGGCAGGCACCTGGTCAAGTATCAATCGCTGACGTACGACATCAACCAGTTTGTCCGGCTGAAACTTGGACAGGAAATTGTCGCAACCCACCTTCTTCACCATCGATTCGTTGAAGCTGCCCGATAACGAGGTGTGCAGTACCACGTACAACGCACGCAAGCGCGGGTCGTTGCGGATTTCGGTGGTCAGCCGGTAGCCGTCCATTTCCGGCATTTCGGCATCGGTAAAGATCATCAGCAGCTTGTCAGTCATGACCTGGCCAGTGTCAGCCCAGGCCTTGAGCATGTTCAGTGCCTTGAGGCCATCACTGGCGATATGCATTTTGACCCCCAACTGCGAAAGGGTTTCGCGCAGTTGTGCCAGGGCCACGCTGGAATCGTCGACCAGCAGCACTTCCCGCCCGCGCACCTGCTCGAAGATCGGATCGGCCAGCTTTTCGCGCGAGACCTTGGCGTTATACGGCACAATTTCGGCCAGGACTTTTTCGACGTCGATGATCTCGACCAGTTGTTCTTCGACCTTGCTGATGGCAGTCAGGTAATGGCTGCGCCCGGCACTGGCGGGCGGAGGCAGGATGGCCTCCCAGTTCATATTGACGATGCGATCGACCCCGCCCACCAAAAAGGCCTGCACCGAGCGATTGTACTCGGTGACGATAATGGTGCTGTCCGGGCCCGGCACCAGCGCACGCATGCCGATAGCCTGGGACAGGTCGATCACCGGCAGGGTTTTGCCGCGCAAGTTGACCACACCGCACACATGGGGATGACGGTGCGGCATTAGGGTCAGCTTGGGCAACTGCAGGACTTCTTGCACCTTGAACACGTTGATCGCGAACAATTGCCGACCGGCCAGGCGAAACATGAGAAGTTCCAGTCGGTTTTCACCGACCAGTTGCGTGCGCTGGTCTACCGTGTCGAGAATGCCGGCCATGAATAACTCCTGAGCGTGGGTGCTTGATGCCTGACCTTATCGGCCGGTTTTCCCGGAGCTTGATATCGGTTAGCCATCTACTGCCCATACAAGCTTACTGGCCCAGCAAAGGCGAGCCCTGTGGCAAATGCACGTTCAAGGCACCCTTGCGCACGGTGAAGCGCATGGCCTCGCCCTGCAGCGGCTCGCCATCCAGGTTGATTGCAAGCCCCTGCGCAGCCTTGATTTCGACCCAGGGCAAACGTGCCCGGACGAACAGGTTATCCAGCCCCCACCCCTCGGCCACCAGGTTCTTGAGGGTGCCGACTATGTCCTGTGGTGCAGGCAAAATACTGACATCCAGCAAGCCATCATCCACCAGAGCGTCAGGGCACAGGACTTGCCCGCCCCCGGCCTGACGACCGTTGCCAATGCCCAGCGCCAGCAGCTCGCCTTGCCAGTGAAAATCCGGCCCCTGCAACTCGGCATAGGCCGCATGCAGCTCGCTGAAGCGAGACAGCCCGGTAAACAGGTAGGCCGCGCCACCCAGCACCTTTTTCAAGTCCTCGGAGGTATTGGCCGTGACCTGGCTACCAAAGCCGCCGGTGGCCATGTTCAGGAACAATTGACCGTCAACCTCACCCAGGTCGATGGGCCGCGCAGGCGCATCCAGCAAAGCCAGGGCTTGAGCGGGTTCCAGGGAAACACCGGCGGCGCGCGCAAAGTCATTGGCCGTGCCCAGCGGCAACAGCACCAGGCTGGCCTCGGTATCGGCCAGAGCCATCGCCTCGCAAATATCGCGCAACGTGCCATCGCCACCGCCCGCAATCAGACGCGTGTAGCCGTCGTCCAACGCTTCGCGCACCAGACGCTGCGCGTCCCCGGCCTCCCAGGTCAGGCGTACCGCCAGCTCCCAGCCTGCCGCACGCTGTTGTTCAACGGCGGCGCGTACGTCTTCGTTGAGCGCCTGCTTGCCATGCAATATCAAAAAAGCCTTACCTGCACTCATGTTCCATCCCTCAACATAATCGGTCTGACTGCTTGGACAACAGCCAGATCAGAAAGACCCATGCACGGATGATTTAACCTTCTCGGGTCGATCAAAACCGCAGAACCCGTCAGACTTCAACACCTGACAGCAGTCCCATGATTCTAGAGGCGTTTTCAATGAGCACACTGGTCCCCTGCATCATCGCCGGTGGCGCTGGCACCCGGCTGTGGCCGGTGTCGCGCGAGACCCTGCCCAAGCCCTTCATGTGCCTGCCCGATGGCCAGAGCCTGCTGCAAAAGACCTTCGCCCGCGCCATCGGCCTGCGTGACGTCAGCCAGTTGCTGACCGTGACCAACCGCGACGTATTTTTCCGTGCCCTGGATGATTACCGCGCACTGAACAGCGCCGGCATCGAACTGGACTTCATCCTCGAACCCTTTGGCCGTAACACGGGCGCAGCGATTGCGGCAGCGGCCCTGCAAGTCGCGCAACACTACGGGGGCGATGCGCAATTGCTGGTATTGCCTGCCGATCACCTGATAACCGATCTTGACGCCTTCAGCCATGCTGTCGAGCGCGCCCGGCAATTGGCAGACCAGGGCTGGCTGGTGACCTTCGGCATTTTGCCGACCCGCGCCGAAACCGGCTTTGGCTATATCGAAAAAGGCCCGGCACTTAACGCTGACAGCTTTAAAGTGGCGCAATTTGTAGAAAAACCTGACGCCCTGACGGCCCAAGGCTACCTCGACGGCGGCTTGCATCTATGGAACAGCGGGATGTTTTGCATGCGCGCCGATAGCGTCCTGAACGAGTTTGAAACCCATGCTCCGCAGGTACTGAGTGCCGTCATCGATTGCCTTGGGCACAGTCAGGTGTTTGCGGGCAAACAGCAGCGTCATCTCGAACTGGACAGCCAGTATTTCGCCCAGGTACCCGATATTTCCATCGACTACGCAGTGATGGAACGTTCACAGAAAGTCGCAGTGGTGCCCTGCCAGTTGGGCTGGAGCGATATCGGCTCATGGCAGGCGGTGCGCGAACTGAGCCCGGCAGACGCCAATGGCAACCAGTGCAATGGCGAAAACGTGCTGCACGATGTGCATAACTGCTACATCGACTCGCCGAAACGGCTGGTAGGCGGGATCGGGCTAAACGACCTGATCATTGTCGACACCCCCGATGCACTGCTGGTCGCCGATGCGCGGCGCAGCCAGGACGTCAGGCATATCGCGCAAGCGCTCAAGCTCCAGGGCCACGATGCTTACCGCCTGCACCGCACCGTCACCCGCCCCTGGGGGACCTACACCGTGCTGGAGGAAGGCCCGGGGTTCAAGATCAAGCGCATTGTGGTCAAGCCCCGCGCTGCACTGTCATTGCAAGTGCACCAGCGGCGCAGCGAGCACTGGATCGTGGTCAGCGGCGTTGCACAGGTGACCAATGGCGACCTTGATTTCCAGCTCGACACCAATGCATCGACCTTTATCAAATCCGGCAGCCCGCACCGGCTGAGCAACGCCGGTGACGCTGACCTGATCATGATCGAAGTGCAAAGCGGTGAGTACGTGGGCGAAGACGATATCGTGCGCCTGACCGATATCTATGGGCGAGTGCCGATCGCTGACTGACTCAACCCAGCACTTCACTCAAAGGGATAAAACCCACGGAGTCGCCTTGCGCCACCGTGCGCCCTTCAAGAACCTCTACCAGCCCTTCGGCCCATGCTGCGCTGCGCAACACTCCCGAGCTCTGGTTGCGGTAGATCACCACACGCCCCTGCTCCAGACGCCCGCGCAGGTACTCGCGGCGATTGCCCGGCTTGGGCCAGACAAAACCGGCAGGCACCTGAAACTTCAGCGGCTCGACCGCCTGCACGCCTTGCAAACGCAGGAGATAAGGCCGCGCAAGCAGCGCGAACGTCACCAGCGTCGACGCCGGGTTACCCGGCAAACCGATCACCGGCACACCGCGAAAGTGCCCGCAGGTCAGCGGCTTGCCCGGCTTGATTGCCAGTTTCCATAGCGCCAGCTCGCCCTCTTCGCGCAACGCTATGCCCAAAAAGTCCGCCTCGCCCACCGACACGCCACCGGTGGACAAAATCAGGTCAACCGCCCCCAACTCACCCAGACGTTGACGGGTGGCCGGCAGATCATCAGGCAAGATCCCCGCGTCGACCACCTCACAGCCCATGCGTGTCAGCCAGCTGCACAACACGACACGGTTGCTGTTGTAGATTTGCCCCGGCCCCAACGGCTGGCCCGGCTCGACCAATTCATCGCCAGTGGACAACACTGCAACCTTGACCCTTCGGATCACCAGCAGCGCGGCACAACCCAAAGATGCCGCCAGCCCCTGCTCAATCGGCCCCAGGCGCGTACCTGCCGTAAGGACAACCTCACCCACCGTAGTTTCCTGCCCCTGGGGACGAATGTTCTGACCTGCATGTAACGCCTGGGTGAAGACCACACGTCCGTCGGCCTGCAACTGGGCGTTTTCCTGCATTTCAACGCAGTCTGCGCCCGCCGGTACCGGGGCGCCGGTAAAGATACGGGCGCAGGTACCAGGCGCCAGAGGCTCGGGAGCAGTACCGGCGAAAATACGCTGGCTGACCGTTAGCGGTTCCCCCGACCAATCGGCCATATTCAGCGCATAACCGTCCATGGCACTGTTGGGCCACGGCGGCAGATCAAGGCTGGAAACCAGATCGTGGGCCAGTACACGGCCATCACTTGCCCCCACCAGCACCGATTCGGTGTCAAGGATCGGCGCCGCGTCAGCCAGGGCCAGCAAACGCTCAAGCGCCACCTCGACGGGCATCAGCTCGCCAGTTCGACCCGGCTTATCCACGGGTTTCACAGGCCGCTACCTGCTTCAAGTGGGCGACGAAGTTGCAGGGGCGATGACGGGAATCCAGTTGCTCGGCCAATATCCCGTCCCAACCGGTGCGTACCGCGTTGGTCGAACCCGGCAGGCAGCACACCAGCGTACCGTTGGCCAAACCAGCCAGAGCCCGGGACTGCACGGTCGAAGTGCCAATGTCCGCCACGGATATCTGGCGGAACAGTTCTCCAAAGCCATCAACCTGCTTGTCCAGCAAGCAACTTACGGCCTCTGGCGTGCTGTCGCGTGCGGTAAAACCGGTGCCGCCGGTAATCAACACCACTTGCACCCTATCGTCGGCAATCCAGGTGGCGACCTGGGCGCGGATTTTATACAGGTCATCCTTGAGCAACACCCGTGCCGCCAGGTTGTGCCCGGCATCACGCAGGCGATCAACAAAGACCTGACCCGAGGTGTCGGTTTCCAAGGTTCGGGTGTCACTGACGGTCAGAACAGCGATATTCAAAGGTACGAAAGGTGCATCAACCTTGGCTTTCATAGACGAGGTCCAGTTGTAGGAGAAACAGCCCGGTGTTATATCACAGCCCTTCTTTTGCCTGGTTGCGCGGAGTTCCTCATGAGCCAGTTTGAATGCTCCATCTTGTTGCTGGCGGGCGGCCGCGGCCAGCGCATGGGCGGTCAGGACAAGGGGCTGGTTACCTGGCAGGGCCAGCCGCTGATAGCGTATGCACAGCGAGTAGCCCGCCCGCTGACCGATGACCTGATCATTTCCTGCAATCGCAACCACGATCAATACGCGCGCTTCGCCGACCATCTGGTCAGCGATGGCAATACTGATTTTGACGGCCCTCTGGCGGGGATCCGCGCGGGGCTGGCCGCTGCCCGACACGCGCATTTGCTGGTGCTGCCCTGCGATGTACCGAACATTGACCGTGACTTGCTCCAAGCCATGCTGGGCGCCGCCGCGCAACATCCCGATCAGCCGCTGATGGTTCGCAATGGCGAGCACTGGGAACCGCTGTTGTGCGTGATTCCCTCAGCCCTGAACGATGCGTTCGAGAACGCCTGGCAGGCAGGCGAACGCAGCCCGCGCAAAATCATGCTCCAGCTCAATGCACGGGCCTGGCAATGCGCCGAAAATGACCCGCGGCTGGCCAATCTCAATACCCCGGACTTGCTGAAATAATCCGCGCCAGTGTCTGCCCGGGGCTAGCAATGGAACTTGCAGACGATGTATACGTCTCAAGGACAGTAATCATTAACAGCACATTCACTTGTTGGAGATACACCATGACTCACCGGACTCTCGCCGCCCTGATGCTCGCTGCTGGCATGGCCGCCCTTGCCGGCTGCTCCTCGCCTTCGGTGATCACCCTGAACGACGGTCGCGAAATCCAGACTGTCGACGCGCCAAAATACGATGACGACTCAGGCTTCTACCAGTTCAAGCAACTGGACGGTAAAGAAACCCGCATCAACAAAGACCAGATTCGTACCGTTAAAGAGCTGTAATACCGCTCTCTGGTCTTAAAACAAAACCCGCCTTGTGCGGGTTTTGTTTTTACCAGTCCAGATGAATCCGGCTCTCGAAAAAGCGCGCTTCTCCCGTGACCGGATCAATAAAGCGCAAACTCTGGGCCAGCAGCTTAAGCGGCTTGGCATAGTCATCCACGGCGTCCTTGATCACGTGCGGGTAGAACGGGTCGTTGCAGATTCCAGCGCCCAATGCCGCCATATGTACCCGCAACTGATGCTTTTTCCCGGTTACGGGGTACAGCGCATAACGCCACAGCTCACCGTTTTTCTCACAAACATCGACCAGGGTTTCAGTATTGCTGGCGCCCGGCCCTTCTTTCATACGGAAAAACGGCTCGCCCTCCACCAGACGAGTTTTATGCACCAGCGGCAGTTCAAGCTCAGGTAGTGCCCGGGCAATAGCCTCGTAGCGCTTGTCGATCTTGCGCGTGGGAAACAGCGACTGATAAGCCGAGCGACTTTGCGGGTTGGCTGAAAACAGTACCAGCCCCGCCGTATGCCGATCGATGCGGTGCAGTGGTACCAGATGCGGGTTATCCAGGGTTCGGATCAAGCGCCGCAGCAGTGTTTGCTCGACATACTCACCGCCCGGCGTCACCGGCAGAAAATGCGGTTTGTCAGCCACCACCAGATGTTCATCGGCATACAGGATGGTTTCCTGCACCGGGATGGGTGTTTCGTTGGGCACTTCGCGAAAGTAATGAATGCGCAGGCCTTCCCTGTACGCCAGTTGCGGGCTGATCGGCGCGCCGTCGGCGTCCAGCACCCGGCCACGGGCGATACGGTCAAGCCACTGTTCGCGGCTGATGGCACTAAAGTGGTCACTCAGACAGTCGAGCACCGTCAGCCATTTGCCCGGCGGCAGGTGCAAGGTGCTGGCTTGATGCTCGGCGGCGATAAAAGGCTGGGGCGACATAGAGAAACTCGAACGATAAGTGCAGCCGGCGATTATGCAGGTTTATCCGAGAAAATTGACCACCTGCGCAGTATCAAACGGCCAGCCCAGCTCCTGACCCGTATCTACCCGGCGCAGTACCGGAATCTGCAATCCGTAGGTTTCAAACAATGAGTCGCTGTCAGCAATATCGACCAGCTCAACCATCAGCCCGTGTTCAACCAGAGGCATCAGAATCGCCTCGGCCAGTTCACACAGGTGACAGCCCAAGGTACCGAACAATTGACATTCGGGAGGCATAAGTAATGACCTGAATAGTAAAGCGTGCATTTTAGGAGCCTTGCCCGACGACGTCGACCCGCAGCAACCACCTGTAACCAGTTACGCGAATTGACAATCAATAGCTCTAATACGCTCCTTGCGACTACGCTTGACCCACATCAGCGACAGCTCTGCGCAATTGCCGGATGCTCGCGACCTTTTTAGCGACCTGCCAAGGAAGACTTTGTGTTTGCCAATTTGTTAATCATCCTAGCTTCGTCACTGGTGGTCATCGCCCTGTTTCGGCGTCTGAAACTGCCGCCAGTGC
This sequence comes from Pseudomonas fragi, assembly GCF_002269505.1. Lineage (GTDB taxonomy): Bacteria > Pseudomonadota > Gammaproteobacteria > Pseudomonadales > Pseudomonadaceae > Aquipseudomonas > Aquipseudomonas fragi_D. The sequence continues at coordinate 7,838 of NZ_NQKQ01000032.1, read as the reverse complement.
TGGGTTATCTGTGTGTCGGCCTGTTCGTTGGCCCGACCGCCCTGGACTGGATCAACGACAGCCCCGATCTACCGGATCTGGCAGAACTTGGGGTGGTATTTTTGCTGTTTTCCCTGGGCCTGGAATTCTCGCTACCCAAAATGCTCAAGCTGCGTCGGGTGGTGTTTGGCCTGGGCAGCCTGCAAGTGCTGTGTTCAGCCGTGGCACTCGGCGGCCTGCTGTATGCCTTTGGCATGAGCCTTAACGGCGCATTCCTGCTCGGTGCCGGACTTGCCCTGTCATCCACGGCGATCGTCAGTAAAGAGCTGACAAGTCTGGGGGAAATCTTCAGTCGTCACGGTCAGAACGCAATTGGCGTACTGCTGTTTCAGGATGTGGTCGCGGTACTGCTACTGACGCTGGTGCCAGTGTTCGCCGGCAGCAGTGACCAGGCCTGGTATTGGGCCTTGCCGGTTACCTTGGGCAAGACTGTAATCCTGTTTTTGGGGCTGCTGTTTGCCAGCCGCTTCCTGCTGCCGCGCCTGTTCCACGAGGTGGCCGCGTCGCGCTCGGCCGAGCTGTTTGTGTTGCTGGCGCTGGTGATCGTACTGCTCACCGCCTGGCTCACCCACCTGCTGGGCCTGTCCCCCGCGCTGGGCGCCTTCCTGGCCGGTATGCTGCTGGGCGAAAGCCACTATCGACATCAGATTGAAGCCGATATCCGACCTTTCCGGGACATTCTGCTGGGCCTGTTTTTCGTCAGTATCGGCATGCTGATCGACCTGCAGCTTTTCATTCACCACGGCTTCCTGATTTTGGGCCTGACCCTGGCCCTGATGCTGATCAAGGGTGCCGTGGTCGCGATTCTGGTCAAGTTGCGTGGCAGCGACGGCGAAACCGCCTGGCGCAGTGGCCTGGCACTGGCCCAGGGCGGTGAGTTCTGTTTTGCCCTGATGGCGCAGATGCAGAGCAACTCGCTGATCCCGGCGGATATGGCTGCCTACCTGCTGGCCGCCACGTTCTGCTCGATGCTGCTCACGCCCCTGCTGCTGCGCGCCGCGCCACTTATCGCAGCCAGCCTGCACCGCCAATCCTATGAAGAGGCGGAGCTGGAAGAAATCGCAACACAAAACGCTGAACTCCAGGGGCATGTGGTGATGTGCGGCTATGGCCGCGTGGGCCAGTCCATCGGCCGCTTCCTGCGCAGTGAACACAAGGACTTTGTCGCGCTGGACTACGACCCCGACCGCATTGAGGAAGCCGCAAAAGCAGACGGCTGCGTACACTACGGCGACGCCCGCCGGGGTGATCTGCTGCGCGCTGTAGGCCTGGATCGTGCACAACTATTGGTGATCGCCGTGGACAACACCGAGGTGGCCATGAGCGTGCTCAAGGAAGCCCGCCTGATTACCCTCGAAGTGCCCATTCTGGTCAGGACCCGCGACGACAGCCAGCTCACCGAGCTCAAGGCCGCCGGGGCCACCGAGGTGGTGCCGGAATTGCTCGAGTCGAGCCTTATGCTCGCTTCCCATGCACTGATATTGCTGGGCCTGTCAGAAAAAACCGTGCAACGCCGCGTTGATCAGGTACGCCATGACCGCTATCACTTGCTCGAAGGCTGTTTTGAAAGCGAAGAATCGCAGGATGCTGTAATCCCCCGCGAAAACGACTGATTTAAGGTAAGGTTTTGCTTCTGTACACAAGAGATATCTCTGGCACGGCCTACCCAAAAGCGTAAGCAATGCCAAGGAAACGAGTGAACCTTCGCCGAAGGCCTACACTCGAACGATCATCAAGCCACTAATGGAGTGAATCATGGCCCGTAAAACAGCAAAGAATGCTCAAGAAATTTTGATGGCCGATTTCCAGACTCTGGTCTACGACGCCGAAAAACTGCTGGAACACACCGCCTCCCTAGCCGGTGACCAGGCTGAAGAGCTGCGCGCCCAGATCAAGGACAGCCTGTTTAAAGCCCGCGAAACCCTGGAAGAAACCAAGGAATCGCTGAAAGACCGCAGCCAGGCCGCCGTAGTCGCTACCGAAGATTATGTGCAGGCAAATCCTTGGCAGTCCGTGGGCATCGCGGCGGGTGTCGGCTTTGTTCTGGGCCTGCTGGCAACACGGCGCTGATATGACAGACGAATCCGGCTCCCCCCGTTCCTCACCGCGGCGCCTGGGTGCCGCGTTCCTGGGTCTGTTGCACAGCCATGTCGAATTGCTGGGCATCGAACTGCAAGAGCAGAAGGCACGCACCGTCAGCCTGTTGTTGTTTGCCGGGCTGGCACTGGTGTTCGCCCTGTTGCTGCTGATCGGCCTGTCGGCGCTGGTGATGATCCTGCTCTGGGACAGCTACCGCATCCCGGGCCTTATCGGGCTGTGTGTGTTTTATACGCTGGCAGCCGTGTTCTGCGGGCTGCGTCTCAAGGCCGCGATCTTCGATGAGTCCTCTCCTTTCCACGCCACGCTTGAAGAGCTGGCCAAAGACCGCGAGCGTTTGCTGCCATGAGCCTGCCTGAACTGCCGCAAAACGCATCACGCCAGGAGTTGCGCAAAACCCTGATTCGCTTGCGCATGGAAATGCACCGCCAGGAGATTCGTCATGAATCGCAACAGTTGCTGCAACCCCTGCAAAAAATGCGCGGGATGACCAGCAACTGGCAAGAAACCCTGGGGATCAAGCACGCGCCTTTATGGGGCGTGGGGATTGTCACCCTGCTCGGGTTCCTGACGGGCAGAGGCGCCAAAAGCAAAAACACCGAGGGTACGTCCCGCTGGATCGGGCTGACCACCGGTTTGATACCGCTGATCAAGATGGTGATCCAGGCCACGCGCAAGCCCTGAACTGAAGGATCCACCCTCCCTCTGTGGGAGCGAGCCCGCTCGCGAAAGCATCACCGCGGTTTGCCCGAAAAATCGCAATCTTTGCTTCGCGAACGGGTTCGCTCCCACAGAGGGGCTTCTGATTACTCCCCACACTTGCGTCATCCGTTCTGAAGCGAGAAGCTGCGTAATTCACAAAGACCACGACCGGATCATCTTTTCAGGGGCATTTCGCCGTCTGGGACGCAAGACCCAGGTCCATCCGGTGAACAGCAATGATCATATCCACACCCGGCTCACCCATTCGCTCGAAGCCAGTTGCGTCGGCCGTTCCCTGGGCATGCGCGTAGGCGAGACGATCCGCAGCGCCTTGCCGCAATGGTGTGATCCCGCCTTTTGGCCACTCAGGTGAAGACGCCATTCGCAACTGGTTCGAGCAAGCGGCCAAGCGCGGCTGTTACCAGAGCGAGCTGTACTTAGGCCTTGCAGCCAAAAATGACATATTTTGAAAAGCAACAGCCAAAAATTTATAAGTACAACTATTTGGCAATATCAAGAAGATTTAGCTTTCAAAAAAAAGAATATGAAGGGCTTTGCTATAGCTCTACTCTACCACTGACCCCGTGATCCAAGCCACCTAGGTTCGCTCCCCGCCCAAACCATTAAACTGTCGAGCCAAGTGCATGGCATAGTTATCTGTCATACCACTCACGTAATCCAAAACCTGCATCATTGCACCGTATTCCTTGGAAACGCCCCCACTGGCGTCTAAATTCTTCAAGTCCAGACCAAGAAGCTCAACCACCCTTCTAGTCTTCGAATCAGCTACACCGCCCTTTCTGACATATTCCAAAGCAGCAGAGCAGCTAACGTTAAGCAGCGTAGATAGAGTGCTATAAGCCCCTATTTCTAACTCAACCTTCCTTGGATGCTGGAAGATTTCATCACGAGCAAGACCTTTGGCGGCTGCTACACATTCACGGACGTTCTTATCACAAAGCTCTAAAATACCTAGAACCTTGCCAGTCATGATTTCATTATGGTTATTCATGAAAGCAGTCGCTCCAGCATCTACAAAAGCTGAAATAACTTTTCCACGAACCATAGAAAGCCTGCGACCAACCTTCATGCCTTGTATTTCTTTGACTAACTGATTCTTCTGGTGATCATCAAGGACAAGGCACAGTATTTCAAAGACCTTATCCCACTCAAGGATGCCCATCTCTACACCATCTTCTAAATCAAGAATGGCGTAGCAGAAGTCATCAGACACTTCCATCAGATTAGCCAATGGATGGCGGCACCGCCAACCATCACCCAGTTTTAACAAACCCGTCGCATCCGCCACTTCATTGAACAAACTCAATTCAGAGCAGTAAATACCATATTTGTTCTGAATAGGTCTTTGCCCATTAACAGCATCACCAGCAAGCCAAGGGTATTTGATGAAAGCACCTAATGAAGCATAGGTTAGACGCATCCCCCCTTCATAGGGATGATATTCCGAGGTCGTTAAAACCCTGAACCCTTGGGCATTACCTTCAAATCTACGCAAGTCAGTAGCTTCATTGAATGGCAATTGCTCAATCAGCTTGGCTCCAACATCATTGGAGAACCAGTGACGAATAGCTTCTTCACCTGTATGCCCAAAGGGAGGGTTGCCAATATCATGAGCGAGACAAGCAGTCTGGACAATATCACCAATATCAGAAGCTGAATGTTGCTCAGGGATAAGTCTTTCATTCAGAAGTTCTTGGCCTACTCTCACCCCCAGAGTACGACCAACACAAGCCACTTCCAAGCTATGTGTGAGACGATTATGAACATGGTCATTCGTGGCGAGAGGATGAACCTGAGTCTTTCTTGCAAGGCGTCTGAAAGCCCCGGAGAAAATAACCTTGTCATGGTCTGAGTGGAAAGGTGAACGGCCTAGCTCAGATTTAGGAGGACGACCGCCAAGACGGGTGTTATTCAGCAACTTATCCCAACTCATGCTTCCCATGCTTACCTCTCAAACCATTTATACAACATCCAGCATAGCTTACTTAAACAATATTTCAAAACACACTTTAACCCTTATCAACTTATATAATCGCAAAGCCCGAACCTCAACCCGAACAACAGCCATTCACTTATGACACCAACAATGCTACCAATTTAAATACGAATGCAAAAAAAGACTATCTAAATAGTCTTTTTTTATACTTATTTATTAGTAAAATGTACCATCATCCATTGCCGACTCTAACTGATCGTTGTAATGACTCTCATTGAATTTCTCAACTTTATTGTAAGTCATTAACTTTTCTGGCTTACGATATTCGTCATCGCTTGCAAATGCTTGGAAGGTGCTGTCATCAACCATCCGAATATGCAGTTGAAGCTCTCTCGATTCGTAACCATAAAACTCAACAAAACCCGGTATTTGACTTTGGCGGGCAATCATCAAAGCTTCTTTAACCGGCTTATCATAAAGGTAGTAAGTAGCTTTTACCATTATAGCCCCACCCGTTTCAGTGTCATTTTTACCGAAACGAGTATTTTCATAAGGTTCAAAAACCACCCCACCATTCATATCGGCTGTTTGACCAAGCCATCTGTAACCTTCAAGAGCCTTAGTGATTGACTTGATAGGACCAGCATACTGAACACTGGTTCTATCTTTATCAAGTTCTACACGCTCAAATGTTTCTGCACTAGCAACAAAAGATGAAGTAGATAATACTGCTGCGAAACACAATCCAATTATCTTCATTTACCTCTCCTTTTTAGTTAATCGGTTACACAGCTCAACAAAGCCTTAAACAACAAAGAAGACTGCTTGATTAGTTTTTTTATGTCTCTTTACTAGAAAATCATACCACTATCTCTCGCGGATTTAAGCTTGTCTTTATAATTGCCTTTATTAAACTCTTCAACTTTTTTATAAGTCATTAGGTTTTTCGCTGGATTTTGATATTGGTCATCGCTAGAAAAAGCTTGAAAGGTGTCAGCGCCCACCATTCTTATGTGAAGTTGAAGCTCTCTTGAGTCCAAACTATAAAACTCAACAAACCCCGCAACTTGGCTTTGACGGGCAACCATTAAAGCTTCTTTAACTGGCTTGTCATATAGGTAGTATGTAGCTTTTACCATTATAGCCCCACCCGTTTCAGTGTCATTTTTACCAAAACTATTATTTACATGGGGTTCAAAAACCACACCACCATTCATGTCTTTTGTTTGACCAAGCCATCTGTAACCTTCAAGACTCTTGGTGATTGACTTGATAGGACCAGCATACTGAACGCTGGTTCTATCTATATCAAGCTCTACTCGCTCAAAGGTTTCCGCTGATGCTGCAAACGACGAAACCGCAATCAACGACGCAAATACAAAACTAATAACTTTATCCATTTTCCCTTTTCCATTTCATTACTAAACTTAACAAAACACTAAACCAATACGATTTCAAAAAATGCTATCTATATTACCCCTACCATACAACGCAAACTAAAACCACATCCCACTTTCCTCTACTGACTCTAACTGATCCTTATAATTACTTTCATTAAATTTCTCAACTTTTTTGTAAGTCATTATCTTTTCTGGTGTACGATATTGGTCGACACTTCCAAATGCTTGAAAAGTATCATTGCTGACCATCCTTATGTGCAATTGAAGCTCTCTCGATTCATACCCGTAAAATTCGACAAAACCCGGAATTTCGCTTTGACGTGCAATCATCAGAGCCTCTTTAACTGGCTTGTCATATAGGTAGTAAGTAGCTTTTACCATTATAGCCCCACCCGTTTCAGTGTCATTTTTACCAAAACTATTATTTACATGGGGTTCAAAAACCACACCACCATTCATGTCTTTTGTTTGACCAAGCCATCTGTAACCTTCAAGACTCTTGGTGATTGACTTGATAGGACCAGCATACTGAACACTGGTTCTATCTTTATCAAGCTCCACTCGCTCAAAGGTTTCTGCTGATGCTGCGAACGACGAAGCCGCAATTAGCGACGCAAATACAACACTTATAATTTTATCCATTTTTTCCTTTTCCATTTTATAAATTGCATAAGCCAATCAACGCTAAAACGGACAAATCCTACCACAAAACGACTGATTGTAAAATGCCACTACCCCTACACATGAATAAACTCACAACCTTTTAATAACTTCTCCACTGCTATATTCAACAGTTAATCAGCAACAGAACATTTAACACCCCCTTACAGCCAGCATCATTTCTGATTGAAGTGCAGATTACAAACACCCCAGCTCACCCGACAAGCTATAATAGGTAGAGAAAAATCACGACTTATAAATACCTCCCATCGAGCGAGACAATATAACCGAAGAACCTCTTAACTTTTAAAGAATAAAAATATAAGCCAAAAGAATGATTCGCACACAAACAGTGACGACAGCAAACTCATAAGCCATAGCAACTCACTTCATAAAAGCAAAGGTGAAACACCGCTCCTGACAGCCCAACTTTACTACCCAATAGAAACCGGGTATTTTGCGGCCTATCGTCAGTCAACAGGAAATAAATGTAGTTCACCGCACGTAAAAACCCACTTAGATGATATTTGCAATGCGCTGATCGATCTTGAGGACTGCCTGGAGATGGATCTGCTGCAATACAGTGAAGTCGAATCCCTGCTGCTAAATTTGGTGGGCGATGATTTGCCTGAAACCTATCACCTGCTTGGCTCCAACAACTCGCGACGACGCAAATGGGCAATACTGCGTGGCAAGGCCATTGAGCATCTGACCAATACCGCCGCCCGGGCTTTTGTCGCACAACAGGAGGCGCTGCTGGCAGGCTCATTGCCAGGGGATCTGGTCGAACACATGCACGGCACGGCCAAACGTTGCGTGCTGGACGCCAAAGACATGGCACGCAAAAGGATGTTTCAGGACAAACGCAAAAACTTGCATGAAATAGGTGCCTACACATCTCTGGAAATGGCGGTCTCAAGGAACAAGTGCAACAGTCAGTTAATTTTTCTGAGCATGCTAATCACGAAACTGGGCATTCCCGC
>NZ_NQKQ01000031.1 GCF_002269505.1 Pseudomonas fragi | reverse complement strand
GGGTCGTTAGCTCAGTTGGTAGAGCAGTTGGCTTTTAACCAATTGGTCGTAGGTTCGAATCCCACACGACCCACCATGTTCGGCTCCAGTAGCCATAAAAAAAGCGTCCATTGGACGCTTTTTTTATGCCTGCAAGAAAGTATCCCTGTAGTCGCTGCCGAGGCACGAAGGCTGCGATGCGTGTAACGCGCAACATACTACGTAGCGCAGTGATGCCTTCGCAGCCTTCGTTCGTCGACAGCGACTACAAGGCTTCAGCTCGCGCTTTTCGCCTTGTCATCCGCGTCCTGAAGATCCTGCAGCGCGGCTGAATACTGATCCGCTTCTGCCTTGGGCACCATCTGCCATGACGGCTTGCGCAACGCATAGAAGATAAACGGCGGCACGCCTGCCACGATCAATCCCAGCAACAAAATCCCCGCATATTCAAAGAACGGCATGCTGCTGAAGCTGTTGGGCGGTATAAAGCCGAAAATCAGCGCCACGCAGGTTGAAAACAAGCCCAAATAGCACCAGCCATGCAGCCCCTTGAGTACATAGCCACGTTTTACATTGGGCTGTGTTTTGCGCAACTTCATGGCCGCCATAAACATAAATACGTAAATGATCAGGTACATCAGCGCCGCCATCGCACTGATCATCCAGAAGGCATCGGATACGTTGTCGAGAAAGATGTAAATCGTCGACAGCAACGTGACGATAATGGCCTGTAAATACAGAATGTTTTTTTGCACGCCTTTTTTATTCACTTCCTGCATGACAGGTGGAAGCATCCCGGCCTTGCCGACAAACAGCAGGCCCGTGGACGGCCCGGCAGTCCAGGCCAGTACCCCGCCCAATGCACCGATAATCAGCAATATGGCCATGATCGGGGTTGCCCACGGCATGTCGAAGCCCTGGAAGAACGCCGCATAAGCCTGGATAACCCCGGCAGTGAGGCTGGTTGAGTCAGCAGGTACTACTAGCGAAATCGCCACCGTAGGCGGGATAAACACCAGCAGGATCATAAAGAAGGCCAACAGAATCGCCCGGGGCATTTCCTTTTGCGGGTTACGCAGTTCGCGGGCATGAATGGCGTTCATTTCAATACCGGCAAACGCCAGGAAGTTACTCACAATCAGAACCAGGCCGGTGACGGCGCCGGTAAATTCCTGCCAGAAGTCCGGGTGCAGGTTGCGTGACCCGGATTTGACCGTGGAGTGAGTATCGAAAATGGCCGGAATCAAGGCATCCCAGGTCAATGGGGTGGCTGATTTATGCCCCAGAACCAGCCAGGCCACGCCGAGCAAAACCAGCAGCGCGGCGGGTAATGCGGTGCCCAGCAGCATGAACCATGAAGTCAGTTTCGACAGTGCGGTCAGCCCGTTAAGGGCCACAAATGTCGATAGCCAGTACAAAACGATGATGACAGCAGCGGTAAATACCCCGCTTTTGGCCAGTTCCGGGTTGATCAGATAGGCCATGGTGCTGGCGCCAAACCCGAGCACGATCGGGTACCAGACCACCACTTGCACCCACATGAACCACATGATGAAAAAACCGGGGCGGTCGCCGTAGGCTTGCCTGACCCAGCCATAAATCCCGCCATTCCAGCCTGTGCCCAGTTCAGAGGCGACCAGGGATACCGGAATGAAAAACAGCAGGGCCGGGATGACATAGAGAAAAACCGAACCCAGGCCATAGACGGCCATGCTGGGCAACGAGCGAATACTGGCAACAGCGGCAACCATCATGAAGCAGATGGTCAGCCAGGACATGTAGGTTTTAGCTTTGCTGGTAGTAGCCATAATTAGTCCGCCCCCTTACGCGAATTCGTGCAGCAGGCTCAGATTGAGCGTGCGGCTCAGGTATTCAGCGGCCAGTTGGCCGCGAACGCTGTTACCGGCCACATCCAGCGGCGGGGCAAAGGCGGCGATGGCGCACACGCCCGGAACCACAGCCAGAATCCCGCCGCCGACCCCGCTCTTACCCGGCAAGCCGACTTTGTAGTACCAGTCCCCCGTGGTGTCATACAGGCCATTCAAGGTCATTTCAGAGAGGATTGGCGCCACGTTGCTGGCCCGAACCGCGCGTTTGCCGGTAATCGGGTTGACGCCACCATTGGCCAGGGTTGCGCCCATGGTCACCAGGTCATGGCAGGTGATTGCTACGGAACATTGACGGGTGTAGACGGCGCACACTTCCATCGGGTCGGCGTACATATAACCGTAACTTTGCAACAGCCAGGCAATGCCACGGTTGTGCTGATTGGTCTTGGCTTCGGATTGATACACCTCGTCGTTGACCGTCAGCTCGCGCCCGGCGAAGAGGTTGTAGGTCCCCTGGATCTGGTCCCAGCGAGCTTGCGCCGTATCGGCCTCAAGCAAGCTGACAGTTGCCATGGCCCCTGCATTGACAAAAGGGTTGAGCGGTCGGCCCTTGTGCAGTTCGAGGGCGATCACCGAGTTGAACGGTTCGCCGGTAGGGTCGCAACCGATCTTGCTGCGCAAGGCTTGCGGTCCTACTTCATCGAGCACGTGGGCGAGGGTGAATACCTTGGAAATCGATTCAATGGCGAAGGCATATTCGGTGTCGCCCACCTCGGCATGGGTGCCGTCGCAGAACATGATGCTGATGCCGAAAAGATGGGATGGCACTGAGGCCAGGTAAGGAATGTAGCTGGCGTTTTTGCCGTGCTGATTGCTGGCAAACCGTTGCAGGGCTTGGTCCAGCGCCTGTTTTACCGTGGTGTCGACGGTCGTGGGTCTTTGCTTCATCGTGCTCGCTCCGTGAGTACTTTCAAGATCCGAGACTATAGATCGGAAAATGCACGATGGTCGGAAATCGGACGGCAGACCTCAAATGCTTGTCTATGCTGGCTGGGCCGAAGCTGAGCCAGAGTTGCAAGGGCGGGCTCACAGGTTGACCACTACTCAAGGAGAGTTCATATGGCACTGCACCGTATCAAGCGCAACAAGGACGTCGACCCCGTGTTTGGTTCTTCCGCGCTGGCTCATGCCGCTGCGATCAAGCTGTTCCCCGAGTCTGAGCAAGCGCCGGGGGAGGTCTATCAGCTGGTTCACGATGAGTTGTATCTGGATGGTAACTCCCGGCAGAACCTGGCGACCTTTTGTCAGACCTGGGAAGAGGACGAGGTCCACAAGCTGATGGATCTGTCGATCGACAAGAACATGATCGACAAGGATGAATACCCGCAGTCTGCAGAGTTGGAAAACCGCTGTATTCATATGCTGGCGGACTTATGGCATTCGCCGGCGGCAGCCACCACCATCGGTACTTCCACTGTTGGCTCCAGCGAAGCCTGCATGTTGGGGGGGCTGGCTGCATTGTGGCGCTGGCGTGCGGTGCGCAAGGCGGCAGGCAAACCGACCAGTGCACCGAATATGGTGTGCGGCCCGGTACAGGTGTGCTGGCACAAATTTGCCCGTTACTGGGACGTAGAAATTCGTGAAGTGCCGATGTCCGAAGGGCATTGGTTTATGACGCCTGAAGACATGCTGGAGCGGGTCGACGAAAACACCATCGTCGTAGTACCGACCTTTGGCCAGACGTTCACCGGCTTATATGAAACCGTAAAACCGTTATCCGATGCCCTGGATGATCTGCAAAAAAGTACCGGCCTGAACGTTGACCTGCACGTCGACGGCGCCAGTGGCGCGATGTTGGCACCCTTTTGTGCACCGGACATTCTTAGGGATTTTCGCGTGCCGCGGGTCAAGTCGATCAGTACCTCCGGGCACAAGTTCGGCCTGGCGCCACTAGGTGCGGGCTGGGTGGTGTGGCGCGACGAGAAGGAGTTACCTGAAGGGCTGGTGTTCCATGTGAATTATCTGGGGGGCGACATGCCGACTTTCGCCCTGAACTTTTCACGTCCAGCCGGGCAGATCATCTCGCAGTACTACAACTTCTTGCGCCTGGGGCGCGAAGGTTATGAGCGTATTCATTCAGCCTGTTACCAGACGGCGCAGTTTCTCGCGGCTGAACTGGTCAAAGTCGGACCGTTCGAGATGCTCTATAACGGTGACCCGCAGTTGGGGATTCCGGCGTTGACCTGGCGTTTGAAACCGGGGGCGAAAACCTCTTACTCGCTCTATGACCTGGCAGACCGGTTGCGCACGCGTGGCTGGCTGGTGCCAGCCTACAGCTTGCCGGCGAACGTCGAGAATGTAGTGGTGCAGCGGATTCTGGTGAAGCAGGGCATGTCGATCGACATGGCCAAGCTGTTGTTGGAGGACTTTGTGCGCGCGGTGCAATTCTTTGACGAGCATCAGCCCCACGGCTTTAAAGGCCGTGAAGCCGAGGCGGGTAATCACGCAGGGCGCTGATTACGCGCCCCAGTAGTCGCACTTAGTGCAGTTTCAGGCGCGGCTCGGTGCCGCGTCCGATTCTGCTGCCCAGCATCAGCATCAAGGTGCGGAAGGTGCCGTACAGCGCCATTTGGTGCATGCGGTACAGCGAGATGTAAAACATGCGCGCCAACCAGCCTTCCAGCATTACGGTACCCATCAGGCTGCCCATCAAGTTACCCACAGCCGAAAAACTCGACAGGGAAATCAGCGAGCCGTAATCGCGGTAGGTGTAGTCCGGCAGCTGATTTTTACCTTCAATACGCAATTTCAGCGACTTGGCCAGCAACGACGCCTGCTGGTGAGCGGCCTGGGCGCGAGGCGGCACCAGCTTGTCGGTGCCAGGTTGCGGGCAGGCCGCACAATCGCCGAAGGCAAAGATATTGTCGTCACGGGTGGTTTGCAGGGTAGGGCGTACCACCAACTGGTTGATGCGGTTGGTTTCCAGCCCGGCAATTTCCTGCAAGAAACCTGGAGCACGAATGCCCGCAGCCCAAACCTTCAAACTTGCAGGAATCACCTGACCATCTTTGGTTATCAAACTGTCAGCTGTGACTTCGCTGACGGCGGAGTTGGTCAGCACCGTGACTCCGAGTTTTTCCAGGGTTTTATGCACAGGCCCGCCGATACGGTCCGGCAGGGCAGGCAATACCCGTGGGCCCGCTTCGATCAGGGTGATATGCATGTTTTCCGGCTTGATCCGGTCCAGGCCGTACGCTGCCAGTTCGTGGGCGGCATTGTGCAGTTCGGCAGCCAGCTCGACTCCAGTTGCGCCTGCGCCGACAATGGCCACGCTGATCTGTTCGAGCGTATCACTTTGCCCAGCGTGGGCACGCAGGTAGTGATTGAGCAGTTGCTGATGAAATTTCTCGGCCTGCTTGCGGGTATCGAGGAACAGGCAGTGTTCGGCCGCGCCTTTGGTGCCGAAGTCATTGGTGGTACTGCCCACCGCGATCACCAGGGTGTCGTAACCCAACTCGCGGGCAGGCACCAGTTCCTCGCCGTTTTCGTCGAGGGTTGCCGACAATGAGATCTTTTTCAGTTCACGATCCAGCCCGCTCATGCGCCCCAGCTGGAATTGAAAGTGATTCCATTTGGCCTGGGCGACGTAGTTGAGCTCGTCTTCCGATGAGTTCAGCGAACCGGCGGCGACTTCATGCAGCAGCGGTTTCCAGATGTGGGTCAGGTTGGCATCGACCAGCGTGACGCTGGCCTTGCCGCGCTTGCCCAGAGTCTTGCCCAGGCGGGTCGCCAACTCCAGGCCGCCGGCGCCGCCTCCGACGATAACAATACGATGGGTCATGGGTATCACTCACAAGGCTTGAAAAGAATTCTGTGCCTGAGCGCACTTGGGCGAGCGCAATGCAGCTCATAGCGCCAGGTAACTCAGGAGGCGGCTCAAAAGGCCCATGCCGATTACCGCGATCACCACCACCCCAAGGAGCAGCCAGGGCCTGAATGGCCGGCGCTCAACCTGGTTTTGCGGCAGTTGAAGGTACTCTTCGACACGCTTCAGATCATCGGGGTTCAGACGGCTGGGCATATTTTTGGCCTCGTCAAATAGACGTTGCAGGGTGTGTAAAAGCTACAGCATTGATCAACCGGGATGAAAAGAAGCATAGCCGTGCGGCCCCAATGGCTCGACCCGCAGTTCGTCGTTTAGACGAATGATCCCGCTTTCGATTACCCGGGCCGTGATCCCGCCATGGCCACGTACCGCCTGAAAAGTCCCCGGGCCCAGGCGTTGTTCCAGTCGCGCGCAAGGCTGACACCAGCCCGTGGTTTCGAGGATGGCCTGGCCAACTCTGAAGCGCCGGCCTTTGAGGCTGAACAGGTTAATCCCGCTGACCACCAGATTGCGCCGCAAATCCTGCGCCAAGATCGGTTGATTCACCGTGCGCCCCAGCAGCGAGCTGATAACAGCCAGATGTTCCCATTGTATCAGTGTCACCTGGCGGGCATTGCGGGCGCCGGGCCGGGCATGATCGCCGGTCAGTCCGGCTTCGCGGCGGGCTTCAACCGCTTCGAGTTCGAGCATGTCTGCCCGGGACTCGGGGCGCACGCCGATCCAGCACACGCGGCCGGTTTGTGGCACATCGGCAATAAGCGCCTGCAGCGGGCTCACAGGCTGATGCCCACATCAAAAATAATGCTGCGCCCCAGGTTGTTGCGTAAAAAGTCCGGTGCATCGGGTTGTGCAAACAGCACCCTGGCAAAGGTCGGGCCTACCAGCGACAGCGAACGCCAGCCCTGGCGCAGATATTCAGTCGGCGGTGGAAAGTGGCTGTTAAGGTCCAGTACCTCGCGCTTGAGGCTGGAAAACGCAATGATATCCAGCTGCCCCAAGTCGATATCGCGTTCTTTGTAGTTGGTGGCTTTTTTATGCAGGGTGGGGCCCAGGCGCTGCAACAGCTTGCTCGCCGGGATCCGTTTGGGCCGCGCTTCACGACGGACCAGCTGGCTCAGGGAATAGGCACTGCGCCTGCGCTGCAGTTCTGCGCGCCATTCATCGTTCAGGCGTCGGCCTTCATCGAGCACAAAGAACACTTCAAAGCGTGCATCGCCGAACAGCACGTCGGGAGGTTCCTGACCCGCCTGCAGGAAATCTTCACTGTGGTAGGGGATATTCAGGCCTTGCAGCAGGCGCTGGCAGACCCAACGCTCACGCTCCCATTTGCGGGCATTGGATAAAAAGGCATTGGCTTGCTCGGCCTGGATGGTGAGCAGGCGTAAATAATCTGAGTCGTCCATGCACGCAGCTTAGCCTTGAAACAGGTGTTACTGAAAGTCCGGGTGTAGACTCTGGCGCATTCAACAGGGAGGGTTGAGCGGTGTGTTTTAAACAGGCAGGGCAAGGCAGATGATAAGTACCCAGGTGTTATCCACACAAACGCTGGTGATCGGCTGGCTGATCTATGTTCCCGTTGTGCTGTGGGCCATCTGGCGCGCGCCCTGGGTTGAACTGTTTAGCGACACGCGTCGCCAGCACCTGTTGTTTGGCACGGTATTCGGGCTGTTTTTGCTGTGGCTGGTACGGCGCGACTTTGAAGGTGGGGTGTCGTATCACTTTATAGGCCTGACGGTGGTCACGTTGCTGCTCGACTGGCCGCTGGCGGTGGTCGGTGCACTTCTGGCGCAAGCCGGGCTGGTGTTGTTGGGTCGTCAGGATCTGACCGCCATGGGCGTCAATGGCGTGTTGCTGATTTTGTTGCCAATCGCCGTGACCGAAGGTTGTGCGCGCATGGTCGAACGGGCGCAGCCGCGTAATCCCTTTATCTATATCTTTTGTTCGGGTTTTTTTGCCGCAGCATTGGCGGCGTTGCTGTGCGTAGGGGCGGTGCTGGGTGTGTTGTGGCTGGACGGGTTGTTCGTCATGCCGTTCTGGCTGGAGGACTTTGTCGGCTATCTGTGGCTGATCATCTTTCCCGAAGCGTTTATCAACGGGATGCTGGTTACGGCACTTGTGGTGTTCTGCCCGGAGTGGCTTGAGACCTTTAACCGCACTCGCTACCTGGCGGCGCCATGGAAGGATGAAAACAAAGACCTGTAGTCGCTGCCGAGGCACGAAGGCTGCGAGCTCTTTTGCTCCGGTATCAGCATAAAGAGCTCGCAGCCTTCGTGCCTCGGCAGCGACTACGAAAGCTTGTCAGTGCAGGCGTTCGCTCAGGTCTTCCGAGAACAGATCATCTTCAGCATCTGGGCTGACCGGAATCTTGTGTTCCTCGCTGGCCCAGGCCCCCAGGTCGATCAGTTTGCAGCGGTCCGAGCAGAACGGGCGAAAAGCATTGGTGGTATCCCATTGCACGGCTGTGCCACAGGTAGGGCAGTCGATGGTCATGGGTTTGGTCATGGTTGGCCTCCACGTAAAGTTAAATAAAAGTGATGCAGGCGCTCGACTTCAGTCTGCAGCGTCTTCAGATCCTTGTCATTGACCAGCACATCGTCAGCGTGGAGAAGGCGGTCTTCGCGGCTGGCCTGTGCCTTGAGAATGGCCTGGACTTGCTCTTCGCTGGTGTTGTCGCGCAGCAGGGTGCGCTGCATCTGCAATGCTTGTGGTGCATCGATCACCAGTACACGTTGGGTTGTGGTGTACTGGCCGGACTCGATCAGCAGCGGCGAAACCAGAATGGCGTAAGGCGATTGTGCCTGCGCCAGATTGTTCGCGATCTCTTCACGAATCAGCGGGTGCAGCAGTGCCTCAAGCCAGCGTCGTTGCTCGGGGTCGGTAAAAATCAGGTGGCGCAATGCGCCGCGATTGAGTTGCCCGTTGGCTTGCAGCACCTGCGCGCCAAAGTGTTCGGCAATTCTGGCCAGCGCCGGGCGCCCCGGCTCAACGACCCAGCGCGCCGCATGATCGGCGTCCACCACATGTATGCCCAGCGCGGCAAAGTGCTCGGCAGCGGCACTTTTGCCACTGCCGATACCGCCGGTAAGCCCGAGAATCCAGGGTTTGGAGGGTGGAGTCATCACGTCAAACCGAAATCTGCCAATAGAGGCCGGTTATTTGACCACCCCAGAGCAATGCAATCCAGCCGGCAATTGCCAGATACGGTGCAAAGGGGATCGGCGTGCTGGTTCTGGCCCGCCGTAAGGCCAAAAGCCCAACCCCTGCAGCGGCCCCCAGCAGTGAAGACAGGAGGATGGTCAGCGGCAAAACCGCAACCCCGCCCCAGGCCCCGAGCACGGCCAGTAGCTTGAAGTCGCCGTAGCCCATACCGTCCTTGCCGGTGATCAGTTTGAACATCCAGAACACCGACCACAGGCTTGCATAACCCAGCGCCGCGCCCCATACGGCCTGCTCCAGAGTGGTGAACAGGGAGAAGCTGTTGAGCAACAAGCCCAGCCAGAGCAGAGGAAAAACCAGGAAGTCAGGCACGATTTGATGCTCGGTATCGATCAGGCAAATAGCGAATAACCCCCAGGTCAGCAGAAGCATCCAGCACGCCTGGGCGCCAAAACCAAAATGCCAGGCGACAAAAGCCGATAATGCCGCGCAGGTCAGCTCCGTCAGGGGGTAGCGCAGGCCAATAGCACTTTTGCAGTGCGAGCACTTGCCACGCAAAAACAGGTAGCTCAGTAGCGGAATGGTTTCCCGGGCGCGCAACGAATGTCGGCAATTGGGGCAGTGGGAGCGCGGGTGCAGCAAGTTATACACAGGGCCCTTGGTCAGCTCGGGCAAGTCCAGCACATCGCGGGCCTGGGCCTGCCAGTCCTGTTCAAGCATTTTGGGCAAGCGCCACGCCAGCACACTTATAAAACTGCCTGCCAGCAAGCCGAGTATCAGGGCGCAGACGATAAAAGCGTCGGGGTGACGGTTCAGCAAGTCAATCATGCTCAGATTACCCGGCCCAGGTTGAATATCGGCAAGTACATGGCGATGACCAGTCCGCCAACCATGACTCCAAGTACCACCATGATTATCGGCTCCAGCAACGTTGTCAGGTTGTCGACCAGTGTGTCGACCTCGCTTTCATAATAGGTGGCAACCTGCTCAAGCATGCAGTCCAATGTGCCGGATTCTTCGCCAATTGCTGTCATCTGAATTGCCATGCCCGGGAATACTCCGGCAGCGGCCATGGCCACATGGATCTGGCTACCCGTTGCAACCTGCTTTTTCAACCGTAGCACTGCGTCTTTGTACAGGCTATTGCCAGTGGCGCTGGCTACGGAGTTCAGTGCTTCGAGCAATGGCACTCCGGCAGCCAGGGTCGTTGATAGCGTGCGGGCAAAGCGGGCCATGGCTGACATATGTAGCAGATTGCCCATGACGGGCAGCTTTAGCAGCCAGCGATCAATGCGCTGGCGCCAGGTTGCGCAGTGTTTGTAGCGATGGCGAAGACCGGCAAGGGTAATGCCGCAAAATAACAGCAGCCACAGGCCATTTGCCTGGAGGCCATCAGACAAGCTGATCACCCATAAGGTAAGCACAGGCAGTTGCGCGTCGAATGAGCGGAAAACGCCCTGGAACTGCGGCACCACTTCGATCAACAAAATGCCGCACACCACTAGCGCCACTACGAGGACGGCGCTGGGGTAGGTCATGGCTTTTTTGATTTTCTTTTTCAGAGCGGCGGTCTTTTCCCTGTAGGTCGCCACCCGTTGCAGCAATACGTCCAGAGCCCCGGCCAGCTCGCCAGCTTCGACGAGGCTGCAAAACAGCGGATCGAAATATGCCGGTTTTTTGCGCAGCGCCGCCGACAGACTGGTGCCTGCGCCGATGTCCTGTTGGAGTTCCGAGACCTGCTGGCGCATGGCACGGCCCTCGAAACCGTTGGCGATAACCTCCAGAGCTTGCTGCAAGGCAATACCCGCGCTGATCAGGGTCGCCAGCTGGCGGGTGAACAGGGTGATATCCAGTGCCGTGACAGATTTGCCCGCATTGAATGTGTGACCGCAATGGCGGCGGATTTTACTAACGGTAATACCTTGGCGGCGTAGTTGGACCCGAATCATGGCGTGGTTGTCAGCCGTGATTCGCCCGCAGGTTTTAATGCCATTTCGATCGGTACCCTCCCACCGGTAAAGGTTGTTTTTAACGGCCTGTGTTGCCATGCATCGATCCTTGGAGCGCTACGCGCCCGGCTGTGCTGTAAGCCCAAAGACTAGATGCACCGAACCTTGGCCCGGCAAGTTGAGAGTGACCAAAAGTGTCAGCGATGCAGTTGTGGAGCAACAGCCCACTAACCTTGATAGCCTGTGCGCACTTTTTTGCCTGCACAGCACTGCCTGGCACCAGTGGGTGCCCCTTTTCAGGAGACTTCATGTGAAACAACAACAAGGCTTCACCCTGATCGAACTGATGATTGTGGTTGCAATCATCGGTCTGATTGCTTCGTTCGCATTTCCGGCCTACCACGACCATGTGATGAAGACCCGTTTTGCCGAGGTGAACACCATCAGCAACACTTACAAGACAGCTGTCGCCCTGTGTTACAGCCAGACCAATGACCTGATGGCCTGTGATGCGGGCACCAATGGCATCCCGGGGCCGGCCGAAGCCACGGAAAACCTGGCAGCGGGCATGACGGTGGTCGATGGTGTGATTACCATGGCGGGGACCCAGGCAGCAGGCGGTTGGGTCAGCGTATTGGTGCCTACCCCGGGCAATTCGGGTAGCACCCTGATCTGGACGCAAAACGGCACTTGCCTGGCCAGCGGTGCTTGCAAATAGCCAGTAGTTGTTGCAATGCCGAGTGTGTGGAGCCTGCTCGCCAGAGACTTGAGAGCATCGCGATGAGCTAACGACTTTCGTGATCAGGCTCGCTCCCCAAATGGCACGCATGGGGCAATTGCCGGGTTTTGCCTGCGGTGCTAGTTTTAAAGGTACCGCCGGTGTAGCTCAGTCGGTAGAGCAGCGCACTCGTAACGCGAAGGTCGCAGGTTCGATTCCTGTCTCCGGCACCATTTCTAAAGCCATCCGGTCAATGCCGGGTGGTTTTTTTCGGTTCTGGCGCAGCGCCAGGCACATTGACGTCCGAAAATGGCGAGAATCGGCCAAAGCGCGATGCTATTCTGCGGCCCATGACCCCAGATAACAGCCTGTCCACACCCAGCACCGCAGCCTGCGAAATCGCTCGCCTGAGCCGCGATGCGCGATTTGACGGGGTGTTTTTTACTGCCGTGCTCAGCACCCGGATCTACTGCCGTCCCGTGTGCCCGGCCCGTGCGCCAAAAGCCGAAAACGTGGTCTATTACCCCAGCGCAGCAGCGGCTCAGGCCCAAGGCTTTCGCCCCTGTTTGCGTTGTCGGCCCGAGCTGGCACCGGGCAATCAGTTTTGGCTGCAGGGCGAGCATCTGGTGTCGCGAGCCTTGAAGCTTATTAACGAGGGTTACCTGGCCGAGCACTCCCTGGAAGGGTTGGCCGAGCGCTTGAATATCGGTACGCGGCAATTGCGCCGCCTGTTTGTTCAGTATCTGGGGGCGCCGCCGATGGCCGTGCATTCCACCCAGCGTCTGCTGTTTGCCAAGCAACTGTTGACCGAAACCGACCTGTCGATCACTGAGGTGGCAATGGCGTCCGGCTTTGGTAGCCTGCGTCGTTTCAATGCGGCCTTTGCCGAAGCCAATCATGCTGAACCCCGTGCCTTCAGGCGCAGCCCTAAAGCCCGGGAAGACAAGGCGCTGGTGTTGCGCTTGGGGTATCGCCCGCCTTATGACTTCGCGGCCTTGCTGGGATTTTTGCAGACCCGGGCCTTGCCCGGTATCGAACAGGTCGATGAGCACAGTTATCAGCGAGTGTTTGGCAGTGCGGATGCCCCCGGCTGGCTGAGGGTCAGTGCCTGGCCAGGTGAGCAACATGCATTGCAACTGGAACTGCGCAATGTGCCGCCGGGGCAGATGCTGGCGGTGGTCACGCGGATCCGGCGCATGTTCGATCTGGATGCCGACCCGCTGGCTATCGCCCGTACCTTGAGCGCCAGTTCGCTGCTGGCACCTGTGATCGGGCGTTATCCGGGGCTGCGCTTGCCGGGTGGCTGGGACGGTTTTGAAGTGGCGGTGCGGGCCGTACTGGGGCAGCAAGTCAGTGTGGCTGCAGCACGCACCCTGGCCAGTCGAATCGTGCAGCGTCATGGCATTGCCATTGAAGCCGACAAGGGCTCGGGGCTGGATCGGCTGTTTCCCGGCCCCGAGCAGCTGGCGCAAGCTGATCTTGGGCAAATGGGCATTACCCAGGCGCGGATCAACACGATTCAGGGCATAGCCCGCGCTCTTGCACAGGGACGCGTCGACTTCGCCGTGGAGCAACCCCTGGAACGTTTTATCGAGCGTTGGGTGCAATTGCCCGGCATTGGCGAATGGACTGCACATTACATCGCCATGCGCGTGCTCAAACACCCGGATGCGTTCCCGGCTGCCGATCTGATTCTGCGCCGCGAAGCCAACCCCCAGGGTGAGCCGTTAAGCACTAAAGCGCTGCAGGCACTGGCTGAAAGCTGGCGCCCGTGGCGGGCCTATTCCGTGATGTATTTATGGCGCGCAGCTACCGATTCGGCAACTGCCCGCAAGGGGTGAACATGACGCAGATTTACTACGAACAAATGCCATCACCGATTGGGCCGCTGTTTCTGGTCGCTGATGATGAAGGGTTGCGCGAAGTGCGTTTCGAGCTGGATCGCCGGCCCCATGCACCCCAGGATGGGTGGGTGCATTCGCCACAAAAGCTCGCCGAAGTTCGACGTCAGCTGGAGGAATATTTTGCGGGTGAGCGTCAGACGTTCGACCTGTTTCTCAAGCCGCTAGGCACCGATTTTCAGCAGTCGGTATGGCAGGCCCTGACCACCATTCCCTACGCGGTGACCACCAGTTACGGCCAGATTTCACAGCAGATCCATCGGCCCAAGGCGTCTCGGGCAGTGGGGGCGGCGAACGGGCGCAATCCGATCCCGATCATCATCCCGTGCCATCGGGTGATTGGCAGCAATGGCACCTTGACCGGTTTTGCCGGAGGTCTGGCAGCCAAGCAATGGCTGTTGGGGATGGAGGCAGCGACAAGTTTCAAGCTACAAGCAGCAACTGTGCGGTAACTCCGCCTTGCAGCTTGCAGCTCTGGCTAGAGGCTCAAGCGCATCGACAGATCCACGGCCTTCACATCCTTGGTCATGGCGCCAATGGAGATGTAGTCCACGCCGGTTTCGGCGATCGGGCGCAAGGTCGACTCGTTGATACCGCCGCTGGCTTCCAGCATGGCCTTGCCCGCATTCAGGCGCACCGCTTCGCGCATGTCCTCCATGCTCAGTTCGTCGAGCATGATGATATCCGCGCCTGCTGCCAGCGCTTCTTTCAGTTCTTGCAGGCTTTCCACTTCGATTTCAACCGGCTTGCCCGGGGCTATCTTGTGCGCGGCACTGATGGCTTGCGCGATACCGCCGCAGGCCGCGATATGGTTTTCCTTGATCAAGAATGCGTCATACAGGCCAATACGGTGATTGTGGCAGCCACCGCAGGTCACCGCGTATTTCTGCGCCATACGCAAACCCGGCAGGGTTTTGCGGGTGTCCAGCAGTTTGACCTGAGTGTCGGCCACCTGATCCGCGAGGTGCTGGGCATGGGTGGCGACGCCTGACAGCATTTGCAGAAAGTTCAGCGCGCTACGTTCACCGCTGAGCAGCGAGCGGGCCGGGCCTTCAAGGTGGAACAGTACCTGGTTGGGGCTCACGCGCTCGCCATCGGCGACCTGCCAATGCACGGCAACCCGTGGATCAAGCTGGCGAAACACAGTGTCGACCCAGGCTGTACCGCTGATCACAGCCGCTTCACGGGTAATGATCGTGGCTTTGGCCAGGCGCTCGGCCGGGATCAGCCGTGCAGTGATATCGCCGCTGCCAATGTCTTCGGCTAACGCACGGCGTACGTTGGCTTCGATTTCGGCAGTGAGGTCGGCCAAGCGTAAATTCGGCATAACGAGCTCCACAAACAAAGTGCGCCGATTATAGGGGCATGCCACCGGTGAACCCAAGGTGTGCGAAGAGTCACATGCAAATACCTGCAATGTGCTGTTTTCGGCACTTTGAGCATTAATTTGCACCTGCATTCATTCAAATGAAGAGTCCGCTGGTACAAGCGCCATCTTTTACAAGATAATCCGCCTTGCAATTGGCGCCATAGCTTTGACGTGATGCCATTGCCCTAAATTTCGATTTACCGGCCGGTGCCCAATGCACTCGCTGGTTTCTGTTAGTGAGCGGCAAAAATGGCTCTGACCACGCGCGTTCACTGGCAAGCGAAGAAACCCTTCAGGGAGGCCAGGATGCAAAATGACGGGAAAGTGGGGCCTGCGCACAGGACCGCCACGGAGTTGGCGATGCACTCGCCGCTTGCCCGCCTGCCTGTGATCCTGCTGCAGGTTCATGACAAGGCTGCCCAGCAGCTCAGAAACGATCTGCAGGTGCTGTTTGAAAACGCTGACGCCACCCTCTTCAAAATGGCAGACAAGGCGCAGAACAATACCGAGCAAAGTCTTTTTTTTGAGGCCATGCGTGATGTGCGGCTTAAACGCAAAAGCATTGAGCGCGGGTTTCTTGAACGTCTGTTTGAAGCCTTTGTCCGGCTGACCCAGCCCGATGTGAGTGAGCCAGCCCTGCCGGGAATTGCTCCGGTGCAAGCGGTGTTCTCGTTGATGGCCAATGATCTTGAGCGCACTCAAGTCACTCATGCGATGGTGACGCGGGTGCTGACCCGCAGCCAGTTGGCCTTGTGCCAGTTGAGCACGCGCCTCAATACCCTCAGCTGTGTGCCGCTGGATGAGCACAACAACCCGCTGGGCCCGGCGATGCTATGTGAGTATTTTTTGCAGGCCAAGCGCGACCGGGGCATGGATATCAAGGTCAAGCTGATCATGATGCGCTTGTTCGAAAAGTACCTGCTTGACCAGACCGGGCAACTGTACGCCGATGCCAACCAGCTATTGATCGCCACGGGGGTGCTGCCTGATCTGTCTGACCGGGCTTCGTGCTGCGCCGCCAAAGTGGGCGTCCATGCGCAAGCATTGCCGGAGGCCAGCGAAGACGCGAGCAAGCTGGTGGGGCTTATATTTGAGTACATCCGCGATGACAGCAATCTCTCGCAACCGTTGCGCAATTTGCTGGCGCTTCTGCGTGAGCCGATGCTGCAGATCGCCCAATGCGATCAGAATTTTTTCAGCTGTGACAGCCACCCGGCCCGACGCCTGCTCAACGTGATGGCCGATGCTGCCATCGGTTGGGATGCCTGTACCGATAGCCGCAACGACCCGCTCTATCGCAAGGTCGAGCATGTAGTGCTGCAGTTGACCCGCTATGCGGGCAATAACCCGGCGTTGCTTGAATCCTTGTTGCATGACTTTTCGATATTTACCCGCGGTGAGCGCAGTCGCGCCGAGTTGCTTGAACAACGCACCCGCGACGCCGAGCAGGCGAGCCGCCGTTTGGCGCAGCAACCCGATCCGGTACAGCCCTGGCCATTGCCTGCACTCGACGAACAGGGGCATCTGGGCTTGCTGTTGGTCAGCCAGTTACGTATTGGCAGCTGGATCGAGTTGCAGGAAGAGGACAGCACGCGCCTGCGTTGCAAGCTGATTACGATTCTGGAGCCGGACGGAACGCATATTTTTGTAAACCGTATCGGGGCCAAGGTACTGGAAAAGAGCCGCAACGATTTAATCGTGCAACTGCGCAATGGCACTATCCTGCTGGTCGATGACCGCCTGTTGATCGATCGGGCGCTGGAGTCGGTGATAGACAGTTTGCGTCAGGCTGGCGGGGAGTAATCGCGCAGAGCGCAGATTGCTCCCCATCGATGCGCACATCGCGGCATACTGGGCCTTTGGTTTTGCCTGTTGAAGGAGCCTGTATGCAAATGGACCCCGCGAGCGGCTGGTTTCAAGGCGTGCGCCATTGCCCGTCACCCAACTTCAATGCGCGCCCGGGCGATGAAATCTCCCTGCTGATCATTCACAACATCAGCTTGCCGCCGGGGCAGTTCGCCACCGGCAAGGTTCAGGCGTTCTTCCAGAATCGACTGGACGTCACAGAACATCCTTTTTTTGAAGGCATCAGTGCCCTGCGCGTGAGTGCACATTTTCTGATCGAGCGTGACGGCACGGTTACCCAGTTTGTCTCCTGTTTTGATCGCGCATGGCATGCTGGCGTTTCGACCTTCGAAGGACGTGAGGCCTGTAATGATTTTTCTCTGGGCATTGAGCTTGAGGGCACCGATGAGCTGCCTTTTACGGATGCCCAATATCAGGCCCTGACAGCCTTGAGCCGGCAGTTGCAGATACAATTCCCTGCGATTACCCGGCACAGGATCTGTGGCCATAGCGACGTGGCGCCAGGGCGCAAGACGGACCCGGGGCCGGCTTTTGACTGGATGCGTTTTCGCAGCGCGTTGCAGCACACAGGAGAGAAGCAATGAGTTTTGTGGTGTTACTGCTGGCGATTCTGGTCGAGAAATTCTCGGGGTTGCGTCAGCGTCTGCAGCGTGATGGCGGCTGGTTGCGCGAGCTGCACAAGCTTGAAACCAGCCCAAGGCTTGGCAGCAAGCCATGGTGGGTGCTGTTTATCCTGATTGCCTTGCCTGCGGCAGTGCTGGGTTTGCTGCTGGTCGTACTGCATCCGGTGGCTTATGGCCTGCTGGCATTGCCGATCCATCTGCTGGTGGTGATCTACAGCCTGGGCCGTGGAGATTTGCTGGGTGGACTTGGGCCGTTTCGTGATGCCTGGCGTCGTGGTGATTTGCAGGCCGCAGCCCATGTTGCCGAGCGTGACCTGAGCATAAAAGCGGACAGCGGCGAGCAATTGCTGGAGAACGTTCAGGGGCATTTGTTGTGGCAGGCCTACCAAAGCTTCTTTGCGGTGATTTTCTGGTACTTCCTGCTGGGGCCGGTGGCGATCTTGAGCTATCGCCTGCTGGCCCTGGCGCAGGAGCACAGCCAGAACCCGGCGCTGGTTGAACGTGCCGGGCAATTGCGCCATGCCTTTGACTGGTTGCCGGTGCGGTTGCTGGCGGCGAGTTTTGCCCTGGTGGGTAATTTTGCGGCGGTCAGCCGGGTGATGTTGCATGAGTTGCTGAGCTGGGACATCAGCGCTGCACAGTTGATCAACAAGGCCGGTTGTGCGGCCGCAGAAATTCCTGCACCCCAGGTCGGGCCTGAGGGCGTGAGCAGCCTCGACACCCTGTGGGCTTTGCTGTTGCGGGCGGCGGTGCTTTGGTATGCGTGCTTCGCGGTGTGGGCGTTGTTGCTCTGATAGCAAACGATCCCTGTGGATGTTCTGTAGCCGCTGACGAGCCGTGCGAGGCTGCGTTCGAGCGCGAAGCGGTCGCAAACCCTGTAAACGCGGTATGACCGAATCACCGGGGTGGCATGGTTTTACGACTGCTGCGCAGCCGAACGCAGCCTCGCACGGCTCGTCAGCGGCTACAGGTCTGGGGCCAGCCAAAGACTTCGCAGGCATTGGCTGTTGTCGCCTTTGCCAATTGCTCGGGGCTGATGCCCATTAGCTCGGCCAGCGCCCGGCAAATATCGGGCAGGTGTTGCGGGCTGTTGCGCTGGTTGGGGTACATGGCCGGGGCCATGTCGGGGGAGTCGGTTTCCAGCACTATGGCGTCCAGTGGCAGGTCGGCGATCACTTTGCGCAGACGCAAGGCCTGTGGCCAGGTCGCGGCGCCCCCCAGGCCCAACTTGAAACCCAGCTTTATATATTCGCGGGCTTCCTCTCGACTGCCGGCAAATGCATGCACAATCCCGCCGCGCTGTAGCTTGAAGCGCTTGAGGGTGGCAATCACCTGCGCGTGGCTGCGTCGAACATGGAGCAGGGCGGGCAGCTTGAAATCAGCAGCCAATTGCAATTGTGCGTCGAACAACTGTTGCTGGCCCTCGCGGTCAAGCTCGGGCAGAAAGTAGTCCAGGCCGATCTCACCCACGGCACACACCTGCGGGTGCCCTGCCAGGCGGCTCAACCATTGCTCCAGTTCCAGCACATGCGCCGGGCAATGCTCGTTGAGGTACACCGGGTGCAGGCCAAACGCGGCATATAGCTGGCTGTCGGTTTGGACCAGATCCCACACGCGCTGCCAATTGCTCTGATAGACCCCCAGCACCACCATCTTCTCAACTCCCAGCGCCCGGCTGCCTGCCAGTAGTTGCGAGCGGTCGGCGTCAAAGTCCGGGAAGTCGAGGTGGGTGTGGGTGTCGATCAGTTGCATACTCAGGCCTGATGGATGCGCTGTTTGAAGTTACGGGCAATGGCATGGATGCCGGGCACGTAGATCTGCTCTTCAATCGCTGCCAATGCCAGGTTAAGGGCTGTTTCGGCGATCAGCTTGTGTTGCTGGCCCATTGCATTGACAGGCAGCGGCAGGAAATCCAGCAACTGTGTGTCACCAAAGGTGGCCAGGCGCAATGGCGGGCGCTGGGTCGGGTGCTCCAGCAACGCGTCGAACATACCCTGCAGCAGTACATAGGAGGTGGTGATCAAGGCCTCGGGGAAGTGACCCTGGCGTGCCAGCAGATCATCAATGATGCGTCGCCCGCATTCGCGGCTGAATGCGCTGCCGTGTTCGATCAGGACTTCGCCCTTGAACCCTTCAACCGCTTGTTTGAAGCCCGCTTCACGGGCCTGGCTGACGCTCAGTTCAGGGCGCGCACCAATCAATACAATCTGGCGCGGCAATGGCTGCAGCAGGCTGCGGGTCAGTTGCAGGCTGGCTTCGCAGTCGTCACTGATGACCGAGCAAAAACGCTCCGGCTCCAGGGTCCGGTCAATGGCAATGATCGGCATGCCCAGGTCTTGCAACTGGCGGTAGCTGTCATCGTCTGCAGGCAAGCAACTGGCCACGAACAGGGCATCGCAGCGACGGGCGCGGAACAGCTTGAGCAATTGGCGCTCGCTGTCGGGCGCATCGTCGGAGCTGGCGATCAGCAGCTGATAGCCGCGGGCACGGGCACCTTGTTCAAGCTGCTTGGCCAGGCGCGCATAACTGGGGTTTTCCAGATCCGGCAGGATAAACCCCAAGGTGCGCGTATGTCGGCTGCGCAGCCCGGCTGCCTGCGGGTTGGGCGTAAAGCCGTGCTCCTCAACCACCGCACGTACGCGCTCGACCGTGCTGCTGCTGATGCGCTGCTGTTCGGCTTTTCCATTGATGACATAGCTGGCAGTCGTTACGGAAACACCTGCCAATTGAGCGATATCACTGAGTTTCACGCCGAAAATTCCTTATTTTTTGTAGTACATGTCGACATTCTGGCCAATCCTAACCGATAAAGGCAGCCGACCATCGTCTGCCATGGGTGTGCTGTATTTATTTGCGACATCTGCCCGCTGCCGCCAGGCAATACGACACGTTGGACTTCAAGCGCGGGCAATTATGCAGTAACGTGCCGGGTATTCTTGATTAAACGTTTCAGCCTTCGTATTTAAAGGCCCTGATCCCGGTAGTGATGTGCTTGCCACGCCTTCAACTGACGCAGTCCGGGATGAGCGACCTAAGCTGACTTAATTCAAAACAATACCGGGTGCCATTGAGCGCCGGAAAGGAGAATGCATGCTTGAGCTCACCATAGAGCAGATATCCATGGGCCAGACGGCTGTGGACAAGTCTGCGGCGCTGCAATTGCTTGCCGATAAACTGGTTGCCGACGGCCTGGTGGCCGAAGGTTATCTGAGCGGCTTGCAAGCGCGTGAGGCTCAGGGCTCGACCTTTCTGGGCCAGGGCATCGCCATCCCCCACGGCACTCCTGAAACCCGCGAGCTGGTATTTACCACGGGCGTGCGTTTGCTGCAGTTCCCCGAAGGGGTGGATTGGGGCGATGGCCAGATGGTGTATCTGGCGATTGGTATTGCGGCCAAGTCCGACGAACATTTGCGCTTGCTGCAACTGCTGACCCGTGCCCTGGGCGAAACCGATCTGGGCGAGGCCCTGCGCCGCGCGAGCTCTGCCGAGGCTTTGCTCAAATTGCTGCAGGGCGCCCCGCAGGAGCTGGCGCTGGATGCGCAGATGATTGGCCTGGGCGTTTCTGCCGACGATTTTGAAGAGCTGGTATGGCGCGGCGCACGTCTGTTGCGCCAGGCCGATTGCGTGAGCAATGGCTTTGCTGCCGTGTTGCAACAAGTCGATGCGTTGCCGCTGGGTGATGGCCTGTGGTGGCTGCACAGCGAGCAAACCGTCAAGCGTCCGGGTCTGGCGTTTGTGACCCCGGACAAACCGATGCGTTATCTGGGCCAGCCGCTGAGCGGCCTGTTTTGCCTGGCCAGCCTGGGCGAAGCGCATCAGGCCTTGCTGGAGCGTTTGTGCGCGCTGCTGATTGCCGGTCGCGGCCATGAGCTGGGCAGTGCCACCAGCCGTCGCGCGGTACTGGAAGTGCTGGGCGGTGAGCTGCCTGCTGACTGGCCAAGTGCCCGTATTCCCCTGGCCAACGCCCACGGTCTGCATGCGCGGCCGGCCAAGGTACTGGCGCAGCTGGCAAAAAGTTTCGACGGCGAAATTCGCGTGCGGATCGTCGATGGCCAGGATTCGGCCGTCTCGGCCAAGAGCCTGAGCAAACTGCTGAGCCTGGGCGCGCGTCGCGGTCAGGTGCTGGAATTTGTTGCCGAGCCGAACATCGCCAATGATGCGCTGCCTGCCCTACTGGCTGCGGTCGAGGCCGGCCTGGGCGAAGAAGTCGAGCCGTTGCCGGCGTTAGCCGACACCGTGCCAGCGGTGGCCGACATTGCCACGGTACTCACCGCTCCTGCGGCTGGCAGCACGGTGCAGGCGATTGCCGCCTCGCCCGGCATTGCCATCGGCCCGGCTCATATACAGGTGTTGCAAACGTTCGATTACCCGCTGCGTGGCGAGTCTTCCGTGGTCGAGCGAGAGCGCCTGCAAAAAGCCCTGAGCGAAGTGCGCAAGGACATTGAAGGCCTGATTACGCGTAGCCAGTCCAAGGCCATTCGCGAGATTTTCATCACCCACCAGGAAATGCTCGATGATCCGGAGCTGACCGATGAAGTGGATTCGCGGCTCAAGCAGGGTGAAAGCGCTGAAGCGGCGTGGATGTCGGTGATCGAGGCCGCTGCGCGTCAGCAGGAGTCCTTGCAGGATGCGCTGCTGGCCGAGCGGGCAGCCGACCTGCGGGATATTGGCCGCCGTGTGCTGGCCCAGTTGTGTGGTGTCGAAACCCCGGCCGAGCCTGATGAGCCTTATGTGCTAGTGATGGATGAGGTCGGCCCTTCGGATGTGGCACGCCTTGATCCGGCACGCGTGGCGGGCATCCTGACTGCCCGTGGCGGTGCGACGGCGCATAGCGCGATTGTCGCCCGCGCGCTGGGCATTCCGGCCCTGGTCGGCGCGGGCGAAGCCGTGCTGTTGCTGGCTCCGGGCACGGAGTTGTTGATCGATGGTCAGCGCGGTCGTCTGCATGTGTCCCCTGACGCAGATGCCTTGCAGCGCGCCACGCAAGAGCGCGACAGCCGTGAGCAGCGTCTGCTGGCAGCCTCTGCCCAGCGCCACGAGCTGGCCGTGACCCGGGATGGCCACGCGGTTGAGGTATTTGCCAATATCGGCGAAAGCAAAGGCGTCGCCACGGCAGTGGAGCAGGGTGCCGAAGGCATTGGCCTGCTGCGCACCGAACTGATTTTCATGGCCCATTCGCAAGTGCCGGACGAGGCGACTCAGGAAGCCGAATACCGTCGAGTCCTCGATGGTCTGGCCGGTCGCCCGCTGGTGGTGCGCACGCTGGACGTGGGCGGCGATAAACCGCTGCCGTACTGGCCGATCGAGAAAGAAGAAAACCCGTTTCTGGGTGTACGTGGCATTCGTCTTACCCTGCAACGTCCGCAAGTCATGGAAAGCCAGTTGCGTGCCTTGCTGCGCTCGGCTGACAACCGTCCGCTGCGCATCATGTTCCCGATGGTGGGCAGTGTTGCTGAATGGCGTGCCGCACGCGACATGACCGAGCGCCTGCGCCTGGAAATTCCGGTGGCTGACCTGCAATTGGGGATCATGATCGAAGTCCCGTCCGCCGCCTTGCTGGCGCCAGTGCTGGCCAAGGAAGTGGACTTTTTCAGCGTCGGCACCAACGACCTGACCCAGTACACTCTGGCCATCGACCGTGGTCACCCGACCTTGTCGGCCCAGGCCGACGGCCTGCACCCGGCGGTGTTGCAACTGATCGACATCACCGTGCGTGCCGCCCATGCCCACGGCAAATGGGTCGGCGTATGCGGCGAACTGGCGGCCGACCCGCTGGCTGTGCCGGTACTGGTCGGTCTTGGGGTGGACGAGCTGAGCGTTTCGGCGCGTAGCATCCCCGAGGTCAAGGCGCGGGTGCGCGAATTGAGCATGGAACGTCTGAAAACCCTGGCCGCCGAGGCGTTGAGCGTTGGCAGCGCGGATGACGTGCGTGCATTGGTGGAGGCGCTCTGATGGCCCGTATTCTGACCGTTACCCTTAACCCGGCACTGGATTTGACGGTGTGCCTTGGTCATCTGGAGCCGGGCGAGGTCAATCGCAGCCCGCAGATGCTGACCCACGCCGCCGGCAAGGGCCTGAACGTCGCCCAAGTGCTGGCTGATCTGGGCCACACGCTGACCGTCAGCGGCTTTTTGGGCGAGGACAATGCGCAAGCGTTCGATGCCCTGTTCAAGCGTCGCGGCTTTGTCGATGCCTTTGTCCGCGTGCCGGGTGAAACCCGCAGCAATATCAAGCTGGCCGAAGACGATGGCCGCGTCACCGACCTTAACGGGCCGGGGCCGCAGGTGGGCGCACAGGCGCAGCAAACCTTGCTCGATACCCTTGAACGCATTGCTCCCGGCCATGACGCGGTGATCGTGGCCGGCAGCTTGCCCCGAGGCGTCAGCCCGCAATGGCTGCACAATCTGCTGCTGCGCCTTAAGGGCATGGGCCTGAAAGTGATCCTGGACACCAGCGGCGAGGCCTTGAAACAGGGGCTGGCAGCGGGGCCATGGTTGATCAAGCCCAACACCGAAGAACTCAGTGATGCCCTGGGCAGCGATATCAGCAGCCTTGCTGCGCAGATTGCTGCGGCGTCGCGCTTGCAGGCACAGGGCGTTGAGCATGTCGTTATTTCCCACGGTGCAGAAGGCGTGAACTGGTTCAGCCGCGCACCAGCCTTGCAGGCGTTGCCGCCCAAGGTCAGCGTTGCCAGCACGGTGGGTGCAGGCGACTCGCTGCTGGCGGGCATGGTCCACGGTTTGCTCAGCGGCCATAGCCCCGAGCAGACCCTGCGCACCGCCACGGCCATTGCGGCAATGGCCGTTACCCAGATTGGATTTGGTATCAGCGATGCGGCGCGATTGGCGACGCTCGAAAGTGGCGTTCGCGTTCGCCTCCTGACAGAAGAATAAAAGGAAATCACATGAAATTAGCCATTGTGACGGGCTGCCCCAACGGCATGGTGACCAGCGTGCTGTGTGCCCGCCTGCTTGATGCTGCGGCGCAGCGTCAGGGCTGGAGCACCAGCGTTGAAGTCCACGACCCCAAGCACCCTGAGCGTCAGTTGTCGGCGGCGACCATCGACGAAGCCGAGTGGGTGCTGCTGGTCAGCAGCACGCCGCTGGATATGCAGCGTTTTATCGGCAAGCGTGTGTTCCAGAGCACCCCGGCCCAGGCCCTGCAAGATGTAGAAGCGGTGTTGCAGCGTGGCGTGCAGGAGGCCGAGGTCTACGTTGCACCTGCGCCAACGGCTGCAGTTGAAAACACGCAGAAAGCTCCAAAAATCGTCGCCATCACCGCTTGCCCGACAGGTGTGGCCCACACCTTTATGGCAGCCGAAGCCTTGCAGCAAGCGGCCAAGCGCTTGGGCTACGACTTGCAGGTCGAGACCCAGGGCTCGGTAGGGGCGCGCAACCCGTTGAGCGCCGAAGCCATCCGCGATGCCGATGTGGTGTTGCTGGCGGCAGATATCGAAGTGCCGACCGAGCGTTTTGCCGGCAAGAAAATCTACCGTTGCGGCACCGGTATCGCCCTCAAACAGGCCGAAGCCACGCTGAACAAGGCGTTGAGCGAAGGCCGGGAGGAGAGCGCTGCCGCTGCGGGCGGGGCGCCTGCCAAGCAAGAAAAGACCGGCGTCTACAAACACCTGCTGACGGGCGTGTCCTTTATGCTGCCGATGGTGGTGGCGGGCGGTTTGCTGATCGCGCTGTCCTTCGTGTTTGGCATTGAAGCTTATAAAGAGCCTGGCACGCTGGCGGCGGCGCTGATGCAGATCGGTGGTGACGCTGCCTTCAAACTGATGGTGCCGTTGTTGGCGGGTTACATCGCTTACTCGATTGCCGACCGCCCAGGCCTGGCGCCGGGGATGATCGGCGGGCTGTTGGCGAGCACCTTGGGGGCCGGGTTTATCGGCGGGATCATTGCCGGATTTATCGCCGGTTACTGCGCCAAGGCGATCAACCGCTATGCGCGCCTGCCGCAAAGCCTTGAAGCGTTGAAACCGATTTTGATCATCCCGTTGTTCGCCAGCCTGTTTACCGGTCTGGTGATGATTTACGTGGTGGGCAAGCCGGTTGCCGGAATGCTTGAAGGCCTGACCCACTTCCTTGACAGCATGGGCACCACCAACGCCATCCTGCTGGGTGTATTGCTGGGCGGGATGATGTGCGTTGACCTGGGCGGGCCGATCAATAAAGCCGCCTATGCGTTTTCGGTGGGGCTGCTGGCCTCGCAAAGTTATGCACCGATGGCGGCCACAATGGCGGCTGGCATGGTGCCGCCGATCGGCTTGGGCATTGCCACATTCCTGGCGCGCCGCAAGTTCGCCCAGACTGAGCGCGAGGCTGGCAAGGCTGCGCTGGTGCTGGGGCTGTGCTTTATTTCTGAAGGTGCAATCCCGTTTGCTGCCAAAGACCCGCTGCGGGTTATTCCGGCGAGCATCGTCGGTGGCGCGTTGACGGGGGCATTGTCGATGTACTTTGGCTGCAAGCTGATGGCACCGCACGGTGGTTTGTTTGTGCTGTTGATCCCGAATGCGATCAACCATGCGCTGCTGTACTTGCTGGCGATTGTGGCAGGTAGCTTGCTGACGGCGGTGGTGTATGCGCTGATCAAGCGGCCGGAGCCGGTTGAAATGGCGCTGGAGACGGCCAAAGCCGCTTAAGTCAAGAGCCCCTCACCCTAACCCTCTTCCGGAGGGAGAGGGGACAGACCGAGTTGATGCCGGATTCACCTTGATAGCTTGAAGACCGCCGATATTCTCAAATATCCCCCGCTCGGCCCCCTCTCCCTCCGGGAGAGGGTTGGGGTGAGGGGCTCTTGAGTAACTGCTGCGATTTAACCCATATCGCCTACAAAACCCCGCCCATCTCCTGCAAAACCTGGCGGTTATCAAACCGCAGTACGACAATTCCAAGCCCTGCCAGATACAAGCTTCGACGCCGGTCATAAACCTGTTGCTCAGCTGTGAAATGCTGACTGCCATCCAGCTCGATGGCCAGTTGTAGCTCAACACAATAGAAGTCGATGACATAGGGCGGGCAGGGATGCTGTCTACGAAACTTCAAATCGAGCAATTGGCGGGCGCGCAGCTTTTGCCATATCAGCCATTCGCAGTCGGTTTGCCTGGCCCTCAATTGTCGGGCGAATTGACGGAGCTCTGCCGTGGGGCGAGTCATGGGCACGCTTCACGTCCTTGTGAAAATGAGTGTCCGACTCAGATTAGTTGCGGGAAATGGGCAAGCCCGAGGCTCAATGGTTAAACGATATTACCGAGCATCACGCGATCAGCCCCCTCTCCCATTGGGAGAGGGTTGGGGTGAGGGGAAAAAGGATCAATACACATCCCGTCGATAGCGCCCTTGCTCGATCAGCATCTCTACCGCTTCAGCCCCCAGCATGTCGATCAGCGCCTGATCCACACCCGCCGCCATCCCCTGCAAACTGCCGCAGATATAAATCGCCGCGCCCTCGTCCAGCCATTGGCGTACTTGTGCGGCAGATTCGCGCAAGCGGTCCTGCACATACACTTTCTGCGCCTGATCCCGTGAAAACGCCAGATCCAGCCGCGCCAGGTCACCGCTGGCCAACCAGCCCTGCAGCTCATCGCGGCAATAGAAGTCGTGTGCAGCATTGCGCTCGCCGAAGAACAGCCAGTTGCGCTGCTGGCCTTGGGCAATTCGTGCCTTGATCAAGCTGCGCAGCCCTGCCAGGCCAGTGCCATTGCCGAGCAGAATCAGCGGCACCGGATCAGCCGGCAGGTGGAAGCTACTGTTGCGCCGCACGCGCAGGCTGATCGCCGAGCCGACGGCGGCATGCTCTGTGAGCCAGCCCGAACCTATCCCCAGGCTGCCATCAACATGCCGCTCCTGACGCACGATCAACTCCAGCAGCCCGTCCTCAGGGATCGAGGCAATGGAGTACTCGCGCATGTTCAGCGGTATCAGCGCGTCTACCAGTGCCTGGGCATGCATGCCCACCAGATGGCCGCGATTTTCCGGCAACTGGCGCCCCGCCAATGCCTGGGCCAGGGTTTCTTGCAGACCATCGAGTTGCACCTGGGTGTCAGCCGACAGGCCCAGGCCCTCAAGGAAATGCTCAACGGCCCAGCTTGAGTGGCGCGGCATGACCTCCACCAGGTCACCGGCCTGCCATGAGTAGCTGGCATCGGGAGCCTGCAGCCCAAGCAGGTAGACCCCCGATCCGATGCTGTCAGGGTTGAGCAGTTCGCGCTCGACAAGTGTCCAGTTGTTGTAACTCGGTGCCTGCCAGTTTTTGCTCGGCGTGCCGCCGGTGAGCAGGCTGAGCTGTTGTTGCCACTGATGCAGGGCCTCGGCGTCGCCGCTGTCGACCTGCACCGGGCTGAACAGCGCTTGTGCGCCACGCTCGCTCAGCCATTGCTGGATACGTGTGGCAAAGCCGCAAAAGTGCGGGTACTGACGGTCGCCCAAAGCCAGTACGGAGTATTTGAGGGCATTCAAGCCCAAGGGCTGGCCGAGGATTTTGCGTTCAAAACTCCGCGCGCTGTCGGGCGCTTCACCATCGCCAAAGGTGCTGACCACGAACAGGGCATTACTGGCCTGTTGCAGATCATCTTCACTGAGCGCACCCAATGGCTGGACCCTTACTGGCAAGCCCGCGGCCTGCAATTGCCCGGCCGTTTGCCACGCCAGTTGCTCGGCAAAACCGCTTTGGCTGGCAAAGCCGATCAGCCATGACGATGCATCGCTGCCAGTGGCGGCAAAGCCTTGACGCGCCTGTTTGATCTGACGCTTTTTACGGCGACGGTCCAGGTACAGCAACCAGCCGGTAATGAAGAACAGCGGCATGGTGAGGCTGGCGACAGTCACCAGAACGCGTCCGGTGATACCCCAGTAGCTACCGGTGTGCAGCGCGTAAATGCTGGTCAGCAATTGCGCCTTGTAGCTCTTGTCGTCATAGCGCTCGACCTTCTTGACGGCGCCAGTCGCCGGGTCGAGCACGATCTGGTTGAAGGCGCGTTCGTGTGGCGAGGTATTCAGCAGGTAGAACACCGTTGCAGGCTGGCCGGCCACCGGCGGCATACGCACGTTGTACAGGCTCAGGTCCGGCCCGGCGGTTTTTTCAATGCTGGCCCAGATGGCGTCGTAATCGGCTACTGGAGCAGGCCCGGCCGGACCGCCCTGACCACGAGGGCCACGACCGCCGCCCTGGCGCTGTTCACCGCTCGGAGCGTCGGACAGGAGTTTTTGCAGGCCCTGGTTGTACCACTCGTACGACCACGACAGGCCGGTCAGAGCTGCCAGCAGATAAAAGACCATGCACCAGGTACCCGCCACAGCATGCAGATCCCAGTTGAAGCTGCGGCCTTTCTTGGCCCAGTCCAGGGTCAGCCAGGCGCGCCAGTTCAGCGCCTGGCGCGGCCAGCGCAGGTACAGGCCCGACAGGCAGAAGAACACCAGCATCAGGGTACAGGCGCCGGTGATCTGGCGACCGCTCTGGCCCATCGCCAGAAAACGGTGCAATTGCAGCATCAGGTCGAAGAAGCCCTGGCCATTGGCCTCACCTTGATAGGTGCCGGTATACGGGTCGACATAGCGCAACTGGCCGCGACGTTCGCCCGGTGGTGGAGTGAAGAAAATGCGTGCGGCGGTGCCGCTGTCCACGCCCACCCACAACATGGCGACTTGCTTGCCCTCGGTGGCCTCGACCCGGCGCACCAGCTCGGCAGGTGGCAGCACGCCGCTGTCGAGTTTCTCGACCTTGAGCACCGAAGGGTTGAGCAAGTTCAGCAACTCGTCCTGAAACGACACCGTGGCACCGGTTATCCCCATCAGGGCCAGAACCAGCCCGGCGGTTATGCCGAAAAACCAGTGCAGCTGAAACAGTGTTTTCTTAAACACGACGCCCGCCTTGCTTGCTCAATTGAATTCATCACGGCGCAGTATGCCGTGTACCTCAGTCATACATTGTTCAGAGTCTGTAGTCGCTGACGAGGCACGAGGCTGCGATGGGCTGCGCTGCGGCCTGCATCGCAGCCTCGTGCCTCGTCAGCGACTACACACAAAAGCCCCGACCATCAGATGGGCGGGGCTTTTGTTCAACTCAACTTCTGGTTAGAAGTGGAAGCTGGTGGTCAACAAGGCAGTACGGCCTGCGGCCTGGCTGGCAAAGTGCGCAGCGTAGGCTTTGTCGTAGTAAGTCTTGTCGGTCAGGTTTTGTACGTTCAGTTGCAAGTCGATGTTTTTGGTCAACTTGTAGCTGGCCATTGCGTCGTAGCGAGTGTAAGCCGGCACGTAAACGGTGTTGGCCGTGTCGCCGTAAACTTCGTCAACATAGAACGCACCGCCGCCGATGGTCAGCTTTGGCATTACTTCATAGGTTGTCCACAGGCTGAAGCTGTTTTTCGGGGTGTTCGGCATTTCGTTGCCTTTATCCGAAATGGCTGCGGTGTTTATGCTGCCGTTACGGTTGGCTTTCTGGCCCGGATCAACCAGTTCGCTTTTCAGGTAGCTGTAGCCTGCAAATACTTGCCACTTGTCAGTGATTTTACCGCTGGCGGACAGTTCCAGACCGTCAACGCGGGATTCACCGGCGTTTTCGTAGGTGAACGAGTCAGTCAGAACGCGAGTGTTTTTCTTCTCGGTACGGAAGATTGCAGCCGTCAGCGACAGACGATCATGGAACACGTCCCACTTGGTGCCCAGTTCGTAGTTAACGGTTTCTTCCGGCTTCAGATCGCTGGTGATGGTGCTGCCAGGAGCAACCAGGCCGTTGCCTTCAACGCCTTCACCCACCACGCCGCCTGGCGGAGTAGCCGAGGTCGCGTAGGACAGGTAAACGCTGCCGTTATCCAGTGGCTTCCAGACCAGGCCGGTCTGCCAGTTGAAGAAGTGGCTGTCGTTCGAGGCCTTGGTACGGCCAGTCGCCGCATTGGTGTTGGCGGTGGTGCTGAAGGCGTCGTAACGCAGGCCGGCGTTCAACAGCCACTTCGGGTCCAGCTCGATGGTATCGAACACATAGGCGGCTTTGGTCACGCCCACGGTGTTGGTGCCGTAGTAGTTGCGCGCTTCAGTACCGGTCCACACATCGTTCGGGTTCGGGTTGGACAGCGAGGTGCACTGGCCGCCGCTGTTACCGACTTTGTCCGGTGTGCAGTTGGGGTTGCTGTTCGGGGTCACGGTGTAACCGCTGGCACGGGTTTCTTCACGAGTGAACTCAACACCTGTGGAGTAGTTGTTCTTGAAGCCCATGACCTGGAAGTTGCCAAACAGATCAGTCTGGTTGGTGGTGGTTTCGGTGGTCGAAACACGGGTGTTGGCGCGACGCCATACGGTACCGTACTGGTTGACGTTGTGCTGGCTGTCATCCGGCTGGGTGAGGATGTAGTCCTGGCCGGTGTTGCCGTGACGGAAGGTGTTTTTCAGGGTCATCGCATCGTTGAAGTCATGCTCGAACGAGATGGTGCTGATATCCACACGGGTCTTGCGGAAGTCACGGTCTTTGAGGCCGTAGAAGTTTTTGCTGTCGCCGCCATCGTCCGGTTTGTCATGGACGTGAACAGCGGTCTTGGAGCTGTTGCTGTAGCCGTAAGGAATGCCCGAATCCGGCAGGTCGTTGCTTTCCAGGTGGTAGTAGCTGACGTTCAGACGGTTTTCAGTGCCCAGGCCGAAGGTCAGCGATGGTGCTACGCCCCAGCGGTCGTAGTTGACCGATTCGCGGCCAGCGACATTCTGTTCGTGGCTCATCAGGTTCAGGCGGAACGCTGCGGTGTCCAGGAACTGACGGTTTACATCCAGAGTGTAGCGACGGGTCTGGTCGGAGCCGTAGGTGAAGCCGCCGTTGAGAAAGTCACCCGCCTTGGCGGTCTTGCTCACCATGTTCAGGCTGCCGCCAGCCGAGCCACGCCCACCAAAGGTGGAGTTCGGGCCTTTGCTGACTTCGATCGATTCGATGTCGAAGATTTCACGGGTCTGGCCGCCAGCATCGCGAACACCGTCCAGGTACATGTCGGACTGTGCGTCGAAACCACGGATAAACGGACGGTCACCCTGTGGGTTGCCGCCTTCGCCTGCGCCGAAGGTGATACCCGGAACGGTGCGCAGGGCGTCTTGCAGCGAGGTGGCTGCGGTGTCCTGCAGCACTTGCTGCGGGATCACGGTAACAGAGCGTGGCGTATCAACCAGCGGTGCGGTGTACTTCTGGGAGCTGGCTTTCTCGGTTTGATAAGACTTTTCGGTCTGTTCGCCGGTAACTGTGGTCGCGCCAAGGGAAATACTGCTGCCCTGTGCCTTGCTGTCAGTGCTTTCAGCAGCCTGAACCATATGGCCTGCAGAGGTCGCAGTAATTGCGACACCGATGGCCGAAGCCAGTAAACGCGGTGAGCTGACGGGTATTTTTAATTGTTGGCGCGACATTTGAAGATCCCTTCCCCCAGAATTTGAGCCGCGAAATATATGGCAAACAATTCTGACTATCAATTGAGAGGCATTACTATTTGCGCTGAATTTACATTCTTTACAAATTGGCTTTACGGTTTTTTCACACTCGTTCGTCTACGGGGGCCTTAACAGGGTTTTACACATTCAATAAGAATCAATACCATTGCCATCCCTTTGCTATCAGGTATTGCGTCATGTTGCTGCATATCCCCGGCTTGTTCTCGCGTGAAGAGGTGCTGCGCATCCGCGAGGCACTGCAGCAGACGGAATGGGCTGACGGCAAAATCACCGCCGGCTTTCAATCGGCCAAGGCCAAGCACAATCTGCAGTTGCCTGAAGACCATCCGCTTGCCAAGGAAATCGGCGCGGCGATGATTAATCGGCTGTGGAAAAATCCGCTGTACATGTCAGCGGCCTTGCCACACAAGGTGTTTGCGCCATTGGTGAACTGCTACACCGGGGGCGGCAGTTTTGATTTCCACATCGACAATGCCGTACGCCAGCCCAAAGGCAGCCCCGAGCGGGTGCGTACGGACCTGTCGGCGACCCTGTTTTTCAGCGATCCAGAGGATTACGACGGCGGCGAGCTGGTGATTCAGGACACCTATGGTGTGCAGCAGGTCAAACTGCCTGCTGGCGATATGGTGTTATACCCCGGCACCAGCTTGCACAAGGTCAATGCCGTTACCCGTGGGGCGCGTTTTGCGTCGTTTTTCTGGACGCAGAGCCTGGTTCGCGAAGACAGCCAGCGCACGTTGCTGTTTGAAATGGACGGTGCGATCCAGCAACTGACCCGCGATGTTCCTGATCATCCGTCGCTGATCCAGCTCACCGGCACTTATCACAACCTGTTGCGTCGCTGGGCCGAGGTGTAACTCATGAGTTTTCAATTACGCCGTGAGGAAGTGCTCGATGGTGACCAGCTAAGCGTCATGCTGGCTGAGAACCCTGCAAAAGCGGCCCAGGCTATTTTGATGGCAGCCAAGGCAGGTATCGTTGATGGCCAGGCGTTGCTGGGGCAGATCCTGCTTGACGGCCAGGGCATTGAACGCGACCCGGTGCTGGCCAAACGCTGGTTTCAAATTGCGGCCAATGCCGGCCACCTGATGGCCCGCAACATGCTGGGTCGCTGCTGGGAGCATGGCTGGGGCGGGCCCGTCGATTGCACCTTGGCCAGCCTGGAGTATCGCCAGGCCGCCGAAGCAGGGCTGGACTGGGCGCTTTACAACTATGCCAACTTGCTCGCTACTGGTCGCGGTGTGGTGCAGGACCAGAAGGCGGCATTCAAGTTGTACCGGGTGGCGGCACAGGCGGGTCATGCCAAGTCGATGAATCTTGTGGGGCGCTATCTTGAAGAGGGCGTGTATTGCCCTGTGGATAAAGACGCGGCCTGTATTTGGTATGAGCGTTCGGCCCGGGGCGGCGACTTTCGTGGTCAGTTCAGCCATGCTTCGGTACTGGCCGAGGGAGGCAATGTTGATGATGCATTGCTATGGTTTGAGCGCGCCCTGGCCGGTGGCAATCTGAATTTCTTGCGGGTAAGCCTGGGTGCCTTGCTTGAGGCCCGCGAGCCTCGTATCCGGGCACTCAGCGATGTCTGGCAAGCGCGAATCAATGCCTTGCAGGGCGACGACTTCTGATCGTGATTACACCGTCAAGGGTAATGCTCGTACGCGGCTTTCAAACCCGTCCGAGTCAGTAGCGGTTTATTCGGGTAATTATTCATTTTTGTTTTTATCCGGATCTTACATTAAGTCGAGTAGCCCTGATATTGATTGATATTCTTTGAAGTATGATGCTGTTCGAACAGGATCATTCTTTAAAGGGAATTAATATGCAGGATTACAATGACGCGCTCAGCGAAAGTGCTGGATATACCAGGTCGCTTGAAAAGATGAACGCTTTGCAAGCGGCCATAAACATACCCTCGCAATATATTCAGATTCTCGCGGGCGAAAAAAATGTCGCTGTATCAAAAGACGACTTGGGTTTTATTATTCGTCGTAGCGATATCCACAGTGTTCGGGCCTATGTGCGCGAGTCGCGAATGCTGCCAGTCGATTACAAACATATAGTGGCCTGGTTTGGCCTGGATACAACCAGTGTTCCGGGGCTTGAGCCCGCCAGTATCCAGTCTTTTCATCAACGTGTTGTGCAGCATGCCACAAGCTGGTC
Organism: Pseudomonas fragi; assembly: GCF_002269505.1. Classification (GTDB taxonomy): domain Bacteria; phylum Pseudomonadota; class Gammaproteobacteria; order Pseudomonadales; family Pseudomonadaceae; genus Aquipseudomonas; species Aquipseudomonas fragi_D. The sequence goes on along the minus strand of NZ_NQKQ01000031.1, from coordinate 26,640 downwards.
AGTACTGGAGCGGGAAACAAAGGAGCTTGCTCGCCAATTGAACCGGTTCTCGGACAGTTTCATCAGCCATGCCCACGGCATCATTGAGTTAATCAATCGACTGGATTCTGATCGGCTTTTTTCTGGCATGTTGGACGACTTGACAGTGGAGGAAGCCGCGGAGCTGGGGGGCGTGCTCAGCTCAACAGAGCTTAAGGCAGTCCATATCATGAGGGAGCATGTACAGTCGATTAAAAGTAATACCGAAGATTATATAAAAAGGGCCTATGCGGTGGGCGCACTGGCGGCCGAGTTCGAGCGTGTCCTGTCCGATGAGTTGACTCACGAGGTCAATGCCAAGCTGGAAGCCTATGCGAAGGCGGGCCTGTCAAGAGAACGTGAAATACTGACTGCGCGCATTAAGGAGCTGGACAGTGAAATCGAACAGTTGATAAGGGACTACAGATCTCAGGTGTTGTACGGACACTCAGGGATTGTTCTGGGGCCAATCGGTTTGGCTGTCACAGGCGGGATATTCGGGGTAAAGGCCGAAGCAATACGCGCCCGAAAAAACAGGCTGATTGCAGAGCGCGATATTGCAAGACGCAGCAGCCAGGAGCAAGAGCAACTCGCGATGGTACTGGATGCCACCCAGCAGCGATTTATAGATTTGCGCAGTCGCATGCTTGGAGCAGAAGAGGGTGCCAAGCAACTGGCGCAAGTATGGAGTTATATCAGTAACTACCTGGATGAAGTGGATGACGATTTGGAGAAAGTGGATTCTTTTGGTCGGTTGTACAAGTTGAAAATTGACTTTTCACAATTGTTGAACCCGTGGACGCGTGTGAAGGATTACAGCATACAGATATCCAATGCATTTAATGAAATCATTGATCAGCGGTTTTGAAAAGGAGTTCAGGTATGAATAGAGATGTAGATGTAATGGGCTATGACAGTCCTGATATGCCGGGTGTTTTAAACGGGCTGAAAAAATTCAATGCAGTGGCGGTTAATCGTGAATACGATTTTATCCCGTCGTTACAGGAGCGCCTGAGCCTGGCAGCCAGATGCTTGAGTCATGCTGCACGCAATGTTGTCGACAGGGTTCGTAGTCTTGAAGTAATGGTGGACAGTGCCGGACTTGATGAGCTGGCTGAACAATGGGCAGCCATCCACACCTTGGATCAATTAACGGCTGAAGCACAAGCCTCGGCAATCAATATTCTAAAAGACACATTTATTCAGCGTACCCAACGTATTGTCAGTGCTGCTACAGCTGCCAAGGCACAGATTGAAGTGCGCGCGGTAGAAGGTGAAGGGTTAAATTTGGAGCATTACTCTGATCCTTTGCTGGCCTATGACGCTGCAAGGCTTGATGAACTGGAACAAAAGGCCGTTACGCTGCAACTGGAAGAGGATCAGTTGCATGCGGACAAACAGGTTGTTATCGCAGCGGGGACAATCCTGCAATCCAGATCCTGGCTTGGTCTTATAAGCGACCTTTTGCCTACAGCAGAGCAAATTCAGACACTTGTAATGGCAGCTTCGGTGGGAAAAGCGGAGGCTGATGTAGTGACTGCTGCCCTTGAGCGTGTTACGCAGTACCTGGGCTTTGTCGACAATGGGTACAGATTGTTTTCGCTGACTGAAGCACGCAACAAAATAACCGACAAACTGGCTGATTTGAACATACATAAATCAAGAAACAAGGCTGACATGCGAGAGCTCAAGGGGCGCGCCGAAAAAATAAGGCGTCACGCAGAGCTGGTTGAAGCGCGAGGGTATTGGGTCGACAACATCAGGCGGATTGCCAACGGGTTGGCCGTTTTTTTGACTCGACTTAATGCAGTCATTGTTATAAATGAACACACGCTGGTGCAAGCTTCGGCAGAGCTGGCGGGTTTTCAGCGCTTTTTGCGGCGCATCAGCCGCTAAGCCACAGGGCTGCCCCCCGCACGCTTGCGCGGGGGGCAAATTGTTACAGGTAGAACGATTTCAACGGCGGGAAGCCGTTGAATTCAACGGCGCTGTAGCTGGTGGTGTAGGCGCCGGTGGACAGCCAGTACAGGCGGTCACCGATAGCCAGGTTCAGTGGCAGGCCGTACTTGTAGTTTTCGTACATGATGTCGGCGCTATCGCAGGTTGGGCCAGCGATGACGACTTCTTCCATTTCGCCTTTTTTCTCGGTCCAGATCGGAAACTTGATGGCTTCGTCCATGGTTTCGATCAGGCCCGAGAATTTGCCCACATCGGTGTACACCCAGCGCTCGACTGCGGTACGCGACTTGCGCGCAACCAATACCACTTCGCTGACCAGAATACCGGCGTTGGCAATCAGCGAGCGGCCTGGCTCCAGAATGATTTCCGGCAGATCGTCACCGAAATCCTCCTTAAGGAAACGGATGATTTCTTCTGCGTAGGTTTCCAGGCTGTTGGTGCGGGTAATGTAGTTGGCCGGGAAGCCGCCGCCCATATTGATCAGCTTGAGAACGATGCCGTCTTCTTCTTTCAGGCGCTCGAAGATCACCTTGACCTTGGCGATGGCTGCGTCCCACACGCTGATATCGCGTTGCTGCGAACCCACGTGGAACGAAATACCGTAAGGCACCAGGCCCAGATCACGGGCCAGGATCAGCAGGTCCATGGCCATGTCGGTCTGGCAGCCGAATTTGCGCGACAGTGGCCAGTCCGCCGTGGTCGAGCCCTCGGTCAGAATGCGCACGTAGATTTTCGAGCCTGGAGCGGCCTTGGCGATGTTGCGCAGGTCGGCTTCAGAGTCGGTGGAGAACAGGCGCACGCCTTTCTCGTAGAAGTAGCGAATGTCTTTGGATTTCTTGATGGTGTTGCCGTAGCTGATGCGATCCGGGCCAACGCCTTGGGCCATCACCTTGTCCAGCTCATAGATCGAGGCGATGTCGAAGCTCGAGCCTTTGTCGCGCAGCAAGTCGATGATTTCGACGGCCGGGTTGGCTTTGACGGCGTAATACACCTTGGCGAACTCGAAGCCTGCACGCAGGTCATCGTATGCCTTGCTGATCATGGCGGTGTCGATCACCACGAACGGGGTTTCCTGGGTGTCAGCGAAGGCCTTCATTTTCTGGAAGGTATCGCGCGCGTAATAGTCTTCGACCTGAATCGACATGCTGGGGGACTCCTGTGGCAAACGTAAAAAATAAATGGGTGCAGCTGAACATCCTCCGTATCCCCACTTTGGTTCGCCTACTTCCCAAGGCATGTCCGCCGAAAGCAAAAAAGGTAAATGGACCTTGCTGTCTCGTCGTCAGTACTTGAGCCGGATGGATCGTTTCCAGCATGGATGTTCGGCGCGAACTTTAGGGGTTGAGTGGCCATTGATCAACAACAAATGTCGCGTTTTTGCACGAATTGGTCGTGGGGGGAGAGACGGCTATTTATGTAACCGACTGTGATGACAGCGCAGAGTTCACGCAGGAGAAAATCAAAGGCCCTTCACCCCAGCCCTCTCACGGAGGGAGAGGGGGCTGATTGGCGGCGTTGCCTTTAGTCCCCTCTCCCTTTGGGAGAGGGCTAGGGAGGGTAGCGATCAATCAGGCCAGAGCGATATCAGCCGGCGACACAATACTGGTCTTGGCCCCACGGGAACGGCCCGAGCTCAGGTAGGCGGCAATCGATTCCTGGGTCACTTCACCGAGGAACACCCGCTCTGCATCCATCACTGGTAGCCATGAACGGTTGAACTCGTACATGCGCGACAACAGGATGCGCAAGTGTTCGTCATATGCCGCCGTGGCGTTGAATTCACGCAGGTACTGACCACAGGTGCCGCTCTGGCGATGCAGGTCGCGACGACGCACATAGCCCAGCGCCTTGTTGTCGGCACAGGTGACCACCACGTAGCGACGGTCCAGTTCATCCATCAGTTCCAGCGCTTCGGCCACCGGGGTTTCCGGGCTCACCGACGGTGCGTTGTCTGCCGCGTCTTCAGCCTTGACCAGTAGCAGACGCTTGAGGGTGCTGTCCTGGCCGACAAAGTTGCTGACAAATTCGTCAGCCGGGTGGGCAAGCAGGGTGTCCGGGTGATCCATTTGCAGCAGTTTGCCACCGCGGAAAATCGCAATCTTGTCACCCAGCTTGATCGCTTCGTCGATGTCGTGGCTGACCATGATCACGGTCTTGTTCAGCGCACGTTGCATTTCGAAGAATTCGTTCTGGATCATCTCGCGGTTGATCGGATCGACCGCGCCAAATGGCTCATCCATTAATAGCAGCGGTGCGTCGGCAGCCAGGGCACGAATTACGCCGATACGCTGTTGCTGACCACCCGACAGTTCGCGCGGATAACGGTTGAGGTACTGCTTGGGTTCAAGCTTGATCATGCTCATCAGCTCGCGGGCACGGTCATGGCACTTTTGCTTGTCCCAACCCAGCAGGCGCGGCACGACGGTGATGTTTTCCTCGATGGTCATGTTGGGGAACAGGCCGATCTGCTGGATCACATAACCGATATTGCGACGCAGTGTCACCGGGTCGAGGTCGGTGGTGTCTTCGCCGTTGATCAGGATCTTGCCGGAGGTGGGCTTGATCAGGCGGTTGATCATTTTCAGCGTGGTGCTTTTGCCGCAACCCGAAGGCCCGAGGAACACGCAGATTTCGCCTTCGTTGACGGTCAGGCTTACCGAGTCGACGGCTTTGACGTCTTTGCCGTTGCTTTGGAAAGTTTTGCTGAGGTTTTGAAGTTCGATCATTTGAGCAGTCCTTTTGGAGTCAGCGAGCGTTGCAACCATTGCAGAAGCAGGTCGGCGATGATGGCCAGAACACTGACCAACACGGCGCCGACGATCAGCATCGACATGTCGCTACGGCTGATTGCAGCAAGAATAAGTACACCCAGACCGCCAGCACCGATGGTGGCAGCGATGGTCATTACACCGATGTTCATCACTACGGCGGTGCGCACACCGGCGAGGATCACCGGCACCGCAATCGGCAGTTCAACCATGCGCAGGCGCTGGCTGAAGGTCATGCCGATGCCGCGTGCCGCTTCGCGAATACCCGGCTCCACGCCGGTCAGGGCGAGGAAGGTGTTGCGCATGATCGGCAGCAGTGAATAAAGGAACACGGCGGTGATGGCCGGCATCGGGCCCAGACCCTGGCCGAACTTGGAGTAGAACGGCAGCAGCAGGCCGAACAGGGCGATCGACGGAATGGTCAACAGCACCGTGGCGCTGGCTTGCAGCGGGCCGGCCAGTGACGGGAAACGGGTCATCAACACGCCCAGTGGCACGCCGATCAGGATCGCCAGAATCACTGCGATACCGACCAGAGTGATGTGCTGCAAGGTCAGATGCAGGACCAGCGACCAGTCCATGTGGGAAAAGGCGTTTAAAAATTCCATGTCTTCTCCTCTATTCAGTTCAGTGGATGCTGGCGCAGGAAATCTGCAGCGACTTTGGACGGGCTTTCGTGGTCCACGTCGACCCGGGCGTTGAGCTGGCGCATGGTTTCGTCGTCAAACAGATCAGCCAGCGGCTTGAGCAGACCTTCAAGGTCCGGGTGGGCGTCCAGGTAGTCTTTGCGTACTACCGGGGCTGCGGTGTAGTCCGGGAAGTAATGCATGTCGTCATCAAGCAGCTTGAGGTTAAAGGCGCTCAAGCGACCGTCCGTGGTGTAGACCAGCCCGGCGAAAACCTGGCCGTTCTTCAGTGCGGTGTAGACCAGACCGGCGTCCATTTGGCGGATATTGCGACGCGTGAGGTCCATGTCATACAGCTTGACCATGCCCTGCAAACCGTCGGAGCGGTTGGCAAACTCGGTGTCCAGGGCCACCAGCGCTTTTTTGTTGTCCGGTTCGCGCAGTGCCTTGTTCAGGTCACTGACGCTGTTGATGCCCGGAAACTCCTCGGCCACTTTTTGTGGCAGGGCCAGTGCGTAGGTGTTGCTGAACTTGGACGGGTGTAGCCAGATCAGTCCTTTTTTTGCATCGAGCTCTTTTACCCGGTCGTAGGATTGCTGACTGTCGAGTTTGTCGGTGATGTGGTTGTAGGCCACCAGGGATACGCCGGTGTATTCCCACACCATATCCAGTTGCCCGGATTCATGGGCCGAGCGCGCCAGGCTGCTGCCCAGCCCGCCGGTGACCTGGGCGTTGTAGCCCTTGCTGTTGAGGTATTGCGAGGTGATTTCCGCGAGCAGGGTTTGCTCGGTAAACACCCGCGCCCCAATGCGAATCAAGGGTTTTTCTGCTGCCTGGGCAATTCCTGCACACAGCAGGATGCAGCCTAGTAAAAAGCTAATTTTTTTCATGGGTATTCCTTTGCTCAGCCAGACCTTAAGCAGGTCGCAGACCGCGTTCCAACCACCGGCGGCTGACAAGTATCACCAGGCCGTCGAGCAGCAATGCCAGCAGCGCAGTACAGGCTGCGCCAAGGATCAGTTGCGGCTGATTGTTGAGGGCGATGCCGGGGAAAATCAGGCTGCCCAGGCTGTTGGCGCCGATCAGGAACGCCAGCGGTGCCGTACCGACGTTGATCGCCAATGCCACGCGTACACCGCCCATAATGATAGGCACGGCGTTGGGCAATTCGACCCGCCACAGTACCTGGCGCGGGGTCATGCCGATGCCGACGGCGGCTTCCTTGAGCGAACCCTGGACGTTTTTCAGGCCTTCGTAAGTGTTGCGCACAATGGGCAGCAACGAGGCGAGAAACAGGGCGAAGATGGCAGGGCCGCTCCCGATCCCCAGGAAACCCAGGGCAATGGCCAGTACGGCCAGCGGCGGGACGGTGTTGCCGATGTTGAAGATTTGCATGAAGCGTTCCGCACGTCCGGCCATAGTCGGTCGGCTGAGGAAAATGCCGGCGGGTATCCCTACAAGGAGGGCCGCGAACATTGAAGCGAGTACCAGGTACAGGTGGGCTTGCAGGTAGAACAACAAATCATCTTGATAGTGTTCGATAGTGCTGATGCCGATCCAGTGGACCAACAGGGCCAGGAGCGCGATAACAACCGCACATCCTATAAGCCCTTTTCCATAGCGATTAGCCACAGACGGACTCCTTTTTTTCAGTCGGCGGACACATCGTCGTGTGGCAATGCCATTCCTGGCTGCCGACAATATGTTCGCGAAGAGCAACAGGCGGTGGCGAAATAGCGCCCTCATCACCTGTCATTAGCGCAGCCTCGTCAGGCTAACTTGCTGATATTTCAGCCCCTGACGGTTTGTCGTATCAGGAGAGTGGACGCCTCCACTGTTTAAAAGGTTCACATTTTTTACGGCACATTGCCACCCTTGTCCGACGAGCCACGGTTCCAACGGTGGCTGCAAGCACCTGATTTGGGCTATAATCCGCGCCCTTTTTTGAATCAATCGTCAGGCGATTTCCCATGACCAACCAGGCCGCCGAAGTCGCGAAACGCCGCACTTTCGCTATTATTTCCCACCCCGATGCGGGTAAGACCACCATCACCGAAAAGCTCTTGCTGATGGGTAAGGCGATTGCTGTCGCCGGTACGGTGAAATCGCGAAAGTCCGACCGCCATGCCACCTCCGACTGGATGGAAATGGAGAAACAACGGGGTATTTCGATTACCACGTCGGTCATGCAGTTCCCGTATCGCGACCACATGATCAACCTGCTCGACACCCCGGGCCACGAAGACTTCTCTGAGGACACCTACCGCACATTGACGGCGGTCGACTCGGCACTGATGGTCCTCGACGGCGGTAAGGGTGTTGAGCCACGTACCATCGCCCTGATGGACGTTTGCCGTCTGCGCGACACGCCGATCGTCAGCTTCATCAACAAACTCGACCGCGATATTCGCGACCCTATCGAGTTGCTGGACGAGATCGAAGCGGTCCTGAAAATCAAGGCAGCGCCGATCACCTGGCCGATTGGTTGCTACCGTGACTTCAAGGGTGTTTACCATCTGGCAGACGACTACATCATCGTCTACACCGCAGGTCACGGTCACGAACGCACCGAGACCAAAATTATCGAAAAGCTCGATTCCGATGAAGCTCGCGCCCACTTGGGTGACGAGTACCAGCGCTTCGTCGATCAACTGGAACTGGTTCAGGGGGCCTGCCATGAATTCAATCAGCAGGAATTCCTCGATGGTCAGTTGACTCCGGTGTTCTTCGGTACTGCACTGGGCAACTTTGGTGTCGACCACGTGCTTGATGCCGTTGTGAACTGGGCGCCCAAGCCATTGGCCCGTGTTGCCAACGAGCGCACCGTTGAGCCGGTTGAGGAGAAATTCACCGGCTTCGTGTTCAAGATTCAGGCGAACATGGACCCAAAACACCGTGACCGTATCGCCTTTATGCGCATTTGCTCGGGTAAGTACGAAAAGGGCATGAAAATGCGTCACGTGCGTACCGGCAAGGACGTACGAATCGGCGACGCGCTGACTTTCTTCTCCTCGGAGCGTGAACAGCTCGAAGAGGCGTTTGCGGGCGACATCATCGGTTTGCATAACCACGGCACCATCCAGATCGGCGACACCTTTACCGAAGGCGAGAGCCTGAGCTTTACCGGTATCCCGCACTTCGCCCCGGAATTGTTCCGTCGCGTTCGTCTGCGCGATCCGCTCAAGTCCAAACAACTGCGCCAGGGTCTGCAGCAGCTGGCCGAAGAGGGCGCCACTCAGGTGTTCTTCCCGGAGCGCAGCAACGACATTATCCTGGGCGCTGTGGGTGTGTTGCAGTTCGATGTGGTCGCGAGCCGCTTGAAAGGCGAATACAAAGTGGAATGCTCCTACGAGCCGATCACCGTATGGTCTGCGCGCTGGATCGATTGCAGCGATAAGAAAAAGCTTGAAGAGTTCAAGATCAAGGCTGTGGAAAACCTGGCTATTGATGGCGGTGGTCACCTGACCTACCTGGCGCCGACGCGGGTTAATCTGGCGTTGATGGAAGAGCGCTGGCCGGATGTGAAATTCCGCGCTACCCGCGAGCATCACTAAACACTTCGGTGTCTGGTTGAAAAAAAGCGAAGCCCTTTGGCTTCGCTTTTTTTTGCCCGCGAATCCTGTAGGCCCTGGTTGAGCCGCGAGAAAGCATCGACGACAGCGGTGACTTTAGTCCGAATGGGTATATCGCAGGCTGCGTGTTTCTGGAAAAACTGAGTGTGGCGAACTAGGTTTAAAGGGTGTTTTCCCACAACAGGATGGAAATCTCCATGAAGCTTTTTCAACGCATTGTGCTGTTGCTCAAGGTGCTGGTGCTGCTGACGGTGAGTGCCTCGGCCGCTTGGGCGAGCAACCCACTGAGCAGTGCCGGAGCCGGCTACTCCGCGACGGGCGTGCCGGGGCCGACGATTCATGCCATCTATAAATCGGATTCGGAACCGGGTGATCAGGGGCAGGGCGGCAGTTCGGGGGATGATGACCAGACCGATGGTGATGGCGGCGCAGATGGCGGTGGTAGCGGTGACGGTGGGGATAACGGCGATGAGGGTGACGCGGGTGACGAAGGCGATAGCCAGACGTAGTTTCTGAACGGTGGGAGCGAGCAAGCCCGCTCCCACATAAGCATCAGTTAGTTAAGAACTGCTCCGCGTGATGACAGGCAACCTGGCGGTTGTCGAGCACCCGCAAGATCGGTTCGTCGGTGCTGCACAGTTCGGTCGCATACGGGCAGCGCTTGTGGAAGGCGCAACCCGATGGCGGGTTAAGCGGGTTGGGCAGTTCGCCGACGATCTTGATTTTCGGCTTGAGCGGGTCTGGGTGAATAGTCGGGGTCGCCGACAGCAATGCCTGGGTATAGGGGTGCAGCGGCCGGGTGTAGATCTCTTCCTTGGGGCCCATTTCTACCGGGCGGCCCAGATACATCACCAATACCGTGTCAGCGACATGTCGCACCACCGCCAGGTTGTGGGAAATGAACACGTAGGCGGTATTGAACTCCTGCTGCAAATCCATAAACAGGTTGAGCACCTGCGCCTGGATCGATACATCGAGAGCGGAGGTCGGTTCGTCCGCCACCAGCACCTTGGGTTGCAGCATCATGGCGCGAGCCAGGGCGATACGCTGGCGCTGACCGCCCGAGAACATATGCGGGTAGCGATGATAATGCTCAGGCCGCAGGCCGACCTGTTTCATCATGGCCTGGACTTTTTCGCGACGTTCGCTGGCGCTCAGCTTGGTGTTGATCAATAGCGGTTCAGCCAGCTGGTCGCCGACTTTTTGCCGTGGATTGAGGGACGCGTAGGGGCTCTGGAATACCATCTGTACGTCTTTGCGCAGTTGCTTGCGCTCGGCCTTGTTGGCCCCGGCAACTTCTTGCCCGGCAATCTTCAAGGAGCCCGAGGACGGCTCTTCAATCAGGGTCAAAGCGCGGGCCAGGGTGGACTTGCCACAACCGGACTCTCCCACCACAGCCAGGGTTTTGCCGGCCTCCAGTTCAAATGACACGCCGTTGAGTGCGCGCACCAGTGCATGGCCTTTGAACATGCCACGGGATACTTCGTAGTGACGGGTTAGGTCGCGGGCGGTAAGAACAACAGTCATTACGCCACCTCCTGATTCAAGGGGAAGAAGCAGCGCACCTGGCTGTGAGCTTGTTGCTCCAGCGCAGGACGTTGTTGACGGCATTGCTCTTGTACATATGGGCAGCGCGGTGACAGCAGGCAGCCTTTGGGCCGGTCATAGCGACCGGGCACGATGCCGGGCAAGGTCGACAGACGGGCAGCGCCCATGCTGTGTTCCGGGATCGCGGCCAGCAGCGCTTCGCTGTACGGGTGCGCCGGCACATCAAACAGCCCCGGCACGTTGCCGACTTCCACCGCCTGGCCGGCGTACATCACGCATACCCGCTGGGCGGTTTCGGCCACCACTGCGAGGTCGTGGGTGATCAGCACCAGGCCCATGTTCTGTTCGCGTTGCAGGCTGAGCAGCAGGTCCATGATCTGCGCCTGGATGGTCACGTCCAACGCGGTGGTCGGTTCGTCGGCGATCAGCAGTTTGGGTTCGCCGGCGATGGCCATGGCAATCGCCACACGCTGGCTCATACCGCCCGACAATTGGTGCGGGTAGGCATCCATACGGCTGGCGGCACCCGGAATTTCAACTTTTTCCAGCAGCTCGATGGCACGTTTACGGGCAGCCTTGCCGGACATTTTCAGGTGCAGGCGCAACACTTCTTCGATCTGGAAACCCACGGTGTAGCTGGGGTTCAGCGCGGTCATGGGGTCCTGGAAGACCATTGCCATGTCTTTGCCGACGATCTGGCGGCGCTGACGGGCGCTGAGGGTCAGCATGTTCTTGCCGTCGAAGGTCAGCGCGTCGGCGGTGACGATGCCGGGGTGCTCGATCAGCCCCATCAACGCCATCATGGTGACCGATTTGCCCGAGCCCGATTCGCCGACAATGGCCAGGACTTCGCCTTTATCCACAGACAGGCTGAGGCCGTCGACGACTGGTACGGCCGTAGTGTCGCCAAAGCGGACGTTGAGATTCTTGATTTCTAACAGTGACATGGGAATCTCCTCAGGCGGCGTTTTTGAGTTTCGGGTCCAGCGCATCGCGCAGACCGTCGCCCATCAGGTTGATTGCCAGCACGCTGAGCAAAATGGTCAAGCCGGGCAGGCTGACGACCCACCACGCACGTTCGATATAGTCGCGGGCCGAGGCCAGCATGGTGCCCCACTCAGGGGTTGGCGGTTGCACGCCAAGGCCGAGAAAGCCCAGGGCCGCAGCGTCGAGGATCGCCGAGGAGAAACTCAGGGTGGCCTGCACGATCAGCGGTGCCATGCAGTTGGGCAGCACGGTGATAAACATCAGGCGCGGCAAGCTGGCGCCGGCCAGGCGGGCAGCAGTTACGTAGTCGCGGTTCAGCTCGCCCATGACGGCGGCACGGGTCAGACGTACGTACGATGGCAATGACACCACGGCAATGGCGATCACGGTGTTGATCAGGCCAGGGCCGAGGATGGCGACAATCGCCACGGCCAGCAGCAGGGAAGGCAGGGCCAGCATGATGTCCATCAGGCGCATGATGCCCGGGCCCATAAAGCGCGGGAAAAACCCGGCAATCAGGCCCAGGATCACGCCCGGAATCAGCGAGATCACTACCGACGACAAACCGATCAGCAGCGACAGGCGCGAGCCTTCGATCAGGCGTGACAGCAGGTCACGACCCAACTCGTCGGTGCCGAGCAAAAACTGCCACTGGCCGCCCTCCAGCCACACTGGCGGGGTCAGCAGGAAGTCACGGTATTGCTCGCTCGGGCTATGGGGCGCAACCCAGGGAGCGAAGATCGCGCAGAACACGATAAGGGTCATAAACATCAGGCCCGCGACGGCGCCCTTGTTCCGGGAAAAGGCGTGCCAGAATTCTTTGTAAGGCGATGGATAAAGCAGGCTTTGATCCACTTCGGTCGTGCTTGGGGAGTTGCTCATGGTCAGGATCTCAGCGCTGGTGACGGATGCGTGGGTTGGCAAAGCCGTAGAGGATGTCGACTACGAAGTTGACCAGAATCACCAGGCAGGCGATTAGCAGGATGCCGTTTTGCACCACGGGATAGTCCCGGGCACCAATGGCTTCGATCAGCCATTTACCGATACCGGGCCACGAAAAGATGGTTTCGGTCAGTACGGCACCGGCCAGCAGGGTGCCCACTTGCAGGCCGACCACGGTCAGTACCGGGATCAGGGCGTTGCGCAGGCCATGCACAAACACCACGCGGGCGGGCGACAGGCCCTTGGCGCGGGCAGTACGGATGTAGTCTTCGCGCAGCACTTCGAGCATGGATGAACGGGTCATCCGCGCGATCACGGCCAGCGGGATGGTGCCCAGCACAATGGCCGGCAGGATCAAGTGGTGCAGTGCGTCCCAAAAAGCTTCGGGCTGGTCGCTGAGCAGGGTGTCGATCAACATGAAGCCGGTCTTTGGCTCGATGTCGTACAAGAGGTCGATACGCCCGGAAACCGGGGTCCAGCCCAGGCCCACGGAGAAGAACATGATCAGGATCAGGCCCCACCAGAAGATCGGCATCGAATAACCCGCCAGGGAGATACCCATCACCCCGTGGTCAAACAATGAGCCTCGTTTGAGTGCCGCGATCACTCCCGCCAGTAGCCCGAGGATGCCGGCGAACAACAGGGCGGCGCTGGCCAGTTCCAGTGTGGCGGGGAACAGCGCGGCAAATTCGCTCCATACGCTTTCACGGGTGCGCAATGACTCGCCCAGATCGCCATGTGCCAGCTTGGTGATGTAGTCGATGTACTGCTCGTGCAGCGGCTTGTTCAGACCCAGGCGCTCCATGGCCTGGGCGTGCATTTCAGGGTCTACCCGGCGCTCACCCATCATGACTTCGACCGGGTCGCCAGGGATCATGCGAATCAGGGCAAAGGTGAGCAGGGTGATGCCGAAGAACGTGGGGATCAACAACCCCACTCGGCGGGCAATAAAACTAAACATCGCGGTGTTCCTTATCAGCCGGTTAGGCAAGTCCGCCAGGGTTGAGATAAACCCCGGCGGGTATTTATTGTTCTACTTCACCTGGGTTGTGGCGAAGTTGTTGTTGGTCAGGGGGCTAAGGGTATAGCCCTCGACATTTTTGCGCATCGCAGTAAACAGCATAGGATGGGTTACGTTGATCCAGGGTTGGTCCTGATTAAAAATCACCTGTGCCTGTTGGTAGAGCGCAGCGCGTTGCGAGGGTTCAGTGATGCCGCGGGCCTTGGTGATCAGGGCTTCGAAGTCCTTGTTGCACCAGCGTGAGTAGTTTTCGCCGTTCTTGGCCGCCTCGCAGCTGAGCATCGGCGTGAGGAAGTTATCCGGGTCGCCGTTGTCGCCACCCCAGCCGGCCGATACCAGGTCATGTTCGCCATTTTTGGCGCGCTTGAGCATTTCACCCCATTCCATGACCCGGATATCCAGCTTTAGGCCGATTTGCGCCAGGTCGGACTGCAGCAACTGCGCACCCAGCATCGGGTTGGGGTTGGTCGGGCCGCCGCCATTGCGGGTGAACAGGGTCAGCACCGTACCTTCGGGTACACCGGCTTCCTTGAGCAGCGCGCGGGCCTTGTCCAGGTCGCGGGGCGGCCGCTGGATGTCGGTGTTGTAGCCCAGCATGGTCGGCGGATAGGGGTTGATGGCAAGCAGGGCATTGCCTTCGCCGTGTACGGAGTTCAGATAGGTCTGCTTGTCAAAGGCCATGTCGATGGCTTTGCGCACGCGCACATCGCTCAGGTACTTGTGACTGGTATTCATGGAGATATAGCTGGTCATCAGGGCGGACAGTTCATCGACCTTGAGGTTGGGGTCTTTGCGGATGTTCTTGACGTCATCGGGTTTGGGATACAGCGCGATCTGGCATTCGTTGGCCTTGAGTTTTTGCAGGCGCACGTTGCTGTCGGTGGCGATGGCGAAGATCAGGTTGTCGCTGGGCGGCTTGCCGCGAAAGTAATCCGGGTTGGCCTTGAAGCGTACCTGGGCGTCCTTGTTGTAACGCACGAAAATAAACGGCCCGGTGCCGATCGGCTTGTTGTTGAGGTCGGCGGTTTTGCCGGACTTGAGCAACTGGTCGGCGTATTCGGCGGAGTAGATGGAGTTGAACGGCATGGCCACGTCGCGCAGAAACGGCGCTTCAGGGTGGTTGAGGGTGATCTTCACCGTCAGGTCGTCAACTTTCTCGACGCTTTTGAGCAGGTCCTTGAAACCCATACTTTCAAAATAGGGGTAACCGACCAACGACAGTTTGTGCCACGGGTGATTCGGGTCCAGCTGGCGCTGGAAACTCCAGACCACGTCGTCGGCGTTCAGGGTTCGGGTCGGTTTGAAATAATCGGTAGTGTGAAACTTCACGCCGGGGCGCAGGTAAAACGTGTATTCAAGCCCGTCCGGGCTGATGTCCCAACGCTCGGCCAGGGCAGGTTCCACATCCGTGGTGCCGGGGGCAAAGTCGGCCAGGCGGTTGAGGATGGTCTCAGCCGACGCATCGGCGGTAACGGCAGTGGTGAACTGGACGATGTCGAACCCTTCAGGGCTGGCTTCAGTGCAGACCACCAGGTTTTTCGCGCTCACACTGACAGCGGTGCTGAGCAGTGCCGCGGCCAGGGCGGTGCGTAATGGAAGTCTCTTCATAGCAACCCTCTCCAAATCGGGTGAGCCAGCATAACGACAGCGGCTGATTCGTCGAATCAGCCGCTGTCTTCGGGTTTGAGCAGTTTTTTACAGAATGTTGAACGGGATGGTGGTCACCAGGCGGAACTCGTTGATGTTGCCGTCAGACTGGTTTTTGCTGGCGCGGTGCGTGGTGTAAGTCGCGCGAATCGCGGTGGCTTTCAGCGGGCCACTCTGGATTGCATAGGACGTGCCAACGCTGTACTCGTAATGGGTTTCGCCGTCCATGTTCTTCACGTCGTAGGCGGTGCCCGTGTACTTGGTGCCGTCGATATCCCAACCGCGAGCGTGGTAGGCGTTGAACTTGAGGCCTGGAATACCGTACTGCGCCATGTTGATGCTGTAGGCCAGTTGCAGGGATTTCTCGTTCGGGCCGTTGAAGTCCGAGAGCAGGGAGTTGGCCAGGTAGATGCCGTTGGTTTCGTGCAGGTAGTCGAAGTATTCGTCGCCGACGATCTGCTGGAATGACAGGCTGACCGTGTGAGCCTGATGATTCAGGGCGAAGGCCAGGCTGTAGGCATCGTTGTTGATGTTGCCCAGGGCCTTGCTGCCGGTGTCCAGGGTCTTGTAGTAGTTGAAGTTGGTATTCAGGGCCAGTGTGGCGCTGTCGCCCATGTCGTGTACGGCGCCGAAGTAGTACTGATTCCAGAAGTCTTCAACGTGGGTGGCGTACAGCGTGGTCTTCAGGCTTTTGAGCGGCTGGTAGTTGAGGCCGGCGACGCTGGCGCGATCGGTTTCAACCCCGGTTGCGCCGTATTCGCTGCGAAACTTACTCAGGCTCGACTCGGTACGCGGGGACACGCGGTCAAAGGAGCCTGCATCGAACGACAGGTTGTTGAACTCTTCACTGTGCAGGCCCACCCCTTGAAAGCTGGAAGGCAGTGCGCGGTTTCCGATCACGTCGATGGTCGGGCTGCTGAAGTTCTGTCGGCCTACGGTCAGCGTGGTGTTGGAGATGCGGGCGCTGAGGTTGGCCAGGCCCAGCTTGCTCCACTGGCCGACTGCGTCGCCGTCACTGTGGGTCAGGGTGCGGTTGTTTGGCCCTGCGATGTCCTTGGCGTCGCGATCCAGTGCTACGGCGTTGTACGCCGCTACCTGGGTGCTGAAACCGACGGTGCCTTCAGTGAAGCCCGACTTGTAGTCGAGAATGGTGCCCTGCACCCAGTTGATCCTGCGCGGAGTGGACTCACGGGTGCCGTGGTTGTTGTAGCTGAAGCGGTCATCGCGACGCTTGAGTTCGTTGGCGTACCAGTTGCGGGTAGTGCCGCCCAGGGTCTGGTCTTCGATAAAGCCCTTGGTCTCGCTTTGAGCACTGGAGGCTTTCAATTCGGTTGGCATAAATTCATCGGCATTGGCCATCGCGGTGATGCTGCTGATGGACAAGGCCAATAACGCGCTGCTGGTGAGTTTCATGGTTGAGGCTCCTCTTTGGTTTCTTCTTTTTATGGCCGGTCTTTTTTGTGTTGACTCGGCTGTTGTGAAGCGATTTAAAGCATTGCAAACGTTTGCCTGAAACACGATTGGCGAAGTTTCTGCGGGCCACCTGAAAAGTGGCCTGTTGATGCAGCTTGTGGTGTTTTTGGTATGTGTTGTGGGAGCGAGCCTGCTCGCGAAGATCGTTAGCGATAACGCGCTGCTCTTGAGGACTTCGCGAGCAGGCTCGCTCCCACAGTGGCACTGTTCTATTGGAGTACTCAGTCCTTGAGGCTGACACCTGAGAAGGCATTACGGCCAAAGGGGCTGACCGTGAAACCTTCGACCTTGGCGCTCAGCGGCTGGTTGACCGTAGAGTGCGCAATAGGGGTGATCGGCACCTGTTGCTTGAGCAACTGCTGGGCCTGTTTATAGAGCACTGTGCGCTGGTCGCGATCGGTCACGACCTTGGCATTCTTGACCAGGGTGTCGTACTCCTTGTTGCACCACATGGAGTAGTTGTTGCCGCCGATTGCGTCGCAGCTGTAAAGGGTGCCGAGCCAGTTGTCCGGGTCACCGTTGTCGCCGGTCCAGCCGATCAGGCTGATGTCGTGTTCGCCATTTTTGGTGCGTTTGATGTACTCGCCCCATTCATAGCTGACGATCTTGACCTTGAGGCCGATTTTGGCCCAGTCCGATTGCAGCATTTCGGCCATGAGCTTGGCGTTCGGGTTGTAAGGCCGCTGTACGGGCATGGCCCACAGGGTGATTTCGGTGCCGTCCTTGACCCCTGCGGCCTTGAGCAGCTCCTTGGCTTTTTCGGGGTTGTAGGGGGCGTCGGTAATGGTCTCGTCGTAGGACCATTGGGTCGGCGGCATGGCGTTGACGGCTTTCTGGCCTGCGCCCTGGTATACAGCCTTGAGGATCTCGTCCTTGTTGACCGCCATGTCCAGTGCCTGGCGCACTTGCAGCTGGTCAAAGGGTTTGTGTTGCACGTTGTAGGCGATGTAACCGAGGTTGAAACCGGGCTTTTCGATAACCTGCAACTTCGGGTCGGCCTTGAGCCCGGCAACGTCTGCAGGCCGCGGGTTCAGCGAGACCTGGCACTCGTTTTTACGCAGCTTTTGCATGCGCGCCGAGGCATCGACACTGATCGAGAAAATCAGGTTGTCGAGTTTGACCTGGCTCGGGTCCCAGTAGTCCTTGTTGGCGGCATAGCGAATGTTGGAGTCTTTTTGGTAGCGCTGGAACACGTACGGGCCGGTGCCGACGGGTTTCTGGTTGATATCGCTGGGCTTGCCGGTCTTGAGCAACTGGTCGGCGTACTCGGCCGACAGGATCGCGGCAAAGCTCATGGCCAGGTTCTGGATAAAGGCGGCGTCCACCGTGTTGAGCTTCATGACCACGGTCATCGGGTCGGTTTTTTCGACGCTGGCGATGTTCTTGTCCAGGCTCATCCCGGTGAAGTACGGGAACTCGGTCGGGTAGGCCTTGCGGAACGGGTGTTCGGGGTTGAGCATGCGGTTGAACGTGAAGAGCACGTCATCGGCGTTGAAGTTACGGGTCGGGGTGAACCATTTGGTGGTGTGGAATTTGACCCCGTCACGCAGATGGAACGTCCAGGTCAGGCCGTCTTCGGAAACATCCCAGCTCGTCGCCAGGGCCGGGACGGCAGCGGTGCCGCCCTTTTCAAATTCGGCGAGGCGGTTGTAAATCGGCTCGGACGCATCGTTGTCGGTGGCGGTGGTGTATTGCGCGGTATCAAAACCGGCCGGGCTGCCTTCGGAGCAAAACACCAGGCTGTTGGCAGCACTGGCGAGCGGGCTGCCGGCAAGTACGCCGGCGCTGATAAGTACAGATAAAACCAGAGGGTTGCGCATGGCGTTCCCTATCCTTCTTCTTGTTTTTGAGTCCTGAACGCGCCTTGATCGAAGGCGTACGGTTCAGGGCGTCGATTTCATCAGCTACGGTGCCCACCCGCGGCTATAGACTGGCTGGAGGTCGACGTTAAGTAGCCGGCGTTCAGCAGTAAATACGCGGGATCCGACAACCTTGTAGGAATTGTCTTGGCGTCCTATAGCCTCTGATGTAGTCAGAAGTGGCTATAGGCTGTAGGTGATTTCCACCGTCCTGGTAGATAAGTGAATGCAGCTTTGTAGCCGCATTCACCGGTCCTTGTTATTTGCCGACGCTGACGCCGTAGAAGGAGTTCAGGCCAAACGGGCTGATCTTGAAATCTTCTACGTTTTTGCGCATCGGTTGATACACCGTCGAGTGTGCGATAGGTGTCATCGGAACCTGGCTTTTGAGTCGTTGCTGCGCCTGTTGGTACAGTTTTGTGCGCTCTGCAATATCAGTGGTGGCCTTGGCGGCTTTGACCAGTTTGTCGAACTCCGGGTCGCACCATTTGGAGAAGTTGTTGCCTTCCAGCGAGTCGCAGCCAAACAGGGTGCCGAGCCAGTTGTCCGGGTCACCGTTGTCGCCGCTCCAGCCAATCAGCATCGCGCCGTTTTCGCCGCCTTTGGAGCGTTTGATGTATTCGCCCCATTCGTAGCTGGTGATCTTGGCCTTGATGCCGATCTTGCTCCAGTCCGACTGGATCATTTCAGCCATCAGCCTGGCATTGGGGTTGTACGGGCGTTGTACCGGCATGGCCCACAGCACGATCTCGGTACCTTCCTTGATCCCGGCTTCCTTGAGCAGTTGCTTGGCTTTTTCCGGGTCGAAAGGTGCGTCCTTGATGCTGGTGTCATAGGACCACTGGGTCGGCGGCATGGCACCCACGGCCAGTTGGCCGGCGCCCTGGTAGACCGAATCGATGATCTGCTGTTTGTTCACCGACATGTCCAGGGCCTGGCGGACCTTGAGCTGGGACATCGGGTTTGGCTCGTTGCTGCCCTTGATCTTGTCCATCACGTTGTAGGCGATGTAACCGAGGTTGAAGCCCGCTTGATGGGGCATCTTCAGATTCGGGTCGTCATTCAGGGCCTTGAGGTCGGCCGGACGCGGGAAGAGGGTGACCTGGCACTCGTTCTTCTTGAGCTTCTGGACGCGTACCGAGGGGTCAGTGGTGATGGCGAAGATCAGGTTGTCGATCTTGACGTCTTCAGGCTTCCAGTAATCCTTGTTGCCGGTGTAGCGGATGTTCGAGTCTTTCTGGTAGCTCTTGAACACAAACGGGCCGGTGCCGACCGGCTTCTGGTTGATATCGGCAGGCTTGCCTTCCTTGAGCAGTTTGTCGGCGTACTCGGCGGACTGGATGGATGCAAAGTGCATCGCCATGTTCTGGATAAACGCGGCATCGACCGAGTTCAGGGTGAACTTGACGGTCTTGTCATCGATTTTTTCCACCTTGGCGATGTTTTTATCCATGCCCATGTCGGTGAAATAAGGGAATTCGGTGGGGTAGGCCTTACGGAACGGCATGTCTTTGTCGAGCATGCGGTTGAACGTGAAGAGCACGTCGTCGGCGTTGAAATCGCGGGTCGGCTTGAAGTACGGCGTGGTGTGGAACTTGACGCCATCACGCAGGTGGAAGGTCCATGTCAGGTTGTCCGGCGAAACATCCCAACTGGTCGCCAGGCCGGGCTCAACCTTGGTGCCGCCACGTTCGAACTGGCTCAGACGGTTAAAGATGGTCTCGGCCGACGCATCAAAGTCAGTACCGGTGGTGTACTGGCCCGGGTCAAAACCTGCCGGGCTGCCTTCAGAGCAAAACACCAGGTTGGAGGCAGCGTGGGCGAAAGGTGCACTTGCCAACAGGCTGGCGCCTACTAAAAACGGAATGACCGCGTGTTTGAACATGGTGGCCTCATGATTTTTGTCATTTTTGGTTTGAGGGCGACCTTATGAGTCGACCCGGCGATACTTATGCACAGCCCATACCCAATGCAATATCTGGAAGCAGTTGAAGCTTGAATATGTGGAACGATCGTACAGGAATGTCGCTTTTATATAACTTATGACGCATTTGATCGTTTGCGAGCGTGTTTTTTACTCATTTTCTTACGTGTTTTGTTTCTTCAATAACCCGGGTTGCACTGTTTCAGGTCAGCGTTGTTACTTATTCAGACCCCAACCCAGGAGACTGCCGATCAGTGGCAACCTGCCTGGGGTCTTGTTAATACTAGGACGGCCTGGCGTTTTTTCCCGTCGCATAAAAAAGCCCCTGGAGCACGGAGGCGCCAGGGGCTTGTACGGCTAAGCCAGGTTTACTGCATCAGCACTTCAATCACGCCATCGGCACTCATGCTGACTTCACTGGTGCCGGCTTCGACTTCAGGGGTAGGCGCCGAGTCCATCGCCGGGGCTGCGGCCTTCATCATCATTGCGCTGCGCATGTAAGGTTGCGGGTAGCCGTTGGTGTTGAGGTTCAGGTTGACGATCTTGTAACCCTTGCCGCCCAAGGCGTCGGTGGCCAGTTGGGCGCGGGCCTTGAACGCATTGACAGCGTCCTTGAGCAGGGCGTCTTCGCTGGTTTTGCGCGTGGCATTGGCGACGGTGAACTGCATGCTGCCCATTTTCAGGGTTTGCATCAGATCGCCGGTGAGCTTGGACAGGGCTGCAAAGTCAGTGCTTTCAAGGCGCAATTCTGCGCGTTCACGCCAGCCGGTGATCTTCTGGGTCTTGTTGTCGTATATCGGGTAGCTGTTGCGATTGCCCTGGCGCAGGGTGACTTCCTTGACGGATTTGGCCTGGCCGATGGCTTTGTTCATCGACGTGGTGATTTCTGCGGCCAGCTTGGCGGCGTCGGTGTTTTGCGCTTCGGTGTAAAGCGTCACGATCATCAAGTCGCGAGGCACTTCCTGGCTGGCTTCGGCGCGCAGGGAAATCTGGTTGTAATGAATGTCGTCAGCCAGGGCCGGCAGGCTGGCAAGTGCGCCGATGCTCAGGGTCAAAAGGGCAGCGGTGCGTTGGAAATGGGACATGGGAGCTCCTTGAATGAGGACAGCAATGGCAATAAGACTCTAGTAAGTGGCCATCAGTTCGCCCAATTACATTTTCGATACATTTGCACTGGCCATATTTTATTGGCGCGGGTACTGACCTGTAGTCGTTGAGGAGCGTAGCGAGGCTGCGTTGCGGTCGCAGAATCTGAACGCAAGACTTGCCTGAAATACCGGATGCCCTGTCTTGACGACTGCTGCGCAGCCGATCGCAGCCTCGCTGCGCTCCTCAGTGACTACGCATTGCAGACAGCTAGTCCTTTTTTCACAAAAAACACTGTGGCTCTTTGCCGCACTTTTGCCTGTCAGGCCGCCTGCTTGGTTATACTCCCGGTGATCCGCCTGGAGCGCTCATCAGGAGAGCTCATGCTCGCCCCCGTTCAGTTATTGTCCGCGACTCGCCAGAACCTCTGGCGTCTTACGTTTATCCGCATGTTGGTGCTGGCCGCGCAAGCGGGTTCAGTGGGCTTTGCCTATCTGTTCAACCTGCTGCCGCTACCCTGGTTCCAGCTGAGTATCACCCTCGGGTTTTCCATGCTGTTGTGCGCGTTTACCGCAATCCGGTTACGCACCACCTGGCCGGTCACCGAGCTGGAATACGCTCTGCAACTGGCCTGCGACCTGTTTATCCACAGTGCCCTGCTGTACTTTTCGGGTGGCTCGGCCAACCCGTTCGTGTCGTATTACCTGGTGCCGCTGACCATCGCCGCAGTGACGCTGCCGTGGCGCTATTCGCTGGTGTTGACCGGGATTGCGCTGGCGCTTTACACCTTGTTGCTGTCGCAGTCCTTCCCGATAGATACGGTGCCGTTCTTCCGCGAAAAGCTGCAGATTTATGGCATGTGGTTGAGTTTTGCCCTGTCTGCGGCAGTGATCACGTTCTTTGCTGCCAAAATGGGTGAAGAACTGCGCCGCCAGGAAGAACTGCGCGCCCTGCGCCGTGAAGAGGGCCTGCGCGACCAGCAATTGCTGGCCGTGGCCACGCAGGCGGCCGGTGCCGCCCATGAACTGGGCACGCCGCTGTCGACCATGAGCGTGTTGCTCAAGGAGATGCGCCGCGATCACCTTGATCCCGAATTGCAGGACGATCTGAGCGTGCTGCAGGATCAGGTCAAGCTGTGCAAGGAAACCCTGCAGCAACTGGTGCGTGCCGCCGAGGCCAACCGTCGGCTGGCGATTGAAGTTCAGGACGTCACGCAATGGCTGGATGAAGCCCTGAACCGCTGGCATTTGATGCGCCCCGAAGCCACCTATCGCTTCCAGTGCCTGGGCCACGCGCCGGTACCGCGCCTTGCGCCGCCACCGGATTTGACCCAGGCGCTGCTCAACCTGCTCAACAATGCCGCCGATGCTTGCCCGGAAGGGCTGGAAGTGACAGTGGACTGGGATGCGGTTGATCTGACCATCAGTATCCGTGACCACGGTCCGGGTGTACCGTTGGCCATCGCCGAGCAAATCGGCAAACCCTTTTTTACTACCAAGGGCAAAGGCTTCGGTCTGGGCCTATTCTTGAGCAAGGCCAGCGTGACCCGCGCTGGCGGCTCGGTAAAACTCTACAGTCATGAGGATGGCGGTACGCTCACTGAGCTGCGCCTGCCACGTGTCGCCCGAGGAAATGAAAATGAGTGAAGAAATTCAGGTCGAAGGCGAAGAACTGCCGCATTTGTTGTTGGTAGATGACGACGCCACTTTTACCCGCGTGATGGCTCGCGCCATGAGTCGCCGCGGTTTTCGCGTGAGCACGGCAGGTTCCGCCGAAGAGGGGCTGATCCTGGCACAACAGGATCTGCCTGATTTTGCCGCGCTGGATCTGAAAATGGACGGCGATTCCGGCCTGGTCCTGCTGCCCAAGCTGCTGGAACTCGACCCGGAAATGCGCGTGGTGATCCTCACTGGTTATTCGAGCATCGCCACCGCTGTCGAAGCGATCAAGCGCGGTGCCTGCAATTACCTGTGCAAGCCGGCGGACGCGGATGACGTGCTCGCCGCCTTGCTGTCCCAGCATGCCGACCTCGAAACCCTGGTGCCGGATAACCCGATGTCGGTTGACCGTCTGCAGTGGGAACATATCCAGCGCGTGCTGGGTGAGCATGAAGGCAATATTTCGGCCACAGCCCGCGCCCTGGGCATGCACCGCCGAACCTTGCAGCGCAAATTGCAGAAGCGTCCGGTACGACGCTGAACGGGAGCTGTAGGCGCATGCAATGCACCTTGCATGCTGACGGCTACAGCTTCTAACCTGTAACAAGACGTGTCCCAGCGTCGTGGGCCGGTCGTCCTGACCGGCTTGCAGGTTGCTCTTTACTCCCAACGAGCCTGAACGATGAATCAGAACGCTGAGCCTTCTGTCGTGAATGATGCTGTGCGTGGGAATTTCATCCCTCGGGTCTGGCGCCTCATAACCCCTTACTGGCGCAGTGAAGAACGCGCCAAGGCGTGGTTGCTGCTGGTCGCCGTTGTCGCCTTGTCGCTGGTCAGCGTGGGCATCTCGGTGTGGATCAACCACTGGTACAAGGACTTCTACAACGCGCTGGAAAACAAGGATGCCAAGGCGTTCTGGAGCCTGATCGGCTACTTCGGCATCATTGCCGCGGCGGGTATTGTCGGTGCGGTGTATCGCCTCTATTTGACCCAGATGCTGACCATCCGCTGGCGTCGCTGGCTGACTGAACAGCACTTTGCCCGCTGGCTGGCGCACAAAAACTACTACCAGTTGGAGCAGGGCGGTTATACCGACAACCCTGACCAGCGCATCAGTGAAGATATCAACTCGTTCACCGACAGCACGCTCACCCTGGGCCTGGGGTTGATCCGCAACGTGGTCAGTCTGGTGTCGTTTTCGATCATCCTGTGGGGTGTATCGGGCAGCATTGAAGTCTTTGGCATCACCATCCCCGGTTACATGTTCTGGTGCGCGCTGTTGTACGCCGCCGTGGGTAGCTGGTTGGCCCACTTGATTGGCCGACGGTTGATTGGCCTGAGCAACCAGCAACAGCGCTTCGAAGCTGACTTGCGTTTCTCGATGGTGCGGGTGCGCGAAAATGCGGAAAGCATTGCCTTGTACAACGGCGAAGCCAATGAGCATGAGCGGCTGAGCACGCGTTTCAACAAGGTCTGGAAAAACTTCTGGACGCAAATGAAGGTACAAAAACGCCTGACGTTTTTCACTGCCGGATACTCGCAGATTGCCATTATCTTTCCGTTTATCGTGGCTGCGCCGCGGTACTTTTCCGGCAAGATCGAGCTGGGCGAGCTGATGCAAATCAACTCGGCCTTCAGCAATGTGCAAGAAAACTTCAGCTGGTTTATCGATGCCTACGTGACCCTGGCTGCATGGCGTGCCACCTGCGATCGTCTGCTGAGCTTTCGTCAGGCCATGACCGACAACGAGCAGCGTTTGCCGGCGATTGATGTACAGCAGCAGGGCAAAGAGTTGCAGATCAATGACCTGAGCCTGGATCTGGCCGATGGTCGGCCGCTGTTGCAGGGCGCCAGTTTGCAGGTGCTGGAGGGTGAGCGGCTGATGCTCAGCGGTCGCTCCGGCAGTGGTAAAAGCACCTTGCTCAGGGCGATGGGTGGCTTGTGGCCGCAGGGTGGCGGGGCGATTCGTTTACCGCGTGAGCGTGCGCTGTTTTTGCCGCAAAAACCCTACTTGCCCATCGGCACCCTGCGTGATGCCCTGAGTTATCCACAGAGCGGTGATACCTACGCGCCGGAACGTTATGAACAGGTGCTGCACACTTGCCGCCTGGAGCATCTGATCCCCAAACTCGACGAGGTTAACCACTGGCAACGGCTGTTGTCGGGTGGTGAGCAGCAGCGCCTGGCTTTTGCCCGGGCGCTGCTGTATCGCCCGCAATGGCTGTATATGGACGAATCGACCTCGGCAATGGATGAGGAAGACGAGGCCATGGTGTACCAGGCCCTGATCGATCAACTGCCGGGCTTGAGCATTGTCAGCGTGGGCCATCGCAGCAGCCTTGCGCGCTTTCATCCTCAGCATGTGCGGATCGTTGAGGGGCAACTGGTTGCGCAGTAGAAGAGGCGGGCAAGCATCATGCTAGAGTGCTGCTTCCCGCTTTCTGGAACCTGATATGAGCCTTCTTTTTCGCAGTGCTGCGCTGAGCCTGCTACTGGCCAGCCTGCCTCTGGCGGCGGCACCTGTTGCTACGCCGTTGTTGCATGGGCAGTTTCTGCCTGCCGATGACCTGCAACTGCGTAGCGAGGTGCCCGAGCAGCAACAACTGATGCTGGTAACCTCGTATTCGGTGGTGGTGGGTAGCCAGCGTCAGTCCAACCAGCAGCCGATCCCGGTCACGTCGCCCTTGCTGGTTCGCCTCAAGGGCAAGCCGATGAGCCAGGGTGCGACGGTGCGCCAGGTGCTGATTTCGTTCGATGGTGAAAGCAAAAGCCTGAAAAAGCCGGCTTTTGACAGCAAGACGCGAACCCTGAGCCTGTCTTATCCACAGAGCCAATATCGGGTTGTGATTGATTTGCTGCGCAACGACACGCTTTATGTACAATTTTTGACCTATGCCAATGGCCATATTTGGGCCGACTTGCACACCGGCAGCGTGCGCGCACGATAAGCCTTGGGTAAACTGCGGGCCCCGTGACGTATCAGCAGGCTGGAGCCGGATATGCGTAAAGACAAGAAGCAGTTGATTGGTGATGAAATTGGCGACGAGCAGATCAAGTTGTTCCTGGACTTTGAGCCCGTGGACGCCACTTCGCCGTCGCTGCACAAACTGATCAAGGCTTACCGTGGCCTGCGCATCGATGACTTCGGGCGCTTCCTGACTTTCTTCAAGGAAGCCGGCTACGACCTGGATGGCAAAGACGAACAGGGTCAGACATTCGTGGACATCATCAAGGACCAGCGCAATGCTGACGAGTACATCGAGCTGATCGACCAGGCTCGCGGTTGACTAAGCAATGACGTGTAGTCGCTGACGAGCGGAGCGAGGCTGCGATCGTCGGCGTAGCCGTCGTGCAACCTGAGTGCGCAGTTGCCTGAAACACTGTTTACTGCGGCTTTGACGGAGATCGCAGCATCGCTGCGCTCGTCAGTGACTACGGGATGAAGGTTTGCCATCCTTTGCAGTGCCCCGAATCAGGTGTCCCGTCCTGAATAAGGTTTACACCTTCTGACCTATTTTCAGGAGGAATCAATGGATACGGGCAAAAGGCGCA
>NZ_NQKQ01000030.1 GCF_002269505.1 Pseudomonas fragi | reverse complement strand
GAATGCCCCTCACAGAAGGCCGAACGCAGGTGCTGTTATGGGGGTGGCGCGGCAGGACGCCGCGCCAGCCGCGATGGGCCATGGATGGCCCGTCGCGGCGTGCCCCCATAACAGTGCCGGAGTGAGGGCACCGGCGAGCCTTGGCGAGGCGGCCGTATGGCAGGGCAAGGCCTTTTTGCTTACTTTTGTGGCTGTTTGACAAAAGTGAGCCGCCGTAAGGGCGGAACCCGTAGAGAGCCGTGACACATCGAATGGATATGTACTCGATGTTTAACAGGGGTAGCAGGTACATATCCGGCATTAGCGTCCAACTGAAATATTGGTTTCGCTCTTACAGCGAGTCACTTTGCAAAAGCGGCAAAGTAACCCAAGCGCTTTCGCCCCATCGTACGGCCTCCCGATGGGGCGGGCAGATCAAGATCCGAGGCGGCCGACCTGTTTGGGGGGATTAGCGAACACCACAAATTCCTTTTGGAAGCGGACCTCATCAAAGCCTGGCCATTTCCTGCAACAGTCGATCATCCTCGCCAATGGCGGCAATCACTTGCAGGCCTACCGGCATGCCCCGCACCTGCCCTGCCGGCAGGCTGATAGCAGGCAGGCCGGTGAGGTTCCAGGCACTGGTGTGGCTGAGCACGGCGGCGCGTACATCAATGCTCTGCCCCCCTACCCGCACTTCACGCGCATCAACCGCCGTCGCGGTGATCGGCACGCTGGGCGACAGCAAAAAGTCGAAGTGCTCGAAGATCTGCGCCATCGCCGCCTTGAATTGCGCCTGGGCCGCCTGGGCACGGATGTATTGCCAACCCCTGACCTCCTGCGACAATTCGAGGCGCTCACGCACTTCCTGATCGAACAATTGCGGCGCTTCGAGCATGCGTTCGGCATGCACGTCATAGGCCTCGGCACGTTGCAGGGTCAGCAAGGTGTCTTTCATCGCAGCGGCCAGCGGCGCCAGATCGCCGACTGGCTGCAACGCATCGCCAAACATCTGCAGGGCAACATGATAGACCTGCCGGTCTACCTCAGCATCAACCGGGCCAAAGCTGCCCGCGCTGATCCAGCCCACCCGCAATGGCCGGGCTTCGGGCGCCGGCGCAACCTCACGCGCAGCGATAACTTCGAACAGCAAACGCGCATCCTCGACGTTGTTGGCGATGGGCCCGACATGGTCGAGGCTCGACGACAACGGAAATACCCCTTCGAGGGACACGCTGGCAAACGACGGCTTGAAGCCGACCACTCCGCACAAGGCTGCCGGGATTCGGATCGAGCCGCCGGTATCGGTACCCAGCGCCAACGGCACCATGCCGCTGGCGACCGCCGCCGCGCTGCCGGCGCTGGAGCCGCCGGTCATGCAGCGACTGTCCCACGGGTTGCGCGCCGCGCCTTGCAGCGAGCGGTCGCCAGTCGGACCGTAGGCGAATTCGTGGGTCAGGGTCTTGCCGACAATCACCGCCCCGGCTTCGCGCAAGCGCTGCACGCACAATGCATCACAGCTGGGCCGATGCCCTTCAAAATGCGCCGAGCCATAAGTGGTGACGTAGTCGAAGGTGTCGATATTGTCCTTGACCGCCACCGGTATGCCCTGCAGCAGTCCCAGGTCAACGCCTTGGGCAAACAGTTGGTCGGCCTTGCGGGCCTGGGCCAGGGCTACGGGGGCGTCGACCTGGACAAAGGCGTTCAGGGTCGGGTTCAGCCGCTCGATGCTGTCCAGGGCGGCCCGGGTCAGCTCGATGCTTGTCAGGCTGCCCGCGCGCAGGCGTTCTGCCAGCGCAACAACCGATTGGCCGCAAAAATATCCAGCATGGGAAGGTTTCACCAGGCTCATGCAAACAACTCCATCAAACAACGGCGGGAATAGGTGAAGAAACGGTCTGGCGACCGCCCGGGCGCACCATCAACATGGCGCTCATGCCCAGCGCCGTGGCCACTGCAGCGGCCACGAACATCGACGAGTAGCCGTAGCGAACGGTCAGGTAGCCGGTGAGCATGGGCGCGATAAACGATGCGGTGTTGGCAATAAAGTGGGTCATGCCGCTGTAGGCGCCCACGCGGTTGGACGGTGCGGTATCGATCACCACAGCCCAGTAAACCGAATTAGGCAGCGCGTTGAGGGCGTTGGCCAGGGTCATCAGGGCAATCACGCCCCACACGGTCTGGGCCTGTGACACCAGAATAAAACACAGCGTGGTCAGCAACAGGCAGGTCGCGGCCAGCCAGCTGCGTGCCACTTTCAGGTTGCCGGTGCGACGCAGCAACCAGTCGGAAATCTTGCCGCCCAGCAGCACGGTGAAGCAGGCACCGGTCCACGGGATCATGCCCATGTACCACAGTGAAGAGAGGTTGTAGTGGAACTCGTCCTGCAGGTACTTGGGAGTCCAGGTCAGCAGCAGGAAGGTTACGTAGACAAACGCGAAGTAACCGACGGCATTAAGCAACAGGTCGCGGTTTTTGAAAAAGTGCCAGACCGGCGCAACGCTGGTGGTCGGCGTCGAGGCATTGACCGCATCAGCACGTTCCTTGCGCAGGAAGTCCAGCTCGGCCTTGGACACTCGCGGGTTTTCATCAGGCGTGTTGGTAAAACGGGTCATAAAGAAAATCAGCAGTGCCAGGCTGACCACGCCCAGCACGACAAACATGCTGCGCCAGTCGCCCGTCAGGGTTTGCAGGCCGACAGCCACCGGCGCGGTGAGCAATGCGCCCAGCGGGGTGCTGAGCAAGCCCACCGACACGACAAAGCCGCGCTCCTTGGGGGTCGCCCAGTTGGCCACGCTCTTGTTGATAACCGAGTACGCCGGGCCTTCGGCAAAACCGAACATGACGCGAATCGTGGCAAAACCGGCCATGGCCGAGCCGCCGAGGAAGGCCAGGCCGAAATCACCGGCAAATGCGGTAGCGATCTCGAAGATTGACCAGGTGGCACCGGCAATCAGCCAGATGCGTTTAGCGCCAAAACGGTCGGCCAGAATGCCGCCGACCAATGCGCCGAGGATGTAGCCGTAACCGAAGTAACCCAGGACATTGCCCCAGTCGGCCTTGTCGAAACCGTACTCGGGCAGGATGCTCGCCGATGCGTAGGCAATCGCACCACGGTCGATGTAGTTGAGCAGTGCCATCAGCATGATCAGGAAGAAAATCTGGTAGCGAAAAGACGGGATTGCGGGGCTGTTCATAGGGGATCTGACTCTTCAAATGATGGCAGAAGTCAAAAAGTCGGCCGGTGTCGGCGTATTTTTATTTTTTTACCCAAACGTTTGGGTTGGCGAAATGTAGAGCCGCAAAAAGTTTTAGTCAAACGTTTGGGTCAAAATTAAATTCCGGGCTGACGGCCCCGGTTCGGGTAGAATCCGCGCGCTAAACAACGGATCGCCGGAAGCCTTGCAAACATGCCAAACCCACCTCGCCCCGCCACCCTGAAGTCCATGGCAAGCGCACTTGGCATTCACGTGTCGACGGTGTCGCGAGTGCTCAATGGCGACCCCGCCGCAGTCGAGCGGGCCGCGTCTGCCGAGGTGATCGAGCGGATTCGTGCACTGGCGAAAGAGCTGGATTATCGGCCGAACACGCAGGCATCCAACCTGAAATTGCGTAAAAGTCAGGAAATCTGCGTACTGATGCCGCGCCTCACCGACCTGGTGATGGCGACCATTTACGACAGTATCGACAGCGCCGCCGAACAGGCCGGCTACCTGACATTTGTGTCCAATACCGATGACCGCCAGACACGCCAGCTGGCCCGTGCCGAGCATGCCTTGCGCCGTTCGGTGGCCGGGCTGATTGTGGGCGACTCCCATGTGGGGGACTCACAGCCCCTGCTCGACCTGCTGACACGCAAGCATATCCCGTATGTGCTGGTGAGCAGGCAGATTGCCGGGCATCTGCTGGCCGGCAGTGACGATGAGCTGGGCGGCTGGCTGGCTGCAGAGCATCTGTACCGCCAGGGCTTTCGCGATGTGGCCATCCTGGCGGGCGAACGGCATGCGTCCACGGGTGCCGACCGTACCCGCGGTTTTACCCATTATTACCGCGAGCAGGGCATCACATTGCGCCCGCAATGGACCCTCAACGGCCCGTTTGACAGCCTGACCGGGCACCAGCAAGGCGAATACCTGCTGGGGCTCAACCCGCGACCGCAGGCGTTTTTCGCGGTCAACGACTTTCTCGCCATCGGCTTGATGGGCGCGGCGCGGGACAAGGGCCTGGTACCAGGCAAGGACATTGCCGTGGTCGGTTTCAATGACATCCCGCTGGCCAATGAACTGACCGTACCGCTGACCAGCGTGCGCCTGCCGCTGGCCGAGATGGGCCAGCATGCCGTGCAACTGCTGCTCCAGCGCATCAAGGGCGAAGCCTGTGAATCGGTGATTCTGGCCCCGCAGCTGCAGGTGCGGGCAAGTTCCTCACTGCTCGTATAAGTCGCCGCTCAGCCCTGCAGCCAGGCCTCAAACCGGCTCTGCTCCGGTGATTGCGGACCGGGCGCGTAATACACCAGATGCAAATGCCGGTTGGTGTCGATGGTCAGGGTCGCCTGCTCAAAAGGCACCCGCCCCACTGACTCGATATTCAAATGCCGGATACCGTGGCTCGAGCCGTGGATGTCGTTGCGGTGCCACCAGTGCTTGAACTCGGCACTGACCTTTTCCAGGCTGCGCACCAGTTCGCCAACATCGCTTTGCGCCGAAGCATGGGCAAAGCCCCGGCGAAAGGCGCAGAGCAACTGGATGGCCTGCTCCTGCCAGGGGCACAGCAGCACGCGCATGCGCTCATCGGTAAACAACAGCCACAACAGATTGCGTTGTTCAGGGGGCCTGGCGGCAAAATCGAAGACTTTATCGGCTGCCGCATTCCAGGCCAGTACATCCCAGCGCAGATTCAGCACATAGGCAGGTCGCAAGGGCATGTCAGCCATCATGCGATGGATCACGGGCGGCACCACGCACCAGGTTTGCGCCTGTTCGGCAGGCGCCCGCTGGTAGGTCAGCAAGTACAAATGCCGGCGCTCGGTGGCATCCAGTTTCAAGACCCGGCACAGGCTGTCGAGAAACGCCGTCGACACACCAATGTCGCGGCCTTGCTCAAGCCAGGTGTACCAGGTCAGCCCCACTCCCGCCAACGCAGCGACTTCCTCGCGGCGCAGCCCCGGTGTTCGCCTGCGCCCGCCAGCGGGCAAACCGGCCTGCTCGGGGGAAATACGCTCACGACGACTGCGCAAGAATGCCGCCAGCTCATCGCGGGTGCGTTGCAGTGTTCTGCCCATAAGGCTGTTACTCCCTGTAATAGCATAAATGGTTGATATTGTAACAATTAGCCGCCTACTAAAGAATCCAGCGCGCCGAGGCTGGCGTGACCGTTCCCGCCCAGCCCATTTCGCACAGGAAGATTCTCATGTTCAGGACAACTCCCCCTTCGGTCTACTGGCTCGCCCTGGGCGCATTTGCGCTGGGCATGGCGTCCTTTGTCACGGCGGGGCTGATCCCCATGATCGGCCAGGCGTTCAACGTGGAGGTTGCGGTGGCCGCGCAACTGGTGACGGTTTTTTCCCTGGCTTACGGGATTGGTTCGCCTGTAGTGGTGGCCCTTTTGCCCGCCCACCGGCAACGGTTCGCAATGCTTGCGGCCCTGGCAGTGTTTTTGCTGGCCAATGTGGCCAGTGCGCTGGTCGATGATTTTGTCGCTCTGCTGGTGTCGCGGGCTTTTGCCGGGCTGGGGGCCGGGGTCTATCTGGCAACTGCAATCGCCGCCAGCAGTGCCGTCGCCCTGCCCGGCCAGCGTGGCCGGGCGATCGCCATGATCATGACAGGCATGGCCGCAGGCACCGTTCTGGGTGTGCCTTGCAGCCTGTTGCTGGCCGAGCGGGCGGGCTGGCAGGCAGCGCTGTGGTTGATAGCCCTGCTGGCGGGCGGTGCATGGCTGGGGCTGGCGTGCAGCCCTGTGCGGCTAGCGGCCGGGCCACAGATAGCCATCAGCAGCAGACGCTTGCTGCTGAGCGATCGCAAGGTCATGAGCATCCTGCTGGTGTCATTGCTGGCCGCTGTCTCCAGCCTGGGGATGTACACCTTTATTGCGCCGCTGCTGGGCGATCCCGAGTTCGGTGGCATCGATAACATTGCCCCCTGGCTTTGGGCGTGGGGCCTTGGCGGCGTTGCGGGCAGCTTCCTGATTGCGCCGTTGGCGGAACGCATCGAAGGCCCTTTGCTGACCTTGATCATCCTGCTGATTCTGGCCACTGCACTCTTGCTGCTGCCACTGGCCGCTGCGCTGTCGCCCTGGCTGGCGATGCTGGCGATTGCGCTGTGGGGCTGTGTGGGCTGGGCCCTGCAGGTTCCACAAAACAACAGGTTGATTGCTGAACGCCAAGCCCAGGGTGACAGCAATCTGGCTGTGGCCTTGAATGAATCGGCACTCTATCTTGGCAGCGCCCTGGGTGCGGGTGCGGGCGGCTTGCTGTTGGCCCTGCCCGTCTGGACGCTGGCACTGAGTGCCGGCGCAGTAGCGCTGCTGGCCGCGCTGGTGCAGTTTTCAAGCCTGCGCATACCCTCTTCCGAGGCACTTGAAACGGGCATCGGCAACAGCAAATAAATCACCCTGCAACCCCTTTCAGAGCGAATCCCCCATGCCTGCACCCGCCCACTCGATTGAACACTACATCCATGCCAAGGACGGCAACCGGCCAGACCTGTTACGGCACTGCTTCACCCCTGACGCCAGCCTGGAAATGACTGTGCGCACGGCAACCATCGCCTTTCCGGCCCAGGCCAGCGGCCGAGCCGCGATAGCGGACATACTGGTGCGCAATTTTGCCCAGACCTATGAGAACGTCTACACCCTGTGCATCGGCCAGCCTCCCGCCGGGCACGCCAGCACACATACCTGCCAATGGCTGGTAGGCATGTCCGTCAAGACCAGCGGTGAGCTGCGCATAGGCTGCGGCGACTATCTGTGGCAGTTCGTACCGGGGTCGGGGCTGGTTCGCCATCTCAGCATCACCATCGAGCATATGCAGGTGTACGCGGCGCAAGACCTGGAGCCGGTGATGAACTGGCTGCAGAGCCTCAGTTACCCTTGGTGCATGGCTCAAGACTTGGTCAGGGCTGCACCGGCGGTGGGCGATCTTGAGTCCACCCTGAAGTTTTTTAAATCTTGAGCCCGAGTGTTTGAACGGGCATCACTTCAGGATGCAAGCAATGGCGCAGTTTCGATTGCACGATCTGCTCTGCATCCAGATCATGTTGCCGAAAACCCAGTGAGCAGACCCCGCAGCCTGCAATCATCAATTCAATGCCCCAATGATCCGTGTAACATTCACGTTTGTTTCTCGATCCCCCCGCCAGCCACGCGGGAGCCCGTAAAGCGGACCACTACCTGCAACTGCATGGGCTATGCCTATGTTCAGCCATCGCGGTCCGAGCACGGCGGCATGGCCTGGCATGAGATGATCATGGCTCTCTGACTGCCTTTACCAGCGCTTGCGGCGCTCGTTATTCCCGCCACCCCACAAGACGCAAAAAGGCATTGGTCTGCTTCGAAAACAAATATGTCGGGCAGTTCTGGGATCCCCCCGCGTCCCTGTCTGGTTGCGCGAGCAAAGCCGTGCCGTGTCCTGGGGTGCGGTGCCACGTCATGGGCTGAGCCCGCATCGCGCGCAAGCTCGCCGGACCGGCAGCGCAAACCTCACACCAGCCGCTGAATCTGCTTGTGCCGCCATACCAGCCGGTAGTAGGCGGTCTGCAGAACCAGCATGGCCACATAGGTCACCGGAAACGCCATCCACACGCCCTGCAGGCCAAAATGCGCATCCAGCACATACGCTGCCGGCAGTTCGATACACAGCACGCAAAAAATCGTGATACCCATGGGCACCAGCACCACGCCGCTGGCCCGCATGATCCCGCCGATCACCGCCTGGAAGCCGAACACCAGCACGCTCCAGAGCATGATGTGCAGCAGGTGCTCGGCCCTTACCCGCGCCTCGACATCGGTGATGAACAAGCCCAGCAACCAGTGCGACAGCACATAGCCGAGCACCACCAGGGCACCGGTCAGGCACAGGTTGATCAGCAAGCCGGTGCGCAGGATCGGCCCTATGCGTTCGATGCGCCCTGCTCCAATGGCCTGGGCGCCGAGGATCGAAGCGGTAATGGCAATCGACAGTGCCGGAAACTGTACATAGTTGACGATCTGGGTCACTGCGCCATAGGCCGCCGTGGCCTGGGAACCGTGGCTGTTGACCAGCGCCAGAATCACCAGCTCCGACAGCGACAACACCACCATCTGCACGCCTGTCGGCAAACCGATACGCAGCACCTTGCCCAGGATGTCCCGGTTCAGGCGCAGCGCGGCCCACAGCTCGCGATCCGGGGCCATCACATGGTTTTTGTGGCGCAGGCGCAACACCAGAAACAGCATGGCCAGTACGTTACCCACCAGCCCCGCATAGGCCGCACTTTGAATACCCAGGGTTGGCAGGCCACCCCAGCCCAGGATCAGCGCAGGGGTCAGCAGCAACCCCACCGCCGTGGACACCATCAGCGCCAGCAACGGCGATACCGTATCGCTGACCCCGCGCAAAATCTGGGTAAACAGGATAAATACCAGCAGCAACGGCATGATCAGCATCATCACCCGGGCATAGCCGACGGCTTCTTCCAGCACGTCAACCGGGGTACCCAACGCCTGCAAGGCCGGGCGCGCCAGCAGACTGCCGAGCACCGCGGCGACCAGGCCGATCGCTGCGCCGAGGGTCAGGGTTGCCCCGGTGATCTGCTTGACCAGTGCGGTTTCCCGCGCGCCCCAGGCCTGACCGATCAGCACTGAAGCCCCCGCCCCCAGGCCAATCACCAGCGCGATAAAAAAGAACACGATGGGAAACATCCCCGACACCGCAGCCAGCGCCTGGGTGCCCAGCAGTTGCCCGACATAGATGCCGTTAAGGGTCCCGGAAAAACTCTGCAGGAAATTGGACAGGACCATCGGCGCCAGGAAGATCAGGTAGATCAGCCATAGCGGCCGTTGTGAAGGGGTTTGCATGAAAAGTGAGTCCGAGAAAGTAACGACGTGGGTTTATACCGCATATGTAACTTAATATTGAAGCCAATAAACCCCCCATCCAAAGCGCTGGGCATTGGCCTTAGACCTGCCCTTTCTAACAGTTGGCTGAACATGAAGAAATATTCAGAAACGTTTCAGCTTTTTATGGGCAAAATGTGCTCACCGATAAAAAAGCTCATCAGGTGACGGTATGACGCGTATTTTGACCATTGAAGACGATGCCGTAACGGCCAAAGAAATCGTGGCTGAATTGACCAGCCACGGCCTTGAGGTCGATTGGGTTGCCAACGGCCGCGAAGGCCTGGTCCGCGCCGTAAGTGGCGATTACGACCTGATCACCCTCGACCGCATGCTCCCCGAGCTCGACGGCCTGGCGATTGTCACCACCCTGCGCACCATTGGGGTGAGCACACCGATCTTGATGATCAGCGCCCTCTCCGATGTCGATGAGCGCGTTCGCGGCCTGCGTGCCGGAGGTGATGATTACCTGACCAAGCCCTTTGCCAGCGATGAGATGGCAGCCCGCGTGGAAGTGCTGCTGCGGCGCAAGAGCCCGGCTGACAAATACGAAACCTCGCTGCGCGTCTCCGACCTCGAACTCAACCTGATTACCCGCGAAGCCAGCCGCAGCGAGCAACAACTGAGCCTGCTACCCACCGAATACAAGTTGCTGGAATTTTTGATGCGCAACACCGGGCAAATCCTCTCGCGCATGATGATTTTCGAAGAAGTCTGGGGCTATCACTTCGACCCGGGCACCAACCTCATCGATGTGCACATCGGTCGCCTGCGCAAAAAAATCGATCCGCCGGGCCAGGTGCCTCTGATTCGCACTGTTCGAGGCTCGGGTTATGTCATTGCCGAACCCCTCTAAGGGCTGGCGTTCTTCCAGCAGCCGGCTGCTGGCGCTGTACAGTTTCCTGTTTGTGGCCTGGAGCTGCATCCTGATGGGGGTGCTGTATTACGAAGTCTCGGATTACCTGGGCAACCTGGCCAGGCATTCGTTGATGCAGCGCCAGCACCTGTTTGCCCGCTTTGAAGGCGAACAACTGGACGAAGCGCTGGCCACCAGCATGACCTTCGATATGCGGGCAGTGGATGCCTATGGCCTGTTCGATCAGCAACACAAGCCGCTGAGCGGGCCGATCCAGTCCATTCCTCAGGGCTTGCCGCTGGACGGCCAGATCCACGCCCTGAGCAGCTGTATCGACTCCGATGACCCCAACCTGCCGCAAGACAGCTGCGATGCCGTGGCCACGCAAACCCAGGACGGCCGCTGGCTGGTGCTGGTGCGCGACAACGGCTCACTGTTTGCCGTCACGCGGATCATTTTGCATGCGCTGATCTGGGGCCTGTCGCTGACCATCATCCCCGGCATTGCCGGCTGGCACTTGCTGCGCCGCCGCCCGCTGCAACGCATCCGGTCGATCCAGGCCAGCGCCGAAGCGATTGTCGCCGGCGACCTGACCTACCGCCTGCCACTGTCCAACCGGCGTGACGAACTGGATATGCTGGCCGCCATTGTCAACGCCATGCTCGATCGCATCGAACTGCTGATGCACGAGGTCAAGGGCGTGTGCGACAACATTGCCCACGACCTGCGCACCCCGCTGACCCGATTGCGCGCCCAGTTGTACCGGATGCGCCAGCAAGCCGTCGAAGGCTCGGCCGAAGCGTTGCAACTGGACGAAGTGATCGGCGAAACCGACACCCTGATGGCACGCTTTCGCGGTTTGTTGCGCATCTCGGAACTGGAAGATCATCAGCGTCGCTCAGGCTTCCTGCAACTCGACCCGCTGCCGCTGCTGCAGGAACTGTACGATTTTTACCTGCCGTTGGCTGAAGAGGGTCAGGTGACGTTGACGCTCGAAACCCCAGCGGCCTTGCCCGGCCTCACGGGCGACCGGGCCTTGTTGTTCGAAGCTCTGGCCAACCTGCTGAGCAATTCGATCAAGTTCACCCCGCCCGGTGGTGAGGTGATCCTGCGGGCCACCGACGACAATGGCAGCCCGCGCATCGAAGTGCTCGATACCGGCCCCGGCATTCCCGAGGCCGAGCGGGTGGCGGTATTCCAGCGTTTTTACCGGGTCGATGACAAGCACGGCGGCTTTGGCCTTGGTCTGTCCATCGTGGCCGCCATCGTCAGCCTGCACGGCTTCAGCCTGGAGGTAAACAACCGCGAAAGCGGCGGCGCCTGGCTGACCCTGCATTGTCGGCAAAGTTTGATCAATCCCGGTTAACCGCGTCGCCTTCAATCGCGGGTAAGCCCGCTCCCACATGGCCGATGAACATCCTGTGGGAGCGGGCTTGCCCGCGATTGCGGCACCACGGTGCTCCTGCAATAAATAATCTTCATGTTCGACCGACACAACTTGGCACAGTTTTTTCTTGTTATTTCCCGTTCGCAGTTCTTTCTCCGGAATTACAGCTTCCAGGGGGTGCAACCCGCACCAGTTGCGAACAAGGGCGGTATAGCCGTCCATATTCAGTGCAAAGACGGACCAAAAGTCGCGTCAATGACCCGCTGTCATAAGGAATAACAACGATGTCAGATGTGCGCTCGCCAACCCTCCCCCTGTATTCCCCGCATGTGTGTGCCCTGCGCTGGCATGGCCAGAACTCCTGTCCGGGCACTGATACATAGTCTGCCGAGTTTTCTGAAGCCCCGCCTTGTGTGTGCGGGCGCCGGATAGCCACATCCTGTTTTTCTGCGTACCCCCTGCTTGGCCGCCCTTTAAGTAAGCGCGGCAGAAGCGGCTCTTTTGGCATTGTTTACAAGACAGGTATGTCATGTCCGAATTTGACGCTACAACCGTTCCTCCCAATCGGCCGTGGGCCCTGGTATGGCATTACATCCGCCTGTATCCGCGATGGTATTGGGGTATTACACTGCTGCAAGTCGGCGCTGCGATGGCCGCCACACTGATGCCTTACGCCATTGGCCGCATCACCGGCGCAGTCAGTGAAGGCGCCTGGCAGCAAGGCGATCTGTTGCAGGCCAGCCTGCCCGCCCTGGGCCTGCTGTTCGCCCTGGCGGTGATGCAACTGCTCTTCGCCAGGGGCGCCACGCTCTGCATGATCATGGTCAGGCCGCTGCAGAAAATCCGCATCGTGCGCGACCTGTTCGCCTATCTGCAGCGTCACTCGGCCCGCTATTTCGGTGAACACTTCGCCGGCAGCCTGGCCCACCGCATCAATGAAGGCACCATCGGCCTGCTGGAAATCACCTGGCTGCTGATCGTGGAAATGCTGCCGATTGTCGCGGTGCTGGTCACCAGCCTGGTCATGCTTTCCCTGGCGTCGCCCTGGCTGGGCCTGGGCCTGCTGGTCTGGGTGGCGGCCTACACCTGGCTGGCGTATCGGCTGTCACTCAAGGCCCAGAAACTGGCCGGCAAACATGCCAGTGCCCGTAGCCTGACCACCGGCAAGATTGTCGATGCGGTGGGCAACCTTAATAGCATCCGCTTGTTCGCCCGTCAGGATTACGAACTCGACTATCTGGCCCGCTACCAGATCGAAGAAAAACACGCCGGACAACGCTCGTTCTTCTATCAGGAAAAGGTCCGCATGCTGCAGGACAGCCTGGCCATTGTGCTGCGCGTCGGGCTGGTGGCCCTGGCGCTGTACTTGTGGCATCTGGGCAAGATCGATGTGGGCCAGTTTGTGATGGTGGCCACCCTAGGCTTGATGATCGTGGCGCAATGCAGCTTTTTGAGCATGCAGTTCATGCATTTTTTCGAGTGCATCGGCAATATCGAGAGCAGTATCGATACCCTGCTGCAACCCCATGAAATGCCCGATCAGCACAGCGCCCAACCGGTCAATATCGAGAAAGGCGCGATCCGCTTTCGCGATGTCAACTTCGGCTACAGCTCCGACAGGCCGATCTTCAAACACTTCAATCTGGATATTCGGGCCGGGCAACGGGTGGGCATTGTTGGTTTGTCCGGCTCCGGAAAATCAACGTTGCTCAGTCTTTTGCTGCGTTCGTACGAGCCCCAGAGCGGGAAAATTGAAGTGGACGGTATCGATATTCAGGCCATGACCCAGCAATCGCTGCACACCCATATCGGCTTGATCCCCCAGGAGCCCGGACTGTTTCATCGATCCTTGCGCGAGAATATCGGCTATGGCGATGTGAATGCCGGTGAAGTGCAAATTATCCTGGCCGCCAAACGCGCCCATGCCCATGAGTTCATTCTGCAAATGCCCGAAGGGTATGACGCGCTGATCGGTGAACGCGGGGTCAAGTTGTCCGGTGGTCAACGCCAGCGGATCGCGATTGCCCGGGCACTGTTAAAGAACGCCCCCATCCTGATACTGGACGAAGCCACCGCCAGCCTGGATTCAGAAACCGAAAGTCTGATCCAGAGCAGTCTTGACGACATCATGGCGGACAAAACCGTACTGGTAGTTGCCCATCGGCTCTCAACTATCGCCCATCTGGACCGCATTGTTGTATTGGACAAAGGGCACATTGCCGAAGATGGCAGTCACAACCAGCTACTTGAGCGCAAAGGCCTGTACTACCGACTTTGGCAGCATCAATCCGATGGTTTGTTAAGCGAAAAAGATACACATAAAGATGACTCACTAGTCACGGAAAAAGCTTAGCAGTCTTTATAACCGCACAACTAAATGACCTTTTCGCAACACTAACTGCCTGGCGCACACTTTTTTATTACTTGAAGTTATTAGCCTATAAGCACCTGCCCGCCGACGTTCGGCTGGCAGGTGCTTTTTTATTTGCAACCCGCCGACCCCGCGACCCTGAGCGGTTTAACCGGCTGCGCCCCCTGTTGGCACACGCAACGCCCTACGCCCACTGCATGGTCTAGCAACTGCACTGTAAGTTGGCAGTCACTGTTCACTTTGGTGCACTGTTTCATTACACCCGAACACAACCGCCTGATTGTCCGACAATAACACCCAACTAATCATACAACTAAGCCAGTTACTTCCGGTGACGCACTAGTTCATTTCTTCCTCATTAACCTTTTTGCAATTACTCGGCATGAAACCTGTCACGCCCTGATTAAATTAGATGCCCGCCGCCAAAAATTCCCGCCACTTCTGGCATAGCTGTTGCTTTACATAACTTAACGGAACTTTACACAACTCCCGACACCACCTTATTTGCTCCAGCCATTGGGAATAAAAATGAAAACCTTAGCCTTGAGTCCTTGATAGACCGCAATAAGTGCCCTCTCACTTATTGCCTGAACATTGACCCCATAGTTCTCGTCCCTGCGTGCAAGGGCGAACGGAGCCTTATTGCCCTTCATTTAGTCGAGGGACTTTTATGAGTGACGAGGTAAAGAATAAAACGCGGTCTACCCCGCTACTCGACGCCGAACGAGTACAGCAGTGGACCCATATTCCCCATGTACCCAACACCTCGACACCCGGGGGCCTGGTGACATCGCGGGCGCTGCTGCTGGTGGGCCTGGTGGCGCTGCTGCATGCAGGCGCCTGGTGGGTCATGCAGCAGGCCA
Organism: Pseudomonas fragi; assembly: GCF_002269505.1. Taxonomy (GTDB): domain Bacteria; phylum Pseudomonadota; class Gammaproteobacteria; order Pseudomonadales; family Pseudomonadaceae; genus Aquipseudomonas; species Aquipseudomonas fragi_D. The sequence continues at coordinate 46,040 of NZ_NQKQ01000030.1, read as the reverse complement.
AGGCCGAGCCTGTAGTGACGCCTCCCGAGATTCCGGAGATGACCGTCGAACTGACCAGCCCTGCCCCCCCGGCGCCTCCCGTGGAGGAGCCGCCACCACCGCCTCCGCCGCCAGAACCCGAAGCACCACCCGAGGACGAAGATGCAGTGAAGGAACCACCCAAGCCGGTGGAAAAACCCAAGCCCATAGAAAAACCCAAACCGGTGGTCAAGCCCAAACCCGTGCAAAAACCGCAGCCGGTCAAGCCAGCGCCACCGGCTCCTGCTGCTCCGGCGGCACCGACTGCGCCAACAGCACCCGCAGCACCTGCCGCAGCGCCGGGCCCGGTCAAGGAAACCGCCGCGGTCTCGGGGTTGGCCAGCCTTGGCAACCCGCCGCCGGAGTACCCGTCCCTGGCCTTGCGCCGCAGCTGGGAAGGCACCGTGGTGCTGCGCATCAAGGTGCTGCCCAACGGTCGCGCCGGCACGGTGGAGGTCACCCGATCCAGCGGCAAACAGGCACTCGATGACGCTGCAGTAGAAGCCGTACGCAACTGGAAGTTTGTCCCGGCCAAACGAGGGGATACCCCCATCGAAGGATTTGCCACCCAGACCATCTCTTTCAAATTGCCGGAATAACCCAGCCGGGTGCCGACACTAACTTTTATTTAGCCGCCGTGTGAGGTGTAACCATGAACGAGTCTCTGTCTTCCATGATTGTCCCCGGGGTGCTCTGGGCACTGGTGCTGTTTTCGGTGGTGAGCTGGGCCTTGCTGCTCATCAAGTCATCGCAATACCTGCGCCAGAAAGCGCAGAACAACCAGTTCAGCAAAGCCTTCTGGGCCGCCCCTGACCTGCTGACCGCCGCCGAACACGCCAGCCAGTACCCCGGCGCCCTGGCCCGCATCGCCAACAGCGGTTTTGAAGCCATGATTGTCGATGACACGCCACGCACCACCCAGCAACTGGCCCACACCATCAACCGCTCCGATCGCCTGGAGCGCAACCTGCGCCAACAGATCCAAAAGGAACGCCGCGCCCTGGAAAGCGGCCAGGCGATCCTCGCCAGTATCGGCAGCACCGCGCCCTTTATCGGCCTGTTCGGCACCGTATGGGGGATCATGGAGGCGCTGCAGACCATCGGCGCCACCGGTTCGGCCAGTCTGGAAACCGTAGCCGGACCCATCGGCCATGCCTTGATCGCCACCGGTGTAGGTATCGCGGTCGCAGTACCGGCGGTGCTGATTTACAACTTCTTCCTGCGCCGCCTCAAGCTGGCCTCGGCCAACATGGACGACTTCGCCCATGACTTCGACGCCCTCGCCCAGCGCAGCGCCTTTGCCATCGACCGCCAGGCCATTTCCAACAAGCGCACGCCAGTGCGGGAGGCAAGCTGATGTCTTTCTCAACCCAGGACAGCGACGAAGTACTCAGTGAAATGAACGTCACCCCGCTGGTGGACGTGATGCTGGTGCTGCTGGTGGTGTTTATCGTGACCACACCGATGATGACCAACGCGATCAAGATCAACCTGCCCAAGACCGATGCCGTGGCCTCGGCGCAGAAAAAAGACCCGGTGGTGGTCAGCGTCGACCAGGACGGCAAGTTCTACCTGGCCAAGAACGAAGTGGCCCCCGAACTGCTGGAAAAAAGCCTGCAGGACGTCAAGGCCCAAGACCCGGAAGTACGCGTGCAGTTGCAGGCGGACGAAGGGGTCAACTACGGCCAGGTGGCCAAGGCCATGGCCTCCATCGAGCGTTCGGGCATTACCAAGATTTCGGTGATGACCGCCAGATGAAGCCCTCACCCCAACCCTCTCCCTCCGGGAGAGGGTCAGGGTGAGGGGCTTTTGATCCTGTTGTAACCACGCACCACCCACGCCGCGCAGGGGTCTTTTGGCCCCTGCAGGGGAGCGGCTTGCTTGAAAAACGTGTTTTGCCCGGGTCGACACAACCCAACTGGAGTCATGAGGGCTCACAAGGCCATTCCAATAAACGTCTGAATAAGTCGGAAATAACCATGCAGATGAAGAGTTCAGGTTTTACCCTCAAGCCGCTCGTTGCAAGCTTGCAGCGTCACCGTTTTGTGCCGCTGTATCTGGTTGCTCTGGGGATGAGCGCGGGCCAGTTGCAGGCAGCCGAAGTGACTGCAGCGGATTCGAGCGCTACTGTCAGCAGCGCTGATACGGCGCCTGCGCCAGCCACCACGCAGCTGGACCGGGTCGAAGTGACCGGCTCGGCAATCCGCCGCGTGGATGCCGAAACCGCCGTGCCCATCACCATCCTGCGTGCCGAGCAGTTACGCAACGAAGGCGTAACCACCACCGCCGAGATCATGCAGCGCGTGACGGGCAACCAGTCATTGCGCAACTCGGCCAGCTCCGTAGGTTCCGGCACCGGGGGTTCGAGCTTTGCCGACATGCGCGGCATCGGTGCCAACAAGACCCTGGTACTGCTTAACGGCCGCCGCCTGGGCAACAACGCCATCGACGGCTCAGCGGTAGACCTGAACACCATCCCGTTTGCCGCCATTGACCGCGTCGAAGTATTGCGCGACGGCGCATCGGCCTTGTACGGCACTGACGCGATTGGCGGCGTGATCAACTTCATCACCAAAAAATCCATGACCGACGGCACCCTGTCCCTCGGCGGCGAAGGGGCAGACGCCAGCGGTGGCGGCGACAGCCACGATATCAGCGGTAGCTGGGGCTATGGCGATCTGGAAAAAGACCGTTTCAATGTCATGGCCGTCGCCGGCTATAACAAGCAGAACGCCCTGCATGCCAGGGACCGCACGTTCGCCAGCAACTACGACCCGGGCCGCGGCCTGGATCAGACGTCCGGCACGTCTTACCCCGCCAACTGGAGCCAGGGCAATATCAACACCAACCCGCTGTCGGCCAATGGTTGCAACGGGGCAAACCTGGTTCTGCGCCAGGGGCTGTGCCGCTATGACACGCGCAACTACGTCGACCTGCTGCCGGAAACCGAGAAGACCTCCTTTTTCGGCAAGGCCACCGGCAAGATCACCGATGACGACAACGTCAACCTCGAGTACTTCTGGGCCCGCAACAACAATGCCGTGGGTGTTGCCCCCGCCCCCCTGATCGGCGCCAGCATGGACCCGAGTTCGCCCTACTACCCGGGCAACGGCATAACCCCGGGCAGCAGCGATCCGTCGTTCGACCCTACGCAACCGATCGGCCTGAACTGGCGAGAAACCGCTGCCGGTGGCCGCCAGAGCAAAGACCAGAACACCAGCCAGCGTCTGGTATTGAGCTTTGATGGTGTGGCCAAGGGCTGGGATTACAATGTCGGTGCCTCGTACAACCAGAATCAGGTGAACTCCAGCGTCACGGGCGGTTACGCCAGCGACGCGGCCATGCTCAACGGCATTGCGGATGGCATCATCAATCCGTTCGGTCCGCAGACACCTGCCGGGCAGGCCTATATCGACGATCACCAATATCATGGCCAGTACATGTCTTCGGTGGGCCGGGTCACCGGTATCGACGGGCGCATGAGCCGTGAAGTCGGCGACTGGTTCGGCGCAGGCCCGTCGGGCCTGGCGATCGGCGGTGAATATCGGCAGGAGAAGTTCCACCAGACCTTCGATGGTTTTGTCGCGGATATTTCCAGCCTCGGAGCCGACCCTGACGCCAGTGTCTCGGGTGACCGTAACGTCAAGGCGGTGTACACCGAACTGAACGTGCCCGTGCTCGACAGCCTGGAACTGTCGGCCGCCGTGCGTCACGACAAATACAGCGACTTTGGCAGCACCACCAACCCGAAATACTCGTTCCGCTACCAGCCGGTCAAAGAGCTGGTGGTACGCGGTGCCTACAGCGAAGGCTTCCGCGCACCGTCGCTGTACGAGCTGTACAACCCGCAATACACCACTTACACCCAGGGCTACTACAACGATCCGCGCCTGTGCACCGGCGGCGTCGTGCAACCGGGCGGCAACGCCGGGCGCGACTGCGGTCAACAGTTCCATAACCGCACCGGCGGCAACACTGAACTGTCCCCTGAAAAAGCCCGCAACGTGACCGTCGGTTTTGTCTACCAACCCGTGCGCAATCTGTCGATGGGCCTGGATTTCTGGTGGATTCACATCGCCAACCAGATTGCCGAGTTTCCGGAATCCACCGTCTTTGACGATCCGAACGCCTATGCTGACCGCTATATTCGCAATGCTGACGGCTCTCTGAACTACGTACAGACCGGCCTCGCCAACCTGGGTGCCGTTAAAACCAGCGGCGTCGATGTGTCGCTGGACTACAAGTTCCCCAACACCCCGTATGGTCAGTTCGGCCTGGGTCTGCAGGGCACTTACGTGTCGCGCTATGACTACCAGACCACCATCGGCGGCAGCTACACCGACAAAGTCGGTGCGTTCAAGGATGACGGTATGGTCGCGCGCTGGAAGCACGTGCTCAGCGGCACCTGGAACCTGGGCGCCTACCGTGCCTCGCTGGTCAACCGCTTCACCAGCGGTTATGACGACGCCGATCCGGACACTCACTCCCGTGTAGCGTCTTACACCTTGTGGGATATCTCCGGTGGCTACACTTTCAATAAAACCGTGGACCTGGATGCGGGGATCAAGAACATGTTCGACCGTAACCCGCCGTTCTCCAACCAGGCCTACAACTTCCAGAATGGCTACGATCCACGTTACGCCGATCCAATGGGCCGTACATTCTTCGCCCGTGCTACCTATCACTTCTGAGTAACCAGCGCTGCCGGCACACTCCGGCCGGCAGCGGTTTAACTGCGAAATCGCGACCCCGCCGCGTTTTAACGCGCAATGCGGCGGGGATTTTTCCAGGCAGTCGATGGTTCTACACGCGGTACAAGGAAGCCCAATGATGTCTGCATTTTTCCTGCCCCTGCTCCGTTCGCTGCTGGTACCCGTGTTGTCTTGCGTGTGCCTGAGCGTCAACGCCGCGCCCGGCCATGCCCTGACGGTGTATGGCGAAGCGCCCAAATACCCGGCCAGTTTCCAGCACTTCGACTTTGTAAACCCGGATGCGCCCAAAGGCGGTTCGCTGAGTCGCACGTCAATGGAAATTGGCCAGTTCACTTACCTGTCGCCGTATATCGACCAGGGCACCGGTGTCGCCCAGGTCGATCAATGGGTGAACGCCCCTCTGGCATTCCGCTCGCTGGACGAGCCCTATACGGTTTACGGGCTTGTGGCGCAAAAGATCGAACGCGACCCCGACGGCCTGTGTGTACGGTTCTACCTGAACCCCAAGGCCCGCTTCGCTGACGACACCCCGATCACCGCCCAGGACGTGGCCTATACCTACGACACCCTGATGACCAAAGGCAGCCTGAGCTATCGCATGCTCTACGGCGAGGTCAAGGACCGGGTCATCGAAGGTCCGCTGCAGATACGCTTCGACTTCAAGAACAACCAGAACCGCACCCTGGCGCTGGATCTGGCGAGCATGCACGTGCTGCCGGAACACTGGTGGAAGACCCGCGACTTTGCCACCGGGGGCGGCTACGAGCCGCCGCTGGGCAGCGGCCCGTATTCGGTCTCCCAGGTTGACCCGGGGCGCAGTGTGAGCTTTGAACGCAACAAAACCTGGTGGGCCAAAGACTTGCCGGTGAGCAAAGGCCTGTACAACTTCGACCGTTTGAAAGTGATGTTCTACAGCGACATAGACGTAGCCCGCGAGATGCTTAAAGCCGGGGCGTTTGATTACAACCGCGAGTTTTCCGCCACCGGTTTCAGCATCGGCTACGCCAGCCCGGTATTGAGCGACGGGCGCTTGCAGAAAGGCGTGTTCGCCAAGGAAAAACCCAGTGCCGGCCAGGGGTTTACCTTCAACCTGCAAAACCCGTTTTTTCAGGACCGCCGGGTACGCGAGGCGCTGAGCCTGCTGTGGGATTTTGAATGGACCAACAAGCAGATGATGCGCAATTTTTATGTGCGCGAGCAAAGCTACTTCCCCAAAAGCGAAATGTCCGCCACGGCCCTGCCCGACGCCCGTGAGCTGGAAATTCTTGAACCCTTGCGCGGGCAAATCCCCGATGAAGTGTTCACCCAGGTGTACCAGGCGCCGAAAACCGATGGCAGTGGCTATATCCGCGATAAACAGCTGCAAGCCCTGGCACTGCTCAAGGAAGCCGGCTGGACACCGAAAAACAACCTGCTGGTCAACGCCAGGGGCGAACCCCTGCGCTTCACCTTTCTCGACAGCCCGAGCGGTTTCGATCGCATGGTTCTGCCCTGGAAACGTACCCTGGCGCAGATCGGCATCACCATGGACATTCGCAAAGTCGACTCGGCGCAGTACATCAACCGCACCAACGCCCGCGACTACGACATGATGGTCGGCCAGTTCCCCCGCAACGGTCAGCCGATCGTTTCGCCGGGCCGCGAGCTGTACGACATGTTTGGCTCACGCAGCGCCACCCAGGCCGGTGCTTCCAACAACATGGTGCTGCGCAACCCGGCCGTCGACAGGCTGATTGACGGGGTAGTCCAGGCCAACAGCCGCGAAGAAATGGTCCACTACACCCGCGCCCTCGACCGTGTACTGCTGTGGAACTACTACATGATTCCGCACTACTACTCGGTGGGCACCCCGACGGTGTACCTGAACCGCTTCGGCCAGCCCGCCAAGGAGGCCAAGTTCGATGAAGGCCTGGACACCTGGTGGGAAATCAGCAAAACCCCGTTAACCAACGCTGCGTATGGCCAGGCCAGCGCACAGCCGGAGGGTCATTGAGATGCTGCATTACATCAGCCGTCGCCTGTTACTCATCATCCCCACCCTGCTGTGCATTCTGGTGGTCAACTTTCTGATCGTGCAGGCCGCCCCCGGTGGCCCGGTAGATCAAGCGATTGCCCGCTTGCAGGGCTTTGGCGGCGCTGCAGTGGGCGGTGGTGGCGGTGAAATGGCCGCGTCCGCCGCGGGTGCCAGCCGCAGCAGTCGCGGCCTCGACCCGGCGCTGATCGAAGAAATCACCAAGCATTACGGCTTCGACAAACCCATGCACGAGCGTCTGTGGCTGATGCTCAAGAACTACGCGCAACTGGACTTCGGCACCAGCTTCTTTCGCGGCGCCAAGGTCACCGACCTGATCGTGGAAAAGTTGCCGGTGTCCATTTCGCTGGGTTTGTGGGCAACGCTGATCACCTACCTGATTTCAATCCCGCTGGGCATCCGCAAAGCCATTCACAACGGCAGCGCCTTCGATGTATGGACCAGCACCGCAATTATCATCGGCTACGCCATGCCGGCATTTCTGTTCGCCATTCTGTTGATCGTGGTGTTTGCCGGCGGCAGTTATGTCAGCTGGTTCCCGGTGCAGGGCATTGTCTCGGACAACTTCGACAGCCTGAGTTTTTTCGGCAAGATCGGTGACTACCTGTGGCACATGGTGCTGCCGGTATCGGCACTGGTGATCGGCGGTTTTGCCACGCTGACCATCCTCACCAAAAACAGCTTCCTCAACGAAATCAGCCGCCAGTATGTGGTCACCGCGCGAGCCAAGGGCCTTACCGAGCGGCGCGTGCTCTACGGCCATGTGATGCGCAACGCCATGTTGCTGGTGGTGGCCGGGATTCCCCAAGCGCTGATCGAAGTGTTCTTTGCCGGTTCACTGTTGATTGAAACCATCTTCAACCTCGACGGTATCGGCCGCATGAGCTACGAAGCGGCAGTGTCGCGGGACTACCCGGTGGTGTTCGGCACGCTGTTTCTGTTCACCCTGTTCGGCCTGCTGATCAAGTTAATCGGCGACCTGTGCTACACCCTGCTCGACCCCCGTATCGATTTCTCGGCGAGGACTGCCTGATGTTTACCCTCTCCCCGCTTGGCCGTCGCCGCCTCAAACACTTCAAGGCCAACCGCCGCGGCTGGTGGTCGCTGTGGATCTTTATCGGGCTGTTCGTGGTATGCCTGGGCGGTGAACTGATTGCCAACGACAAGCCCCTGGCGATTCACTACAAGGACAGCTGGTACTTTCCGATTGTCAGCAGCCATCTCGAAACCGATTTCGGCGGCGAGTTGCCCTTCGAACCCGATTACCGCAGCGACTACGTGCGCACGCTGATTACCGATCAGGGCGGCTGGATGCTGTTCGCGCCGATTCCGTTCAGCTACGACACCGTCAACTACGACCTCCAGGAGCCCTCACCCAGCCCGCCGAGCGCCACCAACTGGCTGGGCACTGACGACCAGGCCCGGGACGTGCTGGCCCGGGTCATATTCGGCGCACGGATTTCCATCCTGTTTGCCTTGATCCTGACGGCTATCAGCACCGTGGTCGGGATTACCGCCGGTGCCTTGCAAGGCTTCTACGGTGGCCTGGTCGACCTGCTTGGCCAACGGGTGCAGGAAATCTGGGCCGGGTTGCCGGTGTTGTACCTGCTGATCATTTTGTCCGGCTTTGTGGCGCCGAGTTTCTGGTGGTTGCTGGGCATCATGGCGCTGTTCAGCTGGCTGGCCCTGGTGGACGTGGTGCGCGCCGAGTTCTTGCGCGGGCGCAGCCTGGAATACGTCAAGGCCGCGCGGGCATTGGGCCTGACCGACGGTGCACTGATGCGCCGGCATATCCTGCCCAACGCCATGACCTCCACCCTGACCTACCTGCCCTTTATCCTGACCGGCGCGATCGCCACCCTCACCGCCCTGGACTTTCTCGGCTTCGGCATGCCGCCGGGCAGCGCCTCGCTGGGCGAACTGATCGGCCAGGCCAAACACAATCTGCAGGCGCCGTGGCTGGGCCTGACCGCGTTCTGTGCGCTGGCGCTGATCCTGTCGCTACTGGTGTTTATCGGCGAAGCCTGCCGCGATGCCTTCGATCCCCGGACCTGAGAATTGACATGACCAACACACTGATAGAAATCCGCGACTTGCGCGTGAGCTTTGCCGGGGCAGAAGTGGTTCACGGCATCAACCTCGATATCCGCCGTGGCGAGTGCATGGCCCTGGTGGGCGAGTCGGGCTCGGGCAAATCGGTCACGGCGCACTCGATCCTGCGCTTGCTGCCGGGCAAAGACGTGCAGACCCAAGGCAGCATCCGTTATGCCGGCACCGACCTGGTTACAGCCACTGACAGCCAGTTGCGCAGCTTGCGCGGCAACCGCATTGCGATGATTTTTCAGGAGCCGATGACCTCGCTTAACCCGTTGCACACGGTGCAAAAGCAGATCAGTGAAATCCTCATCACCCACAAGGGCCTGAAAACCCGGGCAGCGCGCCAACGCACCCTGGAACTGCTGGAACTGGTGGGCATCCGCGAACCGGCCAAACGCCTCAATGCCTACCCGCACCAGCTGTCCGGCGGGCAGCGCCAGCGGGTAATGATTGCGATGGCCCTGGCCAACGAACCGGAGTTGTTGATTGCCGATGAACCGACCACGGCACTGGACGTGACGGTGCAGCAAAAAATCCTCGAACTGTTGATCGACCTGCAACAGCGCCTGGGCATGTCGTTGTTGCTGATCAGCCACGACCTCAACCTGGTGCGTAAAATCGCCCAGCGCGTGTGTGTGATGCGCGGCGGCGAGATTGTCGAGCAGGCCAGTTGCGCGGCCCTGTTCCGCGAGCCGAAACACCCCTATAGCCGCATGCTGATCGAGGCCGAGCCCACAGGCAGCCCCGTGCCCGGCGAATACCGGCACAACCTGCTGGAGGTCCGCGACCTGAAGGTCTGGTTTCCCCTGCCCAAGCCGCTGTTCAGCCGCGAGCGGCACTTTATCAAGGCGGTGGACGGGGTCAGTTTTGAGCTGAAAAAAGGCCGCACCCTGGGTATTGTCGGCGAGTCCGGCTCGGGCAAATCAACCCTCGGCCAGGCGATTTTGCGGCTGGTCGACTCAGAGGGGGATATCCGTTTTGGCAACAAACAACTGAACATCCTCAGTCAGAACCTGCTGCGTCCATTGCGCCGGCAGATGCAGGTGGTGTTCCAGGACCCGTTTGGCAGCCTGAGCCCGCGCATGTCAGTGCAGCAGATCATCAGCGAAGGCTTGCTGGCCCATGACATTGGCACTGAACAGGAGCGCGAGGCGGCGGTGATCCGGGTCTTGCAGGAAGTAGGCCTGGACCCGCAAAGCCGCCATCGCTACCCCCATGAATTCTCGGGTGGCCAGCGCCAGCGCATCTCCATTGCCCGCGCGCTGATCATGGAACCGGACTTGATACTGCTCGACGAGCCGACCTCGGCGCTGGACCGCACGGTGCAAAAACAGGTGGTCGACCTGCTGCGCGACCTGCAGGCGCGGCATGGCCTGACCTACCTGTTTATCAGCCACGACCTGGCGGTGGTGCATGCCCTGGCCCACGACATGATCGTGATCAAGGACGGCAAAGTGGTGGAACAGGGGGATGCGCAGTCCATCTTCGACAACCCGCAACACCCCTATACCCGGGAACTGTTGCAGGCCAGCAGCTTGAAGACGCAGGAACTTGAGTTGGCATAAGATCCGGCACCTCTTGTAGTCGCTGACGAGGAACGAAGGCTGCGATCGGTTTGGTGTGCCACTGCGACGAAGCAGTCGCAAAATCAGACACCGCGGTGTGCCAATTGAATCCGTTTCTCAGGTTTTACGGCCGCTACGCAGCCGATCGCAGCCTTCGCTCCTCGTCAGCGACTACAGACCAACACATAGAACCTAAAAGAATATATAAATCATTTTATATTCTTTTTTAAAATTAAAATTTCCTGCAAGACTCTCGTCATAACTCTTCCAACTCATGATGAGAACGAAATGAAAAAATTCACTGCCCTCACCGCCCTGACCCTGGCTGTTTTATCTGGCCTGGCCCACGCCGATCGTCTGGATGACATCAAAAAATCCGGCGTGCTGCGTGTAGCGTCCTTTGACAGTAACCCGCCATTCGGCTTTGTCGATGCCAAAAGCAAGCAGATCGAAGGCCTGGACGTGGACTACGCCAAGGCCATCGCCGACAAGCTGGGCGTGAAGTTGCAGTTGCAGCCGACCAACCCGGCCAACCGCGTACCCTTGCTGGTCGCGAACAAGGTGGACCTGGTATTGGCCAACTTTACCATCACCCCCGAGCGCGCCGAGCAGGTGAATTTCAGCATTCCGTACTTCGCTTCGGGCCAGCAATTTATCGTCAAGAAAGGCACCCTCACATCCCCCGACGAACTGAATAAATGGCGCGTGGGCGTGGACAAGGGCACAGTCAACGAAGGCGTACTGCGCGAGAAATTCCCCGGTGCCAAAGTGGTGGCCTACGATGACACCCCCTTCGCCTTCACTGCCCTGCGCAACGGTAACGTCCAAGCCATCACCCAGGACGGCCCGAAGCTGATCGGCCTGCTGGCCAATGTGCCGGACAAGGACAAATACGAAGTGCCGCCGTTCACCATTTCCAATGACCTGATCGGTGTCGGCATTCCCAAAGGCGAAGCGCGCCTGACCGAGGTGGTCAACCAGACCCTCACCGACCTCGAAGCCCAGGGCAAGGCCCAGGGCATTTATGACGCCTGGTTCGGTCCGACCACCAAGACCCCGCTGACCCGCCTGTACAAGATTGGCGACAAGAGCTAAGCCACTGCCTCTGTGGGAGCGAGCCTGCTCGCGAAGACTTTGCACGGGCAGGCTCGTTCCCACAGCTCCTGTCTCCTTCAGCCCGTCACGGTCAACCGGACGGGTTGGCTCGTTTCTGGATGGACGCTGTTTCTATGTTCGGTGAACTGCTTGCCCCGCAATACCTGCACTGGTTGCTCGATGGTTTTGTCCTCACCCTGATCCTTTCCCTGCTGACCTGTCTGGTGGCGACCGGGCTGGGGTTTTTGCTGTGCCTGGCACGCCTCTCGCCTTTGCGTGTGTGGTCATGGCCGGCACGGGCCTACCTGGCCCTGTTTCGCAACACGCCACTGCTGGTGCAGCTGTTTTTCTGGTACTTCGGGGTCACGGCCATGTTGCCCGAAGGGCTGGTGATGTGGCTCAACCAGCCCCGAAGCCTGTCCCTGGGCCTGTTTGAAATTGAATGGCCGTCGTTTGAATTTCTCGCCGGGTTCTGGGGGCTGATGCTCTATACCGCCGCCTTTATTTGCGAGGAGTTTCGCGCAGGTGTCAGCTCGGTGCGCGTAGAACAACGGGCGGCGGGCCTGGCACTGGGCCTGAGACCGGCACAGGTGTGGCGCTATATCGTGTTCCCGCAGGCGCTGCGCACGGCGCTGGGGCCGTTGCTGGGGCAGTACATGAACGCCCTGAAAAACTCGTCACTGACCATGGCCATTGGCTTGGCCGAGCTGTCCTATGCCTCGCGTCAGGTCGAGACCGAAACCTTCAAGACCTTCCAGGCCTTCGGTTTTGCCACCCTGCTGTATGTGGCCAGCATTGCCTTGATCGAAGTGCTTGGCCAGTTGATTGCACGCAGTAAGTGGTATCGCCAAGGAGTGGTGTAAGTCATGGATTTTTCGGTTATCAGTGACAATTTTTCCTATTTCATGCTCGGTGCCTGGCCCAACGGACCTTTGGGCGGCGCGGCACTGACGCTGCTGCTCAGCCTGTTGTCAGGGATTATCTCGGCATTGCTGGGGCTGGTGCTGGGCATTGCGCTGGTGATGATTCGCGGCAAAATGCGCTGGTTGCTGCTGGGGGTACTGGGATTTTTGCGGGCAATTCCAGTGGTGATGCTGATTTTCTGGAGTTACTTCCTGCTGCCCATCCTGTTCAAGGTTGATGTACCCGCGCTGGCCACCGTGGTGTGTGCGCTGTCGCTGATTGGCGGTGCGTACCTGGCGCACTCGGTGTATGCCGGAATCAGCAGCCTGCCGGCCGGGCAATGGGCGGCAGGCACGGCGCTGGGCCTGGGCAAGTGGCAGGTGCTGCGCCTGATCATCCTGCCCCAGGCCCTGCCGATGATGCTGCCCTCCTTTCTCAACCAGTGGATCTCACTGATCAAGGACACCTCGCTGGCCTATGTGATCGGCGTGGGCGAACTGTCGTTTGTCGCCACCCAGATCAGTAATCGGGTGATGGTGCACCCCACCGAAATATTCCTGTTTGTGGCGCTGGTGTACTTCGTGTTTTGCAGCAGCCTGGATCTGATTGCCAATCGCTGGGTGCGAAAACCCGCGCAGACCCGGTAGTCGCTGCCGAAGGCTGCGAAGGGGGGCGCAGCCCCCCGTTTTCTGCAAGAGCACCCAGGTCTCTTCGCAGCCTTCGTTCCTCGTCAGCGACTACAAGGTCGGGCATCAGAGCAAGGTTGCGATCACCGCCCAAACCGGCACGAAGCCCATTGGCAGCCACACGGCCAGTCGCGGCCGATAAGGCAACAGCATCAGCAGGCTAAAACCGCTCAGCGAGAGCAGGCCAAACCAGCCCACCGGCCCCATCGCCCAGCCCCAGGCCTGCGCGCAAAACCACAAGCTCAGTGCCAGGCTCACCCAGCCAGCAACCCGCAGCAAACGGCTCAGTCGGGCCGATGGGGCTTTGCCCCACACCTGTTTGTAATGGCGGTCCAACCCCTGACACAGCGCCAGCATGCCGAGGTAGGCGAATCCCAGACCCGCAAAAAAATCAGCCAGCATCTCAATTCACCTCGGCCATGACGGCGGTCTTTTTGCGCGGCACCCGCTCCACCGCCGGTTGCGATACTTTCCAGCACGCCCACAACAACAAGGCGCCCAGCACCATCGCGGTCAGCTCAACACCCATGCTGCTGTGCAGTGCCCAAGGCCGGTTGACTGTAAATACACTCAACAACGGCAAGCTCACGCACATCAAACCTGCCAACCCCAGCTGCTCGCGCCAGGCCTGCATGCGCGGGCGCACCAGCGCATGAACAAAGCTCAACGCCCACACACCAAAGAACACATTCAATTCCGCATCAGGCCGATCGACCATGCCCAGCGGCAACAGCCGGTTGCCCCACAACAGGCTGATGCAGGCCAGGCTCAAGCCCGCCATGACCGTCACGTTGAGGGCTTCAACCAGACGGTAGAGCACCTGGGCAACCCGACCTTCGCTGGCGTACTTGCGCCGCCGCTTGACCGTGAACAACACCAGCCCGCTGGCAATCATGGCGCTGCTGATCAGGCCGCAAATAAAGTACAGCCAGCGCATCGGGTAACCGCCGAACTGGGCAAAGTGCAGCCCTGAAATTACCCGATGGGTCAGCACCGTGGGCCGCATTTCGGTCGGCCCGGATAATTGCTCACCGCTAACCCCGTCAAAACGCATGCCCTGGCCCTTGGTCAGGGCAATGCGATTGCCCAGAATCGGACGGATCTGAATTTCGGCATTGCTCATCCCGGGGTTGCTGATGCTGATCCCGCCCAACGGTCCCATGACTGCCCGGGCCTGGCTCAGCAACGGCCCCAGGGCTACCAGCGGTGCAGGCTCTGTGGTTGCCGGGCGCTGCACGGCAACGCTGGCCGGCGTCTTGTCCTGTGCCTTGAAAAAGGCCTCGCGGTCACCATCGAATAGCGCGTCCATCGCTGCCGGCATATAGATCACCAGAAAAATCGCCAACCCGGTGTAAGTGATCATCAAGTGAAACGGCAGCAACAGCACGGCACTGGCGTTATGCGCGTCAAGCCACGAGCGCTGGCCTTTGGCGGGGCGGAAGGTGAAGAACTCCTTGAAAAACTTCTTGTGGATCACGATGCCGCTGACCAACGCCGCAAGCATGCCCATGGCCAGCGCACCGACCAGGTAAATGCCGATCATGCGCGGCATGTGCAAGGTGAAGTGAAACAGAAAGAAAAACCGCCCCCCTACTGTTTCGCGCACCGGCAACACTTCGCCGGTATCAGGGTCCAGGGTCACCGACACGCCATCACGGCGCCCGCCGGTAGAGGCCTGCAATTGCGGCGAGCGCTCATAGGGCAGGCTGATGCCCCACTGTTTTGCGTCGGCCTTGTGGGTCTGCAGGTAAGTCAGTGCCCGTTGCGCGGCCTGCTCGTCGGTCAGGTGGTGGGCCGGCAGCTCGGGGGTCATCCAGTTGTCGATCTCCTGATCAAAGACTGCCAGGCTGCCGGTTAAAAAGATCACGAACAACAACCAACCGACGATCAAGCCGCCCCAGGTGTGCAGCCAGGCCATGGATTGGGTCAGGGTCTGTTTCATCCCAGTTGCTCCAGCAATTGTGGCCAAAAGCCGATGCCTGCCAGGGGCACCGCGAGCACTGCGCCCATCCAGGCTGACCACTGATGGCGGGCGGCAAACGCCCACAGAATGGCGAAGGTATAGATCACGAACGACAGCAGGCTGGCGACGATCATCGAGTCCACATTGTCCAGCGGCAGCAGCCGCGCCAATGCAGCAGTAAAGGCATAGGTAAAGGCATAACCGCCGACCAGCGCAGCCAGTGTGCGCGACACAATCGGCACCCAGGCCGACGTTGCGAGTTTCATTTGTTCAATCCCCTACTATCGAGCTGCGGTTTTTTGCCCGGGCCAGATGCGACAACGGCGCGGCACCCGTTTTCACGGGTGTCGCGCCTGCATGGGCCACAGTGTTATCAGAACGAACTGGTCACCGAGGCAAAGTACGCACGGCCCGCCTCGTTGTAGGTTTGCGCACCCGCTTCGTCCGCGTTGCCTTTGCGGTACAGCTGCTTGTCGAACAGGTTGTTGATGCCCACCCGCACGCTGAAGTTTTTGTTGAACTCATAGCCGCTGCTCAGGCCCACCAGACCGTAAGGGTCGACCGGTTGCTGCACGGATTTGTCGAGTGCTTCGTTGGCGCGGTTGTTACGCTTGGGCGCTTCCTGCTTGCCGTAGTAAGTACCGCTGACCTGGAACGACAGTTTTTCGGTGGCGTACCAATCGAGCATGGTGTTGAGGGTGTACTTGGGGATGATGCTCAGCGGGTCGCCGGTTTCCTTGTCCTTGCTTTCGATCATGTAGGTCAGGTTGGTGTTCCAGTCCAGATCGTCACGCAGGCTGACAAACAGGTTGCCTTCAACCCCTTGCACGATGGCCTTGCCGCTGTTTTCCCATTGCAGCACGCGACGGCCGTTGGGCAGGCGGAATGCCGCTTCGTTGCTGGCATTGATCTTGTTCTGGTAGTCGTTGCGGAAATAGGTGGCGCTGGTGCGCCATGTGCCTTTATCGAATGCCAGGCCGATCTCTTTGTTGACGCTGATTTCCGGCTTGAGGTCCGGGTTACCGACCAGGTAGCAGCCACCGATGTTCACTTCCACCGAGCTGCAGCCCGCACCACGGCTGTACAACAGGTAGTTGGGGTTGGACTGGTACAGGTTCGGGGTCTTGTAGGCCCGGGCAATACCGCCCTTGATGCTCAACTCATCGGTGATCTGGTGCGAGGCATTGAGGCTCGGGCTCCAGTTGCCGCCAAATTCGCTGTGGTGATCAAAACGCACGCCGGGAGTGACGATGGTCTTGGCGCCGACTTCAATGTTGTCTTCAACGTAGAAGGCATAGCTGTTGGCCGTGGATTTGGTTTCGGTGCGGTCAGTGCCCGGCAGCGCCGCGCCACCATCAGCACCCGGGTCCCAGCTTTGCGGGCGCAGCGAGCCCGGGTCGTTGAGCGACTCGTAGAGGTACTCGCCCCCCAACGTCAGTACCTGGGCGGTGCCCATATTCAGCGGCAAGTTGACCTCGCCGGTGGCGCGGGTGTTGCGCAGGCGCGACTCGAACTTGCCGGCGCTCGCAGACGGCGCGCCTTCACCATAACCGGCCAGGCCTTCGTTGAGGCGGGCGTTACGGGTCAGATCATGGGTCAACGAGGCCGACGTCGAGCCCCAGTCAAACGAGCCATTGTGGGTGGCCGAAAAGGTACTGCGTTGCAGCACGCTGGTTTCTTTGCCGGTCAGGCTGTTGACGAAGTCACCACCGCTGTTGAGCATGGTGTCACCGGCAAAAATATTGCCCTGGCGGCTGTAGCTGGCTTCCAGGTCCAGGGTTTGTTCAGGGGTGAACTGCCAGCTGACCAGGCCGTTGATGTCTTTGTTGCGCACGCCTTCGCGGCCCGCCACAACGCTGTCGGGGGATGCCTGGGCGGCGGTGTTGATACCCGGGTCATCAGCATCGGTCTTGTTAAGGCCGCCATACACACGAAACACCAGATCATCCGTGATCGGCCCGCTGAGGTTAAAGTTGGTGCGTTTGCTGACACCTTCGGCGTCGTCTTCCGGCGACAGGTAATAGGCGGTCAACGAGCCGCTGAGCTTGTTCGAAGGGCGCTTGGTGATGATATTGACCACCCCGCCCATTGCCCCGGAACCGTAACGTGCGGCTGCCGGGCCACGCAGGATCTCGATGCGTTCGACTTCTTCGGCCGGTACCCAGTTGGTTTCGCCACGGGTATCACGGTCGCCGCTCCAGCCATAGCGTTGGGCGTTGCGCGAAGAAGACGGCTTGCCGTCAATCAGGATCAGGGTGTTTTCCGGGCCCATACCGCGCAGGTCGATCTGGCGGTTATTGCCGCGCGCGCCGCTGGAGCTGTTGCCGGTGAGGTTGACCCCGGGCTCGCGACGAATGATATCGGACAGGTCATTGGCCGGCGGGCGCTTCTTGATGTCTTCGGCGGTGATGATCGACACGCCCGGCGCTTGCTTCAACTCCTGTGCAGCGGTGCCCAGTACGCGGGTTTCTTCGAGTTGCAACGCCTGACGGGTGCCATCCACCGGCAAATCGGTGGCCTCTACCGGTACTTCGTCACGCTCGCGCTCAAGTGCGTCAGCGAGCAAGGTGGGCGAAGCCAGAGCGGCCATGAGAGCCAGTGAAAGATGACTGCGGTTGAATCGAGACGACATGTCCAGTTGATCCCTTAACAATGGAGTGTGCTCAGCAGGCCAAAGGCTGGAAATTGCTGACGCTCGACCCAGAAAGGACCTACGTATTTAGCTTTCCCCGGCACTGCCAGGGTCGCAATGATAAACAATCTCATTTGAGAGTAAAGCGCAATTGACACCAATCCTCATTCGCAAGTTCCACAATCCCTTTGTTTTAGAGCCTTTTCCTACATAAAAAAATTAATACAAATTGCAACAATGCCCTCAGATCAAGAAATCCCCTGCCCTGTACAATCCTTCATCCTACTTTTTTGAGCCTTGTCACCATGACTGACCAACTGCACATCACTGACCTCTTAGCCGGCGACGGCAAAGCCGTGGTCAAGGGCGCCCTGATTACCACGCACTACACCGGTTGGCTCGAAGACGGCACGGTATTTGACTCTTCGCATCAGCGCGGCAAGCCGTTCCAGTGCGTGATCGGCACCGGGCGAGTGATCAAGGGCTGGGACATCGGCCTGATGGGCATGAAGGTCGGCGGCAAGCGCGCACTGCAGGTGCCCGCGCACCTGGCCTATGGTGAAAGAAGCATGGGCGCGCATATCACACCGAACTCCAACCTGCGGTTTGAGATCGAACTGCTGGAAGTGCTTACACGCGACGATTGAGCGCGACTGCACGTTGCGCACTACTAGGGAGTTAAAGGCTGGTGAATCGATTTTTCAGGTGTTGTTTACCGATTATTACGCTAGTGGCACTGGCAGGTTGCAGCAGTCAGAGCACGCAGACACTGCCAAGCCGGACTCCCGACCAGACCCGCGCCCGCATTGTGCAACTGCTGCCGGCCAAGACCGCGGACCGCACCGGCTGGGCCACTGATATCCAGGTCGCATTCAGCGCCCAAGGCCTGGCGCCCACCGATGAAAACCTGTGTTCCGTGCTGGCCGTGACCGAGCAGGAGTCGACCTTCCAGGCCGATCCGCCGGTGCCGGGGCTGGCCAAAATCGCCCGCAGCGAAATCAACCGCCGCGCCGGCAAGCTGCATATCCCCGAATTTGTGGTGCGCAGTGCGCTGAACATCACCTCGCCCGACGGCAAAACCTACAATCAACGCCTGGATGCGGCCCGCACCGAGGGCCAGTTGAGCACCATTTTTGATGATTTCATTGGCATGGTGCCACTAGGTAAAAGCCTGTTTGGTGGCTTGAACCCGGTACACACCGGCGGGCCAATGCAGGTCAGCATCGCCTTTGCCGAAAAACGCGCACGGGACTACCCCTACCCCGTGGCCCGCTCGATCCGCCAGGAAGTCTTCACTCGACGCGGTGGCATGTACTTCGGCATCGCTCACCTGCTGGGTTATCCGGTGGACTACACACAACCGATTTATCGCTTTGCCGACTTCAATGCGGGCTGGTACGCCAGCCGCAATGCCGCTTTTCAGAATGCCGTCAGCCGTGCGTCTGGCATACCACTGGCACTTGATGGCGACCTGACCATCCCGGGCTCCTACGCGGTCGGCTCCACCGAGCTGGCGGTAAGGGCTCTTGGCAAGCAACTGGGCCTGAGCCATAACGCAATCCGCCGTCAGCTTGAAAAAGGCGACAGCCTGGACTTCAACGAAACCGATCTGTACCAGGACGTGTTCGCCCTCGCCGACCGCCAGCAGGGCAAGCCGCTGCCCCGTGCGGTATTACCGGGCATCACCCTGCAAAGCCCGAAAATCACCCGCAACCTGACCACCGCCTGGTTTGCCCAGCGGGTTGATGAACGACGCCAGCGGTGCATGAGCCGGGCAGCGGCTAGCCGCTGAGTTTTTGCAGGGGCGAGCCTGCAGGCAAACGCGCAGCTAAAATGCTACAAATTATGTAGCCAGCGCATGCAGGCCTTGTAGTCCCTTGGGCAGGCTGCGATAAGCTGCGCCGCAAGTTCAATCAACAGTCATCAGGAATAATTGATATGTGCGTGGTTTTTGCATGAAATGGCTCAAAGGCATCATTCTGGGGGTCATCCTGCTGGCAGTCGGCGCTGTGGGGCTGGGGCTGTTTTACTTTCTGCCCCAGCACGATGTGGTGATGGTCACGGGGGTTGAGGTCAAGCGCATGGATCACAACGGTGTGATCAGCGCAGAAAACCCGGCTGACGGCCCGACCCGCGATGTGTACTTCATCAACACTGAAGACCCGGTGACCAAGGAGGTCATGGTTTATCGCAACGAAGACACCGGCTGGTCCTTCCCCTGGTATTTCAAGTTCGACTCTGCCGATATCCAGGCCAAGGCCCAGGGGTACTCCCGCGATGCCAACCAACTGGCACTGATCCGCTACTACGGCTGGCGCATCAAGATCTTCTCGGTATTCCCCAATATCACCGCGATAGAAGCCACCAACAGCCGCGATGAACCTTTCCCCTGGTTCAACACCGTGTTCTTCAGCGTGCTGGCACTGGTCTTGATCGTGATTGCCGTCTTTATCAAGCGTCGCGTCAAACGTCGCCCACAAATGCCGGTCAATTGATCGCTGCGCCCCTGCGGGGGCGCATTCCAGGGGCCGTCAATCGGTCACCCGCGACACCCTCCCCTGCGGCCTCACCGGCAGTCCTTGACCTCAAGGTTTGCCGGTAGCCACAGCCAGCTCGTCTGCCACGCCAACATCGGCCTCGCGCTCATGCTCCAGCACGGCCTGGGCCAGGTCTTCGGTGACGCGCATCTCGACACCAACTGCCGACATTTGTGCCGCAGCGGTAAAAGGTGCTGCGGTCACAGGCTCCGAGCCCTTGGCACGGCGCCAGGCAAACAGCAGCACCAGGCCCACGTTCAGCGCGGCCAGGGCCCAGAACAGCCCGGCCTCACCCACCCGGGTCATCAGCGGCGAAATCACCAGCGGGCTGATGGCACAGCCCAGGGAGTTGATCAGCAGCAGACCCTGGATCATGCTCACGATCGCCCCAGACGATGCCCGGTCCGCCGCATGGCTGACCGCCACCGGGTAAATCGCGAAGATACCGCCCCCCAGCAGAAAAAACGCCACCACCAACAGCGGCGAACCGGCTGGCAGCATCAGGATGATCAGCGACAGCAGCGCACAGGCAGCGCCCAGCACGATCAATACCAGGTGCCGGTCCTGATGGTCCGACCAGCGCCCGACCGGGTACTGCAACAGCATGGCGCCGAGAATCACCCAGGCCATCATATGCCCCACTTCGGTGACGTCCATGCCGATGCGTTGCAGATACAGGGGCAGCAGCGCATAGACCGCCGCAATGGCAATGCCCGAACCAAAGCAGCCAATCACGCCGGTGGGCGTGGCACGCAGCAACTGCAGCGGCATCAGCGGTTCTGCGCGCTCAACAATGGGGGTTGCCCGCGGCAGCATGACAATGGGCAACAACGACAGCGAGGCCAGAATGGCGGCGATCATAAAGGGCACCGTGTCACCGGTCAGGGCAATGGCGCCCAGATTGACCTGCCCCAGCAACCCCGCACCGTAAAGGGCAATCATATACAGGGCCAGCAGGCGCCCGCGAATCTTGGGGTCGGCGGCCATCAACAGCCAGCTTTCCACCACCAGGAACACGCCGACGCTGGCCCAGCCGTTGACCAGGCGCAAGACAAACCATGTCCAGGGCTCGGATGACATGCCCTGGAACAGGATCGAGGTGGCAATCAATGCCGCGAAGCAGCTGTAGGCGCGGATATGGCCGATGCGCACGATCAGCCGGTCATTGAAGATCGAGCCCAGGGTCAGGCCGATAAAATAAGCGGAAGACACGATGCCGACCATGGTCGCCGATTGGCCCATGGTGTCCAGGCGCAGTGTGGTCAGTGAGGCAAGCATGCCGTTGCCGATACTGATAATAAACAGCCCAAGTAACGGCGCCAGCGCCATCGCCAGCAATTGGACAGACATGATTGACTCAAGACCTCATTGTTCATTGGATAATCCGCTCGGGCAAAAGCACAGCGGCGCCTGCCGGCAAAGGCCGGGGCGGGACAGAAAAACCGAAGGTGTGATTGTGCGTCTTCGACGCCACGGACGTGGTGGACGAGTGACAGGCAAGGCTCAAGACAAGCATCGACCCGGCAGAATCAGGGCGCGCATAGTAGCTGCAGCCGGGGGCAATTTGAAGCGAGCGCTCCGGGATTTTTCAGGCCATTTTGCCGCAGTTGCCCAGCCCCTTGTCATCCGGCCCTGGAACGCTGCCTTTTTATCCGGTACATATCGCCATCGGCATGGCTGAGCAGCGTATCGGCATCCTCGCCGTCTACGGGGTAAAAGGCCATGCCGATACTGCAGGACGGCATTTGAATCCCGCCAAATTCAGCACCGAGCGGCTCGGCCATCGCCACCGTAATCTGTTCGATCTTCCATGCCACGTCGTCCGCAGACTGGATATCGGTCAACAGCACGGTGAACTCATCACCGCCCATGCGCGCCACCGTGTCCGATTCGCGCACGCAACTGTGCAGGCGTTGCGCAGCCATGCACAACACGCGATCCCCGGTGGCATGCCCATAGGCATCATTGATGCCCTTGAAATCATTCATATCCACAAACAGCAAGGCCAGCGTGCTCTGGCGCCGGCGTGCGGTACGCAGGGCAGATTCCAGGCGGTCATTGAACAGCGAACGGTTGGTCAGTTTGGTCAGCGGGTCGTGATGAGCCAGAAAGCGCAATTCATCCTCGGCCTCCCTCAAGGCCGTCACGTCCCGCGCCACCCCGATCCGCGCACCGACATCCTCAGACCAGAAGGCTGCCCAGAGGATATGCACGACAGCGCCATCCTTGCGGATATAGCGATTGCGAAAATCGACATGGGCCTGGCCATTCATCACCCGGACAATGGAGGCCCGTGAAATCGCCAGGTCCTCAGGGTGTATATAGTCCGTGATCAGGGTCCCCGTAAGCTCGTCGGCACGGTAGCCCAACAGGGTCTGGCAAGCATCACTGACAAAGGCAATCCGGTTGTCCCTGTCGACCACAAACACCGTGTCCAACATCAGATGGATCAGTTTGGGATAGAGCGCCTGCAGGTCAACGGCCATAGCTCGGGGTGTCCGGTTTGAAAATCGCCCTGATCATAGCCTGATAGCAAAGCAATGGCCAAATAACCATTTTATGTGGCATTTTTGGCGTCAAAAACCGGACACCAGCAACGCCAACAGAGATAGTCAGCGGGTCGCATCAAGGTGCTAAAGTCAGTATTTGTTCAAACCCAGGGACGCCACCATGACAGAGCGATATCAAGGCAGCTGCCTGTGTGCAGCGGTCCGTTATGAGCTGCTCACAACGCCAAAAGCAGTGAGCCATTGCCATTGCGGGCAGTGTCGAAAAGGCCATGGTGCCGCATTTTCCTCCTACGCCAGCATTGCGCGCAGCGCACTGCGGATACTTCACGGCGCTGACAAAATTACGGCCTACTCTTCCTCGCCGACGGTGGTCCGCGAGTTTTGCTCGCAGTGCGGTTCGACCCTGTTCTGGTCACGCAGCGAAGGTGAGTTTGCCGACTGGATTTCCATTGCGCTGGGCACGCTCGACACGCCCTTTGTGGCACAAAAGCAAAAACATGTTTATCTCGATTCGCCAGTGCACTGGGTTTGACCCTCTCCCGCAGGGAGAGGGTGCTGGTTTGCGGCGTTGCGCAGATCTGCTTTTGCCTTGAGTCCCCTCTCCCTCCGGGAGTCAGCCCTTGGCCGCCATGGCCGTCACTTCCACCCGCATCCCCGCAACCGCCAGCTCGGCCACGCCTACAGCCGCCCGCACCGGCCACGGCTTGGCAAAGAAACGTTTATAGACTTCGTTGAAGGCCGCACGATCAGCCATATCGGTCAGGTAAATAGTCAGATGCAACACCCGCTCCATCGAGCTGCCCGCCTTCTCCAGCGCCAGCTTGAGCGCCTGCAACGTGCACTCGCTCTGCTCGATAATCCCGCCCAGTTCCAGGCTGCCATCAGCACGGGTCGGAATCTGCGTCGAAACCAGCAAGCCCGCGAAACCGGCAACATCCGAAGAGATGGAGTCCGCATCAGGATCAGGGATAAAAGTGAGGTCGTGTTGAGACATAAGTAATCGCTCGCTTGAGTTGAAAACAGCCATTGTCCAACGTCCGCCCGCACCGTGCGCTTTTTTTTGCGTGGCCGCGCATGCGCGTGCTTGGCTAATACGGCTTGTGATCCATTATCATGCGCTTCGCCATGACGTCGTTGCATAGCCTGGAGTGCCCTGTGGAAATCAAACACCTGCGATCATTTGTGACCCTGGCCGAAGAGCTGCACTTCGGCCGCGCCGCGCAACGGCTGTCCATTGTCCAACCGGCCCTGAGCATGCAGATCAAAATGCTTGAAGAAGAGCTGGGGGTGCGTTTGTTCGAGCGTAACCGGCACTCCGTGGCGCTGACCGAAGTGGGCACTATCTTCCTGCCCGAAGCCCGGGCCACGCTTTACCAGTCAGCGCACGCAGCGGATGTGGCCAGGGCGGGCGGGCGCGGAGAGATCGGCCGCGTTCGCCTGGGCTTTGTTTCCTCGGTACTGCCCGAGCTGCTGCCCACGCTGGTCCGCGCACTGCATGCGCGCTTGCCACGCATCGAGCTTGAACTCAAGGACATGCCCGGCCCGGATCAGGCTGCGGCGCTGAAAAGCGGCCAGCTCGACTTCGGCCTGATGCGCCTGCCGGCTGCCATCCCGGGCATCCATACCCGTGCAGTGCTGCAGGAAAACTTTATTGTCGCCCTGCCCGGCGATCATCCGCTGGTGGCTTGCACCAGCCTGCATCCAACAGACCTGGCGCAACTGCCGGTGTTTATCCTGGCCCGGCGCTACGCCCCCGGCTTTTACGATGAGCTGATGCAAGCGCTCACCCGCCAGGGCGCGCAGTTGCAGATAGCAACCGAACTGGGTGAGTTCACCACCATGCTGGCGCTGGTGTCCGCCGGGCTGGGGGTTGGCCTGCTGCCGGCCAACGCCGGGCGCGCACTGCCCGCCAATGTCATCTCCAGGCCCCTGCAGCTGGGCGACTACCGGGCAACCACAGGGCTGGCATGGACCGACCTGAACAGTGCGGTGAAAGCCACCGTATTCAGTTTGATGGATGAACTTTTACCGCCGGTTCAGCCGCCATTTGCGGGCTGAGCAATACCACCATATCCCTGGCCGCCTTGATCAAGTCAGGGCACGCACCATTGACCTGGCATGACACGATCAAGCCCTCGCCGATCAGCAGAAGCTGCATGGCTGCCAGGCGAGGATTGCTACACCCTGCTTGCGCGTACATGTCCTCAAGATAAGCCTGCAGTGCTTGCTTGTGCTGGCGTGCCAGCCTGTGCGGCGGCAATGACAGGCTGGCATATTCCGCGGATGCGTTGATGAAAGCACAGCCGTAAAAGCCCGGCTCCTGAACCCAGGACGCTATAAAATCAAGGTAGGCAAGCGGGCGCTTTGCGGCGGGAACCGCATCAACCACCGCACGCACTTTCGCCAGGAACTCGTTGTGGCGTAGCTCCAGGGCGGCCTCGACGAGATCTTCCTTGCTGGAAAAATGCCGGTACAGGGTTTTCTTGGTAACGCCTGCCTCCTGACTCAACTGCTCCACCCCGGTAGCGTGAAAGCCCTGCCGATAGAACAGGCGCAAGGCGGCGCTGGTGATCACATCAGACGTACTCATTGGCGCTGGCCTCCTGTGGAATCAGCACAGTGTATACCGATCGGTTGACTTTCAAGGATACCGATCGGTATCCTTTTGTGCCATTTCCCTTATCGCGAGTACTACCATGCCGACCCCACGCCTGCTCAAATCAGGTGCGCCAGCCGCGCCCTCGCTGCGTTTCACGCTGACATCGTTCATGGGTGTGGTCATCGCCATTGGCGCTACTGGCTGGCTGAGCAACCTGTCGGGCACACCGTGGCTGATGGCTTCGATGGGAGCCAGTTGCGTGCTGGCATTTGGTGTCCCCGACTCGCCGCTGGCGCAGCCACGCAGCATTATCGGCGGGCATGTCATCTCGACTCTGGTGGGGCTGATTATTTTGCACACGCTGGGCAATTCATGGTGGGCATGTGCTTTGGCTGTAGGTCTGGCGCTGGTTGCCATGCAACAAACCCGCACCGTACATGCTCCAGCAGGGGCAAACCCGATTGTGGTGCTGATGACAGGCGCGCCGCTGTCTTTTTTGCTAACCCCGGTGCTGGCCGGTTCCATCGTGATCGTGGTGGTTGCCTGGTGCCTGAATAACTCCCGTCACCCGGGCAGTTATCCCAAGTACTGGTGGTAGCGCGCTTGCCTGCCGGGCAAGCGCATTGGCGACGGGGTTAAGGCCGGGCTGCCGTGACCTCGATCTCTACCAGATAGTTGGGGTTGGCCAGGCCGGCCACCTGGAACGCCGAACGGGTTGGCAGCTTGGGCTGGGCCTTGGTGCCGAAGAACTGGGTGTAGCCCTTCATAAAGCCAGCGAAGTCCATTTTGCCGGTTTCCGGCGTGCCCACCAGATACACCTGCATCTTGATCACATCGCCCATGCTCAGGCCCAGGCTTTTGAGAGTAGCCTCGATATTTTTCAGCACGTTGACCGTCTGCACTTCGGTGTCACCATAGGCCGCCAGGGTCTTGGGATCAGCCTTGCTGTCGGCAATGGGCGGCACCACACCGCTGAGATTGACCACGGTAACACCCGGCGGAATCTCGACGGCCAGGGAAATCGGGAAATCGGAGTTGGGCAGCTTGTGGCGGATCACTTCTGCGGCACTGACCTGGGTAGCCATCAGGCCGGCAAGCACCGAGGTCAACACAAAAGCGGGGATCATTTTTTTAGACATTTTTATATTCCTTCAAAGGTATGAAAAAAGCGCGCAGTCCATGGTTGCTTGTCAGCGGCGAGTGACCGCCTGAACATCCTCGACCGTCACGCTATCGGCGTAATGGTTACCAAAATGAGTTCGCACATAATTGACCACCGAGGCGATCTGCTGGTCATCCATGTACTTCTTGAAACCCGGCATACCGCCCTGCCCTGATGTCACCATAAACACCGGGTACACCTTGGCCCCCAGCTTGGGGTTGGCGGCCAGCGCCGGATAGGCGCCCGCCCCGTGGGAGCCCTGGCCTTCAGCCATATGGCAGCCCTGGCAGACCTGATTGAACAGGGCTTCGCCGCCGGGCTGATCGAACTTGCCGGAAGTGGACAACATCGGCGCATCTTCAGCAAAGGCACAAGCACTGACCAGCAGGCCTGCCAGGATAGCGGGGGTTAAAGTCGTTCGCATGGCTGACTCCTGGCTCAGGCCGCTTTCGCGCTGGCGATGATATGGGTATGCAGACGTTTGATCGCATCCTGGGAGGACAGGATCGCGCCCTCCATCCAGGCCGGGATATAGGAAGCATGCTCGCCGGCAAGGACGATGCGACCGTCAATCTGGCACAGGTTTTTGTAATGCTGCTGGCGGGTTTCAGGGGTCCACAGGCCGTAGCAGCCGTTGGTCCAGGGCACACGGTGCCAGCCGACGGCGATGCCGTTTTCGAACTCTGCCGGGTATTGCCCGTGGACCTGGGTACCGTACTCAACGGCTTTCTGCACACGCATTTGCGGGCTCATGGCCGTGAACTCATAAGCGTTCGGCCCCCAGATATAGGCACCGAGCAATACGCCCTTGCCCTGTTTGCCATAGTCGGTGCTCGGGTAGCTGATTTTGCTGATCGGCGTATCGGTGTAGCTGATGCCACCGTAGATATGCTCGTCCTGCTCCCAGAAACGGCGTTTGAATTGCAGTCCGACCTTTATCGAAGACTCGTAGGGCACGGCGCGGATCGCGCTCATCATCGGTGCACTGACATCAACCGGCAGTTGCCCGAGGATCGACAGCGGTAAGGTACATACGCACCAGTCGGCCTGTTCCTGCTGTGCCCCGCCGCTGCCGTCGCTGTTCTGATAGGTCACGGTCACGCCTTGGTCGTTTTGCTGGATGCGCGTGACTTTGGCGTTGTAGTGGATCAGGTCATTGACCTGCTTCTGAAAGGCCTGGGCAATCATGTCCATGCCGCCCACCGGCTGGAAGATGCTGCTCTGGAATTCGTATTCCTGGCCGCTGGCGATGCTTTGCCACAGATTGGAGTCGAGCAGTGCCTTGCAGTCGATCGGCTCGGAGGGCACTGCTTCAGGCATCAGGCCGCCACCGTCGTCCACGGCAAAGCCACGACGCATGCTGGTCTCCAGGGACTTTTTGTAGGCATTGTTCGCGTCCAGCGCGCCCCATTTGCGCATCACTTCCAGCAGGCGTTCGCGGTCTTCCCGGGTCAGCGCCTGATCCAGGCCGTGCTGATTGACCGCCTTGCTCAACAACTCGGCCACATGCCCCTGAAAGTCGGCCTGTACCTCACGATAGCGCTGCGGCTTGCCATCAAATGCCTTGGTGGAGTGCACCATCGCGTTGTAGTTGACCTGGATAAAGGGTTCCAGGGCGACGCCGAATTTGTGGCAGTAATCGAGCACGGCATGGTGGTGATAAGGGATACGCCACGGGCCGGGGTTGAGGTACAGGCCCTTGTCAAATTCGCAATGCTGGGTAGCGCCGCCCAGCTCGGTGAAGCGGTCACCGCCACGCAGCGTCCAGCAACGCCCGCCCGGCTTGGCATTGAACTCCAGCACCTTGACCTGATAGCCGGCCTTGCGCAGCTCGTAAGCGGCGGTCATGCCGGCCAGGCCTGCACCGAGGATCAGGACGCGAGTGCCCTTGGGCGCGCCGCTCAAGGCAAAATCACGCTGATAATTTGATTCTGCGGCAAAGCCCAATGAGCTCATCGCTTGATACATCGCAGCGGCGCCTGCTGTCACGCCGATCCAGTTGAGTACTTTGCGTCGGCTCACAACCATTGCTTTCTCTTGCATGACCAGTCCTTTGCATCGAAGGGAAATACGCAGGCAATGACTGACGAACAACCCGGCATGGGTCATCGCCCGACCACAGAAATGTCTGCGCCCGGTGATGTCCTTGAGCAAGCGGTATGCCAAGAATTAAAGGCGAGAGAAAAAACGGGACATATGGGAAAAATCGCAAAACATATGCGGCACAATGCTTCCAGACAGGTCGGCCAGGTCAGTTTTTGGTGCAAGACGGATGCGCCAGCATTGGGCAGGCCAGACGCCTGCGTGCCTCATGGGCGCATCGCTGTCGGGCCGGGATCACGCCTGTACAGGATAGAACAACAGCACCAGCCACCCGGCCACAAAAAGCCCCAGGCCGAATGTCAGATGGGTAATCACGCTGCGCCGGCGCGCCACGCGCGGAGCCGCCGTCCTGGATGCCGCAATGCCGAGGCCGAACGCGGGCTGCAAGATAAAGAACGGGGCCACCACGCTGATCAGGCCAGTGGCCAATGCAGGTATCAGCGTGGGATGACTGAGCCACTCCAAGCCCTTGAACCCCACCAGCAGCATGGCGAAAACAATACCGGTCAGGTAATGAAACACCCAGCCGGTCAGGCGCTCATGCCTGACACGGGGCGCAGCCACAATCGCGGCATGCTGAAACTGACCTTGCAGCATGTGCCCCAGCCAACGACCGACGAGCCCATAGTCCAGGGACGCGATGCCAAAGACCCGCGCGCGAATTAAAGCGCCTGCATCCATGATCAACGTGGCTCCCACGCCAACCAGCAGAATACGCAGTACCATCTCACTTGTTTGCATGTTGTTCCCTCTGCTTTGAGCCTGTTTTAACGGCTTGGTCAGAGCAGTCTGCAAGTTCAAGTCGACTTGAGGTCAAGCATGAAAGAAATGGATATCGGTGAAGTGGCACGGCGCTGCGGCCTGCCGCCCTCAACCCTGCGCTACTACGAAGAAAAAGGGCTGATCCGCTCCACAGGTCGTCGGGGCCTGAGCCGTGTATTCAATGCAGATGTACTCCAGCGCCTGTCATTGATCGCGCTGGGGCAGTGTTCGGGGTTTTCACTGGACGATATCGCCGCAATGTTAAACGCAGACGGTCAGCCTGAAATTGATCACCAGCGGCTGGCCGAAAAGGCTGACGAGCTTGATCGCACCATCCAGCGCTTGAGCGCGATACGCGACGAGCTGCGCAGGGCGGCGGCCTGCCCTGCGCCCCGCCATATTGAATGCTCAACCTTTCAGAAAAAACTGGCCGCGGTCAGACCACGCAGCCTCAACCGGATAAACCCGGGACGCAATCAAACTTCCACGGACAAGCGTCAGAAAGCCCCATGAATTGCGTGCACAGCCCTGCCCTGTGCAGTTGATAACGCATCATCGTGCTTTTCAGGATGCAGACCAAATTGGTCAGCCAGCGCTTTACGCCCCTTGGGCGTCACTGCAAGCGCCCGGCTGTCGAGGTCCTGGACCAGCCATTTGCGGCGCAGGGCCATCTGCAGAAAAGCGCTGCCAAGGGCACCGGCAAGATGTGGGCGGCGCATGCTCCAGTCCATGCATGAGCAGGCAAAGCGACGGCGTTGTGACTTTGCTGTTTGCAGATCAAGGCCAAGCTCGCCCAGAGCGCTTTCGCCACTCGCCGTAAGTTCATACAAGCCACGGCCGGTAGCCGCTGCAGTCAACCAGCCCGAGGCGATAAAGTAGTCATGCAGCTGTACCGCCAATGTGCCCGCCATATGGTCATAACAGGTACGCGCAAACTGCAAGCGCCCGGGGGTGGTGGGCACAAAACCTGCGCCCGCATTCGGGCTGATCACCATAAGGGCCTCAAGCGCCCTGGCCACTTGCGCATCAGCCAGGCTGTAGTAGCGATGCCTGCCCTGGGTATGCAACCTTATCAGGCCATCTGCCCTGAGCCTTGCCAGATGAGCGCTCGCCGTAGAGGCGCTGACATCGGCGATCACGCCCAATTCGGTACTGGTGCGGGCATGACCGTCCATCAACGAGCAGAGCATTTTAGTGCGTGCTGGTTCGGCAATTGCGCCGGCCACCCGTGAAATGGCGAGGTCATGGCTATCAGCGGGCATATTTCGCTCCAGAGCGAATCGTCGAGATCAAGGGTGTTCGATAGTAGCCGTTCTTTGTGAACAGGACGCGCGAAATGACACCCTTTGAAGCTGCCACCCATGCCGATCCCTACGCTTATTACGCCCGACTCAGGCAACAGGGGGGGTTATATTTCGATGCTGGCCTGCACCTGTGGATTGCCAGCGGCGCCCATGTGGTCGAGACCATTCTCGACCATCCCGACTGCCGGGTTCGCCCGCTGCACGAACCGGTTCCAGCGCCCATTGCGCCAGGGGCCGCCGGTCAGATTTTTGCGCAGATGATGCGGATGAATGAAGGCCCGTCACACCTTCGCCCGCGAATGGCCATCGCGCCGGCATTGGCCAGTGTCGAAGCGCAACGCCTGGCGGACATTGTGACCGGCCTGGTCGCCACCCTCGACAACCCGGCCAAAAAACTGGATGAACTGATGTTCACTCTACCGGTTTACGTCATTGCCACCTTGCTGGGCTTTAGCCCTGATCAGTGCCGGGATGTGGTCAGGCGAACGCGGGACTTTGTTGCCTGCCTGTCACCCTTAAGCAACGGGCCTCAGCTCGCCAAAGCCCATGCCGGGGCAGTCCGGCTAAGTGCAAGCTTCAATACGCTGCTGAGTGATGACGCCAACGCCAGCAGCGTGTTGAGCCATATTTTGCGCGACTGCCGCGCCACGACCTGGGCAGACCCTGACGCCTTGGTCGCCAACCTGATTGGCCTGCTCTCCCAGACTTGCGAAGCCAGCGCAGGCCTGATCGGCAACACGCTGATCGCGCTGCATCGCAGCCCTGAGTTGCTTGAAACCGTGCAAACTGCACCCGCAACCCTCGCAAGGCTGGTAGCAGAAACGGCGCGATACGACCCGCCCGTGCAGAACACCCGACGCTTCGTCGCCAGGCCATGCGTGATCGCCAACTGCACCCTGGCAGCTGGCGATTCCCTTGTGGTGGTGCTCGCTTCGGCCAACAGGGACCCCGCAGCGAACCCGGCGCCCGACAGTTTCCTGCTTGACCGGGCTCATCCAAAAACCTTCAGCTTCGGCTCGGGAAGGCACCAGTGTCCGGGCCAGCAACTGGCACTGACCATCGCCAGTGAGGCGATCAGACTGTGGTTACAACACCCGCCGCCGTCATCTGCCCGACAACTGCGCTGGCATTACCTGCCCTCCCTGAATGGCCGTATCCCGCAATTCGAGGGTGCCCTATGATCGCCGTTATTTTTGAGGCATGGCCTCACGAGACGCACTATCAGCGTTACCTGGACCTTGCAGGTGAACTGAAACCCTTGCTGGCAGAGCTGGACGGTTTTATCTCAGTCGAGCGTTTCGAAAGCCTGAGTGAGCCGGGCAAAGTACTTTCACTGTCATTCTGGCGCGATGAGGAAGCGGTCAAGCGCTGGCGCGGCCTTGAGCAGCATCGCGCAGCCCAGTGCGCGGGCCGCACGCAGGTTTTCGCTGACTACCATCTGCGTATTGCCCACGTGGTGCGCGACTACAGCCTTGAGGATCGGGCCCAGGCGCCGGGTGATAGCCGCCAGGCACATGAATAAGCACAGGGTATGGATCAGCCTGCCGGCGGCATAGACGTTGTCGGCATTGCTTTCTCCATCGGCTGGTAAACCAGCCCCGCTGACTCGTCCACCTCCCCTGAACACTTGAAGCCATACCGCTCATAAAAACGTATCGAAGGCAGCGAAGCACTCACGCTCAGCACGGGGGTGCGCACCTGCTCAATCAGCGCCGCCAGCAGCGCTTCGCCGACCCCTTGGTGCTGGCAGTGCGGGTCGACAAACAGCAGCGCTACGTGGCGCCCCTGCTTCAGTTCCGCGACGCCCTTCAAGCCGTCGGTATCGGCAAACACCAACTGCAGATTGTCCTGCATAGCGCGCTGCACAAACCCTCCAACCGATGCCACGGTTGTGAATGTGGCCACCCCGGCAGCCGATAACGATGGCGCTACCGCTTGCATGAACGAACGCATGCACAACGCGCTGGCAGCGCCCAGATCGGTATCGAGCAGTGTCCTGATCATTGATATTTCCTTATGTCGATCGCGTTATCGGCATGGGCTGCCGTTCTTGTGCACACAAGGTTCTAGTAGCAGAATCCTGTTGTTGAGCGCCTTTAAAAACCCCAGATCCAGCACATCAAAAAACACCCAGGCACGCGTCCTTACCGAGAACGCCTGAACCTCGTGCTGCGCACTGATCTCCAGGCTGTTGCTGGGGGTCATGTTGTCATAAGCATATTGGCCGATATAGGGCACATTGCCGGACTCAAGCAGGAATACCTGCAATGTACCCGCAGTATCAGCAAGGCTCAGAAGCAACGTTTCACCCGTTTCCACGCGCCCGACCGGCTTGCCGTTAAAGAACACCGCAAGCGGCGCAGCGCGTGCGTAGGCGTTGTCCAGAAGGCCCTGCATTCGATAAATCGAGATATCCATATCCTGCCCCCGGTTTAAGCAAAAGTTAACCTGCGTCATCTACTTTGCAGCCTAGACTGGTACCCATAACGTTGGCAGCCATTTGCCAACTGGACCAAGGGTATTTATGGATTTCGAAACGTTGAACATGACCCTGCGCAACGAGCACCCGCAAGATATCGAAGCGATTAGTCGCCTGACCGAGGCGGCGTTCCGCAACGAAGAGCATTCAAGCCACACCGAGCATTTCATCGTCAATGCGCTGCGGCGCACCGGACAACTGAGCATCTCCCTGGTGGCGGTAGAACAAGACGAAATCCTCGGGCATGTTGCCATTTCCCCTGTCAGCATTTCATCCGGGGTAACCGGCTGGTATGGCCTGGGACCGATCAGCGTAAGGCCTGACTGTCAGGGCAAGGGCATTGGCTCGGCATTGATGAAGGCCGCACTCGAACAGTTGCGGCACCTGGGCGCTGCCGGTTGCGTCGTGTTGGGCGACCCCGGTTATTATGGCCGCTTCGGCTTTAAAGCCCACCCCGGCCTTGAGTTGCCCGGCGTTCCCCCCGAATACTTCCAGGCCCTGCCCTTTGCCGGCGAGGTGCCTGTCGGAGTAGTGAAATACGCTGCGGCGTTTGAAGCACGCGAGTAAATGACCGGGCGTGGTGGGGATTGTTGCGTTAGCGCTGATTACTTACCGGGCAGCAACGCGATCATCCGGTCAAAGGCCGCCAACGAGTACCTGTCATCACGGGGTTGCACAGCGGGCATTTTTGCAGGAAAGCCCACTTGCACACTGCCAGGCAGCACCTGCTCGATCGCTGCGTACCAGCTCAGCAACGCTTGCTGCAGCCGCACGTGCAACTCGAAATTGCTCCTGCGCCGGGTAGTGTCTGCAAGGGCCCGCTGCCGCGCCAGTTGCGGGTCTATGGCCCTTACAATGTAGGCGTCTGCAAAGCCGATACGCCCCTGTGCGACGGTGTCGCGGGTAGCGTCCAGTTCTGTTAGCCAGTCGTTTGTGCTGGCCTCGCCGATCTGCCAGAGGCACCACAGGTAGTGAAGCTTGAGCGGGTCACTGTCGCACACCGCCCACGAAGTGCTGGCTTCCATGGCCAACGCGGCTTGCCAGCGATCGACGTTACGCTCAGCCCAGAAAACTGCGGCCGCAACGGGATCGCTGGCGCGCTCCGGCACACCGTCCATACGGCCGTGTTCAGCAATCACATGCTGCCCACCCTGCTGAGTACACCACGTGGTTTTACCGCTGGCGCTGATGCCTTCAACTACCAAAATCATTGATACATACCGCAACGTCCCTGTGTATTAAAAAACCCGATCAAGGCCTCTCGGGCACTTGATCAGGCATTGTTGTCACTTATCCAGACCCACCCCGTAGAACGGTGTCAGGCCAAAGGGGCTGATCTTGAAGTCGGTCACTTCCTTGCGCAAGGGCTGAAAGACCGTCGAGTTGGCAATGGGTGTAATGGGTACCTGTTCCTTGAGGATTTTCTGCGCCTCTTGATACAACTTGATGCGTTGCTCGCGGTCGCTGCTGAGCTTGGCTTGCTGCACCAGCTTGTCGTAGTCAGGGTTGCACCATTTGGCGTAGTTGCTGCCCTTGACCGCCGCACAACTGTAGAGCACACCGAGCCAGTTATCCGGGTCGCCGTTGTCACCCGTCCAGCCGTAAATCATCACGTCGTGCTCGCCATTCTTGGCGCGCTTGATGTACTCGCCCCATTCATAGCTGACGATATTGGCCTTGATGCCGACCTTGGCCCAATCCTGCTGGATGATCTGTGCCGACATGCGTGCGTTCGGGTTGGAGGCACGTTGCACGGTCATCGCCCAGAGGTTGATGGTGGTACCGGGTGCCACCCCGGCTTCTTTCAAGAGCGCCCGGGCCTTGGCCGGGTCGTAGGGGGCATCCTTGATAGTCGGGTCATAAGACCACTGCGCCGGTGGCAAGGCGTTCTGCGCCAATTGCCCGGCACTCTGATACACGGCCTTGATGATCGCCGCCTTGTCGATAGCCATGTCCAGGGCCTGGCGCACCTTGAGCTGGTCCAGCGGCGGATGCGTCACGTTATAGGCCAGAAAGCCCAGGTTGAACCCGGCTTGCTGCAGCACGCGCAGATTGGGGTCCTGCTTCATCACCTCGATATCCGCCGGCCGCGGGTAGCCACTGACCTGGCACTCCCCGGCCTTGAGTTTCTGCAGGCGCGACGCCGCATCAGGGGTAATGGCAAAGACCAGATTATCGAGTTTCACATCCTCGGGCTTCCAGTACTGCTTGTTGGCGACGTAGCGGATCTGTGAATCCTTCTGGTAGCGCTTGAACACAAACGGCCCGGTACCCACCGGTTTCTGATTGATCTCTTCGGCCTTGCCCTGCTTGAGCAGTTGATCCGCGTATTCGGCCGATTGCACCGAGGCGAAGCTCATGGCCAGGTTTTGCACAAATGCGGCATCAACGTTATTGAGGTTGAAGCGCACGGTGTGATCATCAAGCTTGTCGACACTCTTGATCGTGCTGTTCAGGCCCATATCGGTGAAGTACGGCGACTCGGACGGGTAAGCCTTGCGGAACGGGCTCTGGGCATCCAGCAGGCGATTGAAGGTAAACAACACGTCATCCGCATTGAAATCCCGGGTCGGGGTAAAGAAATCGGTGGTATGGAACTTGACCCCGTCACGCAGGTGAAAGGTATAAGCCAGGCCGTCTTTGGAGACATCCCAACCGGTTGCCAGACCAGGTTCCACTTCAGTACCACCGCGCTTGAACTGGGTCAGGCGATTGAATACGGTTTCGGCGGAGGCATCAAAATCGGTGCCGCTGGTGTACTGGCTGGGGTCGAAGCCGGCGGGGCTGGCCTCTGAACAGTAAACCAGCGTGCTGGCAGCCTGGGCCATTGGCATAAACGCCAGAAGGCCGGCGGCAAGGAGGAGCGGTTTGAAGGCGATTCTATCCATGGAGACCCCGGAAATGGCAGGTATGTAAGCAGAGGTATAAACCAAAGCGGCGCTCAGCGAGATTACCGCCGTGGCGGCGTATCAGGTAGTGAAAATCCAGCCCCATTGCGCATCATCACCCTCAGTGGAGCCCTGTGAGGCTGGCGGAACAGGTCGAGAACAGTCTGGGTGTTCTGCAATCAGGTCATATCTGTGCTCAATCTGGCTCGTGCCAGACCGCATCACGCACCACGATTTTTTTGGGCAGAAGCTGGTTCTGATAAAACAAATCGGCCGTCATTTGTTGGGCGTTGATGATGCTTTCATCGATGGGCAGCACCGGCGAAGGCGGCCGATTATCCAGATAGCTGGCAATCACGGCGTCGGGCAGGCCCATGTATTTTTTCACCACCTTCAGGCTTTCTTCCCGCTGGCTGCGGGTCAGCGCTTCAGCGCCAGTAAGCTGATCAAGCACTGCATGGACAAAAGCACCATTGGCTTGTGCATAGGCGCGCCGGGCGGTGTAGACCGGGCCTGACAGGTTCAGACCCTCACCGTTGGCCAGCACCCGGGCATTGCCCTGACTCAAGGCCAGCGACGAGTAAGGCTCCCAGGTTGCCCAGGCATCGACGCTGCCCCGCTCAAAGGCGGCCCGCGCATCCGCCGGAGGCAGGTTGACTGGCTGGATGTCCTGATAGCTCAATCCGGCCTTGTTCAACGCCCTCAAAATCAGGTTATGTGAACTGGATCCGCGTTGAAAGGCGACCTTTTTTCCTTTCAAGTCGGCGATGTCTTGCAGCGGGCTGTCAGCGCGCACCAACAGGGTTTCCGCTTGTGGCTTGGGTGGCTCGGCACCGATATAAACCAGATCGGCGCCTGCCGCTTGCGCGAATAACGGCGGGATGTCCCCGGTTGAGCCAATGTCCAGCGCATTGACGTTGAGCGCTTCGAGCATCTGCGGCCCGGCAGGAAACTCAATCCACTGCACCGCCGTTTGCGCAAAACGCTTCTCCAGAAGTCCGTGCTCTTTGGCCAGTAACAGAGCAATCGAGCCTTTCTGGTAGCCAATTCTCAGGGTTGCCGGATCTGCTGCCATGACCGGATTTTCCAGACTGATCAGTGCTAATCCCGCCATAAAAACGTTCAGGAATTTCATCGTAATCTCGTCGTTAAAGCCTGGGAGTAAAGGTGAGTCGGACTGGCAATTACTCAGCCGTCGACGGTCGTTCCCACAGGTTGATCCCGCCCTCTTGGGCAAACCGGTCAATTTGCGCCAGCTCCTCAGCGCTAAACCGCAGATTATTCAAGGCCCCGACATTCTCGATGATTTGCTCTGGCCGACTGGCACCGATCAACGCTGACGTTACCCGTGGATCCCGTAGCGTCCAGGCCAATGCCATTTGCGCCAGGCTCTGACCACGACGCCTGGCGATTTCGTTAAGCCCACGCACCTGCGCAAGGTTGGCTTCGCTCAGATGTGAAGGCAGCAATGAACCGCCGCCCGGCCGATTGACCCGCGCATCCGCCGGCACACCGTTGAGGTACTTGTCGGTCAAAAGCCCCTGCGCCAGCGGGGTAAAGGCAATCACCCCGGTACCCAGTTCCTCGGTGGCCTCCAGCAAGTCCTTTTCCACCCAGCGATTGAGCAGGTTGTAAGCCGGCTGATGGATCAGCAGCGGCACTTTCCATTCCTTGAGCAGCGCCGCCATCTCGCGGGTTTTCACCCCTGAATAGGAAGAGATGCCGATGTACAGCGCCTTGCCCTGCTGCACCGCCGTGGCCAGGGCGCTGGCGGTCTCCTCCAGCGGGGTGTCGGGGTCGAAACGGTGGGAATAAAAGATATCGACATAGTCCACGCCCAGGCGTTGCAGGCTCTGATCGAGGCTGGCCAGCACGTATTTGCGCGAGCCGCCGCCCTGCCCGTACGGCCCCGGCCACATGTCCCAACCGGCTTTACTGGAGATGATCAGTTCATCGCGGTACTGCTTGAAGTCTTCACGCAACAGGCGGCCGAAGTTGACCTCGGCACTGCCATAGGGCGGGCCGTAGTTGTTGGCCAGGTCGAAATGGTTGATCCCCAGATCGAACGCGGTACGCAACAGCGCGCGCTGGGTGTCGATCGGTGTGCTGTCGCCGAAGTTGTGCCACAGACCAAGGGACAGTGCGGGCAACACCAGGCCACTACGGCCCACGCGGCGGTAAGGGATGGCGTCGTAACGGTTGTCAGCTGCGATGTAAGTCATTGAGCGATTTCCTGATTGTCTGCAGAGGGATGTCGACGCTGTGTGAGTGTGTTTGCAGGCCGCGCCAGCCCCAGGTTCTCACGCAAGGTACCGCCTTCGTATTCGGTTCTGAACAGCCCCCGCCGTTGCAGCTCGGGCACGACGGCGTTGGCGAAATCTTCCAGACCTCCTGGCAGGTGCGGCACCAGCACGTTGAAGCCATCGGCTGCACCTTGCTCGAACCATTCCTGCAAGCAGTCGGCAATCTGCACCGCTGTACCGACCAGCGTGTAATGGCCGCGCCCCCCGGCAATTCTTCTGCCCAGCTCGGCGAGACTGAGATTGTCCTGGCCTGCCAGCTCGGTCAGCAATTTCTGCCGGCTCTGCTGACCGCTGTCGGTGAGCGGCAAGTCAGGCAGCGGCCCGTCCAGTGGATACATCGACAGGTCAAAGTTGCCGAGCATGCGCCCGAGCAAGGCAACGCCCACCTCAGGCTCGACCAGTCGCTGAAAGGTTTGAAATTTTTCCTGGGCTTGCGCTTCGGTGGCACCGACCACGACAAACACGCCGGGCATGATTTTCAGCGCGTCAGGGCTGCGGCCATATTGGCTCAAACGGCCTTTGAGATCCGCGTAAAACGCCTGGGCATTGGCCAGCGAGGTTTGTGCCGTGAAGACCACCTCCGCCGTTTGTGCCGCCAGATCGCGGCCGCTCTCGGAAGATCCGGCCTGCACAATCACCGGCTGCCCTTGCGGCGAGCGCGCAACGTTGAGCGGGCCTTTGACCCGGAAGTGCACACCCTGATGATCCAGCACATGCAACTTGGCGGGGTCGTAATAGGCGCCGCTGGTCTTGTCGCGGATAAACGCATCATCTTCCCAACTGTCCCACAGCCCCGTGACGACCTGATGAAACTCGCGGGCGCGGCTGTAGCGATCAGCGTGCCCGATGTGCTGCTCACGGCCAAAATTTTGCGCTTCGGCGGCGTTGTCCGACGTCACCAGATTCCACCCCGCCCGCCCGCCGGACAGGTGATCCAGCGAGGCGAATTTGCGCGCCACATGATAAGGCTCGTTGTAGCTGGTGGTCGCCGTGGCAATCAGGCCGATATGTTCGGTCACCACACTCAGGGCTGAAAGCAAGGTCAGGGGCTCAAAATACGTCGAGCGCGCCATACGACTGGCAATCTCGTCCCTCGGCGCGGCGACGCTGTCGGCAACAAACAAAGCGTCAAACCTGGCGGCTTCGGCAATCTGCGCCAGGCGTCTGTAATGGGCGAAATCGAGCCCGGCATCGGCCGGTGTTTCGGGGTGCCGCCAGGCGGCGACATGATGCCCGCCGGCCATGAGAAAAGCCCCCAGTTTGAGCTGTCGAGACATGGTCAGAAGTCCTTGCGCAGTTGCACACCAAAATAGCGTTCGTCGTCCCGTGGCACAGCGCGGTAGATGTAAGTTCCGCCGGAGGCCAGCATGGGTGAGTAGGATTTGTCCGCGAGGTTTTTACCCAGCAGCGCTACGCGCCAGCCGTTGTTGTAATCAGCCAGAGCGATGCTGGCATTCCAGATTCCGTAGGTGCCCTGTTTGGTGTCGGCGTTCTGGCTGATGTCGTATTGCACTTCGCTCTGCCAGCTGTAGTCGGTCCCCAGTTCCACATCCATACCGTTATCCAGCGGGATGCTGTAGTCGGCGCGCACATAGCTTTTCCAGTCAGGACTGTACGGCAGCGGCTTGCCATTGACGTTACAGGACGCCGCAGCGCCCGCCGGGCAGCCAAACTTGTCGATACGGGCATGGGTGTACGCCAGCGCGCCGGAAAACTTCAATTGCCGGGTCGCCTGCAAAGCGTAATCGAGCTCGACGCCTTCGGTGCTGACGCTGCCTGCGTTGATCAGACGGGTCACCACCTGCCCGGCCACAGTGTCGAAGAAGTTCGCCTGATAGTTGTCGTACTGGCTATGGAAGACCGCCAGATTGGTGGTCAGGCGATTGTTCCAGGACGTGGCTTTAATCCCCAACTCCCAGTTATTCGACGTTTCAGGTTTCAGAGCGTCGGTATCACGGGGCTGCATATTGAAAAACACGTTGTAGGCCGGGCCTTTGTAACCACGGGAATAGGTCAGATAAGTGGTGACGGTGTCGCTCAGGTCGTATTGCAGACCAAGCCGTCCTGACCAGCCGTCTTCGTCCACTGACCCGGAGCTGCTGGTGCCCGGCTGGATGCCGGTGACGGCGGTGGCCGAAGTGGACACCCGGCGGTGATCGTACTTCAGATCGTCATGGGTCCAGCGCAGGCCGGCGATGCCACGAAAAGACGAAGTGAAGTTCAGCGTGCTTTCACCGAACACCGCGTAACTGTCGCTGGTAGTGCTGTAATCGGCGATCCCGGTGTTGACGCTGGCAGGTGTGGTCAACGTGCGCCGGTAGGTTTCATCGTCCTTGCCGTGCATGTAGAACAGACCACCCACGTACTCCAGAAACTCACCCTTGGGTGAGGCCAGGCGCAGCTCCTGAGAATACTGGTTGAACGTCAAATCGCCCTGGTCGGCAGAGCCAGGGAAATCGGCGGTCACGGTGCTGAGACGATCGCCATCCTGGTACTGGGTATTGTCCCAACCCCGCCACGCGGTGATCGAGGTCAGGGTGTAATCGCCCAGGTTCCAGTCAAGCTGGGCTGAGAGGCCCTTATTGATGTCATCCACCCGCGAACGCGTATCGGTGTTGATCTTGCGGTTGTCGCTGGATGCCCACACCGGGCCCAGCGCATTGGCAAAACCCGGCGTCAGTGCCTCGACCACCACGCCATTGGGCGCATCGTCATGGGACTGCATATAGTCCGCGATCACGGTGAGCGTCAGGTCATCGTCGGGTGTGAACACCAGCTTGCCCCGTGCGCCCTTGTGGTTATAGCCATTGACCTCCTGGCCGTTGTACGCGTTATCGACATTACCGTCATAGGTGCCGAACAACGCCGTGACCGAGCCTGTCAGGGTGTCTGGAATCAGGCTGCCACCAAGGCCGAAACGGGTACGGCTTTCGTTGCCGCTGAAGTAGGATTGATCGATATAACCCTGGGTTTCAGCACTCGGTGCCCGGCTGATGATATTCATCACCCCGGCCGAAGCGTTCTTGCCGAACAACGTACCTTGCGGGCCTCTCAAGACTTCAATCCGGTCCAGATCCAGCAGGTCCAGGGTGGTTTGCCCCGGGCGCGCGTAGACCACGCCATCGATCACCGTCGCCACGGTCGGCTCTACGCCCGGTGAAGTCGAGATCGTGCCCACGCCACGCACAAACAACGAGGTGTCCTTGTTCGAGGCACCGGTACGGAAATTCAGTGACGGCACTTGCTGGACGATGCTCGATACGCTGTTACGGCCGTCTCGCTCCAGCTGTTCACCGTCGACAACGGAAACCGCCACCGGGACTTTTTGCAGTGGTTCTTCGCGACGGGTCGCACTGACGGTGACGGCATCAAGGGTAATCGCCTGCTCATTGCTGTCGGCAGCAACCGCATTGCCAAGCGCAAACACGGCCAGACCGGTAGATAACCACCCGGCAATATGAATCGAGTGTGCCAGAGTATTTGTTGCCCCAGGAAAAGTACGCATGGTCTACCCGCTCGAAAATGTGCCCTGAACCGCTGCCGTTCTACGACCACAGCG
The DNA here is from genome assembly GCF_002269505.1 of Pseudomonas fragi. GTDB lineage: Bacteria > Pseudomonadota > Gammaproteobacteria > Pseudomonadales > Pseudomonadaceae > Aquipseudomonas > Aquipseudomonas fragi_D. The sequence continues at coordinate 4,131 of NZ_NQKQ01000030.1, read as the reverse complement.
GCTGAAATGTGTCTTGGGCATTCGCTCGAGCGAGTAGCAGACAAAGCGCGTTGTTAGCGCTAACATCGCTAGTATCAGTAACAGTCCAATATGCCGTCAAATACCTAAATACCACTTTTATATATCTTTTTGTTATTTAGAGGGTTGCACGTTGAGAGACCATTTACCCCGTAAACGCCGTGGTGCCGGGCGCGTGACCCTCAATACCGTGGCGCAACAGGCCGGCGTTTCAGCCATCACCGTTTCGCGTTTTTTCAACCAGCCGGAGCACGTATCGCCAGAGCTGCGCGAGCGCATCGCTGCCGTGGTCGCACAGTTGGGCTATGTGCCCAACCTGGTCGCCGGAGGGCTGGCTTCTGCTCGGGGTAAAATCATTGGCATGGTGATCCCGAACATATCCGGGCCGATCTTCGCCAACACGATCCAGGGTTTCAGCGACACCCTCAGCCGCTACGGTTACCAACTGCTGCTGGCATCGAGTTACTTCAGCGTTGAACAGGAAGAAAGCGCAGTGCGCGCATTTCTCGGCTGGTCACCGGCGGCGTTGGTATTGACCAGTCACTTCCACAGCGCGGACACCGAAAGAATGATCGCTGAAGCGGACATACCGGTGATTGAAACCTGGGACTACCAACCCGGGCGCGGGCCTGTGCAGATCGGTTTTTCCCACATTGAAGTGGGTGCGACAGCCGCGCGTTACCTGCATGGTAAAGGCTACCGGCGCATTGCTTTTGTGCTGAACAGCAGTGCCGGGGATTTCAGTGCGCTGGAGCGCCGCGATGGTTACATCCGCTGTACGCACGAGTTGGGCCTGCAGCCGTGGGTCTTTGCCCCGCAAGTGGGTCTGGCACCCTTTGAAGCCGGAAAACAGGCCATGGAAACACTGATGCAGGCCCCCTCCCCACCGGATGCAATCATCTTCGCCAACGACAACCTCGCGGCGGGCGGGTTGCTGGCCGGACAACGCTCGGGGCTGAGAATCCCCGAAGATTGCGCAGTCCTCGGGTTTGGCGATTATCCATTTGCCCAGATGCTGTTGCCGAGTTTGAGCACCCTCAAACCCCCTGCCCTGGAAATCGGTGTAATGGCGGCGACGCGGGTGCTGGAAAGCCTCGGCGTACTGCCGCTGGAAAACGAGTTGCAGCGTTTAAACCTGCTGGAATGCCTGTTGATCGAGCGTGAAAGCACTTAAACACTGCCGGCCATTACAGCCAATCAAACTTCATCGCCACCGAACAATGCACAGCCATCATTTAAATGTAAAAACCGGTAACAAACTACAAACCTGACAAGCAAACAATTACACACACTATTTCATCAAAACAGGCTGAATGACTGCACTTCCCCTTCCAACTCAAGTGTTATTGTCTGCATAAGCCATGCGCAGCGCATGGCATATTAAAACACTCTATCAAAAGGGCGTATCAAATGACAAAATACCACTTCCTATTCACTTACTCGATTTCTCCGACAGGAGATACTGACAGTGCAGCCAAAGCAGCTGACAAAGTCAGAAAAGCCATCGCCAATATAGATAACCCTGACTGGACCAAGCTGACCACAGTCGAAACCACTTTTTCCGGCCGGGTGACACTCACAGCGCAAACAGACTGTGAAAAAAGAGAGGAAGCGCGAGACATCATTGATCGGGAACTGAGAGCTGTCATCAATCTTTATAATGCACGTTGCGATATACGAGCCAATATTTCTTTAATGGTTGATGGCCTCGGGCCGCGCATGGATATCATTATATAGTTACAGCCATCCACTGTTACACTTTAAAACACAATAGACCTAAACTCTAGCGCTTACCTCTTCGCAAGTCGAGGCGTTGTTCTCCTGCGTGCTCCTAGGGTTAAATCTCTGCCTTTTTACTGCGCAGATTGTAAAACCGAGCCTTGGGTTAGTTAGAGCTATAGCAGTCGTTTGCCAAGCGTATTATCTTCCAACGGGAAACGAGTCCGGCACACCAAAGCAAACTGGCTTGATTGCACCTGACAGTTACCACCTAACATCCGGTAACTGTCAGATCAATTCGAAACTTTCAAAGCTTTGTACTTAACCCGCACGAACGTCAGTACATGGAATACGCCTTTCAACGCCAGGAACCCTCGTGTGCCGTGACCTTCCAGAATCGCCGTTGACGCGTCGGTAATCCCCCGGAAAACGCCAAGCACCCGAAGGCCCTTTGTTTGCTGATTGCCAGCAGTGTGTTTCCATCCTCCACAAGCGCACGTAATAATCATTCCTATTTATAAAACGACAGCACACTCCTGCGGAAAGTCTATCCATGTCCCTCGCTGAACCGACCCTAGGCCGTTCTACAGGTCAAATTTATGGAAATCCTGGATGAGCGACGCCCGGCACACTGCATTGTTTAGCGCCATTATGGTGAACATCACACGTGGCTGCGGCGTTGGCTGTATCAACGCCTGGGCTGTCCGGAAGTGGCAGCAGATCTGGCACAGGACACTTTTGTGCGGGTATTGAACAAGCGTGCACTGACAGAGGTAGAGCAACCGCTGGCCTACCTCGTGACGATCGCCCACAGCCTGTTTGTGAACCTGCTACGTCGGCGCCAATTGGAGCAGAGCTATCTTGAAGCGCTGGCCCAGTTGCCTGAAGCGCTAATGCCTTCGCCCGAAGATGGCTTACAACTGCTACAGACACTTCATGCGCTAGACACCCTGCTCAATGGCTTGTCGTACAAGGTGCGCAAGGCGTTTCTGCTTTGTCAGCTCGAGGGGCTTACCCATCGTCAAATCGCCGAGCAACTGGGCGTATCCCAAAGTTCGGTACGCCAATACATCGCTCGCGCATTATTACAGTGCATGACTGCGGTTGCTCAGGACCGACTCTGATGGATACCCCTTGCCCGCCAGCGGCGCCCGCCCAGCAAGAGGCTGCCGAGTGGTACGCGGTTTTGTCCTCGGGTGAAGTCAGTGATCAGGAAAAAAGTGACTGGCAAGCCTGGCTGACGGTACACGCCTGAGCCTCAATGCACGTAGCGCTGTGAATGTATACAGCGTATACGGGTGCTAAAACTGCAAACTCAAGTGACTGATGAGAACTGAAGTTTCTTGTAGCTTCAGACAAACGAACAGGTGCCTCTGCACACTATCTGCGCTAGCTTACTCATACAGAATCAGGGCTTTCCTACGACGTTTCGCTTTCTATCTCGCGAATCATCCGAACGAATTACCTTCACTTGCGCATGCCTGAAGCGGGGAATAGTCTGGGCCTATCGCTGCCAAACCAGCGATCGGGTTTAGTCGTCCGCAATGTCGACAGCCAAGCTGATCGGCTGAAGCCTGCCTGGGCAAAACCGCCAACCGAGCACCTGATTCCAGCAACACACTGAAACCCGCCAATGCGGGCTTTTTCAGGTCCACAGAGACAATAATAAGCCAATGACCATTTGCAGCGAACAGACACTGGCTTATCTTTACCTTATCGGGCAACCCTGCTGGTTCGATAGACCCAGCAGGGCTCGGATATTTTGACCCGTTGAGGCACCCTGTGTGTGCGGTCTTAACCGAAGGCAGCGCAGGTGCAAAAGCGCACGCCGTGATCGTAGATGTCATATCAAGCTGGGCAGCCCTTCGATATGGCTACAAAACCAGAAGCGAATCAGAAAGTCTGAAAAGCAACAAGAGGGTTCAGTTCGCACGCTTACCCATTTTCACTACCTGCCAATATTCGGCATTCGTTATGATGCACCCCACATTTCTACATTGGAGCGAGCTGCGCATATGGATACGCCTGAAAATTTATACTCGGTAGCTGTTATCGGCACCGGAGTCATGGGCAAAGGGATGGCGGTCTCAAGGAACAAGTGCAACACCTGATGTAAGGTGTTGCCATGTCTACCCAATACAAACACTTGAGTACCGAGGAGCGCGTCACCATTATGGTGATGCTATTTCAACAACAGACGTTGCGGGCTATTGCCGCTTTGCTAGGCCGTCACCCCAGCACCATTAGTCGTGAGATCAAACGCACCCCCCAGCAGTCTCACTATGACGCCATACAAGCTACCAGCAGGGCTCAACAGGGCGGTCTCAAGGAACAAGTGCAACACCTGATGTAAGGTGTTGCCATGTCTACCCAATACAAACACTTGAGTACCGA
>NZ_NQKQ01000003.1 GCF_002269505.1 Pseudomonas fragi | reverse complement strand
ATCAGCTGTCACCGGTAGAGTTTGAAAAGCGTTACGCAGCGAGCCTGGAGAGTGTCTAGGAAACCCGGGGCGATTCAACCTGCCCTGTCACTGGATTACCCATGAGGTGCAGATATGCCAGTCAAGCACGATTTGTTACAGGATTTGGGGCTCACTAAAGAAGCCGTCAGCAAGTTTCGCAGCGAAAACCCGCATCTGAATCAGCTGTTTGTACAGTACGGCGAAAAAGATGCCGAAGTCGTTGACGCGGAAGCCAACGATGCCATAGGCGTCCCGGATGATGTATTGCGCACGCTCAAGGAGCAGCGGCTGCAGATCAAGGATAAAATCGCGCAGATCCTGAGCGCTTAAGTCACCGCAAGTTGCAGGAAGTAGATATGTCCAAAATCATCAAAATCGTTGCCATATTGCGTGCCAAACCAGGGCACGGAAAAACCGTCGAGCAGGCACTGCGCGCCTGTGTCGAAGGCTCGCGAGCCGAACCGGGCTGCCGTTTCTATGACTTGCATGTGGACCGCACCGACCCCGAGCGTTTTGTGTTTATTGAGGGGTGGGCAGACATGGAGGCCATTGAGCATCACAAAACCACCGCGCACTACCAGGCGATGGCCGAGGCCGTAGGCGATCTATTGGCGCATCGTGAAGTGCTGCTGCTCGACGAACTGAGCGCTTAAGGCCGGGCTCCAGGGTGCACAGCATGCGGCGGCCCGGTACAGGCCGCCGTTTTTATTGCCGGGGCTAAAAGTGTGCGGCATCCAGTTCGAACAGTGATTCGCTGCCAGCCCGTATCCCTTGCTCCAGGCTCAAGGTGCGTGGCAACAGACGGCTGAAATAGAACTGCGCAGTTGCCAGCTTGGCGGCATAAAAGCCGGGGTCGGTACTTCGCGAGCGCTGCGCCACATCGGCCATGCGCGCCCATAGCCAGGCATACGCCACATAACCCAACAGGTGCAGATACTCGACGCAGGCAGCGCCCGTTTCGTTGCGATCAGCCTTGGCCCGTGCCTGCAACCAGTCACTGAGGTTTTCAAGACGCTGCACTGCGTCCAGCAGTTCGCTGGCGTAGGGCTTGCCAGGCAGGCTCGCGAAGTCACGGATTTGCGCGGTAAACAGGCGCAGGCTCACGCCGCCATTGGCGATGACTTTGCGCCCCAGTAAATCCAGTGCCTGAATGCCGTTGGTGCCTTCATAAATCTGCGCAATACGCACGTCACGCACCAACTGTTCCTGGCCCCACTCGCGGATATAACCGTGACCACCGAACACCTGCTGGCCCAGCACGCAACTGTCGAAACCGGTATCGGTGAAGAAGGCCTTGGCCACCGGCGTCAACAGGGCGACCAGTGCACTGGCTTGTTCTTGCTCGTGCGGGTCGCTGGAGAACTTGGCCAGATCCAGTTGCTGGCCGACATAGCTGGCAAAGGCCCGGCCACCTTCGGTCATGGCCTTCATGCTCAGTAGCATGCGCCGCACATCGGGGTGAACGATGATCGGGTCGGCAATTTTGTCCGGCGCCACAGCGCCAGTGGGCGCGCGGCTTTGCAGACGTTCACGGGCATAGGTGCGGGCATTCTGATAGGAGGTTTCGGCGCACCCTATGCCCTGGATGCCGATCGACAGGCGCTCGTAATTCATCATGGTAAACATCGCGGCCAGGCCTTTGTTGGCCTCACCGATCAACCAGCCTTGTGCACCGTCAAAATTGATCACGCAGGTGGCCGACGCCTTGATCCCCATCTTGTGCTCGATGGAGCCGCAGCTCACTGCATTGCCCTGGCCGAGTGAGCCGTCGGTATTGACCAGCACCTTGGGCACCAGAAATAACGAAATGCCCTTGGGCCCCGCTGGCGCGTCCGGCAGCTTGGCCAGGACCAGGTGGATGATGTTGGCGGTCAGATCCTGATCACCACCGGTGATGAAAATCTTGCTGCCGGTGATAGTGAAACTGCCGTCCAGTTGCGGTTCGGCGCGGGTGCGGATAATTCCCAGATCGGTGCCGGAGTGCGCCTCGGTCAAACACATGGAACCGGCCCAGCGGCCTTCATACATAGGTGGCAAGTAGGTGTTTTTCAGTTCTGCGCTGGCGTGGGCATCAATAGCCAGGCAAGCACCGCTGGTGAGGGCCGAATACAGGGCAAAGCTTGAATTGGCGCCATAGAGCATTTCTTCGAATTGCACGGCGAGCATTTTCGGCATGCCAAGCCCGCCGAACTCGGGATTGCCCGACAGACCCACCCAGCCGCCTTCGATATAGGTGTTGTAGGCAGATTTAAAGCCTTCAGGCGTGGTGACCTGGCCCGCGTGCCATTGCGCGCCTTGCTCGTCGCCACTGCGGTTAAGCGGGGCGATCAACTGGCCGGTGACCTTGGCGGCTTCTTCAAGAATGGCGTCGGCCGTATCGGCATCCACATGATCGGCCAGAACCGGCAGCCGGGCCCAGAGTGCCGGGGCCTCGAAAACTTCGTGCAGGACAAAGCGCATGTCGCGCAGGGGAGCGTTGAATTCAGGCATGAAAAACCTCTTTGTTACAGCGGCAGGCAACCTGTGGGTCTATAGGGCGCAGTTACAGCGCTTTGGCCATATCACGCAGCACGAACTTCTGGATCTTGCCCGTGGAGGTCTTGGGCAGCAGTGTGAACACCACCGTGCGTGGCACTTTGAAGCCAGCCAGGTGATCACGGCAAAAGGCGATGATCTCGGCCTCGCGCACCTGCTGATGATCAGCCTTGAGGGTGATAAAGGCGCAAGGCGTTTCGCCCCATTTTTCGCAGGGGCGCGCCACCACGGCCGCTTCCATCACGCCAGGGTGGCGATACAGGACGCCCTCGACCTCAATGGTGGAAATGTTCTCGCCACCGGAAATGATGATGTCCTTGAGCCGGTCACGGATCTCGACGTAGCCGTCGGGGTGGCACACGGCCAGGTCCCCGGTATGGAACCAGCCACCCTCGAAAGCTTCGGCCGTAGCACTGGGGTTCTTCAGATAGCCCTTCATCACCGTATTACCGCGCATGAAAATCTCGCCCATGGTCTCGCCGTCACGGGGCGTCGGCACCAGGGTTTTCGGATCGGCCACCATTACGCCTTCCAGCGTCGGGTAGCGTACGCCCTGGCGGGACTTGATCTGTGCGCGTTCGGCTAGAGGCTGTGCATCCCACTTGTTATGCCAGGCACAAATCGTCACCGGACCATACACCTCGGTCAGGCCATAGACGTGGGTGACCTTGATGCCCATTTCTTCCACGGCACCAATCACCTTGGCCGGTGGCGCCGCGCCTGCGACCATCGCATGCACCGGGTGGTCGATGGCGGCCTTGGCGGACTCGGGCATATTGACCAGGGCATTGAGCACAATCGGCGCACCGCACAGGTGAGTGACCTGATGCTCGCGAATCAGCGTGAGGATTTTTTGCGGGTCAACCCGGCGCAGAAACACATGCACACCGGCCAGCGCCGTGATGATCCACGGGTAGCACCAGCCGTTGCAGTGGAACATCGGCAAGGTCCACAAATATACCGGGTGATTGCCGATGGCCCAGACCATCTGGTTGCCCAGGGAATTGAGGTAAGCGCCGCGATGGTGATACACCACACCCTTGGGATTGCCGGTGGTGCCGGAGGTGTAGTTGAGGGCAATGGCCTGCCACTCATCTGCGGGCCATTGCCAGTCAAACTCGGGGTCGCCTTCAGCCAGCAGCGCTTCATAGTCCAGGGTGCTGACGGGCTGACCTTCACCGTACTCGGGGTCATCCACATCGATGATCAGCGGCGGGTGATCGAGCATGGCCACGGCTGCATGGACCACGTCATGGAATTCGCGGTCGGCAATCAGCACCTTGGCTTCGCCGTGGGCGAGCATAAAGGCGATGGCTTCGGCATCGAGGCGCACATTGAGGGCATTGAGCACCGCGCCGATCATGGGCACGGCAAAGTGGGCTTCAAGCATGGCCGGAATGTTGGGCAGCATGACGGCGACCGTATCGCCCTGGCCAATCCCGCGTCCGGCCAGGGCACAGGCCAGACGGCGGCAACGGCTGTAGGTCTGCGCCCAGGTGCGGCGAATGGAGCCATGAATCACGGCAGGGTAATCAGGGTAGACGCTGGCCGTACGTTCAATAAAGCTCAGCGGGGACAGGGCAATATGGTTTACGGCAGTCGGCTCAAGGCCGTGCTCAAAAATCGACATGATGGTCATTCCGGTGGCTGATTGTTAGCTCTATGGCTGCCTGCTCTGCCGGTGGCGAGCGGGGCAGTTTTATGTCCGGTCTGACTTATAGCTCACTCAGTGTTTGATATGGAAGTAATACCTAAGCACTATAGTAGTTGTACTATATAAAGAAAAACCCGTACAAACCCTGGATGCCAAATGCCGATCGCGCTGCTGCCCCATGACCCTCAGCCCTCTGTAGTGCTCGATAGAGATGGCTTGCCGCTGGCAGCCAACGACGCATTGATTCGCCTGCTGGCGGGCCAGGCGTTGGGCCATGCGAGCGCTCTATTGCCGGGCAATCTGCCGGAGCTGGTCCGCGCCTGCCTCAGGCAGAGCAGAGCCATCGAGCAGGTAGAGGCGCAATGTGCACAGCAGGTGTGGCTCTGGACCCTGATCCCCGACCCCGACAGCCAATGCGTTGTGGCTCGCGGGCGTGAAGCGAGTAGCGAGCTGCTGGCCGGGCGAGAGGCTGCCAGGGCCCGGCGGCTGTACCGGCTGATTACCGAAAACACCACGGACCTGATCTCACGCCATACCCCTGACGGGCGTTTTCTGGATGCCTCGCCGGCGTCCTGGACCCTGCTCGGTTACTGGCCCGAAACGTTGCGCGGGACCCTGGCCCAGCGCCTGTTCCACGGTCATGACATGAAGCTGGCGTTGCGTCAGGCCCGTGATGCCTTGCAACTGGACGGCTATCACACCATGACGTACCGCATTCGCCATCAGGCGGGGCACTACCTGTGGTTTGAAACAGCCAGCCGGGCAATACGTGAAACCTATACCGGGGCGGTGGTCGAGGTGGTCAGCGTGTCGCGGGATATCACCGCGCGTATTCAAGCTGAAGAGAACAAGCGGCGGCTGGCTGATGTGGTCGAGGCCAACCCGGACCCGGTGCTGTTTATCGACCCGGCTGGCGGGGTGTCGTATCTCAATCCGGCAGCACGTCGCCTGCTTGGGTTGCTGCCCGCACAGGGCATGCCGGCATTGGCTGATTTTTTGAGCGCGCAAGACCTGGCCCTCCTGGAGACCAGTGGCTGGCACAGTGCCGAGGAACAGGGCTTGTGGAGTCACGAAACCCGCTTGTTGCCCTTGAATGGCGAGCCTTCTGTGCCGGTGTCGTTACTGCTGTTGGCCCATCGCTCTACCGCAGGAGAACGATTTTTCTCACTGATGGCCAGGGATATGCGCGAGCGCGAATTGCGCGAAGCCCAGCAGCGTCATCATCAGGATGAAATGGCCCATACAGCGCGGTTGGTAACCCTGGGTGAGCTGGCATCCGGGATTGCCCACGAAATCAATCAGCCGCTGGCGGCAGTGGTCAATTATGCCAATGCCAGCCTACGTTATTTGCAAACCCTGGGCAGTAATCCTGCGGCGGTCGAGCGCGTGGCCCAGGGGCTGGAAAGGATCAATCTGCATGCCAATCACGCCTCGCAAGTGATCAAGCGCCTGCGCGGTTTTTTGCGCAAAGGAAGGCGTAACCTGCAAGCGCTGGATATCAGTGAGGTGGCACGCCAGGCCGTCAGTCTGTGTGCCTGGGAGGCCGGGGAACGGCATGTCAGCATCGATCTGCAATTGCCGGACTCGCTGCCACGGGTATACGCCGACCGGGTGTTGCTGGAGCAAGTGCTGCTCAATTTGTTGCGCAATGCCATGGACGCCAACAACGAGCAATTGCCGGGGCAAGCTTCGCGGATCCTCTTGCAGGCACAAGCCCTTGACGGCGCCACCCTGCAAATCAGCGTGCAGGATCAGGGGCCAGGGGTCAGTGCCGGGCAACTTGAGCAATTGTTCACGCCGTTTTACACCAGCAAGGCAGATGGCCTCGGGCTGGGCTTGTCGATTAGCCGCAGCATCGTTGAAGGCTTTGGCGGGGAACTCAATGCCCGACCCCAAACCAGCGGCTTGCTGATGTGCTGCTGCCTGCCGTTGATGGCTTCACTCAAAACGACAAGAGAGTAACGATGACAACCCAAACCCGGCCTGTGGTGTATGTGGTGGATGACGACCAGGGCATGCTCGATTCGACTGTCTGGCTACTGGAGTCCGTGGGCCTCAATGCGCTGGCGTTTACCAACGGGCAGGCTTTTCTGGACGCTTGCGACCCGGCGCTCAGTGCCTGCGTGGTACTGGATATCCGCATGCCGGCCATGGGCGGTCTGAATGTGCAGCAAGCCCTGCAGGAGCGCGGAATCAAGATACCGGTGATCTTTGTCAGCGGGCATGCCGATGTGCCCATCGTCGTGCGCGCCTTCAAGGCGGGCGCCCATGACTTTATCGAAAAACCCTACAACCAGCAGTTGTTGCTCGACAGTGTGCAAGAGGCCCTGAGCGGCGGCAGTGCACGGCACACGGCAAGCCAGGAGCGCACCGAGCTTGACGCCCGCCTGCACAGCCTGACACCCCGCGAGCGCGATGTATTGATGCCCCTGGTCAAGGGTTACACCACCCGGGAAATTGCCGGGTTGCTGGAGGTCAGTGTCAAGACTATCGACCTGTACCGCTCCCGGGTGATGAAACGCATGCAGGCCCAGCACTTGCCTGATCTGGTGGGCATGGCCATTGCTGCCGGGCTGGTTGATCCGCTCAGATTGCGTTAGCCAGTAACGCCTCGACGCTCGCCATGACGGCTGGCGTGTCAGTGTGAGCAACGTTGAAGCGCATGCAGTTACTTAAATGGGGATCGAGGCCGAACAGGATCCCCGGTGCCAGTACCAGGCCACAGGCAAGACCCTGCTGCGCCAATGTTTCGGCATCCAGCCCGGCAGGTACTGTGGCCCAGATAAACATGCCGCCGGTATAAGGCACACCCAGGGTGAAGCCCAGGCCCTGCAGCCAGCTCGAAACCCTCGCGCCACTGGCCTGCAGCCCTTGCACCACGCGTTTTCGATGTTTGTGATACGTGCCGTCATTGAGCATCGAACACACTACCTGTTCAAGCATCTCCGACGTAATCCCGCCACACATCAGTTTCATCTGGGTCAACTCGGCGGCCAGTTGTGGCGGCGCGACGACAAAGCTGACGCGCAGGTTGGCACTGAGGGTTTTCGAAAAACCGCTCAGGTAAGTCACTTGCTCAACGCCTGCCAGCGCTACCAGCCGGGGGGGCGGCTCAGGGTGCAAGTCACCGTAGAGATCGTCTTCGATAATCGAGCAGCCATAGCGCTTGGCCAGTTCCAGCAGTCCGTAGGCCTGGCCGGGCGTGAAAGAGTGGCCGGTGGGGTTATGCAATAGCCCGGTGGTCAGGTAGAGCGCGGGACGGTGCTCGATCAACAGCGCTTCCAGGCGATGCAGGTCCAGCCCTTGGGCGGTGCGCGCCAGAGTCACCACGTTGACGCCGTGCAAGGCCAGGTTGGCGTGAAAATTGAAGTAGCAGGGCATGTCCAGCAGCACCGTATCGCCGGGGCGTAAACGCAGACGTAACAGCATGTCCAGGGCGAGTACGGTATTGGCCGTGGTGATGATCTGTTCGACCCCCACATCCAGGCCCTGGCTCAAGAGCTTTTGCTGCAAGGCCTGACGCAGCGGCAGATAGCCTGCCGGGTCACCATAGCCGGTCAAACGCAAGGCCGGTGAGCGGCTAAGCTGGCGCATGTTGGTACGCAGGGCGCTGTCTTGCAGCCAGTTCTCCGGCAAATGCCCGCTACCGGGTCGCAGGGTACCGCTGGCGCCGGTCAGGGAGCGGCGCAAGACGCTGTGCAAGTCTTGTGGCAGCAGATCAAGGCCGACGGCGCGCCTGGCGGGTGGCGTTGTTGTTGCAACAAAATAGCCCAGGCCTTGGCTGGATGTGATTCTGTCCTGCCCACGCAGACGATCCAGGGCCTCAATCAGGGTGAACTTGCTGACCCCCCAGTGCGCGGTCATCTCACGTGCAGAGGGCAACTTGCTGCCAGGACCCAGCTGGCCCCGATCGATGGCCTGGCTCAAGGCATCCACGATCTGCTGAACCTTGGACAGGCCGGGTTGGAACACAACTGTAGGTAGGTGCATGCAGGGCCTCGTACTTTGCCGGTCATGCTACCAGTAAAGGTCGGTAAAGTTTGTCAGTGCTTGACCTGCCAATAGCCGACAGGGCCTGCCTAGACTGCGCGACCGTATTTTCTGGAATGAACCACCGCAATGGCCACGCAACTGACACTCGCTTCATTTCTATATTTTCTGATGTTCTGCGCCACCATGACCTTCAGTCCCGGCCCCATGACCCTGCTGCTCATGGGGTTTGGCATGCAGGAAGGCTTGAAACGGTCAATGCCGGTACAGCTTGGGGCCAGCGCCGCGTACCTGGTGTCGATACTGATTTTTGCCGTGGGTTTTGCCGAGTTGATCAAGGGTAACCCGTTGATCAGTCGCGCTCTGCAATACATAGGGGTTGCCTACTTGCTGTATCTGGCCTGGCGCCAATGGAACAGCAAAGGGCTGGCGCTGGAACGTACGGCAACCCTGGATCGCGGTTTCGGAGGGCGATTCGGCAAGGGCCTGCTGACCGGGTTCTCCAACCCGAAAACCATCGTGATGTTCAGTGCGGTGTTCCCGCAGTTTGCAGGGCAGGGCACTGATTCAAGAATGCTCGATCTGGCGGTATTGGGGCTGGCCTTTTTGCTGCTGCAGTTTGCCAGTGGTTGCCTGTACTGCTACTTCGGCCAACGTATTCGCCGGGTGCTGCAAAGCCCGTCGCGACAGGTGTTGTTGCAACGGGCTACAGCCTGCATGTTGCTGGGGGTGGCTGTGATGCTGGCGCGAGGTTTTACCCAGGGCTGACCCTGCCAGGCGCTGGCGCCATTACGCCGCCAGAGGCTTGCTGTTCAGGGATTTTTTGTACTCGGCTTTCATCGCCTCCATCTGTTTGCCCAGCTCATCGAGAACGGCCTTGCCAAGCAACTTGCGGGCTTGGGGAAACATCTCGGTTTCTTCCTCTTCGATGTGGTGCTCGAGCAGTTCCTTGACCACCTTTGCACGACCGGAGAATTCCAGAGAATCGGGGGCAGTTTTCTTAAGGTCAGGCAATACGAGGGAGTCCACCGTGCGGTGTTCTTCCTTCGCTTCGTGGTACATGACGGCTTGCTCTTTACCACCGGCTTTCTTGAACACCGGGTAGAGGATTTCCTCTTCAAGGCGGGTGTGGATAGTAATTTCCATTTCCAGCTTGTTGAGCAGTTCAGTGCGTTTTTTCACGGCGCGCTCGGTGGAGTCGCTGAGCTGGCTCAAGATGGCCTTGACGCGCTTGTGGTCTTCCAACAGCAAATCGATGGCATTCATATTCACTCACCTGTCTCTTTCACGGATAGGGATGGGCCTTTATGCATGCGACCCTCAGTGATGAATGTTGCATTAGCTGTACCAACTTGAACGTACGATATAAAATTAATATAAATCAATTGGTTAGGTTTTCAGGCTGAGGTTTTTATTCGTGCAGAATGCATGTTTGCCGTGACCAGGCCATGCAAATCGCGAGTGGGATGGCGTTGATGCGTTAAACGCGGAAATCCCCGGCGCATGGGGTATATTGCGAACTGTTTCTGCCTGTAATGAGATTGGTATTGTCTACGATTGACTCCCCGCTACCGCCGCTTTCTCCCTTGGTGCTGAACCCGGTGCAAACGCCTGTGGCGCTTTACCTTCAGCGGCTAGCCCCCTCCAGCCGCCAGACCATGCGCTATGTCTTGCAGGAAGCGGCAGACCGCCTGGGCGCTGAAGAGGTGGCGATTGATGAGTTCCCTTGGCATCAACTGCAACCGGGGCATATCACCGCGCTGGTGGCCGCATTGCGCGAGGACGGCTACGCGCCGAATACCTCGTCGCTGTACGTCAATGCCATTCGTGGGGTGATGAACCAGGCATGGCAACAAAACCTGATCACCCAGGATCATTTGCTCAAGATCCGCGCCGTCAAGGCGGGGGGCGGTTCGCGGCTGGTCAAGGGGCGTAACCTGCGCCGCAACCTTATTCGCGAGCTGATGGACGTCTGTGCCGCAGACCCGCGCCCGCAGGGGCTCAGGGACGCGGCGATCATCGCGATCCTGTATGGCTCGGGAATGCGCAAGTCCGAGTCGGTGAACATGGACCTGTGGCAGGTCGATGTCGAACAGCGCAGCTTGCAGGTGCTGGGCAAGGGCAACAAGGAGCTGATCAAGTTTGCCCCGGCCTGGGCCTTTGAAAAACTTGAAGCCTGGCTGGCATTTCGCCGGACCAATCTGCCCGACGGGGTCGAGGATGACAGCTTCCTGTTCAATCGCATCCGTCGCGGCAATCACATCACCCGTGACCGCCTGACCAAACATGCCATTTACTACATCGCCAAGCAGCGGGGCAGGCAGGTGGGAGTCGACATCATGCCCCACGACTTTCGCCGTTCGTTTATTACCCGGGTGATCGAAGAGTACGACGTATCGATCGCTCAAAAGCTGGCGCACCACGCCAACATTGCCACCACGGTCAGCTATGACGTGCGTGATGACAATGAGCGGCGCAATGTGACAGATCGGTTTTTGCTGTAAGAGCGCAACCTGGATTTGTGAGAGCGAGCCTGCTCGCGAAGCAGGCGACACGCGTCTAGAAAACTGTGGGACAGCATCGCGAGCAGGCTCGCTCCCACATTTCAGTTCAGGAATGCATCAAGTATTGGTCTTGAGCTTGGTCCACAAACGTGTGCTCAGGCGAGCGATCTTGGCGGGCAGGTCTTCCACGGTAAACAGGGTGTCGATCACTTCACTGGACGGGTAAATCGCCGGGTCCTGCTTCACGTCCGGCGCCAGGTACGCGTCTGCCGCCTGGTTAGGGTTGGCGTAGTGGATATGGTTGCTGATGTTGGCAATCACTTGCGGGGTCAGCAGGTAGTTCATGTAGGTGTAGGCATTCTTCTCATGGGGTGCGCTTTTAGGCATGACCACCATGTCCAGCCATAACGTTGAACCTTCCTTGGGGATCGAGTAGGCGATATCGATCCCGTTCCTGGCTTCCCGGGCACTTGCCGCAGCCTGTACCACATCACCGTTGAAACCGATCACCGCACAGATATTGCCGTTTGCCAGATCACTGATGTATTTGGATGCATGAAAATACTGAACATAAGGTCGTATTTTCAGCAGCGCCGCTTCGGCTTTCTTGTAGTCCTCAGGCTCATGGCTATGGTGCGGCAAGCCCAGGTAGTTGAGCGTGATCGGCAGCACTTGCGTCGGGTTGTCAATGATCGCTACACCGCACTGGCTCAGTTTTTTGATGTTGTTTTCATCGAAAAACAGGCTCCAGGAGCGGGTGACATCCGTGGTGCCAAAAATCGCCTTGATCTTCTCGACGTTGTAGCCGATCCCCGCCGTGCCCCACATATAGGGGTAGCCGTACTGGTTGCCAGGGTCGTTGACTTCCAGTTTTTTCATCAACACCGGGTCCAGGTTTTTCCAGTTGGGCAACTGGCTCCTGTCCAGTTTCTGGATGGCGCCGGCCTTGATCAGGCGGGACATGAAGTGGTTCGAAGGGCTGACCACGTCATAGCCGGTATTGCCGGTCATCAACTTGGATTCCAGCACTTCGTTGCTGTCGTGAATATCGTAGGTAGCCTTGATCCCTGTTTCCTTGGTGAAACTGGTCAGGGTGTCGTCGGCGATATAGCCGTTCCAGTTGGAAATATTCACGCTCTCGTCGGCGTGGCTGACGGCCGAAAACGCTGCGAGCATGACCGCAAGGGAAACCGTGTTGATGTGCATGTTCAATCACCTTTTCAAGGAGCTTTTATTCTTTTGTGGTGTGAGAGTGTTCAGATTTCTGTTTTGGCTCTGACGGCTTCCATGCGCATGCGCAGCGCTGCACCGACGTCAAAAAAAGGCCGAGGCGGCAACCAGCCCGGCTGCGCTCTGTCCATGACCGATTGCAGCAGGGGCGAGCTGGCGCCGCTGGCCAGTTCGGCCAACAGGCGCCCCCACAGGGTTCCCCGGGCAACGCCGGAGCCATTGCAGCCGGCCACGGCATAGATGCCTTCCTCGACCTTGGCAAAGTACGGCTGGCCACTGCGGGTAGCGCTCAGATGGCCAGTCCAGGTGTAGTGGATGTCTTGCTCGCCGAGCCCCGGGAAACGACGTTGCAGGCCAAGCGCATGGTGTTTTCGACGCTGCAACAGGTCATTGTCAGACAGGTCGCGCGTACGGTATTCCGCGGTATTACGGATCATTACCCGACGATCCGGGGTCAGTCGCACTGTGGCGCCCAGCGGCCGGGTCGACAGCACGCCCCAGGGCTCGACATTGCCGATGGCCTGGTATTCCTTGTCAGTCAGGGGGCGGGTAAGGCTGGCGCTGAGCTCCATCGGGAAGGTTGCACTCTTGTCGATCCCGGCGCGGGGGATAAAGGCATTCAGGCATACCAGTACCTGTGCGGCTTCAATGCTGCCCTGGCTACCCTTGGCCCGGATGCGTCCGCCACTCAGGCGTTCAAGCCCGGTGATGTCGGTGTTATCAAAAAGGCTGACATTGGCCGGCAAGGCATCCAGCAGGCCCTTGACGTATTTCGCCGGCTGCAACAACGCATTGCCATTGCCGCACCAGATGGCCGCCTGGTAATGGCCGGTGCCGAGCGTTTGCGCCAGTTGCGCGCCTTGCAGAAAGTGCGCAGATGCGCCGACTGCCTGCAAAGTTTTGAGCTTGGCTTCAACTTGGGTCAATTTGCCCGGGTCGTTGACGGCGAAGTAGTAGCCCGAATCCCGGTAGTCACAGTCGATGCAGTGGCGCGCAATGCGCATGCGCACTTCATCACCGGCCGCCTGGCCGATGGTCGAGTCCACGGCATAGCCGGCAAAACCGCTATTGCCGATCAACTCGTTGTCGCCCGGGTTTTCATGGGCCACCGCGTAACCGGAGTTGCGTGCCGATGCCCCTTGGGCAGCACGTTGCCGGTCGACAATCACGATACGTGCCTGCGGGTGCAGTTGTGCCAGGGAATGGGCGGCACTGAGGCCGGTGATACCCGCACCGATAATCAGCCAGTCGGCTTTCTCTATGCCTTTGAGGTGATCACGGCTGGGGGAGGTTCCTGCCAGGGCAATCCAGCCACATTCATTCTTCACGATTCACCTCATTTGCCTGTCATGGCGCTGAGCGGCGTTTTAATACATGCGCTATTTGCATGGCTGGCCGCTGCTGGCGCGGGTTTTAGATGGAATTTATGCTGTACCAAGTGATATAACCAACGCTATTAATTCATTGATTGATGCAAAAAACACATGGATAAGGTTCGTCACGTACCGTCATTGCAGGGTTTGCAGGCACTGGTTGAGGTTGCCGAATCGGGCAGCTTCACCCAGGCAGCGCAGACGCTGTGCCTGACCCAAAGCGCAATCAGCCGGAAAATCCAGCAACTGGAAACTCACTTTGGTGTGACGTTGTTTGCCAGAACCAGTCGCAGCGTGCGCATGACCGTCGAAGGCGAACAGGTGCTGGCCAGTGCCCGCGGGATTCTGGAGCAGTTAAAGCTGCTGGAAGATCGCTTGTCGCCGCAAAAAAGGCCGTTTCGTATCCGTATGCATGTGTCGCTGGCCGTGCGCTGGTTACTGCCCAAACTCAGTGACTTCTACTTGCAGCATCCGGACATAGCCTTGTCGATTGAAACGGTAGCCACCGAGATAGTCGAACCGGCCAGCGACAGTGATGCCTACATCCTGTACTTGCCCCGACCCTCCACTGATCCGGCCTGCATGGCTTTATTCGACGAGGCTCTGGTACCGGTGTGCGCTCCCAACTTGGGGCCGCTGACGTCAATGGCGGATCTGGTGCGCTTTGCGCTTTTACATCGCTCGGCCGACCAGCAAGCCTGGATCGACTGGCTCGCCGCCAATGACGGCATGCCGCTGCACAGTTACCGGCATATCCCGTTCAATCTCGATGAACTGGCCCTCGATGCTGCCGCGCGTGGCCTGGGGGTTGCGGTGACGGACATGACGCTGGCGGCCGAGTCCATTCAGCGCGGGGTACTGGTGATTCCCTTTGGCGAACCGTTGAAAACCGGTGGCAACTATTCGTTGTGCCTGCAACCTGCGGCGCACTTGCACCCGGCGTGTCCGGCGGTGCTGCAATGGTTTGCCCGTCAGGTCGAGCAAGGCGCAGGAGAGGGGACTTGTTAAATTTTGTAATAAGTCCGCTCGCGGGCGTTGTGCTGATTCGCTGTAGGATTGCGTCCCCAATTCACTAAAGGCTTGTATGAACACCCTTCAGGAACCACCCAGTCGCAGCTCTGAACCTGCGCCCCTTCTTCGCTTGATCACCTCTGTCGAGCGTGCTTTACCTTTCTCCAGCCCTCCGTTTTGCGTTAGCCCATTTGCGGCTACGCTTGTCTGTGCGCGCTCGTCGTTAACCCTGAACCTTCGTGAGATTGACTGATACCTATGGAATGGATTGCAGATCCCACGGCCTGGCTCGGCCTGTTGACGTTGATTGTGCTGGAACTGGTACTGGGCATTGATAACCTGGTGTTTATCGCCATCCTGGCGGACAAGTTGCCGCCGGAGCAGCGCGACCGTGCCCGGGTGATCGGCCTTACGCTTGCACTGGTGATGCGCCTGGGCCTGCTGGCCAGCATCTCGTGGATCGTCACGCTGACGGCGCCGTTGTTTGAAGTGTTCGACAAATCGTTCTCGGGTCGCGACCTGATCATGCTGTTCGGTGGTCTGTTCCTGTTGTTCAAGGCGACTATGGAGTTGCATGAACGACTGGAAGGGCATGTGGCCGAACGCACATCAAACATGGGCTACGCCATGTTCTGGCCGATCGTGGCACAGATTGTGGTGCTCGATGCCGTGTTCTCCCTGGATGCGGTGGTAACTGCTGTGGGCATGGTTGAACACCTGTCTGTGATGATGATCGCGGTGCTGTTCTCGGTCGGTTTGATGATCATTGCCAGTAAACCCCTGACCAAATTCGTCAACAGTCACCCGACGGTGATCATGCTGTGTCTGGGCTTCCTGATGATGATCGGCTTCAGCTTGACCGCCGAAGGCCTGGGCTTCCACATTCCCAAGGGCTACCTGTATGCAGCCATCGGCTTCTCGATTCTGATCGAAGTGCTGAACCAGATTGCCCGTGCGCGTCGCAAGAAAAGCGTGCAGGGGCTGCGGCCGATGCGCGAGCGTACGGCTCATGCAGTGTTGCGTTTGCTGGGCGGTCGTACCTTGAGTGCAGATGAAGTGGGCGAAGACATTGCTGACATGCTTGAAGGCGGCGAAGACAAGGAAGTTTTCCACCGACGCGAACGCGTGATGATCAGTGGCGTACTGCAACTGGCAGAGCGCCCGATTCGTACCGTGATGACGCCTCGGGCCGAGATCGATCATATCGACCTCGCGGATTCAGCAGACACCATTCGCACGACGCTGATGCACTCGTCGTACTCTCGACTGCCGCTGATCCGCGAAGGCCGGGTTGACGAGCCGCTGGGCTTTATTCATAAAAAGGAATTGCTCAAAGAACTGTTGGCTGGTCACGAACCTGATCTGGAAGCCATGGCCCGCAAGGCCATCAACCTGCTGGACAGTTTCACGATACTCAATGCTCTGGAGCAGATGCGCAAAGAGTCGACGCACATTGCGTTCGTCATCAACGAGTTCGGTGACTTTATCGGCCTGTTGACCATGACTGACATTCTTGAGTCGATCGCGGGTGAACTGCCGGATGCCAGCGAGATAGAGGGCCCCAATATCGTTGCCCGGGAAGAGGGTTATCTGGTCAGCGGCGCCTTGAACCTGAGCCAGATTCGCCAGCACATCGGCTTTGCAGCCAAGGCCACAGATGACTATCAGACACTTGCCGGTATGGTAATGAGTTTGCTGGATCGTCTGCCGATGATTGGCGACAAGCTGACGTGGGAAGGCTGGGCCTTGACCGTAGTCGAGGTAGAAGAGCGGAGGGTGACGCGGGTGTTGCTGAGCAAGGCGCAAGCGGCATAAACCGTGCGGGAGCTGGCAGGCCAGCTCCCGCACGGACTAACGCTTAGTTGCTTTCAGGCAGCGCGTAAGCAATCACGTAGTCACCGCGATCCGGCGACTGGCGGGCACCACCGGCGGTGATGACGATGTATTGCTTGCCGGTTTTAGGCGAAACAAAGGTCATCGGGCCGCCCTGGCTGCCAACTGGCAAACGGGCTTTCCAGGCTTCTTCACCGTTGGCCGAGTTAAATGCACGCAGGTAGAAGTCTTGAGTGCCGGCGATGAACACCAGGCCACCTTGAGTGGACAGCGTACCGCCCAGGGTCGGCATGCCGATCGGCAGTTGCAGACCCATCTTGATACCCAGCGGGCCGGTATCCTGCACCGTACCGACCGGTACTTGCCAGGCGACTTTCTGGGTTTTCATGTCAATGGCGGTCAGCGTGCCGAAAGGCGGTGCCTGGCACGGAATACCAGCCACCGACAGGAAGCGGTTCTTATTCACCGCATAAGGCGTACCCTTGAGCGGCACGGCACCCATACCAGTGTTCAGCGCTTCGCCGCCAGAAGAGGCCTTGGCGTCTTTTTGCTGTGGCACCATCTGCACCCACAAGCCCAGACGCATGTCGTTGACGAAGATAAAACCGTGTACCGGGTCAGTCGACAGGCTGCCCCAGTTCATGCCACCCAGCGACCCCGGGAAGCTCAACGACACGTCAGTGCCCGGCGCGGTGTACAGACCTTCGTAACGCATTTTCTTGAAGGAAATACGGCACAGCATCTGATCGAACGGGGTGGCGCCCCACATGTCCGATTCGGTCAGAGTCTGCGCGCCAATCTGTGGCATGCCCACGGATTTTGGCTGGGTCAGCGAGTAGGGCTCGTCGGGGATGTTCGAGGCCTTGACCGGTACTTCTTCGACTTTGGTCAGCGGCTGGCCAGTGTGGCGATCAAGCACAAAAATCTGCCCGGCCTTGGTGCCGATCACTACCGCCGGAACCTTGCTGCCGTCCGCTTTGGCGAAGTCGATCAGACTCGGTTGCATGGGCAGATCGAAGTCCCACAGGTCATTGTGGACGGTCTGGTACACCCACTTTTCTTCGCCAGTGGTGGCGTTCAGTGCCAGCACCGATGCGCCATACTTGTGGTTCAGCTCGGTACGTTCAACACCATAGATGTCGGTGGACGAGCTGCCCATCGGCAAGAATACCGTGTTCATCAGCGGGTCATAGGACATCGGTGCCCAGCTGTTCGGCGTGCTGCGAACGTAGGTCTTGCCTTCTGCCGGTGCTTGCTTGTCCTGCGGGTTGCCAGGGTCGAAAGCCCAGCGCATGGCGCCGCTCACCACGTCGAAACCACGGATCACACCACCAGGCATATCGGTCTGCACGTTATCAGCCACGCGACCGCCAACCACCACCGTGGTACCTGCCATCAAAGGAGCGGACGACAACTGATAATAGGAGTCAGGCACATTGCCCAGGCCGGCCTTCAGATCAACCTGACCATTGCTGCCGAAATCCGGGCAGAACTGGCCGGTGTCGGCATCTACCGCGATCAGGCGTGCATCGATGGTATTGGTCAGCAGGCGACGCTGGCAGGCTGCGCCCGGTGCAACGGTGACTGCAGCGGCCGGCGTGCTGCCGTCAGTCGGCTGGGCGACGGCGCTGGTGGCATCGAAGTAAGCCAGGCCACGGCAACGCTGCCAGACCGCCGATTTGGCGTTGATGTTGTTCTTCCACAGCTCTTTGCCGGTATCGGCGTCCAGCGCGATCAGGTTGTTGTGTGGCGTACAGATAAAGACTTTGTCGCCCACTTGTAGCGGGGTCATCTGGTCTTCTGCGCCATTGCCATCACTGATGGCCACATCGCCGGTCTGGTAGGTCCAGGCCGGTACCAGCTTGGAGACGTTGCTGCGGTTGATCTGATCCAGTGCGGCAAAGCGGCTGCCACCTTCGTCATTGCCGTAGTGAGCCCAATCTTTCTGGGCTTTGGCCGGATCAACCTTGGTCAGGCCCGGGCCGTCACCGGTCGGTGCGATCGAGGCGTGAGGCTGGAACATGCCCCAGAAACCGGCGGCGATGGCCACGGCCAGCACTGCGCCCAGCGCATAACCGGCGTTGCCGCTCAGGCCATTGGCCTTACGCAGCGAAGGGTAAGCCAGCGCCACGACCAGGCTGAGCACGGCCAGGGCAAACAAACGTGAAACCAGCGGCCAGAACACCAGCCCGGCATCAGCCAGGGCCCAGATCACACTGGCGACCATGACGCCCGCGAACAGCCAGGCACCGGCCAGACGCCGCTTGAACAGCAACACGGACGAGACGACCATGCCCAGGCCTGCAAGCAGGAAGTACAGGCTGCCACCAAGTGTGGCGAGGTAGCCACCACCGGCGACGAAGAGCAAACCGAAAACCAGCACACCTAAAGCGGCGACCCAGATGGGCCAGCGGCTTACGGCTGCCGAAGGTTGAGTGTTATTCATTGTGCATGACCCTATTGATGCATGAACGGTTGGGAGGAGGGCATAGCTTTTAACTGTAGCGGCTTGCAAGGCAGGCGTAGGCGTGTACGGCGTTTCTGCGTGTCGCCGAGGCCTTGAACAGGCCAGATCGACAGACCGGGAAACGTCCGAAACAGTTATGTACTAAACGGTTAGTTTTATAACTTTAACAAAAACCTGGCCCTGCGACAAATTGTCAGTGCCGGGTGACAGAGGAGGCCGCAGCTTTGTTGCAGAACCGCGAGGGCCAATCAGGCATAGGGCAGGCCATTTTTATGGGAGAAATGCCATTTGCATCCCACAATTACAGCAAGCGCAAGGGAGATAAAGCTCACGGCTCAAGCGTGTGCGCTGGCCACAAGGGTGGTGGTCCGGGGCTTGAATGACGTTTAGGGCGGGGAATGGAGAAGTGCCCAAAAAGACGTTATTTATAACTCTACTAAATAGTTCTTTAGTTTAGTTATATCTAGAATGCATATATAAGCCTAAGACTACACGCAGTTGAAAAGGCTGCGAATACGTACTATTGAGGCCGGTTCAAAGGGAGAAATCGCGACAAAACACTCGGTTTGCCACGTTTTAGACTGTACGGCCTGGCGTGCTACAGGCTGGCTCCAGGGAGGATAAACACGAAATGCACGCTTGCCGCCGCGACCATTCATGGCAAAGACACCTCGTGACAACAAGGTCTCACGATCAAAAACGAACTGTCCGCAGTGTCCTTCAGCAGACACATGAACCACCACGAAATCGATGTCATCCGCGCTATCCAGTGGCGCAATTTCGCCGCCTGGGCAAGGTCGTTTCCACAGGGTGACGAACTGGCCGACCTTGGTTGGCGTCACTTTGGCTACCCTGAAGACAACCTTGCGACCTGCAAGAGTAAAGCGCAAACCGCCATATTCCCGGGCTTCACTGTCTACCGAGTAATCAGCCGGATGCGTTAAGGCTGCGGGCAAATACAGGCTCTCGATAGCTGTCAGTAAAGGCTGTGGGAGGATCATGTGCGGTACGCCATCAGGTATTCAGTATGACCTGTCTGCTCGTCAATTTGCTCGCGGACCACAGCAAAACCCTGCGAGCGATAAAAGGCCACGCTGGGCGCATTCTCTTTGTAAACCGCAAAGCTCAACTCGCCACGAAGGTTTTTCGCATGCTCAAGCAACTGTTTGCCCAGGCCTTTGCCTTGATGATCCGGGTCAACAAACAGCGCGGCCAGTTGATTGCCCAGCAAGGAGCAAAACCCCTGGACGCTGGATGGGTCTTCAAGCACATAGGTCTCTGATGCCGGGATGTAAACATCACGCATCGTTGCTGTATGGGATTGCCAGTAAGCCGCATCGATAAAGTCATGTGCCTTAATCGATGCGCTCAGCCAGATTTCCACAACACGTTCCATGTCGTGTTGTTCAAATGCTCTGATCATTTGTCATTCCATTGTGGCGGGTGCAGCACGAAGGTGGTGATTATGCCGTAACGCAATCAATCAGAGATCGGTACAGAACGGGCGAATTGTTCGATATGGTTTCCGAAAGATTCAGGATTGACCTGAAGAGCGATTCGCCGCCTTGAAATCTGACCTCCACTGGCCCTGACAGGGTCACGCGCAATTACGCATAATGTATATTATGTTAAATTAAGGATGATCTTATAAAAACTCTTGAGCATCCAAACGGCATTTGCGCCAATCGCGAACACGCGGCGATCCACGCCAAGTGCAACGACCAGCGGTGAATCCATCTCCCCCCTAGAAGCCGTCGTAGTGGCTTGTCCTGGCCAGTAAGCGTAAACAGGGAAGCTTGGATTCCCGCGCAGACGACTTTTTCAATTGGCTGCACGGGAATGATCCGACCTGTCTTTGTGATGCCTCAACACAAACCAGACCAACAGGCTCAATACCCCGACCAGTGCAGCCGCCGTCAGCAAAACCATGCTGTGGGAGGCACTAAAAGCCTTTTGCCCCGCTGCAGCAAGCTGCTGGCCTTGAAAGCCACCCAGTGTTTTTGCCGCAATCATCGTTTCACCAATAGACCGCACGGCTGTCTCGGCCATGGCAGATGGAATGCCATCAGGCAGCTGTATGGATTTTTCATAAGTGGATACCAGAAGAATTCCGAAAATGGTGATGCCCAATCCGGTGCCAAGGTCGTAACTTGTGGCCTCAAGGGCTCCGGCAGAGCCCGCTTTCTCCATTGGGATACTGTTCATGATCGCCACTGACGAGGCGGTTAAACCAATGCTGAGGGAAAGCCCCAGAGCCACCAGCATCACAATAACGGCCACCCCGCCGCTGCCCAGGTGTATTTGGGCCAGCCCGACCAGACTTGCCGCGGACACCAGCAATGAGCAACTGGCAACCCACCTCAGGCCAATCGCCCTAAGGATGACGCCTGCAAGAGGCCCACCGATTGCAGCCGCAATCATCAGCGGCATCATGAAGATACCGGCCTCCAGGGGGGTACGGCCCATAACGAACTGCAGTTCTTGAGCCAGCAGCAATTCGAACCCGGCAAGCGCCCCCATGGTTACCAGAGCCATGACGATACCCGTGCTGACCGCCGGAATGGAGAAAAGGCTCAGATCAAGCATCGGGGTCGAGGTATGAAGTTGCTTGCGTACAAACCAGACAAGCATCAGCGCTCCGAATACAAAACAGGCACCGGTAACGAATAGAGAGCTGTTGGTTTTGAAGCCCGATTTAAGGGCGTAAACACTTGCCATGACACCCAGGATCAGAATCACGGACTGGCCGATGGTCCAGTTTCCATCGCCGACCACACTTCGTCGTGGTATGTAGGCGATCACTAAGGGGATGACCAGCAGCATCACGGGCACATTGATCAGGAAGACCGACCCCCACCAGAAATGCTCCAGCAATGCGCCCCCCACCAAGGGCCCGATGGCGGCACCGGTGGAGGCAACAGCACCCCAGATACCCAGCGCTACGGCTTGATCGCTCTGATCTTCAAAGGTTTGTCGAATAATCGCGAGGACACTGGGCATGACCATAGCGCCGCCGAATGCCATGAACGCCCGTGCCCCGATCAAGGATCCGACATTGGGAGAAAAGGCGGCCAATATCGAACCTGCGCAGAAGATACCCAGCCCAGCCAGCAGCATTCGGCGATGGCCGACCCTGTCCGCCAGCGTGCCCATGGGAATCAGCAGGCTGGCCATTAACAAGGGGTAGATGTCGATGATCCACAGAATCTCGGTACCCGTTGCTTGCAACGCAAGGGTCAGTGACGGAACCGCGACATGCAGAATGGTGTAATCCAGGACAATCGGCATAAAAGCCAGAATGACCGACATGAGGACTAACCAACGGTTTGAATTGCCATTAGACACAATAAAGAGACCTTATTTACCGGGATCCCGGCTTTCAAACGCTTGTCAGCCATTTGAAGCCGTTGTTGTTACCACGCTTGCGCCCCTAGGCTGCGCCGCGATGCTAACCGATATCCCCGCTCTTTCCCGCCGTGCAAATGTGAAGCTTTGTGAAGTCGCAGGTTTGAACCAGGACGATCCATCCCCGCCCAGAAAACCGCATGAAAAGACAATATCGGCGCCCGGGCAGCGCCCTGCTCGCCCTCTATCGCCTCGGTCAAATGCTGCCAGGGTAAAAACACTCAACTCTGCCAATGTGCGCCGTACCAGGTCGAATCGGGCTCGCCGGTATCAACCGCCCTCACCCTTGGCTCAACACCACATCCAGCGCCATGCGTGCGTCTTCGAGCTGTACCAGGGTGGCCTGGCGCGCGCCCAAAGCGTCGCGGCTTTCGATCGCGGTCAAGATTGCCTTGTGCCGTGGCAGGGCAAGTTCGTGCAGGTTGGGTCGACGGTTGGAGTGCTTCATGGCTTCGCGCAAGGCCAATGACAGCATGTTGCACAAGTTGGCCAGCAAGTCGTTATGGGTTGCGTCGGCAATACGGCTGTGAAAGTCCAGGTCGGGTTGCAGCAGCTCTTCAGGGCTGGAGGCATTTTCCATGCGTTGGTAGGCTTCATGGATCGATGCTACATCTTCTGCAGTTGCATGCTGGGCTGCGAGCGCTGCCACGGCGGGCTCAATAATGCTGCGCACGGTGGTCAGCAAACCAAAAAATTCATTTTGGGGCGAGGCCTGCAGCAACCAGTGCAACACATCAGGGTCGAGCATGTGCCACTCGCGGCGTGGCTTGACCACGGTACCCACCCGCGGCCTGGAGTACACCAGGCCTTTGGCAACCAGCACCCGGGTGGCTTCGCGCAATACCGGGCGGCTGACCGCATATTCTGTGCAGAGCAATGCTTCGGCAGGCAGTTTGTCGTCGGATTTGAAGCGCCCGGAGACAATCTGCAGGCCGAGTTCCTGAACGATGCGCGTATGCATGCTTTTGCGGTCGGAGGGCTGACGATAATCCATGGGGCGCAGGTCGATCCTTTCGGTTGAAAGCGCGGATCATAGCAGGCGCGGGTTCAATCGCGCCTGCATGATTGTCATGCCGGGCTCGCTTTGCCGGTGGCGCCACTCAGTGGGAATGACGGGGTACTTCCGATCCTCGGCAGCCCACCAGGAAATCGAAATCGCAGCCTTGGTCGGCCTGCATGACATGGTCGATGTAGAGTTGGCGGTAGCCGCCAATCAACAGTTTTCTTGGTGGCTCGATATCGGCCAGGCGAGCGGTCAGTTCGGCATCGGAGATATCCAGATGCAGGCGTCCGCTGGCACAGTCCAGTTCAATCCAGTCACCTTCCTGCACGGCCGCCAGTGGTCCGCCGGCTGCGGCTTCCGGTGCCACGTGCAGCACCACTGTGCCGTACGCCGTTCCGCTCATGCGGGCATCGGAAATGCGCACCATATCAGTCACGCCCTGAGCCAGTAGCTTGGCGGGCAGACCCATATTGCCCACTTCGGCCATGCCCGGGTAACCCTTTGGTCCACAGTTCTTCATCACCAGAATCGAGTCGGCAGTGACCGCCAGCTCAGGGTCATTGATGCGGGCCTTGTACATGTCGAAGTTCTCGAATACCACGGCCTGCCCGCGATGTTTCATCAGGGCCGGGGTCGCAGCGGATGGCTTGAGTACCGCGCCCAGAGGCGCCAGGTTGCCGCGCAATACGCAGATACCGCCGTCGGCGACCAGCGGGTTATCGATGGCCCGGATAACTTCGTCGTCGCCATAGATCGGTGAGTTTTTAACGTTCTCCCACAAACTCTTGCCGTTGACGGTCAAGGCTTGCGGATTCGGAATCAGGCCGTTCTCACCCAGGCGCCGCAGCACGGCCGGCAGGCCTCCGGCATAGTAGAATTCTTCCATCAGGAAGCGTCCCGACGGCTGCAAGTCCACCAGGGTCGGTGTGCCCTGCCCTATGCGGGTCCAGTCATCCAGCTCCAGGTCCACGCCGATCCGCCCGGCGATGGCCTTGAGGTGAATCACGGCGTTGGTCGAACCGCCAATGGCGGCATTGACCCTGATCGCATTTTCAAAGGCTTCCCGAGTCAACACCTTGGACAGGCGCAAATCTTCGCGGACCATCTCGACGGCGCGCATGCCCGACATATGGGCCAGCACGTAGCGGCGCGAATCCACCGCCGGGATGGCCGCGTTATGGGGCAGCGATGTGCCCAGGGCTTCAGCCATGCAGGCCATGGTCGAGGCCGTACCCATGGTATTGCAGGTGCCCGCCGAGCGCGACATGCCGGCCTCGGCCGAGAGGAATTCGTCGAGGCTGATGGCGCCGGCTTTGTACGACTCGTGCATCTGCCAGACGATGGTGCCGGCGCCGATGTCCTTGCCTTTGTGCTTGCCGTTCAGCATCGGCCCACCGGTGACCACAATGGCCGGGACATCACAGCTGGCCGCGCCCATCAACAGCGCCGGGGTGGTTTTGTCGCAACCGGTCAACAGCACCACGCCATCGATCGGGTTACCGCGAATGGCTTCTTCCACATCCATGCTCGCCAGATTGCGCGTCAGCATGGCGGTAGGTCGCAGGTTGGATTCACCGTTGGAAAACACCGGGAACTCGACCGGGAAGCCACCAGCCTCGATGACACCGCGTTTTACGTGCTCGGCGATGGTCCGAAAGTGAGCATTGCAAGGCGTCAATTCCGACCAGGTGTTGCAGATACCGATGATGGGTTTGCCCTGGAACTGATGATCGGCAATGCCCTGGTTCTTCATCCAGCTGCGGTACATGAAACCGTTTTTATCAGCGCTGCCAAACCATTGGGCAGAGCGCAGAGGAGGAAATTTGTCTGACATGATGGCGGGCTCTTATTGTATGACTAATTGTTTTCCGTGCCGCTAAATTAGCCGTAAAAAAGCCATTGTGGAAGAGTTGTTGGTTAAATAGTAATACTATATAGTCGTTTTTCACTGAGAGCTGATCCTGGCGAAAACCCGCTTGAGGCCACTCCAGAGGTGCCATAACAAAAACAATGGGAGACCGTCTCATGAGCCAGGAACTCCGGCTTATTCGTCGCATTACGCTTAAACTCATTCCCTTCCTGATCCTGCTGTACCTGATTGCTTATGTAGACCGTTCAGCGGTGGGCTTTGCCAAGCTGCACATGGGCGCGGATATCGGCATTGGCGATGCCGCCTATGGCCTGGGCGCCGGGCTGTTTTTCATTGGTTATTTCCTGATGGAAATCCCCAGCAACCTGATGCTCGAGCGTTTCGGCGCACGGCGCTGGTTTGCCCGGATCATGGTCACCTGGGGCGCCATCACCATTGGCATGGCCTTTGTGCAGGGGCCGCACAGCTTCTATGTCATGCGTTTCCTGTTGGGGGTCGCCGAAGCGGGATTCTTTCCTGGCGTGCTGTACTACATCACCCAATGGTTCCCGGTCCGCCATCGCGGCAAGATCCTGGGCCTGTTTATCCTGTCGCAACCTATCGCCATGATGATCACCGGGCCCGTGTCCGGCGGCTTGCTGGGCATGGATGGCATCCTTGGCCTGCATGGCTGGCAATGGCTGTTTATTGTGATCGGCATGCCCGCCATTCTGTTGACCTGGCCCGTACTGCGTTACTTGCCGGACGGTCCGCAACAGGTCAAGTGGATGGATCAGGGTGAAAAGGACTGGCTGCAAGGCGAGCTGGAAAAGGACTTGCAAGCCTACGGCCAGACCCGTCATGGCAACCCCTTGCATGCGTTGAAAGACAAGCGCGTGTTGCTGCTTGCGCTGTTCTACCTGCCCGTCACCCTGAGTATTTACGGGCTGGGGCTGTGGCTGCCAACCTTGATAAAACAGTTTGGCGGCAGTGACTTGAGCACCGGGTTCGTGTCTTCGGTGCCCTATGTCTTCGGCATTATCGGCTTGCTCATCATCCCTCGAAGTTCCGACCGCCTCAATGATCGTTATGGTCACTTGGCAGTGCTCTATGTGCTGGGCGCCATCGGCCTGTTCTTCAGCGCCTGGCTGACGGTCCCGATGCTGCAACTGGCGGCCTTGAGCCTGGTGGCGTTCTCGTTGTTTTCCTGTACCGCCATCTTCTGGACATTGCCGGGACGCTTCTTCGCCGGTGCCAGTGCCGCCGCCGGCATTGCCCTGATCAACTCGGTGGGCAACCTGGGTGGCTATATCGGACCGTTTGTGATCGGTGCGCTCAAGGAATACACCGGCAACCTGGCCTCGGGCTTGTACTTCCTGTCCGGGGTGATGCTGTTCGGGTTATTCCTGACGTTCGTGGTGTATCGCACCCTCGAGCGTAAACACGTGCTCCAGTCGAGCGAATTTGCCGCCAGCGCCCGCGCGGCGACTCATCTTTAATCAAGGGACACCCGATATGCGTTTAGTACAATTTGAACTCAACACCGGCGAGCGTCGCGTCGGCCTGGTAGACGGTAACCTGGTACATGAAGTGTCGGGGGCCAACAGCGTGCGTGATTTGGCCCTCGCTGCCATCGAAGCGGGTGTGAGCCTGGCACAGCAGGTCGACCAGCACGGCCTGGGCATTACCCATGACTATCCGGCGTTGTTGGCCGAGTTGCGTATCCTGCCCCCTCTGGATCACCCGGACCCGGCCCATATGCTGATTAGCGGTACGGGCCTGACCCACCTGGGCAGCGCGTCTGCGCGAGATAAAATGCACCAGCAGGCCGGTGACGAAGCGGCGCTGACCGACACCATGCGAATTTTCAAATGGGGAGTGGAAGGCGGAAAGCCCGCCGCCGGTCAAGCGGGGGTGCAACCGGAATGGTTCTACAAGGGCGATGGCAGCATCGTCGTACGGCCTGGAGTTGCATTTCCACTGCCACCCTTTGCCGAAGACGCGGGCGAGGAGCCGGAAATCGGCGGCCTGTATGTTATCGGCCATGACGCGAAACCCTATCGACTGGGGTTCGCCGTAGGTAATGAATTCTCCGATCACGTGATGGAGCGCAAAAACTACCTGTACCTGGCCCATTCCAAATTGCGCAGCTGCTCGTTTGGTCCTGAACTGCGGGTAGGTGCATTGCCCCAGCATTTGTCGGGCCGCAGCCGGATCCTGCGCGATGGCGAGGTGCTGTGGGAAAACGAGTTTTTGAGTGGCGAAGCCAACATGTGCCACAGCCTGGAAAACCTTGAATATCATCACTTCAAGTACAGCCAGTTCCTGCGTCCGGGTGATGTGCATATCCACTTTTTTGGCACGGCGACCCTCTCGTTCGCCGATGACATTCGCACACAGCCGGGTGATCGCTTCGAAATCAGCCAGGCCGATTTCGGCGCGCCTTTGATCAACGGTATCACCCCGGTCGATGGGGTCTTCGCGCCCGGCGGCATCGGCACACTTTAAAGGAAACCCCCAATGACTCAGATTCTCGGTCACAACTACATCGGTGGCCAACGCAGCGCCCTGGGCAGCGTTATCGTCAAGAGTGTCGACGCCAGCACCGGCGAGCCCCTCGCCTACGACTTTCACCAAGCCACCCCCGAGGAAGTTGACCATGCTGCCACAGCTGCCGCGTCGGCATACCCGGCCTACCGCGGGTTGAGTGCGGAACGCCGCGCCAGGTTTCTGGACGCGATCGCCGATGAGCTGGATGCCCTGGGTGATGACTTCGTGGCGGTTGTCTGCCGGGAAACTGCATTGCCTGCGGGTCGTATTCTGGGTGAGCGTGGGCGCACCAGCGGACAAATGCGCCTGTTCGCCAAGGTGCTGCGCCGTGGTGATTTTTATGCTGCACGCATCGATCAGGCACTGCCGGATCGCACTCCGCTGCCTCGTCCCGACTTGCGCCAGTACCGCATTGGACTGGGGCCGGTGGCGGTGTTTGGCGCCAGCAACTTTCCTTTGGCGTTCTCCACAGCGGGCGGTGACACCGCCTCGGCGTTGGCAGCCGGCTGCCCGGTCGTGTTCAAGGCCCATAGCGGGCACATGGCTACTGCAGAATGGGTCGCCGATGCCTTGATGCGTGCCGCCGAACGCACCGGCATGCCCGCCGGAGTCTTTAATATGATCTACGGCGCCGGCGTTGGTGAGGCGCTGGTCAAGCATCCGGCGATTCATGCCGTCGGTTTTACCGGCTCGCTCAAGGGCGGCCGCCAGTTGTGTGACATGGCGGCGGCACGCCCCCGGCCAATCCCTGTGTTTGCCGAGATGTCCAGCATCAACCCGGTGATCGCCCTGCCCCAGGCCCTTGTCGTACGCGGCGCCAGCATCGCCCGCGAACTGTGCGCCTCGGTTGTGCAGGGTTGCGGGCAGTTCTGTACCAATCCGGGGCTGGTCATTGGCCTGCGCTCGGTTGCATTCACGGCCTTCATTGAACAGTTGGCCGGGCAGATCAGCGAGCAACCTGCGCAGACCATGCTTAATCCCGGCACCTTGCGCAGCTACGGCCAAGGCCTGGACAAACTGCTTGCCCATGACGCTATCCAACGCCTAGCCGGGCAGGCGCAGCAGGGCAATCAGGCATGGCCGCAGCTGTTCAAGGCTGATGTCAGCCTATTGCTCGGAGGGGATGAGGTGTTGCAGGAAGAAGTTTTCGGGCCAAGCACCGTGGTGGTTGAGGTTGAGGATCAGGCTCAGCTCAGTGCCGCGATAAACAGTTTGCATGGCCAACTGACGGCCACCTTGATCGGCGAAGTGACTGACATTGAACAGTTCGGCGAACTGACTGCGCTGCTGGAGCAGAAAGTCGGACGCATCCTGCTCAATGGTTACCCGACCGGCGTGGAAGTCTGCGACTCGATGGTCCATGGCGGCCCCTACCCGGCCACCTCCGATGCCAGGGGCACTTCAGTGGGCACCTTGGCGATCGATCGTTTCCTGCGCCCGGTGTGTTTCCAGAACTACCCTGACAAGCTGTTGCCTGACGCATTGAAAAACGCCAACCCTCTGGGCCTTCACCGCCTGGTGGATGGTCAATTGTCAGACCGCTCGCTGGGTTGATCCTGGCGTAACAGAGGGAAATTGCCGAGACCACAGGATCACGTGCGCAGATACCAGTGTGTCTGCGTTACATGCCCGTGCGCGTCGGTTGTGGCGGTTGCGACGCCCCAGGGTTGAAGAGGCGTCGCCAGTCACTCAGGCCTGGGACAGGATGCAATCCAGCAAGCCTGGGAAGCGCTGATTGAGCTCCTGCGTGCGCAGTGAGTTCATGTGCGTGGTGCCGATATTTCGGGTATGAACAAGCCCTGCATCGCGCAAGACCCGAAAGTGATGGGACATGCTGGACTTGGGTCGACCACCATCCAGCTCGCCGCACGAGGCTTCAGTGACGCCCGCAAGGTAGCGGACAATCTCGAGACGGACGGGGTCGCTCAGGGCGTAAAGCAAACGCTCGAGAATAAAGTCAGATGGAACAGGATGTTTGAAGGTACGCATGTGTCGATGATAACGAAGGCTTTTAATGAATGCCATACTTCGATTACTATCGAACAAGCGAATCAATCTACTGGAGCCTGCCCATGTCTGCCCTGTTCGAACCCTACACCTTAAAAGACGTCACCTTAAGAAACCGCATTGCCATTCCGCCGATGTGTCAGTACATGGCAGAAAACGGCATGGTCAATGACTGGCATTTGGTCCACCTGGCCGGTCTGGCAAGGGGCGGCGCTGGCCTGGTTGTGATCGAGGCGACGGCCGTTTCCCCGGAAGGACGTATCACCCCCGGATGCGCAGGCATCTGGAGCGATGCCCATGCCCAGGCTTTTGTACCTATGGTAAAGGCGATCAAGGATGCCGGTTCTGTGCCCGGTATTCAGATCGCGCATGCCGGTCGCAAAGCCAGCGCCAACCGGCCCTGGGAAGGCGATGATCACATTCCTGAAGGCAACCCCGAGGGTTGGCAGACGATTGCGCCCTCGCCTGTCGCGTTTGGCGCCAACCTGCCTAAAGTCCCCAAGCAAATGTCCCATGAAGACATTGCCCGCGTGCGCCAGGACTTCGTGGATGCGGCACGTCGGGCCCGCGATGCCGGGTTTGAATGGATCGAGCTGCACTTTGCGCACGGCTACCTGGGCCAGAGCTTCTTCTCCGAGCACTCCAACCAGCGCACCGATGAGTACGGTGGCAGCTTTGAAAACCGCAGCCGATTCTTGCTTGAGACGCTGGCCGCTGTACGTGAGGTGTGGCCGGAGAATCTGCCGCTCACTGCGCGCTTCGGGGTTATCGAGTACGACGGGCGCGATGAGCAGACCCTGAGTGAATCGATCGAGTTGGCGCGACGCTTCAAGGACGGTGGGCTTGACCTGTTAAGCGTCAGTGTAGGTTTCACCATCCCGCAAACCAATATCCCGTGGGGCCCCGCCTTTCTAGGCCCGATCGCCGAACGGGTGCGTCGTGAGTCCGGTCTGCCTGTGACTTCTGCATGGGGCTTTGGTACCCCGCAGCTGGCAAATGCCGCTATAGAATCTCGCCAGCTGGACCTGGTGTCCGTGGGCCGGGCGCACTTGGCGGATCCACACTGGCCGTACTTTGCAGCCAAGGAACTGGGGGTAGAAAAGGCCTCCTGGACACTCCCAGCGCCCTACGCGCACTGGCTTGAACGCTACAGATAAGTTCGATTCCACCCTCTGTGGGAGCGAGCCAGCCCGCTCCCGCATCACCAGACGCACCCCAACTATTCGTCGAGTTCACTCTCGAGCTTCAATGCTCGTTTCCAGCTGTCCAGTGCCGCCAGACGTTGCAGGTAAGCCTGCAGGTGCGGGTACTGCGCCCCGCACTTCATCTGCTCGACCACTGTGATAGCAACAAAGGCCAGCATAAAGTCAGCTCCTGACAATGTGTCCCCCACAATAAAGGTTCTGTTCGCAAGCGCACTGTCCAGAAACCCCAGGACTTTATCAAACTCAGTCCGGGTGTAGCCGTCCAGGAACTTGAGCTGAGTCCCGGCATTGATCTCAAACTGGGTAAACAGCTTGAGTAGCACCGGCACCATCGCCGAGCTTTCCGCAAAGTGAATCCATTGCAGGTATTGAAGATAATCCGGTGAGCTGAACGCGGGCTCCAGCCGGGGCGCAAACCGGCGGATCAGGTATTCGACGATGGCGCCGGATTCAACCAGCACCTGCCCGTCCAGCTCAATCACCGGTGACTTGCCCAGGGGGTGAATGTTTTTCAGTGAGGCCGGGGCGAGACGAGTGGCAGGGTCACGCTGATAGCGAATCAGGGTGTAAGGCTCTCCCATTTCCTCAAGTAGCCAAAGGATACGCAGCGATCGGGACGCGTTGAGGTGGTGAAGTGTGATCATAAAGGCTCTCTCTGATGATGTGCATACAGCTACTGATGATTAGAAGTTCTTCTTATATACTTTCCCGCCTTTCATGATCAGGCTGATAGTTGCATCCGGGGTCTCCAGAAACGCCAGGCTTACCGTGGGATCACCCTCGACAACCAACAGATCGGCCAATGCGCCTGGTTCTATCCGGCCAATTTTACCGGGATATGGATTGCGGGCTCCTGACAGCCCCAACAGTTCTCCATTCATCTTTGTCGCCATGTTCACGACGTCGTGTGCGGCGTAAAACCGGGTCAGCTTTGCAAGCTGTCTTCCCTGAGTGGATGTTTTCTGCGGATTAAATAAAACATCTGTCCCCCAGGCCGTTTTTATATTGAAGCGCTGAGCAAACTCATAGGCTCTCGCGGTGCCCTCAGCCACCACGCGCTGACGCTCACGCCGTACAGGATCAGGGTAAACATTGGCATCTTCATCTTGCAGAAAAGGCTGAAGACTCCACCAGATATCGTTGTCTGCCATCATGCGCACGGTTTCTTCATCAGCCAGTTGACCGTGCTCGATCGATTTCACACCGGCTCGAATGGCGCGCTGGATACTTCTGGGCGTATACGCATGCACCATCACATAGGTGCCCCAATCGGCAGCGGCTTCAACCGCCATTCTTAATTCTGACTCCAGAAACTGGGTGCTATCGAGATGATCATAAGTAGACGCGACGCCGCCACCGGCCATCAATTTTAGCTGTGATGCCCCGAGCATAAGCTGCTCTCTGGCCCGTCTGAGCACTTCGGCATCACCATCGGCGATGGCGGCAGCACCCAGCTGTTCAGTCACGCTCAATGGCCTGAGTGAGTTGCGGGGAATCTCTGATCGCATCCTGAAATCACCGTGGCCAGAGGTCTGTGAAATCATGGCGCCGGAAGGATAAATACGAGGCCCTGCAATAACGCCCTCATCAATAGCACGCTTCAAGGCAAACGAAGGTCCCCCAGGATCGCGTACCGTCGTAAAGCCGCGCATCAAGGTACTTTCTGCTTCGCGGGCGGCGATTAAATGGATATAGCCCGGGTCTGCACTCATCGCGTCAAGTTGCGTGATGCCCGCTAACGTAGTGTGCCAATGGGCATCAATCAATCCCGGCATTACCACCCTTCGCCCGCAATCGATAACCACGACGCCTTCGACATCGGTATTGGCGGGCAGCAGTGAGTCGATCACGCCATCCTTGATCAGGATACAGACGCTATCGTCAAGCACAACGCTGCCGTTGAATAAGCGAAGATTCTTGAGCAACAGCGTGCTCGCGCTGGATTCAGCGTTCGAGCCCTGTCCTGAAGCACTCGATGGGCGCACTTCAGAAAGCTGCGGAGCTTTGGGTTTGAGACCGCTATAGACGTCACGTCGAGACAGATCGAGCATCATTCTCGCGTGAAAATCCTGTATGGCCGGTGAGCTACAGGTGCACAGGTCATGAACATCAAGTTCAACAGGCTGACAGTAAGTAAAACGCGAATTGGCCTTGGCAGATTTAAGCCTCATATCGAGCGTTCCGTAAGCATTTTCAGGAACAGAGACTATAGATCGAATTAAAAACACTGATCGAATAACGGAAAATCCTTGGCAAGGTGATCCCCTGCCTGCAGGCACCTGGGCATTCATCCTATCCACCCCTAGCCCAATCGTGCGTTCCGACAGTTTGATGGATCTGATCTTCGGCGGGCTTTACTCGGAAGACGCCCTGGAGACAGGTTTGACCACGGACAGGGCCGATATGCTGTTCGCCTCGATCCCGTACAAGGTGATGCCAAGCTTCCACCAACCTATCTTTGACGCGATCAAGGAGCGTGACAAGAACTTCTACGAGCGCCTGGCCAAGGCTGGCTTCATGCTCGATTTCGGTGACGACGAGTCTGGTCTTTTCATGAAGTATGTTCGCCGTGGTTCCGGTTACTACATCGATGTCGGAGCCAGCGAACTGATCGCTAACGGCACGATCAAGCTCAAGAGCGCACCTGGGCTTGGTGTCGAATATATCGAAGCAGATGCCGTCGTACTTAACGATGGCAGCCGATTACGGACGTATTGCGGACCAAGCACTGCAGGAGTCCGGGCTGGATGTCGGCGGCGCTGCATTTTTGATCGAGTAGTGTGTTGGCAACAGGCGCTGCTTAGAGCCGTTTGAATACACATCAGCCAAGGCCGTTGCGTGCAATGCGTCGGGCACTGGCACAAATAAACAGCATCATCACGATTGCCGCGCTGAACGCTGCGGTCAGGCTCCACTAATTAGCCACATAGCCGATCAGTGCCGGACCGCTCAGTAAGCCCATGTAGCCGATCAGGGTCACGGCTGACAGCGCAAAGTTAGCCGGAACATCGGTTTGGTTGCCTGCAGCGCTGAACAGGATCGGGACCATGTTGGACAAACCCATGCCGGTAAGGATAAAGCCTGCCAGCGTCACAACCGGCAGATCGATCGCAACGATCAGCAGCAGCCCGGCCGAGGCACAGGCACTACCCAGCATAAGCAAGCGTTGGCGACCATAAGCCTTTACCAGCCGGTCGCCATAAAACCGGCTCAATGCGACAGCGCTGGCATACAGCGTATAGCCGAACCCGGACTGACTTTTGTCCAGACCGCGTTCCATATGGAGAAACACGGCTGACCAGTCCAGCATCGCGCCCTCGATCAAAAAGACCAAAAAGCACAGTACAGCGATAAACAGGACTCCGGGATGGGACAGGGCCTGAAAGGCGCCGCCGCAATCGTCGCTATCCATTACACGCCTGCCCAGTAAATGCCCGCTGGCATGCAGGGCGAAGAGCGCAATCAGCATCACGACTAGCCCGACAGCCTGAATCGGCGCAAGCCCGGCGATAAAGAAGATGCCTCGTGTTGAACGCTGCTGGTGAAGATTGCCAGTGCCGTTCGCCGCGGTTACCGAACTCTTCGCCTCAACCAATGCTCTGTGCTACCGACAGATAGTCAGTGTAAATCTGTGGTGAACCGGAAAACGAAGCGAGTTGCTTCCACTCCTCATACATCTGCTTGGTATCGCGATGTGTTCGGGCGAATGTCGCGGCCTGATCGGTCGCAATATCAGGTTCTGGGTAGAACACATCCAGCGCCTCCAGACTTGTGATCTCCATCAGCACCACGTATTGGTCCAGCCGGTTTCCCCGTTCGCCTTTAAGCAAACGGAATTTCCAGTCGGGATAGTCCTCGATACGGTGGTGGTTCTGCGCGATAAAGGTCTCGAAGGTATGTGCCAGAACGCCCGCGCGCAACGCCAGATTGTGAATGCCGATGACCCGCTCGACAGGCGCTTGACCGGCACGTTCCTGGTAACGCGGACCACAGGCAACATTGCTTCTGGTGTTCTGCGCCAGCAATCGATAGTCGGTATAAAGGGTAGGCAATTCACTGAACGTGCCGTAGCGTTTCCACTCGCCAAGAATGTCCAGGCTTTCGGGATGCTCGAGCCAGAACTCATGGGCAAGCGTGGTCTTGTTGCCGTCTGCGTTCAGATAGAGATCGCGTTGCGCAGCATTGTCGACTTCGAAGAGCATGAGGTATTGCCCGGTCCTCTCCCCCCGAATACCTCGCAACAACGTCCAGTTCCAGCCGGGATAACACGCAATGTGCACGCCCTTGCGGCGCACAAAACTTTCAAACTGTTGCGGCGTAACGCCAGCCTCGGTATCGATGGCGATGTAATACAGGCTGAAAACCGGAGTGTCGCAAGTATCTGGCTTGGTCATCTGTGATCCCTCCTCAGACCTGCGGCGTGACGAACTGCGTGTTGATGATGGCTTCGACCAGCGTCACGCCGTCTTGCGTCAGGCTCACCCTGTTGTCTTCGACGGTCACGAGAGCCTTGTCCAGGAGGGTTTTCAGCGCAAGACTGATGATCGGATTGTCGTAAAAACTTCTGCCTTCGAAACGTTGCCTGAATACGGCGTCATCCACAGGGACTAGCGTGGAAAGCGCCATTTTGAAAGCGTTGACCTCCCGTTGCAGCGGCGAGACACCACGGCTCCCTTCGATGGGAAGACGGTCATCATCAAGCGCCTCCTTGTATTTTTTGTAGCCGGTGATGTTGATGGCCTCGGCACGGGTGCATTTCGAACTTCCGCCAAGCCCGATAGCGACTTCCGGATACTGGGTCTCGAGATCGGTAATGATCCCCTTCCATTTCTCCGGCTGCAGGTGGTTCTGATGAAAATACATTGTCGGGTGTTCGTGATAGTCGGGCGTAAGGTACTGCTCAACCAGTTCGCGCATCTGGTACTGCTTGCCCAGACCGGGAAAAGTCATGCTGTCGGTTCCGATCAACCCTTTTCGTTGCCAATGGCTTTGTCGGTCCCCTGAAACACCGGTTCGCGTTTTCATGAACTCTTGCATGTGCAACTTGGTGATAACCACATGGGAAAGCTCAAGATCAAGCGTCTTTTCCATGTCGTACTTTATGTTGTCTACGCTTTGGCCCAGCATGCCGTAGATAAGATCAATACTGACCCAATCCAGACCTATTTCCCGCGCATGGCGAATGGTCTCCTCGCACTCGGCGGCCGAATGCATGCGCCCACAGGCAGAGATGATGCGGTCATCGAAAGACTGGGCACCAAAGCTGATCTTGGTGAACCCCAGCTCCTTCAACAACAGGAGATAGTTTCGGTCAAGGCTGCCCGGCTCGCCTTCGAAACGCATGGTTGCGGCCGAGAAATTGAAATGGCGCAGGTAAAAATCCATCAGCCGACGCAGCTCGGGTTCCGGGAGCAGCGAAGGTGTGCCGCCAAAAATATTGAATTCGCCAACCTCGGCCTTGGCCAGGCTTGGGACTTTCTGAAGCCACATCCTGGCTTCCTTGATGTTGTAATCCACCAGATCCACAAACACTTGCCGGGATGAAGCACTTTTGGGATTCAGGGTAATCGTGGGGTATTGACAGAAATGACAGCGGTAGCGGCAAGTGGGAATGTAAGCCCACAGATGAATCTGCCTGGCCTGAGTGATATCGCGGTCCATGTCTGCAAAAAACGAAGGCATTGGATAGTCCGGGATATCGCCAGGAAAAACATGGCAGCCGAACGGATCATTGAAAACATAATCCAGAAAGGTACTGTTGACCGGGCGGGAAAGAAAATCATGTACCCGGGGCACTGGGTAATTCGGGTCGAGGTCGTTTAGAGAACCAAGCGCTTCACTGTTCATCAAAATACACCCCCATTGGCAAAATAGTTATGGGCTTCACCAGACTCGCGGTCTTCACAGAAGTAGTAGACGAACCGTTCGTAGTCCTCGGTTTTCACATCATTGAAGCAATCAGGCAAGGGCGGAGGAAAACCTATGTCCTCACCCACTGCACGGCGCAGCGCACTGAAAATTTCCTCGCGAAATTCGAAATAGAGGCGATAGGCCGGAGTCTTGTAAGCGTGTATGGGCTTGAAGTCGATGATGCGTGATTCATTTTTGATCTCATGAATACGCTGGTAAAGACGGTCAGCCACAGGCCCTGTGAAGAACAGGCGCACGGCCGTGTTTTCCAGCAGAATATGGGGGTTGAGTAACGCGGGAAGAACGACGTTCTTGGGGGCGTAGTCCTTGATCGAATAATTCCAGGCCTGGCGCGACTGTTCGGGGTTGGTGTCGCATTGGGAGGGCGT
The DNA here is from genome assembly GCF_002269505.1 of Pseudomonas fragi. Classification (GTDB taxonomy): domain Bacteria; phylum Pseudomonadota; class Gammaproteobacteria; order Pseudomonadales; family Pseudomonadaceae; genus Aquipseudomonas; species Aquipseudomonas fragi_D. The sequence goes on along the minus strand of NZ_NQKQ01000003.1, from coordinate 239,580 downwards.
TTGCTTTTCTACATCCGGACGCACATCCTTCATGATGATGATCCCGTCCTGCCCATAGGCATTGCCTGTGATCACCTCGTCGAGGAGGGTGTCTACCCGGCGGCTGTTGATTTCGATACGCGACTCATGGGCATAAACCGGCTTGCCCCCCCAGGCAATGACTCGAATACCGAAATCCCAGTCGTCTGAGAGATGCTCTACAAAGCGGCCGTTTTGTAGCTGATAGAAAATTTCGATACCCCCCACCTTATCGTAGAAACTTCGTTCCACGGCAAAGCCCTTGCCATCCGGGAAACCGCCGAACAACGAAAACGACAGCTCACGACAGCGCAAAGTCTTCTGGATCTCTTTGAACAAGTTGGGACGCTTATGAAAAGAGTCTTCGTTGTAATAGTAATTACAGGTACCCAAGTCACCGTCTTGCTCTATCATTTTCTCGATCAGCGCGTGCAGCCAATAAGTGTCGACTGTGCAGTCGGCATCAGCGGATACAATGTAGTGTTTACTTTGGGTGCCCAGGCGCAGATCCCGCTGGGTTGCACGTACAGAGGCATAGTCCATGCCTCGCTTTCGCGCAGAGGAAACACCTTGCACGCGCTCCTGTATGACGTGGATATCCAGAGAGGGGTTATCCCCCTTGAAGGCGTTGATTTTCTGTACCGAATCATCGGTGGAGTTATTGTCAACGATGATCAGTTCATAGGTGGAATGGGTGATCAGCCCGTCCCGAGTCCTTTGACTGAACAGAGATTCGAGTACAGTATCGATACGGTCAGACTCGTTATAGACGGGCAACACGACAGACACGAATATAGCGTCACGCATAACACCTCCGGCATCATTCAATCCCAGTATATCGACGATATTATTGGAAAGGAAACGCCGACCAATTTCGAAGTTGTGCCTGACTATTTCCGTCGCCAGCTTTTTATTATTCAGTAATTGGTAGACCTCTTCGACGAACCTGTCATCAGGCAGCCCGTCACTCGCTTGCGAAATATCCATAACAGGCGCTTTAAACCCGTATTGACCATACACCTCATGGTAATATTCATAGCGGGTCGTCATGTAACAACGCTGGCTGCTGATGGCCTCTCCCACCGGGTTGCCGTAACTGTCATACCCCCACGACGTTAGAAAGGAAACCAGATCGCAGGCGTCATAAAGATCCTCGATGGTGATGGTGTTTTCTTTCGAGGGCATACAAGCGTGGGATAACGAACCGATAAACTTTACCAGGTGTATGACTTGAAGCTGTCTGGCAAGCTTATTCAACTCGGAAAAGTAGGCTGAGTGCTCATGTGGATCCCCCGCCACCACAAGATACACGTTACGCTCCCCGCCATTGCGAGCAAAAAGCAGGCTCAGTCGATGGATCAGCCAGATATCCCGGTCATGTCGCTTTTGAGGAATGATGCGTGTGGTCCGGGCAATCACCAAATCACTTTCTCGAATGCCCAGGCCGTTCCTGATATTAACCTTGGCGCCCTGCCTATCGAAATCGTAGGTGTTTTTGCGCACCACGACTTTAACCTGATGGTCGCACCATTGCTCAAGCCTGTTTTTCAAATGTTCATTGAGCGTTACATACGTGATATAAGGCGAGCGCACCGGTTTGACCGCGTGGGGATAAGGCTCTGCCCCATACTTCATAACCGTTTTTTCACTGTTCCACATCAAGTCGTGATCGCGCCAGATGACGAAGTTGCCCAGACCCTGATTCTTTCCGTATATTTCAATGGCCTGGTACAGCGCTTTTGTATAAATAATATTTTCCGGAAGTGTTCCATTTTCAACAAACACATAGCGTATGCTCAATGATTCCCATAGCTTGATGATTCGCCAGGCCAGGGACTCTGACAACTTCTGAATCAAGGTCAGTAGCTGCTCTCTACGCTCGGGAGAAACAGGAGTTCTCTGGCCGATCAGTACGTCATGCGCATGAGTAATAAATCCCACGCTGTAATTCGGAAGTGAATCGATACCTTCAACTCGGACGAGCGTAAATACACTTCGATAAATGTCTCGTTCGTCGCCATAGGGTTTGTTGAAGTTACCTTTGTCGACCTTGATGTCATAGCCCAGATCAAGATAGCACTTGATATCATTGTGCCCAAGACGCTTGGCCACTTTCAAGGCCTCGACAGTTATGCCCGATACAGCAACGGCATCAAATGATATGAAAATAGCACCAGTATACATACCCCTGCTCCTTCAATATCTCAAGCCTTCGTTGTTTGCCATGAACCAAACAAGCAAATTCAAAGAACAGTAGCTCTTTGATATAGGATCGGCCCCAACGAAAAGTGCAGGTGAATGTTGTGGCAAACTTCCTAATTCGCCGCCATCAAAGCTTGATGCAGCGCGCAGCTGGTCATGTCAGTATTTGTATTTGGAGAGCGCCATAAACACTTTGTTTAATTGAAAATACTCGTCTGTTCGGCAGCGAGCAAATTCGATTTTTCCGATATCGAGTCGGTACTCAAGCCTGAGTGATCGACAAATCGTCAGGCTCTGCCGACGCAGCCGCACTGGGCTGCCTCTTTGCCAGTTGCCAAGGCCACTGTCAGTCGGTTTTCCTTGGCAGCGTCCTGGATCTGTTGGAACCGTCCGTATTAATTAAGAGGCATAGATGACATGAATTCATCCGTTTTCACTAACAGAGCCATCCCACAATTCCTACAAACCAGCGCATCTGCGCGCAACAGCCTCTCTCAACCGTATCAACACCGGCGCGGCAAACTGTGTTTACGGGGCATTGAAGACTTTATGGATCTGTGAAACCACCTGCATCGTTGCGTCTTCGATTGTTCCTTCATTACGGCATAAAACCCAGCCGTGATCTGCAATCGCCCGCTCGAACGCCCGGGTACAATCGACATGTTCTTCCAGCTTATGGATCACCGTACTGTTCAGCCCGCGCGATCGGGCCGCTGCCCTCGCCCATGACATTTCAGGGGCGGTGACAACCCCGACATGCAGGTCCGGGACTTGCACGTTGCGATCAATGTTCAACTGGAGAATCTCTGCAAACGGGACTATCCGGCGAAATGCGGCATCAGAGGGGTACCAGCGATCGATCAGGATGATGCTGTCGGGTGGCTGTTTAGCCAATACATGCCGGGAAATCCAGCTACGGCTTTCAGCAAGGCGCTCACAAACCCGCAACTCTAATTCCCGGTCGGGATTTCTGACGAGTTTGTTCACGAGGGCCATTGTTTCACCTCGCCAGGGATCGCTTTTTTTCTCGCAAAGGCGGATGACCTTTTTGTTGTCTGCCCTCAGTGCTTTGGTGACGGCTTCCAGCAGTGTGGTTTTGCCAGATCCCTTGGGCCCATCCAGAGCAACAAACAGCGCACGATTCATTCTTCACATAACGATTAATTAATTGATGAACACTCTAACCTGATTGCGGGCTATCGGGTCTGACAAATACAGGCTTACAGCCGTTGCGGCCAAAGCCGTCAACCAGCAATCAACCAATTATCACACCGCTACCACCCGCTCGACTTCTACACCCTCCCCACTCAAGCGTCGGGCCAGCAAACAGGTAAACGCCAGTACCGGGATCACCGCACAAGCAGCGGCTATCGACAACAGCATCGTGTAACCCTGACCCACCAGTTGCCCGGCCAGTGCCGGCCCGGCCATGGAGCTCAAGGCAAACGCCCCGGGGATCAACATGATCGAGCGACCACTAGGATCCAGCCGCGCAATTGCAGCGGTCTGATACACACAGCCCCAGGTAAAACCCACCTCCCAGATCCATGCGCCCGCGGCGTACATCACAAAGCCCTCGGCATTGCCCAGCAATAACAGCCCGGTGCCCAGCACCAGCATGACGATGATATGCGGTGCGCGTACGCCCAGGCGGTCACCGATCGCAGCCAGGATCAGCGCCGCCGCGCCACCTAGCAGCTTCAATACGGCAAAAACGATACCCAGTTCGGTCGGCTGCAAGGCCAGGCCATGGCCCAGACGTTCCAGGAATGCCCACAGGCCGATTTGCCCGGCACCAAACAGGAAGAAAAACCCCAGCGCCGCATAAGCCGCCGGCGGAAATTGAAAACGTGACAGCACCGAACCACCCTGTGGCAGCCTGCTTTGGTCGATAAAGTCCTCTCGCCTGGGCAATGCCAGGGCACTGAGGCTTAGCAGCAGGATAATCGCTGCCAGCATCACGACGGCGCCGGTGTAGTGGAAATACGCGATTACCAGCGATGGCAAAGCAAACAACACGGCCGCCACCACGCCGAGTTCAATGCCCAGGCGCAAGCCCAGGGCGCGCTCCTTGTTGGCCATTTCGCCCATGATGCGCATGCCCAGGCAGGTCATGAGTGCGGCAAAAAAACCGATCAATGCCCACAGCGGCAACTGCGCCGTGGCGGGCAGCCATGACGACATCCAGTACGCCGTAGCGGCGCCAGTGGCGCAGCCCAGGGTCAGCCAGCGCCAGTTCAGGCGGTCGATCAGCACCACGGCCATCAGGGTGCCCAGCAGGTAACCGGCAAAACAGACTGCGCCCAGCAAACCGATCTGCTCGACGCTCAAGCCCTGGCTGTCGACCATCGAACCCAGCAGGATCGGCAAGGTATTGAACGGCAAACCGCCAATGGTCGAGGCGAAACTGGCAGCCAGCATGATCGCCAAGGTTTTACGACCACTCATGTTCATTGCGCGTTCCTGCCCGGGATGAATCAGCGGTGGTCGACGGTGATGATTTCGCTGCGTTCGGCAATCGATGCCGGCATGCTGTCTTCGTCCATAAAGAACTGGGCGTACCAGTCGCGCAGTTGATAGACCGGACCATCACCTTCAGCCAGCACCGGTTTGTCGACCCGGATCTTGTGCTGCCAGATCACCACGTCCTGATAGAAGGCATCGCGGTTGCGCAGCACGTAATCCTGGGCCAGCGCCCTGCTCTGTTCTTCGCTCCAGCCCGGAATCTTTTTCACCATGCAGCCAAAACGCAGCTCGAAACTGTTGGCGTCGATCGGTACGTGGCAATTGAGCAGGATCGAGTGAATTTCCATGCCCTCGAATACTGCGCGCATGCGCGTGAAGTGCGTCGCCGGGCCGTAATACGCAGACTCGGCAACCAGGTCACCGCCCAGCCGGTCAGAGTCACCGTGGAAAATCTGCTGGGCAATGTGGCCCTCGAAAATATTCGCAAAGTACTTGGTCGGAGTGCCATGCACCGGGCCGAAGTGCTGGGCATCGGCCAGATTGTCGACCAGTTCCCGCGGGTTGGTCTCGATGATCAGCTTGTCCATGTGCCAGTCATGCAGCCATTCGTCGCTGTCCTGCTCCGGCAAATGGGGGATCACCACGTTGTCTGCCGGGGCCTTGCCCTCAGGGTTGTTCCACACGAACAGCAGGTTGTTTTCTTCGCAGGTCAACCAGCGCCGGGTCTTGGCTTTTGGCGGGATGCGCTTGCAATACGGGATCTCGACGCACTTGCCAGCGGCGTCGTATTGCCAATGGTGAAACGGGCACACTACCCGGTCGTTTTCCAGGGTGCCCTGCGACAGGTCAGCGCCCATGTGCGGGCAATGGGCATCGATAACACTGATCTGGCCGCTGGCCGTGGCAAATGCCAGCAAGCGTGTGCCGAAAACATTCAGCGTGTGAAGCTGACCATCACGGTAGTCAGCGGCATCACCCAGGCAATGCCAGCCCCGGCCAAAGCGAGGGGCCAGAATACTGTCAACGTTGATTGCTGCGAGTTTGGTCATTGTTATTGTCCTCGTGTGAAAATCCCCGGTCCTGTACCCGCTGGATTTTCACCGAACCCGCTGCCGCCTTCATCCTCCGCATGGACTAACAATGCCTGCTTTCAGGCGCTGTTTTGCGTCAATCCGGTTTTTTTCCTGCTGGCCTTGGCGCCGGGCACTATCGCCAGCCCGGGTTTGCCCAGGGCAACCACACTGTTGAGGATGATGCGCACCAGTTCGGTCTGGCGGCGTACGCCGGTCTTCGAGAAAATCGAGCGCAGATGCGCCCTTGCCGTGTTACGGCGCACATTCAACGCCTCGGCGGCTTCTTCCAGCGACAGACCATTGGCCAGCTCCATTGCCAGCGCAGTTTCAGCCCGTGTCAGGTTGAACAGTTGTTTGGTCAGGGTTTCGCTGGCCAGCGAGCGCCCGACAGCGTCGCGGATATACACCACTACCCCTGGCGCGCCCTTGCCCTCGGCCCAGTCCCGGGTCGCAATGGCCTCGACGACCACGCCCAGGTTGATCTGCCCCGAGGGCCTGGAGACCGACATGGCTTCAGCCACCGTGCCTTGCTGCACATTGTTGCCGTCACCGGCAAAGGCGTTGCGGACCAGGCGTTGCAGCTCGCGGTTGTCGCTGGGATAGGTCGCCTCAAGATGCCCGCCGACCAGCTTGAGACCATCTGCCTGCTCCAGCAGCTCGCTGGCCATCGGGTTGAGGCTCAGAGCCTTGCCCTGTTGATCCAGCACGATGGTGGCCACCGATAAACGGCTGATTGCCTGCGAGTACAGTTCACTCATCGATTCACTGCGGTCGATCAGGTTGTGCACATGCATGGCACGGCGCAGATGCGGTATGAACATGCCGCACAGCGTGCGTTCGCTAGCGTTGAAATTGGCGGCGGATTTTGGTCGGGTGATGCGAAAACGCAGCTTGCCGCCATCAGGCGTGGAAATGTCAGCGCCCATGATGTGGTAGGTGTCATGAACGGTGCCATAGGTCTTGAAGTAAACCGAGCGGGTCCACTGCTCTTCGCTCATCAGGTCGTCGACGGTGAACACCTGGTCCATTGGCGGGTTGTTGAAAGGCGTGACCGCTTGCGGGTAGGCCCAGTAACTGACCTCGCCTTCGCGCTCGATGTCGCCGACCACTATCATCAGCCCCAGGTCCGGCTGATCGGGGACGCGCAAGATCAGGATGACATAGTTGGCCTGGTACAGGCTGCGCACATGACGCAGGGTCTTGGCCATCAGCTTGGGGTCCAGCGAGCCATCGTAAAACTCGCCGATGAGGCTGTCATACTCGGTCAGATTCAAGCCCATGTCTGCCAGGGTCTGAACACTCAAACCGCTATTATCCATCGCCCTCTCCTCACGGGACACTGCCTGGGCCCTGCCCGTTTTTTATTGTTATGCCGTGCCCGCAACCGCTGCTGACTGAGGTTCACCGATAGTCGCTGTGCATGGCCCGCGGGGCATCGTCCAAATGGCCTACCCCGCTTGCCCGTCCGGTCACTGGCCGGCATCACCGACAAAGGCGGCCAGGCCGATGCGCTCAAGCACCTGTGCGCTGTACGGCACATAATTGCGGCTGCTGTCATCGCGGATAAACAGCGGGTCGCTGAATGCTGCGGGGGCATAACCCTGGCGCTGCAGGTCAACCTTGCGCAATTTGAAGGTACTGGTCAGGTCCGCCGCCGCCGATACCCGCACAAATACCGGCGCAGCGTAACGCGGCAAGCGCGCCTCGGTCAGGGCATAGAAGGCTTGGGGGTCGAAGTCCCGGGCCGGCTGCATCAACACCGCCGCCATGCCGGCGCGTCCCTCCTGCCCGGGCACTTGCACACCATAAATATTGATCAGCTCTAGGCCCTCGAAATCACCCAGCGCAGCGGCTACCTCAAGGGTTGAAACGTTTTCACTCTTCCAGCGGAAGGTGTCGCCTATACGGTCGATAAAATACAGATAGCCGTCCTCATCAAAACGCAGCAGGTCTCCGGAGCACCAGTAGGCATCCCCCTCACGGAACACATTGCGGCGAATCTTGCCGGCAGTCGCTTGCGCGCAGGTGTACCCCTCGAAACGCCCGCCGCCGATCTCAGGATGATCGATGATAAAGCCCAGGGCTTCGCCCACCTCGCCCGTCTCGCACAGCTGGTAAAAGCCGTTTTCGTCCCGTGGATGGCTGTCGGTTTCAACGTCATAGCGCACCAGGCGCAGGTTGCTCTTTTCCCAGTACGGCACGCGGCCGCAAGCACCGAGGTAATTGTCGACGTTGACCACGTTGGTATTGGACTCGGTGGAGCCCCAGCCTTCAAACACCTGAATCGGCCCGAAACGACGCAGCCAGTTCTGCCAGGTCTCGCGGGTCAACCCGGCGCCGAGCATGCAGCGCAGGCTGTGCTCGCGCTCACCGGCCACTTCGGGCTGGTTGAGCAGATAACGGCAGATTTCGCCGATGTACTGGAAGACGCTGACCTGATGCTTGCGCAGGTCGCCCCAGAACTCGCGAACACTGAACTTGCGTCGCACCACAATGGCTGCGCCGGTTTTCAGTGCCGTGGAGGTCACCGAGGTGGCCGCCGCACCGTGGTATAGCGGCAGGCAGCAATAGAACACGTCATGGGTCGTGGTCTGCAGGGTGATTTCCATGATGTCGCCGGTCGACATCCAGCGCATGTGGCTGTAACGCGCCGCTTTCGGCAGGCCTGTGGTGCCCGAGGTGAAAATCAGCAGGCACGGGCTTTCGGCCCTCAAGTTGGCGCGCAGCTCACGGGGCCAGGGTGTATCGGGGGCAGTGACCAGGGCTTGAGCCAGTCCGGTATCGACCTGTGACGGCATGTCTGCGGTCCATGGCTGCTCGGCATCCGCCACCAGCCACAAGGGCACCGGCGGCAAGCCTTGAGTGGCGAGGACGTTGCCCAGTACCTCTTCGCCGACCAGCATGGCCTTGGCATCAATCGCCTGTAGCGCGTGCACCAATGGCCGGCCACTGACCTGGGTATTGACGAAACCGACCACTACACCGAGTTTGGCCAGGGCGAACCAGCAACAGAAAAACTCCGGGCGATTTTCCATGGCCAATGCGCAGACATCACCCGGGCGCAGGCCGCGGGCATACAAGACATGGGCCAAACGGTCGGCGCGGGCATTGATCCGGGCGTAACTCAAACGTTGCTCGCCGTAAATGATAAAAGGCCGTTCACCGTGGCGCAGGGCCTGCTCTTCAAGGCGATCGGCAAGGGTGTAGCGATCAGCCGGTTTGATCCGGGCGCTGGCAGCGGCCCGCAGATCGAGAGTTGCCTGCGTCTGCTCCCGCGGCACTACCCCGCGCTCGGCACTGGACAGCAGGGTTGCGTTGTTGAAATCGTTCATCCTTATCTCCAATGTTTACGCCACGGCGTGACTCAGCGTTGTGTGCGGGGCATGCCCAGGCCGAACTGGGCAATCAGCTCGCGCTGAATTTCATTGGTGCCGCCGCCGAAGGTCAGGTTCACCGATGCCCGCACTTCATACTCCAGCTCACCCAGCAGATAAGCCGCTGCCGAACCTGTTCTGGTCAGGCCGCTGGCACCGAGGATGGCTGACAGCTTGCGCAGGATCTCGATCGCCGACTCCGAGCCATAGACCTTGGTGGTGGACGCCAGGGCGACGTCCACCCGGTCACGCTCAAGGTCGGCCGCGATGCGAAAGTTGATCAGGCGCATGGCCTCAAGCCGCGCATAGCACTCGGCAAGATCGCGCTTGACCCAGGCCAGATCAGTGGCGCGATGGCCCTGCTCATCGGCGCTGCGTGCCCAGAGGTAGACGCGATTGAACAGGCTGACCACTTTGTCTGACCAGGCTCCCAGGCCCAGGCGTTCGTGGTTGAGCTGCGCAGTGATCAGTTTCCAGCCGCCGTGCAGCTCGCCCACCAGCATGTTGCGTGGCACCCGCACGTTATCGTAATAAGTCGCCGCCGTAGGGTTGCCGGAGGTCGGGATGACCGTGTTGGAGAACCCTTGGGCAAGCGTGTCGAGAATCAGGATCGAAATCCCCTTGTGCCGCGCCTGTTCGGGATCGGTACGCGCCGCCAGCCAGATAAAGTCCGCCGCATCGGCGCCCGATGTCCAGAGCTTGCTGCCATTGACCACAAAACCGTCGGCATCTTCGCGGGCGGAGGTTTTCAAGACCGCCAGATCGCTGCCGGCGCTGGCTTCGGAATATCCGATGGCGAAGTTGATGTCCCCGGCGGCGATCCCCGGCAGGAACTTTTCCTTTTGCAGCGCTGAGCCGTGGGCCATCAGCGCCGGGCCTACGGTACTGATGGTCACGAAGGGCAGTGGCGCACCGGCGATATTGGCTTCTTCAAAGAAAATCAATTGCTCGGTTGGGCCATAGCCCTGACCGCCATAGGCCTTGGGCCAGCCAACCGCCAGCCAGCCATCACGACCGATTTGCGCGATGGTGCGGCGAAACAGCTCGCCACCTTCGGTACCGCGCATCTGCTGACGTAGCTCGGGGGTCATCAGGTTCTGGAAATAGTCCCGGACCTTGAGCCGCAGGGCATGCTGTTCAGGGGTGAGATCGACAAACATGGGGACGCGCCTCCGGATGTTAGAAAACGTGCTTGTGTGCGGCTCACTCTAGGGCTGAACACGCCTCGCCGCTTCGTCTGTATGGACGAACAAAACAACCGTCTGCCAGCATCAATCCCGGGTGATCTGCGCCAGCATCGCCGCTTCGAAATGCTCGCTGTAGGGCGGCAACAAACCCCATTCGCCGCGCGGGTCGTGATCAGGTGCCTTGAGTACGGTGCGCAGGTGGCTGAACTGCAGGAAACCTTCGCGCCCGTGGTAGTGGCCCATGCCCGAGCCGCCGATACCGCCGAACGGGGCATCATGCAAAGCAGCGTGCATCATCACGTCATTGAGGGTGACACCACCGGACAGCGTGTGCTCCAGCACATAACGCTGCTCGCGGGCGTCGTTGCCAAAGTAGTAGAGGGCCAGCGGTCGTGGTCGCGCGTTGATTTGCGCAATCACCTGGTCAACCTCGTCATACGGCAGTACCACCATGGCCGGGCCAAAGATTTCTTCGTGCATGATCAGGCTGTCTTGAGGCGGGTCGATGACCAGTTGCAGCGGGCGCCGACGGTTTTGCCCATCTGCCGCCAGGGCATAGGGCAGGCTCAGCACCCGGGCACCTGCCTGGCGGGCCTGGCTAACGAGGTTTTCGACCCGGGCCAGGTGCCGGAGGTTGACCACTGCGACCACATCCGGGTTGTCGCTGACCTCGGGCACAAACCTGCGGTAAGCGCTGGCAAAGGCCTCGATAAAGCCTTCCAGCTGCTCACGTGGAACGTATACCAGGTCCGGGTTGATGCAGACCTGACCGCTGTTGGTGGTCTTGGACAGGGCAATGCGAAACGCCGCCGTGTCCAGGTCGGCGCTGCGGGCCACGATCACCGGCGACTTGCCGCCAAGCTCCAGGGTCACCGGCACCAGGTTTTGTGCCGCGTTGCGCATCACCGAGCGAGCCACCTCGGTGCTGCCGGTAAATACCAGATGGTCGAAGGGTTGTGCGGTAAAGGCCTGGGCCATATCGGCGTCACCGGTGACGACCCCCACCTCCAGCGGGTCGAACAGTTCGCCAATCAGTCTGGATACCAGCGCAGCCGTGCGCGGTACCACTTCCGAGGGCTTGAGGATGGCCCGGTTACCGGCCGCCAGCGCCGACGCCAGCGGGCTGAGCAGTGTGTACAGCGGCGCATTCCAGGTGCCCAGAATGCCCACGCTACCCTTGGGCTGGTACATCACCCAGGCCTGGGCGCCGAGCTGGTCATAAGGGCTGAAAACCTGCCGCGGTTCATCCTGCATCCAGCCTTCAAGATGGTCGCGGGCGTGCTTGAGGGAACCCAGTGCACCCAGTACGTCATTCATCAACGAGAACCCGCGTGGACGACCGCCGAAATCGGCATCCATCGCGTCGACCAGCGCCGGATGATGATCCACCAGCATGTCGATCACCCGCTGGATCCGCGCGCGACGTAGTGAAGCACTGACGGCGCCCTGGGCGTTGAACGCGGCTTTTTGTTCAAACAACAGGGCCGACAGGCCTTCGACGGCAGAAATTGCACAACTCATGGATGCCTCCTCAACTGAACAAGGGCCTGCACAACGCCCGAACCGAAAGCTAGCCCGGTCCTTGCGCCGGGCGCCTCGTCCATGTGGACGATTGGGCCGCCATTGCTTGCTCACCGGGCAATCGGGGCCGCCAGGATAGTCTCGAACCGCGCATAACCCGGGCTGGCCAAGGTTTCTTCTATTGGCAGTTATCACGCGCCTGGATTAACGTTCAATCCACCTGCCAACGTGACTTGAAGCCAGTCACTACGTGCCCTTTCAGGAGGGCTGCTGGATGTCCCGGCGTTTGCCGCTGAGTTTGCTGATGATTGCCCTCGCCGGTTGTACCGTGGGGCCGGACTTCGTACGGCCCGAGTTGGCTGCGCACGCCGACTACGCAAAACAGGCATTTACCACCACCGCGCAGGCCGATATCGCCGCAGGAGGCGCCGCGCAACGGCTGATCGCCGGCATGGATATCCCCGGGCAATGGTGGACACTGTTCCGCTCGCCGGAGTTGAACGCACTGGTTGAAGAAGCGTTGCGCGCCAACCCCAATGTCAGCGCCGCACAAGCAGCCTTGCGTCAGGCCAATGAGCGGGTCTATGCCGATCAGGCGTCATTGTTTCCCTCGGTGGGCGCCAACCTGTCGAAAACCCGTGAGAAGGTCTCCGGGGCCAGTACCGGCGCTGCGTCTGCGCCGATTCTGACCCTGAGCTCCGCATCCCTGAATGTGTCGTATGCGCCGGATGTCTTTGGCGGTACGCGCCGGCAAATCGAATCTTCCACAGCGCAGGCCCAATACCAGCGCTTTGCGCTGGAGGCCACCTACCTCACGCTCACTGCCAATGTGGTCAATACCGCAGTCAATCTGGCGTCCCTGCGCGATCAGATCGCGGCGACCGGGCAAATCATCCAGCTACAGAGCGACCAGCTCGACCTGTTGCAGGCGCAGCGGCGCCTCGGCGCGATTGGCGATACCGATGTGCTGACCCAGCAAACCGCCCTGGCGCAGACCCGCGCGACTCTGGCGCCATTGCAAAAGCAGTTGGCGCAAACCCGTAACCAGTTGATGGCCTACCTGGGCAGGTTCCCCAATCAGGACAAGGGCGAGCGTTTCACCCTGGCCTCCCTGCATCTGCCGCAAGAGTTACCGCTAAGCCTGCCCTCGGCACTCGTCGGCCAGCGCCCGGACGTGCGTTCCGCAGAGGCGCAACTGCATGAGGCGAGTGCCGATATTGGCGTGGCGGTGGCCAATCAACTGCCGCAGTTCAGCATCACCGGCTCATTGGGTTCCTCGGTGGCCAGTGGCAGCAAGCTGTTTTCCGCAGGCTCGGGCGTGTGGAGCCTGGTAGGGGGTATCGCCCAACCGCTGTTCGATGCCGGTGCGCTGGAACACCGTAAACGGGCGGCTGTGGCGGCGTATGACCAGTCCGCGGCGCAGTACCGCGGTACGGTGATTGCCGCGTTCCAGGATGTGGCCAACGCGCTCAGGGCGCTAGAGGCCGATGCCGAGGCGCTCAAGCAGCAAGTGGCTGCGGAGCACTCGGCCCAGGCCAGCCTTGCGCTGGTGCAGGCGCAGTATCGCCTGGGTGCAGTGGCTTATATCAACCTGCTCACGGCGCAGCAAACCTACCAGAACACCGTACTCACCCGGGTCCAGGCCCAGGCCGTGCGCTACAGCGATAGCGCAGCACTGTTCCAGGCGCTGGGCGGCGGCTGGTGGAATCGCCGCGACGTTGACCCTGGCACCCAGGGTCGCCCTGACCGCTTCGGCCTGCCAACCCGGGAAGAACTGATGCCGGCCCATAACAAGACCGTGCCTGCCGCCCCCACCCGGTTCGACTGACCGGCTCACTGATACAGCGAGTACCCCCATGGCTGATGACAAGACTGCCTCTGCCCCGCCTCCCGAGCCCACCGCACCCGGCGGTCCGCGCAAGCGTCGGCTGTGGCGGCCGATGATCATCATGGTTGTGGTCGTGCTGGTCATCGTGGCGATCATCGCCGGGGTCAAGTTCACCCAGATTTCAGCAATGATTGCCCAGTCGAAACAGCCCTTGCCCGCCGCCGTGGTCACGGCCCTGAAGGTGCCGTTTGACGACTGGCAGCCAACGGTCTCCGCTATCGGCTCGATGAAGGCCGTGCGCGGGGTGGATGTGACCACCGAAGTGGGCGGTATTGTGCGCAGTGTCGGTTTTACTCCGGGCCAGGAGGTGCAAGACCAGGCGCTGCTGGTGCAATTGAATGCCGACTCGGACATCGCCCAGCTCCACTCGCTGGAAGCCACGGCGGACCTGGCTGCCATTGTTCTCAAGCGTGACCGCGCGCAACTGGCGGTCAACGCCGTGTCCCAGGCACAAGTGGACAGCGACAGCGCCGACCTTAAAGCCAAGCTGGCCGCTGCAGAGCAGCAGCGCGCACTGGTGGCGAAAAAAACCATTCGCGCCCCCTTCGCCGGACGTATCGGGATTACCGCCGTCAACCCCGGGCAATACCTCAACCCGGGCGATAAAATCGCCACGCTGCAGACCTTCGACCCCATTTACATCGACTTCAACGTGCCCCAGACCCAACTGGAAGCGATTGTCGTCGGGCAAAAAGTTTCGGTGAGCGCCGACGGTCTCTCCAATCAGACCTTCACGGGGCAGGTCAGTACCATCGACACCCGGTTCGACCCGACCACGCGCAACGTCACGGTCGAAGCCAGCGTTGCCAACCCCGGCAAAAAACTGGTGCCTGGCATGTTTGCCCGTGCGGTTGTCGACTCGGGGGCGGTGCTGCGCTACCTGACCGTGCCACAGACAGCGGTCACCTATAACCCCTACGGCACCACCGTTTTTATCGCGTTGTCGAGCAAGAACGACAAGGGTGAAGACGTACTCACGGCGCAACAGACCTTTATCAAGACTGGACCGACCCGTGGCGATCAGGTCGCCATCCTGTCCGGCGTTAAGGAAGGCGACCTGTTGATCACCAGTGGCCAGATGAAACTCAAAAATGGCTCGCCGGTGCAGATCGATAACAGTGCCGCGCCGCTCAACGATGCGGCACCAACGCCTCAAGAACACTAAAGGTGACCCATGAAGCTCACCGATATCTTTATTCAGCGCCCGGTCTGGGCCGTGGTGGTTTCGCTGTTTATTCTCATCCTGGGGCTGCGTTCGATTTTCGAGCTGCCCGTCAACCAATGGCCGCGCACCGAAAATGCGGTCGTGACCATTACAACCGCCTACTACGGTGCCGATGCGGCCACAGTCGCCGGCTTTATCACCCAGCCGCTGGAGTCGGCGATCGCCCAGGCCCAGGGCATCGATTATCTGTCGTCGTCGAGCATTACCGGGGTCTCGACCATCACCGCCACGCTGCGGCTGAACTTCGACGCCAGCAAGGCCCTGACCGAGATCAACACCCAGGTCAACTCGGTGAAAAACCAGCTACCGGCCCAGGCCCAGGAGCCGGTGCTATCTGTCGCGGTCGGGCAAACCACGGATGCCATGTACCTGGGGTTCTACAGCGACACCCTGCCCACCAATAACATCACCGACTACTTGGTGCGGGTGGTCAAACCCAAGCTCGACTCGATCCAGGGCGTGCAAACCGCAGAAATCCTCGGCGGGCGCCAGTTCGCCCTGCGCGCCTGGCTGGACCCGGACAAACTGGCCGCCCATGACGTCACCGCCCAGGACGTAGCCACGGCACTGGCCAACAATAACTACTTATCTGCCGTCGGTTCGACCCGAGGGCAGATGGTCACGGTCGACCTGACGGCAGGCACCGACTTGCACACGGTGGATGAATTCAAACGGCTGGTGATCAAGAACAACGACGATGCCCTGGTGTACCTGGAAGATGTCGCGACCGTGACCCTGGGCGCAGAAAGCTACGACAGCAGCGTGGCGTTTTCCGGCAAACGTTCGGTGTTTATCGGTATCAAGGCAGCGCCCAATGCCAACATCCTCAGCGTCGCCACCAGCGTGCGCAACGCCTTCCCCGAACTGCAGGCGCAATTGCCTGCCGGCGTGCGCGGCGAAATCGTCTACGACTCTACGGCGTTCATCAACACGTCGATTGTCGAGGTGGTCAAGACCCTGGCCGAAGCCATGGTCATTGTGTCAGTGGTCATTTACCTGTTCCTCGGTTCCTTCCGAGCCGTGATCGTGCCTCTGGTGGCGATACCGCTGTCGTTGGTCGGCACATTCTTTGTCATGTACCTGCTGGGTTATTCGATCAACCTGCTGACCTTGCTTGCACTGGTTCTCGCCATTGGCCTGGTGGTGGACGACGCAATTATCGTGGTGGAAAACGTTGACCGGCATATCAAGGAGCAAGGCAAAAGTGTATTTGAAGCCGCACTGGTGGCGGCGCGGGAACTGGGTGGCCCGATCATTGCGATGACCGTCGTGTTGATTGCCGCCTACGTGCCGATCGGGCTACGCAGCGGCCTGACGGGGGCACTGTTCAAGGAGTTCTGTTTTTCCCTGGCCGGTGCGGTAACCGTGTCGGCGGTGGTGGCCTTGACGCTGTCGCCGATGATGACCTCCCGGTTGTTGAAATCCGGGCAGGATGAAGGTCGCTTCGCGCGCAGGCTCGATCAATACTTTGACTGGCTGCGCCGGCGTTACCATCGCGTCCTGTCCGCTGGCCTGGACGTCTGGCCAGTGCTGGTGACATTTGGTTTTGTCCTGTTTGTGCTGGTTGCCGCCAGTGGCATGACCGCCAAGAGCGAACTGTCACCGACCGAGGACCAGGGGCTGGTGTTTATGATGATCAAAGGCCCGCCGACGGCAGCGCCCCAGCAGATGGAGCGCATCGCCGACCAGGCGTTCCAGATCGCCAACAAGGAACCTGAATACGCGCAAATGTTCCAGCTGACCGGGCTGCCTGCCCTCAATCAGGGCCTGGGCGGGGTCTTGCTCAAGCCCTGGAACGAACGCACCCGCTCCCAGGCCGAGCTGATCATGGACCTGCAGAAAAAATGGAATCAAGTGCCGGGGGCCACCGTCGCCGCCTTTCCATTGCCTTCGTTGCCAGGCGCCCAGGGCTTGCCGGTGCAGTTTGTGATCACCACCACCGACTCGGTAGAGAACCTCAACGAAGTGGCTCAGGCGGTAATGGCTGAGGCTCAGAAACAACAACTGTTCTGGTTTGCCGACATGGACCTGAAACTGGACAAGCCGCAGGCCAGACTGGTAGTCGACCGGGAAAAAATTGCTGCGCTGGGCATGACCCAGGCTGATGTCGGTGCCGCCCTGTCCGCGGCTTTGGGTGGCAACTACGTAAACTACTTCTCAACCGCCGGGCGCTCATACAAGGTCATCCCGCAAGTGCTGCAGGTTGACCGGCTCAACCCCGGGCAGATTCTCGATTACTACATCCGTACGCCCGCCGGTGTGATGATTCCGGCGCGCACCGTGGCGCATATCGAAACCTCGACCCAACCCGAGTCGATCAACCACTTCCAGCAGTTGAACTCGGCGACCCTCTCGGGCGTCAGCGGCGTGTCCCAGGGCGAGTTGCTGGCAAAGCTCAACACCATTCTGAGCAATATTGCGCCCTCGGGTTACACCTCGGACTTTTCCGGTGAGTCGCGTCAGTTCATGCAAGAGTCAGGTGGTTTTGTCGGCTTGCTGATGTTCTCGATTTTGATCGTCTACCTGGCGCTGGCCTTCCAGTTCGAGAGCTTTCGCGATCCGGTGGTGATCCTGTTCTCGGTGCCGCCGGCACTGTTTGGTGCGCTGGCTTTTATCACCATGGGTTTTGCCTCGATCAATGTGTATACCCAGGTGGGCCTGGTGACGTTGCTGGGGCTGATCACCAAACACGGGATCCTGATCGTGCAATTTGCCAATGAACTGCAACGCGCAGGCCGCAGCAAGCGTGAGGCCATTGAAGAAGCCGCCGGCGTACGGCTGCGGCCAATCCTGATGACCACGGCCGCCATGGTACTGGGCGTAGTGCCGCTGGTATGGGCTTCCGGTGCCGGTGCTGCAGGGCGCCATGACATGGGCCTGGTCATTTTCGCAGGGCTGTCCATTGGCACCCTGCTGACGCTGTTCATGGTGCCGGCGATGTACATGTTTATCGGCACTGCCCATCACCGGGAGGTGGTTGAACCCTGAGGGAGGCATGACATCACAGAACGTGTCGGAGCTGGCTTGCCTGCGATGCAGACCCTGGGAGAGCCACGATGGCCCATGGGTATTGCTGCGCTGCGATGCTAACGCAAATGCTGCAACCGCCCCTTACTTTACGTTAACGTAAAGGCTGCATTTTTTATGGATGATCGGACATGTCTCAGTTGACTACTTCCTTGCAAGACTCAGCGGCGCCGCAAGGCGTTTGTTATGGCTGCGGCAGCAACAACCCCCACGGCCTGCATATCAAGAGCTTCTGGCACGCAGACGGTGTGCATGTGATTGCCGAGCACCTGCCCGATGCCAAGTATTGCGGCTGGCCTGAGCTGGTATACGGCGGCATGATCGCCATGCTGGTGGACTGCCATTCGAACTGGACGGCCATGGCGTATCACTACCGCATGGAACAGCGCGATGCCGCCAGCCTGCCGCGGATCAATTGCGTAACGGGCAACCTGGGAATCAAATTTATCAAGCCGACGCCCATGGGCGTGCCGCTGACCCTGCGGGCGAAGGTGGAAGGCGACGTGGGACGCAAAACGCGGATCATCTGCGAGGTCTATGCCGGGGATGTACTGACGGCGGTGGGCGACTCGATTTTTGTACGCGTCGATACCGGGCAACTGGCCACGGCAGCCCATGGCCGCGCAGCGGGTTAAAGCTGATTGGCGTTGACATCATCGCGAGCAAGCTCGCTCCCACCCTGATTGCCAGCAGCGCAATCTGTGGGAGCCGGCTTGCCCGGGTAGCAGGCGTTACTTGCGCAGTACCTTGGCATCTTTTGTGCGGATCTCCTTGATCACCGCATTGACCCGATTGACCAGCACATAATGCCCGCTGATTTGCACCCATTGCTCATGCTCTTCAGGTTTGGGCAGCCCTTTGGATTTCCAGTCCATGATCGCAACGTCGTCCCGGATGTATTGATCCGGTGCCTTGTCACCGTGGCCATAGCAACTGCTCAGGTCCATGGATTCGGCCAATATCTGCCCTGGCTTGCAGTCACCTGGCTTGGCATCGTCAGCCTGCGCTGCGTAAGGCAGGGCACACAAAAAACCAGCCACTATCGATGCAGAAATCAAGCTGCGCATGTTCACCTCAACGTATGGGAGTACAGGCTTAATGGACAAGCCCGCGCTGCAGTACGTTCCAATGCCAATATCAAAAATATTGATTACGAGATCAGCAATGACGATTGGACTGCACCTTTAGCCTGAGGTGAAGTAACCACAGGGCCGCTCAAAATAACAAACGGCCATTTGTGGAGAACACCATGTCATTCAGTATTAATAGCTTCCAGCTTGGGGGGCATCGGGCCCTGATCACCGGATCGGGCCAGGGTATCGGCCTGGAGCTGGCCCGCGGCCTGGGCGCTGCCGGGGCTACCGTGGTGATCAACACTCGCAATATCGAAAAATCCCGCGCTGTTGCCGCTCAATTGCGTGACGAAGGCCTGAAGGCTGAAGCCGTGGCATTCGATGTGACTGACCGCGAGCAGTTGCTTGCCGCGATCAACTCCTTTGAGGCCGATGTCGGCGCCATCGATATTCTGGTCAACAACGCCGGGATTCAGCGTCGCGCGCCGCTGGAGGATTTCAGCGCCAGCGACTGGCACGATGTGATGCGCACCAACCTGGACGGGGTGTTCCATGTGTCCCAGGCCGTGGCGCGGCACATGATTGCCCGTGGTCGCGGCAAGATCATCAATATCTGCTCGGTGCAAAGCCAGCTGGCACGCCCGACCATCGCCCCTTATGCCGCCTCCAAAGGGGCAGTGAAAATGCTCACCAAAGGCATGTGCGCCGAGTGGGCACGGCATGGCATCCAGGCCAATGGCCTGGCCCCGGGCTACTTTGCCACTGAGATGAACCGCGCACTGGTCGACAACCAGGAGTTTTCCGAGTGGCTGTGCAAGCGCACTCCGGCAGGTCGCTGGGGGCGGGTTGACGAATTGTGCGGCGCGGCGGTGTTTCTGGCCTCGCCGGCTTCGGACTTTATCAACGGTCAAACCCTGTTTGTGGACGGAGGCCTGACCAGCGTTGTTTGATCCGCCCCGAAAAATGACGATGTCGGTGAAAGTACGGCGCTAGATGCATCCAGCCATTGCGAATATTTCCCAAAGGGGTGACAGCGCAGAGAGAAATGTTATATTGTATCAGTGCCTTATAACATTCCCTTGCCTGTGACCCTCAATGACTGCCCCTACTCCCTCCTTGAATCAGCGCCTGCTGTCCATCGATGCCCTGCGCGGGCTGGTGATTCTGTTCATGCTGCTTGACCATGTGCGCGAGACGTTCTTTCTGCACCGGCAAGTGGCCGACCCGATGAATATCGAGATCACCGACCCAGCCCTGTTTTTCAGTCGCACCCTGGCCCATATCTGTGCGCCGGTGTTTGTCTTGCTGACCGGTCTGTCGGCGTATCTGTATGGCGAAAAATATCAGGGCAAGCGTGATGTATCGGCGTTTCTGTTCAAGCGCGGGCTGTTTCTGGTGGTGCTGGAATTTACCCTGGTCAACTTTGCCTGGACTTTCCAATTGCCGCCGTCGGTGATCTACATGCAGGTGATCTGGGCCATTGGCGTCAGCATGATCGCCCTTGCCGCCCTGGTGTGGCTGCCACGCCCGGTTCTGCTGGTACTCGGCCTGGTGATAATCGCCGGGCACAACCTGCTTGATACCCTGCATTTTGCTCCGGGGTCAGTGATGCATGTGCCTTGGGCGATTTTGCATGATCGCGGCTGGATTGAAGTGGGTGACAGCTTGCGCATGCGCACCTCCTATCCGGTATTGCCGTGGATCGGTGTAATCGCACTGGGCTATTGCCTGGGGCCCTGGTTTGCCCGCTCCGCCCCGGCAGCCTTGCGCCAGCGCTATCTATTGCTCGCAGGCAGCGGTGCCCTGCTCGGTTTTGTTGCGCTGCGTTTGTTCAACGGTTACGGCGAGGCGCCCTGGGCCAGCCATGCCGATACCACACAGACCCTGATGAGCTTTTTCAACATCACCAAGTACCCGCCTTCCCTGTTGTTTCTGGCCTTGACCCTGGGCGTTGGCCTGTTGTTGCTGCTGGCTTTTGAGCGGTTACAACAACGCACATGGATCAGCACCCTGGCCGTATTTGGCGCAGCGCCGATGTTTTTCTATCTGTTGCATTTGTATGCACTCAAAGTGCTGTACCTGGCCAGCGTTGCCCTGTTTGGTTTGAATCAAGGCGATTATTTCGGTTTCGACAGCATCGGCTCGGTGTGGTTAACCGCAGTGTTACTGGCCATTTTCCTGTATTTACCGGTGCGCTGGTTCGCCAATTTGAAAGCCCGGCGCCGGGATATTACCTGGCTCAAGTATTTCTGATTCTGACGGCGCCCCCCCTTTAACAAACAGGATCGATTATCATCCCGGCGCCGGTCCCCCCCTCGCGGGGGGTTAAAAGGGAATCCGCAGTGCTTTTACAGCACCCAACGGAACTGCCCCCGCAACTGTAGATGACGAGCCTGCGCCAAGATTGCCACTGGGTTAACCCCCGGGAAGGCTGGCGCAAGCGATGACCCATCAGTCAGGAGACCTGCCGGCAAAGTCCACACACTAACCGGCGGGGTGTCCGGGGAGGCATCCTGCTTTGTACTGTTGTTGCAGCAGTACCCGATGATGCATTCCCGACCGTGCACCTGTGCCTCGTGTACGATCAAATGGAGATTGCATCATGCTGTTGCACCGCGTTGCTGCCCTCATGGCTACCCTGGCCTTGCCGGCACTGGCCCATGCGGCCCCCACACAATACCCCCTGACCCTGCAGAACTGCGCCAGCCCACTGACATTTCAACATGCCCCGAAAAGCGCGGTAACCATCGGCCAGGCCGGCACCGAAATGTTCTATGCCCTGGGGCTGGGTGACAGGCTGGTGGGTACTTCGCTGTGGTTCAACGATGTCCCTGTGCAATACCAGGCACAGAACGACAAGGTTGAGCGCCTGGCCGACAATGACCCGAGCTTTGAAGCCGTCATTGGCAAGCGCCCGGAGCTGGTGGCCGTGCAACTGGAGTGGATGGTGGGCCCGCAGGGTGTAGTGGGTACCCGTGAGCAGTTTGCCGAACTGAATATCCCGACTTACCTGATGCCTTCGGACTGTGAGGGCAAGGACAACCTGGTCGGCGCCGACGGCACACGCATGCAGCCGTTCAGCATAGGCAGTGTGTACAAGAGCATCAGCCAGCTGGCCGAAATCTTCGATGTGCAGCAGCGTGGCGAACAACTCAACAATCAGCTCAAAGCCAGCCTGGAAAAATCCGTTGCCTCGCTCAAGGGCAAGGACCTGAGTTCCACCAGCGCGTTGTTCTGGTTCTCCAGTGCGGACATGGATATCGACCCCTATGTTGCCGGACGCAAAGGCATCCCCGACTTTATGCTCAACACCCTGGGCGTACGTAATGTCGTGGAGTCCGATGAGGAGTGGCCAACCGTTGGCTGGGAAACCCTGGCCAAGGCCAACCCGACATTTTTGGTGATCGCACGCATGGATCGTCGACGTTTCCCGGCAGATGACGTCGAGAAAAAACTCGAGTTCCTGCGTACCGACCCGGTAACCCGCAATATGGATGCTGTGAAAAACAACCGCGTCATCGTCCTCGATGCCCATGCCATGCAGGCCAGCCTGCGCCTGTTCGACGGTATCGAAACACTCGCCACTGCCATCAGCCAACACGACCTGTCTAAATGACTGCACGGTTGATACTTGTCTTCGCGGCCTGTGCAGCACTGCTGCTGGCAGTGCTCGCCGGAGTTGCCATCGGTGAAACCCCGATCGCACCCGCAGTGGTGCTGCAGGTTCTGGCCAACAAGTTGTGGGGGGCCGGGTATGTGCTGGACCCGATTGACGAAGGGATTGTCTGGAACTACCGCCTGACCCGTGCCCTGGTAGCGGCGGCCTGCGGTGCGGGGCTGGCCACCTGTGGCGTGGTGTTGCAATCGTTGCTGCGCAACCCGCTGGCCGACCCCTACCTGCTGGGGATTTCCGCCGGTGCTTCGACCGGTGCCGTGCTGGTGGCGGTGCTGGGGTTGGGCGCGGGGGCTGTGTCACTGTCGGCCGGGGCCTTCGCCGGAGCGATTTGCGCCTTCGCCCTGGTTATTTTGCTGGCACGGGTCAGCGGGCCAACCGGCACCAGTGCCCAGATCATCCTGGCAGGTATCGCAGGCTCGCAGTTGTTCAACGCAATCACGGCCTTCATGATCACCAAATCGGCCAGCTCCGAGCAGGCCCGCGGGATCATGTTCTGGTTGCTCGGCAACCTCAGTGGCGTGCGCTGGCCTTCGGTATGGATGGCAGTGCCTGCGGCAGTGTTGGGGCTGGTTATATGCGTGTGGCACCGGCGCGCGCTGGATGCCTTCACCTTTGGCGCCGACTCGGCGGCTTCACTGGGCATCCCGGTGCGCCGGGTGCAGTTGTTGCTGATCAGTTGTGCGGCGCTGGTCACGGCGGTGATGGTGTCGATTGTCGGCTCCATCGGCTTTGTCGGGCTGGTCATCCCCCACGCTGTGCGCCTGCTGGCCGGTACCGGGCATGGCCGCCTGCTGCCCGCCAGCGCCCTGGGCGGAGCCTTGTTCCTGATCGCCGCCGATGTACTGTCACGCACCTTGATAAAAGGCCAGGTGATCCCCGTCGGCGTGGTCACCGCCCTGGTGGGCGCACCGGTATTTGCGCTAATCCTGATCGGCAGGAGGCATGCGCGATGACAGTGCTGAGCTGTAGCGACCTGAGTTACCGCCTGGGTGATGCCCAACTGTTGCAGGGCATCACCCTCAGTGTGCAGCGCGGCGAGACCCTGGGGATTGTCGGGCCCAATGGTTCGGGCAAGTCTTCATTGCTCAAGCTGCTGGCCAACCTGCGGGTGCCCGGCCAGGGCCAGGTGTTACTGCACGGGCAACCGCTGCGCAAAATCAGCCAGCGCACTATTGCGCAAACACTGACGGTGGTTGAACAACATGCCGACACCCATGACGCCATCGGCGTGTTCGATGCTGTTGCCCTGGGCCGTACACCCTGGCTGTCGGCGCTAAGCCCGTGGTCGGCCAACGACACGGCGATTGTCGAGCAGGCGCTGGCCGATGTGGATGCGACGCATCTGCGCAACCGCACCTGGCGCGGACTCTCGGGGGGTGAGCGCCAACGCGTGCATATCGCTCGGGCTCTGGCGCAGTGCCCGCAAATCCTGCTGCTGGATGAACCCACCAATCATCTGGATATCCAGCATCAACTGGCCATTTTAAAAACCGTACAGGCCCTGCCCGTGACCACCCTGATTGCCCTGCACGATCTCAATCAGGCCCTGAGTTGTGATCGCCTGGCAATTCTTCAACACGGCCGTTTGATTGCACTGGGCAAACCCCTTGAAGTCCTGACCCCACAACGGCTGCAGGCCACATTCGGGGTACAGGCGCACTACCTGACCGATCCATTTGACGGCGCGCAGATCCTGCGCATGCGCGTTTGAATACTATATTTAAGAGAGCACACCATGCGTATTGCATCCCTGACCCTGCTGTTGACCACCGCCCTGCTCTGCACCTCGGCGCTGGCACAAACCCACGAAGTGAAAATGCTCACCCGCAGCGCCAATGCCGGAATGGTCTATGAACCGGATTACCTGCGGATCGCCCCTGGCGACACAGTCAAGTTCATCCCCACACAAAGCGGCCATAATGCCGCGACAATGCCCGAGCTGCTGCCTGACGGCGCACAACCCTTCAAGGGCAAGATCAATCAGGAGGTGGAGCAAACCTTCAGCGTGCCCGGCCTCTACGGTATTCAATGCACCCCGCACCTGGCCATGGGTATGGTCATGCTGATCCAGGTGGGCGAACCTGCTGCAGAGCTCCCGGTGCTACCCGCCACGCTGCCCAAACGCGCGCTTGACCGCCTGGCTGCAACCCTGCAAGCACAGCAGGTGGCGAAATGAGTACCGTGCGCACGCGCTCCGCTATCCTGATCGCCCTCGCCAGCCCCCTGGCGTTGGCGGAGTCGGCCCAGGAGCAGGCCAAGGGCTTTATCGAAGACAGTACCTGGAGCCTGGTCAACCGTACGGTCTACGACAGCCGTGAGTATCGCCACGGTGCCAGCAACAGCGGCGCACGCAATGCTTACAAACCACGCACCGAACGCAATGGCTATGCCGAAGAATGGGCCTACGGCTTGATGGGCACCTTGCAGTCAGGTTTTACCCAGGGCCTGATCGGTGTCGGGGTGGATGCCCACGCCTATATGGGCCTCAAGCTGGACAGCGGTGGCGGTCGTGCCGGCAAGGCTCGCCTGCTGGGCCTGGATAACGACGGCTATCCCAAGGACAACTACGGGCGCGGCGGCGCGGCGCTCAAACTGCGCATGTCCAATACGGTGCTGTCCTACGGTGAACAACGGGTCAAGACTCCGGTTTTCAGCTCATCCGACAGCCGCTTGTTGCCGGAAACCGCCACCGGCGCGTTCCTCACCAGCAACGAGTTCAATGCCCTGAAAATGGTCGGCGGGCATTTCACCGGGAGCACCGATCGCAACGCCAGCAGTCATGATCAGGGGTTTGTGGTCAATTATTCCAACGGCCCCAAGGGCGATGCATTCGACCTCGCAGGCCTGGTGTATACCCCTGGCAAAAATTTCAGCGCCAGCCTCTACAGCTCACGCTACGAAGACACCTGGAACCAGCACTACCTGGGCGCCGTCTTCAGCCACGCGCTTGATGAGAACCGCTCGCTGTCGCTAAACCTCAACCTGTACCGCACTACTGATGAAGGGAAGGCGCTGTCGGGCAATATCGACAACACCACCTGGAGCCTGTTGAGCACCTACGCCCAGGGCCCGCACAGCTTCAGCCTGGGCTATCAAAAAGTGCACGGCGATACGCCTTTTGACTACGTGACCCGAGGGGCGATTTTCCTGACCAATGCAGTGCAGCTGTCTGACTTCAACGCCCCCAACGAACAATCATGGCAAGCGCGCTACGACCTGGCGATGACCCCCTGGGGCATGCCGGGACTGGTATTCAGCGCCGCTTATGTACGTGGCAGCCAGATCGACGGCAGCCACGTTGACCCGCGGGGCGGCTATGCGTATCTGGGCTATGGCAAAGGCGGGAAACACTGGGAGCGGGATATGGAAGCGCGCTATGTGGTGCAGAGCGGCGCGGCCAAGGGCACCATCATGTCATTGCGACACAACGTTCATCGCGGCAACACCGCACAGGCCGAACTGGATACGGACCAGATACGCCTTGCGGTCGAATACCCGCTAACGGGGCGGTTTTGATCAGTAACCGCCTATGACACTGTAGTCGCTGAGGAGCGAAGCGAGGCTGCGATCGCACGCGCAGCGGCGGCAAAACAAGTCAACTGGCACACCGGGTGCTCAAGGTTTACCAGCGCTGCACGCCCGATCGCAGCCTTCGTTCCTCGGCAGCGACTACAGGAAAACTTTAGTGCATCGAACCATGATCATGGTGCATCGGCATGCTGTTGAGTGCACGCGCCTCGGCCTTGACCTCAATTTGCTCCTTGATCCCTTTGCTGTCTTCAACAATCAGGGTCAAGGGCACTTGATCACCGGCTTTGACCTGATTGACCAGGTCAATCAGCATCACATGGTAGCCCTCAGGTTCGATAGCCACGCTTTTGCCCGCCGGCAAGGCTACCGATGTCACTGGCTGCATGCTCATCACGTCGTTTTGCATTTTCGATTCGTGGATCTGTACGGTCTTGGCCACGGGGGAGCGGACTTCAATCAGCTTGCTGTCTGTGCTCGAGGTAATGTGCATAAAGGCACCGGTCGAAGGCTGACCGGCCACGGTGGCGCGTACCCAGGCGTCATCAACAACGGTTTGCGCAGAAACGTGCAGGCTCATGCCCAACAGTGACAACAGTAGATACTTAACAGGCTTCATAGGTTTGGCTCATTCCAAAGTACGTAGGATCAGCAGACTGACATCACGGTGAGCAGGTCTTCGGCACACTGCTTGGCTGACAGCGAAGGCGACAGGCCAAGACGCAACACACCACGGGAATCGAAAACGAAGCTGGTTGCTGTGTGCGACAGGGTGTACGAATCACCCGTTGGGATCTTTTCGTAAAACACCTTGAACTCTTTAGCCGTGGCCGCGGTTTCTTCCAGGGTGCCGGACAAGGCAATAAAGCTCGGGTCGAAAGCCTTTACATAGGCATCGAGCATCGCCGGTTTGTCACGTTCCGGGTCCAGGGTGATGAACACCACTTGCAGGCGGTCACCGTCGGGGCCCATCATTTTCTTCGCCTGGGCGGCGCGGGCCAGAGCAGTCGGGCACACGGCCGGGCACTGGGTAAAGCCGAAGAAAATCATCGGCATCATCCCGCGAAAGCTGCCCAGCATCATCTCGTTGCCTTGGGCATCCCTGAGCTTGAACTTGCGCCCCAGGATTTCATTGCTGAGGTCTTTGCCGTATTTGTATGACAAACCACTGCCGGGGTCGCAACCTGCGAGCAAACCCAGGCTGAGCAAGCCAAGGCCAGTGACTACGCGGCGGCGAGTCAGTAAATCATTCATGTCAGGTTCCTTTAAGCGGCCTTTTCCAACGAAAAAGGCCTTTAACCTGCGCATTATCAGGCAGGTGGGTACGCTGCCCGATGCCTGGAGTGACCGGCTCGGCGCGCACGATTGCTGTGGGGTAGACGTGTTGCATGGGCACAGAATTTACCACTGTCGCAGGTCTGTCGCACGGCAGTCATGCCCCTAAATGGTGCATGGCAACGCCGACAGCCCGTAAAACCGCGGGATGCAGCAAGGCATGCGACAAATCGACACAGGTCTGATTTCTGGCGGATTCAGCGCTTTGCGCTATGGGCAATCACCTACTGGTGGCCATGCGCGACACCGCCGGGTGTAACCCCCGTTTGACCCGCATTTTTTTCACATCGGCTTCACCTCCCTGCCACCTGCTCCCGATTAACGTGCCGGCCATCACTTACGTCGATAACAGGCGCGCAGATGGAAAGCATGGCTGGCGTTGTACCTCGCAATACCCGCACTCAAGATCTTGAGCGCTGGGCAATACCCGGATTGATCCTGGCGTTTGTAGTGTTTTATCTGTTGCCGCTGATGACCCACGGCTTATGGATACCCGACGAAACCCGCTACGCCCAGATCGGCCAGGACATGCTCCACAGCGGCAACTGGGTGGCCCCGCACTTTATGGGTTTGCGCTATTTCGAGAAGCCGATTGCCGGTTACTGGATGATCGCCATCGGGCAAGCCGTATTCGGTGACAACCTGTTTGGCGTGCGGATCGCCTCGGCACTGAGTACCGGGCTGAGTGTCTGGCTGGCCTGGCTGATTGCCGGGCGCCTGTGGCGTGACCCGCGCAAGCGTTTTGCCAGTGCCCTGCTCTACATGAGCTTTGGCCTGGTGGCCGGGCAAGCCGGGTATGCCAACCTCGACCCTCAGTTCACCTTCTGGGTCAACCTCAGTCTGGTGGCACTCTGGTATGCCTTTGACAGCACCACTCGCCGTGCCCGCCTCGGCGCCTGGGCCGTGCTGGGCATAGCCTGCGGCATGGGCTTTATGACCAAGGGGTTTCTGGCCTGGTTACTGCCCGTGTTGATCGCCGTGCCCTATGCCTTGTGGCAGCGACGCATCAAGGAGGTGCTGAGCTATGGCCCGTTGGCGATCTTTGTTGCAGTGGCTGTCTGCCTGCCGTGGGCGCTGGTGATCCACCATCAGGAGCCGGACTTCTGGCAGTTCTTTTTCTGGAACGAACACGTACGCCGTTTCAGCGCGGCCGATGCGCAACACACCCAGCCCTGGTGGTTCTACCTGCCGATCCTGTTGGCCGCCAGCCTGCCCTGGGCGGCCTTGCTGCCCAAAACCCTGATCGATGCCTGGAAGCACAAGCGCCAACCCGCGATCGGCTATCTGCTGTTGTGGATGCTGCTGCCACTGGCAATCTTCAGCCTGAGCAAGGGCAAGCTGCCCACCTATATCATGCCGTGCCTGCTGCCTTTGGCGCTGCTGATGGGCCATGCCGTAGTTTCATGGATCGAGCAGGCAAAGGGCCGCACCTTGCGTATCAACGGGCTGTTGAATGTGCTGTTGGCGGTGGCCGGGCTGGTGGGGCTGGCTTACCTGCAATTCAGTCGTCCGGTGTATGAGAACACCGAGGTATTCAGCCTGTCGCTGGCCTATATCGTGTTGCTGGGCTGGCTGCTGAGCAATGCCTTGCAAGCCCTGCGCCCTTTGCTGCTGTGGGCTGCACCTGCGGTGGGCATGGGTGTGCTGGTGGCGCTGTTGCCCGCGGCGATGCCGGGAGTGATCGTCAACAGCAAAATGCCCGATCAGTTTATTGCCGAACATGTGCAGGAGCTGAGCCAGACCGGTACGCTGCTCAGCAATGACCTGGGCGCGGCATCGGCCCTGTCCTGGCGCCTGGGCCGACCTGAAATTACGCTCTATAACACTACTGGTGAGCTTAAATATGGTTTGGGTTATGCCGATTCAGCCGGGCGTCAGGTTGATATGGATAACATCGATCGCTGGATGAAGGAGGCACGTTTACGCGGCTCGGTCGGCGTAGTCATGCGGGTTCATTCGGCGCTGGAAACCCACGAAGTCGAGCTGCTGCCGCTGGGTGGCAAGCGCTACGAACGCGGTGATCTGGCGATTTTCATCTTCCCCAAGGTTCAGCCTGAATGATTCTGATCAAACGCTGGAACAGCGAGCAAAAAGCCCTGCTGGTGTTGTTGGCCGTATCTGCCCTGCTCTTGTTGCTGGGCCTGGGTTCACGGGAGCTGTGGGGCCCGGAAACCCGCTGGGCCAATATCGCCCTGCAGATGCTGCAAAGCGGTGATTACCTGGACCCTTATCTCAAGGGCTCGCCCTACTACGACAAGCCCCTGCCCTCGTACTGGCTGATCACGGCCAGTGCCGGGCTGATGGGCGGCCTGGGGCATTGGTCGTTGCGTCTGTCTTCAGTGATTGCCGCATGGCTGAGCGTATGGCTGGTGTATTTGATTGGAGAGCGCCTGTTTCGCAAAGGCACCGGGCTGATTGCTGGCTGGATGCTGGCCACGACCTTTTACTTTGTATTCTGGGCACGGGTGGCCACGGCCGACATTCTCACCTTGTTCGGCCTGTTGGCAGCGCTGTGGTGGTACTGGCGCGGGCCTGACGACACGCGCTTTAGCCGTTATTGCGTGTTCTTTTTACTGCTGTCATTAACCTCGCTGCTCAAGGGTTTGATCGGCTTTATCCTGCCAGGGCTGGTGCTGTTGCCTCACCTGCTGAGCGAACAACGCTGGAAGCGCCATCTGAACCTGCGTCTGCTGCTGGCCCTGGTCGTTGCCGGGGCGGTGTACATGCTGCCCTTTGTACTGTCACACCTGTATGGCGCGCCTACTTATGGCGAGAGCGGGCTGGGGTTGGTTCTGCGTGAAAACGTGGTGCGCTTCTTCAACCCCTTCGATCATATGGGGCCGATTTACACCTATCTGATATACCTGCCGGCGTACACCTTGCCCTGGGCACCGTTCTGGATGATCGCGCTGTGGGTTGCCCTGCGTCAGTGGCGTCAGATCGAGCCCAATACACGCTGGTTGGTATGGGGCCTGGGTTTGCTGTTTGTGTTTTTCACCGCCAGTGGCAGCCGGCGCAGTTATTACGTGTTGCCGCTAGTGCCTTTGGCCCAGCTACTGGCTGCCTGGTGGGTGACCCGACGCCTTGCACAAGGCAAAACCAGCCTGCGCCGCTGGAACATCAGCTTCGGTTTGAGCGCAACGTTGCTGTTGTTGGTGCTCGGGGTGTTTTACCCCTGGTCCAACGGCGGCGGTGGGGTTATACAGTTCGGCCAGGACGTGAAAGCCCGGGCCAGCGAGCAGGCGCCCTGGAATCAGTGGCGCATGGTGATGATCGATGTCGACAACAAACTGCCCATGTACGTGCAGAATGAAGGCGAACCGTTCTTCTATATCGACCAGAGCCAGGACTACCCCCGCGATGGCGACAGTGCCGGGTTCATGGCCTGGCTGGACAAAACCAGCGGCCAGCATTTCAACCCGCAACGCACGCTGATCTTTGCCCAGTACCGTAGTGGCGATCCCCTGCCCCTGGGCTATCTGAGCGTGGATCACCAGACAGTCACCAGCCAGCCGGACAACGGCGACCGGTTAATGCACAAACGTGAGGGTGGCAGCGTGGTGTATATCCCCCAAACGCACTGACCCGACTCGACTCGGCACCCTGTGGGAGCGGGCTTGCTCGCGCTGCCATCGCGAGCAAGCCCGCTCCCACAGGTGTTTAGAGAATCCGGTAGAGCAGACGTTCGATCCGCACCCGGCTGACACGACGCAGGAACTTGGCCACCGCTGGCGGATAATCGGCCAGGGTTTCCAGGTTCTTGAAGTTGTCGATACGCTGCGTGTGGGCGAAGATCGCTTCCAGCTCCTTGCGGCGCGGCTCCAGCAACTCACGGCGTGGATCGTCGATCAGCAGGCCGTTTTCCAGATCCAGACGAAACGCCCGTGGATTGAGGTTATTGCCGGTCAGCAAGGTGTAGCGGTCATCCACCCACATGCCTTTGAGGTGGTAGGTGTTGTCACCTTCGCGCCACAGATGCAGGTTCAACAAGCCATTGTCGATCATCCGCTGATGGCTCTTGGCAAAGCGGCGCAGGCTCAGCTCATACAGATACGGCAGCGCTGCGATCACCCGAAACGGCTCGCTCGGCGGGATATAGAAGTCGTTGGCGGTCTTGTCGCCAACCACGATATCAATGCGCACTCCACGTTCCAGGGCCCGGTTGATTTCGCGAGTCACCGGCAATGGCAGGTTGAAGTACGGGGTGCAGATGGTCAGCTGTTGCTGGCTGCTGGCGATCAGTTCGCAAATCACCCGGCTCAGTTGATTGTTTTTACCCACCCCCAGCAGCGGGCTGACCGACAAGCCAAAGTGGCCGACAGTCCCGGCGCTGGTGTCGTAGCTGGCTTTTTTCAGGTGGCTGCGAAAATCCCCGATGGCGCTGCGCAGGCTTCGGGTTGTCGGCAATGTGGGCAGGTCGAGACGATGCACAGCCTTGCTCGCGATCAGGTCTTGCTCGACAAAGCGCTGCATGGTGTCGGCCAACTGCTTGTTGTGCAGCAGGTGGTAACGGTCGAAGCGATACTTGTCGAGCTTGTGCAGGTACACATTGTTCAGGCTCGCGCCGCTGTAGATCACACAGTCATCAACAATGAAGCCCTTGAGGTGCAACACCCCGAACAGCTCGCGGGTTTGTACCGGCACACCATAAATCGGCACATGGGTGGGGTGTGCTGCGGTCTGTGCCTGATACCAGGCCGCGTTGCCGGGTTGTTTGCCGGCACCGATCAGCCCGCGCTGGGCGCGCAGCCAGTCAACCACCACGGCAATTTCCAGCTCGGGGCGTGCAGCCTTGGCCGCATGCAGGGCATCGAGGATTTCCTGCCCGGCTTCATCCTGATGCAGGTACAAGGCCACCAGCGTGATGCGATGGCGTGCACCTGCAATCTGCTCCAGCAGGCAGCGACGAAAGTCCGCAGGGCTGGGCAAGATGCTTAGCGCATCGGCGGACAACGGAAAGCTGCGCAGTTTAGGCAGCAAGGAGCGTTTGAAGAGCGACGGCATAGGGCTCGCTAAGGGTCGAATGCGAAGAGCCGCAAAGCTTACACGATTCTGTGTTATGTGGCCTCAATGTGGGAGCAGGCTTGCCTGCGATGCAGGCGACGCGGTCTGTCTGGCAAACCGCAGCGATGCTTTCGCGAGCAAGCTCGCTCCCACAGGGGGGGATTTAACCCCGGGCCAGGATCAGCAAGCGCGCAATGTCTCGCGCCCGGTCGGTGAGCAATGGCGCCGCCCGGGTGCAGGCGTCCTGCAGGGTCATCGGGCCGCTGGCAATTGCAAATGCAGCGTTGATGCCGTGCTCGTACAACGCCTGATACCCATCGCCCAACGTGCCGGCCAATACCACGACCGGGACACCTTCAGCACGGGCGATGCTCGCCACGCCAAAGGGGGTTTTGCCGCGCAGGGTCTGGGCATCGAAACGGCCTTCACCGGTGATCACCAGGTCAGCACCCTTCACCGCTTCTGCCAACCCTACAAGCTCGGCGACCACTTCAACCCCGGCACGAAACTGTGCGCCGAGGAACGCCTTGGCGGCAAACCCCAGCCCGCCGGCAGCGCCCGAGCCCGGCTCGTGGCGCACATCCTTGGGCAGCACGTTTGCACAGTGATCGGCAAAGTGCCCCAGCGCCTGGTCCAGCAACTGCACTTGCTCGGCGGATGCACCCTTTTGCGGGCCGAAGATTGCCGAAGCACCGTGCTCGCCACACAGCGGGTTGTTGACGTCGGCGGCAATTTCAAAGCGTACCTCGGCCAGGCGCGGGTCCAGGCCTGACAGCTCGATACGCGCCACATGGGCCAGTGCCAGGCCGCCGCGCGGCAGACTGTTACCCTGGGCGTCGAACAAGCCCAGGCCCAGCGCTTGCAGAGCGCCAGCCCCGGCGTCATTGGTGGCACTGCCGCCGATGGCCAGGATCACCCGGCGGGCGCCGGCATCCAGCGCGGCCTTGATCAGCTCGCCAGTGCCGAAGGTGCTGGTGATACAGGCATTGCGCTGTTCCGGTTTGAGCAACTGCAAGCCACTGGCTTCGGCCATTTCGATGATTGCCGTGTGGCTGTCCGGCAGCCAGCCCCAATGGGCCTCGACCGGTGCGCCCAGCGGGCCTTGCACATGATTGCGGCGCAACTGGCCATTACCGGCGGCGACGATCGCTTCGACCGTGCCTTCGCCACCATCGGCCATCGGGCATTTAACCAACTGCGCGTGGGGCATGACATCAGCCAGGCCGGCGGCGATCGCATCGGCGACTTTTTCGGCGCTCAGGCTGTCTTTGAACGAGTCGGGGGCAATCACGATTTTCATGGGGCGAATCTCCAGTTCTTATGCCTTCCATGCTGCCAGCAACCGGGCGAAAACACGCCAGTCGGGCGCACAAGCAATCACAGGCTTTGTTGTTCATTTGGACAAGGCGCTCAACCCTGCGCCAGCAACTGCACCCCCAGATACAAGGCCAGCATGCCGTTGAGACTCAAGGGGTCAACGCCGCTCAGCTCTGCGATGCGTTCCATGCGATAACGCAGGCTGTTGCGGTGAATCCCCAGCGCATCGGCGCAGGCCTGGCTCTGGCCGTCGTGCTCACACCAGCTGCGCAACGTGGCAATCAACTGGCCATTGGCGTCCTTGGCCATCACTTTGTGCAACGGCCCGAGCAATTCTTCGAGGGCGTCGTCATTTCGATGGCGCCACAGCATCACCGGCAAACGATAGCGATTGAGGGTCAGCAAACGGGTCTGCGGTAGCACATCGCGGCCATAGGCCAACAGGTCACCCACACGCCGGTAACAGCGGCGCAAGCCCTTCAGGGCATCGGCCTGCCCGCCAGCCGCAATGCGCAACACCTTCCAGCCCTGGCCGTCGAGCCTCTCCAGCAAACGCAGATCATCCAGAGCAGCCGTTGCAGGCCGACACCACAGTAGGGATCCGGTTGCAGGGCACACACACCAGCTATCGGGGTAGCGCGATTGCAGCCAGGCACTCAGGGCTTCGGCACTCTGACCCTGGCCCAGCTCAAACAGATAGGGGATTCGCGACAACTGTGGCTTGAGCCCCAATTGCTGCGCTTCATCGATCAGCCGCGGGGAATCACCGCCCTCGCCGAGCAGCAACGCCACCAAATCATCACAGCGCTGACGTCGCCATTGTTGCTCGGCCTGCTGAAAGCGCTGGCCCACCAGCATTTCGGCGGTCATGCGCACCAATTCGGCATAGGTACGCAGCAGCTCGGGTTCGCCCGTCAGGCCCAGTACCCCGATCAGGCGCTGGTCGAGCAGCAACGGTAAGTTGATACCCGGCTGTACGCCTTTGAGGCATTTGGCGGTTTGGGCGTCGATTTCCACCACCCGTCCATTGGCCAGCACCAATTGCGCCCCTTCGTGCCGGGTGTTGATACGCTCTGGCTCGCCACTGCCCAGGATCAAACCCTGGCTGTCCATAACGTTTACGTTGTAAGGCAAGATGGCCATCGCGCGGTCAACGATGTCCTGCGCCAAATCGTGGTCCAGTTCAAACATGGGGTGACTATCCTTGAATACATTTGTTCACGGGCACAGGCGACGCGGCAAAAAGCTGTGCGGCAGCACAAAGACAGCGGCGTTGTGGTGACCGAGACTCAAGCTGCGGTCAACGTTACCCCTGGATCGTGAAAAAACATAATAAAGAGAGACATAAGATGTCACAGAGCGCCAGCGCATCGCCGATCAGCGATGACGATAAAAACGCCATTTACAAGCGCATCACCCTGCGTTTGATCCCCTTCATTTTCATCTGCTATCTGTTCAATTACCTGGACCGGGTAAACGTTGGCTTTGCCAAATTACAGATGCTCGACGCCCTCAAGTTCAGCGAAACAGTGTACGGCCTTGGTGCCGGGATCTTCTTTATCGGCTACGTGCTGTGTGGCGTACCGAGCAACCTGGCTCTGACCCGATTCGGCCCAAGGCGCTGGATTGCGGTGATGATGATCAGTTGGGGCACGCTGTCGACCTGCCTGATGTTTGTCACCACCCCTACCGGCTTCTATACCCTGCGCCTACTCACCGGCGCGGCCGAAGCGGGCTTCTTTCCGGGCGTGGTGCTGTATCTCTCGCAGTGGTTCCCGACGTTTCGCCGTGGCCGCATCATGGCTCTGTTCATGTGCGCCATTCCGGTCTCGGGCCTGATTGGCGGGCCATTCTCCGGCTGGATCCTCAGCCATTTCGCTGCAGGCCAGGGTGGTCTGGCCGGCTGGCAGTGGATGTTCCTGCTGCAAGGCGTGCCTACGGTGTTGCTGGGCGGCCTGGCGATCTACCTGCTCAGTGACAGTTTCGCCAACGCCAAATGGCTGGGCGCCCACGAGCGGGCAGTACTGGAAGCTGACCATCGCCTGGATGCGGCGAGCAAGCCGGCGTCTTCCACCGACTCGCTGCTGGCCGTGTTCAAAAACCCGGCGATCTGGGCCTTTGGCCTGATTTACTTCTGCATTCAGAGCGGTGTTTACGCGATCAACTTCTGGCTGCCGTCGATCATCAAGAACCTGGGCTTTAGCGACACCCTGGTGATTGGCTGGATCAGCGCCATTCCCTACCTGCTGGCAGCGGTATTCATGCTGCTGGTCGGTCGCTCGGCGGACTTGCACAAAGAACGTCGCTGGCACCTGGTGGTGCCGATGCTGATGGGCGCGCTGGGGCTGGTAATTGCGGTGAACTTCGCTACCCAGCCGGCCATTGCGATTCTGGGCCTGACCATTGCAACCATGGGCGCATTGACCGGCTTGCCGATGTTCTGGCCGGTGCCGACAGCGATGCTCAGTGCAGGCGCGGCAGCGGGCGGGCTGGCATTGATCAACTCAATGGGGCAGATGGCCGGTTTCCTCAGCCCGTACCTGGTGGGTTTTGTCAAAGACGCTACGGGCTCCACTGACGTGGCCCTGTACCTGCTGGCGGCGGTGATCGTGGTCGGCAGCCTGCTGGCCCTGCGCATGACCCGCGGGATCAAGAACGCATAGACAAGCCTTGTTGTGGGAGCGAGCGGGCTCGCTCCCACAGTTGAAGTTTTCTTCAGACCCTGTAGATACTCTGTGGCAGGTCAAACCTGCCTCCCTACGTAATCAAGAGCCCCTCACCCTAGCCCTCTCCCGGAGGGAGAGGGAACTGACCGCACGCGACATCACTATCTCCACTGATCAGCTCCCTCTCCTACAGTTGAAGTTTCCTTCAAACTTTGTAGCCTCAGCGAGGCTGCGATCGAGAGCGGCTTCAAAGATTGCGCAGCACACACTTGCGCCAAATAGGTCGGTCGGCCGCCTCGGCGGCTTTTGATCTGCTGTTGATCTTGATCTACCCGCCCCATCGGGAGGCCGAGAGGAGGTTCTGTGGAGTGGGTCGACCGGCATGGATGCCGGGAGAGCCGCGATGGGCCATGGATGGCCCGTGGCGGCGGGCCCACGGAGCGGGACCGGAAGGAGGGAACCTGAGCGCAGCGAAGGCCGTACGCCAGGGGCAAGGCCTTTTTGGTTCCTTTTGTGGCTGTTTGACAAAAGGGACTCGCCGTAAGGGCGAAACCAATATTGCAGTCTGATGCAGATGCCGGATATGTACTCGAGTTTACTGTTTTCCTGTAGCCGCTGCCGAGGAACGAAGGCTGCGACCGGTTTGGTGCGCCACGGCGGCGCAGTCGTAAAGCCGGAAACTGAGGTTCTTCAGGTAAATCCCGGACTCAGGTTTTACGGTCGCTTCGCAACCGGACGCAGCCTCGCTGCGCGAGTCAGCGGCTACATGATTTCTACGCATTTGCTGTTGTTATTTGCCCTACAGCCCGCCGAGCCTCAAGCTACGCACTTCTAATAATCAAAATGCGTGTTTCAACGAGGCTGTTGTGTCCAAAGGTATTGTTCTGTCTGTTCTGGCATCGAGCCTGTTCGGTGTCATGTATTACTTCACATCCCTGCTCTGGCCCTTGAGCGGCGCCGAAATCTTCGGCTGGCGGATGCTCCTGACCCTGCCCTGCATGACCCTGTTCATGTGCTTTTCCGGCGATTGGCGATTGATTCCGGCGATCTTTTCGCGGCTGCGCCAGCAACCCCGGTTCGTTGCGGTGCTGGTTGCATCCAGTGCACTGGTGGGTGTGCAGCTCTGGCTGTTCCTCTGGGCGCCACTCAATGGCCACAGCCTTGACGTATCGCTGGGCTATTTCCTGTTGCCGCTGACCATGCTGCTCACCGGGCGCCTGGTGTATGGCGAGCAACTGTCCCACCTGCAAAAAATCGCGGCGGCACTGGCGACCCTCGGGGTTGCCAACGAGGTGTATCGCGTGGGCGGGTTCTCCTGGACGACGCTGGTGGTGGCCATCGGCTACCCCTTGTACTTTGTCCTGCGCAAACGCGCCCGCACCGACAATCTGGGCGGGCTATGGGTCGACATGTTGCTGTTGATTCCGGTGGCATGGTGGTTTGTGCAAAGCGGCGAGCAGGGCTTCGATGTGGCCAGCCATCGCCCGGCGCTGTATGCACTGATCCCGATGCTGGGGGGCATCAGTGCCCTGGCACTGATCAGTTACATCCTCGCCAGCCGGATGCTGGCTTTCAGCTTGTTCGGCTTGCTCAGCTATGTAGAGCCGGTGCTACTGGTACTGGTCGCATTGCTGCTGGGCGAAAGCATCAGCGCGGGGCAATGGATGACCTACCTGCCGATCTGGCTGGCGGTGCTGGTGTTGATTTTTGAAGGCTTCAAGCATCTGGTTCGCCAGCGCCGATCTGTGTAAACAGTGGGAGCGAGCCTGCTCGCGAAGGCATCACTGCGATTTCCCGCAATGGTCGCGTTGCCTGCTTCGCGAGCAGGCTCGCTCCCACAATCTGCCCTTTTGCACAGTAACAGCCCACCGTTAATCAGTTTTTTTCATAACACGAACGCTCGTTTAAAACGACTTTGGCCCAGTAATTGCTTGGGCTTTTACAAGCTCAACATTCCCAACAAGAATCAGTCCCAAGTAGTTGGTTTAAAAGGCGTTTGCCAATGACCTCCAACAGCCTCAAGCTATGCGCCCACTCACATGAGTAACGTTGTAGATCCATTGAGGTTGTTGTGTCTAAAGGCATTGTTCTATCGATTTTGGCTTCCTGCTTGTTTGGCGTCCTGTACTGGTTCACTTCCCTTCTCTGGCCCCTTGATGGTCAGGAAATCTTCGGCTGGCGAATACTGATCTCGCTGCCCTTTATGACCCTGTTTATCTGCCTCTCTGGCGATTGGAAATGGGTTCCCATAATTTTCAAACGCTTACGCGATAAACCTCTACTGATTCCATGCGTACTGCTCACCAGTTTCCTGGTTGGCCTGCAGCTGTGGATGTTTATGTGGGGGCCGCTCAACGGTCACGGTCTGGATGTTTCGCTGGGTTACTTCCTGTTGCCCCTCACGATGATCCTCACCGGCCGCATTGTGTACGGCGAGCACCTGTCGCACCTGCAAAAAATCGCCACGGCGCTGGCCGTGGTCGGCGTGGCCAATGAGCTGTATCGCACCGGCGGCTTCTCATGGACGACCCTGGTGGTCGCCATCGGCTACCCGATGTACTTTGTGCTGCGCAAGAAGATCGGCATCGACAACCTGGGTGGCCTCTGGCTGGATATGTTGCTGATGGTTCCGGCGTCACTGTGGTTTGTGCTGGCAGGGCCGCATATCGATCTTGGCGAGCAACGCCAGGCACTGTATGCACTGGTACCGCTGATGGGCATCATCAGTGCGGCCGCCGGCTTCTCGTACATCCTGGCCAGCCGCCTGCTGCCCTTCAGCCTGTTTGGCTTGCTCAGTTATGTCGAACCGGTACTGCTGGTGGCCGTCGCCCTGCTGCTGGGCGACAGCCTGCAAGACGGTCAATGGCTGACCTACGGGCCGATCTGGCTGGCGGTGGTAGTACTGATCATTGAAGGCTTGAAACACGTGAGCCGTCAGCGCCGCTCCATCTAGGCCGCAACACCCCGCTTCAAACCGGCAACCAGAGTTTGAAGCGGGCACCGCCCAGCGGTGATTGCTCGACGTTCAGCGTCCCGCCCTGCGCTTGCAGGGCACGACGACTGATGGCAAGACCCAGGCCAAAGCCCCCGGTCGCGCGGTCGCGGCTGCGATCCAGGCGGTAAAACGGCTCAAAGATCCGCTCGCGTTCCTGTTCGGGAATGCCGATACCATCGTCATCCACCCACAGTTCGCAGCCCTGGGCAGTGACGTTCACACCCACCTGTATACGTCGGTCGCAGTAGCGCATGGCATTGCGCAGCAGGTTTTGCAGCGCCCGGGCGGTCAGGCGCGGATCAAGGGCAAAGCGCTCCTGAGTACCTTGCAGCAACACATCGAGGACGATATCGGGGGCCTCCAGCTCCTCATCGAAACTGCCTAGGATGCTGTCAATAAACTCATCCAGCGACACGTCAATCCGCTCCGGCAGCAGCGCCGGGTTCTGCAGGCGGCTGAAAGACAACAGCTCAAGCACCAGTTCGTCCAGTTCACGGATATGCCCCACCAGCACT
The DNA here is from genome assembly GCF_002269505.1 of Pseudomonas fragi. Taxonomy (GTDB): domain Bacteria; phylum Pseudomonadota; class Gammaproteobacteria; order Pseudomonadales; family Pseudomonadaceae; genus Aquipseudomonas; species Aquipseudomonas fragi_D. The sequence continues at coordinate 199,490 of NZ_NQKQ01000003.1, read as the reverse complement.
TGCAGGCGTTCACGACTGGCTTCGGGCAAGTCGTCACACAACACCAGGGCCAGGCCAAAGTCCAGCCGCGTCAAGGGGGTGCGCAGTTCATGGGACACCGCATTGAGCAAGTCACGCTGCTGGTTGAGCAGGTGCTCGACATCCTGTGCCATGGCATCAAACACCGTGGCCAGACCATGAATATTGGAACGCTGGGAGATCTGCGTGCGTTCGCTCAACTGCCCCTGGCCGATGCGTGCCGCCGTCAGTTTGAGACGTTCCAGGTCGCGCCAGTGCGGTCGCAACCACAACAGCAAGCCACCGAGCATGGCGGCACCGATCAGCACGTTGATGCTCCAATACAGCACATTCATGTCAAACGGGTCAGGCGGCATGACCCATTCGATTGCAACCTGATCGTCCAGCGGTGAAACCACCAGCGTACGCCAGCCCCACTCGCCAATGCGCAACACGCCCTGCCCCTGCTTCAACTGCTGTTGCTCGTCGGCAGTGAACTTGGCATCGGTGATGGGCAACAGGTTGACTCTTATCGGCTGGAACTGCGTATCGATTTCCCGGGCCAGATCGGGCCATTGTTCCGCGGGCAAGTGATGGAACTGCTTGACCAGCAGGGCCTGCATGCCCCGCGACATGTCGATGTTGTAGTTCATGAAGCGCTCATGAAACAGCGACACGATCACCCCGGGCACCAGATAACTGGCCATGGCAAACGTCACGATGGTCACCAGATAGAGGCGTATCAGGATCTTGAACATGGACTCAGCATTCCCACTCGGAGCGGCTGAACAGATAGCCCTTGCCCCACACGGTCTTGATCTTGCGGGCTTCACCGGCGCAGTCGTCGAACTTGCGCCGCAGCTTGGAGATGGCCACATCGACCGAGCGATCAGTACCGTTGAACTCAATGCCGCGCAGACGCTGCAGAATCTGGTCGCGGCTCAGCACTTCACCGGCGTGCCGGGCCAGCACCACCAACAGGTTGTACTCGCCGCTGGACAGCTCGACGGTCTGCCCGCGCCAGTTGACGGTGCGCTCCGACAGGTCGATGCACAGGTTGCCGATGATGATGCGGTCACTGGCCATCTGCGGCTCGGCCAGGCTGCTGCGACGCAAAAGAGTGCGCACGCGGGCCAACAGGACGCGGGGCTCGCAAGGTTTTGTCACATAATCGTCAGCACCCATCTCTAGCCCCAGCACCTGATCATGGCTATCGTCGCGGGCCGTCAACATCAGGATCGGCAGGCTTGCCGACTCGGTACGGAGCAAACGGCAGACTTGCAGGCCATCAAGGCCCGGCAACATCAGGTCAAGAATGACCAGGTCCGGGGGGTTGCTTCTTGCCCTGTCACAGACTTGATCGCCGCGGGCAATCACGCTGACTTGATAGCCATTGCGCTCCAGATAGCTGGCAATCAGCTCCGAAAGTGCGGCATCGTCTTCGACCAGCAAAATAGTGGGCATAATAACTGCTTACAACCGGGGGAAACCCGAAGGATATACAACCTGGCACGGATAGCCGCATAACCTTCACACTTTTTCACACACCCTCTACATAGCTTCACAACGCCCCTTGCGTGCTGCGCTTAGCATGCCAAACAGAAACAGCCCGTACATTTCAGAAGGCACGATCGTTGAAAAAGCTCTTCGCCCCTCTATTTCTCACGGCCCTGGCCCTGGCCATCAGCGCCTGTGACAAAAGCCCGGTCGCTGAAACCCGGCCGCCACTGGCCAAAGTGCGCACCGAAGTCATCGCCACGGCGCCACTGTCGGTCAATAACGAATTGAGCGGGCGCGTCGTCGCCCCGCGCGTGGCGCAAGTCAGTGCCAGGGTCGCGGGCGTGGTGCTCAAGCGCGTTTACACCGAAGGCAGTGAGGTCAAACAAGGCGATGTCCTGTTCCTGATCGATCCTGCACCGTTTCAGGCCGATCTGGACAGCGCCCAGGCAGCACTGCGCAAATCCGAGGCAGTGGCCCTGCAGGCAAAACTGCAGGATCAACGCTATGCCGAGCTGATCGGCATTAACGCCATCAGCCGTCAGGACCATGACAACGCACGCGCGGCAGCGCAGCAAGCCAACGCCGATGTGGCCGCCAACAAGGCCGCCGTGCAGCGCGCAAAGCTGAACCTGGGTTATGCCACCGTGACTGCGCCGATTTCCGGGCGCATAGGCCGGGCGCTGGTAACGGAAGGTGCACTGGTCGGCCAGGGCGAGGTCACGCCGATGGCGCGCATCCAGCAACTGAACCCGATCCATGTCGACCTCACTCAGTCCACTCGCGACCTGGACAACCTGCGCGAAGCGTTCCGTGCTGGCGAACTGCAACAAGTTGGCAAGCAACAGGCCCGGGCCACCCTGATTCGTGACAATGGCAGTGCTTACCCGCTGCCGGGCAAGTTGCTGTTTACCGATGTGACGGTTGACCCGAGCACTGGGCAGATCATCCTGCGCAGCGAATTCCCCAACCCCGACTATGACTTGCTGCCCGGCAGCTTTGTGCGGGTACGCCTGGAGCAGGCCGTCAACAAGGAAGGTATCAGCGTGCCGCAACGGGCAATCCTGCGTGACAGCGCCGGTATCGCCCAGGTGCTGTTGATCGATGCCGACAACCGCGTGCAATTGCAGCCGGTACAACTGGGCGGCGCGCAAAATGATCGCTGGGCCGTCACTTCGGGGCTCAAGGCCGGTGACAGGATTGTCACTCAAGGTCTGCAACACGCCCGCCCGGGCGAACAAGTCCAAATCGATGACCCGACACTCCCTCTCGCACACTCCACGGATCGGTGAGCATGCCGCAGTTCTTTATCGACCGCCCGGTCTTCGCCTGGGTCGTTGCGTTGTTCATTCTGCTGGCGGGGGCCCTGGCCATCCCGCAGCTGCCTGTCGCCAAATACCCCGACGTGGCGCCGCCGCAAGTCGAGGTGTACGCGATTTACCCGGGGGCCTCGGCGCAAACCCTGGACGAAAGCGTGGTCAGCCTGATTGAGCAGGAGCTCAACGGCACCGACGGCCTGCTGTATTTCGAATCCCAAAGCAGCCTTGGCAGTGCCAGCATTACTGCGACGTTCAAACCCGGCACTGACCCGGAAATGGCCCAGGTCGACGTGCAAAACCGTCTCAAGGCAGTTGAGTCGCGCCTGCCCCAGGCGGTTATCCAGCAAGGCTTGCAGGTCGAAAAGATCTCCTCGGGCTTTTTGATGCTGGTGACCCTGACCGCAGACAGCACCAGTACGCTGGACGAGGTCGCGCTCAGCGATTACCTGGCGCGCAACGTGATGAACGAGGTCAAGCGTATCGACGGCGTCGGCAAGGCCCAGTTGTATGGTGCCGAGCGGGCCATGCGCATCTGGATCGACCCGCAAAAGCTGATCGGTTTCAACCTGACCCCGGCGGATGTCAACCAGGCGATTGCCAGCCAGAACGCCCAGGTATCGGCAGGCAGCATCGGCGACTTGCCGGGTCGTTCTACCCAGGAAATCACCGCCACGGTTCTGGTCAAGGGCCAGCTCTCAACGCCGCAAGAGTTTGCTGATATCGTCCTGCGCGCCAACCCCGACGGCTCAACGGTACGCGTCAGCGATGTGGCCCGGGTTGAGATCGGCAGCCAGGAATACCAGTACGGCACGCGGCTGAACGGCAAGTCCGCCAGCGCCTTCAGCGTCAAGCTGGCCCCGGAGGCCAATGCGCTGAACACCGGCAACCTGATACGCGCCAAGATGGACGAACTCAGCCGCTATTTCCCGGCCGGTGTCGAGTACACCATCCCCTATGACACCACGCCCTTTGTCAAAGTCTCGATTACCAAGGTTATCTACACCCTGGTCGAGGCCATGGTGCTGGTGTTTCTGGTGATGTACCTGTTCTTGCAGAACATTCGCTACACCCTGATCCCGACCCTGGTAGTGCCGGTGGCACTGATGGGCACGTTCGCCACGATGCTGGTACTGGGATTCTCGATCAACGTACTGACCATGTTCGGCATGGTGCTGGCCATCGGGATTCTGGTGGACGATGCCATTGTGGTGGTGGAGAACGTCGAGCGGATCATGGTCAGCGAGGGGCTGTCCCCCCGCGAGGCCACACGCAAGGCGATGACCCAGATCAGCGGCGCGATTGTCGGCATCACCCTGGTGCTGGTGGCGGTGTTTATTCCCATGGCATTCATGCCCGGCTCGGTGGGGGTGATTTACCAGCAGTTCTCGCTATCGATGGCGACCTCGATTCTGTTCTCGGCATTTCTGGCCCTGTCATTGACCCCGGCGCTGTGCGCAACCCTGCTCAAGCCGATCGCCAAGGGTGAGCATCACACCAAGGGCGGTTTTTTTGGCTGGTTCAACCGCAAGTTCGAGCACCTGAGCGCAGGGTATGAAAACTGGGTGGTGCATCTGATCAAGCGCAGCGGCCGCTATCTGCTGCTGTACGGTGCCTTGCTGGTGATTCTGGTGGTGTGCTTTGCACGCCTGCCCTCCTCTTTCTTGCCGGTCGAGGATCAGGGTTACATCATCACCGATATTCAACTGCCGCCGGGTGCCAGCCAGAACCGCACCATCAACGTGGTCGAGCAGATCGAGGCCCACAACGCCAGCGAGCCCGGCGTAGGCAATACCACGATGATTCTGGGCTTCAGTTTTTCGGGTAGCGGGCAAAACGCGGCACTGGCCTTCACCACATTGAAGGACTGGTCGCAGCGCGGAGCCAGCGATTCGGCAGCGGCGATTGCCGATCGGGCCAACGCGGCCTTCAGTGAACTCAAGGACGCGATTGCCTTTGCCATCTTGCCGCCTCCGGTCAGCGGCCTGGGTACGTCCAGTGGTTTTGAGTTCCGCCTGCAAGACCGCGGCGGGGTGGGTTATGACGCATTGATGCAAGCCCGCAGCGAACTGCTGGCACTGGCGGAAAAAAGCCCGGTACTGGCCAATGTCCGTGAAGAAGCGCTGGCAGAGAGCCCGCAAGTGCAACTTGAAGTCGATCGCAAGCGCGCCAATGCCCTGGGGGTTTCCTTTGCCGACATTGGTGCCGTGCTGTCGACGGCCGTGGGTTCGGCCTACATCAATGACTTCCCGAACCAGGGGCGCATGCAGCGGGTCGTGGTCCAGGCTGAAGGTGACCAGCGCAGCCAGGTCGAAGACTTGCTGAAAATAAATGTGCGCAACGACCAGGGCAAGATGGTACCGCTCTCGGCCTTTGTCGAAGCCCGCTGGATCCAGGGGCCATCACAGTTGACGCGCTATAACGGCTACCCGGCCATCAGCATCTCCGGTGAATCGGCTGCCGGTCACAGTACTGGCGAGGCGATGGTAGAGGTACAGCGTCTGGTCGACCAGTTGCCTGCAGGCATGGGCCTGGAATGGACAGGACTGTCGTTGCAGGAGCAGGTTTCCGGCGCGCAGGCACCGGTTCTGCTGGCCTTGTCGCTGCTGATCGTATTCCTGTGCCTGGCCGCACTGTATGAAAGCTGGTCGATACCGACTGCGGTTTTGCTCGTAGTGCCACTGGGCGTACTCGGTGCCGTGCTGGCGGTAACGCTGCGCGGGATGCCCAATGACGTATTCTTCAAAGTAGGCCTGATTACGATCATTGGCTTGTCGGCGAAGAACGCCATCCTGATCATCGAGTTTGCCAAGACCCTGTACGACGAAGGTCATGATCTGGTGGACGCTACCGTCCAGGCTGCCCGCCTGCGTCTGCGCCCGATTGTCATGACATCGCTGGCGTTCATTCTCGGCGTGGTGCCATTGGCCATTGCCACGGGGGCCAGCTCGGCCAGCCAGCAGGCCATTGGTACCGGTGTGATCGGCGGCATGATCGTCGCCACCCTGGCGGTGGTGTTTGTGCCGGTGTTCTTCGTGGTGGTCATGAAACTGACAAGAAGCAAGCCTCGCCAGCGTTAAGCCAGCGCGGTGCGTGCTAAGGTGCTGCATTACTTGGTAACAGGGATTGTTTATGTCGCACCTTGCTCGCACCCATCCTCGCCTCACCGTCGCCACCCTGCTCGGGGTGGCGGTCGGCATTTTCGCCCCCGCCTCCACACTGACCACCAAGTTTCTGCTGGGCTGGAATGCCGGGGTCTGGCTGTATCTGGCAATGACGCTCTGGCTGGTGATCCGCGCCAAAGCCTGTGACGTGAAAAGCACAGCCGAAGTGGAAGATGAAAACGCCAGCATGGTGTTAATCACCGTGTGCATTGCCTCGATTGCCAGCCTGGCTGCCGTTACCCTGGAACTGTCAGGCAACAAGCTCAGCGATGGCGATCGCCTGATGCATTACGGTTTCACGGGACTGACGGTGGTGGGGTCGTGGCTGATGATCGGGGTTATATTCAGCCTGCATTACGCGAGGCTGTTCTATAACAACGAAAGGACTGAGCCGGCGCTGCGCTTTCCTGAAGGGGAACTGAACCCGGACTACTGGGACTTCATGTACTTCTCTTTCACCCTCAGCGTTGCGGTACAGACCGCTGATGTGAGTATCGCCACCCGCGAAATGCGCAAGGCGGTGCTGGGGCATTCACTGCTGGGGTTTTTGTTCAACACGGCCGTGCTGGGGTTTTCGATCAATATTGCGGCGGGATTGTTTTAGAGGGCAACAAAAAGCCCCTAACCCTAACCCTCTCCCGGAGGGAGAGGGGACTGACCGAGTTGATGCAGGATTCAACTCGGCACTATCAGACTGCCACAACCTTGAAATATCCCTCGATCAAGCTCCCTCTCCCTTTGGGAGAGGGCTGGGGTGAGGGGGTTGTGATTCAAGTCGGCTTTTAGTCGCTAGTCAGTACTCAACACACCACGACGTACCTGGTCGCGTTCGATGGATTCAAACAGCGCCTTGAAGTTACCTTCACCAAAGCCGTCATCACCCTTGCGCTGAATAAACTCAAAGAACACAGGGCCCATCAGGGTTTCCGAGAAGATCTGCAGCAGCAGACGCTTGTCTTCCGAGTCAGACGAACCGTCCAGCAAAATCCCCCGTGACTGCAGCGCTTCAACCGGTTCGCCGTGGTTTGGCAGGCGACCTTCAAGCATTTCATAGTAGGTCTCTGGCGGTGCCGTCATAAAGCGCATGCCGATTTTCTTCAGTGCGTCCCAGGTCTTGATCAGGTCATCGCTGAGGAATGCCACGTGCTGAATGCCTTCGCCATTGAACTGCATAAGGAATTCTTCGATCTGGCCTGCGCCCTTGGACGATTCTTCGTTCAAGGGAATGCGGATCATGCCGTCCGGTGCAGTCATGGCCTTGGAGGTCAGGCCGGTGTATTCGCCCTTGATGTCGAAATAACGAATTTCACGGAAGTTGAACAGCTTCTCGTAGAAGTTGGCCCAATACGCCATACGACCGCGGTAAACGTTATGGGTCAGGTGATCAATGATCTTCAGCCCCGCACCTACCGGGTGGCGGTCGACACCTTCGATAAAGACAAAGTCGATGTCGTAGATGGAGCTGCCTTCACCGTAACGGTCAATCAGGTACAACGGAGCACCGCCAATGCCTTTAATGGCCGGCAGGTTCAGTTCCATTGGTCCTGTAGGGATATGCACCGGTTGCGCACCCAGTTCCAGCGCACGGTTGTAGGCTTGTTGCGCATTGCGCACGCGAAAGGCCATGCCACAGACCGAAGGGCCGTGCTCGGCCGCAAAGTACGACGCAACACTGTGGGGCTCATTGTTGAGGATCAGATTGATATCGCCCTGACGATACAAGTGCACGTCCTTGGAGCGATGGGTTGCCACCTTGGTGAAGCCCATGATTTCAAACACAGGCTCGAGGGTATTGGGTACAGGGGACGCGAATTCGATGAATTCAAAGCCCATCAGGCCCATCGGGTTTTCGTATAGATCAGCCATTTTGGCGCCTCATCATGGTCATTTTTAGAATTAACTGGGAGTTATTCGCTAAGAATGCTGATGCTGGCGGGAGGCGCGCAGGAAATCCCGCGTACACTGCGCGCGAGAAAATCACCGTAGATCAATTGCAACCCGAATCGCTTCATTTCGATCCATCTCTTACGCGGTAGGGCTTCTGCTGGCAGAAGTCGTTATTCTTGTATGCGTAAGACAATTCTACATGGCGTAATCAAATTTGTCCTGGGCATGTGAAATTTCCCTGTTTGCGGCGCATGCATTTACTATTGTTTTGTAAGTTGGCAACCAAGCCTTCCCTACGTGTTACCAGGATTCTGCATGCCACTGACTCTGAAGCTGAGCCGAAAATGGACTGATCGCTACGCCCTGATTGTCCTTAGCGGCATGTTGCCAGTGGTGCTGGGGGTTCTGATCATTGTCTGGCAGGCCAACCGCTCACTCAAACAGGAGACCACACAAACCGCCCAAGAAGCAGTGCGTCAGTTTGACTTGATGCTGGACAATGCAAAGCTTGCTGCCGATGTTGTTCTGCCGCTGGCAGGCCAGGACTGCGAACAGGTTGAACTGGCCTTGCGTGATCAGGTCACGCGCCGACCTTTCGTGCGCTCGGTTAACCTGGTGTGGGACAACCAGATTTACTGCACTTCTTTGTTTGGCCGTTACAAGGAAGCCGTGACCCCTGGAAACTATGCAGGCGGTGTGTTGTGGCTGATGCCGGGTACTTTGGTGACGCCTAATGACCCTGTGCTGGTTTACCGGCAGAATAATGACAAGCGCGGAGCACTGATCAGCCTGTATGGTTTCCATCTGGTTAATGTTTTGGGCCTGATCAATCAGAAAACCCAATTATTGATTGAGGTTGGCAATGTCTGGATCGATCGTTATGGCCTGGTGCGCCACTCACCGCCACCTCATCTACCTGTAGCGCAAGCAATAGTGCCTTCAATCGATTACCCCTACCGCGTGGTGGCCGGGTTTAATGAGGGAGAAGTCTGGCGTTATATTGCCTCGCAATACCCGGGCTTGCTGGCTTTATTGATTTTTCTGGGGGTTATTTCTGCGGCGACAGTTCATCAACTCAAAAAGCGCGCCACTTCGCCCACTCATGAACTGCAGCGCGCCCTGGACGCAGCCGAATTCATTCCTTACTTGCAGCCGGTTGTAAGGGGCGACACCAAAGAATGGGCCGGTGCCGAAGTGTTGATGCGCTGGCAACACCCCAGAGAAGGGCTGGTTCGTCCCGATCTGTTTATCCCGTTCGCAGAACATTCGGGATTGATTGTGCCGATGACGAGCTCGCTGATGGAGCAAACCGCACTCTTGCTGGCTCCCCATGCCAATTGCATGGAGCGCGGTTTTCACCTCGCGTTCAATATTACCGCTCACCATTGCCGGAATCTCGAACTGGTAGAGGACTGCCGCCGCTTTCTCGAAGCGTTCCCGGCAGGGCATATCAATCTTGTACTGGAACTAACCGAGCGCGAGTTGATCGAACCGAGCGCCACAACCCATGAATTGTTTAGCCAGTTGCACTTGCTGGGGGTGATGATCGCCATTGATGACTTTGGCACCGGCCATTCAAGCTTGAGTTACTTGCGCGAGTTCAACGTTGATTACTTGAAAATCGATCAGAGCTTTGTCGCCATGATCGGTGCCGATGCATTGTCCAGACATATTCTGGACAGCATTATTGAACTAAGCGCCAAGCTGGACCTGGGCATTGTCGCCGAAGGGGTCGAAACACAAGAGCAAAGCCAGTATCTGGCCGACCATGGGGTTGATTTTTTACAGGGCTATTTATTTGCCCGGCCAATGCCGCCGAGCGAGTTTATCCAGGCCTTGCAGGCGCAGTTAACCGTGACTTAATAACAAACAGGCTTGCAGTTGAAAACTTTTTTCAGAGCGCCCACCTTCAGGACTTGGCAGCACAAGAATTAACAACTACAATTTTTTTGTCGCGGCACTAACTTTTAATGATTGCATCAGCAGGCGTGCAACCCATGAGCAAAGCATCCTGGATGCACGCACTGTAAATCTTGTGTATTCCAAACCAAACATCATTAATTCGCCTCGGTCACATACCACCGAACCTGTGAATGGAGTAATGACTTTGTCTAGACTTGCTGAGTTTCGCGCTGCTGAAAAAGCGCTACAAGAACAGCTGGCTCAATTGGAAGCCTTGAAAAATGATGCCGGACTTAAAAAAGAAATCGAGTTTGAAGAAAAACTTCAAGCCTTGATGAAAACCTACGGCAAGAGCCTTCGGGACATCATCACCATCCTTGACCCCAACCCCTCTGCGTCAAAAGGCACATCCGCACCCAAACAGCGCAAGGCGCGGGTGCTTAAGGTTTACCAAAACCCGCACACCGGTGAACTGATCGAAACCAAAGGCGGCAATCACCGCGGTTTGAAAGCCTGGAAAGAAGAGTACGGCGCTGCCACGGTGGATAGCTGGCTTCGCACGTAAAGCCCGTACCCAATAAAAGCCCCGCCAGTGCGGGGCTTTTTCATCCCTGAAATCCATTGACGGGGTTCAACTTAAAAGGCTGAACATAACTCAACTTCATTCTCCCTCCCATTCCCCTGCCTGATGCCATATTGTTTGAAAACACAAACAAAGCGTGAAGATGCCGGTCAGTGACATCGATGTCACCCTTTCTATCGTTGGATGGCGCAACTAACTGGCCCGCCTGCGCGCCAACAATAGATGGCCTACGCCTAAAGCAGTAATGCTTTGTAGGAATTAAGCGACCAAATGGGCCTAAACAAGTTGACGCTTCACAATTTTTTCACATCGCGGGTCACAGGATAGAGGCTGCTAAAGGACTAGCGCCCCATGCCCGCTTCGGCGGGCTTCTTTTCGCCCGGGATTTGCCCGGCGCCCTACTCACACCCTGCCCCAGACCGCCTGCGCTTCTGAAAACAGGTTTGGCGCCAGACGTCACATTCCGTATCATTCGCCCATCACGCTCACCGTAGCGACCGATCACCCCTGCATCATTTTCGGAGGGTTCATGAGCCTGCAAGACCTGAACAACATTCCCGGTGTTACTGCTTCCCCGGATAGCGCTACGCAAAACTTCGTGTTCAATCACACCATGCTGCGCGTAAAGAATATCGAGAAATCCCTGGATTTCTATACCCGCGTCCTGGGTTTCTCCCTGGTTGAGAAGCGCGACTTCCCTGAAGCCGAGTTCAGCCTGTACTTCCTGGCGCTGGTCGACAAAGCGCAGATCCCTGCTGACGATGCAGCTCGCACATTGTGGATGAAGTCCATCCCCGGCATTCTGGAGTTGACCCATAACCACGGTTCGGAAACCGACGACAGCGTGGTCTACCACAACGGTAATACCGACCCGCGCGGTTTTGGCCATATCTGCATTTCGGTGCCGGATATCCGCGCTGCCTGCGAGCGCTTTGAAGCGCTGGGCGTGGACTTCCAGAAGCGCCTGAACGATGGCCGCATGAAGTCCCTGGCATTCGTCAAGGACCCGGACGGCTACTGGGTCGAGATCATCCAGCCGCAACCGATGTAAAAAACCGGACGCATAATAAAACCCATGATTGCTCATGGGTTTTTTTTGTTTCTGCGCGCTTAGTCCGGCGCAGAGGTGCGGATCAGATGATCAAAGGCACTCAGCGAGGCCTTGGCGCCCTCACCTACAGCAATAACGATCTGCTTGTACGGCACGGTAGTGACGTCACCGGCAGCAAAAATGCCGGGGATGGACGTTTCGCCGCGCGCATCGACCACGATCTCACCGCGTGGCGTAAGCTCGACCGTACCTTTGAGCCAATCAGTGTTTGGCAACAGGCCAATCTGCACGAAGATACCTTCCAGTTCGACCGTGTGGGTTTCACCCGACTGACGATCCTTGTAGCGCAGGCCGTTGACTTTCTGCCCGTCACCGGTGACCTCGGTGGTTTGCGCGTTGGTGATGACCTTCACGTTCGGCAGGCTGTGCAGCTTGCGTTGCAAGACGGCATCGGCGCGCAGCTTGGTATCGAACTCCAGCAAGGTCACGTGCGCCACAATGCCGGCCAGGTCGATGGCCGCTTCAACGCCGGAGTTACCGCCACCGATTACCGCAACGCGTTTGCCCTTGAACAGCGGGCCATCACAGTGCGGGCAGTAGGCAACGCCACGGCTGCGGTATTCCTGCTCGCCAGGCACATTCATCTCGCGCCAGCGGGCACCGGTGGCCAGGATCACGGTCCTGGCCTTGAGCGAAGCACCGCTGGCAAATTTGACTTCGTGCAACTCACCCGGCTTGCCGGCAATCAGCTTGTCGGCACGCTGCAGGTTCATGATATCGACGTCGTATTGCTTGACGTGTTCTTCAAGAGCAGTGGCCAGTTTCGGCCCTTCGGTTTCCTGCACCGAGATAAAGTTCTCGATGGCCATGGTGTCCAGCACCTGACCGCCGAAGCGCTCGGCTGCCACACCGGTGCGGATGCCTTTACGCGCAGCATAGATAGCCGCTGCTGCACCCGCCGGGCCGCCACCGATCACCAGTACGTCAAAGGCTTCCTTGGCGCTGATTTTTTCGGCCTGACGCTCAATGGCACTGGTGTCCAGCTTGCCAAGAATCTCTTCCAGGCCCATGCGGCCCTGGCCAAAGTTGACACCGTTGAGGTAAACGCTGGGCACCGCCATCACTTGGCGTTCGGTGACTTCGTCCTGGAACAGGGCGCCGTCAATCGCTACGTGGCGAATGTTCGGGTTAAGCACTGCCATCAAGTTCAGTGCCTGCACAACGTCAGGGCAGTTCTGGCAGGACAGCGAGAAATAGGTCTCGAAGTTGAACTCGCCTTTAAGGGAGCGAATCTGTTCAATCACTTCGGCACTGGCTTTCGATGGGTGGCCGCCGACTTGCAGCAAGGCCAGCACCAGCGACGTAAATTCGTGGCCCATGGGGATACCTGCAAAACGCAGGCTGATATCGCCGCCCGGGCGGTTCAGCGAGAACGAAGGCTTGCGCGCATCATTACCGTTGTCCAGCAGGGTAATCATGCTGGAAAGGCTGGCGATTTCTTTCAACAGGTCATGCATTTCACGGGATTTCGCACCGTCGTCGAGAGAAGCAACAATCTCGATCGGCTGCGTGACCCGCTCCAGGTATGACTTCAACTGAGCTTTTAGATTGGCGTCCAACATACGGGCGATCTCCTTAATACTGAATTCTGTGTAAAAAAAACGCCCGAGCGAATGTCGCCCGGGCGTTTTGAGGGCGATGCTGCTTGCAACTCAGGTGCGGATCACCGCCCTAGGGTTCATCACAGACTTAGATCTTGCCGACCAGGTCCAGCGATGGAGCCAAGGTGGATTCACCTTCTTTCCACTTAGCCGGGCACACTTCGCCCGGGTGGGCAGCGACGTACTGAGCAGCCTTGATTTTGCGCAGCAGCTCGGAAGCGTCGCGGCCAACGCCGCCGTCGTTCAGTTCAACGATCTTGATCTGACCTTCTGGGTTGATCACGAAAGTACCGCGGTCAGCCAGGCCAGCTTCTTCGATCAGCACGTCGAAGTTGCGCGAGATGGTCAGCGTAGGGTCGCCGATCATGGTGTACTGGATTTTGCCGATGGCTGGCGAAGTGTTGTGCCAGGCAGCGTGGGCAAAATGGGTGTCGGTCGACACGCTGTAGATTTCCACGCCGAGTTTTTTGAACTCTTCGTAGTTGTCAGCCAGGTCTTCCAGTTCGGTTGGGCAAACGAAGGTGAAGTCGGCTGGGTAGAAGAACACGACAGACCACTTGCCTTTCAGGTCAGCGTCCGACACTTCCACGAAGCTGCCGTTTTTGTAGGCAGTTGCTTTGAATGGTTTAACTTGGCTGTTGATGATAGGCATCGTTGACTCTCCGTCAGGGTTGAAAAGTTGATGGGGTGAATCCTAACAACACATTTCGTATCTGGCTCATTGGCAAAGCTGATGCTGACGATTGGTTTTAGCTATCAGGCGTACCTATAAATAGCCGAAAACTAAATATGATCCACCTGAACAGGTTTCAACTTGATGTCGATCAGTTGCCGATGTTTTTTTGCGCGGTGATGCTCATCCCGGTAAACGGGCTGGCTTCAACATAGCGCATGGCTGACTTGATGTCTTTCCAGCCGACGTAATTCATCAGCGACTTCAAGTCCCAGCCACTTTGATGGGCCCATGTTGCAAAACCGCGACGCAATGAGTGGCTGGTGTATTGCTCGGCCGGGATGCCCGCGCGCTCCAGGGCTTGGCGCAGCAGCGGGATCACGCTGTTGGCGTGCAACCCCTCCTCCCCCAGGTTGCCCCAGCGATCGATCCCGCGAAACACGGGGCCGCGCACCAGCGCTGCCGTATTGAGCCATTCGATATAGGCGCGTACCGGGCACAGCCGCAGCAGCGCCGGGGTTTGAAAGGTTTTGCCGAGGTTGTCGCGGTCGCTTTTGCTGCGCGGCAGGTACAGGGTAATGCCGGCCCCTTCTACAGCCTGCACATGCTCAACTTGCAAGCGGCACAACTCATCACTGCGAAACCCGCGCCAGAAGCCGAGCAGGATCAGGGCGGCGTCGCGCCTTGCGCGCAACAACCCTGGTTGATCACCGCAGGCTAGCGCCGCCAGGGCCTCACCCTCCAGCCATTCGACCACTTTTTCAAGGTGCTGCAATTGCAAGGGCGCAGCCTGCTTTTCTTGCACGGGATGCAATGCCCGTATGCCCTTGAACACCTTGCGCACCACGGGCGCCTTGGTCGGGTCGGCAAACCCCTGGCTGTTGTGCCACTGGGCAATGGCTGACAGGCGCAGCTTGAGGGTGTTGATCGACAGTTGCCCGGCATGGGCCACCAGATAGCGCGCCACGCTGTCGCTGGTGGCGGGCAGAAACCCGCCCCAGCTCACTTCGAAGTGTTCGATGGCAGCCCGATAGCTGCGACGGGTGTTGTCGCGGGTCGCAGCATTTAAATAGCGATCCAGCTCGCTCATGGGGCAGTTCTCTTGTCTGGCGTACTGAAAACGGGCCTTAAAAGCAGTTCCAAGGCTCTAACACGGGATAATACCAGTATATCCCGTGTCATTTTTAACAAAATTAAGCAAAATTATTGTGCTAATATAGTACGTAATTACATGATACATACCACAGTACATAATCGTAGGAGACAGCCATGGCCCGTGGCGGTGTAAACAAGGCAGTAGTACAAATTGCACGCACGGCGATCCTGGCCCGTGGCGAGCACCCGAGCATTGATGCGGTACGTATCGAGATGGGAAATACCGGGTCAAAGACCACGATCCACCGCTACCTGAAAGAGCTGGACGAGGCGGATTCGCGCCGCGCCATACCACGCGAGCATCTGGACGACGAGTTGACGGAACTGGTCGCCCGCCTCGCCCAACGCCTGCAGGAACAGGCGCAGGAGCCCATTGACCGGGCCCAGGCGCATTACGAACAGCTCAAGGTGCAACTGCAGACGCAGCTCAGCGAAACACAGGACGCCCGCGCTCAACTGGAGCAGCAACTTGAGATTCAGGGCACAGCACTGCAGCAGGAAAGCGCCAACCTCGACGCCACCCGCTCCATGCTGCAAACCGAGCAGACCCGCAATGCCGCCCTGAATCAGGCGTGCAGCGACTTTGACCTGCGCCTCAAGGACCGTGACGAGCAGATCCGCTCGCTGGAAGAAAAGCACCTGCATGCCCGCGATGCACTGGAGCATTACCGTAACGCCGTCAAGGAACAGCGCGAACAGGATCAGCGTCGCCACGAAGGCCAGTTGCAGCAAGTGCAGATGGAACTGCGCCAGGCCCAGCAAAGTGCGTTGGTGCGCCAGGACGAAATCACCCAGCTACATCGCGACAATGAACGTGTACTGAGCGAGAGCCGCGCCCTGAACAAGGAACTGAATCAGGTCAGTGACCAGCAACACAAGCTGACCAACCTCAATAGCCAGCTCACCGCCCAGCTTGGCCAACTGCAGAGTGAGCGCACCCTGCTTGAGGAGCGTCTGCGGGTTGCGACTGAGGAAAGCGAAGGGTTGAAGCAGGCCCACGCCCAGATCCAGGAAAGCCACGCAGCCCTTTCCCTGCGCGCTATCAAAGCTGAAGCCGCACTGGAAAGCTTGCAGGCGTTGAAAAAACCCGAAGAAGAAAGCAAGACTTCACCGTAACAGTTACAAAGATTGTGCAGCACACACTGACGCCAACAGGGCGGCCGGGCGGCCGCCTCGGCGGGACTTTGATCTTGATCTACCCGCCCCATCGGGAGGCCGAGAGGAGGTTCTGCGCAGTGGGCCTCCCGGCATGGATGCCGGGAGAGCCGCGATATGCACTCGAGTTAACTGTTTTCCTGTAGCCGCTGTCGAGGAACGAAGGCTGCGACCGGTTTGGTGCGCCAAGGCAACGCAGCCGTCGTAGAACCGGATACTGCGCTCGTTCAGATATATCCCGGGCTCAGGTTTTACGGTCGCTTCGCAACCGGACGCAGCCTCGCTCCGCTCGTCAGCGGCTACAAAGGCTCTGCGCTGGCACACCCATCTTCGTTCAGCTACCGTTCAGCAAATGCAATCGATTCTTGTTTGGCAATACGTATCAGTATGTTACAAATTAGCACCCTAACTAATTTGTGACGCGGTAGCCCACCATGCTGGTTCCATTTCTGATCATGCTGCGCGAAGGGATTGAGGCCGCACTAATCGTCGGCATCATTGCCAGTTACCTCAAGCAAACCGGCCGCGGCCAGTGGATGCCCGCTGTATGGATCGGCGTGTTTCTGGCCGCCGCCCTGTCGTTGCTGGTGGGTGGCGGCCTGGAATTGATGAGCGCTGAATTCCCGCAAAAGCAGCAAGAACTGTTTGAAGGCATTGTCGGCCTTGTCGCAGTCGGCATTCTCAGCTCGATGGTGTTCTGGATGCGCAAGGTCGCGCGCTCAATCAAACACTCGCTGCATTCATCCCTCGACCACGCCCTCGCCGGCTCCAAACATCAGGTCACAGCCCTGATCGCCATGGTCTTTTTCGCCGTCGCCCGCGAAGGGCTCGAAACCGTATTTTTCCTGCTCGCCGTCTTCCAGCAAAGCGAAGGTCCCGGCGCACCGATTGGCGCCCTGCTTGGGCTGATCCTGGCGATCGGCGTGGGCTTCGCCATTTATAGCGGCAGCATGCGCCTCAATCTCGGGCTGTTTTTCCGCTGGACCGGCCTCTTCATCCTCGTGGTAGCCGCAGGCATTCTGGCCAATTCAGTGCAGGCGCTGCACGAGGCAGGCTTGTGGAACCACTGGCAAGACGTGGTCTTTGATATCAGCGCCCATTTGCCAATGGATGGCCCGCTGGGCTCGGTGCTCGCTGGGATGTTCGGTTACCAGGACGCTCCCACGGTCAGCGTACTCGGTGCCTATGTGATTTATCTGGTGGTCACGCTGGTGATGTTCTTTCGCTCACCGGCGCCGACCAGCACCGCGCACTCCTCCTCAGTAACAAACCCATAAGGTCAAGCATGCCTACCCCTGCAAGCGGTACACCGCCACGCGCCTTGCGCTGGGCTGTGGCCGGCTCGGTAATCGTGATGATCGCGGCCGGCGGGTTGTTCTACTACGCCTCGCAACTGGCTGCGGCCAAGCGCAAGGTTCACGGCAACGAAGTCACGGTCACCATCCACCCGCACAGTTGCGAGCCCAATGCCCTGACCGTGCCCGCCGGCTTCAACAGTTTCCGCATCGTCAACGCGTCCGAACGCGCCGTGGAATGGGAAATCCTCGATGGCGTGCTGGTCGTCGAAGAACGGGAAAATATCGCCCCGGGCCTGAGCCAGGTAATCAATGCCACCCTCGCACCCGGCGACTACGCGATCACCTGCGGCTTGCTCAGCAATCCGCGCGGCACCTTGCATGTCACCCCAACCGCGGCGTCCGAAGCCAGCGCCAGGGCCCGCCCGGCCATGGTGGCTTTTATCGGTCCACTGTCGGAATTCCGGGTTTACCTGAGCAGCCAGGGCAGCGCCCTTACAAAGGCCGTAGATGCCCTGTCCCAGGCCATTGCCGCAGGCGACCTGGTTCAGGCACAAGCCTTATATGTACCGGCTCGCGAGGCGTACCAGCGCCTGGCCCCGGCAGCACAGCGCCTGGCCGAACTGGACAACAGCATCAACGCCCGCGCCGACTATTTCGAAAAACGCGAACAGGACCCGGGCTTTATCGGCTTCCACCGTCTTGAATACGGCCTGTTCGAGCAGCACACCACCCAGGGACTGACCCCAATTGCACAGCAGTTGCAGGCCAATACCGTACTGCTCAAACAGCAGTTGCTGGCCCAGTCGCTGCCACCCGAGCAACTGGTCAGCATTGTCGCCCGCACCCTGCACAACCTGGCCGATACCCGTGCCGGCAGCGGTGAAGAAGAACGCTACAGCCACATCGACCTCAATGGCTTTGCCGCCAACCTGCAAGCAACGCACAAAGTGGTCGATCTGCTGCGCCCCCTGCTGACCAAGAACAATGCCGACTTGCTGCGCACCATCGATGAGGCCAGCGCAGCGCTGGATGCCGAACTCGACGGTTTGAAAACCCCGCAGGGTTTCCACACCTATGACACGGTCAGTGCCGGGCAACGCCAGCAAATCAGTCACAAGGCCAAGGCTCTGGCCGATGCACTCGATGGAATCGATCCCGCCCTCGGCCTTAGCGGCCTGTAATTGCAGACGAGACCCACATGAGCGATTCAGAACACACCCCGAACGAGTTCAACCTGCAACGCCGGCGCATCCTCATGGGCATGGGGGTCGCCGGCGCCGCACTGGCCGGCGGTGCATTAAGCTGTCCGGCCATGGCTGCCAACAACCCCGGCAGTACGCAAGTCACCCAGGCACCCAGCAGCGACAAGACCCAGGACCATCACGCCTTTCACGGCCAGCATCAATACGGCATCGTCACCCCACGCCCGGCCGCGGGCATGCTGGTGGCCTTTGATGTGCTGGCCACGAACCGCGAAGACCTCGAACGCCTGCTGCGAACGCTCAATGAGCGAATCGCCTTTCTGGTAAAAGGCGGACCGGTCGCCCAGGTCGACCCCAAGCTGCCGCCGGTGGATTCGGGCATTCTCGGCCCGGTGGTCACCCCGGACAACCTGACCATCACCGTGTCGGTGGGCGAGTCCCTGTTCGATGAGCGTTTTGCCCTGGCCAACGTCAAGCCCAAGCGCTTGAGCCGCATGCAAGGCTTTCCCAACGATGCCCTGGACCCGGCCCAATGCCATGGCGACTTGAGCCTGCAGTTCTGCGCCAATACCGCGGACACCAACATCCACGCTTTGCGTGACATTGTAAAAAACCTGCCCGACTTGCTGCTGGTGCGCTGGAAGCAGGAAGGCACCGTACCACCGCAAGCCCCGGTCAAACCCGGTGAACCTGCGCAAAGTGCGCGTAACTTCCTGGGTTTTCGTGACGGCTCGGCCAACCCGGACTCCAACGACAACACAACCATGAACCAGATTGTCTGGGTCCAGCCCGGCAATGACGAACCGCAGTGGGCAGTCAATGGCAGCTACCAGGCGGTGCGTATCATCCGCAACTTCGTTGAGCGCTGGGATCGCACCCCCCTGCAAGAGCAGGAAAGCATCTTTGGCCGCACCAAGGCCAACGGTGCGCCCATGGACGGCACCCGGGAAACCGACGTACCGGATTACAGTAAGGACCCCCACGGCAAAGTCACCAAGCTGGACGCCCATATCCGCCTGGCCAACCCGCGCACGGCACAAACGCGCAACAGCCTGATCCTGCGCCGGCCGTTCAATTACTCCAATGGCGTCAACAAAAACGGCCAGCTGGACATGGGCCTGCTGTTCATTTGCTACCAGCGAGACCTGGAGCAAGGCTTTATCGCCGTGCAAACCCGCCTCAACGGCGAACCGCTGGAGGAATACCTCAAGCCTGTCGGTGGCGGCTATTTCTTCACCCTGCCGGGCGTACGCGACGAACAGGATTTCATCGGGCGCTCGTTGCTCGATGCCGCCATGCCCCTGACCCGCACCTGAACCTCAACCCAACCGGAAAAAGTCCCATGAAAAAGACCCCGCTCGCACTGTTCCTGGCCCTGGGCTTGCTCCACACCCCGTTCTCGGCAATGGCGGCAACTGCACCACTGGATTTGGTGCAACCTGTTTCCGACTACAAGATCTACGTCACCGAGCAACTGGATGAGCTGGCCAGCAACACGCAAAAATTCACCGACGCAGTTAAAAAAGGCGATTTGGCGACGGCGAAAAAACTCTATGCGCCAACCCGGGTGTACTACGAGTCAATCGAGCCGATTGCCGAACTGTTCAGCGACCTGGATGCCTCGATCGACTCGCGCGTTGACGATCACGAAAAAGGCGTCACCGCCCCCGACTTCACCGGTTTTCACCGCATCGAATACAGCCTGTTCGCCGAGAACAGCACCAAGGGCCTCGATCAACTGGCCGACGGTTTGAACAAGGATGTCAAAGACCTGCAGGCCCGGGTGGCCAGCCTGACGTTCCCACCCGAGAAAGTCGTAGGCGGAGCTGCCGCCCTGATGGAAGAAGTGGCCGCCACTAAAATTTCCGGCGAGGAAGACCGCTACAGCCACACCGACCTGTATGACTTCCAGGGCAACGTTGATGGTGCAAAAAAAATCTTCGACCTGTTCCGCGCACAAATCGAACAGAGTGACAAAGCTTTCGCGGCCAAGGTCGACAAGAACTTCGCCACGGTTAACAGCATCCTGGCCAAGTACAAAACTGCCGACGGCGGATTTGAAACCTATGACAAGGTCAAGGAAAACGATCGCAAGGCCCTGGTCGGGCCGGTCAATACCCTGGCCGAAGACCTGTCAACCCTGCGCGGCAAGCTGGGTTTGAACTGAATTAAAGACTTTTGACAGCACCAACCGATGTGACTCACGTCACATACCTGCAGGTTGGTGCTGTGGCTTAGCGCCAGTATTTGTTACTCATCAAACATACAACCTGTGTTTGAACACTGTTCAAAAGCGTTCAATCACTGTAAGAATATTCTTGTTCATGAAAAAAACTCTTGTCCGGTCAGACAATGTTTGGGTACTGCAAATACTTTCCTGAATAGCACCTGTCTAGCGTTTAGAAAGGACGCACTGTTGATCCAACTTTCATAGGTTTTTCACAAGGAGGCGTTTAACGTATGCACCAGCCCATCAGGCAAAGCCCGAAGAGTTTGCAACAAAATCATGTAGATAACGCTTTAGAACGACTTTACCTTTGTTAAATACCGGCTTTACTCGTAAAGGGCCCTAACCTTTAGGTGCCTTGAGTTTGGTCGACAAAGACATGTCGTCTTGTGCCATTGAAACTGACTGGAACGAATCTCTTGAAACCCTACCCAATCCAGTGTGTGTCGATCGTTATTCCGGTCTACAACGAAGAAGAAAGTCTGCCCGAACTCTTGCGTCGCACCGAAGCGGCCTGCGCACAACTGAGCCAGGCTTACGAAATCGTCCTGGTTGACGACGGCAGTCGGGACAAATCGGCGCAAATCCTTGAAGACGCCGCAGCCCGTGAAGGCAGCCCGGTTGTCGCGGTTATCCTCAACCGCAACTACGGCCAGCATGCCGCGATCATGGCCGGCTTTGAACATTCCAAAGGCGACGTGGTGATCACCCTAGACGCCGACCTGCAAAACCCGCCGGAAGAAATTCCGCGCCTGGTGGCCCAGGCTGCACTGGGCTACGACGTGGTCGGGACAGTACGCAACAACCGCCAGGACTCTGCCTGGCGCCGCTGGCCTTCACGCCTGATCAACCTGGCCGTGCAGCGCTCCACCGGGGTTGCCATGAGCGACTACGGCTGCATGCTGCGCGCCTACCGCCGCAGCATCGTCGACGCCATGCTCGCCTGCCGCGAGCGCAGCACCTTCATCCCGATCCTGGCCAACAGCTTTGCCCGCCACACCACCGAGGTGCTGGTCGAGCACGCCGAGCGCGAGCACGGTGACTCCAAGTACAGCGCCATGCGCCTGATCAACCTGATGTTTGACCTGATCACCTGCATGACCACTACGCCATTACGTCTGCTGAGCATTATCGGTTTCAGCATGGCTGCATTAGGCGCGGTATTCGCCATTGCCCTGATCATGTTGCGCCTGATCTTCGGGGCAAGCTGGGCCGGCGACGGTACTTTCGTATTGTTTGCGGTGCTCTTCGTGTTCACCGGTGGCCAATTTATCGGCATGGGCCTTTTGGGTGAATACCTGGGTCGCATGTACAGCGATGTACGGGCACGGCCACGGTTCTTTATTGAAAAAATCGTGCGCGCCGAACCAGCAACTTCTTCCGTTACAACTAGCAACCCGACTTCTTCTACTTCGACACAGGTCCAATCATGAGTTTGAAAGCCGTTGTTTTCGCCTATCACGATATTGGCTGCACAGGCATCGAAGCCTTGCTCAATGCTGGCTACGAAATTGCTGCTGTATTCACCCATGCTGACGATCCCAAGGAAAACAACTTTTACGGCTCGGTCGCGCAACTGTGCGCACGCAAAGGCATTCCGGTTCACGCCCCTGAAGACGCCAACCACCCGCTGTGGATCGAGCGCATCCGCAAACTGAACGCCGACTACATTTTCTCGTTCTACTATCGCCACCTGCTGGGCGAAGAGCTGCTGGCCAGCGTCAGCAAAGGCGCCTTCAATCTGCATGGCTCCCTGTTGCCACGCTACCGTGGTCGCGCACCGGCCAACTGGGTGCTGGTCAACGGCGAAACCGAAACCGGCGTGACCCTGCACCGCATGGTCAAGCGCGCCGACGCGGGCGACATCCTGGCCCAGCAGCGCATCAGCATCGAGCGCTCGGACACGGCCCTGACCCTGCACGCCAAGCTGCGCGAAACCGCCGCCCAACTGCTGGCCGAAGCCCTGCCGCTGCTGCCACAAGGCAAGCTCACTGAAACCCCGCAAGACGAATCCAAAGCCACTTATTTTGGTCGCCGCACTCCGGCTGACGGCTTGCTGCAATGGAACCGCCCTGCAGAAGAGCTGTTCAACCTGGTACGCGCTGTTACCCAGCCATACCCGGGTGCGTTCTGCGCCGTGGGCGAGCACAAACTGATCGTCTGGGGCGCCGAAGTGGTTGCTGGCAATCAAGGCCATGCACCTGGCCAGGTTATCAGCTGCGAACCGCTGCGCATTGCCTGCGGCCAGGACTCGCTGGTCATCACTGCCGGTCAGCGCAACGACAACGGCCTGTACCTGAGCGGCCCGCAACTGGCCCGTGAGCTGGGCCTGGTTGAAGGTTCGCGCCTGCGTGGTGCTGAGTCCGGCCGCCCGGCGCGCCGCACCCGCGTGCTGATCCTGGGCGTCAACGGCTTTATCGGTAACCACCTGTCCGAGCGTCTGCTGCAAGACGACCAGTACGAAGTGTACGGCCTGGACATCGGCTCCGACGCCATCGAGCGTCTGCGCAGCCACCCTAACTTCCACTTCGTGGAAGGCGACATCAGCATTCACACCGAGTGGATCGAATACCACATCAAGAAGTGCGACGTGGTCCTGCCGCTGGTGGCCATCGCCACGCCTATCGAATACACCCGCAACCCGTTGCGCGTATTCGAACTGGACTTCGAGGAAAACCTCAAGCTGGTGCGCTACTGCGTCAAGTACAACAAGCGCGTGATTTTCCCGTCCACCTCCGAAGTGTATGGCATGTGCCAGGACAAGAACTTCGATGAAGACACCTCCAACCTGATCGTTGGCCCGATCAACAAGCAGCGCTGGATCTACTCGGTATCCAAGCAACTGCTGGACCGTGTTATCTGGGCATACGGCCAGAAAGGCCTGAAATTCACCCTGTTCCGTCCGTTCAACTGGATGGGCCCGCGCCTTGACCGTCTGGACTCGGCACGGGTTGGCAGCTCGCGCGCCATCACCCAGCTGATCCTGCACCTGGTGGAAGGCACCCCGATCCGTCTGGTTGACGGCGGCGAACAAAAACGCTGCTTCACCGACGTGGCCGACGGCATCGAAGCCCTGGCCCGCATCATCGACAACAAGGGTGGCAAGTGCGACGGCCAGATCATCAACATCGGCAACCCGGACAACGAAGCAAGCATTCGTCAGCTGGGCGAAGAGTTGCTGCGTCAGTTCGAAGCGCACCCGCTGCGTGACAACTTCCCGCCGTTTGCCGGCTTCCGTGATGTTGAAAGCCAGTCGTTCTACGGCACTGGCTACCAGGACGTCAGCCATCGCAAGCCAAGCGTGGAAAACGCCCGTCGTCTTATCGACTGGACACCAACCACCGAGCTGAGCGAAACCATTGGCAAGACCCTGGACTTCTTCCTGCGTGAAGCCATGGTAGAAATCGCGGAAAAACGCTAATGCAAGCTGGACTACGTATCGATGTCGACACATACCGAGGCACCCGCGAGGGGGTGCCTCGGCTACTCGAACTGCTCGACGAAGCCCAGATCAAAGCCACGTTTTTTTTCAGCGTGGGGCCGGACAACATGGGTCGCCATTTATGGCGGCTGATCAAGCCCCAATTTTTCTGGAAAATGATGCGCTCCAAGGCTGCCAGTCTTTATGGCTGGGATATTTTGCTGGCCGGCACTGCCTGGCCGGGCAAACCGATCGGCAAGGATCTGGGGCACTTGATGCGCCAGACCCTGGCCGCCGGCCATGAGGTTGGCCTGCACGCCTGGGATCACCATGGCTGGCAGGCCAATACCGCGCGCTGGAGCGAGGCGCAACTGATCGAGCAGATCCGTCGGGGTGTCGACACCCTGAGCGACATCACAGGGCAGGCCGTCGAGTGCTCGGCTGCCGCAGGCTGGCGTGCCGATGAACGCGTAGTCCAGGCCAAGGAAACCTTTGGTTTTCGCTATAACAGTGATTGTCGCGGGCACAGTCTGTTTCGGCCAAGGTTGGCTGACGGCAGGCTGGGCTCGCCGCAAATCCCTGTGGATCTACCCACATTCGATGAAGTGGTCGGGCCCGAGCTGAGTGCCGCCGATTTCAACTCATTCATTCTTGATCGCTTCAGCCCGCAAAAGCTGAATGCGTACACCATTCATGCTGAAGTAGAAGGGATTCTTATGGCCAACGACTTCCGTCAATTGCTGGCGCAGGCCAGTGCCCGTGACATTCATTTTCACCCCCTGCGGGACTTGCTGCCCGCCGATCTCGACAGCCTGCCCGCCGGGCAGTTGAGCCGTGGTGTACTGGAAGGCCGTGAAGGCTGGCTGGGAGTGCAGAAGCCATGACTTCACGCTGGACAATACCGCTGCTGGTTCTGGCCTTTATTGCTTTTTACCTGTTGCCGCTGGGCACTCACGGCCTGTGGATTCCTGACGAGACGCGCTATGCGCAAATCGGCCAGCAAATCCTGATCGACGGTAACTGGGTCACGCCGCACTTCATGGACCTGCGCTACTTCGAGAAGCCGATTGCCGGCTACTGGATGATTGCCATCGGCCAGGCGATTTTTGGGGAAAACCTGTTCGGTGTGCGCATTGCCTCGGCCATCGCCACCGGCTTGAGCGTGTTCCTGGCCTATGCCGTGGCCCGCCGCCTGTGGAATGACCCGCGCAAGAGCTTTGCCTGTGCCCTGGTGTACATGACCTTTGGCCTGATTGCCGGTCAGGCGGGTTATTCCAACCTCGATCCGCAGTTCACCCTGTGGGTCAACCTGAGCATGGTAGCGCTGTGGTTTGCCGTCGACAGCAGCTCCAGCCGTGATCGCCTGATCAGTTGGGCGGTGCTGGGTTTTGCCTGCGGCATGGGCTTTATGACCAAGGGCTTTCTGGCCCTGCTGCTGCCGGTACTGATCGCCCTGCCTTACATGCTCTGGCAAAAACGCTTCCTGGAACTGGTCAAGTACGGTCTGGTGGCCATGCTGGTCGCGGCTCTGGTATCGCTGCCGTGGGTGCTTGCGGTGCATGCTCAGGAGCCTGACTACTGGCGTTTCTTCTTCTGGCACGAGCATATCCGCCGCTTTGCCGGTGACGATGCCCAGCACGGTCGCCCTTGGTGGTTCTACCTGCCGCTGCTGGTGGTATCAAGCCTGCCCTGGGCTGCGTTGTTGCCGGTCGCCTTCAAGGACGCCTGGAGCAACAAGCGCCATGCCAGCATTGTGTTCGTGCTGCTGTGGCTGCTGCTGCCGCTGGGCTTGTTCAGCCTGAGCAAGGGCAAGCTGCCGACCTACATCATGCCGTGCATGTTGCCTCTGGCACTGCTGCTGGGGCACGCAATGATGCAACGGGTTGAACAGGCCAAAACCTGCGCCCTGCGCTTCAATGGCGCGATCAACCTGATCGGCGGCAGTGCGGCATTGCTGGCTCTGGTGTACTTCCAGGTCAAGCAACCGTTCTATGACAACGAACCGCTGCACCTGGCCCTGCTGGTTGTGGTGTTACTGACGTGGATCATCACCGGCCTGCTGACATTGAGCAAACCGTTGAAAATGTGGGCTGCGCCGGCACTGGCAATGGGTGTTCTGGTATTGGTACTGCCGGCAGCCATGCCGAGCAGCGTGGTTCACAACAAGATGCCTGACCAGTTTGTCCTGGAACATATGGATGAGCTGTCCCAGGCCAAGACATTTCTGAGCAACGACCTGGGCGCTGCCTCTGCTTTGGCGTGGCGTCTGCGCCGCCCTGACGTGACACTCTACAACACCCAGGGTGAGGTCAAGTACGGTCTTACCTACGACGATGCCAAAGGCAAAAGCATTGGTCTGGCCGAGGTAGGCCCGTGGATGGCTGACGCCCGCCGCAAAGGCCCGGTCGGTGTGGTAATGCGCGTCAAGGACAGCGATGAAAGCCATGAAATGGACGAGTTGCCCAAAGACGCCAAGCGTTATGACGAAGGCAATATGGTGATTCTGATTTACCCGCAGATTGCTCCATGACCCTGACGCTATTGCTGTTGGCGTGTCTGTTGACCTGTGCTGGCCAGATCGCCCAGAAGTACGCGGTCGAAGGTTGGCGCGGGGTTGACAGCGGGGTGGCGCAAAAACTGCGTTCGCCCTGGTTATGGCTGGCACTGTTATGCCTTGGCCTGGGTTTGCTGGTGTGGTTGCTAGTGTTGCAACGGCTCGAGGTCGGGGTTGCTTACCCGATGCTCAGCCTTAATTTTGTACTGATCACCCTGGTGGCCCGCTATCTGTTTAAGGAAACCATCGACCTGCGCCATTGGCTGGGCGTTGGGCTGGTAATAGCCGGGGTGGTTTTGCTGGGGCAACACGCATGAGCCTGTACCGTGGATTTGCCTTTGCCTCGGGCAGTGTGTTGCTGGTCAGCGGCGCCCAACTGGGCATGCGCTGGAGCATGACCCGCTTGCCGCAGCCCTCCCAATGGCTGGATGCAATCAGTCAGGGAGATGTCTCGCTGCCGGCACTGGCCATGGTAGTTGCCGCGATTATCGCGTATGCGCTGTCGATGCTCTGCTGGTTGCTGGCCTTGCGCGACTTGCCGCTGGGCCGCGCCTATTCGCTGCTCAGTATCAGTTATGCATTGGTGTACCTGCTGGCGGCGAGCCTGCCGGTATTCCATGAAAGCTTCACCCTTTCGAAAACCCTTGGAGTGACTTTGGTCATTCTGGGGGTGCTGACCATCAATTCTCGACGTACCCGCAGGAACTGCGCATGAAAATCAGTGTATTTGGTAGTGGTTATGTAGGCCTGGTGCAGGCGACGGTTCTGGCGGAAGTCGGCCACGATGTGATCTGCATGGACATTGACCAGAAAAAGGTCGAGTCGCTGCAACAAGGCCACGTCAGCATTTTCGAGCCGGGGCTGTCCGCCCTGGTGCGCGAAAACCTCGAGAGCAAACGCCTGCGCTTTACCAGCGATGAAAAAACCGCCGTCGAACACGGCCAGGTATTGTTTATCGCCGTCGGCACGCCGCCGAGTGAAGATGGTTCGGCTGATCTTGGCCAGGTGTTCTCCGTGGGTGACGCCGTTGCCCGCCACCGCAAAGAACCCTTGATTCTGGTTGAAAAGTCGACTGTTCCCGTGGGTACCGGCGACGCGCTGACCGCACACATCAACAAGGCCCTGGAACAAGCCGGACGCTCGCTGCAATTTGACGTGGTGTCCAACCCGGAATTCCTCAAGGAAGGCTCGGCCGTCACTGATTGCCGCCGCCCGGACCGCATCATCATTGGCTGTGCTCGTGAAGAAGTGCGTGAAGTCATGCGCGACCTGTACGCGCCGTTCAACCGCAACCATGACCGGATCATATTCATGGACCTGCGCAGCGCCGAACTGACCAAGTACGCCGCCAACTGCATGCTGGCAACCAAGATCAGCTTTATCAACCAGATCGCCGAGCTGGCCGAGCACCTGGGGGCCGACATCGAAGCTGTGCGCCTGGGCATTGGCGCCGACCAGCGCATTGGCTATCACTTCATTTACCCTGGCTGCGGCTATGGCGGTTCGTGCTTCCCCAAAGACATGCGCGCGCTGATCCACAGTGCCCAGCAGGTCAATTGCTCCAGCGATCTGCTGCAAGCGGTCGAAGCGATCAACGAGCGGCAGAAGCACAAGCTGTTCGAGCGCATCAACGCGTACTTCAAGGGCAACCTGGAAGGCAAGACCTTTGCATTGTGGGGCCTGGCGTTCAAACCCAACACCGATGACATGCGCGACGCACCCAGCCGCGTATTGATGGAGGCCCTGTGGGCTGCCGGGGCCAATGTACGTGCCTTCGACCCCGAAGCCATGCAGGAAACCCAGCGCCTGTACGGCGACGAGCCGCGGCTGAGCCTGATGGGCACGCCGGAGTCGACCCTCAATGGCGCCGACGCATTGATCGTGTGTACCGAGTGGCAGCAATTCAAGGCGCCGGACTTCGACCTGATCAAGCAGCGCCTGAACACCCCGGTGATTTTTGACGGGCGCAATCTGTATGACGGTGAGCGTCTGGCCAAAATCGGCTTGCAGTACTTCCCGATGGGGCGTGGCGAGTCGTGCAACTTGCCGGTAGGTTCAACAGCCCTTTGATGATCCAGCAGCGCCGCCATTGGTAACAATGGCGGCGTTTTTTTGTGCGCCCCGACAAGACAAGGAAACTCGACATGCGTGCCGATGTCACCTCCCCGGCCCTGCTCACCTTACGCAGGCAATCGCTGATTCTTGGCGCGCTCGCCTTGCTGCTGTTTATCCTGGGCAACCATCAGGAAGCCGCGATCGGCTTTGATTCGCGCTTTGTCATGTTCGCCAACGAAATGCTGCGCCACGGTCCCGGTTTTTTCCCGACCACCTACGGCCAACCTTACGCGGACTACAGCGCTACCTCGACCCTGTTTACCTGGTTGTTGTCCCTGCCCTTTGGCAAAGTCACCAGCCTGACTGCCTGGCTGCCCACGGCCATTGCCAGTGCAACTATTGTGACCTTGATGTATCGCCTGGTTGCGCCGCAATCGCGCACCTGGGCGCTGGTCAGTGTGGCATTGCTGTTGCTGAGCATGACGTTTATCACCGAAACCCGCGCCGTATCGCTGGATCAGATGCTTGCGGCCGTCAGTTTCAGTGCCTTTTATCTGGCTTATTCCCATGATCACTTTGCTGCGCCGCGCCGTCATTTCTGGCTGCTGGCCCTGCTGGTACTGGGTTTTGCCGTGCGTGGGCCGATCGGCCTGGTCATTCCCACCGGTATCCTGTGCAGCTATTACCTGCTCAATGGCCAGTGGCGGCGCCTGATCAGCTTTGGCCTGCAAGCGCTTGTACTGCTGATCCTGTGCATTGGCACACTGTTGATACTGGCCTGGATCAGTGGCGGTGAGGCCTTTGTGCATGAAGTCATTCGCATGCAAGTCACCGGGCGCATGGATGGCACCGAAGGCGCTAGCGGCGTGCTGTATTACTTCACCAGTTCCATGGGTAACTACGCGCTGGCCTATCCGCTGGCCGTTGTCGTGTTGCTGGCAATCCTGGTTAGCGGGAACAAACCTTCGGGGCCTGCCTTGCAACTGGTCAAGTACTGCGTTGGCGCAGCCCTGATCGTGATGATCGGCCTGTCTATCCCACAGGCAAAAAAGGCCCGTTACTTGCTGCCCATGCTGCCGATGGCGGCGATTATTGCGGCCTACCCGTTCCAGGCCATGCAAGGGCGAGTGTTTGCTGGCCTGCGCGGCTTGATTCAAGGGCTGTTCCTGCTGCTGCCGGGCTTGCTGATTGTCGGCCTGATGGTAGTACGTAAACGTTTTGGTGATGAGTTGCCACCCTTGACCGTCATCTTCGTGGCTCTGACCGTGCTGCAGGTGCTGGCCCTTGGTGTGCTGTTCAAAGCCCAATGGCGTGTTGCAGGGTTGGCAACCTGTGCGGTACTGGCGATGTGGAGCAGCTACATCATGGTCTTCGAACCTGCCGAACGCAGCCTTTACGATACGCGCACCTTTACCCTCAAGGCCATGCAACTGATCGATCAGGCCCCGGCTCCAGTGGTATTGCACGGCATGGGCAAGGACGCCAAGGCGATCAAGTTCATGGTTAACGTGGATCGTGACCTGCTGCCGCTGTTTACCCAGTCATCCGCTGAGCTGGCAGCATTGCCGTCCCCGGCCTGGATCGTGATGGATCGCAAGGACTATCAAGCTTTGCAAGGCAGTGAGCTAGGCAATATTGCTCCGACGCTGAGCGGTCGTTTCGACAAGAACGACTACGTGTTGCTGCATTTGCCTTGATCCTGTGGGAGCGGGCTTGCCCGCTCCCACAACTACGGCAAAACGGCAGAGCACAAACATTGCGGCTGCAGGTACAATCCCCGCCCTTATCTCTCCCCCAAGGAATCCCAATGTCAGGGCTTGAACTGTTTGCCGCCGCGCTCGGCGTCATTGCCGTCTGGTTGACAGTCAAACAGAACCCCTGGTGCTGGCCCATTGGCCTGGTGATGGTACTGCTCTACAGCTGGATCTTCTTCGAGATCAAACTGTATTCAGGCATGCTTTTGCAGGTGTTTTTTGCCCTGTTGCAAGTTTATGGCTGGTGGCAGTGGACCCGCGCAGGTACACAGCATGAAGGCCGTGCAGTGAGCCGGTTAAGCCCATTGCAAGTACTCGGCGGCGTGATTGCAGGCGCCATCGGCAGCGTCGCTCTCGGCGCCGCAATGGCCCATTGGACCGACTCCACGTTCCCCTGGTCAGATGCCACGCTGACCGCATTCAGCCTGGTCGCGCAATTGTGGATGGCACAAAAACGCCTGCAATGCTGGGCGCTGTGGTGCGTGATCGATGTGCTCTATATAGGTTTTTTCGCCTGGCAGGACCTGTACTTCACCGCAGGCCTGTACGCGCTGTTTACCCTGATCGCCATCCAGGGCTGGCGTGACTGGCGCCGCGATCCGGCGTTGCGCACATGAAGGTGGTTGTACTGGCGGGGCCGGAGTCCAGTGGCAAGAGCTGGCTCGCCGCACTGTTGCAGCAGCGCTTTGGCGGCACCATGGTGGGCGAGTATGTGCGCTACTTTATCGAGCAGAACCCTCGCGATACCTGCCTGGCCGATATTCCGGACATCGCTCGCGGTCAGCTTCGATGGGAAGACGAAGCGCGGGCCAAACAACCCGAGCTGCTGATTCTGGATACCCATTTACTCAGCAATATCCTCTGGAGCCAGACCCTGTTTGGCGACTGCCCGCCGTGGCTTGAAGCCGAACTGCTCAAACGTCACTACGACTTGCATTTGCTGCTGTCCCCCGATGATGTGGAGTGGACCGCTGACGGCCAACGCTGCCAACCCTCGTTGGCGGAACGCCAGGCGTTTTTTGCGGACAGCCTTCAATGGCTCACCGATCATCAACAACCCGTGCAAGTGATAACCGGCGACTGGCTGGCCCGGCAACAGCATGCCTGTGCCGCAGTCGAACAATTATTGGCTTGCGGGGAAACTTATTCAGCAAGTATTAGTCATTAAGTAGTGTTGTTTAGAACATGCAGCTGACAAACAAGCTACTTAATGGTTTCAGCACTTTACCCATGTCCGTTGCTGTTACATGAAAATTTCGTGAAGGCGTTCAAACAGCGGCTTTCAGCACGACATGTGAAGTTGTAACGGTATTGAGACACGCTCTTGCCCCGCCTTAAAAACAATCAGGCCCTTATTGTGCAAGGGCTTGGCGTGCAAGCGGAAATCTCATGTTCGTTACACTTTATCCCGCCTCCAACAGCCTCTGAGTTGTGCTCCGTTGTTTTCAAAGATTAAATTACAAGTGGCACAGCTCATGCTCTCTAACTATCACGCTGACCCGGTCAGCGTCGATCAAGGGGGCACAATCATGAGAGCTGTCTGTCGTGGTAAACATTACCTGCTGCTCGCTTGCAGCCTGAGCACCTTGCTGGGCGTGTGCGGCGCCGCACTGGCCGGTGGTAATGGCGAGATTGTTCTGACTCGTATCGTGCAGCCTCACCCGGTGGGTAATCCGCCCATGCATCCGGATCCCGATCCCAATACCGTCAATGCCAATCCGTCCCCGCAGGTCATGGGGGCCACCCATGAACTCACCGATGGCGATTTCGCAGGCGTGAGTACAGGCACCTCGATCAGGCACACCCTCTTGCCCAATGGCAGCTCACTGCCCGGCCTCAATACCAGCAACGGCCTGCCAGGCATGACCAACGGCCATGGCGGCGGTAGCGGCGGCACCCTTTCCAACACCATTGGCAACAGCATCGAACAGGGCATGCGCCCGCTCTCTGCACTGAGCCAGGGGAAATGACATGACTGGCTATCGCCTGCCTGTGCTGATTGCCGCGCTGATTGCCAGTTGCACCGCATTCGGCGCTTCAGATAACAACGCCACGATCGACAATTCCGGTGCCGGTTACCACGGCAACGTCACTCTCAACCAGGCAGCCGGCGACCAGCAGCAACAGGTCAACGTGCGCGCAGTGGCTATCGGTACAGGGGCCAGGACCAGCACTACAGTGACCCAAAAAATCACTACCCCGGCCGATCCTTCGCTCAATGCCAGGGCGGCTATTGGCGGCAACTCATTCAGTAACGGCAGCGGCGTGATTGGTATCAACCAGTCAGCCGGGGCCAACAACCAGATGGTCAATGCAGTGCGGGTCGGCATCAGTGCCCAGCCGCAAGGTATCGACGACAGCGCCCTGTCGCAACAGAACGTGGCGCTGCTTCCAGACTCGGGTAGTGCATCCCCCGCCAGCGGCAGTCGCCAGATCGTCAACAGCGATCAGGCCTTCACCGGCAGCCGTGGGGTGGTGCAGTTGAACCAGAGTGCCGGGGTGGGGAACCGCATGGCTAACACCCTGAATATCCGGGTTGCTGACTGACCCGACAACAACGCAGTGCAATTAGAAAGTGCCAACACTTAACACAACTAATGAAGCACGGAGAATCACCATGAAACCTTCAAGCGCTTTGAAACCTCTGGCTTTCGCCATGGCCGCCCTTCTGTCCGTTGCAGCACAGGCCCACAACGATGGCCCACCACCTCCATCGACTCCACCGTCCTACACGCTGGACCCAAATGCGGCGGCTGCAGCGGTTGTGATTGATTCGCAAAACAGTCACAACAACAAAGTGACAAACAAGGCGATCAAAAATACTGCGACGGTAAAAGACTCGGTAAAAGGCGCTGAAGGCAACATGGGGGTCAACGCTGCGGCCGGCTCCGGCAACCAACAAGATAACGCTGCCGCCATCGCTACCTCAGATGAATCCTTTGTGTTTGGCACTGCTGCGTCCCTGACCAGCGCCACCCAGACCAACAGCCACAACAACGACCACAACTACGGCACACAAAACAACGCCCTGCTCAAAAGTTCCGGCAATGGCAGTTCAGGCAACGTGGGTATAAACGTGGCTGCCGGCGACTTCAACCAACAGAAAAACAACCTGGCCATCGCCGTTTCCAATGGCCGCATCGCCACCGCTGGCGCAACTGCCAGCCAAACCTCGAACAACCTGTCGGTGATCAACGAGGCCGGTGCCTCTTATCTGAGCAATGTGAATACCTGGTCGCAAGGGCCAAGCTGGAACAACAACAAAACGCCAGTCGTCAACAATGCCACCATGGACCACTCGTTCAATGGCATCTCGGGCAATGGCGGTGCCAACATCGCAGCAGGTGTGGGCAACCAGCAAAGCAACTCGCTGTCCATCGCAGCTGGCTGCAAAGTCTGCATGTAATCGCGACAGCACACAGAGGGTCTCGTTCACGAGACCCTTTTCACTCCCCAGCCAGGCGTAACAACCATGCGTATTGTCGCCCTCAGCCTGTTGCTCTGCCTGTGCGGCCTGAGCCAGGCCGCGCAAATGCCTATCGCCGCCATGCCTGGGGGCAATCTGGTGTTCAAGCACGTACAAAGCATTCGTGAGCGACGCTTTGCGGATATCGTCGAGCAAAAAACCGACTTCAGTTGTGGCGCAGCAGCACTGGCCACGATTTTGCGTCAAGCCTACTGGCTGGATGTTAACGAAGACCAGATCATCAAGGGGATGTTGCAAAACTCGGATCAGGAATTGGTGCGCACCCAGGGGTTTTCCATGCTCGATATGAAGCGTTACGTCGAAAGCATCGGTATGCGCGCCCGGGGTTACCGCATCCCGGCCCAAAGCCTGGAAAGTGTCAACATACCGGTTGTGGTGCT
This sequence comes from Pseudomonas fragi, assembly GCF_002269505.1. GTDB lineage: Bacteria > Pseudomonadota > Gammaproteobacteria > Pseudomonadales > Pseudomonadaceae > Aquipseudomonas > Aquipseudomonas fragi_D. Next base: position 165,071 of record NZ_NQKQ01000003.1, on the reverse strand, counting down.
GCTGGACATTCGTGGTTACAAGCACTTTGTGGTCTTGCAACGCACCCAGAAAGACTGGGTATACATCGGCGACCCGGTACTCGGTCACAAACGTTACTCCCATGAAGATTTCCTCAAGGGCTGGAATGGCATTGTGTTCGCCATCATCGGTCCTGGTTACGACAAGACCAATGCGCTACTGACGCCCCCAGCTCCGCTGACGGCGAAAAACCAGCTCGATGGTTTCAGCCCGGTCAAGGATGCAGAGCTCATGGACTTCGGTTTTATCCAAAGCGACTTTTTTTAGGTGCGCAGCATGACTACGGAGCCCCACGCTCCTGGAGCAGCACATGAAAACGCCCATCTGGCTGATTGCCGCCTGCCTTGCGACCAGCCTGCCCGTCCAGGCAGCATCGACCTTTAAACCGGTCGAATTGAAAGACCAGGAAATGTCCGAGCTGCGAGGCCGTTTTGTCATGCCCGGGCGCATCATCAGTTTCGGCGTGGTGATGAATAGCACCTGGACCAGCAGCAATGGCGATGTTATCGGCGCCAAAGCCGCCATGACGGTGCAAAGTACGGTTGAGCCGCGCTTATATGTATCGACCTACAGCACGGCCGGTAACGGTGCACACGTTTCAGCCGGTACCGGTTTGGTGACAGGTGGCACAGGGCTTACCACGGGCCAGGGCGTCACCCAGAGCGTCAGGGCTGCGGGTGACAATAATACTGCCTATAACAACGTCGACATCAATGTCAGCGAGGCCAACCAGGCGCCTGTGGTCAACCAGCAAGGCACCTTGTTGACCGCCAACACCCCTATCACGCAAACCGGCGGTGCTGGCAATCTGACCGTCTCCACTGCCGGTGGTGGCGTGCAGATGGCCATCCAGGCAAACAACAACCAGGGCAGCTCATTGCAACAAATAGCTCAGGGCGGCGTGTTGCAGAACACTACGCTACTGGGCGGCAGCAATATGGTTAACAACCTCACTCAACTTAATGTGGTACTGCGTAACAACATGCCCAGCACAGGTGCGCTGAACTGTGACCTGAATCCCTTAAAAGGTCTTCGCAATACGGGATATTGAACTAGGCTCAGATTCTTACAATTCGAGTTATTGTGGACGGCCTATTTCATGCATCGAACGCTTACTTTTCGCGCAGTTGTATGTATGAGCACTCTTTTCCCGTCAGCCCTGCTCTACGCAGCGCCTGATAGTGATGTAGAGCTACTAAAAAAAGAACTCATGGAGCTTCGCCAGCGTTACGATCAGCAACAAAAAGCCCTGGCTGTACTTGAACAGCGGGTTCGACAAGTGGAAGACCAGCCTGCGGCCCCGCCTCCCAAGCGACTGGCCAAATCGCCGGCCGACATGAAAGGCAATCAGGGCATCGCCGCAGCCGCAGCCAGTGGTGGCGCGGCTGGTGGCGCGGGCGCTGCGGCGGCATCGGGCAGCTCTTATGGGCAAGCGCTCAAGGATGACTCCGCCCCGGCGCAAAGCGTGGTCAACCTCTACGATGAAGCCAGCGGGTTCTTCGGCGGTGGCAAGTTCAGCTTCGAAACCGGTGTCACCTATTCACGCTATGACACCCGCCAGTTGATCCTCAATGGTTTTCTGGCCCTGGACTCGATCTTCCTGGGTAACCTCAACCTTGACCGGATCAAGGCCGACAACTGGACACTGGACCTCACCGGTCGTTACAACCTGGACAACCGCTGGCAATTTGACGTAAACGTACCTGTGATTTACCGCGAGTCGACCTACCAGTCCGGCGGTGCCAACGGCGGTGATGCACAATCAACATCAGAGCAAACGGTCACCCGGGACCCGACCATCGGTGACATCAACTTCGGCGTGGCGTACAAGTTCCTCGACGAATCGGTCAACACCCCGGATGCGGTCTTCAGCGTGCGAGTCAAGGCACCGACCGGCAAGGACCCGTTCGCGATCAAGCTGGTTCAGTCGGTTGACAACACCAACGTGTTCACCCCTGAAGATCTCCCTACAGGCAACGGCGTATGGTCAATCAGCCCTGCCATTTCCCTGGTCAAGACGTTCGACCCCGCAGTGTTGTTCGGCTCCCTGTCGTACACCCACAACCTGGAAGAGTCGTTTGACGACATCAGTTCCACGCAAAACCTCAAGCAACCCGGCAAGGTCAAACTGGGTGACAGCTTCCAGATTGGCGCGGGCGTGGCTTTTGCCCTCAACGAAAAAATGAGTATGTCGTTTTCCGTATCCGACTTGATTCAGAAAAAGAGCAAACTCAAGCAGGATGGCGGTGACTGGCAAACAGTTACCACCAGTGATGCCAACGCCGGTTACTTCAACATTGGCATGACCGTGGCGGCGACTGATAACCTGACGATCGTGCCCAACCTGTCGATTGGTCTGACCGACGATGCCCCGGACTTCACTTTCAGCCTGAAATTCCCGTACTACTTCTGAGTGCCAGGGCCTGTCGCGCTTGAGCGCGGCGGGCCTCATATTCAGCGGATGTGATGCTTGTGCAATAACCGATAGAACGTCGGCCGTGAAACGCCAAGCACCTTGGCAGCCAGACTCAAATTGTCACTGTGCCGGTTCAACACCTCGCACAGCGCCTGGCGTTCGGCGCGGTCCTTGTATTGTTCAAGGGTGTTCATCGTACCGACAAGCAACGGGCGCAACTCCAGGCCCAGGTCATGCGCTTCGATCTGCCGTCCTTCAGCCAGTACCAGCCCGCGACGTACGCGGTTGGCCAACTCGCGCACATTCCCGGGCCAGCCATGACTGCCCATGGCAATCAGGGCATCATCACTGAAAGTACGCGGGCGACGACCCGTTTCCAGGCTGTAATAACGGGAAAAATGCCCGGCCAACATGGCCAGGTCACCATGACGCTCGCGCAAGGGTGAGGTGGTGAGTTGCAACACGTTGAGGCGGTAATACAGGTCTTCGCGAAATTGGCCGTTGGCAACCGCAGCCTCCAGATCGACATGGGTCGCCGCCAGAACCCGCACATCGACGGGGATCGGCTGGTTGCCGCCAACTCTCTCGATATGCTTTTCCTGCAAAAAGCGTAACAGGCTGGCTTGCAACTCCAGCGGCAGATCGCCGATCTCATCGAGAAAAAGCGTACCGCCATTAGCGGCCTCGATACGTCCAACCCGGCGTTGATGGGCGCCGGTGAAGGAGCCCTTCTCATGGCCAAACAGTTCAGACTGGATCAGGTGATCGGGTATGGAGCCGCAATTGATGGCAATAAAGGGTTTGCCGTTGCGCTGGGATTGACGGTGCAGTGTGCGGGCGACCAGCTCCTTGCCTGTGCCGCTCTCCCCGCGAATCAGGATAGGCGACTGGGTGGGTGCAAATTTGCTCACAATCATGCGCAGGTCACGCATCGAGCGGCTGTCACCGAGCAATTCATCTTGCTGTACATCGGCCGCGCCTGCCGTTAGCCCGCGCAAGCATGCCATGCCAAAGGCCCGGCCGAGGGTGACCTGCACCCGGGAGACATCAAAGGGCAAGGTGTGAAAGTCAAAAAACCATTCGCAGACAAAATTCCCCACATTGCTCATTTTAAGAACATCAGGGGTCAGCGCCGCAATCCACTCGGTGCCACTGCGACTGATCATGTCTTTTACGGCTTCGGGGTGCTGCAGATGAAAAGGTTGCAACCTGAACAAACCAACGTCGCACGAACGATCGACAACCGTTTCCAGCGTGCAGCTGTCTACTGCCCAGCCAATGGTGCGCAGGCCGGGGAGTAATTCATGACAATCCTTACAGGGATCAACCACCAGCAGACGTCGGGGAGATGACAGTGCAAGCATGACTGTTCCTTGGCGCCAGAAAAACATAAAACAGCATTAAAAACAGTCCCTTGTTCGACTTACGCGTAACCTTAGCAAGGCATTGGGCGCTTTCAGGATCATTTGTTTATAACGCTAATAGCCAATCAAACTGTGCAGGGTCGATCAAAGCGTAAAGACGATAGATACACTGACTGAAAATTGATCTGGATCAGTCATATAAAAAAACTTTCAAAAAAATGAGCAAAGTGTGTGACCTGATGACGGTCTGAAGTCATCAGTACAAGTAAGCAACCGAACGGTAAGCCCAGCCGACGGTTAATCACTTGATGGGCATACTTGAGAGAAAACCCTATGAACGCCCCGCTCCGTTTCAACGAAGCTCTTTTGATTGCCGGCCACGCCTTTGAACCGTTTCAATGCGTTGCCTGGGCTGCACAGGATGGTCACGGCGAGTTGAGCCTGACCGTGATTGATCGCACCAACACCCGTATCGGCCGCAAGCAGATCCCGCGCAGCGCCTGCGCAGACGCCGCTCAACTCGAAAGCCTGCTGGCACAAGCCCGCGCCGAGATCAGCAGCGAAGGCCACACCCTGCAGCCATGGGTCATGCCTGCATAAAGCTGTTTGATTGCCCCTGTGGGAGCGGGCCTGCTCCCACGGGCTATTTAGCCTCTAGCCATCAATGTGCAGGTAATCTGCATTCAAGTCCGCCGCCAATTGAGGCGCGCGACCCAGACGTATCGGGCCTCGTTCGATATCGATCAGCAGCCCCGGGCAATCGATTGCAGGCAGAGCCGACCAGGCTTTCAAGCGCCCGTCGGTCACCAGTAAAAAACGCTGCTGTTCCTGTGCGAATCGTTTGCGTCGCATACCCAGCCAGGTCGAGACTTCCTCCAGAGCTTGCAGCAACGGTGTACCACCACCGGCGCCCAGCTGTGCCAGCCAGTCATTGAGCGCGGCCGAAGCTTTTTCCCCGCTGACCTGCCACACAGGCGAACTGCCGCTGGCCGTCATCACCGCCACTCGCGCGCGCTGGCGATAGGCATCTTCGAACAGCTGTGCCAGCAAGCCCTTGGCATCACTCAGTGCCTGATTCCGGCGGGTAGAAGCAGATGCATCCACCACCACCAGCCACAGTTCCTGCGCGGCACTTTGCCGGGTTTTCCAGGCCAGATCAGCACGCATCCGGGGACGACCACCAAGCAAGGTTTGCACCCAGTCGATCATCCCGCTGTCGGCGCTGCGACTTGCGCCTTGCCTGCCCGAAGAGAGTTGACCTGACCGGGGTCTGGCATCCGCCCCCGCAACAGTTTGAGGGCGGATGCCTAGGGCTTTTTTGGCCAGCTCGGCACTTCACGGCGTGCGCCCATCGGCTGGGCCTGGGCTGGTAATTCACCCCACTGACCCTGGCCTGATTGCGCGCTGGTGGTCGAGGCTTGCGCCGCTGACTGTTGCTGCTCGGGTGCCGGTGCCTGGGGCTGTTGCTCACGACGGCGATGGCGCAAGGCAAACTCGGCCACGGCATCGATGTCTTGCAGCTCGATCGCCGTTGCACCGCGCCATGCAGCATGGGCACGTGCGGCGCGCAGCCAGACCAGGTCGGCGCGCATGCCATCCACTGCGGCAGCAAAACACCGCTCGGTTATCTCGGCCAGCGACTGATCATCCAGGGCAATGCTGGCCAAACGTTCACGGGCTTGCTGGCAACGATCGCGCAAGGCCGTTTGCGCGGCCTCCCAACGGGCGCAAAAACCCTGCTGATCAGCGTCAAAGTCCAGGCGACGACGGATGATTTCACTGCGCTCGGCAGGTTGCGGCAAGCCACTCATGGCCACATTCAGGCCAAAACGATCGAGCAACTGCGGGCGCAGCTCGCCTTCTTCCGGGTTCATGGTGCCGATCAACACAAAGCGCGCGGCATGGCGATGGGAAATACCATCACGCTCGACCACATTGGTGCCGCTGGCTGCCACATCCAGCAGCACATCCACCAGATGGTCGGCGAGCAGGTTGACTTCATCGACATAGAGCACGCCGCCGTCGGCCTTGGCCAGTACGCCCGGCGAAAACTGCGCCTTGCCCTGCCCCAGTGCAGCATCCAGGTCGAGGGTGCCCACCAGACGCTCTTCGGTTGCGCCCAACGGCAAGGTGACGAACTGACCGCTGGCGAGCAAATCGGCTAGCCCGCGGGCCAGAGTCGACTTGGCCATGCCGCGCGGGCCTTCGATCAGTACGCCGCCAATTTTCGGGTCAATGGCAGTCAGGCACAGCGCCAGTTTCAATGAGTCCGCGCCGACCACCGCCGATAACGGGAAATGTGGGGTGTCAGTCATGTTTTCGGGCTCCAGATTTTAGAATATTGATCGGCCTCCAAAGCCCCTCACTCCAGCCCTCTCCCAAAGGGAGAGGGGGCCGATTTGTGGTGAGGCGCAAATCCTGAACATCCCCCGATCAGTCCCCTCTCCCTCCGGGAGAGGGTTAGGGTGAGGGATGCTTGGTTACTCTTCTTCTATATCCAGCAGCAGGTTTTCCAGCGCCTCGCGATACTCCCCCGGCTCACTCCACAGCCCGCGCTGCTGCGCTTCAAGCATGCGCTCGGTCATGTCACGCAGAGCGTGCGGGTTGTGCTCACGCACAAACTCACGGGTATCCGGGTCCAGTAAATAAGCATCCGCCAACAACGCATACTGGTGATCGTCAATCAAATGTGTGGTTGCATCAAAGGCAAACAGGTTGTCCAGGGTCGCGGCCATTTCGAACGCGCCTTTGTAACCGTGGCGTTTGACCCCTTCTATCCATTTCGGGTTGGCCGCACGGGAACGGATGACCCGGTTCAACTCTTCCTTGAGCGTGCGAATCTTCGGCAGGTCGGGCTGGCTGTGGTCGCCGTGATAGCTGGCCGCCGCCTCGCCGCGCAAGCTCTCTACCGCCGCCAGCATGCCACCCTGGAACTGGTAGTAGTCATTGGAATCGAGCAGATCGTGCTCGCGATTATCCTGATTTTGCACCACCGCCTGCATCTGCCCCAAGCGCTGGGCAAACTGACCACGGGCCGCCGTGCCTTCATCCGCGCCGCCATAGGCATAACCGCCCCAGTTCAGATACACCTCGGCCAAGTCGTCGCGGCTTTGCCACAAACGCCCATCGATTGCGTTCTGCACCCCGGCGCCGTAAGCCCCGGGCTTGGCACCAAACACCCGCCAGCCTGCCTGACGCGCCGCCAGTTCCGGGGCCAGTCCCTCGCGCTCCAGCTGCTCACGCTCGCTGCGCACTTTTGCCGCGAGCGGATTGAGATCATCGGGTTCGTCCAGCGCAGCCACCGCCTGTACGGCGGCATCGAACAGACGGATCAAGTTGGCAAAGGCATCGCGAAAGAACCCCGACACCCGCAAGGTCACATCTACCCGAGGGCGGTCCAGCAGGCTCACCGGGAGGATTTCGAAGTCATCCACCCGCTGGCTGCCCGTGGCCCATACCGGGCGCACACCCATCAGCGCCATGGCCTGGGCGATATCATCACCACCGGTGCGCATGGTCGCGGTGCCCCAAACCGACAGGCCGAGCTGACGCAAGTGGTCGCCGTGATCCTGCAAATGACGCTCCAGGATCAGGTTGGCCGACTGAAAACCAATACGCCAGGCCGTAGTGGTGGGCAGGTTGCGCACATCCACTGAAAAGAAATTACGCCCGGTGGGCAGTACATCGAGGCGCCCCCGACTCGGCGCACCACTGGGCCCCGCCGGTACAAAACGGCCACTGAGGGCATCCAGCAACCCGTGCATCTCGGCCGGGCCACAGGCATCCAGGCGCGGTGCCACCTGCTCCAGCAATGCATCAAAAATGGCTCGTGTCTCGTCCCACTGTGCGCTGTCGGGCAATTGCAGGGTGCCTTGCAGCGCCTGTTCGATCAATTGCGCAGCATGCAGTTCGAGACGCTCGCGAGTGTCACCCGCAGTACGCCACAGCGCTTCACTGACGGCTTGTAATGGCGCTGGGCGGCGTGCCGTCCAGGGTTCGGCCAGCGCACAGTCCAGCGGGTCGAAGCCCAGTTCGAAGGCTTTGGCCAGTGCCCGTAACACGCTCGACTGTGCCCCGCGGCCATCGCCCCGGGGGATGCGTAACAAGGCCAGCAAGGTGTCGATGCGCAAACGCCCGGTTGGGGACTCACCAAAAATATGCAAACCGTCGCGGATTTGTGATTCCTTGAGGTCGCACAGGTAGGTGTCCAGCCGTGGCAGCCAGATTGCAGCATCGGTGTCGCTGTCGAGGTTTGCGTCCAGTTGCAGCTCGCGGTCGATATGGGTATCGCGCACCAGCTTGAGAATGTCGCGCTGCAGCTCACGCGCCCGACGCGGATCGAGCAGTTGCGCTTCGTAATACTCGTCAGCCAGCAGTTCCAGGTCGCGCAGCGGCCCGTAGGTTTCGGCCCGGGTCAGCGGCGGCATCAAGTGGTCGATAATCACCGCCTGGGTACGACGCTTGGCCTGTGCGCCCTCGCCCGGGTCATTGACGATAAACGGATAGACGTTGGGCATGGGACCCAAAATGGCGTCTGGCCAGCAATGTTCAGACAGCCCGACACCCTTGCCCGGCAACCATTCCAGATTGCCATGCTTGCCCACATGCACTACCGCATGGGCGCCGTAGGTGTTGCGCAGCCAGAAATAAAACGCCAGATAGGCATGGGGCGGCACCAGGTCCGGGTCGTGGTAGACCGCACTGGCATCGACCTGATAACCCCGCGCCGGTTGAATGCCGACAAAGGTCAGGCCAAAACGCAGTCCGGCAATCATCAGGCGACCGCTGCGAAACATCGGGTCGTGCAGTGGCTCGCCCCAACGCTCTATGACCGCCTGGCGATTGGCCTCGGGAAGACGGTTAAACATCGCCTGGTATTCATCCAGCCCAAGGCTTTGATGGCACGGGCGCAGGTCGAGGCTGTCGAGGTCGTTGCTGACCCCGCCCAACAGGGCTTGAATCAACGCGGTGCCGGTCTCCGGGAGTTCAGCATCCACCGGGTAACCTTCAGCCTGAAGGGCACGCAAGATGTTCAACGCTGCCGCCGGAGTATCCAGGCCCACACCGTTGCCAATTCGGCCATCGCGGGTCGGGTAGTTTGCCAGGATCAGGGCGATGCGCTTTTGCGGGTTAGGCACACGGGCCAGCTCCACCCAGCGCCGCGCCAGTTCAGCGACGAAATCCATCCGTTCGGGGTGCGCTCGATAGCAAACCACATCCGATTGGCTGCGCTCACTGCGCCAAGCCAGATCCTTGAAGCTGATCGGCCGGCTGATGATCCGCCCATCCAGCTCCGGCAAGGCAATGTGCATGGCCAGGTCACGTGGCCCCAGACCCTGCTCGCTGGCTTGCCAGCCGGGCTGGTTGTCCTGGGCACAAATGGCCTGGATCACCGGGATATTGCGGCGAAACGGGCGCAAATGCGGAGCTTCCGGGCTGGATTGGGCAAACCCGGTGGTATTGAGAATGACCCCTGCACCGACTTCATCGAGCAAGTCCTGTACCACCGCCATGCAGCCCGGCTCTTTCAGGCTGGCGACGGCAATCGGCAGCGGATTGAGCCCTGCCGCCTGCAGCCGCTGGCAGAACACATCGACAAATGCCGTGTTGGCCGCCTGCAAATGCGAGCGATAGAACAATAGCGCCGCCACAGGTTGGCCCGGCTGCCAGTCGGCTTGCCAGTCCTGCAGTGCGGGGCTGGAATGGGCCGGATGATAGATTGCAGTACGGGGCAAGGTTTGCGGTTCGTCCCAGGCATAGTCGCGGCCCAGCCATTGCCTGGCCAGGCAACGATAAAGCTGCAGGGCGTTATGCCGCCCGCCCTGGCGCAAAAAGTGCCAGAGGCGCTCGCCGTCTTCGGCGGGTACGGTACTCAGTGCGCTGAGCTCCGGGTCGGGGCGGTCATCTCCCGGTACCAGAATCAGGGTCACACCGCGTTCAGCCAGTTGCACCAGCCGTTCAATGCCGTAGCGCCAGTAGCCGATGCCACCGTGCAACGAGAGTAAAATCACCTTGGCGTGTTGCAAGACCTCTTCAAAGTAGAGGTCGACCGAGCCGTGGTTTTGCACCTGCATCGGGTTGGCCAGACGCAGGCTTGGATAATCTTCAGGCAACTGCTGCGCCGCTTCGGCCAGCAGGGCCAGGCTTGAATCACCGCTGCACAGGATCACCAGCTCGGCGGGGGTCTGGCCGAGGTCGGCAATATTGTCGTCCGCTACAAAGCCGCCGGGCTGGGTCCTGAGCAAATGCATGGTTTAGGCGCTCAACGCTGTAAGCAAGGTGGACTCGAGCAAGGCCGCGTCCAGGTCCTGGCCGATCAGCACCAGTTTGGTGGTGCGCGCTTCGTCGCTGCCCCAGGCGCGATCGAAGTGCTTGTCAAAGCGCGTGCCCACGCCCTGGATCAGCAGGCGCATCGGCTTGCCCGGGATCGCGGCAAAGCCCTTGACCCGCAGGATGCCGTGCTTGACCACCAGTTGGGTCAGGGCCTCCATCAGGGCACGTTCTTCGGCCTGTGGCAGCTCGATGGAGATCGAATCGAAGGCATCATGATCGTGGTCGTCATGGTCATCATCGCCATCGTGGTGATGGTCATGGTGACTGTGGCGGCCATCGATATGGTCTTCCGAGCCTGCTTCCAGACCCAGCAGCACGTCCAGGGGCAAGCGACCGCTGCTGGCTTCGATGATTTTCACCGCCGGTGGCAACTCTTCAGCCACTTCGGCACGTACACGGGCCAGGTCTTCAGGGCTGATCAGATCGGCTTTGTTGAGGATTACCAGGTCGGCACTGGCCAGTTGGTCAGCGAACAGCTCATGCAGGGGCGATTCGTGATCCAGGTTCGGGTCAAGCTTGCGCTGGGCGTCTACCTGGTCCGGGAAGGCTGCGAACGTACCCGCCGCCACCGCCGGGCTATCGACCACGGTGATCACCGCGTCAACCGTGCAGGCGCTACGGATTTCCGGCCACTGAAAGGCTTGTACCAGCGGCTTGGGTAAGGCAAGGCCCGAGGTTTCGATGAGGATATGGTCGATATCGCCACGGCGCGCCACCAGCTCACGCATCACAGGGAAGAATTCTTCCTGCACAGTGCAGCACAGGCAGCCATTGGCCAGCTCGTAGACGCGGCCATTGGCTTCTTCTTCGGTGCAGCCGATGGAGCATTGCTTGAGGATTTCACCGTCGATACCCAGCTCGCCGAACTCGTTGACGATTACGGCAATGCGGCGGCCCTGGGCGTTGTCCAGCATATGGCGCAGCAACGTGGTTTTGCCCGAGCCAAGAAAGCCGGTGACGATGGTGACGGGGGTTTTGGCCAGTGTTTTCATCGGATGCCCTTTGGCAAAACGGCGGGCATACGGGACGACGACCGCAGGCAGTGCGCGGTCAGTCTTCGCCACCGGATCACCCCGCCCGGTTGAAGTAAGAATCTGTCACGAGGCAGGTCTCCTGGCTTACGGCTGATACCTACCTTGCGCCTTCCCGCCTGTTGGGCAGTGGCAGTGCAAGATCAATGACCGTTTACAGTTGCGGGGGCAGCCGCGGCATACCGCGTTCCCTTCTTAGCTTCGCGCTGCGAAGAACCTCGAACGCGCAAGGCTACGCAGTGCTATGTAACAGGTCAATGCGCAGCTGTGACACATCTATGGTGGGAGCGGGCATTTCGTTGCACATGTGTTCTAATTGCCGCCTTTTATCAGCCCCAGCGCTTCAAGGATCTGCCCATGCCGTCCACCCGCCCAACCCGCGTCCTGATTATTGGCTACGTGTGGCCCGAGCCACGCTCTTCGGCGGCGGGCGGGCACATGATGCAGATCATCGAGAGTTTTTTGCAGCGCGGCTGGCATATCACGTTCAGCAGCCCGGCCGGAATTGGCGAACACAAGGCGGACCTGGCCAGCCTGGGCATCGACGAGGTCGGTATTGAGCTCAATAACAGCAGCTTCGATACCTTTATCAGCGAACTGGCCCCGGACATCGTCCTGTTCGACCGTTTCATGATGGAAGAGCAATTCGGCTGGCGTGTCGAAAAACACTGCCCCGATGCCCTGCGCATACTCGAAACGTCCGACCTGCAAAGCCTGCGTGACGCCCGCCAGCAGCAACTCAAGGCACGCCTCAAGGACGACACGGGCAACGACGACTTCAGCAGCCTGTTCGCCCCGGCCCAACGGGACACCTTCAATCAGATGGCCGGCACCGATCTGGCTCAACGGGAGATCGCGGCCATCTACCGCTGCGACCTCAACCTGATGATTTCCGAGTATGAGATCGACCTGCTGGTAGAACACTTCAACGTGCCCCGCGCCCTGCTGCACTGGTGCCCGCTGATGGTCGACAGTGTACCCGCGCAGTTCGTCCCCTATGAACAGCGCCAGCATTTTTTGAGCATCGGCAACTTCCGCCACGCCCCCAACTGGGATGCCGTGCTCTGGATGAAAACAGCAATCTGGCCGTTGATCCGCCAGCAACTGCCCACCGCGCAACTGCATGTCTACGGTGCCTACACCCCGCCCAAGGCCACTGCACTGCACAACCCGGCGCAGGGTTTTCATGTGCTCAACTGGGCCGAGGATGCCCTGGAAGTGATGAGCAAGGCGCGTATCTGCATGGCGCCTTTGCGCTTTGGTGCCGGGATCAAGGGCAAAATCGCCGATGCCATGCTCTGCGGCACGCCCAACGTCACCACCCCGGTGGGCGCAGAAGGCATGCACGGTGACCTGCCATGGGCCGGCGCCATCGAGCAGAGCGCCAGTGCGATTGCCGCAGCGGCAGTGCAGCTGTACCAGAACCCCGATGACTGGCATCAGGCCCAGTCGCGCGGCCAGGTACTACTGGCGCAACGTTACTTGCAGAGCAGCCACGGCCCGGCGCTGGTGGAATGCATCGATGCCTGCCGCGCCGGGCTGCAACAGCATCGGCGTAACAACTTCACCGGTGCCATGCTGCGCCATCATCAGCATAAAAGTACCCAATACATGTCGCAGTGGATCGAGGCCAAGAATCGCCAGGGCGAGTCCAGTCAGTCTGCCGGATCTGGATAAATTATGGAAAAAGTACGTGCTTGCCGTGGTCGCTGAGATGACAGGAATCGAACAAAAGCGGCAGGCCATCAGTGTCATAAGACGGCCAGGTTGCGTTCGGACATGGCTCCGGCACTAATTGACGCAACCCTTTATTGAGTGCCTGGATCAGTATCAGTTGATTGAACGCAGAAACCTCTCGAACCTGTGACCGCGTACTTGAGAGACTCAGGTCATACACCGTGCGCGCAGGCTGATCAAAGCTTTCCCATAGTTTTGCAGCCATATGCCCGGGCTGGCTGCGGGCCCTGTCAAAAGCCGCAAGAAAACTCGCCCAGTTCACTATGTCCGTTACCTTCAAGGGCCCGGCATTGGCTGCATCCATTGCTGCGCTGGCCCCCTGCTCGACAGGCGCTACAGGCTTGATGACTGGAGCACTGGCTAGGCTAGATGCAACAAACATCAACGAAGCCAGAAACAAAAGCCACCGAATCGCAAGGCTGCGTACTACATCAAGAGAAAATATGCTCATGGCGAACCCAAGTAGATAGGGTGATACAAGGCCCGAACATTAACGGCTTGATACGACACACCTCCATAATCCAATTCCACAAAACACGTAGGAATTTACTCAGTCACTCGCCTGCGCAGCAGGTAGGTATCCATCACCCAGCCCTTGCGCGCCCTGGCTGCGCTGCGGGCTTGCCTGATTTGCTCGCACACCTCGCTTAGCTTGCCGGCGATGAGGATCTCGTCCGGGGTGCCTATATAGGCACCCCAGTAGATATCGACGTTTTCATCGACAAAGGCTGCAAAGGCACAGTGCGCATCGAGCATGACCACCACGTTGTCGAGGTCCCCGACCACCAGCTTGCGCCCGGTGGTGATGCGGATTGGCTGGCCGATGGTGTTGAGCGCAATACGATGCCGCGCGGCCAGCGCCTGCACACTGCTGATCCCGGGGATCACTTCATGATCGAAGTCGTTGCAGCCCCCGGCCCGGACCCGGTCGAGGATACGCAGCGTACTGTCATACAGTGCGGGCTCGCCCCATAACAGGAAGGCCCCGCATTCGCCATCGGCCAACTGGTCTTCGATCAGGTGCGTAAACACTTCGGCCCGCTGTTCGTGCCAGTCCTCGACGCCATCGGTGTAGCACGCCGTTGAGCTGTCGCGTTGCGGGTCGCTGACCTGCACCACCCGGTAGCCCGGCTCGCGTATATAGCGCTGGCAGATCTGCAGCCGCATGCGTACCAGGTCTTCGGTGGCCTGCCCCTTGTCCAGCACAAACAGCACATTGGCGCGGTTCAGCGCGTTGATCCCCTGCACCGTGATGTGCTCCGGGTCACCGGCACCAATACCGATCAGTAACAGTGTCTTCATCTTGAATTGCCCTCAAATCCGACTGGACTTAACCGCAGGAACCGGCATGATCCACGCCATAACAAGACTGCCAGCGGCCCCGACCATGACCCGACCCGCCCGTGCCAAAGACCCGTCCTATGAACTGATGGACGACCATAATGGCCTGTCGATCATCTATCGCCAGCATGGTTTCCCCTGCCCGCTGGTGCGCTGGCACTTTCACAAGGAGTACGAACTGCACCTGATCGTGGCCAGCAGCGGCAAAGTGTTTGTGGGCGACTATATCGGTAATTTCTACCCCGAAACATTATTCCTCACCGGCCCCAACCTGCCCCATAACTGGATCAGCCAGGTGGCCGAGGATGAAGTGGTGCCCACCCGCGACATGCTGGTCAATTTCACTGATGAACTGCTCGAAGGTGCCGCCTCGGTGCTTACCGAGCTCAAGACCCTTGCGCCCATGCTCGAACGGGCGCGCTACGGCATCGAGTTCCGCGACAAAGCCACCATCCACAAGGCCATGGACCTGATGCAGGCCATTGCCGATTCCGCCGGCATCACCCGGCTTGGGCATTTCCTGATCCTGCTCGAGTTGCTGGCCGACTGTGATGACTACCAACTGCTGTCCGGGGTGACTGCCAGCCATCTGGCCGACGAGCAGACCATCGACCGCACCAACCGCGCCGTGGACTATATCTTCAGCCACTATGCCCGCGAGCTGCCGCTTGAAGAAGTGGCCGACTACATGGGCATGAAGCCCACCTACTTTTCCCGCGTATTCAAGCAGGCCACGGGGCGCTGCTTTATCGAGTTCGTCAATCGCCTGCGCATCAGCAAGTCCTGCGAATTGCTGGCCGATGGCGAAAAGCCCGTAACCGACGTGTGCTTCGAGTCCGGTTTCAACAATATTTCCAACTTCAACCGGCGCTTTCAACAGCTCAAAGGGATGACCCCGTCACACTATCGCCGCCTGGCGGTGCAGCGTTTGACCGAGCAAAACCACCCTGCGCCGAGGGAACGTCAGCGCAGTGCAAAATAGTATCGATTTGAGTGCTACCAGTGATTTGTCACGCCGGTAATTGAAGGCTGTAATCGGCCCAGGCGCTTGCCCCGTGCAAGACGCTATAAAAACAATAACCGTCCTTCAAAAGCCGCCAGGCTGCTGAAGTGGAGTGCTCAATGAATATTCCTGTCAAAGCGTTATGTGTCGCCACATGCATGACCCTGAGCGGTATGAGCCAGGGCGCGCAAACCCTGACCATCGCCACGGTCAACAACAGCGACATGATCCGCATGCAAAAACTGGCGAAAACCTTCGAGAGCGAGCACCCCGACATCAAGCTCAACTGGGTGGTGCTGGAAGAAAACGTATTGCGCCAGCGCCTGACCACGGACATTGCCACCCAGGGCGGACAGTTTGACGTGCTGACCATCGGCATGTACGAAGCCGCACTCTGGGGAGCCAAGGGCTGGCTCGAACCCATGACCGACCTGCCCGCCGCCTATGCCATCGACGATGTGTTCCCGGCGGTGCGCGACGGCCTGTCAGTCAAGGGCACGCTCTATGCCCTGCCGTTCTATGCCGAAAGCTCGATGACCTACTACCGCACTGACCTGTTCAAGGAGGCGGGCCTGACCATGCCCGAGCATCCGACCTGGGAACAGATTGCCGGCTTTGCCCGCACCCTCAACAAACCTGACCAGGAACAATACGGCATCTGCCTGCGTGGCAAGGCTGGCTGGGGCGAGAACATGGCGTTGATCAGCACCATCGCCAACGCCTACGGGGCACGCTGGTTCAATGAACAGTGGCAACCGGAGTTCAACGGCCCGCAGTGGCAAAACGCGCTGAATTTTTACGTCAGCACCCTGAAAGCCTCAGGCCCACCCGGCGCGACCAGCAACGGTTTCAACGAAAACCTCGCGCTGTTCAACAGCGGCAAATGTGCGATCTGGGTCGATGCCAGTGTCGCCGGTTCGTTTGTCACCGACAGCAGTCAAAGCAAGGTCGCCGATCATGTCGGTTTCACCTTCGCACCCCATGCCGTGACCGATAAAGGCAGTGCCTGGCTGTACTCATGGGCACTGGCCATACCCGCCAGTTCCAAAGCCAAGGACGCCGCCAGGACGTTCAGCACCTGGGCCACGTCCAAAGAATACGGTGCTCTGGTGGCAGAAAAAGACGGCATTGCCAATGTACCGCCGGGCACCCGTGCTTCGACCTATACCGATGCGTACTTGAAGGCGGCACCCTTTGCCAGAGTGACCCTCGAATCCCTGAAAGTCGCCAACCCCAATGACCCGACCCTCAAGCCCGTGCCTTATGTGGGCATCCAGTTGGTCACCATCCCCGAGTTCCAGGCGGTGGGCACCCAGGTTGGCAAGCTGTTCAGCGCTGCGCTGATTGGCCAGACCACGGTGGACCAGGCACTGGCCGCCGCCCAGCAGAGCACCGAGCGCGAAATGAAACGCGCGGGCTATCCCAAGTAGCACTGCCACCGGCAAACCTTGGCCTGAGGGAGCGAGTCTGCTCGCGAAAACCGTACCGGCTCCTTCGCGAGCAGGCTCGCTCCCACACAAAGCAATTGAGGTGTACTCACGATGACGTCTTCGACTGTTATTGCAGCGCTCGACGCCCCGCCAGCGGCGCGGCGTGCGCGTCTGTTCAACCCCGGCTGGTTGCTGGTCACGCCTTCAGTGGCGCTGTTGCTGCTGTGGATGATCGTGCCACTGGGCATGACCCTGTACTTCTCACTGATTCGCTACAACCTGCTCTATCCCGGTGAAAACCAGTTCGTAGGGCTGGAGAACTTCACCTACTTCCTCACCGATTCAGGCTTCCTGCCCGGCGCAACCAACACATTGCTGCTGGTGGGCAGCGTGCTGCTGATCAGCGTGGTGCTCGGCGTGCTGATCAGTGCCCTGCTCGAAGCCAGCGAATTCATGGGCCGCGGCATCGTACGGGTGCTGTTGATCTCGCCGTTTTTCATCATGCCCACCGTCGGCGCACTGATCTGGAAAAACCTGATTTTTCATCCGGTGTCCGGCGTGCTGGCTGCGGTCTGGAAGCTGTTCGGTGCCCAGCCGGTGGACTGGCTGGCGCACTACCCGCTGCTGTCGATCATCATCATTGTGTCGTGGCAATGGCTGCCGTTCGCAATCCTGATCCTGATGACCGCCATGCAGTCCCTCGACCAGGAGCAAAAAGAAGCTGCGCGTCTGGACGGGGCCGGGCCCATCGCTATTTTCTGGCACCTGACATTGCCCCATCTGGCTCGCCCCATCGCCGTGGTGGTGATGATCGAAACGATCTTTTTGCTCTCGGTGTTCGCCGAGATTTTTACCACCACCAACGGCGGCCCCGGCTATGCATCCACCAACCTGGCGTACCTGATCTACAACCAGGCGCTGGTGCAGTTCGATGTGGGCATGGCCTCGGCTGGCGGGTTGATCGCCGTGGTCATCGCCAATATTGCCGCCATCATTCTGGTGCGCATGCTCGGCAAAAACCTGACAGACAAGCCGTGAGGGCTCAGTGATGACACTTCAACAATCGCGCCGCCTGCAAAGCCTGCTGCTGGGCACCCTGGCCTGGGCCATCGCCATCCTGATTTTTTTTCCGATCTTCTGGATGGTCCTGACCAGCTTTAAAACCGAACTTGACGCCTTCGCCACACCGCCACAGTTCATCTTTACCCCCACGCTGGAGAACTACCTGCATATCGAACAACGCAGCGGTTATTTTCACTTCGCCTGGAACTCTGTGGTGATTTCGTTCACCGCCACGGCCCTGTGCATGCTGATCGCCATTCCCGCGGCTTATTCGATGGCGTTCTACGAGACCAAACGCACCAAGGGCACGCTGCTGTGGATGCTCTCCACCAAAATGCTGCCGCCCGTGGGCGTGCTGATGCCCATTTATCTGCTGGCCAAGAGTTTTGGCCTGCTGGACACACGGGCGGCGCTGATCATCATCTACACCCTGATCAACCTGCCGATCGTGGTGTGGATGATTTACACCTACTTCAAGGACATCCCCAGGGACATCCTCGAGGCCGCCCGCCTGGACGGCGCCAGCCTGTGGCAAGAAGTAATTCGCGTGCTGCTGCCCATCAGCAAGGGCGGCCTGGCGTCGACCCTGCTGCTGTCGCTGATCCTGTGCTGGAACGAAGCGTTCTGGTCACTCAACCTGACCTCTTCCAGCGCCGCACCGCTAACCGCCCTCATCGCGTCCTACTCCAGCCCCGAAGGTCTGTTCTGGGCCAAGTTGTCTGCCGTTTCGACCCTGGCCTGTGCACCGATCCTGATTTTTGGCTGGATCAGCCAGAAGCAGTTGGTACGGGGCTTGTCCTTCGGCGCAGTCAAATAAAAACACTGATTGGAGGCCCGTCATGGCCAACCTGAAAATCAAAAATTTGCAAAAGGGTTTTGAAGGCTTCTCGATCATCAAAGGCATTGATCTTGAGGTGAACGACCGTGAATTCGTGGTCTTTGTCGGGCCGTCGGGCTGCGGCAAATCCACCCTGCTGCGCCTGATTGCCGGGCTTGAGGAAGTGACTGACGGCACCATCGAGCTGGACGGGCGCGACATCACCGAAGTCAGCCCGGCCAAGCGTGACCTGGCCATGGTGTTCCAGACGTACGCCCTTTACCCGCACATGAGCGTACGGAAAAACATGTCCTTTGCCCTGGATCTGGCGGGCGTGCCCAAGACCGAGGTGGAAAAAAAGGTCAATGAAGCCGCACGCATTCTTGAACTGGGGCCTTTGCTTGAGCGCAAGCCCAAACACCTTTCGGGTGGCCAGCGTCAGCGCGTGGCCATAGGCCGGGCGATTGTGCGCAACCCCAAGATCTTCCTGTTCGATGAACCGTTGTCCAACCTCGACGCGGCACTGCGGGTGCAAATGCGCCTGGAACTGGCGCGCTTGCACCAGGAGCTTCAGGCAACGATGATTTACGTGACACACGACCAGGTCGAGGCCATGACCCTGGCCGACAAGGTGGTGGTGCTCAATGGCGGCAGAATCGAGCAGGTTGGCTCGCCGCTGGATTTGTATCACCAGCCGGCCAATCTGTTTGTCGCGGGTTTTCTGGGCACGCCGAAAATGGGCTTTCTCAAAGGTCGGGTCAGCCGCCTGGATGCGCAAAGTTGTGAGGTCGAGCTAGATGCCGGTACGCGCATCCAGCTGCCCCTCAGCGGCCCGTCGCTAAGCACGGGCAGCCCGGTCACCCTGGGCATCCGGCCTGAACACTTGAACCTGGCCAAGCCCGGCGAATGCGCGCTGACCGTCACCGCCGATGTCGGCGAACGCCTGGGCAGTGACACCTACTGCCATGTGATTACCGCCTGCGGCGAACCGCTGACCCTGCGCATCCGCGGCGATATGGCCAGCCGTTATGGCGAACAGCTGCAGTTGCACCTGGACAGTGAACATTGCCATTTATTCGATGCTGACGGGCTGGCCCTCACCCGCCCATTGCGCGCAGCTGCCTAATTGACCGAGATTGCACCCATGAAACTTGATCGCCGTAACCTCGCCAGTCTCACCGACAAAGTAGCCAAGCCAGCCTACCTTGCCAGCCAAACCCGGCATGGCATCGCCCATATCGGAGTGGGCGGCTTTCATCGTGCCCACCAGGCGTTCTATACCGATGCGCTGATGAACCGCGGCCGCGATCTGGACTGGAGCATTTGCGGCATCGGCCTGCGCGACGAAGACCGCAAAGTGCGTGATGACCTGGCCAGCCAGGACTACCTCTATACCCTGTTCGAACTGGGCGACGGCGACGACACGCAAAGCCGTATCATCGGCTCGATCAGCGATATGCTGCTGGCTGAAGACAGCATCCAGGCAGTGATCGAAAAGCTCGCCAGCCCGGGGATTCGCATTGTTTCGCTGACCATCACTGAAGGCGGTTATTGCATCGATGACAGCAGCGGCGAATTTATGTCGGCACTGCCACAAATCCAGCATGACCTTGCCCACCCTGATTCACCCCGGTCCGTATTCGGCGTGCTTTGCGCCGCCCTGGCCAGACGCCGGGCCAATGGCACCCGGGCCTTTACCCTGATGTCCTGCGATAACCTGCCCCACAACGGCGCCGTGGCCCGCAAGGCATTGCTGGCCTTTGCCGCGCTGAGCGATATCGGCCTGCATGACTGGATCGGCGCCCATGTCAGCTTCCCCAATGCGATGGTGGACCGCATCACGCCCATGACCAGCAACGCCCATCGCCTGCAACTGCACGATGAACTGGGCATAGACGACGCCTGGCCAGTGGTGTGCGAACCGTTTATCCAGTGGGTACTCGAAGACAAGTTTGCCGACGGCCGTCCGGCCTGGGAAACCGTGGGCGTGCAACTCACCGATGACGTCACGCCCTACGAAGAAATGAAAATCAAACTGCTCAATGGCAGCCATCTGGCGTTGACCTACCTGGGGTTCCTCAAGGGCTATCGGTTTGTTCACGAAACCATGAACGACCCGCTGTTTGTGGCCTATATGCGCGCCTACATGGACAAGGACGTGACTGCGCAACTGGCACCGGTACCGGGGATCGATCTTGAGGCGTACAAAAACACCCTGGTGCAGCGTTTTTCCAACCAGGCCATCGCCGACCAGCTGGAGCGGGTGTGCTCGGACGGCTCCTCGAAACTTCCGAAGTTCACTGTGCCGACCATCAACCGCCTGATCGCCGACGGCGCTGAGCTCAAGCGAGCGGCCCTGGTGGTAGCGGCCTGGGCCTTGTACCTCAAGGGCGTCGATGAAAATGGCCAGATCTATGCCATTCCCGATCCACGGGCTGCATTTTGTCAGGCGCTGGTGGCCGATGACGCGCTGATCGTACAGCGCTTACTAAGCGTTGAAGAGGTGTTTGGCAGCGCCATTCCCCGGTCTGCCGAGTTTGTGGCCGCGTTCGAGTGGTGCCTGAACAGCTTGCGTGATGCCGGGGTGAGTAAAACCCTGGAAAATTTGCTGCATAGTTGAACCGACCCCCGGAGGGCTGGGGGGTAGATACAAGCGCACAGCTATCCCCAATCAGTTCCCTCTCCATTCGGGTGAGGGGCTTTTGATCTGGTTAAAAGCAGGTTCCCATGACCACTACCCACTTATATCTGGGCATCGATTGCGGCACCCAGGGCACCAAGGCCCTGATCCTCGACAGCGAGTCCGGCCAGGTGCTGGGGCTGGGCAGCGCCGCACACACGCTGATCCAGGACGCACAGGGGCGGCGTGAGCAGGACCCCGGGCAATGGCTGCACGCACTGCAAGACGCTACCCGCCAGGCCCTGGTGCAAGCCGGCATCAGCGGCCAACAGATTCAGGGCATCGGCGTGTCGGGCCAGCAACACGGGCTGGTGCTGCTGGACAGCCAAGGCGAAGTCTTGCGCCCGGCCAAGCTGTGGTGTGACACCGAATCAAATGACGAAAACAGCCAGCTGTTGCAATGGCTGGGCGGCGAGGCCGGCTCCCTGGAGCGGCTGGGTCTGGTCATCGCACCGGGTTATACGGTCTCCAAGCTACTGTGGACGAAAAATCATCATCCGCAGGTGTTGGCGCGCACGGCCCATATCCTGTTGCCCCACGACTACCTTAATTACTGGCTCACAGGCCGCTGTTGCAGCGAATACGGTGATGCGTCCGGCACCGGTTATTTCAATGTGCGCACCCTCCAGTGGGACCGCGAGCTGCTGCGTCACATTGACCCCGACGGCCACCTGGAGCGGGCCTTGCCCGAGCTGATCGAGCCGCGCCAGCCAGTCGGGCGCATCCGCCCGCAGATCGCCAAGTTACTGGGCCTGAACCCCAAAGCCGTCGTATCCAGTGGGGGTGGCGACAACATGATGGCAGCGATCGGCACCGGCAATATCGAACCGGGAATCATCACCATGAGCCTGGGCTCGTCGGGCACTGTGTATGCCTTTGCGCCGCAACCACAGGTCAGCCCCGATGCCGCGCTAGCTTGCTTCTGTTCCAGCAGCGGTGGCTGGTTGCCGCTGATTTGTACCCTCAACCTGACCAATGTCACTGCAGCCGTACGCGAGCTGTTCGGTCTGTCACTGGAGGCCTTCAACCAGTTGGCCAGCCAGGCCCCCGTGGGGGCCGATGGGGTCAGCATGCTGCCTTTCCTCAACGGCGAACGGGTGCCTGCCTTGCCCGATGCCACGGGCAGTTTTCAGGGGCTGACCGCAGGTAACCTGACCCGGGCCAATCTGTGCCGTGCGGCCATGGAAGGCACCACCTGGGGGTTGCGCTACGGGCTGGATCTGTTGCGCCGCAATGGCCTGCAAAGCCGCACCATCCGGCTGGTGGGCGGCGGTTCGAAAAGCCCCTTGTGGCGCCAGATGGTGGCCGACATCATGGCCACCCCGGTGGTCTGCACCGAGCAAAGCGAAGCCGCTGCACTGGGCGCGGCGATTCAGGCAGCCTGGTGCCTGGGTGCAGGCTCGCTGACACTCAGTGAGCTGTGCCAGCGCTGCGTTCGCCTTGATCCTGCTGGCGAAACCTGGCCCGTGGCCGATAACGTACGGGCCTACGAACACTTCTATCAACGCTACCGACTACAGGTCGCAGCCTTAACCGAGTGAATGTTATGTATCTGGTTTGCGGAGAGGCCTTATTCGATTTTTTTGCCCAGTCGCCCGAGAACACGGCGACGGGCCAGGTGGACTTCAAGGCCATTGCGGGCGGCTCACCCTTCAACGTAGCCGTGGGTCTGCGCCGCCTGGGCGTCGAAACGGCACTGTTTGCCGGCCTTTCGACCGACTACCTGGGCCGGCGGCTGAAACAGGTACTGCTCAACGAAGGCGTCAGCCCACGCTACCTGCATGATCTGGACGCGCCCACGACACTGGCCATGGTCGCCCTGGATAGCAACGGTTCGCCCGCCTACAGCTTTCGCGGTGAGGGCTGCGCCGACCGGCAATTGCACGCCCGTCACCTGCCGGTACTGGGGCCTGAGGTGCGGGGCTTGCATGTGGGTTCATTTTCGCTGGTAGTGCAGCCGGTAGGCGATACCCTGCTGGGCCTGGTCAAGCGCGAGAGCGGGAAACGGCTGATCAGCCTTGACCCCAATGTGCGGCTCAATCCCGAGCCGGATATCGACCGCTGGCGCCAGCGGATCAAGGAACTGATCCCCTACGCCGATGTGATCAAGGTCAGTGATGAAGATCTGGAGCTGTTGTACCCGGGGCAAGACGCGCAGCAGATTGCCCAGTCATGGCTCAACCATCGTTGCCAGTTGGTGTTTTTGACCCGTGGCAGCCAGGGCGCCAGTGTGCTCAGCCGCGAACATGGCCAGCGTTCGGTGCCGGCAAGCCTGGTGAAAGTGGCCGATACCGTGGGTGCGGGCGATACCTTCCAGGCCGCGGTGATTGCCTGGCTGACCGAGCATCAACTGGACTCGATCGAAGGTGTACAGGACCTGAGTGCGTTGCAACTGGACGCCCTGCTCGACTTTGCCAGCCGGGCTGCAGCACTCACCTGCAGCAAAACCGGCCCGGACCTGCCCTATCGTGCGCAGCTGCTGTAACCGTTGTAGTCGCTGAGGAGCGAAGCGAGGCTGCGATAAGGGCCGCAGGACCTTCAAGATTTCAGGGTCGCTGCGCAACCCATCGCAGCATCGCTTCGCTCCTCAGCGACTACAGCCCTTACCAGATCGACAGGTTATAGCTGACGATCAAGCGGGTCTCATCCACATCGCGGGCAAACTGGGAGTAGTTGGTGCGGTAGGTCGCATTGCGCAAGCGCAGGCTGACGTCCTTGAACGTACCGCTCTGCACGATGTATTTCAGCTCGCTGTCACGCTCCCATTCCTTGCCCTCTTCGCTGCTGCCGACCACCTTGATATGGTCGCCATTGACATAACGGGTCAGGAACGACAGGCCGTCAATGCCAATGGCTTTGAAGTCGTAGTCGTAACGCAGTTGCCACGAACGCTCCTGGGCATTGGCAAAGTCGTTGACCTGCAGGTAGTTGACCAGGTACGGGTTGCTGCCATCCAGGTACGGCATCGAGGTATCGCCGTTCATGCGCTGCCAGCCGGCACTGACCTTGTGCCCGCCCAGCGAATACCCGAGCATGGCGCCCAATGCGCGGTTGTCGATATTGCCAGCTTTGGCTGAACCCGAATCATCACTTTTAAGCAAGCGAACATCGGCCGACAACACACCAGGGCCGACCGGCTGGCTGGCCAGCAAACCGACAAACTGCTGACGGTAGATGTCCTGCAATTCACCGTAGTGGTACTGCGCAGTCAGACGCTCGTTAACCTTGTAATCCAGGCCATACATGCTGAAGTGGTCGGCGGTGATGTTGCAGCCATACCGCTTGTTCTTGCAGTTCAGGCGCAGGTCCTGGGAGTCGGTGGAATCCCGTGCGGTGTAGCGGTCAAGGCGCGAGGCCATGACTTTGAGCCCCTTGATTTCCTGAGACACCAGCATGGCGCCGTTGAACATGTTCGGCAGCAGGCGACCATCGTTATACTTGAGCAGCGGCAGGTCAGGCAGCAGCGCGCCATACTTGAGCACGGTATCGGATACGCGCATTTTCGCCGTGAGGCCAAATTTTGCGTACTGGTCCTTGGAACGACGCGGGTCGCTGCCGGTCGAAGGCAACAGGCCGCTATTGCTGTCAGCAGGGCTGGAGTCCAGTTTCAGGCCCAGCATGCCCAGTGCATCGAGGCCAAAACCGACAGTGCCTTCGGTATAGCCCGATTGCAGGTTGAGGATAAAGCCCTGCGCGGTTTCATCGCGCTTGGAAGCACCCTGGGGGTTTGAGCTGCTGCCATCGCGAAAATCACGGTTGAAGTACACCGTACGCGCTTCCAGTTTGGCGCTGCTGTCTTCAAGAAAACCGCCGGCCTGTGACGGTGCGGCAAAGCCGGCACACATTGCCAGCGCGCCCAGGCGGGTAACCTGGCGGTGCGCCAACAATGAAAAAGGATGAACCATGTACAAGCTCCAGCAGCCAATCATTGGCAAGGTGAAAACGATCGCAGGTACGCCCGGCATTACAGCCAGCGTCCTCAATCAAAAAAAGGGGCGCAATTGTACGAAAGGCTAAGCTCAAGCCTCATTCGACCTTAGTCGAACGGTCAAGACCGCACCTTGCAGCAAGGCTGATAGCCTTGAGCCGGTATTCGGCATTACATACACTGACTCACAGATTCAAACCCGGGAACGACCATGGCAATCAAGAGTTCAAGGCGCCGCCAGCGTCTGCAGGCCACTGCCACCGAACAAGCTCTGCTTGAGCTTAACGAAACCCTTGAGCAACGCGTTGCCGAACGCACCCGGGCGCTGGCCGAGGCCAACCTGCAATTGCAGTGCGAGATCCTCGAGCGGGCACGGGCCGAAGAAGCCCTGCGCCACGGGCAAAAAATGGAGGCTGTAGGCCAACTGACCGGCGGCATTGCCCACGATTTCAACAATATGCTTACCGGGATCATCGCCAGCCTGGACTTGATGAAGCGGTATATCGCCGCCGGGCGCATTGACGAGGTTGAGCGTTTTGCCGATGCCGCGGTCAACTCGGCGCAACGCGCTGCCGCACTGACCAACCGCCTGCTGACATTCTCCCGCCGCCAGTCACTGGACCGCAGGCCGCTGGACCCCAATCAACTGGTGCGTTCACTGCAAGCATTGTTCAGCAGCACTAAGGGTTCGCAGATTGACCTGGTCCTGGAACTGGGGCAAAACATCTGGCCCATCAATACCGACACTGGCCAGCTTGAAAGTGCCCTGCTCAACCTGATGATCAATGCTCGCGACGCCATGCCCGACGGTGGCACCCTGCTGGTCAAGACCGCCAATCAATACCTGGATGCCAGTGATCTTGGCACCCTGGAGTCCGTCAGCTCTGGCGACTACGTGATGCTTGAAGTCAGCGACAATGGCACGGGCATGAGCCCGCAAA
Source organism: Pseudomonas fragi (assembly GCF_002269505.1). Lineage (GTDB taxonomy): Bacteria > Pseudomonadota > Gammaproteobacteria > Pseudomonadales > Pseudomonadaceae > Aquipseudomonas > Aquipseudomonas fragi_D. Next base: position 138,969 of record NZ_NQKQ01000003.1, on the reverse strand, counting down.
CCCTTGCCAAGGCGTTTGACCCCTTCTTCACCACCAAGCCGGTGGGCCAGGGTACCGGGCTCGGCTTGTCGATGATCTACGGCTTTGCCCAGCAGTCTGGCGGCCATGTCAGCATCAGCAGCCAAAGCGGGCAAGGCACGCGGGTGTGCCTGTACCTGCCGCGTCATCACTCCCCGCAGGCAAAAACTCAGGCATAATCCGCGCCCGCGCACTATGCCCCACTGTTCCAAGGTACAGATCACATGAAAGCTCAAGCCCGCCATATCCTGGTGAAAACCGCCGAAGAAGCCGAATCGCTCAAGCAACGCATTGCCAAGGGCGAAGCCTTCGATGTGCTGGCGAAAAAATTCTCTACCTGCCCCTCAGGCAAACGCGGCGGCGATCTGGGCGAAGTGCGGCCCGGGCAGATGGTTGGCATTATCGACCAGATCATCTTCAAAAAACCGCTGCGAGTGGTGCATGGCCCGGTCAAGAGCAAGTTCGGCTACCACCTGGTGCAAGTGTTTTACCGCGACTGACATGCGCCCCCTGCCCTCACCCTCTCCCGCCGGGACAGGGCTGGGGTTTGTAGAGGTATCGTTCAGTCCAGCCGCCACCAGCGCGGTAGCAACTGCTGCACCTTCGGCTCGGCAAAGCGGTCATCGATAAGAAACAGCGTGCCCTGATCGCTCTGTGTACGAATCACCCGCCCGGCGGCCTGCACCACCTTTTGCACCCCCGGGTAAAGGTAGGTGTAGTCGTAACCGGCGCCAAACAATGCGCCCATGCGTTGTTTGATCTGTTCATTGACCGGATTGAACTGGGCCAGCCCCAGGGTCGCGACAAACGCGCCGATCAAGCGCGCACCCGGCAAATCAATGCCTTCAGCGAATGCGCCACCGAGCACGGCAAAGCCGATACCCTGACTGCTCAGGGTGAACTGGTCTAGAAAGCCCTGGCGGGCGTGCTCATCCATTCCCCGTGCCTGCAGCCACTGCGGCACCTGCGGGTGGCGCTCGGCCAGCAACTCGGCAACCTGTTGCAGGTAGTCAAAACTGCTGAAAAACGCCAGGTAGTTGCCTGGGCGCTGCTGGTACTGAGCGGCAATCAGTTGCACTATCGGCTCCAACGAAGCCTGCCGATGCACAAATCGGGTCGAAATCCGGCTAACCACCTGCACATCAAGTTGTTCGGCCCTGAATGGCGATTCAACGTCCATCCACAGCGTATCTGCAGGCAAGCCCAGCAAGTTGCTGTAATAAGTTTGCGGGCTCAGGGTGGCCGAAAACAGTACATTGCTACGGGCACTGGCCAGGCGCGGCCCGATAAAACCGGCGGGTACAATGTTGCGCAGGTTGAGCTGCGACAGGCGTCGCTTGCCGTTTTCACGCAGGCTGACATCGAATAAATAATTGCCGTCGAACAGCTCCGCCACCCGGTTGAACTGCAAGGCTTCAAAGTAGAACGCCTGCAAATTGCCCGCCAGGCCCTGGGGATGATCGTTCAGGTAGTCACCGATGGCGGTGATGCAGGCAGACAAGGCATTCAGCCATTTAGCCGGCAGTTGCGGATAAACCTGATAGGGGCCCGCCTGCTCCTTGTGCAAGGCATTCCATTCGCGGTTCAGGCGTTTGAAAGGCTTGTCCAGCGTTACCGGGACCGTGCGTAGCAGGCTGTTGAGGGTCTGCTGATCGAGGCTTGCGCTGTACATCCCCCGTGCCCGCTCCACCAGGTTATGGGCTTCGTCCACCAGGGTCGCGACTGTCCACTGATTGGCCTGGGCCAGACCGTAGAGCAATGCACTGAAGTCGAAGTAGTAGTTGTAATCGGCGATCACCAGATCAGCCCAGCGCGCCATCTCCTGACTCAGGTAATAAGGGCACACCTGGTGGTCAAGTGCGACGCTGCGCAGGGTCTGTTGATCGAGGGGGGATCGGGCGACTGCAGCCATTCGCGCAGCGGGCAAACGATCGTAGAAGCCCTTGGCCAGAGGGCAGGAATCGCCATTGCAGGCGTTTTGCGGGTATTCACAAGCCTTGTCCCGTGCCACCAGCTCCAGCACCCGCAATACTGCGTGCTGCTCCCGGGGATAGAGCACCTGTGCCGCATCCAGGGCCAGCTTGCGCCCCGGCGTCTTGGCCGTCAGAAACAGCAGCTTGTCGAGCTGCTGGCCGGGCATGGCCTTAAGCAACGGAAACAGGGTGCCGATGGTCTTGCCGATCCCGGTGGGTGCCTGGGCCATCAGGCAGCGCCCGGTGCTGACGGTTTTGTACACCGCTTCGGCCAATGACCGCTGCCCGCTACGAAACTGCGTGTGGGGAAACGCCAGGGCACGGGCGGCGGCATCGCGGGCCTGACGATGAGCCAGCTCCTGCTCGGCCCAGGCCAGAAACAACCCGCATTGCTGTTCGAAAAAGCGCTGTAAATCAGTCGCTGACCAGGTTTCCTGCAGGCGGTACTCCTTTTCACTGACGATGTCGAAATACACCAGCGCCAGGTCAACCTGTGGCAGTTGCAGGCTCTGGCACAACAACCAGCCGTAGACGCGGGCCTGAGCCCAGTGCAAGTCACGGTGATTGGCAGGTATTGCGCCGAAATCGCCACGGAAGGTTTTCACCTCTTCCAGCACATTGGCGACGCAGTCATAGCCGTCTGCCCTGCCACGTACGGTCAGCGCGCCGAACTGGCCTTCCAGGCTCAGCTCTGCCTGATACCCGGCACTGCGCCGGGAGGCAACCGTGCGATGCCCGGCTATCCCCTGCTGGGCCGTAGGCGAAGGGGTAAAACGCAAGTCCAGATCACCAGCCTTGGCGGTGAACTCACACAAGGCACGCACTGCCACGCGATAACTCACCCCTGCGGCTCCTGCCATTGCACGTAGCATACGGTCACCGGCATCCGGTGCTCTTCGCAAAAGGCCAGCCAGCGCAGCTGGTTGTCCTGCAGGCGGTCACCCGGGCCTTTGACCTCGATCATGCGGTAGGTTTTTTGCGCCGCGAAAAACTGGATCAGGTCGGGCATGCCGCTGCGATTGGCCCTGATATCCAGCAACAGGCGCCGGAACCAAAGTTTCAAATGCGCGGGTGGCAAACACAGCAGCGCCTCTTCCAGCAGCTCCTGACTCAGGGAATTCCAGGCCACGAAATTCGATTGCACACCGAACTTGGCGGCATAGGTGTCCAGGATAGTGGCCAGGTAACGACCATCATCCAGCTGCGCCAGGCAAGCCTCGAACCTGTCGGCACGTTGCTGATAGAAGTCCTCTTCGAACAAGTCAGCCGGACCACTTTGATAAGGGTGAAAAAATGCCCCCGGCAAAGGCGCAAAAATCGCCGGCCAGCACAGCAAACCGAACAGCCCGTTGACCAGCGTGTTTTCCACGTAATGCACAGGCTCCGCAGTGCGGTGCAAATGCGCGGCTACCTTTAGCTCCACGCAGATCGCTTCGCCCTGTGGCAGGCTCAAGTCAAGCCGATCCGCAGCCACGGCCCTGGTAGCGGGCAATGGCGCCAAACCCAGCTTGCGTCGCAATCGCGGGATGATTCGTCGCAGATGCTGAAGCTCGGCATCAGTCAGTGGGGCCTGTTGCGCGTCTTCGGCCAGCTTCAACGCCAGTGCATGGTGCTCCTGACGTTCGAGCACGCGAATGCTGCGCTGGCGCGCTTCGGGATGGCGGCTTTGCTGATAGACCTCTAGCGCCCGGTTCAAATCCCCTGCCCGCTCCAGATGCTGGCCCAGCTGAAACAACAGGCGCCCACGGCGCCGTTGCAGCCAGCGATTGGCGGCCTGGTAGTCGAGCACCTGTTGCAGCACCGCCTCGGCATCACCATTAAGCTCAAATTGCTCGCGGCAGGCATGGAGGTGCAAATAACCCTCAATATCGGCCCGGCACCCCAGAGCACGGGACTCGTGGCTGAAATCGACCTTCTCATAGGTAAACAGGCCCAGGTCGGCCAGTACCAAATCGGACCAGCTCTGCCCGAGATTGCCAAAAAACATCAACCGCAGGCGATCACACAGGGCTCGGTGGTTAAGGGTGTAGAGCGGCTCGGTAAGGCCGGGATGCCATTGGGCCAGGCTTTGCCGCTGGGTATAGTCAACAGCCAACTGCTCAAGCCAGTCCGATTTCTTGCCCTTGGGTTGCGCAATGCGGGCGCTGAAACAGGCCAGAATTTCCGGTTTTTGCAGTACATCAAACACCTCGACCAAAGCTAAAGGCGCTTGATCATCCAGCCAGCCAAGGGCCAGCAAGGGTGCCGCTGCCAATGCGGTATCACCGATTTCCGCGTAATTGAGCCGGTTAGCCCGGAAGTGCTCGCCCTTGCGCATGATCATGCGTACCCAAAGCGCTTGCGAGGGGCCGGGCAACTGGGCAAAAGCTGCGATAAACCTCTGCTCGTCGACACTCAGCACGTCCTCATAACGCGCGGCGATCCAGTCAAGCACATGCCGGAAATTTTTCAGGTAGTAAAACGGGTCTTCGAAGGGGTTGGAAATCACGGGCAAAGCTAACCACTGAGCATGAGTACTGGACATGCGTACAGATATCAGTTTGCCCGGGGCTCTGGCAAATGCTATTGGATGAGCGGTGCGCTCGCCGGGGACTCACCCGGCCGAAAATAACCTGACTCAGCCCGCAGGAGCTGAGCCCCAAGGCTTCTTGCCTGGATCATGGGCACACAATGTGGCAATCAGCGATTTGCTTGTTCTCAGGTCTATTTTTTCCATGTGATACAACGCTTGCAGCGATGCAAGGGGCAGCCCGCTGACAGACTCCAACCACGTTATATCAACTTGCGACGATGTGTCCGGGTCCATTAACACCCGCCGAAACTCGTGGAGATATTGCAACTTTTCGGGGTAACGATTTTGTAAAAACTGTTCAAGATCATCCGCTTTACTCACAAAAGGCGAACATATAAAACAGCCTAACTGTTCATTATTGACACCGTGCAACTCACCCAGGTACTGAGTGGCGACACCGTGCAGCCTCCTTATCCTTTTCGGCGTATTGAACGAGGCCCCCAGGCTCTTTATCAACTGCCCTTTGAACCGCTCATTGCACTGATTTTCCAGGGATGCCCGGCGCAAGTATGCATCCGCTCCAACGCTGTACTCCACCCCATATTGGTAAGTACCACGCAAACCCTGGAGATGGGCAGCCAACAACACAACCGCCGCCTGTGGCTCTTCAATATCCAGTGCTTTTATATTCCATGGCCCTTCCACAAACATCAGCACTTGTGAGTGCAAGACATCCACTTCGTGACACAGGCAGTCAAATATATTAATCACACTGACATCATTGCTGCCACAGATCGCAGAAAACTCGGCACTGGACGTGGGCGGCAATTGCAATAGCTGTTTATAGTCATCATCCAGTTGGCTGCATAGTTTAACCGCACTTTCAAAGTCTTCGTGGTCAACGCCCAGCGATGCATGCCCCTGCTGCTCTGCAACCTGTTTAATCCACCTCACGTATTGCCCCAAATGACTGGGCGGGCGGCGGTCAATCAGTGCGTCGACCCTGGCGCCCCATCTGCAGGCCTGACCGTAGAGCTTGGCGCGGGCCAATAGGTCGGAATAAAAAAAAGTCGCTCTGGCGTCGCCTTGGGTCAGGTGTCCCGACATCAACACCTGGGTACGATTCATCATTGATGGCAGGTTCCCGAAAACGCTCTGTTTATGCATTCTGGTCGTGCCCTGCTCATCGACAAGCAGTAACTCGACACGCATATCTTCATATATAAACAGTTCGCTGCACTGGGTCTGAATGCGCTCCATTACATTGGCGGTCATGCGTGGCTGGCGCAGTATTGCAATGCGCAACTTGAACGTCTCTGGCGAGCGCCCGGCAATACTCAGTTGTGCGGCACGCAAAAAAGCCAATGTATAGGCACATTCCTTACCACCCTCATGAACAACCATTACCCGATAGTGCCCTATGCGCTCCACGCCACCGGCCGCCACTAATAAACGCTGAATCAACAACTGCAATGCAATGCGCTCGGGACGACTGAAAAACCCCAGGAGTCGATGCAGAACTTGTTGATACACAAAGCCCATGGCTTGTTCATGGAAATTGTTCATGGATTATCCTCCGGATCGAGCGTTGCATTATCAGCATGCCCAATTAGACGCGCCCAGATTTACTACAGCGCTTGGACCCAGAAGAGACGAGGCGCACATATGCACAGGAACAAACCTACAAAAATCATTCAATACAATGCATAACTTCTTGCACTACACCTTTATGACATGCTTTTTCAGCCGTATCTTCTTTCCGGGCAAGGCAGCAAAAGTACCTGTGGTCTGCGCACACAAAAACGCGGCCCTGAACAGAGTGTTCAGGGCCGCGTTTATGCGGGGGGTGGGATCAAGTATGGTGGAGCCCGCCAGGCTTCAGGTCGCTGCCACTTGCAAAGCAACTCGTCCACGGCACGGACAACCATCCATATAACGATGGGCTTCAACAAAGTCTTCAAAAGGGAAAACCTTGATTTCCAGCGGCGTGAGCACACGGTCAGCAGTCAACTGGTTGATTTCACGCAAGGCACGTTTCATCGCCTCTTCGTCCTGGGCGATACCCAACTCGGGCTTGCCGGTGAAGTTGCCGATACAGTGCACGAAGAACTTGATGTTTTTCTGAAAGCACGCACAGCCCGGAAACCCTGTCTGGTTACCGCCTTGCAAGCCATATAGCACCAGGCTGCCACGGGGCGCCAGAACATCGCCCAGCACTGACATTTGCGGGCCGCCCAAGCCATCAAGTACAACGTCGACGCCCTTGCTGTCGGTGATCTTGTTGATCTGCATCAGCAAGTCTTGCTCTTCGGTGACAATCACCTTGTCGGCGCCCAGGGTCAGCAGGCACTCGCGCTCGCTGGCATCCTTGGTCGCGGCAATCACCTTCAGGCCCAGCGCCTTGCCCAACTGCACGAACGAAGGCCCGGCACAGTGGCTGGCATCGGTAATCAGCACCGTTTGCCCTGGTTTGACCTGCGCCAGATCGACATAAGCAAAATAGGCGATCAACAACGGTGTGTAATGTACGCTGGCCTCAACCGCAGACAAAACGTCCGGGTAGCGGGTCAGCGTGGAACGCGGCATCAGAATCAGCTCGCCATAGGTCGGGTAGTCATTGGCGCTCTGACCCGGAAAGCTGGCGACCTTGTCTCCAATCGCCAGATCATCAACCCCGGCACCTACAGCGGTGACGACACCCGCCATTTCATGGCCAATACCCGCAGGCAAACGGGCGTGGCTGGGGGCCAGGTTCTGCCGCCACAGCACGTCATACCAGCTTATGCCAATGGCTTGAACACGGACCTGCACTTCGCCGGGCGCAGGCGCGGCGACTTCGTGCTCTTCGCACTTGAGCACCTCGGCCGGACCAAACTTGTGAAAACGGATCGTGCGCGACATTACCAACCTCGCCTAATTAATCGCTAATACCACGGGACTTTATCCGGGCTTTGTGCACAAGACTAACAGACAGCATTAATAGTCGACATGCCTGGCGTTGATCCGCAGACAGGTTCACCGCAAGCGTGAGCCGTGAAAAGCAGGGTAAACCGCCATAAACAGGAGTTATACCTGCCACAGCACAGCAAGAAAGAAAATCTACCGAGTGACGAAAAAACAGTTTTGCCAGTAAGATCCGTTACTTCACTACCTGTTGAACCGACTGCGAAGCCTGCCTGATGAACCGTAACGACTTGCGTCGCGTCGATCTGAATCTGCTGATCGTCTTTGAAACCCTGATGCATGAACGCAGTGTGACCCGCGCTGCCGAAAAGCTGTTTCTGGGCCAGCCGGCCATCAGCGCGGCACTGTCACGCTTGCGCAACCTGTTCGACGACCCGTTGTTTGTGCGCACGGGACGCAGCATGGAGCCGACTGCGCGGGCGATAGAAATTTTCGCCTTGCTCTCGCCTGCCCTGGACTCGATTTCCACGGCTGTGAGCCGTGCTTCGGAGTTCAATCCGGCGACCAGTACCTCGGTGTTTCGCATCGGTTTGTCGGACGATGTCGAATTTGCCCTGCTGCCGCTGCTGCTCAAACGCTTGCGTGCAGAAGCTCCGGGTATCGTGCTGGTGATCCGGCGGGTCAACTACATCCTGATGCCGCCGCTGCTGGCCTCGGGTGAAATATCGGTGGGTGTCAGCTACACCAGCGACCTGCCCGCCAACGCCAAGCGCAAAGTACTGCGTCGCAGCCGCCCCAAACTGTTGCGTGCCGACACCATGCCAGGCCCCCTGAGCCTCGACGACTTCTGCGAACGCCCCCACGCTTTGGTCTCGTTCGCCGGAGACCTGAGCGGGTTTATCGATACCGAGCTGGAAAAAATGGGCCGCAAGCGTCATGTGGTGCTCGCCGTACCGCAGTTCAATGGCCTGAGTACCCTGCTGGCAGGCACTGATATCATCGCTACCGTGCCCGACTATACGGCCGAGGCCCTTACCGCAGCGGGTGGCGTGCGCGCCGAAGATCCGCCGCTGGACACGCAAAGCTTCGAACTGCATATGGCCTGGCGCGGGGCCCAGGACAACGACCCTGGCGAGCGCTGGTTGCGGTCAAGGATTCAGATGTTTTTCGGGGATCCGGAGAGCCTTTGAAAGGAGCGTCTGGAACACCCACATGCTGAACATGCTCGCAGCATCGGGTCGTTTGATCAGTTCGCCTACACGCCCTGACCGGAGGGCCTGCCTCCATCCATCTTGGAACATGGAGTGTCATGCCGACGTTTTCATGCTGTCGTCATGACGCCTCCTTGGTGACACACAGAGCCAGTTTTTTCTTCCAAGAGCCCAAGGGCAAATTTGCTGATCAATATAGTCGCTACCCCTTTGCGCCCCTCTCAAAAATCGATCGTGGCAGATAACTCAAAGGTGCGCGGATAACCAGGCGAGAACGCGCCGTAGGAGGCGACGCCCGACCAGTACTCACGATCGAACACGTTCTGTACGTTGGCGCGGAACGTCGTCGGCCGCCCTTCAATGTTGGTGGCATAACGCGCGCCGGCATCGAAGCGAGTCCAGGACTCCAGCTCTTGGGTGTTTGCTTGATTGATGTATTGGCTGTCGGTGTAAATGGCACCGCCGGTGAGGGTAAAGCCCTCAAGCCAAGGCGTGTCATATTCGGCCCACAGGTTGGCTTGCACGTCTGGCACGCCTACCGGTTGGTTACCGCGATTGGCGGCGATGGCGGAATCGGTCAACTCGCCATCGAGCAGTGTCACGCCCCCCATCAAGCGCGTACCCTGCGCCACTTCACCAAACATGCTCAGCTCGATACCGCGGTTTCGCTGTTCGGCCTGCACCGAAAACACATTGCCGGCGCCGATTTCGCCACTTGGTTTTTCGATCTGAAACAACGCCAGGGTGGTCATGAACGTGCCGTGTTCATACTTGACGCCGATTTCATGCTGCTTCGACTTGTAAGGTGCGAACGCCTCGCCGGCGTTGACTGCCGAGCCCGGTGCGATGTCTCCTTTGCTCAAGCCTTCGACATAGTTGTAGTAGAGCGACACGTCTACCCAAGGCTTGACCACCACGCCAACCAGCGGGGTCGTGGCACTGTCGTTATATTTCGAGCTGACCGAACCTGCCGCGTTGTAATTGCGTGATTCGATGTCTTGTCGACGCAGACCCAGCGTAAACTGAAAGCGGTCATCAAGCATGGACAGCGTGTCGGTCAACGCGACTCCGGATAAATTCGATTCGGAAATACGCAGCACCTTTGGCGCGTTGATAAATTGCTTGGGCACCTCCACCGGATGGTAAATGTTCGAACGAACTTCTGTGCCGTTGTTGATCCCTCGGGACAGCTCATCCTGGTATTGGGTCGCCATCAGCGTAGTCGTGTGGGTGACCGCACCGGTTGCGAACACTCCACGAATCCCGACGTCGGCGGTAGAGCGGTCGACGTTGAATTTGTAATACCCGGGAATGTTGCTGGTATCGCCTGCCTCGTTGACGATTCTCGGCACCTGGTCGGACATCCGCTTGACGTCTGACTTACCGCCCCCAGCATGGGCAAATACGGTGACCGCATCACTCAGGTCATACTCTGCGCCCAGCAATGCCGACTGCTCTTTCGTATCTGACCAACCCCAGTCCTGCGACACATTGGTCCGGCCATTGGGTGCGGAGGGAATATCAATTCCAGGCGCGACGGTGAATGGCCTCGACGGTGCATCGAAACTTTCTTTCTGGCTGATGTAATCAAGGTTCAAGCGCAAGCGCTCGCCTCGATAATCCAGCGCGATGGCACCGATACCCAAGTCTCGATGCTGATCATCAACGGCCGTGTCTCCCCCTTGCAGGTTGCCGTTGAAGCGCACGCCAAACTGATTGTCTTCACCAAAGCGACGGCTGACATCCAGATGCCCACCGACTTGGGAGTCCGAGGCGTAGCTGGTGGTAACACGGGTCAGGTCTTCGTTCAGTGGACGTTTGGGCACGATATTGATCACACCACCGACGCCGCTGTTTGGCGAAATGCCGTACATCAGGGCGCCTGGCCCCTTCAACACTTCGACATGCTCGGCATACCCGGTGAATACCCGGTAGTTGGGCGCCACGCCATACACGCCATCGAACGCCAGTTCGCCCAGGTTGCCTTCACCGACCGGAAAGCCACGGATGAAAAACGAGTCGACGATGCCGCCCGTCTGACCGGTGGAGCGCACCGATGGATCACGTTCCAGTGCATCGGCCACGGTCACCGTTTGCAGGTCGGCCAATGTCTTGGCGGTGTAACTGGTCACGCTGAACGGGGTGTCCATCATGTCTTTGTTACCCAGCATGCCCAGTCGGGCACCGCGTGCCACTTGGCCACCGGCGAAAACTTCCGACAATGCGGTCGAGCCACTATAGCTGGCGTTGATATCGATGGTGCCGAGCGTCAGCGTACTGGTGCTGTGATCAGCCGGTGTCGCAGCCGGAATGTTCGAGGTCTTGTCACCGGCAACGTCCTGTTGCTCGGGGGCTGCGGCCCAGGCGTTGGCGCTTCCTGCAACCAAGACAAAATTCAGCATGGCGGTACGAATGGCGAGTGTTAACACGCGCTCACCGCAAGGACGACTGACAACAAGCATGACGTGAGGATCCTTTTCAAACAGGGAAAATGGTAATCACTCCTATTGCCAGTCGATATGCGAAAAAGTATCACTCTCAGTCAATTATTTTTGCAGCGATGCTGCCAACGTTAGGCATACAGGCGTTCCAGCGGTATCGCGATCATCGGCAGCGCCGGGTCAAATACGTGCCGGGTGGTCTTGTATGGAAAGATCTCACCGCGGGCGATCGTGGTAAAAATCCGCGCCACTTCAAACGCCTTGCCGGTCTGCCAATGCCGCACACACACCCGCGGATCGGTGTAATCGAGCTGAATGCAAGGCACCCTCTTCAACCCCAATTGCAACGCTGCGTTGAGCCTGTGATTGCCGTCCATCACGATGCCCTGCGAGCGCTCGACGATGATCGGTTCCAGCCAATGCCCGGCCCGCACAATCGACTCGCGCAGCAACGTCACGTTGGCAGTGTTGACCTGCTCGGACTGCAGCACTTCACACAACGGGCGCAACGCAATCTGATAACCGTGTTCCATGGTTGATCTCCTGATTCGCCGGGGATTCAGCAAGCGACTGCGCGGGCAATCGGCGCGTATCGTCTGGCCATGTCGAGCAGGCGTCGGGCGCGTTCGATCAACGGCAAATCAACCATCTCGCCATCCACTTGTACCGCACGACTGCCGGTGGCCACGGCCCTCATCACACGATCGGCCCACGCCAATTGGCGCGAATCCGGCAGGAAGGCGCGCTGCACCGTGACCAGTTGCGAGGGGTGGATGCACAGCTTGGCGCCGAACCCCAACGAACGCGCGTAATGGGAGTCCCTGACGACCATCGCCATGTTGCTGATCGCCGGCGTGACGCCGTCAATCGGAGAGGGTAAATCCGCTGTGCGTGAAGCCAGCACGATGCGGTTTCGGGCGAAGAGAAACGCTTCGGGAATCTGGCTGCAATTGATATCGAGGGCGAAATCCAGCGAGCCGAAGGCCAGGCGTGCAATCCCTGGAATCGCGGCAATCGATTCCACCTGCTGTAAACCTTTGGCCGTCTCGATGATCGCGATGATCTTGAGCTCCGACTGCCACTCCAGCAAACGTTCGACGACCTGGGCAAGGGCCTCGCAGCATTGCGCCTTGGGCAGGAAAATTCCGTTGCAGCGTTCGGGATAGCGCATGTCGATCAGCCAGTTCTGGTCCTGGCGGAACAGCGCGCTGCCGACGCGATTCAAGCGGATGTAACGCTCGCAGGAAACGCGCGGCATACGCTCCTGCCATGCCCGGATGGCTGCACGGGCAGCGGCTTTGCTGTCCGGATGAACGGCATCTTCGAGGTCGAAAATGATCGCATCGGCACCCGCCTGGACCGCTTTTGAAAAGCGTTCGGGGCGGTTGCCTGGCACAAACAGGTAGCTGATCGCGAGTGAGGTTTTGCTGCTAGGTCGATCGGATGTCATGGCATTACTCCTTGGCGTGAAACGTTTTGAATCTGGAAAAAATCAGGCCCGGCCAGCGACGGATTTCCGCGCCTGCCCATGGCTCCTCGCACCTCCCTGCAACGCCTTGTTCATCAAGGAATTACGGGGGCTTTTTAAATAGGACGAACGCGTACTTGTGCGTGTAAATACACGCTCATTGATTCACCCTGTGCAGGTCATCATTCAAAAATACTTGAAAACCTTACTTGATAATCGTTCGCGCTAGCAATATTGTTCACGCCACCAAGAGGAACTATCCGCTTTTCAAAGCACGGCATCAGATGCAATGGGAAGTACATGCCAGTAATGGCACATGAATGTCAGCTACTGATCACCTACACAGGATGGCCATCAACTAGTGGCCACTAAAAGCAACCGTACAAAACTTATGGAAAGGGGTTCTCATGCAATTGTTTTGTGAACCATTTATTACGTACCACGCTATAAAACCATCTTCCGGTTTCGCGTGGCCTCTGTCTCCGACGCATTAAAAACTCGTGCCTGACGAGACAATAGACTGTTTGCGTCGATAACTGCTGGCTGTCGAATATCAATGGCCACGTTCTATTTCGAGCCAGAGGGTTAACTATGCCTGCCATTAATGCGCCGCTCGTTGAACAGCGAATTGAAGTTCATCATCCCGACTCGCTAAAACCGCTTATCGACCTTGTTATTACCACATTAATCAACCACTTCCCGGGCACACTGACAGACTTGGTCAAACAACATGGCTCACCTTTAAATCTGGTCTGGCCACATGCTTTCGAATTGAATACGAAGGCGCTGCAAACGGTGTTGAACCAGCACAATGTGCACCACGCCATCTTCTACGGCGCCAAGGCCAACAAGTCACAGTGCATGCTGAGCGCTGCGGCGAATTCGGGTATTGGTGTCGATGTTTCGAGCATTCATGAGCTGGAGGCAGCCCTGCGAGCCGGTACGCCTGCGGCACACATCTGTGCGACAGGACCCGCTAAAACTGCCGTATTTCATCAAGAGCTGATCAGCGAAGGTGCACTGATCTGTGTGGACTCGCTGGAGGAATTCGAGCACCTGAAATCAGTGATCGAATCCCTCCCTAACCTCGTAAAAGCCAGGATTTTACTGCGTTACAGGCCTGCAAGCTGTCCCAAGAGCCGATTTGGAATGGGCTTTGACGACTTGCTTGAATGCCTTCAGCGGCTGGCCCGACAACCAGGGATTTTTCAGTTCGAGGGTTTCCATTTCCACTTGGGCGGTTATGGATTCGAATCCCGTGCGCAAGCCTTCCGTGAGGTCACCGAGTTTGTCGAGGCAGCCCGTGAAATGGGGCTGAATCCGCAGATGATCGACATCGGCGGAGGCCTGCCGATTCGTTATGTCGAGCCTCAGGGGTATCGTCGGTTTTTACAGAATGACAATAAGCCTGATCATTATTACAACGACTTAGTGCCCGACTCTTATTATCCCTATGGCAGTGAACTGACAGCGCCTCAATGGTTGACATTATTCCTCCGGGCCGACCACTCGCCCGGACTGACCATTACCAACTATTTGAACATGCAAAAGATTACGCTGGGACTGGAGCCCGGCCGAAGCCTCGTGGATCAGGCGGCCATTTCCTTGTTTCGCGTCACACGCACAAAAAAACTGGCCGATAACAAAATAGTCATTTTTGTTGAAGGCAGTAGTTTCAGTGCCTGTGAAACCTGGTTTTCGTCGGAATACCTCGTTGATCCGATACTTATCAGCACACATACACTGCCGCACACACCGACTCAAGCTTATATCGCAGGCCATAGTTGCCTGGACGATGACGTCATCACCCATCGCCTGATCAACTTTGGCACCGCCCCTCAAACAGGCGACTTATTGATTTACGTCAATACCGCCGGCTATCAGATGGACTTGCTGGAAAACGAGTTTCATCGCCATCCCCTGCCCCGGCGATTGATGGCGACCTGTAGCACAGAAGGTAACTATGCATTTACACCTGACTACTAAAGGGAATAACTGAAATGATATTGAATAAAGTTTCTGATCTTATTGGCAACACGCCGATGTTGGGTATTTATGTTCCGGACACCGACGCCAGGCTGTTACTCAAGATTGAAAAGAACAACCCAGGTGGCAGCATCAAAGACCGTATGGCACGGAACATGGTGCTGGCAGCGCTCAAGGCTGGCCGGCTGAAACCCGGCGGCGTCATCGTCGAGTCGTCGTCCGGCAACACCGGCATTGGCCTGGCCATGGCCGCCGTCGAATTCGGCCTGCAGTTTATCGCCGTGGTCGATCATCACGCGGCTCAAGACAAGATCGCCGTGATGAAGGCGCTGGGCGCTGACATTCGATTCGTCAAAGGCACCTATCGAGAAGACGAAGTGGCGGTGGTCGAGCGCCAACGACTGGCGGCTGAACTCGCGACCGACATTCCCGGTGCCGTGTTCATGAACCAATCCGACAACGCCGCCAATGCGGGTGGCTACAGTGATTTCGTCCGCGAAACGATTGCTCAGGCACAAGGTTCTATCGGTGCCTACGTGGGTTGCGTCGGCACCGGTGGCTCGATGACCGGCATTGCACGCGGCTTGAAGTTGCACAACCCCGACACCGTGACCGTTGCGGTGGAACCGGCCGGTTCCATTGTCTTCGGCCATCCCGGCTATCCCTACTATCAGTCCGGAACCGGCACCCCGGCCGGTGACACGGTCGGTCTGGTGCTCGACTACAGCTGCATCGACCTGGGCGTGCAAGTCACCGATTCCCAAGCCTTCGAAACCGCCCGCTACATCGCCCGAAACCTGGCGCTGTTGGTGGGTGGCTCGACCGGCGGTGCGATTTTCAAGGCACTGGAGTTGATCCACAAAGGCGTACTGAGCGGCAACGTGGTCGTGCCGATCGCTGATGGCGGCGAAAAATACCTGCACACCGTGTTTGACGATAAATGGCTGCAAGAGCGTGATTTGCTTGATCCCAACATCGCACCGCAAATGGATGCCTGGCTGGGCAAGACCCAGTGGCTGGAGTCCGTTTCCGCACCGCTTCAATTAAGCGTCGCATGACCCACCCATCACAGAGGAACGCCTCTTGATGAAACTGTTGAAAGTCGCCATCTGTGGTGGCGGCAGGACCGGCCATCTCAACGCCATCCTGTTCAAGCAGCTTCCCAATGTTCAGGTTTCAATGCTTACCAGCAATCTGGAGCTCATTGAACAGCACGTTCGTCACACGCCGATGCAGGCCTTATTGCCGGATGGCTCGACACTGGACGCCCGGCTGGATCGGGTAACCACCGATGCCAGGACTGCCGTTGAGGATGCCGACATCGTCATCATCACCGTGCCCGCCCATGCCCGGCCGCAAACCTTGCAAGCCATCGCACCTCATCTGAGTTCAAACAAACCGGTGTGCGTCGGCGCGATACCGGGTTTTTGCGGTTTTGACTGGCTGGCCGAGGCCACGCTGGCCGATCGCCCAAACCTGGTGATCTGGGGGATGAAGGACGTCCCGCATACCGCATTCGGGCTTACCCCCGGGCGATCGATCAAAATGGGCGGCGGCAAAAGCCGGTTGTATGCGGCGACGCACGCTAGGGAATCGCAAGAGTCCCGTCAGCGGCTCCAGGAAATGCTCACCGTGTTGTACGGCCGGTGCGTGACGATGCTCGACAATTACCTGGAAATAACCCTGACGCCGGGTAACCCAATCATGCACAGCTCGGTGATCTACGGGCTGATCGGCCCCTTTGGCCAATGGCATCGCAAAATATTCCCGCAACGCATGTGCTGGTGGACCGAGTGCCCGGAACTAGGTGCCTACTTCCTCGAACGCATGGATCAGGAAAGCCAGGATCTGTGCGCGGTCATCAGCCAGCGCATGGGCATCGACCTGTCATCGGTCAAATCCTTGAAACAGGAAATTATCGAGGCCTACGGCGAACAGATCCGCGACCAGAGCAGCATGCTTTCGATTCTGCGCACCAATCGGGCCTACAACCACATCCTTGCCCCCATGGTGCCAGCCGACGGCAACCGCGCCGGGTACGTCATCGAACGCGAGAGCCGCGCCTTCAACGAAGACGTTGCCTATGGCCTGGTGTTGCTGGCGGAAATGGCCAAACGCTTTGAACTGAAGGTGCCCCACATCGAGGAAGTCTTGCAGTGGAGCGTTACCTACATGCAAGGCCTGCGCGATTCGGCGCTCGACTATTTTCCAAGCCACTGGCCAGGCACGGCATGAGCCGTGGGCTTGATCTCTTTCTTCTATTTTCGACGAGCAGACAGCAGACAGCAGATATGGATGACTTCAAGACACTGATCGCCTACTCCCGCAAAAACGCCATGCGACGCTTGATCCGTTGCCTTTTTGCGGAAAACATCCTCGATCGTTCGGCCCTGAGCTTTTCCGTTGAAGGGAACCAGGCCACCTACCCGCTAAAGGATGCCCGCACCCACCTGTTTTTCTCCGACATCGCCAAGCACCCGGCCGATACCGTGGTCAATGACGGTGATGTAGTGCTGTTGACGGACAAAGGCGTACGCCGGGTGATCACCTGCCATCAGGATATGTTGGATGTGTTGCGTGACAGCTTCGACTTCGAGCCGACCAACGAAGGCGTGAGCGGGCTCAAGGCTGACATGGAAAACAGCCTGACCAATGATGCCCACGCCCGCCAGCATCGCCAGCAATGGAACCCGCGACTGGAGCAGGCGGCCAATGATCAGGGCCTCAACAGCTTCACCGACTATCTGCGCCAGCATGCCACGACCAAAGACGCCGCCATTCTGCTGGACCAGTGGGGTTCGCTGGAAGGCCATCCGTTTTACCCGACGTGGAAATCCCGTCCGTGCCTGACCGATGCTGAGGTCGAGCAACTGTCACCCGAGTTCAACGCTCAGGTACCGCTGCGCATCGCCTCCTTGCGCGCCGAGCATTCGAAAAGCGAAAGCATGCCGCACGTGACCGGTTACCACGAGTGGTTCGCCAGCAACTTTGCGGCGCAATGGGAGCAATGGAAAGCCTCGCTCAACAGCAAAGGGCTGGATGAGACCCAGTGGCTTCCGCTGCCGATTCACGTGTGGCATTTGCAGGCCTATGTGCTCAAGACGTTTGCTGCGGAAATCGAAAAAGGCATCCTGATCATCGACGGCCCGAACATTCAAACCCTGCCGACCATGTCCTACCGCACGATGATGCCGGTGCTGGACGAATGCGCACCGCTGATCAAATTGCCTATCGCCGTGTGGATGACCAGCGAACTGCGCAGCCTGCAAGCCAAGTCGATTCACATGGGACCGCGCATCAGCACGGTGATCACCCGGATTCTGGAGGCCGAAAATGGCTTCGACAAACGCCTGGAAATCTTCCCCGAAGAAATCGGTGTGCGCTATAAAAATGCGATCACCCAGGACGATAATCCCGGGCGTCATCTCTCCGTGGTCTATCGCAACAGTCAACAGGCGTTTGAACGCAGTGACAATTGCCTGCCGATTACCGTGGCGTCGCTGTTCACTCGGTTGCCCGGTAGTGGCCGACCGCTGTTTACCGATCTGATCGAGCGTGATGGCGCTCGGGCCAATGCTGACCAGGTTGAAGGCTGGTTCCGCGAGTACGCCAAAGTGGTCACCCACCCAGTGGTGGCGATCTATTTGATGTATGGCATCGGGCTCGAAGCGCATCAACAAAACACCATGGTGCTGTTCTCCCCCGACGGCAACGCACGTAGCCTGCTGATCCGCGATTTCGGCGATGGCAGGACTTACGCTCCGTTGCTGGAAGCACGTGGCTACACCCTGCAGCCGCATGTTCAGCCGGGCATTTTGCCGACGGTGTTCTCAGGCGATATCGAACCGGTGCGGATGTTCGTGCTGGACGCCGCGTTCCTGACGCACCTGCACGAAATGGCCCTGTGGCTGACCAAGGAATACGGATTGAACAACACGCGGCTCTGGGAAGTTCTGCGCGAGGAAACCGATCTTGCATTCGCGGCCGTACGCGACCGTGTCTCGCCCGATCTGTGGGAAATCGAACGTCTGGCGTTTGTGGAGGATCCATGGCCAACCCGGTCGTTGTTGCGCATGCACTTGATGCAGTACTCCAACTATCGTTTGCAACACACCCTGACCAACCCGCTCGCTAGCGTTTAACCACCGAGGCTGATTCATGTCCCATGCAGGTGCCATCCAGGGTTCGACTGTAAGAATCCTGATTTATCTTCTATTTGCGATCCAGCTTGTGTCCATGGGCGCGATGGAAATGAGTGGGCCCTTCTGGCCCGTCCACCTGCGTGGGCTGACCTCCTCGGAGTCGGTTTTCAGCTTCGCCAGCATCGCTGTGTACGTCGGGCCGATGCTGGGCATTATTCTGACCAGTGCATTCTGGGGCCGTATCGGCGATCGCTACGGCCACAAGTTGATGATGATCCGCGCCCTCGCCGGCTTGTCGTTGACCCAGCTTGGGCTGGCACTCTTCAGCGACATCTGGGGCATTCTGATCCTGCGTTTTCTGCAAGGCGCATTCGCCGGGTACATCGCCCCGGCACAAGCCTACGGGGTCAGCATTGAAACCCCTTCGCGACGCGCTCGGCTATTTGCCATCCTGCAGATTTCCACCAACGTCGGCTCGTTGCTCGGCGCTGTCGTCGGCGGACTGATCCTCGACTACGCGACGTTCTTCTGGATCAACATCATTGCCTCGGCACTGTGCGCTATTTGCACCGTGGTCGCGGCCGTGACCTTGCCCGACGTACCGCCGGTGAAGAAAAACCCGGTCGCGGACAAAGCCTCACCGGCCAGCCGCTCGGGCAACCTCTGGCAAGGTTCTCCATTGCTGTCGTTGCTGGGCGTAATGGGCATTCTGCTGCTGGCGCGAATGCTGCCGCAGACCTCCTTCTCGCTCTATGTCAGCTCGGTGTTCGAGGTCAGTAACTCGGTGGTCGGCCTGTGCTACGGCTTGTTGGCGCTGGGCTTCATTCTTTGCGCAACGGCCTGGTCGCGTTATTTCGAACACCTCACTCAGCAGGAAACCTTTCACCGCATTACCTACGTCGTCATCGGCTGCATCGCCCTGACGGCAGTGGCAGGCGTCACGCACAACCCTGTGATGTTTGTCATCGCCTACTTCATCTGGGGTGTGCTGCTAGGGGCCACAACGCCGGTACTCATGGCGCTGATCTCGAAAACCGCCGATAGCTCACAACAGGGTCACGTGCTGGGGATTGCCCAGGGCACCGCCCAATTCGCTTCGATTGCGGGGATCTCGGCCGGTGGTTGGCTCAGCCAGGCCTATGGCTTGCAATACACCTACCTGTTTGTTTGCCTGGCCTACGGGGTGGCACTGATCCCGATTGTTGCGCTGCGGTACTGGCCTGCGCAGATGCAACCGAGTCATGCCCCGCCCGAGGATTGATCAAGGAGTTTGGCTTTGAACATTGAACAACTGCGTGCCGATACGCCCGGTGTTGCCGCTGGCAACTACATTCCCTACCTGCAGTAGAAAAAGCAGCGCGGCATTGAAATCCGCATCATCCCCAATGATGAGCAGGGCCAGGTGTCGCTACCAGACCTGAATGACATGCTCGACGATGATCGCGTCGCATTGATCTCCATGCCCGTAATCGCCACCAATGGCGGGCCGGTACAACCCATCGAGCAGATCGGCGCCCTCGCTCGGGCCGCCGGCGTGCTGTTTATGCTGGATGCCTGCCAAGGTGTCGGGAAAATGCCGATCGACGTGCAAAAAATCGGCTGTCAAATGCTCGCTGCAACAAGTCGCAAATATTTGCTTGGGCCGAGGGGAATGGAATTTTTGTATGTTGAAAGCTCTCTTTGCCAGAACCTGGAGCCGGCCTTTCTCGACATGCATGCGGCGTTCTTGCTGTCATCCGACACGTTCAAGATTCGCGCTGACACACGACGCGTCGAGAACTGGGAATGCAACGTCGCCGCCAAGCTGGGCCTCGGTGCAGCGGTAGAATACGCGCAGGCTCAAGGAATCGAGCCAATGTGGCAACGGATTCAACAACTGGCCAGCCACTTGTGTCAGAGCCGCTTTGCAATCTAGCATTGTGAATACTTCTCAATTGCACTGAGGTCTGCAGCCATGAGCGAAACCCTTCCCGCGAACAACAACGATCACCTGCGCGCGATCGAAGCCCTGTACAGCGGCCACCACGGCTGGCTGTATACGACGCTGAGGAAAAAACTGGGGAGCGCCATGGATGCGGCGGATCTGGCGCAGGACACCTTCACCCGTATCCTCGTCTCCCGGGTCACTGTCATCGAACAACCTCGCGCGTACCTGATCTGCGTGGCCAAGGGCATACTGATCAACTGGTACCAACGCAAGGCACTGGAACGTGCCTATCTGGATGTCCTCGCCCATTTGCCCGCTCCCGAAGTGCCTTCGCCCGAATTGCGTTTCATGGTGCTGGAGACCCTGCACGAAATCGATGCAATGCTCGATTCCCTGCCGCCTTTGGTCAAGCGTGCCTTCCTGCTGTCGCAGATCAGCGGCCTGAAATACGACGACATCGCCGAGCAACTGGGGGTGTCACTGATCACCGTCAAACGCTACATGAAGCAAGCCTTCGTCCAATGCCTGTTGTTGGTGGAGTAAATGCTCAGTCGCCGCCAAAAGCTGCATCCCGATCACCAAGCCCTTGAAGAAGCTGCAGACTGGCTGATGCGCTTGAGTGAGGGCGAACTCAGTGACACTGAACGTGCCGAATGGGAATGCTGGAAAGTCAGCACGCCCGAGCGTGGTCGTGCCTGGGCGCGCGCGCAGTTATTGCAGAGCAAATTTGGCGGCCTGCCACCGTCACTGGCGATGTCGGTACTGGATCGCCCAAGCAGCCCGCAACGTCGCGAAGCGCTGGGCAAACTGGCGATGATTCTGGCGATCCTGCCGACCGGTTGGGGCAGCTGGAAACTGGCAGAGTCCCGGCAGTGGTCGGCCGACTATCGCACGTCTGTCGGCCAGCGACGTGAATTGACCCTGGCCGATGGCTCACACATCACCCTGAACACCGATACCGCCATCGACGTACTGTTCGATGTCCACCAACGGCTCATCCACCTGCGCGAAGGCGAAATACTGGTGCAGACCGCGCCGGACATTTCCCCGCTGACGCGGCCTTTTCTGGTCAGCACCCGCCAGGGCCGGATGCAGGCACTGGGTACCCGGTTCACCGTTCGAGATCTGCAGTCATGCACTCACCTTGCTGTGCTGGAAGGCGCGGTGCAGGTCGAACTTGCCGACAATCACCAGAGATCGCCATCAATCATCAATGCCGGACAACGCACCGACTTTTCGGCCGACACCTTTGGCCTGGTCACCGCCACCGATCGCAACATCGGCGCCTGGGCCCAAGGCATGCTGATGGCCGACAAGATGCGCCTGGCCGATTTCGTCGCCGAACTGACCCGCTATCGCCATGGCTTCGTGCGTCTCGATCCGGCAATTGCCGATCTGCGCATTTCCGGTGCCTATCCGATCAGCGACACCCAGCGCACGTTGAACATGTTGGCGCAGACCTATCCGATCCTCGTCAGCGGCCACTTGAATAGCTTCTGGGTCATGCTCTCCCCGGCCTGAGCCAAAAAAAGTGCGCACAGGTGATACTTTTTTTGATCTCGACTGGCAAGGGAGAAGAGGTACTTTTTCGTCCTGCTTATAGGTTCATCCATTCATGTTCGCTGCACGCCTCCTGCGCCCGGATCGTCAGTTCAGCCCAGTTTTTCGCAGTGCGGTGCTAAGCCTTGTCCTGAGCGGTTCCATGTGCCCGTTTGCCTCGGCTTTCGTGCCTGCGCAACTGGATTCTGTCGCGGTCCATGCCTATGACATTCCTACCGCCCCCCTTGGCGCGACCCTGTCGAGCGTTGCCGTGGACGCCGGCATCGCGCTGTCGTTCCAGCCATCGTTGACCGAAGGCCTGATCAGCCCCGGACTGGTCGGCAACTACTCCACCCAAGCGGCGGTCTCTCGCTTGCTGGAGGGCAGTGGCTTGGACATGGTGTTACACCGCGACGGCAGCTACACACTGGTGCAACGCCGGGTGACGCTGGATGAAACGGCCGTCATCGGCACCGACAAACGCACCGATGCCCTGCCACCCGTGTATTTCGGCAGTCAGGTCGCCAACGGCGGGCGCCTGGGCATCCTGGGCAACACCGATGTGATGGACGCGCCTTTCAGTGTCAGCACCTACACCTCGACGCTGATCAAGGATCAGCAGGCCGTCACCGTCGGCGATGTGCTGGAGCGCGACTCATCGGTACGCTCCACGGGACAGACGGGAGGGATTGTCGACTCGTTTTTCATCCGCGGTTTTCCGGTTGGTGAAGGCAACCTCGGCGAACTGGCGTTCGACGGCGTGTACGGAGTGGCGCCCAACTACCGGGTATTCACCGAATACGCCGAGCGCATCGAGCTGGTCAAAGGCCCCGGCACCCTGCTCTACGGCATGTCGCCCAACAACTCGATTGGCGGCGTCATCAACGTCGTGCCCAAGCGCTCCCTCAATGAGGACCTGGCCCGTTTCACCGCCAGTTATGCCCTGGATTCGCAGATCGGTGGCCACCTCGATGTCAGCCGACGCTTTGGTGAGGAGCGCCGGTTCGGCGTGCGCATCAACGGCAGCACTCAGCAGGGCAACACAGCGATCGACGATCAATCCCGTCACATCAATATCGGCGCCATATCCATCGACTATCTGGGTGAACAACTGCGTACCACCCTCGACTGGCTCAACCAGAAAGAACACTTCGATGCCGCCTCGCGACCGTTTCTGATCGCCTCGGCCGT
Source organism: Pseudomonas fragi (assembly GCF_002269505.1). GTDB lineage: Bacteria > Pseudomonadota > Gammaproteobacteria > Pseudomonadales > Pseudomonadaceae > Aquipseudomonas > Aquipseudomonas fragi_D. The sequence goes on along the minus strand of NZ_NQKQ01000003.1, from coordinate 115,657 downwards.
GGACATTCCCTCCGCCGCCAATGGCCGTACAAACGTGAGCCAGGCATGGGGCAGGTCCGAAACCCGTGACAAATCGACCCTGCTCAGCGGCGAATACGACCTCAGCGAGGCGTTGACCGTGTTCGCCCACGCGGGTGGTGGAAAATCGGACGTCGCACGAATGTCCGACCAAACGCCGACCATCATCAACGCGGCCGGCGACACCTCATCGGTTCCCGGCTATTACAAATTCGAAGTCGAGCGCTACACCGTCGACGCCGGTGCACGCCTGCGCTTCGACACCGGGCCGTTCAGTCACAGGACAGCCCTGCAGGTCAGCCGTTATCGGGATGTACTGTCCCGGGGGATCATTTCCGGACCGCCCATGCTGTCGAATATCTATCACCCAGTGGATCGCCCGGAACCCGCCATCCCCAAGCCGGACATGCTCAAAGTGTCCGAGAGCGAACTGACCGGCGTGGCCCTCGCCGACACCCTGTTGGTGCTGGATGAGCGCATTCAGGTAACGATCGGCCTGCGCAAACAGAACATCAACTCCGATAACTACAACGCGTCCGGCACGGTCACCACCTCTCACGACTACGGCAAAACCACGCCGCTGTTCGGTGTGGTGGTCAAACCCTGGGACTACGTTTCGTTCTATTTCAACTATGTCGAAGGCCTCAGCAAAGGTGACATCGCGCCCTCCGCCGCGTCGAACGCCGGCGAGATCTTTGCCCCTTATGTCTCCAGGCAACAGGAACTCGGGGTCAAGGTCGACAACGGCACGTTCACCTCGACATTTGCCCTGTTCCAAATCAACAAACCCAGTGGCGAACTGGTATCCGGTGTGTTTTCGGTGCAGGGCGAACAGCGCAACCGCGGGCTGGAGCTGAATGTGTTCGGCGAAGTCGCCCCAGGCACAAGGCTGCTCGGTGGCGTGACCCTGCTCAATGCCGAGTTGACCAATACCGGGGTTGCCGCCAACCGAGGCAATAAACCGGTCGGCGTGCCGCAGGTGCAGGCCAACCTCTGGGCCGAATGGGATACCTCGTGGGTCGAAGGCCTGACGCTCACCGGTGGGGCGATTCATACCGGGAGCCAGTACGTGAACCAGGCCAACACCCAGCAACTGGATGACTGGACCCGCTTCGATGTCGGCGCGCGTTACACCGCCCGCATCGATGAACGACCGACCACGTTTCGCGCCACCGTACAAAACGTGCTCGACCACGAGTACTGGTCGGGCGTTGCCTCCTACGGCGCGTTCTCCCAAGGCTCACCGCGTACCTTATTACTGTCGGCAACTGTCGACTTCTGAAACGTTCAGCCCGGCAGCGGTATAAGCCGTTGACCGTTCTGGCTTTTGCAAAAGGCTTTGACCATGGTGACTTTTGATCGACGCAGCCACTCGTTCGCTGCGCTGCTACTGGCAGGACTGCTGAGCCTGGTAGTGCTTTCCCTTGCACCGCGCAGCGTGCTCGCCGCACACGCGGATCCGGTGCTCACCGAGGTGACCGATCTGCTGGGACGCAAGGTCAAGGTGCATTTACCGGTCAGACGCGTGATTCTGGGTGAAGGCCGCCAGTTGTACCTGGTCGCCGCACTAGACACACAAAACCCCATAGCGCGCATCGTCGGCTGGCGCAAGGATTTGATCCAGTCGGACCCGGACACCTACGCTGCCTACCTGCGAAAGTTCCCCAGCATCGCAAAAATCCCCACCTTTGGTGGGTTTGAAGACGGCACCTTCAATATCGAGCAAGCCATCTCCCAGCGCCCCGACGTGATCATCCTCAATATTGAAGCGCAGCATGCGACCGAAGATGCGCGCTACACCGAGAAGCTCGACGCCTTGGGCATCCCAGTGGTTTACGTCGACTTTCGCAACAACCCGATCCAGAACACCGAGCCGACCATGCGCCTGTTCGGCCAGCTGTTCGGCAAAGAGCAACGCGCCGAAGCTTTCATCGATTTTCGCAACCAGCAGATTCGTCGCGTGACCGACGTCATCGAGAAACAACACCCGCGCCGCCCCAGCGTATTCATTGAGCGCATCGCAGGCTACACCGATGATTGCTGCTTGAGTTTCGGCAACGAAAACTTTGGACTGTTCGTCGATATGGCCGGCGGCAACAACATCGCCCGCCGCATCATTCCCACCACGTTCGGCCAGTTGAACCCCGAGCAAGTCGTCGTCTCCAACCCGGCGCATGTTGTCGTCACCACCGCCAACTGGGAAGCCTTCGCCCCCGGCGGCCATTGGGTCGGTGTCGGCCCGGGTGCGGACATGGCGCAAGCCAGGAAAAAACTCGCCTGGTACACCCAGCGTTCAGCCTACGCCGGGATCAAGGCTCGGGATGATCACGCCTTTCACGCCATCTGGCATCAGTTCTACAACAGCCCCTACCAGTTCGTGGCCATCCAGCAATTGGCGAAATGGTTCCATCCGACGCTGTTTGCCGATCTGGATCCGGACGCGTCATTTCGCGAACTGCATGAGCGCTTCCTGCCGGTGCCCTATGAGTCCGGTTACTTTGTCAGCTTGCGCCAGCCTGAGGTAAAACCATGAGCTCATTGACCGACGCCGTGGTCGTCCAGCGCGAAACCTATCGTCGCCTGGTGCTGCGTAAACGCCTGATTCTCATCGGGCTGGTGATCTTGCTGTTGTGCAGCGTATTGCTCGACCTGGCTTTGGGGCCGGCGAGTTACAGCTTGCGCGAAGTGCTCGGCGCACTGTTCTCGCCAGACAGCGCTTCACCGCAAGTGCGCGTGGTGATGTGGGACATCCGCCTGCCGGTGGCCCTGATGGCCGTCGCCGTCGGCGCGGCGTTGTCGCTGGCTGGCGCCCAGATGCAGACGATCCTCAACAACCCGCTGGCCAGCCCGTTTACGTTGGGCATTTCCGCCGCCGCCAGTTTTGGTGCGGCTTTGGGGCTGGCGTTCGGTGTAGCGCTGTTTCCGCTGGCAGCTCAGTTCATGGTGCAATTGAACGCGTTCATCATGGCCATGTTGTCAGCGCTGTTGATCCACTTTTTGAGCATGCGTCGCGGCGTCACCGCCGAAACCATCGTGCTACTCGGCATTGCGCTGGTGTTCACGTTCAATGCGCTGTTGGCGCTGGTGCAGTTTTTCGCTACCGAGCAAGCCGTGGCCGCCGTGGTGTTCTGGACGATGGGCAGCCTGACCAAGGCCACCTGGCCCAAGCTCGGGGTGATCTGCCTGGTCATTCTCATCATCCTGCCGGTCTTCGCCAAACGCGCCTGGGCCCTGACTGCCCTGCGACTGGGCGATGACAAGGCCGCCAGTTTTGGCATCAACGTGCGCAGCCTGCGATTTCAGACGCTGATCATGGTCAGCCTGCTTGCCTCGTTTCCGGTGGCCTTTGTCGGCACCATCGGATTCATCGGGCTGGTTGGCCCGCACATCGCCCGCATGCTGATTGGTGAAGACCAACGGTTCTTTTTGCCGGCCTCGTTGCTGGCCGGCTCGTTGATTCTGTCGGCGAGCTCTGTGGTCAGCAAAACCCTGATACCGGGCGCGATATTCCCCATCGGGGTCGTCACCTCGCTGATCGGCGTGCCGCTCTTCATATCCTTGATTCTCGGCGGGAAGAAAAATTCATGGTAACGCTTCAACTGGACAATCTCGGTGCCCGTTACGGAAAGCGCGAGATCATTCGCGGTGTCACGACCGCGACTTTTCTCGGTGGTCAGGTGGTCGCGGTGATCGGGCCCAATGCCGCAGGCAAGTCGACCTTGTTCAAACGCATGGCCGGCCTGATCGATGGCCCCGGGCAGGTCATCCTGCAAGACTCAAAAAAAGGCGCTCAGGGCATCAGCTATATGCCTCAGGGTTTGAATGCCAGTGCCCGGCTGACGGTCTACGAATCAGTGCTACTGGCGCGTAAACAACTGACACCGGGTTGGGTCGTACACGACCACGAATTAAACCGGGTCGAAGAGATTCTCGCGGCGTTGGGCATCACGGGACTATCGTTGCGCAACCTCGGCGAATTGAGCGGAGGTCAGCAACAATTGGTCTCGATCGCACAAACGCTGGTGCGCGAGCCGGAAATTCTACTGATGGACGAACCAACCAGCGCCCTCGATATGTATCGGCAGGTGCAGGTGCTGGACTTCATGCGCCAATTGGCCCGCAAACGCGAGGTCATTGTGTTCATCGCCATTCACGACCTGAACCAGGCACTGCGTTTTTCCGATCAGGTGCTAGTTATCGCGGACGGCACCACTCAAGGCAGCGGCCCAAGCAACGAGGTAATTACCAAACAAATGCTGCGCAACGTATACCAGGTTGAGGCGCGCATCGAGCAGTGCAGCCGCGGTCTGCATCACATACTCATCGACGATATCGTTTGATACTGCACGATATGCCTGTCGAGCATGCGTGGGGGGGCTGATTCGGCATGACCCTGTTCGGCGATACGCCGGATATCGAATGGATGGCGATGGCACCCCACTGGCTCTGGACAAGGCGCATGCTTTCAGCGCTTACGATGTACAGGGCGGCGACTTCAAGATTCCGCTGAGCGCCGCCTATATTCACCTCGAAGATCAACCGCTGGGGTTCGGCACCGCCAATACGTCCATGACCTTTACCATGAGTTATTTGTAGTCACGCCAGTGCATTACCGGTTTTGCGAGGACGTAGTCCTCGATCGCAGCCTTCGTTCCTCGGCAGCGACTACAGAGTGCAAAACTCAATCCGGGGCTCGATGTGAAATTTTTCAGACAATAAACACAACCCCTGTAAAATCACCGCCCTACGCCCCACACACCGAGCAGCAACCATGAACCGTCGTAAAAAAATCAACCAGATATTGAAGGCCAATGCCAAGAAGGCCAACGCCAAGCTGGCCCCGAAGAACAAGAACCCGTATATCAGCAAGGCTGACCGCCTCAAGCTGGCCGAGCAAGCTGAACAGGACGCAACCCCGTCCTCCGAGAGCTGAGCCATGCCCCTCTTCAGACAGGCAACGCCCCAGGACGCCGAAAGCTGTTATCGAATCGAGATTTCAGCCTACGAAGGTGATGAAGCCGCCACGCTAGCGAAGATTGCCACGCGCATCGCCCAGTACCCCCAGGGATTTCTGATTCTTGAGCAGGCGGGTGAAGTCGTCGGGTTTATCAATAGCGGCTGCGCCCATTCTGTCGTGATGTCGGATGAAGCTTTTAAGGAGCTGGTCGGCCATGATCCCGTGGCCCCCAATGTGGTGATCATGTCCGTGGTGGTTGCCCCCGCACATCAGGGCAAAGGCTTTTCCAGGCTGCTGATGAACGAGTTTATCGGGCAGATGCGCAGCCAGGGCAAAGCAACCATCCACCTGATGTGCAAAGAGCAGCATGTCCAGCTCTACGCGAAAATGGGCTATGAATACGTTCAGCCCTCGCCCTCCGAACATGGAGGCATGGCATGGCATGAAATGGTCATGGCACTCTGACTGCCTTGACGAGCGCCCACGGCGCTCGTTACGCCCGCAAATAACACCCCTTACCTGAAAACCACGCACCCCGCAGAAAAGGCATTGTGTTGCTTCGAAAACAAATGTTATGTTGCTAACACAAGGCGCGTAAATGACACGCCAATAACAGAAACACTCTTGGCGTGCTCTTATGTCCCTGGAAAAAAACAGTTTTCTTCAGTTGCTGGAACACGAGTTTTCCAACCTGACCCCCACCGGCAAGCGCATCGCCAGTTACTTGCTGGGTAATCCGCAGCAGTTGCCGTTCGAGTCTGCCGACAGCATCGCGCAACAGACCAGCACTACCGGTATTTCCGTGGGGCGGTTCTTGCGCTCGCTGGGTTACCAGAACCTCGATGAGGTCAAGCAGAGCCTGCGCGGCGAGGCACCCACCTCCTGGCTGATCACCGACCGCATTGGCGCGTTTCGTGCCGAGAACAGCAGCGACGACGCCCTTGAGCGCTCCATGCACCGTGAAATCGAGGCCATCCAGCAGGTCTATGAACTGGCCCGCAGCGAAACCTTTGCCCGCATCGTGCAGCGTATTCACCAGGCCGATGCCGTGTTTATCCTCGGCATTCAGTCCACCCGCGGCATCCTCACCGCCTTTCACAGTCACCTTGAGTACATCCGGCCCAAGGTCTATTACGTCGACGGCCTGTCCGGTATCTATGCCGAAACCCTGAATTCCGGGTTCACCAACCCCTACGCGATCATTGCCGACTTTCGCGCGTACTCCAGCGTGACCCAGACCTTCTGTGACGCGGCTGTCGAGCACCATTTGCCGCTGGCCCTGATTACCGATCTGCAATGCCCCTGGGCCCGGGATTACCCGCTGGACCTGCTGCAGATCAAAACCGATGTCGGCCAGTTCTGGGATTCCCCGGCCCCCCTGGCGTGCCTGCTGAACCTGATGGTGTCTGCCGTCGCAGAAAAATACGGCGAGCACCTGGATGCGCGCCTGGCGAAAAACCGTCAACTGCAAAAAGCCTTCGGCCAGTTTGAAGGCTGAGCCTGTCGCCCGAAACCAATCACCACTGGAGTGTTTGTGTGAATCAAAGCGTTGCATACCCAAGCCCGCTCGTTGATATCGATGCCGAGCAGTATCAGGTGCAGATCGAGATGATCTATGCCACGGCCGACAACCTGGCCGGCAAAATCATCTACCCCACCGACCGCTGCATGCTGCACCGCGATGCCGCCGTCTGTTTGCTCAAGGCCAGCCAATTGGCCAGCCTGGCGGGCTACAGCCTGCGGATTTACGACGCCTATCGCCCGCCCTACGCGCAGTTCCTGTTATGGGAAGCCTTGCCCAACGGCGACTATGTGCGCGACCCGCACCTGGGCTCGCACCATAGTCGCGGGGTTGCCGTGGACCTGACCCTGGTGGACGGCAACGACCAACCGCTGGACATGGGCACCGCGTTCGACGCGATGCATGACAAGTCCCATCAGTTCTACCCCGACCTGCCGGTGAACGTGCAGCGCAATCGCCTGCTGTTGCTGGGGATCATGCTCAGCGCAGGGTTTCAGGCCATTCCCACGGAATGGTGGCATTTCGAGTTGCCCGATGCTGACGACTACCCCTTGATCAACGCGTAAGCCGGCCCACGAAACCACAGAGTTTCGAGGCCACCGAGACGGTTTGAACACAACAACAAAAAGGCTGCACAGCTTTACCTGCTACTGCCCGGTTATAGATTCCAAAAATAAACCTACTTCCAGACATCCAATGTTGAAGGAAACCGGCATGACCCTCTTACACACCGTGACCCGCACCACCGCTTCGCGCACCCGTACACTGTTGCCGAGCCTGCTCTGCGCTGCCCTCAGCCTTGGCGCCTGGCAAGCCGCAACCGCTGCCACCGCCCAGGACACGCTGATCATCGGCAAGCCCGCCGACCCGCAGACCCTCGACCCGGCCGTGACGTTCGACAACAACGACTGGACCATCACTTACCCGTCGTACCAGCGCCTGGTGGGTTACAAAACCGACGGCGAAAAAAGCAGCACCGAAGTCCAGGGCGACCTGGCCGAAAGCTGGACGGTGTCCCCGGACAATCTGGTCTGGGAATTCAAGCTCAAGCCCGGCAACAAGTTCGATGACGGCACCGAGGTGGACGCCAATGCCGTCAAGTTTTCCTTCGACCGTCTGATGACCCTCAAGCAAGGGCCGTCCGGTGCATTCCCCGAAGACATGCTGGTCGAGGTGGTCAACCCGCAGACCATCCGCTTTACCCTCAAGACGCCGTTCGCGCCCTTCCTGTTCACCCTGGCCCACAACGGCGCGTCCATCGTCAACCCGCTGGTGGCCAACAAGGGCGCTGACGCCAACGCCTGGCTCTCCAGCCATACCGCAGGCTCGGGCCCCTACCGCCTGGCCAGCTGGCAGAAAGGCCAGTCCCTGACCATGGAGCCCAACCCCCACTACGCCGGGGCCAAGCCTGAACTGAAAACCGTGGTCCTGAAAATCATCGCCGAACCTTCGGTACGCCGCTTGCAACTGGAGCGCGGTGATCTGGACATCATCGAAGACATGCCCGAAGACCAGTTGGGTTCACTCGCCAGCAAACCGGGCGTAGTGGTCAAAGAGTACCCGTCGCTGCGCGTCACCTACCTGTACCTGAACAACAAGCAAGGCCCGCTGACCAACGTCGATGCGCGTCGGGCCATTACCGAGGCGGTGGACTACAACGGTATCGTCAAGGGCATTCTCAAGGGCAAGGCCGAACTGCTCAACGGGCCGATCCCGGACGGCATGTGGGCCTACGACAGCTCGCTGCCGGCCATGAAACAGGATATGCAGGCCGCCGCCGACAGCCTGGCCAAGGTGCCGAAAAAGATCACCCATCTGAGCTACGTGTACTCGGACAAGGACGCCAACTGGGAACCGATCGGCCTGACCCTGCAAGCGGCACTGATGCCCCTGGGCATCAACCTCAAGCTGGAAAAGACCGCCAACGCCACCCTGCGCGAACGTGTCGGCCAGGCCGACTACGACATCGCCGTCGGCACCTGGAGCCCGGACTTCGCCGACCCCTACATGTTTATGAACTTCTGGTTCGACTCAAAAATGCAGGGCCTGCAGGGCAACCGCTCGTTCTACAGCAACCCCCAGGTCGACACCCTGATCCGTGAGGCCGCCACCACCAGCGACACCGCCAAGCGTACCGAGCTGTACCAGCAGGCGCAGAAAACCGTGCTTAACGACAGTGCCTACGTGTACCTCTATCAGAAGAGCTACACCCTGCCGATGCGTGACTCGGTCAAGGGCTATGTGTTCAACCCGATGCTCGAACAGGTGTTCAACCTGGGCAGCATGAGCAAGTAAACCTGCTGCTGCGTGCGCGCCAGCGATGGCGCGCATGGCGTTGGATTTCTGTCGTTAGAGTGACTGAGGTGCCCTATGGCCTTCCTGACGTTGTTGCGCAAGCGCCTGCTTGGCCTGTTACTGGTCGTGTTCGGTGTCTCGCTGATTACCTTTACCATTTCCCACCTGATTCCCGGCGACCCGGCCCGGTTGATCGCCGGTGACCGGGCCAGCGATGCGCTGGTGGCCGGCATCCGCCATCAACTGGGGCTGGATTTGCCGCTGTACCAGCAATACGGCCGTTACGTGCTCGACCTGGTGCAGGGCGACCTGGGCACCTCGATCCGCACCAATCGCCCGGTGCTGGAAGACTTGCAGGCGTTTTTCCCGGCCACTTTGGAGCTGGCCCTGGTGGCGTTGTTTCTCGCCATTGTGGTCGGCGTGCCGCTGGGTGTGCTGTCGGCGGTGTACCACAACCGCGCCATTGACCAGATTGCCCGCACCCTGGCCGTGACCGGTATCTCCACCCCGGCGTTCTGGCTGGGCCTGGGCGCCATTGTGCTGTTCTACGGCCATCTGGGCTGGCTGCCCGGTGGCGGGCGCCTGTCCGAAGGGCTGACACCACCGTCGACCATTACCGGCTTCTACCTGATTGACTCGCTGCTGGCGGGCAACTTCAGCCTGTTTGTCGATGCGCTCAAGCATTTGATCCTGCCCGCAGCCACCCTGGGTTTTGTGACCCTCGGGGTGATTTCGCGGCAGATCCGCTCGGCCATGCTCGACCAGCTGGGCGAAGACTATATTCGCACCGCCCGCGCCTATGGTCTGTCGAAATGGACCGTGATCCTGCGCCACGCCCTGCCCAATGCGCTGATTCCGTCTGTGACCGTGCTGGGCCTGACCCTGGGCGACCTGCTTTACGGCGCGGTGCTGACCGAGACCGTATTCGCCTGGCCGGGCATGGGTGCCTATGTGGTCAAGTCGATCCAGTCCCTGGATTTCCCGGCGGTGATGGGCTTCGCCATCCTGGTGTCGTTTATCTATGTACTGCTGAACATGGCCATCGATCTGCTGTACCGGGTGATCGACCCGCGTATCGGCGAGGTGAATTGAAATGTCGGTACCCTTGAGCGCAACACACAGCCCGCAATGGCGTGAAAAACTCACCTACCTGGCTTACCAGATCCGCCGCAGCCCGCTGACCATGGCCGGCCTGTTGATCACCCTGATGGTGGTGATGTGCATGATCTTCGCTCCGTGGCTGGCCAGTCACGACCCCAATGCCCTGAATCTTGCCGAGCGCCTGGCGCCACCTTCCGCCGAACACTGGTTCGGCACCGACGAAGTGGGCCGTGACCTGTTCAGCCGGGTGCTGTACGGCAGCCAGCAATCGGTGGGTGTCGGCCTGTTCGTGGCCTTTGCCTCGTGCTTTATCGGCGGCCTGCTGGGCTGTTTTTCCGGAGTGATCGGCGGACGCTTCGACGCCCTGACCATGCGCCTGATGGACATCATGCTGTCGGTACCATCGCTGGTGCTGATCATGGCCCTGGCCGCGGCCTTGGGTGCCAGCCTGTTCAACGCCATGCTGGCCATTACTGGTACGGATCCCGTCCTATGTGCGCCTGGCCCGCGGCCAGGCCCTGAGCATCCGCCAGATGGGCTACGTCAAGGCCGCCGAAACCTTCGGCGCCCGGCGCTGGCACATGGTGCACTGGCATGTGGCGCGCAACGCCATGCCGCCCTTGCTGGTGCAACTGAGCCTGGATATCGGCAGCGCCATCCTGATGGCCTCGGCCCTGGGCTTTATCGGCCTGGGCGCGCAACAGCCCACAGCGGAATGGGGCGCGATGGTCGCCACGGGGCGCAACTACATCCTCGACAACTGGTGGTACTCGACCTTTCCGGGGCTGGCGATCCTGATCACCGCCACCGGCTTCAATTTGCTGGGCGATGGCGTGCGCGACCTGCTCGACCCGCGGCAACAGGGGAAATGACCATGACTCATTCGCAACCCGTACTGGCCATCGACAACCTGAGCCTTGAATTCCCGGCCTACAAGAGCAGCGTCAAGGCATTGAACGGCGTGTCGCTGCACGTCAACCCCGGCGAGATTGTCGGTGTGGTCGGCGAGTCCGGCTCGGGCAAGTCGGTGACCGCCATGCTGAGCATGCGCCTGCTGCCCGAGCGCAGCTATCGCATCACCTCCGGCAGCCTGAGCATGCTCAACCGCGACATGCTCAATGCCGCCGAAAAGGACCTGCTGAAAATCCGTGGCCGCGATGCCGCGATGATCTTCCAGGAGCCCATGACCGCCCTCAACCCGACCCGTCGTATCGGCCGGCAGATGCTCGATGTGATCATCCACCACCAGAAAATCAGTGCTGCCGCGGCCCATGCCAAGGCTGTCGCCCTGCTGCGCGATATGCATATCGCCAGCCCCGAGCAGGTGCTGGAAAGCTACCCCTTCGAGCTGTCGGGAGGGATGCGCCAGCGGGTGATGATTGCCCTGGCTTTTTCTTGCGAGCCACAACTGCTGATCGCCGATGAGCCCACCACAGCCCTCGACGTGACTGTACAACGCCAGGTGCTGTTGCTGCTGCGCGAAAAGGCCCGGCAAAAAGGCACTGCGATTCTGCTGATCACCCATGACATGGCGTTGGTGTCGCAGTTCTGCGACCGGGTTTATGTGATGTATACCGGTGCAGTGGTGGAACAGGGCCTTACCGCCGATGTGATGAACAACCCGCAGCATCCCTATACCCGGGGCTTGCTCAGCGGCCTGCCGGAGATGGTCGAGCCGGGCCAGCCATTGCTGACCATCCCGGGGCAAGTACCCAACCTGTCACGCCTGCCCGCCGGTTGCACCTTCGCCGAGCGCTGCGTACATGCCATGCCAGTGTGCGCCAAGCGCCCGGTGCTGACCGCCATCAACCTGGACGACCAACGCAAAAGTGCGTGCTGGTTGCCGCAACAGGAGCTTTCGTAATGAACAGTGCGCTGATTTACCCCGCCAGCGTAATCGCCCCCGAGATTCTCAAACTGAGCGATGTGCGCGTGCGTTTCCCTGTCAGCAACGACTGGCTGGGCCGCCCCCGTGGCTATGCTCACGCGCTCAATGGCATCGATCTGCAGGTACGGGCCGGTGAAACCCTGGGCATTGTCGGCGAGTCCGGTTGTGGCAAAAGCACCCTGGCACAGTTGCTGATGGGCCTGCTCAAACCCAGCAGCGGTGAACTGAAGTGGGCCAATGGCAGCCAAGGTGAAGGCAGCAGCAACGTGCAGATCGTATTCCAGGACCCGCAATCGTCGCTCAACCCGCGCCTGCCGATCTGGCGCATCATCACCGAACCGCTGTACGCCCGGGGCATGCGCTCGAACGAACAGATGCGCAGCATTGCCGCCAGAGTGGCGGCTCAAGTAGGTATCCGCCCGGAGTATCTGGACCGTTTTGCCCACCAGTTTTCCGGTGGCCAGCGCCAACGCATCGCCATTGCCCGGGCACTGTCATCGGACCCGGACATCATCGTCCTCGACGAACCGACCTCGGCGCTGGATATCTCGGTGCAGGCACAGATCCTCAACCTGCTGGCCGAATTGCAGCAGGCGCGTAACCTCACCTATATCCTGATCTCCCACAACGTCTCGGTGGTGCGCCATATGGCCGACCGCGTGGCGGTGATGTACCTGGGGCAGATCGTCGAACTGGGCAGCGCCGCCCAGGTGCTCGACCAGCCGCGCCACCCTTACACACGCCTGCTGTTCGAAGCTGTTCCGCGGCTGGGCGTGCCCTTGCGGGCTGAACAGGTAGCTGCGCCGACCGAATTGCCCGGCAACCGCCAGCTACCCGAGGGGTGCTTCTTTCTGGAGCGCTGTGGCTCAAGCGGAGACGGCTGCCAACGGCCGCAGCTGATGCGTGGCGGTGAGCATCAGCGGGTGCGATGCCACGTTATGGGCTGACACTTGCTTTGGCAGCGAGCATCCTGAACATCAATCACGATCGGAGCTCTGCAGCAGACGCAGACCGCTGGCCAGCGCACCCGCCAGAGCAAAAGCGCACCCCAGCCACAACGCCAACTGCGGGCCGCTGCCGGTAGACAGATGAAAACACAGCGCCACCAGTGACGCGCCCAGCGTCTGCCCCAGCAACCGCGACGTCGCGACAATGCCGCTGGCACCGCCACTGCGGACCAGCGGCGCACTGGTCATGATCGCCTTGAGATTGGGCGACTGAAAAAACCCGAAACCAGCACCGCACAACGCCATGCGCCAGCCGATATCAAAGCTCGAAGCGCCGTCGCTCAATAACGCCAGCGCCGCCATGCCTGCGCTCAACATCAACAGACCGATACCGCACAGCAATGCCAGCGAAACGCGGTCGGCCAGGCGCCCGGCGATCAGCGCCATGACCGCCACCACCGCCGGCCACGGCGTCATCAAGAACCCGGTAGCCACCTGGCTGTGGCCCAACGCCGTTTGCAGCAAGAAGGGCAACGACACAAACGCCAGCCCCTGAGCACAAAACGCGCAAATCGCGGTCAATGACGACAAGGCAAACAGCGGCCGCTTGAACAGATCAATCGCCAGCATCGGCGCCGGATGATCGGCCTGACGTCGCATCAGCCACACCCCGCATGCCAGTGCCACTGCGACCAGGCCCAGGCTTAAATCGCCCTCGGCGCCATGTACCGCCGAACCCAGCCCCAGTACCAGCAAGGCAAACAAACCGGCACACAAGATCGCGGCCAAGCGGTCGAAGGCGTGCCCGCTTCTGGGAATTTCCGGCAACGAGCGCAAGCCCAGCACAACCGCCAGCAACCCCAGCGGCACATTGATCAGATACAGCCAATGCCAGGTGGTCACCGCCAGAATGGCCGACGCCGCGGTCGGCCCCAGGGTAAAGGCCAACCCCACCACCAGCGAGTTGTAGCCCAGTCCCCGACCGAGGATTTTCGCCGGGTAAATATGCCGCAACAGGGCGATATTCACGCTCATGATCGCGGCCGCACCCAGGCCCTGCACCACCCGTGCCGCCGTCAGCGTGGGCAGCGACCAGGCCAGCCCGCAGAACAGTGAAGCCACGATAAACACCAGCAGGCCGCCAAGAAATACCCGGCGATGGCCCAGTACGTCACTGAGCGAAGCAAACGGCAGCACCGCGGCAATGGTCGCCAGTTGATAGGCGTTGACCACCCAGATCACCGAGGCCGAGTCAGTACCGATACCTTCGGCCAGGGTTGGCAAGGCCGTGTTGACGATGGCCGTATCGAGGGTCGCCATGCCGATCCCCAGGGAGATCGCGATCACGGCGGGCAGGCGTTTGTTACTGGGCAAGCCGTCGACAGTTGAAGACATGGGCAATCCGCGCACAAAACAAAGACGTCAAGATTAAGGGCTGCAGGGGATTTTTTCAGCGGCCAATGACGCTTGCGGGCGAAATTTCATGTTCGTTGATGCGTGCGATCAATTAACGGATTGTTGCTGCTTTACCAACAATGTTTCTCAGGCCTGCGGATTTATCGAAAAAAACATCCGCATAAACTGCTCTTGATTATTGAAGACCGATATTTGTGTATCAACCAAGGAGCATTTAACAACATGACGGACAGTAAACAGCGCCCCGCTGGCACTATTGCGCGGGTGCTTTTTTCCCTGCTGGTATTGGCCGTATCGCTGGCCCTGATGTATGGCGGGTTCAAGCTGATGGCTCTGGGAGGATCAAGTTACTACCTGATCGCGGGCCTGGCTTATTTGCTGCTGGCGGTCCTGTTTTTATTGCGCAAGCGCATCGGCATAAGCCTTTCGGTGGCCATTTTCCTCGCGACTTGCGTGTGGGCATTTTATGAAGTGGGTCAGTTCAGCTATTGGGAACTGCTGCCACGCCTGGTCGTGCCGGCCATTATCCTGACCCTCAGTTTGTGGGTCGGCGCGGCCTTGCCAGGCATGCCCCTGAACACCCGGCGTGCGGCCAACCGCAGCGGTGTTGTGGTGTTCGTGGCGTTGATCGCCACCTTGATCGCAGCGTTTTACCCCCACGGAGCTATCTCCAACCCTGTTGCTGCGTCTGACCCGGCGCAGGCCGCAGAGCCATCACCGGCTGAGCAAAACTGGGAGTTCTTTGGCCGCAATGCCTCGGGCACGCGCTTTGCGCCTTACACCCAGATCACCCCGCAAAACGTCAAGGACCTGCAAGTTGCCTGGATCTACCGGACTGGCCGGCGCACTACCGGTGCGGGCGCAGGTGTGGACGAAAACACCCCGCTGCAGATCGGCAATGTGTTGTATTCCTGCACGCCGGAAAACCTGATCACCGCCCTTGACGCCGATACCGGCAAGCCGCTGTGGAAATTCGACCCGCATGCCAAAAGCGAAGAGCATGTGACTTGCCGCGGCGTGGGCTATTACGACATCGACAAAGACGACACGCTGAGTGCAACGGTCAAAGCGTCGTACAACGATCAGCAGCAGTGCCGTCAGCGCATCCTTGTATCTTCTGTCGATGCGCGTTTGTTTGCCCTGGATGCCCATAACGGCAATCTGTGCCCGAACTTTGGCGACAACGGTTACGTTGACCTGAAAAAAGGCATGGGCCCAACGGAAAACAGCAAGCGCTACCACCCGACTTCCCTGCCGGTGGTCATGGGCCACCTCACCGTGGTTGGCGGCTGGGTGCGTGACATTGTGGCGGGTGAGCCTTCCGGTGCCGTGCGTGCATTCGATGTGTTGAACGGTGCGCTGGTCTGGGCCTGGGACGTCGGTGCGCCGCAAAACCAGGACGTGACAGACGCGGATCACCAGTTTGCCCTGGAAACACCCAATGTCTGGACCATTCCGACCTACGATAAGGAACTGAATCTGGTCTACCTGCCTACCGGCAACGGCCCGCCTGACTACTGGGGCGGTGACCGCAACCAGGCCAAGGAAAAATACGGCTCGGCCGTAGTGGCTGTGGATGCCTCGACCGGCAAAGCCAAATGGGTTTACCAGACCGTACACCACGATGTCTGGGACTATGACCTGCCCTCGCAGCCTGTGCTGTATGACATCAAAAATGCCCAAGGGGTAAAAACCCCGGTGCTGATCCAGACCACCAAGACCGGCAATATCTTTGTGCTGGACCGTCGCACGGGGCAGCCGGTCACCGAGGTTGAGGAGCGTGCAGTACCCACTTCACCTGCAGCCGCAGGCGAGCATCTGTCGCCGACCCAGCCATTCTCGACCGGTATGCCGATGATTGGCGCCGAACCACTGACTGAGAAATCCATGTGGGGGGTCAGTACATTTGACCAACTGTATTGCCGGATCATGTTCAAGGATTCGGTCTATTTGGGTCCGTTCACGCCTCCTGGCGAAAAGCCGTATATCGAATGGCCAGGCTTGTTGGGCGGCATGAACTGGGGCGGTATTACCATTGACGAGAACACCGGCATGATGTTCGTCAATGACATGCGCATGCCACTGCGCATGGCGCTGGTGACCAAGGAAGAGACAAAAAAATTCAAAGTCTCGACCGATGAGGTTCCGGGTTTTATGGGCACCATCCGCCCACAGGTCGCCGGGATTTATGGTGGGGTGAAAATCGACATCCTCCAGTCACCACTGGGCGTGCCGTGCAACACCCCGCCGTTTGGCAGCATGAGTGCGATTGACCTCAACACCCGTAAACTGGTCTGGCAGGTGCCGTTGGGTACCGTTCAGGACACCGGGCCTTTGGGGATCAAGACTCATCTGCAGATTCCGCTGGGCATGCCGACACTGGGCGGGCCGACGTCGACCGCATCCGGGCTGGTATTTTTTGCCGGCACCCAGGATTACTACCTGCGTGCGCTGGACTCCAAAACCGGCAAGCAAGTATGGAAAGCCCGTTTGCCAGTGGGTGCAGTTGCGGCGCCGTTGATCTACAAGTCGCCGGCCACGGGCAAGCAGTATGTGGTCATCTCGGCAGGCGGCATGAGCCACTCGCCTGACGTGGGCGACTACATCATTGCCTATGCCCTGCCGGATGCTGTTGGCAAAGAGTAAGGCTTTGGCCTTGTAGCGACTTTGTTGTGGGAGCGAGCAGGCTCGCTCTCCCGGCATCCCGCCAGCTCATGCCGACTGCAAACGCTCGACAATAAACGTCACAAAGGCATTGAGCTTGGGCAGTGTTTTTTTGCTGCGTGGATAGACCATCTGTACCGGTTTGGGTGCCGGCACACAGGCATCCATGATGGTTACCAGCTCGCCTCTGGCCAGGGCATCGGCGACCAGAAAGTCGGGTTGCATCAAGATGCCGTTGCCGGCGATGGCCGCTTGCAGGAGGACCTGGCCGTCGTTGCTTCTGAGCACCGCGTGATCGGGCCAGGGCATGGTTTTATTACCGTGCTGCAAGGGCCAGGCGAAACGGTTGGTCCATGAGGTGTGGGTAAGGATTCGGTGCTGGTCCAGCTGCTCCGGCGTCTGCGGCACCTGGTGCGCTTGCAGGTACCCGGGTGCCGCGCAAATAACCATTCGGTACGGTGGCAGCGGCCTTGATTCGAGGTTGACCTCAATCAGCTCGGATATCCTGAAACCCAGATCAAATGAGCTTTCGTGCAAATCCACCACGTCGTTGCTGAGGATCAGCTCCACTTGCACGTCCGGGTACAGCTGCATGAACTCGTTCACCAGCGGCCCCACCAGCGTGACGCCCAGGGTCATGGGCGCCGTCATGCGCAGCAGCCCGCCCGGCTTGCCAGTGGACGCCTGGACCCGGTTCCAGGCGTACTTGATCTGTTCGAGGGCCTTTTTCGACTCTTCATAGAACAGCCGCCCCTCGCCTGTCACCGACTGGCGGCGGGTAGTTCGTTGAATCAGCTTGCTGTTGAGCGCTGTTTCAAGGCTCTGAATATGGCGCCCCACCATCACCGCCGACATGTCCAACCGGACTGCCGCGTCGGCAAAACTGCCGGCCTCGACCACGGCCACAAAAACTTCCATCTGCCTGAGCTTGCTCATAAAACCGCCCTGAGGCCACGCTTGAAAAATAAACGGCCCATCGGCACGCCCGTGCTTTTTAAATAAGTGTAAGCGCTTGTCAGGCATAAATTAAACGGGCTTTTTATCAATAAAACCCGGGCCGTCCATTACACACTTTCAGTTCCACCAGTACTAACTTTTACTGCATTTATTGCCGCCCGTTTAACCCCTACAGTTAGGCCCCATTCAATTGAGCACTCAGGTATCAACCCATGCAAACCGTACTGGACAAGGCGCTGAGCGCGTTCCCCCGCGCCGACCTGTTACAGGGCCCTACCCCGATTCAACGGGCCTGCCGCCTTGAACAACAACTGGGTTTGCATGAGCAGCAAGTGCAGCTGTATATCAAGCGCGATGACCATATGCTGATCGGGGGTGGCGGCAACAAGTTGCGCAAACTTGAGTTTCACCTGGGCGCAGCCCTTCAGGACGGTATTGATACGATCATCACCGTGGGCGGCATCCAGTCCAATCATGCCCGGCTCACGGCGGCGGTGTGCGCTCGCCAGGGCATCGACTGTGAATTGATCCTGAGCCGCGCAGTGCCCAAGCGCGAGGCCGACTACGAGTTAAACGGCAACAGGCTGCTCGACCACCTGTTTGGCGCCCGGGTGCACGTGCTGCCACAGGGTAAAGACGCACAGGTGCAGGCCGAAATCAGGGCAGCTCAACTGCGGGCTGCAGGGCGCAAACCGCTGGTAATTCCCACCGGCGGATCGACGCCGGTGGGCAGTCTGGGTTATGCACGCTGTGCTGCGGAAATAACCCGCCAGGAAACAGAACTGGACGTGCAGTTCACCCAGGTGATGATCGCCAACGGCAGTGCCGGCACCCATGCCGGACTGGCCGCCGGTTTCGAACTGTTGGGGCGCGGTGCAGCCACGGTCAGGTCATGGTCGGTGCTCACGGACCGTGACACGGCTGCGGCCAGAACCCTGCAACTGACCCGCCAGACCCTGGCCCTGCTAGGCAGTTCGGCGGCCCTGCGCACAGACGCCATCGATATCGACGCCAGCCAGTTGGGTGAAGGTTATGGCTTGCCGACCCCGGCCATGCTCGAAGCCGTGCAGTTGATGGCCAGATGCGAAGGCTTGCTGCTCGACCCGGTCTATTCAGGCAAGGCCTTTGCCGGGCTGCTCGGTGATCTTCGTCAGGGCCGTTACCGTTCGGGTGACAGCGTGCTGTTCGTGATGACTGGCGGAACACCGGGTTTGTATGCCTACCGGGATACGTTTATCGCCCGCTGACAGGGTCAGCAGGACTCGCGCTCAACCAGCGGGCAGGCAACCTTGTGCACGGCGCAATCGTCCCGACCTTCAATCAGGTGCAGCACCGCACGCCGGCCCATGTCGTAATACGGCAGTTGCACGGTGCTCAAGGGCGGGTAAAACAGCTCGGCAACCCCCACCATATTGTCAAACCCCAGCACCGCCACATCCTGCGGGATACGCAAGCCGCGACTGAGCAGATACTGATACGCGACCAGGGCAATCCGGTCGTTGCCGCAAATCAGCAGGTCAAAGGGCGGGGTTGCATTGCCCGTGAGCAGTTGTTGCTCCAGCACCTGCATTGTTTCGTGGTAGCCGTCATCGCTGGAGAGGTCGTATTGCAGCACTTGCGCGGTATCGATCGCGGCTTCGGCCAGGGCACGGGCCAACCCGCGCTGGCGCAACCCCCAGGCCATGCTGCTTTGCGGCAGGTTTATGCACAGCGGACGACGATAACCCGGTCGCAGCGCCTGGCGGACCGCCTGATACTGCCCGTCTTCATCGTCTGATATATAGCAAGCGATGCCGGGGTCAGTGCTGACGCAATTACCCAGTACCAGCGGCAAGCTGCGCAGCACCTGAGGAATGTCCACCCGCCGCAGCTGCATGGCGCTGAAGATGATGCCGTCCGGTTGATGGGAGAGCATCAACTCGATGGCCTGTTGATCTGGCGGGGTTTCAAACACGTTGAGGATAAACACGTTCCAGCCATGCTCGCGGGCCGTGCGCTCCATCGACAGCAGCATTTCAACGGCAAAAGGCGTGGTGGCCGTATCCAGGGCAAAGATGCCGATGGTCTTGCCACTGGAGTGCCCGCCACGGGTCTTGCGCGCCGACAGGCTGGGCACATAGCCAAGCGTTGCGACGGCCTGCAGCACTTTGGCCAGGGTCTCCTGGTTCAACTTTCCCGGGGTGTTGAGGGCCCTGGAAACGGTCATCAGGGAAACCCCCGCCAGCCGTGCAACATCTTTTACTGAAGCCATCGGTGCGCGCCATTACCTGTCTGGCCGGGCATGATGTCATGCCTGCCAGCGGCAGAACAGCGCCAACCAGGGCGGCGCGCCCTGTGCAAAATGCCCTGGCTTCATAGCTTCAGATCAGCCAGCCCCCACACCAGGGCTTCACCAAAGTGCCCTGTACCATTGACGGCATATGCCCGCACCGCAAGGCTGTTGGCGTGCGGGTAAATCCGGCTGCTCAGGCACCAGGCACCATCGTCGACAAACACTTCAATGGATGATCGATCGAGAAAAATTCTCAGAGCGATGCGTGTCTGGTCCGCCGCAATCGGTACGCTGCGAACACCGCTCACTCCGGCACCCGAGTGCTGCCTGTCGAGCACCAGGCGGCGGGCCATGGCATCGAAGTACAGCAAGGTTCGCTCCTGCTGATCTTCACTGCAGCGCAATGCCAGACCAAAATGCTCGGCGCTGCTGGCGGCAATATCCAGCTCAATTTCCAGCTCCAGCAACGCACCCCAGGTATCGAGCAACTGGCTGGCAGACTTCACCGCGCCTATCTGCAGTACCTGCCCGGACTGCCTCAACGCCACCAGCTCGCGGGCCGGACGCATCATTAACCGATCACCGTCGCGGCTCAACTCGCGGGGTAACGTCAACGCGCCGCACCAGTGCTCGGCCTGGCTGGGCATCGGGCTTTCCCACATGTCCATCCAGGCCCATAGCAGGCGACGGCCATCTGGAGCCAGCAAGGTCTGGGCGGCATAGAAATCGTGGCCATGATCGAGTTCATGCAGCGGTCCGCCGGGCTTGAACACGCCCTTGTCGTCGAGTTGACCCACCCTGTAGCTGTTCTGATACAGGTTCCAGTTGTCGTATCCATCGGGCTTCAAACCCTGGGGCGAGTACAGCAGCACATCGCGGCCATCCAGTTCAAAGATGTCCGGACACTCCCACATATAGCCATCCGGCTCGCGCTGGCCTTGCAGCGCACAGCCCAGAAAGTCCCAGTGCATCAGATCAGCAGAACGATAGATCAACAACTGCGGGTCATCGCCATGCCGCGCGCCCAGTGCCATCCACCATGCACCGTGACGCTGCCACACCTTGGGGTCGCGAAAATGCATGATGGCCGGGTCCGGCGGTGTCTCGATGACCGGCCCGAGCTTGGTGAACGTAATGCCATCGGTGCTGCTGGCCAGACACTGGACCTGGCGGATGTGCTGGTCATCACCCGGCTCTTGCAACCAGATGTGGCCGGTATAGATCAGGTAGAGGGTGTCATCGAGCACCACTGCCGAGCCTGAAAAGCAGCCATCACGGTCATAGCTGTCACCGGGCGCCAGGGCGATAGGTAAATGCTGCCAATGCACCAGATCGTCGCTGCTGGCATGCCCCCAGTGCATGGGCCCCCATTGCGCAGAAAACGGATGGTGCTGATAAAACACATGGTATTGGCCGCGAAAGAACACCAGCCCGTTAGGGTCGTTCATCCACCCGGCCGCAGGGGCCAGGTGATACGCGAGGCGATAGTCGTTACCGCGCTCGGGCAGTGTTTGCGCGATGGCGCGATGGGCCTTGTCCAGCCGTACAGCGTGCATGGGATGGTCCTTGTCAGGGTTCATAACGGGTAACGGATTGAGTAATGGCGGGCAATGCCAGCGCCTCTGCAACACTGGCCTTGCGCGGCGGTGGCTGCGGGTCGTTGCGCAGCAGGGTCCAGGACAGCAGCAGGCAGGCACCGGCCAGCGCGGACATCAGCAGATAAACATCGGCAAACCCGTACTGGTCATAACCGTAGCCCACCAGTGGCGAGAGGAGCATGGCGGTGAGCTGCTGGGCAAAATGAAAACCCACCAGATAGATTGAGGCCGACAGGCGCGGGTCAAAATTGAACGCGATATATTTGAATACCGAGACCAGCAGGATCGGCACTTCTACAGCATGCAGCATTTTGAACACGGCAATGGCCCAGGTTTCAGTGGCCAGACCTGAGCCGATTATGCGAAAGAACATGATGCTGCCCGCCAGGATCAGCCCGTATTTCGCCCCGGTACGGCCGACCACCCAGGGCGCAACCAGGAGCAGGCCCGCTTCCAGCAGGACCTGGGATGAGTTCAGGTAACCATAGGCCTGGATGCCCTGTTCCGGCGTCGCAAAAAACGACGAGAAATACACCGGAAACTGCTGTTCATAGATCATGTAGATCCCGCAAACCCCGGTCAGATAAACACTGAAGGCCCAAAACCGCGGCAGCTTGAGCAATAGCCACAGATCGCTGACGGTTACGGGCGCCGCGCCACTTGCGCCACTGCCTCCGGGCTGGTTGAAGCGGCTCAAGTCCAGCCGAAACAGGATCAGCAAAAACACCGCGCCGGCAGCGCTGCTCATATAGAAAGCAATATTCGGATCAATATTGAACACCACGCCCACAATGCAGGTGGCCGCCGCCCAGCCCAGGGAACCCCACATCCTGCTGGTACCAAATTCAAAACCAACATGCCGGGACAGGCGCTCGGTATAGCTCTCGATCACGCCCACCCCTGCCAGCATGGCAAAGGCCAGAAAAATCGCCCCCACCACAGCGCCCAGCACCACGTTTTGGGCCAGCAAATG
Organism: Pseudomonas fragi; assembly: GCF_002269505.1. Lineage (GTDB taxonomy): Bacteria > Pseudomonadota > Gammaproteobacteria > Pseudomonadales > Pseudomonadaceae > Aquipseudomonas > Aquipseudomonas fragi_D. Next base: position 93,049 of record NZ_NQKQ01000003.1, on the reverse strand, counting down.
GCTGTAGACATAAATCGCGAACGGTGCGGCAGCGCACAGCAGCAGACCAATCCACACCAGCAGTTTTCTCGACAGGCCGAGCTTGTCCTGCAAGGCCCCGTAGAACGGCTGGATCAGCAGCGCAGCGATCGCATTGGCGGCGAACACATAGCCGGTCTGCGCACCATTAAGGCCTATGACCTGATGCAACCAGATGGAAAAAAGCGAGTAACTGGAAGACCACGAAAAGAAGAAAAAAAACAGTAAACCGCTGATAAGCCAGTAATCACGCTTGACCGTCCGGTGCATGGGTTGCCCCTCTTGTTTTTATTTAAGTTAACGTTAACATTCCCTCCTATTACGGGTGCCAATGGCATTGCTGTCAAGTACCGGGTGCTGGGGAGCGGCTGGTAAAACAAGCAGCAACCGCCGTGCAGGCTGATGAATAAGGCTTCAAACCGGGCTATCGACCAATACTTGCAGGGTCTGCTGCGAACACCGTTCAACCCGTGCCCTGACCCCGTATACCTCGGCAAACAGCTGCCCAGTCAGTACCTGCTCTGGCGCGCCAAAACCGACCACCGCCCCTTCGCGCAACACCGCAATATGGTCGGCAAAACGGGCCGCCAGGCTGATGTCGTGCAGCACGATCACGGCAATCAACTGGTGCTGGCCAACCATCTGGCGCACGCACTCCATTACCCGCAACTGGTAGCTCAAATCCAGCGCACTGGTGGGCTCATCCAGCAGCATGACCCTGGGCCTGCGGGCGATCAGTTGCGCCAGGCTGACCAGTTGCCGCTGGCCGCCGGACAGCGCGTTGAGCATCTGGTCAGCCAGCGGTGCAATGCCAATGCGCTGCAAAGCCGCATAGGCTTGCTCCAGATAATCACCGCCACTGCCCGCCACCCGCAGTGCCGCCATCACGCTCTCGATAACACTCAAGCCCAGCCCCGGCGGCAAGTGCTGGGGCATATAGGTGACCCGCCGGGCGCGCTGCGCTACGCTCATCGGCGCCAATGGCTGACCGTGCAAGGTGACTGCGCCGGTCATGGGCTCAAGCCCCGCCAGCCCGCGCAACAGGGTGGACTTGCCTGCCCCGTTGGGGCCGATCAGGGCGGTCAATGTACCGGGGCGCAGTGGCGGCAGCGAAGCGTCGGCAATCACTACCTTGCGCCCGTATTTGACTTGGGCGTGCTCGATCAACAACCCTTGCTCACTCATAACTGCCTGCCCCGCTTGAATACCAGTACGACAAAAATCGGCACGCCCACCAGCGCGGTCACAATACCCACCGGCACAATCACCCCCGGCATGATGACTTTGCTCACCACCGAGGACAGCGACAGCAACAACGCCCCCACCAGGGCACTGGCCGGGAACAGGAAGCGCTGGTCTTCGCCAATCAGGATCCGCGCAATATGCGGCCCCACCAGGCCGATAAAACCGATGGTGCCGACAAACGCCACCGCCGTGGCGGACAGCAGGCTGATGCGCAGCAAGGCGAAAAATCGCAGCCGCCGCACGTCCACACCCAAACTCTGCGCCCGCTCCTCGCCCATGCGCAGCAAGGTCATGCGCGAGGCCGCATGCAGGGAAAACGGCGCGGTCAACCCCAGCACCAGGGCAAGAATGCCCAGCTTGTCCCAGTTGGCCCGGGCCACACTGCCCAGGCTCCAGAACACCAGTTGTTGCAACACATCTTCGGTGGCTAGCAACTGCAACAGCGCCACCAGTGCGTTGCAACTGAACACCAGGGCAATACCAAACAGCACCAGGGTCTCGACCCCGGCCCCGCGCAGCCGCGACATGCCGTGCAGCAGGAACATCGAGGCGCAGGCAAATACGAAGGCTGCCAGTGCCACCAGCGAGTCGCGGCTCAACAAGGCGCTGCTCAGCGGGAACACGATCACCAGCGAAGCCCCCAACGCCGCCGCCGAAGACACACCCAGGGTAAACGGGCTGGCCAGCGGGTTATTAAGGATGGCCTGCATCTCTGCCCCGGCCAGCGACAGGGCCGCGCCCACCAGTACCGCCATCAGCGCATAGGGCAAGCGCACATTCCAGATGATCACGCGGTCCGTGACATCCAGGGTCTGCGGATGCAACAGGCCCTGCAGCAGCTGCCCCAGCCCCATGCCGGACGAGCCGGTGGACAGGTCCAGCAGCACGCTGCCCAGCAGCGCACAGCCGATCACCAGTAACAGGCACACTCGCCGCGCCAGCAGGCGTCGGTAACCGTGACTGGCCGCAAGCACTGCCGGGTTGGCGATAGCGGTCATGGTTGTTCACTGATCCAGTACTGACCTGCCAGCGGCGTGTCGAGAAACGCTTTGTTGAGCTCATCAAGAGTCAACTGCGGATCAAGGTCAGCAAACATTTCGGGGTGAATCCACTTGGCCAGGGCCTCAATGGCAAGGATGTTGTACGGCGAGTTGTAGAAGTCATGCCAGAGGGCATGCACAGTGCCCTCACGTACCGCGCGCAAATCGGCGAACTGCGGCCGCTTCAACACCTGCATCAGTGAGGTTCGGGCCGTTTGTGCATCGATGCCCGCGCCCAGCATCACCCCGGGCTGCTGGTTGCCCGACAGGATGTACACATCGGGATCGGCCTTGAGCGCATATTCCACACTGATATCCCCCAGTGCACCGGGCACCACGCCCTCGGCGATATTGCGCCCGCCCACAAGGCGGATCAGCTCGCCCATGCCACCCTTGCCCGTGGTGTGTCCGGGGTTGGCCCAGACCCCGGCCAGCAGTTCGAGAAACACGCCGGGGCGTTTTTGCTCATCGATCGTGCCCAGGGTGCGGGTAATGCGTTCGACATGCTGGCGGTAGAAATCAACAAAGGCGCTCGCCTCAGTTTCGCGCCCCAGCGCCTGCCCCAGGGCCGTCATGCTGGCCTCGGTACCTTGCAGCGGGTTGACCCGAAAATCCACGAACAACACCGCGATACCGGCCTTTTCCAGCACGTCGGCCACCGGGCTGTGTTCGGTGGGGCCATGCCCGGAGATGCTGAACACCGCCAGATCGGGCTTGAGCGACAGGATCTGCTCGGCGCTGACGCTCTGCTCCGACGCCTGACCGATCAAGGGGATGTCCTTGACCTGGGGGAACTTCGCCACATAGGCGGCATAGGTGTTGGGGTCGAGCTTGCGCAGGTCGTTCTGCCAGCCCACGATGCGCTGGAACGGCCGGTCGCGGTCAAGCAGGGCAAAGGCCGAAATCAGCCGCCCCTCCCCCAGCACCACCCGCTGTACGGTGTCCGGCACCTTGACCACACGGCCCAGGGCATCGGTAACGTCCCTGGCCCAGGCCGTCGATACCGCCATGCCCAGAAGGACGATAAGGGCGCCCAGGCGCACACAGGATTGACGCAATAACAGCTTGGACACGGCTAATCTCCCGCTCAATAAAGGGCTCATACGTCGCTCCAGCGGCGCAAGAGGTTGTGGTACACGCCGCTCAATTGCAGCAGTGATTCGTCATCCGCCTGCTGGGCGGTGAGGCGTTGAATGGCCACGTCCATGTCCAGCAACAGGCTGCGCTGGCTGTCTTCGCGCACCAGGCTTTCGATCCAGAAAAACGCCGCCAGCCGCTCGCCCCGCGTCACCTGGTTAACCTTGTGCACACTGCTGCCGGGGTAGAGCACCAGATGCCCGGCGGGCAGCTTGACGCTGCGTTCGCCGAAGGTGTCGCGGATCACCAGTTCACCGCCGTCATAGCTGTGCGGATCGCTCAGAAACAGGGTGGCGGACAGGTCGGTGCGCACGCGCTCACGCACGCCCTTGATGCCGCGAATGGCATTGTCGATATGAAAGCCGAACGTCTCGCCGCCGCTGTAGCGATTGAACAGCGGCGGGTAGATGCGTTTGGGCAACGCGCCGGACATAAACAGCCCGTGGTCGGACAGCCGCGCCAAAATGCGTTGGCCCAGGTTGACGCCGACGGCGTCGTCCTCGGCCAACTGGCGGTTGCATTTCACCCGCGCCGAGCCCACGCCAGCCGTCTGCTTGCCATCCACCCACGGACGGGCAAGCAACAGGTCGCGCATCTCGTCCAACTCACGGCCGCTGAACACCTCGGCGATTTCGATCATCATGGCGCGCTCCGCAACCGGTCGCGGTCAGAAGTCATAGTCGATGCTCGCCGTCAGCGTGCGCCCGGCCCCCGGTACGCCATACAGCTGGAAGCCATCGAGGGAAGCACCGATGCGGCTGAAGTAGAAGGTGTTGAACAGGTTGTCGACGTTGACGTGGACGGTGGTCTGAGGATTGACCTGGTACTGCGCGGCCAGGTAATGCACCCAGTAGCCGGGGGCTTTTTCCTTGTCTTGCGTGTAGATCGCCAGCACCCCGGACGGGCCGTCGGAGTAACTGCTGTTGTTGTTCAGGCCACCGACATACTTGTTGTCGGTATAACGCCGGCGCCCTACATAGTTGGCGCCGTAGCTCAGGCTCAAGTCGTCGGTAAAGGCGTAGGTGGTCCACAGGTTGGCGGTCAGATCGGGGACGTTCTTGGCCTCCGCGCCTTTGTTGACGCCCTTGGTCTGCTCGCTTTTCAGTGCCGAGAAGCCGCTGTAGGCCGTCCAGCGATTGGTCAGGTTGCCCTGCAGGCCCAGTTCTACGCCATCAACGCGCTTGGCAGGCAAGGCACGCACCGGCGACGCTTCGCCCTCGGTGTACTCCCAGGAGTTGACCAGCTCGGTGCGAAACACCGCCGCCGTGACGCTGATGCCCTTGTCCAGCAAGTCCCATTTGGTGCCCAACTCGTAAGTCTTGGACTTGGCCGGGGTGTAGCGGCTGGTGCTGGCGGCGCCATAGATCTGGTTGTTGGTAGAGGCACCGATGGCCGAAGGCTGGGTCGACTCACTGTACGAGGCGTAGATCGTGCCGTTGGGTTGTGGCTTGAACACGATCCCGGCACGGCCGCTCCAGGCGCCCGAGGTGTCCTTGACATCGTCCTGGCCGCGCTGGGTGGTCTCGGCGCTCCAGTGGTCGTAGCGTAGCGAGCCCATGACCTGCCACCACGGGTTGAGGGTCAGGGTGTCGCCAAAAAACAGCCCGGCGTTGTCGATGCTTGAACGCGGCTCGCCCACGCCCTTGGTGGTGTATTCCACGGCAAAGTCATGTTGCGGGTTGGCCATGTCGAAAAACATGTTGGCCGCCGGTACCTTGGCATTGCGCTCCAGGCCACCGTAGGTTTCGTGGTACACATCCAGCCCTGTCACGGCCTTGTGGCTGATGGAACCGGTATCGAAAGCAAAGCTCAGGTCGGTCTGGTTATCGAGGATGGTATAGCGTTTTGACAGGCCGAAATCGCTGCCGCGCAGAATGCCGTAGGCGGTGCTGCCAGTATTGCTGTAGTCGCTGTAAACCTTGACCCCGTTGACCGTCGACGCCGGGCCGACGCCCACATAGCCGAGGGTGGCGCAGCGGCTGCCGGTGCAGGTTTTCGCCCCGTCGGCACTGGCGGCGTTGAAGCGCGCCGGTGACAGCACCGAGAAGTTATCGGTGCGCTGCCAGCGCAGCTGGTTGGTCAGCAGCGCGCCGTTGTCAAAGTCGTGCTCCAGGCGTCCGGTCAACGAGGTGGTTTCAGTCTGCTGGGTGTACAGGCTGGAATCGCCGTACCAGTTGCTGCGCTTTACGCCGGGCATGCGCTTGCCGTCGGTGCCGCGCAAGATCGGCAGGCCGCCGTCCGGGGTGTTGTCATCCTTCTGATAGAAAAAATCGACAAAGGCCCGGGTCGGCGTCGACAGCCCCAAGGCCAGGGAGGTGGCAATGCCCCAGCGGTCGTAATCCACCTCATCACGCTCGGCCACCTGACTCTGGTGCTTCATCAGGTTGACACGCAGAGCGCTGGTGTCGTTCAGCTCGTGGTTGATATCGGCGGTCAGGCGTTTGTAACCATCACTACCGACCCCGGCAGAGACCCGATTGGCGTCCCCAAGATGGGCCTCCTTGCTCACCAGATTGACGCTGCCGCCCACCGCCGAAATGCCCGACTCGATGGCGCCGGTGCCCTTGAACACCTCGGCCTGTTGCAGGTTGAACATGTCGTTGCGGCTGGACATGCCCGCGTCGCGCACGCCATCGACCGTCAGGCTCTGCTCGGACGAAAAACCGCGAATGGAAAACAGGTCACCCCAGCCCAGGTTGCCCTCCCCCGACATAAAGGTGATACCCGGCACATTGCGCAGAATGTCCTGCAGGCTTTGCGCGTTCTGCTCCTTGAGCACCTGCTGCGGCACGATGGTGATGCTTTGCGGGGCATCGAGCAGCGGGGTCATGACCTTGCGCGATGACACTTCATCAACCTTGAACGGCGAGTCATAAGTCCCCTCGACGTTCGACGCAGGCAGTGTCAGCACATCGTTTGCCGGCTGCGCCGCCTCGCTGGCCGGGCTGAAAACCCCCAGGGCCAGCAGGCTGATCACCGGTGCAAGGGTACCGTTCAATGCACAAGGGGTATTGCGAACTACTGCCGCATCGGGTGACGATGACATCGGGCCTTCCTTAATTACAATGACTCGCATTTAGATTCGCCATTCTAAAGAGCGTCATTGCCGCGGATGGTCCGACTTTGTATTGCTGCTGCACGAATCCGGCGCCTACAACATTTCATTACATTTCGTTTGGCTCCACCCCGTTAAATCCGCTATTGCTGCGAGCCCCAAGGCGTACCCGAAGCCCATGTCCAAGCAAGACCATGTACTCATCGTCGATGACGACCCTGAAATCCGCCAGTTGCTGGCCGACTACCTGCGCGACGCCGGCTACCAGACTTCCACCGCCTGCGACGGCAAGGAAATGCGCCGGCGCCTGGAACTGAACGTGATCGACCTGATCGTGCTCGACCTGATGCTCCCCGGCGAAGACGGCCTGAGCCTGTGCCGAACCCTGCGCGCCAGCTCCAATATCCCGGTGATCATGCTCACCGCACGCGCCAGCCTGATCGACCGCATCGTCGGCCTGGAGATCGGCGCCGATGACTACCTGCCCAAGCCCTTTGATCCGCGTGAATTGCTGGTGCGCATCAAGGTGGTGTTGCGTCGGGCGCAGAGTTTCCCTGAGCGCGCCCGTGTCGATGAGGCGCCCTTTGTCCGCTTCGATCAGTGGCGCCTCGACACCCGCGCCCGCCAGGTGCTGTCCGCCGAAGGCCTGGTAATCACCTTGGGCAACTCCGACTACCGCGTGCTGCGCCTGCTGTTGCAGCACCCGAACCGGCCGTTGAGCCGGGACTTTTTGCTCAACCATGTGTTCGACAAGGACAGCACGCCCTTCGACCGCTCCATTGATGTGTGCGTCAGCCGTTTGCGTCAGCAACTGGCCCCCGGCCTGATCAAGACCGTACGCAATGAAGGCTACATGCTCACTTGCGCCTGCGTGACGAGCGAATCATGACGCTGTTGCCGCGTACCCTCTACGGGCGGCTGGTGGTGATCCTGATCACGGGCATGCTCGCCGCCCAGGTGCTGACCAGCAGCATCTGGTATGACGTACGCCACAGTCAGGTCCTGGAAATCCCCACGCGCCTGATTGCCAGCCGCCTGGCCGATATCGTGCGGGTTGCCCGCACTGATCCGCAGCACATCGAGCTTTTTTTGCACAACCTCAGCACCCCGGCCTTCAACCTCGAACTGCGCAACGCCGCCGATATGCAGCGCGGCACACTGCCCCTCCAGGACCAGGCCACTGAATCGCTGCTGCGCAGCCTGGTCGATGAAAAAACCGCGTCGCGCACGGCCCTGAACCTGCTCAACCTCACCCTGCTCGACAGCCAGGGGCACAAGGCCGGGGTGGATACCCTGTTCGGTTCCAGCCCGGCCGCCGGGCAATTTACCCTTGAGCTGCGCCTGGCCGACGGCCGTTGGCTGCACGTGCAAGCCACCGAGGATCAGGGCTGGACCAGCATGGCGCCGGCCGATGTGCTGCTCGATTACTTTTTGCGCATCTATCTGGTGCGCATCATCGTGGTGGCAATCATCGTATTGCTCGCGGTACGCCTGGCCGTTCGTCCGCTCAATCAACTGGCGCAAGCCGCGCAGGCACTGGGCCAGGATATCCGCCGCCAACCACTGTCGATTAAAGGGCCGCTGGAAGTGCAGCGTGCGGCCCAGGCATTCAACCTGATGCAGCAGCGCCTGCTGGCCAGTCTGGCTGAGCGCACGCGCTTTCTGGCGGCCGTGTCCCATGACCTGCGCTCGCCTATCACGCGCCTGCGGCTGCGTGCCGAAATGCTCGACAACGAAGCACTCAAAGAGCGCTTTCGCAAGGACTTGAGCGATATGGAGGGACTGGTTGCTACCACCCTGGACTTTGTCAGCAGCGGCGAAATCAACGAGCCGCGCCAGAACATCGATATCAACGCCCTGCTGCAAAGCCTGCAAGCCGATCTGGAAGATATCGGCGCACCTGTCAGCCTCAGCGGTCACGCTACCCGGCCCTTCTCGGGCTATGCCCGCAGCCTGAAACGCTGCGTGCAGAACCTGCTGGAAAATGCCCTGCGCTATGCCCGGGACGTACAGGTGATTGTCGACGAACAGCCCGGCGTGCTGGTCATCACGGTCAGGGACAGCGGCCCGGGAATTGCACCCGGGCAACTGACCCAGGTGCTGGAACCGTTCTACCGGCTGGAGTCATCGCGTAACAGCAGCACGGGGGGCTACGGTCTGGGGCTAAGCATCGCCCACACCGTCGCGGCCGCCCATGGCGGTACACTGCAACTGCACAACCGGCCCGAAGGCGGACTGGATGCCGTGCTCAAACTGAACACGGCAGTTGATTGAGGTGCATACGGCACCGGGCAATATTGAACAGCGCCGCCGAGTGCTCATATCAGGTCTCAATTGCGCGGTGCCTGATCATCTATTTTTTTGGCACCATGCCGGGAACATCCTGAACAGGAAATCAAGCATGCGAAACATCCAGTTTGATCGAATTGTCGACCTCAGCCATCTGATTACCCCCGACATCCCGGTTTGGCCCAATGACCCTCCTGTGAGGTTTACCCCTCAAGCCTCACTTCCAGCAGACGGCTATTACCTGCGCAGCTTCAGCCTGGGTGAACACAGCGCCACCCATATGAATGCTCCCAACAGCTTTTTTGCGAGCGCAATCGGAATAGACGGCTACGCGCCTGAAGCGCTTGTGCGGCCTGCAGTGGTCATTGATGTTCAAACCAGGGTCCAGGACAACCCCGACTACGTTATCAGCCTTGAGGATATCGAGCGTTGGGAGGTTGTGCACGGCCCCGTGCAGAGCGGCTCTGTGGTGCTTTTCCATACGGGCTGGCAATCACGCTGGTCAGAGCCTGCACGCTATATCAATGCCGATGACCGGGGCCTGCACTTCCCGGGGGTCGGTGCCGCGGCGAGCGATTTTTTACTTGAACAGCGCGCTATCGCGGGGGTTGGCATCGATACCCACGGCGTTGATCCGGGCCAGGAAACATCCTTCGCCTGCAATAAGCGGGTGCTCGGGCGCGAAGGTATTATCCTCGAATGCCTCGCCAACCTCGACCGGCTGCCGCCAACCGGAATTACCCTGGTAATCGGTGTGCTGCGCTTGCAGGCGGGCTCAGGCTCACCTGTCAGTGTGCTGGCATTCGTAGGCTGATGCGAGCCGGATAACAAACCCCAGCACTATTGGCACAAGGCTTGCCGTCTAAATTTCGTATACCATATATCTTTCACCAGCGAACGATGACCACCGTGGCCCACCCAAAACTCAATGCTCCCGACCTGGGCAATTCACCTTCCACGTCGGAAATCATCACCCTGCATTTGCGCGATGCCATTGTCGCCGGGCATTTCGCTGAAGACGAACCGATTCGCCAGGATGATATCGCCCGCCAGTTCAATGTCAGCAAGATCCCCGTGCGCGAAGCCCTCAAGCGGCTTGAAGCTGAAGGGCTGGTGATGTTCCAGCGCAACCGCGGCGCGATGGTCACGCGCATTTCCGAGGCAGAACTGGCGCAGATGTTCGAAGTGCGCATGCTCCTTGAAGACAAGCTGCTGCGCCTGGCCATTCCCAACATGACCGCAGACACCTTTGCCCGGGCCGAGCGCATTTGCCAGGAGTTTGTCGGCGAAGATGATGTGGGCCGTTGGGCCGAGCTCAACTGGGAACTGCACGCCTGCCTGTATGAGCCTGCGCAGCGGCCATTCATGATCAGCCTGATCCGCTCGGTCAATGACAAGCTGGAACGCTACCTGCGCATGCAAATGAGCCTGTCGGCAGGCAAACACCGCGCCGACCACGAACACCGGGAAATCCTTGACGCCTGCCGCGCCGGCGACGTGGAACTGGCCGTCAAATTGCTGGATGAGCATATTGCCGGTGTCTGCAAGACCCTGTTCGAGCATTTGCCACAAAGCCATTGAGCCTGTACAGAACGCATTAGCTTGTAGTCGCTGAGGAGCGCAGCGAGGCTGCGATCGGTTTGGTGCACCACTGCGACACAGCAGTCGTGAAATCGGTGAATGTGTTGCGCCAGGTACATCCGGGGCTCAGGGTTTACGACCGCTTCGCGATCGATCGCAGCCTCGCTGCGCTCCTCAGCAACTACACCGTTTCACGTCATCCGCTTCGCGATTTTTGCCTCACTCCTCCAGCGAATACACCGTAATGCACAGGTCGACTCCCAATGACTGCATACGCAGCAGGGTATCGATCGGAATCGGGTGGCTGACGTAACCGGGTGTCACACCGCTGTTGTAACCAATATCCAGGGTCTTTTTTGTACAGGCTCGCCACAGCGGCTGGAGTGCTTGTGGCAATTGCTCAACGACATCAAGCAAGGCCTTGATGCTTTCATCAGGCGTGGAGTAACTCCCTTGCGGGCCAAAGGCTTCAAAAACCGAATGATAGAGATCGCCGTCAGCCTGACTGTCATGCAGGCAACTGATTGAGACATCGGGTAGATCCTCGGGCGCCATCGCTTGTGCCAAGGGTGCCAGGTCAACGGGGGCCGTCAGCATCAGGTCTGTATTGATGTAGTACACCCCGTTTACATCATCGATAGGCATGGCGTTCACTCTCCCAGGAAAAGTACCCCGCCCATACTGCCCGCAAGGCATAGCATTGCAAATACCGCCAAAAAGCCAGCAAGTGTTCCTTTGTGGGGCATTTCCCACAGCAATGCTCCCTTCTGTAACACCCCCCTGCTACCCCACACCCCCTCTGAACCCAGAGTGCCATCACGCAAGCCCGTAAACACCTCACTCGCTCACTTATTGCGACCGTGTAGGAAAAATCGGCATACGACTTGCTAAACAAATATCGTATACGAAATCCAAAGAACGTTATTCAACAGCACTTCAACGACTCCGAGGCTTCCATGAAAAACCCCGTATTTGCCGTAGCCCTCAGCGCTGTTCTCAGTACCTCCTTTATCGCCACGGCCCAGGCCGACAAGCTCGACGACATTATCGGTTCGGGCAAGCTGCGCTGCGCCGTCACCCTGGACTTCCCGCCCATGGGCTCCCGCGACGAGGCCAATAAGCCCGTCGGCTTCGATGTGGACTACTGCAACGACCTGGCAAAAGTGCTCGGCGTCGATGCTGAAATCGTGGAAACGCCCTTCCCTGACCGGATTCCGGCACTGGTCTCCGGGCGTGCCGATGTCATTGTGGCCTCCACTTCCGACACGCTTGAACGCGCCAAGACCGTTGGCCTGAGCATCCCTTACTTCGCCTTCCAGATGGTCGTACTGACCCGCGACAACACCGGCATCAACAGCTTCGACGACCTCAAGGGCAAGGCGCTGGGCAACACCAGCGGCACCTATGAAGCCATCGCCCTGGAAAAAGACGTGAAAAACTGGGGCAGCGGCTCGTTCCGTGCCTATCAGTCGCAAAACGACACCCTGCTGGCCGTCGCCCAAGGCCATATCGAAGCCACCGTGGTGACCAATACCGTGGCCGCAGCTACCCTTAAACCAGGCAAGTACAAAAACCTCAAGGTCGCCGGTAACGCGCCTTACGTGGTTGATTACGTGTCCCTTGGCGCCAAGCGCAACGAGTACGGCCTGCTCAACTACCTCAACCTGTTTGTTAACCAGCAAGTACGCACCGGACGCTACAAGGAGCTGTGGACCAAATGGGTCGGGACCGAGATTCCACCGGCTGATCTGACCGTACCTCACGTCTACTACTGAGGTATCCAGCATGTCCGGGACTCGTTCTCTTGCAGGTCGCAGCCTGGTCGATGGCGCTGCCTTCGCCCCGTTGCTGTACGCCGATGTCGGCCTGAGTTTCTGGGGCGGCGTCGACCCGTTCAGCGGCGAGGTGATCGACCGCCATCACCCGCTCAGCGGGCAGTGCCTGGCGGGTCGCGTACTGGCGATTCCCAGCGGGCGTGGCTCCTGCACCGGCAGCAGTGTGCTGATGGAACTGATCAGCAATGGCCATGCCCCCGCTGCGCTGGTGCTGGCTGAAGCCGACGAGATTCTGACCCTTGGCGTGCTGGTCGCCCAGACCCTGTTCCAGCGCTCCCTGCCGGTGCTGTGCATCGGCAAGGAAGCCTTTGGCCAATTGCACGGCAAGGCGTTCGCCAGGGTCGATGGCACACATCTGAGCCTCTACGATGCAGCGCCTGACTATACTGCGCCACCACGCCACGACACCCCGGCGGCAGACACACACGCCTCGGTCGAACTGAGCGAACATGACCGCGCACTGCTCGCTGGCAGTTACGGCAAGGCCGCACAGGTTGCGATGCAGATCGTGTTGCGCATGGCCCACCTGCAAGGTGCCACGCAGCTGGTTGACATTACCCAGGCCCATATCGACGGCTGCATCTATACCGGGCCGGCAAGTCTGCGCTTTGCGCAGCAACTGGTGGCATGGGGCGCCAGGGTACGGGTGCCCACCACGCTCAATTCAATTTCCGTTGACCAGCGCCGCTGGCGCGAACTGGGTATCGACCCGGCACTTGGCGTCCCTGCCAGTGACCTGGGCGATGCTTATATGGCCATGGGTGCACAACTGAGCTTCACCTGTGCCCCTTATCTGCTCGACAGTGCGCCCAAGGCGGGCGAGCAAATTGTCTGGGCCGAATCCAACGCGGTGGTTTACGCCAACAGCGTGCTCGGCGCACGCACACTCAAGTACCCCGACTATCTGGATATCTGCATAGCCCTCACGGGTCGGGCACCGCTGATTGGCTGCCATCTGGAGGACCAGCGCAAGGCCCGCCTGCAAATCGAGCTGCCAACCCTGGGCAACCTTGATGACGCGTTTTACCCCCTGCTGGGCTATCACATCGGCGCTTTGGCCGGCAGCCGGATCCCGTTGGTGATGGGGCTCAAGCAACAGCATCCGGACCTGGACGACCTCAAGGCATTCGGCGCCGCCTTTGCCACCACCAGCGCCGCGCCCCTGTTTCATATCGCCGGTGTCACCCCCGAAGCCCTCGACCCGGCTCAGGTGCTCGATGGCCCGCTGCCGGTGCTCAAGGTCAGCCTTGAAGACTTGCTGCTCAGCTGGCACGAACTCAACAGCGCCCGCGACCCGAAAGTCGATGTGGTGTCATTGGGCAACCCGCACTTTTCCCTCAGCGAGTTCGCCCATCTGGCGCGCCTGTGCCAGGGCCGCAAGCGGCACCCTGATGTGGTGCTGGCGATTACCTGTGGCCGTGTCGTGCTGGAACAGGCCCGTACCGCCGGGCATGTCGGGGTGATCGAAGCCTTCGGCGCCGTGATCGTCAGCGACACCTGCTGGTGCATGCTCGGTGAGCCGGTGATTCCTCCGGCGGCCAGAAACCTGATGACCAACTCGGGCAAATACGCCCATTACGCCCCCGGCCTGGTGGGCCGCACAGTTCACTTCGCCAGCCTCAGCGAGTGTGTGGATGCGGCGTGCAGCGCCACGGCCAGCGGGCGCTTGCCACAGTGGCTGCAACCCGCTGCCTCACTGGAGAACGCAACCCATGTTTGACTACACCTTCCAATGGCGCTCAGCCCTGCGCGCCTTGCCGGACATGCTCGCCGGTGCCCTGGTGACCTTCGAGACCGCGGCATTGTCGATGATCTTCGGCGTCTTGATCGCCCTCGCCCTGACAGTGATGCGCGAAAGCAAAAACCCGCTGCTGCGCGGCACCGGCAATGCCTGGGTGTCCATCGCCCGCAATACGCCTTCGCTGTTCCAGATCTATGTCCTGTACTTCGGCCTGGGGTCCCTTGGCCTGCATGTCAGCTCCTGGATTGCCCTGCTGGCCGGGATCACGTTCAACAACGCCGGCTATCTGGCGGAGAACTTTCGTGGTGGCCTCAAGGCCGTGCCCGACACCCAGATACGCGCCGCCCGCTCGCTGGGCATGAGCGCCTTCCAGACCTACCGCATGATCGTCGTCCCGCAGTTGCTGCGCATCGTGTTCTACCCGCTGACCAACCAGATGGTCTGGGCGGTGCTGATGACTTCGCTGGGGGTGATCGTGGGGCTCAACAACGACCTGACCGGCGTGACCCAGGACTACAACGTCAAAACGTTCCGCACCTTTGAATACTTCGCCATTGCCGCGGTGCTGTATTACCTGATTGCCAAGGCGATCGTTGCAGTAGCCCGGCTGATGGCCTGGCGACTGTTTCGTTACTGAGGACTAGCCCATGTTTTCCACCAGTTTTACCTGGAACGATTTTCTGTTTTTGCTGCAGGGGGCATGGGTCACCCTGCAACTGACCAGTTGGGCGATTTTGCTCGGCACCGTTGCCGGCCTGCTGTTCGGCCTGCTGCGCGCCTTGCTGCCACGGGCCAGCCTGCCGCTGGCGTGGGTGCTGGATGTGTTTCGCAGCGTACCCTTGCTGATCCAGTTCGTGCTGTTCAACTCGCTCAAGAGCATCGTCGGCCTGAACATCAGCGCCTTCAGCGTCGGCTGCATCGTGCTGGGGGTCTACGCCGCCGCCTATTTCACCGAGATCGTGCGCAGCGGTGTGCTCGCCGTGCCATTTACCACACGCCGTGCCAGTCGCTCCCTGGGCCTGAGCTACCTGCAGGACCTGCGCTATATCGTGCTGCCCATCGCCATGCGCGTAGCCTTCCCCGGCTGGCTCAACCTGGTGCTCAGCGTGATGAAAGACACCGCGCTGGTGATGTGGATCGGCATCGTCGAACTGCTGCGCGCCTCGCAAACCATCGTCACCCGCATCCAGGAACCGATGCTGGTGCTGTGCATTGCGGGCCTTATCTATTACGTCATGAGCCTGGTGGTTGCGCGCCTTGGTGCTCGCCTGGAAAAAAGGTGGCAAGAAAATGATTGAGATCGACAACGTCTACAAATCCTTCGGCGACCTTGAGGTGGTCAAGGGCGTCAGCCTGACGGTGAACAAGGGCGAAGTGGTTTCGATTATCGGCGGCTCCGGCTCCGGCAAGTCGACCCTGCTGATGTGCATCAACGGCCTGGAACCGATCCAGAAAGGTCATATCCGCGTCGACGGCATCGAAGTCCATGACCGCGCCACCGACCTCAACCACCTGCGGCAGAAGATCGGCATCGTGTTCCAGCAATGGAACGCCTTCCCCCACCTGACCGTGCTCGAAAACGTGATGCTGGCACCGCGCAAAGTCCTGGGTAAAAGCAAAGCCGAAGCCGAGGCGCTGGCAGTGCAGCAACTGACCCATGTGGGCCTGGGCGACAAGCTCAAGACCTTCCCCGGCAAATTGTCCGGCGGCCAGCAACAGCGCATGGCCATTGCCCGCGCCCTGGCCATGTCACCGGACTACATGCTGTTCGACGAGGCCACCTCGGCCCTCGATCCGCAACTGGTGGGTGAGGTACTGGACACCATGCGCATGCTTGCTGAAGACGGCATGACCATGGTTCTGGTGACCCATGAAATCCGCTTCGCGCGGGATGTTTCCGACCGCGTGGCGTTTTTTCGCAACGGCCTGGTGCACGAAATCGGCTCCCCCGATCAAGTCATCGGCAACCCTGTGCACGCGGAAACCGCGGCCTTTCTCAAGTCGGTCAAATAGGAGCAGAGCATGCGTTCATCGAAAATCATCCATGTGGTCAGTTGTCACGCCGAGGGCGAAGTCGGTGACGTGATCGTCGGCGGCGTGGCACCGCCACCGGGTGCCACGGTGTGGGAGCAGTCGCGCTGGATCGCCAGGGATGAAACCCTGCGCAACTTCGTGCTCAACGAACCTCGCGGCGGCGTGTTCCGCCACGTCAATCTGCTGGTGCCGGCCAAGGACCCGCGGGCGCAAATGGCCTGGATCATCATGGAGCCGGCCGACACCCCGCCCATGTCGGGGTCCAATTCGATATGCGTGTCCACGGTGTTGCTCGACAGCGGCATTTTGCCGATGACCGAGCCGCAAACCCGGCTGGTGCTCGAAGCCCCCGGCGGCCTGATCGAGGCGGTGGCCGACTGTCGAGACGGCAAGGTGCAACGGGTCGAGATCAAAAACGTGCCCTCCTTCGCCGACCGCCTGGACGCCTGGATCGAGGTCGAAGGCCTGGGCTCGCTCAAAGTTGACACGGCCTATGGCGGTGACAGCTTCGTGCTCGCCGATGCCAAGGAGCTGGGCTTTTCGATCAGCCCGGATGAAGCCAGAGATATCGTTGAAATCGGCCTGAAAATCACCCGTGCCGCCAACGAGCAACTGGGTTTTGTGCACCCGCTGAACCCGGACTGGTCGCATATTTCCTTCTGCCAGATTGCTGCACCCGTGCAATACGAGAATGGGGTGGCCAGTGGCGCCAACGCGGTGGTGATCCGTCCGGGCAAGATCGACCGCTCGCCCTGTGGCACCGGCTGCTCGGCACGCATGGCAGTGTTGCAGGCCAAGGGCGTGCTCAAGGTGGGCGAGCGCTTTATTGGCCGTTCGATCATCGGTTCCGAATTCCATTGCCGTATCGATTCCATGACCGAAGTGGCCGGGCGCACGGCCATTTACCCGTGCATATCCGGGCGGGCCTGGATCACCGGCACGCACCAGTTGCTGCTCGACCCGAGCGATCCGTGGCCCCAGGGCTATCGCCTGTCGGATACCTGGCCGGGTGCAAACTGACTTTTCGCAAACAACCGAAAACCACGCACCCCTTGTAGTCGCTTCCGAGGAACGATGGCTGCGAGCCCTTGGCACACGAAGCAGCAAGATCGAAAGCTCGCAGCCATCGTTCCTCGGCAACGACTACGGATACAGCCAATTTTCTTTAGAAAAAAACGTATACGAAATACGTTTTAAACAACCGGAGGCAACAAACATGAGCAAGCGCATCAACTGGAGTGGCGTCTTCCCTGCGGTGACCACTCAATTCAACGATGACTTCAGCATCAATCTGGACAAGACCCACCAGGTGATTTCCAACGTGATCCGCGACGGTGTTTCAGGCCTGGTGGTCTGCGGTTCCGTGGGGGAAAACACCTCGCTGAGCGCCGAAGAGAAAATTGCCGTAACCGAAGTGGCAGTGGACGCCTCCCGCGGCCGGGTGCCGGTCATTTGCGGCGTGGCCGAATTCACCAGCGTGCAGGCGGCCAAAGTGGCCAATGCGGTACGCAAGGTCGGCGTGGATGGCGTGATGCTGATGCCGGCACTGGTTTATGGCTCCAAACCCTTCGAGACTGCCGAGCACTATCGCTATGTGGCGAAAAATGCCGACGTGCCGCTGATGGTCTACAACAACCCGCCGATCTACAAAAACGACGTCACCCCCGACATCCTGATTTCCCTGGCTGACTGCGACAACGTGGTGTGTTTCAAAGATTCATCCGGGGATACCCGGCGCTTTATCGATATCCGCAATCAAGTCGGTGACCGCTTTGTGCTGTTTGCCGGGCTCGACGACGTGGTTCTGGAAAGCCTCGCCGTGGGCGCCGAAGGCTGGGTCTCGGGGATGTCCAACGTATTCCCCAAGGAGGGCGAAACCATCTTCCGCCTGGCCAAGGCCGGACGCTTCGCTGAAGCCATGCCGATCTATGAGTGGCTGATGCCGATCCTGCATCTGGACGCCCGCGCCGACCTGGTGCAGTGCATCAAGCTGTGCGAAGCGATTGCCGGTCGCGGCAGCGCCCTGACCCGCCCGCCGCGCCTGGCCCTGCCTCGCGAGGATCGTGAGTTTGTCGAGCAGATCATGGCCAGGGCCCTGGCCAACCGCCCCCACTTGCCTGACGTCGGTCTTTGATCGACTGCCCACTGTAGCCGCTATAGAGATTGCGAAAACAGGGGATTCACCCCCATGTGGGAGCGGGCTTGCTCGCGATGGAATCGCTACGGTGTTTCAGTTAAACCGCGGCGCTGCCATCGCGAGCAAGCCCGCTCCCACAACAAGCGCCAGCCCGCACACCTATCCCTTCAGCAACGCCTGCAAGTCATTGAACAGGGCTAGCGGAATCTGTACCCCCTCCACCTCGCTGCGCGCCCGCGCCTCATACCTGCGCTGGGACGGCAACCGCGCGCCCTGCCCTTCGATACCGGCAAACAATACTTCGGCACGGGCCAGATGCTCTTCGGTCGCTGCACCCAGAAAGCGCTGCGGATCAAACGCGATGATCAACTCGCCATGATACGGCGACGATTTGCTCCCCGCGTCCCAGGCCAGGGATTCGGCACTGGTCAAATCGCCGATCAAGGGCCCGGCGATCAATTCAACCATCGCTGCCAGCGCCGAACCTTTATGCCCGCCAAACGTTAGCATCGCGCCACTGTCGAGCACCACATTGGCATCGGTGCTGGGTTGCCCTTGCGCATCAACCCCCCAGCCCTCAGGAATAGCCTTGCCTGCCCGGCGATGCAATTCGATATCACCACGGGCAATGGCACTGGTGGCAAAGTCAAATACAAACGGGTCGCGCCCAGGCCGTGGCCAGCCAAAGGCAATGGGGTTGGTGCCAAACACCGGCTCGCTGCCCCCCGCCGGCGCCACCCAGGCATGGCTCGGATTGCAGGCCAGCGCCACCAGCCCCGCCGCGGTCAGTTGCTCGATCTCCACCCACAATGCCGAAAAATGCACACAGTGGTTGATTGCCAGCGCCGCAATACCGTTGGCCCGGGTTTTTTCCTGCAATAAGGGCAAACCCGCCTGAAACGCCAATTGAGAAAAACCGCCCGCCGCATCCACACGCACAATCGACGGCGCCTGGTCGATCACTCGCGGCACGGCATCGGCCGAAACCTTGCCCGCGCGCAGTGAATTGACACAGCCCAGTACCCGATACAAACCGTGGGACGCGCAGCCATCGCGCTCCCCGGCCAGTACCGTGGCACTCACCGCACGGGCATGGTCCAGGTTGAAACCGTTGTGCAACAAGATCGATTCGGCCAGCTCATAAGCCTGGGCCAGGGTCAGTCGTTTCATGGTCAGCTCCTTGAACAGACCTTCCAGACTGAACCATCCAGGGGCTCAGAGCTTGATCGGTTCAGTCTGCTTACATGACGAATTCAGCACAGAGCGGGCCATGGAAATGGCTGCTCACAGACGCGATCAACGCGGCATCTTTCACCGGATCCAACCCCGGATACGGCTGGCCGTTGTAGTTGCCGGTCCAGGTCAGCACCGCTTCGATGCTGCCACTGTCCTGATACACACGGCGCATCTGCTGGCACTCCAGATCCTTGCTGTCGGCTGTGCGCAGTGCATAGTGCAATGCCAGCGCGGTGCCGAACTCCAGGGCACTGCTGTCAATGCCGTGCTTTCTGGCCAGGTCGATACTGCGAAAAATCCGCTCGTTGCGCTGCAGTTTGCGTAGCGGATCTCGCCCGACACGGGCACAAGGGTCCTTGAAGGAGGTCGCGCAACGCTGCAGAAAGGTGGTTGAAAACGCTGCCACGGCATCCGCCATATGCGGGTTTTCAGCCACCAGTGCCGGGCCGACGGCCTCGCCGATCAAGCGCTGCGCCAGCTCATTGACCCGCGGATCGCCCATGCCCTGGCCAAGCCACGAGTACCCCAACAGGCTGGCGTACCAGGCAATGATCGCGTGCGGACCATTCCACAGCAGGTTCTTGATCACCTGGGTCTGGGTGATGTCGTCCACCGTCTTCACCTGACGCAAGCGCTCAAGCAAATTGCTGCAGCGCTGGGAATACAGGGGCATGTCCGGCTCGCTGTTGAACAGGATCAGGTGCAGCTGGCTCAAGGCGTTGCTCGACTGGGCAAAAGGTCGAAAGCGGCTGATCAACCGCTCGTACTCGGGCACTGGGGTGCGCGGTACGGCCCGAGGGGCGTCGGACTCGTCGTTCAGGCTGTTCTGAAACATCTTCGACTTGATCCGCAACTGGCGCACCAATGCTTCATTGGACAGCTTGGAGACGATGCGACTGACCACCGTCTCAACAAAATGGCTGTTGTCCAGAATCTTGCGACACAGCTCGGGCGAGACCAGCAGTTCCAGTTGCGCCTGCACCTGGCGGCTCACAAAGTCCGCACCGCCGACCTTGTTCAGCACAATCAGAATGGTCAGCTCACGCCCCCGGCGCTCGTAGCGGCGGATCAAGCCCCGGGCAATCACCCCGGCCTGCTTGCGAATGGCGGTTTCGGGCAGGCTCAGGCCGACGATTTCCGCCACGTCGTACATGCGGATCACCGCTTCGGCGTCATCCATATCGATCATGCGCAGGTTATCGATGGTCTGGTCGAAGGACGTGGCGCTGTAGCGCACACTGAAGCGGCCAAACGCCTGAATGGTCTCGCGCAGCATGCGTGAGCGGGTCGCGGCGATGATCTCGCAAGGTCTGGTGTAGCCATCCCAGTGGGAGAAAATCTGCGTCAGGTAGCCACCACCCATTGCGCCAAAGCCATGAATACCGGCGCTGAACTGATTAAGGGTGGGCGGAAAACTCTCGGTCAGCGCAGGGGTGCCGAGATCGGGCATGCATTCGTTGAGGTCACCCAAAAACCCGTGCATGCCGGTGTAGGCCTTGAGGGCACAGGCCGCGACTTCAGGTGCCGGGGGCTTGATGTCTTCGATCAGGATCGGCTGGCCGCCGGCACGAATGGCTGACAACAAACCGTTTTGCGAATCTTCCAGCATCAGGCAATGCTCTGGCAGGCAATTGAGCGCGCTGGCCGCCTTGAGAAAGATTTCGGGGTGGGGCTTGCCCTGGTCCACTTCATCGCCGCACACAGTGACGTCGAAGTACTTGAGCACATTGGCGTTGATCAGGTACTCCTCGGCGATGGCGCGGCGGCTCGACGTGGCTACGGCCATGGTCAGGCCGTACTTGCGCAAGCGCTCCAGCACTTCGAGCAGGCCATCCTTGATCGGCACGCCGTGATTGCGTACATAGGCAAGCTCCAGCTCATCGGCACGCTGGCGAACCTGGGCATAGGGGAAGTCATCGCCGTGATTGGCCCTGGCCAGTGCCTCGGCTTTTTTGGCACTCAGGCCCAATGAGCCGATCAGTGTTTCTTCACTCAGCGGCGTGCCGTAAATTTCCTCGGCGGCCTGCTTGAGCGTCTTGAAGCGCAAGCGCTCGGTGTCAAACATGGTGCCATCCATATCGAAGATGGCACTGAAAATTCTTTTACCCTGAAAATAAATCATCAACACAGCTCCTTGTAGCGCGAGCGATTATTGGCTGCCCGCGGAAACGCTCTGGATCAAAAACGTGGTTTCAAATACAAATTCCAGGCAGCAGAACGCACCAATGACAGCGGGGCGTGAGTGCACCGGAACGGCTGGTGGTCAGAAAGAGTCAGGCGGAGGGACGTAACAATGGCGCCAGTTGGCGCAGCTGCCCGAGAAACAGGGTCTCAGGTGGGGAAAAGCGAAGTCTGCGAGATGGCGGGAAACAAACCCTGTGACTGCACGAATGCAGCATTTGACGTGAGGCCCACAGCTTGCAATCAGGGATGCGAAGTGTGAGCCCAACTGGCGATTGATACGTGTGATTCCATCCATAAGGGCGTTGTAATTTCCTGTAATACTACGAGTGACCTTTTTAGCTATACCCCATGCAACATGTCTAGATCAAGGTTTTATTCAGATCGCAGGGTGCAGGGATTACAGGATTTTTCTGTCTGTGATTAAGCCCCACTGAGTCAGTTCGAGGTCTCATTGAGCCACGCATCAGCGTAATCCAGGACGGGGCAAATGTGGCAACACTGCCCGCTTGACCGCTCGCCATACAGCATGTGCGGCACGTGAGAGTGGATGACGGCTCATCCGTCTCAAGTCTCGCTCTACCTCCTTGCGTAAATCCTTTTTGTAAAGTGAATCCTGGGACTTGCTTCGAGGCAGAGGAGCCGGCTCGACATGCACTGCAATGATGTCGACATCCAGCCCTTTACGGACATCATGAACTTCTCGCCTTTCAATGCCGGTGGCCCGCAGGCCGAATGCATTCATGATTTTCTGGGTAGACCGACCATTACCTTCACTGGCCAGAAAACGCTCCAGCATTCCATCCTGCTCGTTGGTGGCGCGTAGCGCCTCTTTATTGATCACGTCCCAGCGCACAATGACTTTCGGGAGGACGCCGAAAAAATTGTTCTGTCTTGAAACCTGTTCATATTGATGCCAGGTCACATCCGTCGCGTTGGGACCCTCGCCGGGGGCACGGAAGTTTTCCATCATTCTCCAACGCCCCGGCAAATACTCATTTTTGAAACGATATGCTCCAGGTACAAGAGGCGCCGTATAGACTGATTCAACTGTATGGGTGCGATACACCTTGTGAGACAGGCCACTCACAACAGACGCCTGGCGAGCTGACGCCGCATGCTCATCAATGTCCCGGCGCCGGAACGAATGCGCGCTTTGCTGATAACCCGAACTCATTGCGCCGGGAGCATACTCCGAGTAGTCGTCATCATTTTCTTGCGACTGCCTGCCATGGCTATCGCGCAAGCTCACTGGATTGTTCCTGACCATGCAAAATAGATTCAGCCCGTCAATGACTCCAGCGGGATCTGGGTTAATCCAGCGCTGCAACCACGGTGCGTAGTAGCGATAGCCATAGTAATACAAGCCTGTGGCATCGAGTTCCTTGCCTGAATGTCGAATGGTCTTGAATGTGGCTTCAATCGCACTTCTGGCCGCCCACCAGGCCGTGGCGCCATAAGGGTAATAACCCTCCTGACTGAGCAACGCAGCCTGCTCGTCCAGTTCCAGTGTGCTACTGCCAGTCATGTCCGACACGCTGAAGCGCAGTTGCTCATCGTCTATTTTCGCTGGCCGACCCTTCTCCCATTGCAGCACCCTGACGGTGCTGCGACCCGTTTCGACCGACAGCACCGTGAGCCATTGCCCGCTGGCGTGGTCGCGGCGCAGTTCAAGCCCCGGCAGGTACACGACTTCACGGGTATGGATCTGGCTTTTGGCCTTGCTCAACCTGCGTTTGAGTGCGCGTTGCCCGGCCCCATCGTAGGTGTAGGTTTCCTCATCGGGGTCACCGTCCTCGCGCCGCACCTGGGTCACCTGCGTCAGCTGGTTGCGCAAGTTCCAGCTCATCGCCTGCCCCGCAGCCAGGGTTTGCTGATTGCCGCACGGATCGAAGCCTTCTGCCAGTACCGGCCCGCTCCCCGGTATCTCCAGCAGGCTGTGGTTGCTTCGGGCCGCCACCCTCATGCGCCGGGTATAGCCCGGGCCTGCGGAGGGTACGTGCTGCATCTGCAACAAATTGCCCGCGGTATCGTAGTGATAATGACGGGTGTAATTACCCCAGATGGCGTTTTGCGTTGTGCCGAACAGGACTACACCCGGCAAGTCTGCCCCGTGCAGGTTCTGAGTGTTCTCGCGGCCGGTGGCCTTGACCAGTTGATACAGCGTGTCGTACCCAAACCGGCTGACGGCATCGATTCTGGCGTTACTGAACCAGACGCTCGGTTGGGCCGCGTCATGAATACGAGTCACATTGCCGATGCGGTCATAGCCGTAGGCAAGGTCTTGCAGCACGCTGTCCATTTTCTGCGATCGATAGACCTGGAGCCGCTGTAAACGGCCATCGCGCTCATTGTAGCTGGACAAGGTGACGGTGCCGTTTCCGGCGCGCTCGGAGGTTAACTTGCCCTGCGCGTTATAAACCCTGTGCTCCACCAGCACTTTGCGTATACCACTGCGCAATTGCAGTTCCATCCGGGACAACTTGCCGTCTACGGCGTATTGAGAAAACCGCCTGTTGCCTTTGGCATCAACCTGCTCCAGCAAGGCACCCACCGCGTTGTAGTGCCAGGCAGTGGTGAATGACTCCGACTCCAGCAACCGTTCGCGTTCTTTTTCAGGTTTGGGCCAGGAGAGCAAGGATTGGGCCTTTACCATACGCCGGGACTGCCCCGTGATGGCACCATTAAGCCCATAATGCTCGTAGCTCACACGGCCTGCAGGGTCTTCATGACGCACAAGCCGACCGCAACAATTAAGCGCCGCGTGTTCGAGTGTCGCTTCGGCATACGTCAAATACTCGACGCAGCGTTCCGAGCTTTCGTTGTGCGTCTGCTCGTATACTGCAACCGGCCTGAGCATAGGGTCGTATTCATGGCGTTGTCGCCCGCCGCGACCGTCCCAGTATTGAACCGGCTGACCGGCGCACCCCAATAGCGATACACGCCATCCGGCGTCGACACTGCCTGTGTGCAACACCTGCCCGCAAAGGCTGTAACGATGGCTCAGATTGGGTTTTACCCGAGCATCTGTCACCCGCAGCGCATGCAGGCGCGGATCCCACTGTTGCTGCAAGAACCCTGTGGCGCCGAACACATTTCGCGTCACCCGGGCGACAGGTTCATCCTCAGCACTCAAGCGGTGGTAAGCCACCGCGCGCACATTGGCCCCTCTGGGGTCGAGTGCCGTGAGTGAAGGGGTGTGTCGATGCAAGGAAGGCATAGGTTTGACCTGATTGGCACAATGTTCCTCCTGGCAGATTAATCCAATGAGCCGGTTTCGTCGGCAGTACTTATATGTCTTCGTTTGACTGAATAACCCTCTTCTCATTCATGGCGACCAACCCTGATAGTCCAACGGTTGACGGGCGCTCCGTCAGTGACAAATTGAGCACGCGCAGATAGATTGCCAGCCCGCAGTCACCTGTATGATGACGCACTTGAGAAACAGGCTCGGGTCTCAAGCCTGCCCATCGTTCAGGAGCTGTGCATGAACATGCTTTACCGGACTTTCAACGAGGGAGAGTCCGCCCCGCGATTCACTCTCAGTTTGCTCAGCCTCGGCCTGCTGCTGGGCAGCGCCATGCCTGCGGCACACGCAGCCAAAACCGAACTGCCCGCCACCGCCGTGACCGCCCGGGACAATAGTGCCTACCAGGCCGACAACGCCTGGATAGGTGGTTTCGAGGCGGCGCCCTTGCTCGATACTCCGGCCGCCATTTCAGTGTTTACCGATGCGCTGATTGAAGACCAGCAAGCCCGCCTGCTCAGCGATGTGTTGAAAAACGACGCATCGGTCGGTGAAAGCTATGCGCCAGTCGGCTACTACGAAAATTTTGTCGTGCGCGGCTTTTCGCTGAACTCGGCCAGCAGCTACAAGATCAATGGCCGCACCATCACCGGCGAGCAGAACGTTGGCCTGGAAAACAAGCAGCAGGTAGAGCTGCTCAAGGGCCTTTCAGGCCTGCAAAGCGGCGTCTCCGAGCCCGGTGGCGCGGTCAATTACGTGACCAAGCGGGCAGCCGATGTGCGCTCTGTCACGGTGTCTACCGACGATCGCGGTAGCGGTTACATCGCCACCGATGTGGGCGGCTGGTTCGGCAGCGAACAGCAGTTCGGCCTGCGGGCCAACGTTGCCCATGAAGACATCCACTCTTACGTCGAACACGCCAATGGCCAGCGCGATTTTGCTTCTGTGGCATTCGACTGGAACATCAGCCCCGACGCACTGCTGCAACTGGATGTGGAGTATCAGAACAAAGAGCAACGCTCGGTACCGGGTTATCAACTGCTCGGCGGCAGCGAGTTGCCGCACCACGCTTCGCCGAAAAAACTGCTGGCCCACCAGAGCGGCTCAAAACCGGTGACCATTGATTCGCTGAATATCAACGGCAACTTCGAGTACCGCTTCAGCGACAACTGGAAAGGCAGCCTCAGCGCCTCGCGCAGCAAGGTGGTGATCGACGACTACAGCTCATTTGCCTGGGGCGGCTGCACGGTCGGCTGTGTGGCTCCCAATGTCGGCAACTACTTCACCCCCGAGGGT
This sequence comes from Pseudomonas fragi, assembly GCF_002269505.1. Classification (GTDB taxonomy): domain Bacteria; phylum Pseudomonadota; class Gammaproteobacteria; order Pseudomonadales; family Pseudomonadaceae; genus Aquipseudomonas; species Aquipseudomonas fragi_D. Next base: position 66,977 of record NZ_NQKQ01000003.1, on the reverse strand, counting down.
GGGTACGACATCTACGACTTCCGCAGCCCGGACGATACCCGGCGTAATAATGAGGTACAGGCAGCGCTCAGCGGCCGCTTTGATACCGGTGCTATAGGCCATGAGCTGACGCTGGGCAGCAGTGCATTCCGGCGCGTGGTGAATAATCGTGATGCGATCAATCATGGGCTCGGCAGTGGCAATATCGACAGCGAGCCTGAAAACCTCGAGCGCTACAACGGCGCCCTCAACGACAGCCATCGCCGCCTGGACAGCCGCCAGTACGGGGTGTTTTTCAATGACCTGATCAGCTTCAACGAGCAATGGCAGACCCTGATCGGCGGGCGCGAAGTGCGTCTGGATGAAAAGACCTTCGACAATCAGGGCGACACCACCCGCCACACCCAACGCTATGAATTCCTGCCCCAGGCCGCACTGATCTACAAGCCGGTGCAAAACATGACGTTGTATACCCGCTACAGCAAAGGCCTGTCCCTGGGTGGCACAGCGCCGTGGTTTGCCAGCAATAAATTTGACATCCTGCCACCCACCGTGTCGCGGCAGATCGAGGCCGGGATCAAATACGACTGGCAGCGCCTCAGCCTGAGCGCCACGCTGTTCCAGATCCGCCAGGCGTACCAGTATGCTCGCCCCGAAAATGGCGAGTTCACTTACGTACAACAGGGCCAGCAGAAAAACACCGGCATTGAGCTGGCGGCCAACGGTCAGGCAACTGATCGTCTGCAGATCGCCGCCAGTGTCGCGGCCATACGCGCCCGGGTCACCGGCAGCGGTACCCCGGAATACGAAGGCCACCAGGCCATCAATGTGCCGACCCTGCGCGCCAGCCTCTATGGCGACTACGCCCTGCCCTGGGTCGATGGCCTGGCCCTGCTCGGCGGCGTGCAGTACAGCGGCAAGAAGTACGCCAGCCAGGTGGGTTCGGTACAGGCCGACGCCTACGCAATATTCAATATCGGCAGCCGCTACAGCACCCGTATCGAGGGTTACGACACAGTGTTTCGCCTGACCGTCGACAACCTGTTCGACAAGCGCTACTGGCGCGATGTGGGCGAATATATGGGCGACAACTATGTCTTCCAGGGGGCGCCGCTGACGGCAAGGTTAAGTGCCTCGATCAACTTTTGATCATGCAGCAGCGCGGGGGCATGTAGTCCCCTGCCTTCACCCCGCAGCATAAAAAGCCTGCGTCCGAGACACGCGCAGGCATCTCATTCAGCGACAATTCCCAAGCTTTTCGGCGCTTTCGGCTGGCCGAGAAATCACGCCGGGCAATGCTAATTTTCTGCACGCGCAGTGGATCACCCACTGCGTGAACAGGAGTTTTAACATGCCAACGGACACCCCCTCTCCCCACTCAGGCCCCACCTGGACAGACCTGTTCAAGGACAACCTGAATGCCTGCTGCGAGCCTGCTGCCCTGGCCGCAGTCGACTCTCCCGCTACCTACCTGCAGGCGCTCTACAGCTTTGCCCTGGAGGTGGAGAAAACCGGCAAAGGTACCCAGGATAAAATTACCCTCGAACAACGACGACCGACACTCAAGAACCTGGTGGTGGACGCTGAAAGCACTACCCGCCAGTTGCCCCTGCTGACGCTGATCAATGAAGCCCTGCAAGCACCTGTCGAAGTTTATCTGAACAAGAACCGCCCGCTTTATGGCGAGCGTACGGCCCATCAGGTGCTAGCCTATCTGCGCTACCCCTTTGAACTGCCTTTTGACCTTGCCCATCGACAATGCGTATTGGGACTGGCAGGCAACAAACCCGGGCTGGGTGAATTGAACTACCGCATCAGCCTCAAGTTGCCCTGCAGCGCGCAGGCAGAGAGCAAATACGGCATCGTGCATCAGGGTGTTCATGTCGCACAGTCCCTGCTCACCCTGCTCACCCTGCTCAGCCCGGCGCAGCAAGACCTGCTGACCGATAACAGCGACTGGAAAGTTACCGGCACCGAGCTTGAGGACCTTTACAAAAAGCATTATGGCGACAGCAAGCCGATCACTGAGCAACAACAGTTTATGCGGCATACCGGCCTGACCACACAGCAGTTGCATGAGCTGCTAGCCCAGGGCAGTTTCCGGCCCGGCCGGTCCAAAAACGTAATGCCCAATGCAACCCAGAGGGCAAGGGACAGCAATGTGGGTGCGCGCTTTATCAATGATGTCGAATCCAACGGACAACAGCCTTCCATGGGGCTCGGTACCGATGCATCCGGGCAAAACCACCTGCAAAACACCACCGCGCAACGTCAAGACCGGCTACAAAGGATGATCCGCCTGCAGCGCTGGCTCGATATGCCTTTCGCTGATCTGGACACCCTGCTCTACAGCATCATGGGCTGCGAAGGCCGCCCGACCACCGAGCCGATCACTATCAACGAAAATAGCTTGCGGGCACTGGGAGTCTTTCGCTATCTGAACCGCCGGTATGGTCTCAAATCGCAAATCTTTTCAGCATGGCTGTACCAGATACCTGTCCATGGATCGGGGCAGGCACCGTCTCTGTTCGATCAGGTATTCAACCCCGCACACGGGCTCGATCCGGTCCTGGCTCTCGACAACCAGCCGCTTGACCTCAAAATCACAGAGCCCACCCTGTATCGGGTCTGCGGGGCATTGGGGCTTGAAGATACGCCACAGTCTTTGGGACTGCTCAAAACCCGCACGCAACAGCATTTCACCTCTCCCCGCAGGGATACCAGAACATTTTCCAGCTTTTATCGCCAGGCAACACTGCCGGCCCTGTTCGGCCTGTCCGTCATGGACTGCGATCATCTGTGCCAACTGCTGGGCGGCAAGGTTTACCGTCAGTACCTGGTCAAACCGAGATTACGCAAATCCGGCAGAAACGAGCCGACGGATTTTCTCGATGTTCTGATGCATCTGGACTGGGCTGTCACCTGGCTCAAGGACAGCGGCATAAGCGTTCAGCAGTTACGCCAGCAACTGTTGACGGATGACCTGCCTCTATCCGCGCCCTTGCAACAAAGGATCGGACAGCTCGACAAAGTATTACAAAGCATGCCCCGGTACTTGCTGAACCAGGCCGCGATCGACGGTCTGCACTTGCCACAACCCGATGAGCCTCTTGCGTTCGCCTGGAACGTGCTGCTGGCCAAAGCGCTGCTGAAAGCAGAACCCCTGCTGCCAGAGCAACCGAACACCGATAATCTGGCAAAGAGCGTGGAAACCCTGGTCGATGAGAAAGTGACCATGAGCCAGGATATCGAGCGCGACAAAGCGCTCAAGGCCACGGTCAAAGAGAGGCTCAAGACACAGTTGTCGGCGGCCTACTCGCAACTGCGTCCTTTGAGGGAGGAAATAGAACAGCTGCTCAAGGAGACCTCTCTGGCCGGTGAGGCGGCACATCTGTTGAGCTTGATATTCCGACAGGTATCGCGGGCTTTCGCCAATGCGCTTGGCAGCAAAATGCCCCGTGACAACCTCAAACACCTGCTGCTGTTGTTTCCCGGCATCGAGGCCGAACTGCAACTACCCCTCAACCGCGAGGCCCTGCTGGTCTTTCTGCTCAACCCTCTCTGGCTTGACGCCGAGCTCTCGGAAGGCTCAACCCTCAAGTTGACGCTTGGCACCCTGTACCTGATTCAGCGATTCAACCAATTCAGTCAGCTCTATGAGGTCAGCCACGCTGCGCTCCTCAATTATCTGGAACTGGCCAATCGCCCGCCCGCGGACAGTGGCCCCTCGCCAATCCACGAGCAACTGGCCCGGATGATGGGCTGGATTCCCGACGAGATAGAGCGGTTGATATCGCATCTGCCAAATAATGCAGTGCGCTCCATGGCCGGACTGGACTGGCTGATGCGCTGCCATGACACCGCCCGGATAACAGGCCTTTCAGCAGAAATATTGCTGATGGCCACCGGTTTAACGGCCACCTCCAGCTCCGATAACTGGCAAAAAGTCGCCAGCGCCGTCCTTGCCACCCACCCTTAACATGAGTGTAGCGCCCACTGCGCCATCGAAGGAATGATCATGCCAGAACAACTGCACCAGCAACTCAATGAGCAACTGCGCGATGCCATGGTCGCGTTCTACCTGACCTATGTACTGCCTGAAGACAGCAGCCTGAAAACATCGGCATTCAAAGATAAAATCAACAATGCCGATGACCTCTACAGCTACTGGCTACTGGATGTGCAGGTCGGCCAGGCTGTGCCAACCAGTCGTGTCGCCAGTGCCATTGCCAGCCTTCAGCAATATATCAATGCCATTTCAATGGGCCTGGAACCCGGTTATGAACAACAGGGTATGACATCAGCCCAACAGAACACCTGGCGCAATAGCCTGCATGCCTATTCGATCTGGCGCGCGGTTCAACAATTGCGCAACTTCCCGGCCAATTACCTGAACCCCATGCTACGCAGTCAAAAAACCGAAAGTTTCCTGCAACTTGAAAACGATATAAACCAGTGCCGAATTCAATCGAATGATGTACTGCCTGCCATTCAACGCTATCTGAGCCGATTCGAGGAGATTTCTACCCTCAGAACCATCAATGGCTATGTCGATGGCGATAAAGGCCACTTCGCCGAGAGCACTTACTACTTTGTTGCCCGCTCGAATGTAGACAACACACTCTTCTGGCGCTCACTGAACATGGCCAGCCGTACCCTGAGCCCGGGCGACGGGCACACCCAACCTTTCAAGCAGGACGCCCCACAGTCCGGTGCCTGGTCCGAATGGAAAAGAATCCCCCTGCCAATATCTGAAGACATTCCGGAACAAAGTATTCGTCCGGTCTATTTCAATAATCGCCTGTTTGTGGTCTGGGCGCAGTGCACGTCCCCCACAGCCCCGATCAGTAACAGAGTCATTAGGCTTTCCGATAAAAAAAAACCAGATGAGTCGGATATTGACTATAAGGATCGCCTGGACAGCTACCTTAAAAGCAGATTTACCCAGTTGCGCCTTCACATCTCCCATATGAAATTCGATGGTTCCTGGAGTACGCCGCAGAAGTGCAGTGACGAATACTTTTTTTTAACCAATCCCGACATCCTGAGCAAAGAGGCCTTAAGAAAGGATATTCAAACTATTGCAGTACTCGACTCCACCACCCATCCGCCTTCACTGTTCCTGGGGCTGGCCGCCCCTGCCCCCCAGCCTGCCAATCCGTTGAAGGAGGGGCTTTCCGACCATTTTTACCAGGCTGTCAGGATCGATCCGGACTTTGCCATAACCCGGCTGTACTCAAAGGGCACTGTGGCAGATCTACCGTCAGATGAAGAGCATGCCAAACTGGCAAATCGCTATAAATCCATGTTTATTTACAACAATAAATCCGGCAAATCCGACAAATCCGACAATGACATCTGCAACTTCAATTTCCGGCCTTCAGCCAGCGAAATTGTCCAGTTGACAAATATCCGCGGCAGCACACCTCATCCCGTCCCTGACGGATGGAATTTCGATGGCATGCATAGTCATATCAGCGAACCGGACTTTCGTAATGACATTGCCTACAACAAAACGTCCTGTGCACTTGAACTCACTTCCAGGCTGACCAGAGCCATCCCCCAGCACCGGACCGTGTCACTGCGCGGGTCCAACGGCTGGGGCGGATTGGAGCTGGATCTGATACTGCAGAGCACGCCGACTAATGGCAAAGACAAATTGGCGCTGGAAAATGGCTCCAGGCTGATCATCAGGTATTCAGGCAATATTCCGTGCAATTGGGTTTCTCTGTCCATTACCTGCCACGAGACCTCCCTGGTGTTTCCAAACCTGCTCTATGGCAGCGCGGATGATCCTGCCGATACTCCAAAACCGCAGATGGCCAAAAAGGAAACAGCATTTTGGGAAGTGCAACTCACTGGCAAATACGTCGAATATGCAACCTTCAACTTCCTGTTCGACAATACCAATACCGACTACAGCATGGCCATCCACTTTCACACACAACAAAACGACCCCGTAGATAATAAGAACAACTGGCTATTCGATAACGTCAAAGCAACGCTATACACTCGCCTTTTCAAACCTGTCGTCATGATGCCTTTGTTTGAGCACAGTTCTCATCCACTTCAACTTCATAACAACAACAGCTATATAGCCGGCGAACCTAATATATCCCGCCGCGCACTCAAGGGGTTCTCGACAAATCTGGGTGCCGCTCACGCCTTCAATGCACATATTCAACTGACATCAGACACCCTGCGCCCGTATGGGGAGCAAAGCAATCCAGCGACTGCCGAGCCACGACCGATCACAATCATTCACGGAGTCCTGATCCTCAAACTGAACACCCGCAGCAACGTCCGTACCATTCTGGGTTATGCCCTTAAAGCCCTGAACTTGACCCTGGGCTCTGAGTACGCGGCTTTCGTCACCACAGTTGCCCCAAGAATCAGCCGCAGTGCGGCGCAAGTTGATGGAACAGCCGAATACATCGACTTCAGCCACTCAGCCATCCAAAACAGCGATGATGTCTCGACGCACAAGCCGCGGGCACCGATCCGCATGAATACCTCCGTTGCCAGGCAAATGAGCGCTGCAGCCAGCGTCAGTCTGGATCACCTGTTTTCAATGACTGCCGATCAATGGCGCGAACCCGTGCTAGGCAACAATACAAAATCCCATCTACTGGATTTTCACGGGGCGCACGGAAAATACTTCTGGGAGTTTTTCCTCTACCTGCCCTGGCTGGTGGCCTGCCGGTTGAATATGGAACAGCGATACGCCGAAGCCCAATCCTGGCTCCACTACCTCTTCGACCCGCTTGACAGAACGACCGACCCGCAGATACGCCCCGACTACTGGAAGCTGCATGTCCTGACCCAGGCCTCAGACCCTGGTTACAAACAATACAACCCGGACGACCCTCACCAGATAGCACTTGACACCCCGCTTTACTTTCGCCAGGCGCTGTACATGTTGTATCTGGATATCCTGCTCAATCGTGGCGATGGCGCTTATCGGCAAGCCACTGCCGACAGCCTGGCTGAGGCCAAGCTCTGGTACGTACGAGCAATGAACCTGCTGGGACCACGACCGCAAGTCACCAGCACCGATCCCTGGCAACCCGCAGCCCTGAAGGACCTGGGCACATCAAGCAACAACCAACCGTGCCTGCCCCTTAACCCTGATCTGGTTGCCCGCTGGGACAAACTCGAGAGTCGCCTGTTTAACCTGCGACATCACCTCAGTATCAGTGGCAAGCCCTTGCAGCAGGCCTTGTTCGCGCCTGCATCGGCACCACACGTGCTATTGAGCCATTACGCCCGCAATGCCGGCGTTGATGCTGTGTCCGCAGAAAATCAGCCACCCGGGGACATCGGCCATTACCGCTTCCATGTGGTTTATGCCCATGCCATGACACTGGTTGAAAATGTCGTGCAGTTGGGCAATACGTTGCTCTTGCTGTTTGAGCGCAAGGAACAAAATGAGCATCTGCTGTTGCAGCAACAGCATGCGTGGGATCTCGCCAGAATTGCCGTCGAGCAGCAGCGCCAGGGCATGCGGGCTGATGAAGCCAGCCATGCAGCCTTGCTGGCCGGCCGTCACCTGATCGAGGGCCGTCTGCAATACTTCGAAAACCTGCTCGCAGAAGGCATCTCAGCGGTCGAGGCACAGGCCAGCCAGCAATACCTGGAAAGCGCACAATGGGACACCAAAGCCTCGGTGGCTGAATCGGCTGCAGGAATAGCGATGCTGCTGCCCAACATCTTCGGTACCTCCAACGGCGGGATGCGTTATGAGGGTGCCTTTTATGCGGCTCAGGCACTTATGCAGAGCACAGCCAATGAAAAACGCGCCAATGCCGCTCATCTCGATCGTACGGAGCTGTTCAACCGCCGTGCCCAGGAATGGAACCAGGCTCTGGAGCAGAGCCGACTGGAGCTCAAACAGGTTGATTTGCAACTAAAGGCCCACACGCAACAGAGCGCAATGCTGCGACTGCAACTCAGGCACACCGAAATGGCCATGGAGCAGGCCAGGCTGGCCTACGAGATGCTCAACAAACGCTTTACCAGCGCCGAGCTGTATCAATGGCTCAATAGTCATCTGGCTGATTTCTACTATCAAGCCTACGACGCCGCCCATTCGCTGTGCCTGACCGCGCAGGCATGCTGGCAATTTGAAAATGCTGACTGGGCTACCCGCTTCATCCAGACCCATCCCTGGAACCATCAGTTCAAGGGCATGGCTGCTGGGGAGTCGCTCAAGCTGGATCTGCAGCGCATGAACACGGCTTACATGCAAGGCAACCGCCGTGAACTGGAAATCAGCAAAACCCTGTCCCTGCGCACGTTGCTTGACAAGGAGTGGACCACCCTCAGAGATCAGATGATCAACCAGGGCACCATAGACTTTGAATTGAGCAAGGCGCTGTATGAAGCCGACTACCCAGGGCATTACCTGCGGCGGATCAAAAGTGTCAGTGTGTCCCTGCCCGCCACGCTAGGACCTTACCAGGACATTCGCGCGACCCTGAGCCAGACCAGAAACCAGATCCAGCGATCCCCGAACAGCGGTGATGTCCTGGACGACCTGCGGGTCAATGAGCAGGTCGCACTGTCCACAGGGCTCAATGACAGCGGCCTGTTCACACTCAATTTCGACACGGACGAACGCTATCTGCCGTTCGAGTACACCGGTGCCGTGTCCAGATGGCGGTTGGCATTCCCCAACCCGGCAGCCCAGTCAGCCATGCTTAACTCCCTCAGCGACATCATCGTGCATGTGCGCTACACCGCAAGAAGCGCAGGAGGTCAAGGATGACCACTCAACAACCCGGTACAAATGAAGTACTCACGCCATCTTTGCCCAAGGGCGGCGGCGCAATACACAGTATCGGCACCGGTTGGGGAGCCGTCGGGATGACGGGTGCGGCTTCGTTCGACGTTCCCCTGCCTCTGTCACCGGGCCGCGGATTCGACCCGGCCATCAGCCTGAGTTACAACAGTGCCCTGGGCAATGGTCCGTTCGGAACCGGCTGGGCAGCCTCTGCCGGCTCGATTACACGCAGCACGCTCAAGGGCGTACCCGCCTATAACAGAGAAGATGTATTTATCGGCCCGTCAGGTACTGAACTGGTCCCCGAACGCACAGTTCAAGGCGTGCTGGAAGTCAGAACCGCCGACCACTTCAACGGGCATCCACTGGGCAGCTCCTACACTGTAGTGCGCTACCTTCCTCGTCACGAAACAGCCTTCGATCGCATTGAGCACTGGTCATCGGCGTCAGACACTGCAGGGTTCTGGCTGGTCCAGGGCGCCGACGGCAACCTGCATCTGTTTGGCAAAACCCGTTCGGCCCGTATCGCCGATCCGCAGACACCTGCCCATGTTGCGCAATGGCTGCTCGAGGAAAGCCTGAGCCCCCACGGGGAGCAGATCTACTACCAGTACAAGGCTGACACCCGGGGCAATGGCCCTAGAGACTACAGCGCCCAGCGTTATCTTGGCCGTATCTGCTACGCCAATACCGCGGCCAGAGCGCATCTGGAGCTGTGGACGGTTGAGACCCCGGTGCAAAAACAATGGCATTTCGAGTTGCTTTTTGACTACGGTGAACGCACCACCGCCCTGAGCCAACCGCCCTCTTATCAAGAACAGCAACCGTGGCCGCAGCGCAGCGATCCGTTCTGCAACTATGCTTATGGCTTTGAACTGGCGAGTCGGCGTCTTTGCCGACAAGTACTGATGTTTCACTACTTTCCTGAAGAGGCAGCCCTGGGGCGCGAACCGGTGCTGACCCGCCGGCTCCTGCTGGAGTACACCATCACCGACACCGGGGGCAGCTTGTTGCAGGCCGCACACAACCAGGCCTGCGATGCCAACGCACAAATTTTCCACTGGCCGCCCCTGGAGCTGGTTTACAGCGATTTCCGGTTGACCATCGATCCTTCAAGTTATCGATCCTGCGACGCCCTGGACGGCATAAACGACAGCCAGCGCTATCAACTGGTTGACCTCTTCAGCGATGGCTTGCCTGGGGTGCTCTGTCGCAACGATAAAAGCTGGCACTACCGGGAACCCGTCAGGGCTGCCAACGCGGTAGAGCCTGATGGCGTGTCCTATGGACCGCTGCAAGCACTGGATCGCATTCCCGTAGCGCAGCAGGCCGGTGCGCTGCAGCAGTCCCTGGCGGACCTCAATGGCGACGGCCAGTTGGAGTGGATCATCGCCCAGCCGGGCATGAGCGGTTTTTTCACCCTGGAAAGTGACCGGAGCTGGTCAAACTTCACGCCCTTTGCGGCGTTGCCCCTGGAGTTTTTCCAGCCTGCAGCCCAGCTCGCCGATCTGATGGGCAACGGTATTGACGATCTGGCGCTGATTGGCCGCAACAGCGTGCGGCTCTATCGCAACAAGGGCCTGCAAGGCTTTGACCCCGCCGCAGACATGCCTCACCCCAATGACGACCTGCCACTGCCAGGCAATAGCGAAACTGAACTGGTGGCTTTCAGCGATCTGTTGGGCAGCGGGCAACAGCACCTTGTGCGTATTCGCCACAATGAAATCAAATGCTGGCCGAATCTGGGCCGGGGCCGGTTTGGCAAAGGGTTTGTGTTCGCCAGCCTGCCCTTCACCTACGCCGAATTCGAAGCTTCGCGGGTGCTGCTGGCCGATCTGGATGGCGCCGGCGCCAGCGACCTGATCTACCTTCAGCCCGATCAGGCGCTGATTTTCATGAACCTCTGCGGCAACGGCCTGCAAGCCGTGCCCACGCCGCTGCCCTGGCCTGAAGGGGTCAGGCATGACCGCTTTTGCCAGGTCAGTGTGGCCGACCTGCAAGGGGTGGGCTGCACCAGCCTGATCCTCTCCGTCCTCCACCCTTCAGCCCGCCACTGGCGATACGACTTTGTCAAGCAAAAACCCTATTTGTTGATCGGCACCGATAACAACATGGGGGCACTCGGTCGGCTTGCCTACCGCAGCAGTGCCCAGGAGTGGCTGGACGAAAAGCAGCAACGAACACCCCGCACCGGTGGCCTGCCCTTTGCGCTGCATCTGGTCAGTGAACAGCAACAGAAGGATCAGATCAGTGGCAATCAGTTGACCCAGCGCTTTACCTACAGGGAAGGCTTCTACGACAGTCTGGAGCGCAAGTTCCAGGGTTTCGGATTGCTGATGGCAACCGACACCGAGAGCCCTGCCGGCCAGAAGCCCGACAAGGCAGCCACTGCGCCACTGCTGCGCAAGACCTGGTTTCACACCGGCAGAGCCCTCGATATGCCGCACGGCCAATACTGGGCGGGCGACAGCTTGGCCCACCCGCTGGGTAATACGCTGCTGACCCGCCTGGAAGCCGGTAACCAGCAAGACAGCCTGCTGCCAGCCCCGCTCTCCTCGCGCAGAATAGCCCTGGCATTGAGCGGGCTGGTGCTGCGTGAGGAAGTGTTTGCGGCCGATGACCCGGAATCGTCACGAGTGCCTTACACCGTCAGCCAGTACCGCTATATGCTGCGTCAATTGCAGTCGCCTGAATCCCTGCTGGTACTTGCCCTGGAGTCATGGGTTTACCGCTACGAGCGCGAAGCGGGCGACCCGGCCTGCCGGCACACCATCAATCTGCGCCGGGATCAATATGGCACTCTGACTCACGGAGTGACCATTGATTACGCCCGGCGCAAGCGCGAATCCGACCTGCCGCCATTCGATGAGCCCCATCAACAGACCTGGTGGCGCGATACCCACGATCCGGCTCAACAGATGCACTACATCAGTGAAGTCCGGGCGCAGTTCATTCATCTGGACAACCCTCAACGCTGGCGCCTGCAATTGCCTTACCGGCAACGCAGCAATGCACTGGTGCTTGAAAAAGAGCCTTTCAACCGCTCGCAGGCCAGCTATGAACTGTTGATCGGCGACACGGCGGCCAACCCCGTGCGCACGCAAGCACAGCGCACGCTGGGCGGGTTATCCGTGCAGTATTACTGCCTGGCGCAGAGCGACGCCCCGTTACCGGCAGGTCAGGCCAGCTTTCAGGCGTTGCCGGCCTTCAAGGAGTCTGCCGAACTTGACGACCAGGCACTGGCTGCATACGCCGATGTGCCCACCATGCCCGGCGAAAGCCCCTTTGACCTGGCCAGCACCCTTACCCGGGAGCACTACCACCCCATGGCCCTGTTCCTGCCTGGTCCCGCAGGCACCGGCACTCCATCAGCCCTGTGGTCACTCAAGCAGGGCTTTGCCCGCTACTCAGGCGAGCAGGGTTTCTACCGCGCCGAACAGTTGCGTGCGTCTGAAAGCCACTCCGTCACCACGCTCACCCATGACCGTTACGCTTGCCATATTGCCTCAGTAACTGCCGTGGACGGTTGCAGCACCCAGGCCGTCTATGACTACCGATTGCTGCTGCCCATCGAAATTACCGACCCCCAAGGGACTGTTCGGCAAGCATGCTACGACGCATTCGGCCAGTTACAGGCGACCAGTGTTTACGGTCAGGAAAACGGCAAACCAGCAGGGTTCGCTCCGCTGACGGACTACAAGCGCCCTGCCAACGACAGCCCCGCTTTTGCCATCGACAACCCTCAAGCAGCACTGCTCAATGCTGCCAGTGCCTGCTTTCACGCCCCTTTCAACTGGATGGGACAAATCCCGGCAACGCCCCATCGCGCGCAATGGGTAGCGCAGGGTTTTCTGACCCCGGACGGCTATATACGCGCCAGTGGCCGGCTGGCACATCTGGACATGAGTATTGAGGCGAATCGCCAACTGGCTGAACAGATCAGCCAGGCACGTCGCGAACCGGTGTTTAGCGCGATGCTGCAGGCCGATAACTACCCGTCTGGCGATGAAAGCGTTATCCGGCAAATCCGTATCAGCCTGACGTTCACCGATGGCTTCGGGCGGGAGCTGCAAACCAAGCAGAAAACCTCGGCGGGGGAAGCATATGTGGTTGAGTTCTCGGGGCGGTTGAGCCTGGGCAGTGACGGCAAACCCCTGAGCGCGATCAGTGAACATCGCTGGCGGGTCAGTGGCAGGGTCGAATACAACAACAAAGGGCTGCCTATTCGAAACTATCGCCCTTACTTCGCCGACCACTATCGCTATATCGATGACGAAGCGCGGCGCGCCGATGGTTACTGCGACCAGCTGTTCTATGACCCGCTGGGCCGCATGACGAGCAAGATCAACGCCAGGGAGCACCTGAGCCGCCAGACTTATCACACCTGGTACACCATCAGCGAAGATGAAAACGACACCTGGGAGTCTGGTTCAACCTGACAAACTGCATCGCGATGCAAGCCCGAGCCTGGAGAACAATAGACATCCTGGGGGCTTGCTCGCGAGGGCATCATCAATGCGGGTTGCGTACCCCGACCACCCGGTAATGAGAGCCGCCAAGGTGGCGCAGCATCAACCGCATGGCGCCGCGGCCTGTTCCGCCACCGGGATAGCCGTGCAGGTCGGCAGACCATAATCCGCCTTCTTCCCGGTATCGATGCCAATGCACGGCCGCCATTCGACCTTCGCTCAGGTGAGCCAGAGTCAGGGCGATAATTCGACCTTCGCGTCCCGCCATCAGATGATCAACTGCGCCAATATCGGCGTTGAACGGCTCAGAAGTCTCCTGCACCGCTCCGACATGGCGTTCTTGTCTGGCCGCAGGCACTACGGCTTTGCCCACTTTACGCTTGGCCAGCCCGGTGATGGCCTGAGCGTCAAACCGGCTCGCGCCCGCATCTGTCGAGGGCTCACCAATCTGCGCCCGAACAGGGTCACGCAGCAAAGTATTTTTGTAGCCCAGTTGGCGCATCTCCTTGCCCAGCGGCAATCCGGTTGTCATCAGTTTATTGGCCATATGCGTGGACTGTTGCGGCCCGACAAACCCGTAGATTTTGCCTTCTTTCGTCGTGTGCGCAGCCACGGACAGCAACTGGTTTTCCTGATGCTCGTAGAAAAAATTAACCAGCCTGTTGGTTTCCTCGTGACTCAACCCGCGGGTCTCTGCGATTTCAATGGCCTGCCGGGACAACCATTGGGCAACGTCTTCGGCAGAGATTTCGGGAGGGGTGTGCAAAGCACGTCTTCTCGCATTGCCATACCCCTCAAGCACCACCGCAGCCAGCGCTACCAGTCCTAGCAACGCGCCGCCCGTCGCGCCTATTGCCGGAGCGTCCAGCAAAAACCCCAGGCCCAGACCCACCAGAGTAAAAAAGGCCACAGCCTGGAGCCCCATACTCACACGCTGGGCCATGGTGCTTGAAGCCTGGCCGTCATGATCAACCCGGGTCATCGGGTTGTTGTTCACCATCGCATACAGATTCAACCCGTCCACAGCGCCCGCCGGATCCGGGCTGATCCAGCGCTGCAGCCAGGGCGCGTAATACCGGTAACCGTAGTAATACAAACCTGTGGCATCACGCTCCTTGCCCGAATGGCGAATCGTCCTGAAACTGGCCTCGATGGCACTTTTCGCGGCCCACCAGGCGGTGGCGCCATAAGGGTAATAACTTTCCTGCCCCAGCAAAGCGGCCTGTTCATCCAGCTCCAGCGTGCAACTGCCTGACTGATCCGCCAGGCTGAAACGCAGTTGTTCATTATCGACTCCCGCAGGTCTGCCCTGCTCCCATTGCAGCGCATTGACCGTCATCAGCCCGGTCTGTACCGAGAGTACGTTGAGCCACCGGCCTGTAGCGTCATCGCGACGCAGTTCCAGGCCCGGTAAATACAGGACTTCGCGCAGAAGGGTCCGGGTCCGGGTCCGGCTGGTACTGCGCTTGAGTACACGCTGGCCTCCAGCATCATAGAGATAGGTTTCATCATCAGGATCGCCGTCCTCACGTACCACCCGGGTCACTTGCGTCAGTTGGTTACGCAGGTTCCAGCTCATCACCTGCCCCGGCGCGAGGGCTTGCTGATTGCCAGCATGGTCAAAACCACCGCCATGCCCCTCCAGCACCCCGTGGTTGCTGTGGGCAGCCACGGTCATGCGCCGGGTATAACCCTGGCCCGATGACGGCACATGCTGCATTAGCAACAGATTGCCGCCTGCGTCGTACTGGTAATGGCGCGTGTAATTGCGCCACAGATCGTCCTGGGTTGCGCCGAACAGGACCATGCCCGGTAATCCGGCGCCACTGCTGTGCCGGGCATTTTCGCGGCCTGTGGCCTTGATCAGTTGATACAGGCTGTCGTACTCAAATGCGCGGGTGGCGTCGATCCGGGCATTGCCAGACCATGCGGTCGGCTGCGCAGCGTCCTGGATGCTGCGCACATTGCCGACCCGATCATAGTCATAGTTCAGGTCCTGAAGCGGGCTGCCCTGAAGCTGCGAACGTCTGGTGGCCAAACGCAGCAAATTGCCCACAGCATCATCGTAACTGGCAACGGTGACCATGCCGTTACCACCGCGCTCGGACGTTACCTGCCCCATAGCGTTGTAAACCCTGCGGTCCAGTACCACCTTGCGCCGACCACTGCTGAATACCAGATCGACCCGGGCCAGCTCGCCATCTACATCGTACTGCCACAGCCGACGATTACCTCTGGCGTCAGTCATTGCCCGCATGCCACCCAGCGCGTCGTATTGCCAGGTGCTGACAAAGTGCTCCGGAGCCAATTCCGGCCCGGGTAAGTGGCCAGGTACTGGCCAGTCGGCCTGAGCATCAATTTCCATCAAGCTACGCGTCTGCCCTGTCACAGCCCCCCAAAGCCCATAGCCATCAACGCTCAGGCTGCCCGCCGGGTCGTCGTGGCGGATCAAGCGACCGCAGCGGTTGTGCGCGGCATGTTCGGCAGTCTTCAGGCCATGGCTCAGACGCTCGACGCAGCGCTCCAGCGGCTCATCGGTGGCCTGTTCGAACACGGCGACCGGCCTGAGCATGGCATCGTATTCGTGACGGTGGGAACCACGACTGTCCCAGAGCCTGACCGGTTGTCCGGCACTGCCCGTCAACGCTATGCGCCAGCCGGCATCTACGCTGTCGGTGCGCAATTCACGCCCGGACAGGCTGTGACGGTGACTGAAATTGGCACGTACACCCGCATTGACTGCTTGCAGGGCATACAACCGCGGATCCCACTGTTGCTGTAAAAACCCCGTGGCACCGAACGTATTGCGGCTGATCCGCGCCACGGGTTCGTCTTCTGTGCGCTGGCGGTGGTAGGCCACCGCACGCACAGTTGCACCCCGGGAATCGAAGGCCGCGAGTGAAGGTGTAAATCGATGAAGTGAAGACATACATGCATGACCTGACTGGCACAAAGATACACGCAGCCTGGGCAAGCGGTCATCGCGGCAGGTGGTACTTATTGGTTATTTTTACCCGCCGTTCAATACACCTTCCGCCCGCCATGACACAGAATTTAATTGATAGTGTCCTAACAAAAAGCGCAGGCTAGAGGGCTTGGTAACGCTTTGTATCATTCCGGATGATATTGATCTTCGCTGGGTTCGATTCGTGCCCCGGCACGCGCGCCAGCATTATCCGCCCATCTCAATAGATTGGCGGACTCCCCTCATGGAACAGTCACTTAAACATTTGCGCTTCCCACTCGCGGCCCTGGCCATCGTGGTGATGAGCGCATGCGGCAAAACTCCCCAAGCGACTGCTCCGGCTCCAGCTGCAAAAGTCAGCGTGGCCAAGGTGCTTGAACAGCCGGTCAATGAATGGGATGAATTCACCGGTCGCCTGGAAGCGCCAGAGACCGTAGAAATTCGTCCACGCGTGTCGGGCCAGATTGATCAGGTCGCCTTTACCGAGGGCGCCCTGGTGAAAAAGGGCGACCTGCTGTTCCAGATCGATCCGCGCCCGTTCCAGGCCACCGTGCGCCAGCTTGAAGCCCAGGTGCAGCAAGCCCGTGCCAATGCCAGCCGTACCGACAACGAAGCCCAGCGCGGCGAGCGTCTGCGCCAGAGCAATGCCATCTCGGCGGAGCTGGCCGACTCGCGCACCACCGCCGCCCAAGAAGCCCGCGCCGGTGTCGCAGCCATTCAGGCACAACTGGACCTGGCCAAGCTCAACCTGAGCTTTACCCGTGTTACCGCACCGATCAGTGGCCGCGTCAGCCGGGCCGAAATCACTGCGGGCAATATCGTGACCGCAGATGTCACGCCGCTGACCAGCGTCGTGTCCACCGACAAGGTATATGCCTACTTCGATGCCGATGAACGCGTATTCCTCAAGTACAGCCAGCTTGCCCGTCAGGGTCAGCGCGGCCAGAGCACACCGGTGTATCTGGGCCTGTCCAACGAAGACGGCAACCCGCATCTGGGCCAGATGAACTTCGTCGACAACCGGGTCAACCCGCAAACCGGCACCATCCGTGGCCGCGCTGTGTTCGACAACGCCGACGGCCGTTTTACCCCCGGCCTGTATGCGCGTCTGAAACTGGTCGGCAGCGCCACCTACTCCGCCGTATTGATCAATGAAGAAGCCGTGGGCACCGATCTGGGCAAAAAATTCGTGCTGGTCATGGATGCCGACAACAAGTCGACCTATCGCGCCGTGGATCTGGGCCCGAAAATCGAAGGTCTGCGCATTGTTCGCAGCGGCCTGGACAAGGGCGACACCATCATCGTCAAGGGCCTGCAGAAAGTGCGCCCCGGCTCGCCGGTAACGCCTGAAGTGATCCCGATGGCCAACGAACAGACCCTCGCCGCCCTGGCACAACAACGACAAGCCCTGGAAGCCAGCAACCTGCCACAAATCAAGCCCGCCACTGGCGCGCCGAAATTGGCCAGCGTCGCGACTCCTCGCGGTTAAGGGACGATAACTCCGATGAATTTTTCCCAGTTTTTCATTCAGCGGCCGATTTTCGCCGCTGTGCTTTCCTTGCTTATCCTGATTGCGGGCGGCATTTCGCTGTTCCAGTTACCGATCAGCGAATACCCGGAAGTCGTCCCGCCGACTGTTGTCGTGCGCGCCAACTTCCCCGGCGCCAACCCCAAGGTAATCGGCGAAACCGTCGCCGCACCGTTGGAACAAGCCATCACCGGTGTTGAAAACATGCTGTACATGTCTTCGCAGTCCACCGCTGACGGCAAGATCACCCTGACCATCACCTTCGCCCTGGGCACTGACCTGGACAATGCGCAGGTGCAGGTGCAAAACCGCGTGACACGCACCCAGCCCAAGCTGCCGGAAGAAGTGACGCGCATCGGTATCACCGTGGACAAGGCTTCGCCCGACCTGACCATGGTTGTGCACTTGACCTCGCCGGACAAGCGCTACGACATGCTGTACCTGTCAAACTACGCCATCCTCAATATCAAGGATGAACTGGCGCGGCTCAACGGTATCGGTGATGTGCAGATGTTCGGCATGGGCGATTACTCGCTGCGGGTATGGCTCGATCCAAACAAAACCGCCTCGCGCAACCTGACCGCCACTGATGTAGTGACCGCCATTCGCGAGCAAAACCGCCAGGTGGCCGCCGGTGCCCTGGGCGCTCCACCTGCGCCGAATGCCACCAGCTTCCAGCTGTCGGTCAACACCCAGGGCCGTCTGGTCACTGAGGAAGAGTTCGAGAACATCATCATCCGCTCCGGCGATGACGGTCAGATCACCCGTCTCAAGGACATTGCCCGGGTTGAGCTGGGTTCCAGCCAGTACGCCTTGCGTTCCTTACTGAACAACCAGCCGGCGGTGGCGATTCCGATCTTCCAGCGTCCGGGTTCCAACGCCATCCAGATCTCCAATGACGTTCGCGCCAAGATGGCTGAACTGAAGAAGAGCTTCCCTGAAGGCATGGATTTCGACATCGTTTACGACCCGACAATCTTCGTCCGTGGTTCGATCGAGGCAGTAGTCCATACCCTGTTTGAAGCGCTGATTCTGGTGGTGCTGGTCGTTATCCTGTTTCTGCAAACCTGGCGCGCTTCGATTATCCCGCTGGTCGCTGTGCCCGTATCGCTGATCGGTACGTTTGCAGTGATGCACATGTTCGGCTTCTCGCTTAACGCTTTGTCGCTGTTCGGACTGGTGCTGGCCATCGGTATCGTGGTGGACGATGCGATTGTGGTGGTGGAGAACGTCGAGCGAAATATCGAGCTGGGGCTCAACCCGGTGGACGCCACCAAGCGCGCCATGCGCGAAGTGACCGGGCCGATCATCGCTACCGCTTTGGTACTTTGCGCGGTATTTGTCCCGGCAGCATTTATCTCGGGCCTGACCGGGCAGTTCTATAAGCAATTCGCCCTGACCATTGCCATTTCGACGGTGATCTCGGCCTTCAACTCGCTGACCCTGTCCCCGGCGCTGGCTGCGGTATTGCTCAAAGGCCATCACGCTCCAAAAGACCGCTTCACTCGTCTGCTGGACCGTATGTTCGGTGGCTGGTTGTTCGGCCCGTTCAACCGCTTCTTCGTCAAGGCCAGTAACGGTTATGTCGGTACGGTGCGACGGATCATTCGTGGCAGCGGCATCGCCATGCTGGTGTACGCAGGCCTGATGGTGCTGACCTGGGCCGGTTTTGCCCACACCCCGACCGGTTTTGTCCCGCCGCAAGACAAGCAATATCTGGTGGCATTTGCTCAACTGCCGGACGCAGCAAGCCTGGACCGCAGTGAAGAAGTGATCAAGCGCATGTCCGAGCTGGCTCTCAAGCAGCCCGGCGTGGCCAACTCGATCGCTTTCCCCGGCCTGTCGATCAATGGTTTCACCAACAGCCCGAACAGCGGCATCGTGTTTGTCGCCCTCAAGGACTTCGATGAGCGCAAAGACCCGAGTCAGTCAGCCGCAGCCATTGCCGCCACGCTGAACGCCGAATTTGCCGATATCCAGGAAGCCTATATCGCCATCTTCCCGCCGCCGCCGGTACAGGGCTTGGGCACCATTGGCGGTTTCCGCCTGCAAGTCGAAGACCGTAGTGGTCTGGGCTATGACGAACTGTACAAAGAAGTGCAGAACGTGATCGCCAAGAGCCATAACGTGCCGGAACTGGCCGGGTTGTTCACCAGCTATCAGGTCAACGTGCCGCAAGTCGATGCTGCCATCGACCGCGAAAAGGCCAAGACCCACGGCGTTGCCATCAGCGACATCTTCGATACCCTGCAGATCTATCTGGGTTCGCTGTATGCCAACGATTTCAACCGCTTCGGTCGGACTTATCAGGTGAATGTGCAGGCCGAGCAGCAATTCCGCCTCGAGCCTGAGCAAATTGGCCAGCTGAAAGTGCGTAACAACAAAGGCGAAATGATCCCGCTGGCGACCTTTATCAAGGTCAGCGACACCGCAGGCCCTGACCGCGTGATGCACTACAACGGCTTTGTCACCGCTGAAATCAACGGCGGCGCAGCACCGGGCTACAGCTCCGGCCAAGCTGAAGCTGCGATGGAAAAACTGCTCAAGGAAGAACTGCCCAACGGCATGACCTACGAATGGACCGAGCTGACTTATCAGCAAATCCTGTCGGGCAATACTGCGCTGTTTGTGTTCCCGCTCTGTGTACTGCTGGCATTCCTGGTACTGGCGGCCCAGTACGAAAGCTGGAGCCTGCCATTGGCAGTGATCCTGATCGTGCCGATGACACTGTTGTCCGCGATTACCGGGGTGATTCTGTCCGGCGGTGACAACAACATCTTCACCCAGATCGGTTTGATCGTACTGGTGGGGCTGGCGTGCAAGAACGCGATTCTGATCGTCGAATTTGCCAAGGACAAACAGGAAGAAGGCCTCGACCCGCTGGCAGCGGTGCTGGAAGCCTGCCGTCTGCGTCTGCGTCCGATCCTGATGACCTCGTTCGCTTTCATCATGGGTGTGGTGCCATTGGTGCTGTCCAGCGGCGCCGGTGCAGAAATGCGGCATGCCATGGGTGTTGCGGTGTTCTCCGGGATGCTCGGGGTGACCTTCTTCGGCCTGCTGCTGACGCCGGTGTTCTATGTATTGATTCGCCGCTATGTGGAGCGCAGTGAAGCGCGCAAAGCGGCCAAGCACCTCAAGTTGGAGTCGCAACAATGAGCGTGAAAGTTTTTCTGCCGAGCCTGTTGGTGCTGGCCTTGAGTGCCTGCGCCGTAGGCCCGGACTATAAGACCCCGGCCACCGAGCCTGCACAGATCAGTGCGGATAACCTCAAGGGCTTTGACCGGGCGCACTTTGAAGGGATCTGGTGGCAGCAATTTGATGACCCTACCCTCAACCAGCTGGTGACCCAGTCACTGGCCGGCAACCGCGAGCTGCGCGTGGCATTTGCCCGCCTTCGCGCGGCCCGGGCGATTCGCGATGACGTCAGTAACGACGCCATGCCGACCATTACCAGCCGTGCCAGCAGCGATCTGGGCAAGGGCCAGATCCCGGGCCAGACCGAAAAACGCGTCAACAGCGAGCGTTACGACCTGGGCCTGGACATGGCCTGGGAAGTCGACCTGTTTGGCCGTATCCAGCGCGAGCTGGAAGCCAGCGACGCTGACGAGCAGGCCGCTGCAGCCGACCTGTATCAGTTGCAAGTCACGATGATTGCAGAATTGGTGGATGCCTATGGTGAATTGCGCGGCGCCCAACTGCGTGAGCGCATCGCCCTGGACAACCTGAAAAACCAGCAGGACTCCAAGGCCATCACCGAAAGCCTGCGTGATGCCGGGGTTGGCGACCAACTGGACGTGGTGCGCGCTGACGCCCGCCTCGCCTCGGTTGAAGCCAGCGTGCCGCAATTGCAGGCCGAGCAGGTGCGCGAGCGCAATCGTATTGCCACCTTGCTCGGCCAGCGGCCTGAGCAATTAAGCGTCGACCTGAGCCCTAAACAGCTGCCGGCCATTGCCAAGGCGCTGAATATTGGCAACCCCGGCGACCTGCTGCAACGTCGCCCGGACATCATGAGTGCCGAGCGCAAGCTGGCAGCGGCGACGGCCCGAATCGGCGTGGCCAAGGCCGACCTGTTCCCGCGGGTCAGCCTTAGCGGTTTCCTTGGCTTTACCGCCGGGCGTGGCTCGCAAATCGGCTCGGCGGCGGCCAATGCCTGGGCACTGGGTCCGCGCATCACCTGGCCGGCCTTTGACCTTGGCAGCGTGCGGGCACGATTGCGCGGTGCTGACGCAGAAGCCGATGGCGCTCTGGCCAGCTACGAGCAGCAGGTGCTGCTGGCTCTGGAAGAGTCGGAAAACGCATTCAGTGATTACGGCAAACGCCAACAGCGACTCGTGTCGCTGATCCGCCAAAGCGAGTCCAGCCGAACGGCAGCGGACCTCGCGGCCATTCGCTATCGCGAAGGGACAGTGGACTTTCTGGTGCTGCTCGACGCCCAACGCGAGCGACTGGCGGCCGAAGACAGCCAGGCCCAGGCCGAGGTTGAGCTGTATCGCGGCGTAGTGGCTATTTACAAAGCACTGGGCGGTGGCTGGCAAGCCGAGACCGTCGCCAGCGCGCACTGATTCAACGAGCTCCTTTGGTTGGCCGCAACCAACCATTTTTTGGCCCCGCGCACATTCGGTCGCGGGGCTTTTTTTTGGGATTTTTTCACTCAATCCCGGCAAACCGCCGATTTGGCCTGTGAGGCTCTTGCTGTCAGTACCGCGCATCCACAGGTTTGCCGCCCTTGGGCCAGTCCTTGGCCTTGTCGACAAAATCAGGCCGCGGCTGATGGGAGAAGTACTCAGCCACATCCACTGCCTCCTGATCCGACAGACCACCCTGCCCCAACGGGAATTTCTCGTGAAAGCCGATCGGCATATTGCGTTTGACGAACGCCGCCGCCGTGTAGGTGCGCGCCATGCCCGCCCCGATATTGAACGACTCATCACCCCACAGCGGCGGGTATACAAAGCTGCCGTCGGCATGCTTCAAGCCCTGACCGTTATCACCGTGGCACACCGCACATTGCTGCGCATAAATCACCTTGCCGTTTGCCGGGTCGGGGACGATCGCCGGGTCAACCTTGCCCACGCCCCGACCGGCGACCTTGTCACCCGCCACGGTGTTCATTTTCATCCAGTCAAAATACGCCACCATCGCCTGCATGTCGGCCGAGGCCACCGGCAACGGTTTGCCATCCATCGAGCGACGGAAACATCCATTGATCCGCTCCTCCAGTGTCACTTCCTTGCCCGCCCGTGGCGCATAGCTGGGGAAGAACGCCGAGACCCCGACAAAAGGCGAGCCATCGGCTACGGTGCCTGCGTTCAAGTGGCAACTGGTGCAGTTCAGTGCATTGCCGACGTTATCCGGCAGCAGCGCCTTGGTTTGCAGGTGCAGGCGCATGCCGCGCACAACCTGGTCGGCATTGGCGGCGCCAAGCAAGTTGGCCAGTCGCGGGGTGACGAAGGCTGTTTCGTCGTCAGTCGAAGGGTTGAGCTGCTTGCGCATCTTGGCCACTTGCGCGGGTTTGATCGCCGGGGCGGCATTGCCCCAACTGCTGCGTACAAAACTGAGGATCTCGGCGATCTCATCATCCTGCAGCCGGGCAAACCCGGGCATCGTGTAGACCCGTGGGTGCGCCGCTGTTTGCGGGGTTTTCCAGCCGGTCAGGGTGATATGCAGCAGTGTAGTCGGATTGGCCGCAACGATGCCCGGGTTGCCGTTCAGCGGCGGGAACATGCCTTTGACCCCGCCGCCGTCCGGGCGATGGCAATCGGCGCAGAACTGCGTGTAACCCAGGCCGCCACGGCTGCTGTACAAGGTATCCGGCGCCTTGGCAGGTGTGATCGCCACAGCCGGCATCGGCAAATCATCCTTGCCTGCGGGAAGCGATTTCAAATAGCTGGCGATGGCAGTCAAATCTTCGTCGGTAAAGTGCTGGGTACTGTGGTGAATCACGTCGGCCATATTGCCCGAGACCGTGGCAAAACGGTTTTGACCGGTCTTGAGCAATTGCACGGTGTCTTCCACCGTCCACAGGTTACGCAGGCTCAAGGCCCGCCAGTCTTCAACGGTTTCCCCCGCCAGATAATGCTTGCCAGCGCTGCCCGTGT
Source organism: Pseudomonas fragi (assembly GCF_002269505.1). Lineage (GTDB taxonomy): Bacteria > Pseudomonadota > Gammaproteobacteria > Pseudomonadales > Pseudomonadaceae > Aquipseudomonas > Aquipseudomonas fragi_D. The sequence goes on along the minus strand of NZ_NQKQ01000003.1, from coordinate 43,156 downwards.
CGCTCATGGCCTTTTCCTGAAAGGCAATGCCGCGCGGCGTGTGGCATGAACCGCAATGCCCCAAACCCTGCACCAGATAAGCACCACGGTTCAGCTCGGGGCTTTTCGCCGGATCGGGCACGAACGGCTGAGTGTCGACAAACGCCCAATTCCACAGGGCCAACCCCCAGCGCTGGTTGAACGGGAAGCCCATATCGGCCTCAAGATTGGCCATTTTTACCGGCGCTACGTCCTGCATCAGGTAGGCGTACAGGGCGCGCATATCATCTTCGCTCATCTTCGCGTAAGACGGATACGGCATCGCCGGGTACAGGTTCTGGCCCGCAGGCGTCACGCCTTGGCGCATGACCTTGTCGAACTGTTCAAAACTGTACTGGCCGATACCCGTTGCGGCATCCGGGGTGATGTTGCTCGAATAAATCGTGCCCATCGGTGTTTTCAGCTCCAGCCCGCCCGCCATCACGGCTCCGCCCTTGGCGGTATGGCAGGCAATGCAGTCACCGAGCCGGGCTACATACTGGCCGCGCTCAATCAGGTTTTTTTCGGAGTTGGCTGCCGTGATCGGCTCACTGGCGTGCACCTCAAGGGTACACAGCAACGTCAGGCCGGCGAGCGCCAGACGTGGAAAAGTAAAAAGCATCGCGTTATTCCTTTAAGGCGTCGATCTGGGGTGGTCCCCTCGAAACGGGCCGTGCTGGTTTTGTTATGGACTCCTCACAGGACGTTTGTACCGGCTTTTACCGCCACCCCGTTTGACGCGGATCATGCACCCCGCAACCAGGCGCCGCGGCCGGGTGCTCTAAGCTAGTTCCAAAACGGTATTTTCCCCTTTGATTTAAAGCACTTAGATTCACTCTACCGGACCGCCGGACATTCCTTTTTTTACCCTTTTACAACAAGGTCCAGCCCATGTCCGTGCGCACACTCCTGATTGCTCTTTCCATCGCAGGCCTCAGCTTCGGCGCGCAGGCGGCTGATTTGACCATCGGCTATATCACCGGTATCGACCCCACCAAGCTGGCCCAGGCCGAGGGCAGTTACGAGAAAGCCATCGGTAAAAAGATCGACTGGCGCCGTTTTGACTCGGGCCCTGCGGTGGTGTCGGCCCTGGCATCCGGTGACCTGCAGATCGGCAATCTGGGGTCCAGCCCGCTGGCTGCCGCGGTCTCGCGCAATGTGCCGCTGGTGACCTTTATCGTCACCGCGCAGATCAAGGGTTCCGAAGCCCTGGTAGTAAGGGACGGCAGCGGGATCAACGGGCCGCAAGACCTGATCGGCAAAACCATCGCCACGCCCTTTGTCTCGACTTCACACTACAGCCTGCTGGGCGCGCTGAAGCACTGGAACCTCACCCCGCAGCAGGTCAAGGTGGTCAACCTCAGCCCGGCACAAATCACTGCAGCCTGGAAACGTGGCGACATCGACGGCGCGTTCACCTGGTCCCCTGCGCTGGGGGAAATCCGCAAGACCGGGAAAATCCTCACTGATGCAGGCCAGGTCAGCGAATGGGGCGCGCCGACCTTTGAAGTGTGGGTCGCACGCAAGGATTTCGCCGACAAACACCCGGAGATTGTCGCTAAATTCGCCGAAGTCAGTCTCAACGCCATCGCCGACTACAACGCCCACCAGGCAGCCTGGACGACTGATTCGCCGCAGGTCCAGAAAATCGCCAGGCTAACCGGCGCCAGCCCCGAAGATATCCCCGAGTTGTTGCACGGGGCGCACTTCCCTTCGACGGCCGAACAAAAGTCAGCGCAGTTGCTGGGGGGTGGCACGGCCAAAGATATCGCCGCAACCGCCCTGTTCCTCAAGGATCAGGGCAAGATCGAAACGGTTCTGCCCGACTATTCGGCCTATGTCAGCGATAAGTTTTTGCCGCAATAACAAGCTGTTAGCCACTGGCACAACAAATGCTTCCTTACGCCCTACAGCACAGTGCCTTGCACCGCCAGTTTCGCTCTGGCGATGCAATAACCTGGGTGAACCCCGACGCCAGAGGCGTCCCGGATCATAAAAAGGAGCGTAAGGATGGCAACGCCTGTTACAGCGTCACCGATAAACATGCCTGCAGTTAAGACCGTGGGCTTTCTGGTGATACCAAACTTCACCACTATCGGTTTTGCCTCGGCCATCGAAACCCTGCGCATGGCCAATATGGCGGCGCGCTGCGAGATGTTTCGCACCGTCATCATCGCCCCCACCCTCGACCCGGTCACCGCCAGCAACGGCATGCGCATCCTGCCCGACTATGTGGTGGGTGACGCACCAAAACTGGACATATTGCTGGTGGTGGGTTCAAACCCGATCGTTTCCCACCTCAGCAGCCGTCCGGTGCTCAACTGGTTGCGCAAGCTGGCCCACGAACACGTTGCCCTGGGCGGCATCTGCACCGGCAGCTACTGGCTGGCCCGCGCCGGGCTGCTCAAGGGCTATCGCTGCACCATCCACTGGGAAGATATCGAAACCCTCAAGGACCATTTCCCGGGGATCATCATTTCCAACCAGTTGTTCGAACTGGACCGTGACCGCTATACCTGCTCGGGCGGCGTGGCCTCGATGGACATGACCTTGCAACTGATTGCCCGTGAACCGGGGGGTCGCGAAATTGCCGCCCACGCTGCCGAGCTGCTGCTATGCGATCGCGCCCGCGGCCCGCAAGAGCAGCAGCGCGTGCCGCTGCGCCAGAAGCTCGGGACTTCGCAGCCCAAACTCAGTCAGGTGGTGGCAATCATGGAGGCCAATCTGGAAGAGCCGGTCAGCCTGGAAGACCTGGCCCGCTTGAACGAAGTGTCGGTGCGTCAACTTGAGCGCCTGTTCCACAAGCACCTGCAACGCACACCCAGCCAGTACTACCTTGAGTTGCGCCTGGCCCGGGCCCGGAGCCTGTTGCTGCGCAGCGAATCGCAAGTGCGGGATATCGCCCTGGCCTGCGGCTTTGTCTCGGCGGCGCATTTTTCCAAGTGCTACAGCCGCTTGTTTGGTGTATCGCCCATTGGCGAGCGCAAGCAGGTGGCGTTGCACTGAAGAAACACAACACCAGCGGCCTCCTGTAGTCGCTGAGGAGCGCAGCGAGGCTGCGATCGAGAGGGTACGCCATTGCGACGAAGCGTTCGCAAAATCAGACACCGGTGGTGTGACAGTTACACGCGGGCCTCAGGTTTTACGGCCGCTTCGCAGCCGATCGCAGCCTCGCTTCGCTCCTCAGCGACTACAAAGATTGCGCAGCACACACTGACGCTAACAGGCCGGCCGGTCGGCCGCCTCGCAGGCTTTTGATCTTGATCTACCCGCCCCATCGGGAGGCCGAGAGGAGGTTCTGCGCAGTGGGCCCACGGAGCGGGACCGCAAGGAGGGAACCTGAGCGCAGCGAAGGCCGTACGCCAGGGGCAAGGCCTTTTTGGTTCCTTTTGTGGCTGTTTGACAAAAGGGACTCGCCGTAAGGGCGAAACCAATATTGCAGTTAGATGCAGATGCCGGATATGTACTCGGTTTAACTGTTTTCCTGTAGCTGCTGAGGAGGTAGGAGGCGGCAGGTTAATCTTGCAACGCCTTGTGCGCAGTCTCCCGGCTTGCCAGCATCGCCACCAGTGCCACAGCCGCGGCGGCCAGCAAGTACCAGGCCGGGGCCATTTTGTTGCCGGTCATTTGGATCAGCCAGGTGGCAATAAACGGCGCAGTCCCGCCAAACACCGCATTGGCCACGTTAAAGCTGAAGGCAAACCCGCTGAAACGTACCCGCGTCGGGAAGATCTCGGCCAGAAAGCACGGCAAGGTGCCGTCGTTCATCGCCAGGATGGCGCCAAAGGCAATCTGGATCATCAGGATCACCACCAGCGACGGGTTGCCCAGCATCCCGAACAGCGGAAAGGTCAGCAGCAAAAACATCACTGACGCGCTGACCAGCATGGTCTTGCGTCCATAACGGTCCGACAGCTTGCCCATCAAAAAGATCAGGCCGATGTAGGTCGCCAGCGACACCGTAGACGCGATAAATGAATCACTCTCGCTCATGCCCATTTCCGTCGACAGGTAGGTCGGCATGTAACTGAGCAACAGGTAGAAGGCCACCGCGTTCAGACAGGTCACGCCAATGCCGATCAACACCGGCCGACGATGCACCGTAAGCAACTCGCGAACCGGGGCATGGGTCGCGCACTCCTTGGCCTCCAGACGTTTTTCCATCTCCAGGAACTTGGGCGAGTCCTGCAAATGCACGCGAATATAGCGCCCTACCAGGCCAAAGGGTGCCGCCAGCAGAAACGGCAGACGCCAGCCCCAATCGTGCAGGTTTTCAACCGTCATCAAGGCATGCATGCCCGCGACAAACATCGCGCCAAACAGCAGGCCGGCTGCCGTGCTCGCCGGTACGATGCTGGTATAAAAACCGCGCTTGCCCTCAGGGGCATACTCGGCCAGAAATGCCGAAGCCCCGGCATATTCCCCTGACGCCGAAAAGCCCTGCACCAGACGAATCAATAACAGCAACACCGGTGCCCACAGGCCGATCTGGTTATAGGTGGGCAACAGGCCAATGCAAAAAGTCGCGACAGTCATGATCAGGATCGACCAGGACAAGGCGCTGCGTCGCCCGTACTTGTCGCCAAAATGGCCCCACACCAACCCACCGAACGGGCGCACGATAAACGACAGGGCAAACACTGCGAAGGTGGCCAGCAGCCCGGTGGTGGTGTCGGTTTGCGGGAAGAACGTCAGGGCGATAACCGTCGCAAGGTAACCATAAGCCGCGTAATCAAACCACTCGACAAAGTTGCCCATAAAACTGGCCGTGGCTGCACGGCGCAACGCCTTGCGCTCACTGAGGCGCTCGACTTGCTGTTCGGGGGTCAGGGGCAAAGCGATACTTGCGCTCGGGATACTCATTGAGCACCTCCTGAGAAAGAGATGCGTGATGGAAAAACGCCAAGCAACGTCGGGACATGGGACATGACAGATACCCTCATTGTGTTCTTTTTGGCAGGGGTAAACAGGTCAGAAAACGCTGCGCAATCTGTGTGCGCATACGTTGGTATCGAGCTCGAAGTGGGAGCGAGCCTGCTCCCACAATGCCGCGCAATGACTATTTTTTAATGATGTTGTGCTGCGGGCCATACGGGAAATGGGTGATGTTCTCGCCGCCCTGTTCGTTGACGATCAGAATGTCGTGCTCGCGATACCCGCCCGCTCCCGGTCGGCCCTCAGGGATCATGATCATCGGCTCGATCGACACCACCATGCCCGGCTCCAGCACCGTGTCGATATCTTCGCGCAGCTCCAGCCCGGCTTCGCGGCCATAGTAATGGCTCAGTGTGCCAAAGGAGTGACCATAACCGAAGGTGCGGTATTGCAGCAGATCGTGCTCCATGAAAATTTCATTGAGCTGCAGGGCAATGTCCGAGCACTTCATGCCGGGCTTGATCAGCTTCAAACCGGCCTCGTGAACCTTGACGTTGACCTCCCACAGGCGCAGGTGCTCGTCCGAGCAATGGTCGAGAAACAGGGTGCGCTCCAGCGCCGTGTAGTAACCGGCAATCATCGGGAAGCAGTTGAGGCTGAGGATATCGCCCTTGTTCACCTTGCGGCTGGTGACCGGGTTGTGCGCACCGTCGGTGTTGATCCCCGACTGGAACCAGGTCCAGGTGTCCATCAATTCCGAATCGGGAAAGGTGCGGGCGATTTCACGCACCATCGCCTGGGTGGCATGCAGCGCCACTTCATATTCCGGCACCTGATCACGCAAGGCTTCGACGATGGCCGCACCACCGATATCGGCAATCCGTGCGCCGTGACGGATGATCGCGTGTTCTTGCGCCGACTTGATCATGCGCATGCGCATGCACGGCGCGGCAATATCCACAAACTCGGCCTGGGGGTAGCGGCTGGCGAGCTTGTCGCGATTGAGCAGGTTCATGTGGTCGAACTCGATACCGATGCGCCCCGCCTTGGGCAGCGCCTGCTGGATCGCTACAAAGTAGTTGTCGCGCTGCCAGTCGGTGTACACGATGTTGTCTGTGCCCATGGTCCGGCGCCACGGCTGGCCACCGTCGATATTGGCGCTGATGGTCACGGCGCTGTCCTGGGTCACCACCAGCGCGTAGTTGCGGCCAAACGAGCAGTACAGAAAGTCGCTGTAGTAGTTAAGGTTGTGGTACGAGGTAAACACAGCGGCATCAATATTGTTCTGCGCCATATACGCCCGCAACTTGCTCTGGCGGCTGGCGTACTCCTGGGCCGAGAATGTCGGCGTGACCTTTTCGCCATTTTTGATCTGGATGGTTTTGGGCATTTGCATGGCCTGTATCCTTGTCGGTGATCGAGCATCAGAAGCCGCCGTCAGGCGGGTCGTTGGGGATCATTCGAACAGATACAGGCCTGGCTTTTTTGTGCGAATCCGACCTGTAGTTGATCAGATCCGCTGTGCCTGGCGACCCCCGCCTGGCTTCATAGCAATTGCGCTGTGCGGCCCATTCTGGGATATTCGCAAATGTGAAATATTCTCATTAGAGCACCATGCCCACTTCCCCCTGTTTACTCCTCGTCGAAGACGACTTCAGGCTGCGCCACGACCTGGAGCGACACCTGCTGCAACGCGGCTTTGCCGTGACGTCTTGCAGCGACGGCATTCAAGGCCTGAATGCCTTGCAGGCCCAGTGTTTCGATCTGGTGCTGCTCGATATCATGCTGCCCGGCATGGACGGGCTGGCCCTGCTTGAAGCCTTGCGCCAGCAGCAGGACGTACCGGTGATGCTGATGTCGGCACTGGGCAACGAGCAGGACCGCATCACCGGGTTCACCCGCGGCGCCGACGACTACCTGCCCAAGCCCTTCAGTCTGGCCGAGCTGGACGCCCGCACCGATGCCCTGCTGCGGCGCATGGCGATGTTGCAGCGCCCGCCGCTGCCGCCGCCCAACCCGCTGCTGACCTTCGATGAGCAGGCCCAGGACGTGCTGCACAATGGCCAGAGTGCAGGCCTGACCCACTCCGAATTCCGCCTGCTGATCACCCTCCACGAACATGGTGGCGAGCCGCTGAGCAAGGCGTTTCTCTATCGGCATGTGTTGCACCGCATCTACACCCGGCTGGATCGCGGCCTGGATGTGCATGTGTGCAATGTGCGCCGCAAGCTGGCAGCCATCGGCGCCTGGCATTTGCAGATCCAGGCCGTGCGTGGCCAGGGCTATATTCTGGTCGGCATGGAAAAACCCTGATGCGTCGCCATCCCTTGTTATGGAAACTGGCCCTGCTGCAAATCGCCTTCTGCCTGCTGCTGACGTGGATCATCTGGATCTGGGGGGTGTCGGCCGAGCGCCGCACCTACTTTCTCTCGGCCGCCGACCAGCAATACCTTGCCGATTACGCCCGGCAGGCTGAGGGCATCTGGCACAGTCAGGGCACGCCCGGGCTGGCCCGTTTTACCGAACAGCTGGCGGCCAGCGAAGGCACCTGGGTAACCGTGCTGGGGCCAACCCTGCAAAGCCTGAGCAATACCCCGCTCAACGCCGAAAACTATCGCCAACTGACCTTTATGCGCCAACTGAACTGGCCCATGAGCCGACGTCTGCAGGACTAGTTGCCCTATGTCAGCATCCCCTTTCCCGGGCAACCGGAGCAGGGTCAACTGGTGCTCCAGCTCCCCGAGCGGCTGCTGCCCGGCGGCCTGACACCCTGGACCCACGTCCTCAGCCACGGCGTGATGCCAACCCTGCTGGCCGCCCTGCTGGGGCTGCTGATCTATCGCCATCTGGTGCTGCCGCTCAACCGTTTGCGTGACCGCGCCGATGCCCTGCGTGCCGATGACCTGGACAGCGCCGCACCCTCGCCGCTGATCGAACGCCGGGACGAACTGGGCGAACTGGCCCAGGCCTTCGAGCACATGGCCGCCCGCTTGCGCCAGAGCCTCAACCAGCAGCGCCTGCTGCTGCGCACCCTGTCCCACGAACTGCGCACCCCGCTGGCGCGCTTGCGCATCGCCCACGACAGTCACCTGCCCGTGAAGCAAATGCGCCAGCGTCTGGACCGTGAAATCGACGATATGCAGCGACTGCTCGAAGACACCCTCAACCTGGCCTGGATGGATACCGAGCGTCCACAGCTGGCCAGCGAACCGGTGCTGGTGCTGTCAGTGTGGGAAGCCCTGTGTGAGGACGCCTGCTTTGAAAGCGGCTGGCCAAAAGAGCGCCTGCCCTGCCTGCTGGGCCTTGACTGCTGTGTGCAGGTACACCTCGACAGCCTGGCCCAGGCCCTGGAAAACCTGCTGCGCAATGCCATTCGCTACTCGCCGCCCGGCGCCAAAGTGACCCTGAGCGGCTGGCGTGAAGGTGATGCCTGGCACCTGTTTCTGAGCGACGAAGGCCCCGGTGTTGACCCGTCAGACCTGGCCGGCCTGTTCGTGCCCTACCAGCGCCTCAAGGGCTCGATCGGCGAAGGCTTCGGCCTGGGCCTGGCGATTGCCCAGCGAGCCATTGAACTGCAACAGGGCCGGCTATGGGCGAGCAACGGCGAACCGGGGTTGTGCATGCATATGCTTTTGCCAGCTGCGCGCCCCCCTGACTGAAACAGAAAACCCTGTGGGAGCGGGCTTGCCCGCGATGCCGCCAGCGCGGTGTAGCAGACAAACAGCGGCGATCCCATCGCGAGCAAGCCCGCTCCCACAGTGAAGTGTTTAGAAAGTTAATGCGCTTTACTCTCAATTAGCAGTCATTATCATTCGTGATCTTCCTGTATCAGGCTGTCCCGGAGATCACTCGATGTTGCAACATGCGCTGCGCCCTATCGCTCCCTTCGTTCTGTCCGGCTGCTGCTTGCTGGCCAGCTCCGTGCATGCCGCTGCTGCGCTGGAGCTGGAAAACACCAACGTGGTCGCCACGGCCCTGGAAGAAACCAAACAAGCCCCGGGCGTATCGGTAATTACCGCCGAAGATATCAAGAAACGCCCGCCGGCCAATGACCTGTCGCAGATCATCCGCACCATGCCCGGCGTCAACCTCACCGGCAACTCCACCAGCGGCCAGCGCGGCAACAACCGCCAGATCGACATCCGAGGCATGGGCCCGGAAAACACCCTGATCCTTGTCGATGGCAAGCCGGTCAACAGCCGCAACTCGGTGCGCTACGGCTGGCGCGGCGAGCGTGACAGCCGTGGCGATACCAACTGGGTACCGGCCGATCAGGTAGAAAGCATCGAAGTACTGCGCGGTCCGGCAGCAGCCCTCTACGGCAACGGCGCGGCTGGCGGCGTGGTGAATATCATCACCAAACAGGCCGGGGCCCAAACCCATGGCGACGTGACGGTGTACTCCAACTTCCCCACCCACAAGGATGAAGGCGCCAGCAAACGCGTGAGTTTCGGCCTCAACGGCCCGCTCACCGACAACCTGAGCTATCGCGTGTACGGCAATATCGCCAAGACCGACCCCGATGACTGGGACATCAACGCTGGCCATGAATCGGCCCGTACCGGTAACCAGGCGGGCACCCTGCCCGCTGGCCGCGAAGGCGTGCGCAACAAGGATGTCAACGGCCTTCTCAGCTGGCACATGACCCCGCAGCAGACCCTCGACTTCGAGGCCGGTTACAGCCGCCAGGGCAACCTCTATACCGGCGATACGCAAAACACCAACAGCAACGCCTACGTCAAAAGCCTGCTGGGCCACGAGACCAACCGTACCTACCGCGAAACCTACGCTCTGACCCACCGTGGCGAATGGGACTTTGGTAACAGCATGGCCTACCTGCAATACGAAAAAACCCGCAACACGCGGATCAATGAAGGCCTGGCGGGTGGTACCGAAGGGATCTTCAGCAGTGGTGATTTCTATACTGCGGTATTGCGCGACCTGACCGCCCACGGCGAGCTCAACCTGCCGCTGCACGCAGGCTTCGACCAGACCCTGACCCTGGGCAGCGAATGGACCCAGCAAAAACTCGACGACCCCAGCGCCAACACCCAATCCACCAGCGAAGGCGGTACGGTCGCGGGCCTGAGCAGCAGCAACCGCAGCACGGCATCCTCGGCGCAGATTTTCTCGCTGTTTGCCGCCGACAATATCGAGCTGCTGCCGGGCACCATGCTCACGCCGGGCCTGCGCCTGGACCATCACAGCGTGGTCGGCAATAACTGGAGCCCGTCGCTCAACCTGTCCCATGTCCTGACCGACACCGTCACCCTCAAGGCCGGTATCGCCCGCGCCTACAAAGCGCCGAACCTGTACCAGCTCAACCCCGATTACCTGCTCTACAGCCGCGGCCAGGGTTGCTACGGGCAGAGCACCAGTTGCTACCTGCAAGGCAACGCCGACCTGAAAGCCGAAACCAGCGTCAACAAGGAACTGGGCATCGAGTACAAGGACAACGGCGTGGTCGCTGGCCTGACTTACTTTCGCAACGATTACAAAAACAAGATCGAGTCCGGCCTGAGCCCCATCGGCAATGCCATCGGTGGTACCGGCAGCTACGCCAATGCAGCGATCTATCAATGGGAAAACGTGCCCAAGGCACTGGTTGAAGGCCTCGAAGGCACCTTGACCCTGCCCCTGGCAGCGCAAGTGACCTGGACCAACAATTTCACCTACATGCTGCAATCGAAAAACAAGCAGACCGGTGACGCCCTGTCTGTCACGCCGCGCTATACCCTCAACTCCATGCTGGACTGGCAGGCCACCAACGACCTGTCGCTGCAGGCCAGCGTGGCCTGGTACGGCAAACAGACGCCGAAAAAATACGACTACCACGGCGACCGCGTGACCGGTACGGCCAATAACCAGTTGTCGCCTTATGCCGTAGCCGGCATCAGCGGTACCTACGCCATTACCGCCAACCTGAGCCTGACCACGGGTATCGACAACCTGTTCGACAAGCGCCTGTTCCGTGAAGGCAACGCCCAGGGCGTGGCCAATATTGCCGGGGCCGGGGCCGCGACGTACAACGAACCCGGACGCACGCTTTACACCAGCCTGACCGCTTCGTTCTGACCCTGACGAGACCGCCTGATGAGAAACCTCACCCGCCCTCTGGCGCTACTGCTTGCCCTGGCCCTGCCAGGGCTGGCAGCACAGGCAAGACCCGCGCCTGACCAGCCGATGGACACTCGCCTGTTGCAACGCACGGATCTGGATTACCGCTTCAGCCGCTTGCTGATCGACTCGGCCGATGGCCAGCGCCATTACCAGCTATGGATCGGCCGGCCCGACAGCGCACCACCGAAAAGCGGCTACCCGGTGGTGTGGATGCTCGACGGCAATGCGGCCATCGGCGCACTGGATGCCGACTTGCTGCACGCCCTCGCCCGAGGCAAGGCGCCGTTGCTGGTCGCGATCGGCTACCAGACACCGCTGCGCATTGAGCGCAATGCCCGCACTTACGACTACACCCCGGACCGACCTGGACTCATGGAGCAAACCGATCCGTTGACCGGGTTGCCCAGTGGCGGTGCGGATGTATTTCTTGACCTGTTGCGCGAGCGCATGCGACCTGCGGTGGCGGCCAAGGCACCGATCAACCTGCAGGAGCAAACCTTGTGGGGCCATTCCTATGGCGGTTTGCTGGTACTGCACGCCCTGCTCACCCGTCCCGGCGAATTTGCCCGTTACGCAGCGGCCAGCCCGTCGCTGTGGTGGACCGACATCCACCCCGGCGCGGACTTCAAGCAACGCATGAACGGGCACAAGGCCGATGTGCTGTTGATGCGCGGCTCGGCCGAACCCGGCAACCCGCGCGGCCCGAGCAACGGCGAGCCAGACAGACTGATCCGCCAGCTGGCGGGTGAGCTGAGTGATATCCCGGGACTGGCGGTTGAATATCAAACATTCGATGGCATGAGCCACGGCGAAACCCTGCCGGCGTCATTGCGCGAAGTGCTGAAGCCGTCGCCACACCTGTAGTCGCTGCCGAAGGCTGCGAGCTGTTCTTCAGGGTATTCCAGATAACGGGGGCTTACGCCCTCTTCGCAGCCTTCGGCAGCGACTACAGGGTCCACACAAGCCCAATAAAGCATTAGAGTACCCGCCCCTGCAAAAACAGCCCGCAAGGCGACACCTGAGTGTTTGAATTAACCAGCTATCTGGGCCTGTTTCTCGCCGCCTTCGGCGCTGCATCGCTGCTGCCCATGCAATCGGAAGCCGTGCTGGTCGGCATGCTGCTGTCCGGCAAATACGTCGCCCTGACGCTGCTGGCAGTCGCCACCCTGGGCAATGTGCTGGGGTCAGTATTGAATTGGCTATTGGGCCGTTCTGTCGAGCGCTTTCGGCACAAACGCTGGTTCCCGGTCAGCGAACAAAAGCTCGACAAGGCCCAACGCTTTTATCTGCGCTATGGCCGCTGGTCACTGCTGCTGAGCTGGGTGCCGATTATCGGCGACCCGCTGACCATGATCGCCGGGGTCATGCGCGAACCGCTGTGGAGTTTCGTGCTGATCGTGACCCTGGCCAAGGGCGCCCGCTATCTGCTGCTGACAGCGGCCACCCTGGGCGGGTCCTAGACAACCAGCCCGCGGGGCGTTAAACCGGTTCTGCGGCGATGCGGTTTTCCATCACCGGCGGGTACTCAGGCAGCCAGGACAGCGGCATCAACTGGCTGTATTTCTGATAGAAACACGCCTGAATGCGCCCGCGAATCTGCTCAAGCTGTTCGATCAAATCTGTCAGCGCCAACTGTTGCGAAGCCAGGCGAATTTCATCCTCGGCGGTATCGCTGTCGGGTAACTGGATCGCCTGCAGGGCAATCCTTTCACTGAAATAAGCAGGCACCCGCCGGCCATTGCGATACAGCTGGTTCTCGGCGCGATAACACTGCACAAGCCCCGCCAGAATCATCTCGGCCTTGTTCAAACCACTGGCCAGACGCGGTTTCACATTGCGTTTTTCATCCAGTGTCGACTGGTAACTGACCAGTTGCTCATTGCACGCCAGTACATCCGCTTCAAGCTTCTCAAGATACTCGCCCTTGAGGGCCAGCAGCTCGTTGCGCACATCGGCTATTTCATCCTGATAAACACTCAAGGCTTCATTGCGACGTTTGCGCTGTTTGCCAGAACCGCCGTGGTTTTGTGCCTTGAACGCGCACAATTCAGCCTCACGTTCACGCGCGCTGTATTCCAGGCGCTGCAAACGGACGGCGTAATCACTCACCAGGCTGTTGGCAGCACGCTCGAAGTCTTGATCTACCTGCACGCAGTTATTCACCGTACGGGTGATATCCAGTGTGTCGAGACGCTTTTCGATCAGGGCGATCCATGACTCGGCCCAGGCCAGGGCCTTGTCACGTTCCGATTCAAGCGTGACGCGGATCTTTTCCTCGACGGCCGTCAACCGGGTGGCTTCCACAGGCGGATAGCCCTGCTCACCGTGGCGCCGGGCTTGCTCAACGATATTGAGATCACGCTTGAGGCTTTCGAACTCGGGCGCTTTGAGCAATAGCTCTGCTGCGCGTTCACGCTTGCAGTCAGCCTGCCCCAAAATATTCAACAACTTTTTGAATAACTGCATGGCGTTCGCTCCGCTAAACCCTTGATCTCAATAGCCGACACTTTAGATGAATATCATCATGCCAATGCCTTTGCATAACAACAACAGATTAGTAGCACTTTGATATCTTCACAGCCAAAACCCTGGAAAAAAAGCGTTATGGCGAATGATTCCTGACGCCGAATCTATAAGCTGACAGACCTGTCAAGTTTTTAAAAAATTATCCTGGCCACCCAGCCACGTAAGGCTCTTTCAGGTAAATGCCTGCAAAATATTGAAAATACGGCGCTTTTAAGCGCAAAAATCAGTTTAGTTTCGATATTAAAAAAAACAAAAAAATACACAAAATCTGAAATCAAAATGAAACAGCACCCCTCTACCTTTGCAACCTGTCACTTGAGACAGGTTTTGCACGTTTTACGCTCTGGCAAACCACAAGTGAAAAACTGAACGGATGGTCAGCTTTTTTTGACCCCCTCTGTGGACTGGAGTGCATGTGATGCGAAGCTGGGAAGAACCTAAGAAAAAACGCCTGCATATCGAGATCATTCCGATGATCGACGTCATGATGTTCTTGCTGGTGTTTTTCGTATTGATCAGTCTCAACGTGATCCCGGCACTCGGCATCAAGACTCAGTTGCCGGGCGCCGCCCACGCCCAGCAACTCAAGCCGCAAAACAAGGCCGTGATCACCCTGGGCCTGCAAGACCGCCTGCAACTGGACGGCCAGGACCTCAACCAGGCCGACCTGATTGCCCGCCTCAAGGGCCTGGAAAAACCCGACGAGAAGATGGTGATCATCCTCAACAGTGATGCCGGCGTTGAAGTGGCCCGCCTGGTGAGTGTGATGGACGTCCTCAAGGGCAGCGGTTTTTCTTCCGTTTCCATCGCGACCCGGAAGCTCTAGGCCATGTCGGTTTTTTTCAAATCACGCAAAGCCATCGCGTGCTTGCCGGCCATCTGCCTGCTGGCCGTCGCCGTGCACAGCGCCATGGACCCGGACCTGAAAATCACGCCCAAGTACGACGACAGCGCAGTCGAAGTGGCCCTGGTCGACCTCGATGAACTGCTACCGCCACCGCCGCCGGAACCCGAGCCGGAACAGGTCGCCGAACTGCCAGCACCGATCGAGGAAGTGGTTGAGGCCATCGTCGTCGAGCCGCCACCACCGCCCAAACCCAAGCCACTTGCGCCCAAACCGCCGCCGCCCAAGCCAAAACCGCTGGTAGCCAAAGCCGTGCCGCCAGTACCCAGGCCGCAAACCGTGGCTCAGGCACCTGCGCCTTCCCCGGTAGCTGCCGCGCCAGCCCTCGCGGCGCCAGCTCCACCGGCCGCCCCGGCACCGCGCACGAATTCGCCAGACCTGGAGAGCCGCTATATCGCCCGCCTGCTGGCGGAGCTGGAAAAATACAAGCAATACCCGCGAGGTCGCGAGGCTTCACTGCAACGCCCCCAAGGCAATGTGGTGGTGTGGCTGCTGGTTGACCGCAGCGGCAAGGTGCTCGACTCGGGCATTGAAAAGAAGGCGAGCAACATGCTGCTCAATCGCGCCGCACAAACCAGCTTGCAACGCCTCGACAAAGTTGTGCCCTTCCCCGAGGAAAGTTTCTCGGGCAAGGATAAATACCGTTTCAGCGCCACGCTTGTATACAACATAGAACCATAACTAAAAGCATTTCAGCTCTGACACTTACGCTTAGGGGAAACTGTTTTGAAACTCAATACTTTATTCGCAACGCTACTGGCCGTTGGGGTTGGCGGCTGGACGCTGTCAACGCTCGCGCAAGATTCGGTTGATATAGGCAACGTTAAAGTTACCGGGCAAAGCCTGGGCAATGGCCTTATGGTTCAGGAAGAAAGTGCCAAGGGCCGTTCCACTGTAACCAAAGAGGCGATGGACGAAATGGCACCCACTGCCAACGCCATCGACAAACTCAAGTACACCCCGGGCATCAACGTTTCCAGCACCGACGCATCAGGAGTAAGCGGCACCAGCTTCACCATGCGCGGGATGAACTCCGACCAGGTCGGCGTATCCTCGGACGGTATCCCGATCAACGATTCCGGCGACTATGCGGTGTATGCCAACCTGCTCGGCGACCCGGAAAACCTCGGTGAAGTCTTCGTTACCCAAGGCTCTTCGGAAATCGACGGCCCGCATATCGGTTCCAGCGGCGGCAATATCGGCCTGGTGACCCTGCGCCCGACCAAGGACTTCGGCGTCTTTGTCAAACAATCGGTCGGTTCCAACAGTTTGAACAAATCATTCGCACGGATTAACACTGGCGATCTGAATGGTTTTAAAACCTTTGTCTCGGCCTCCCATACCGAAGGCGAAAAGTGGCGCGGCAAAGGCACTGTTCGCGCCGACAGGGTTGAATGGAATACGTTGTTCGAAGATGGCAATGGCAACTCGACCAATGCCATTTTTAAATACAGTACCCAGGAAAACTACAACTACAACACCCTGAGCAAGGCACAGTTCCAGAAGTCGGGGCGCGGTCTCGATTATGCCGAAGTACCGATCTACAACAGCAGTGGCAAGTTGACCCAGTATTACAAGATCAACCGCAACCCGTTTGAAAACGCCTCGGCCACCCTGACCCAGCGCTTTCAGTTGCGTGACGATCTGGCGCTGACCATTGCGCCCTACTACTTCTGGTCCAATGGCGGCAGTTTCAGCGGCCAATCGGCGACCGGACTGTCATCGACCAGCGACAAGGCCGGCAACTACGACCTCAAGGGTCTGGCCTATGACACCTACTACCGGCCATCGTGGACGGAAAGCTGGCGCCCTGGCGTGAACACCAAACTCAAGTGGGACTTCAACGAAGCTCACAGCATCGATGTCGGCTACTGGTACGAACGCGCACGCCAGCGCCAGACCCAGCCGTTTATCAGCATCACCGAGAATGGCACGCCGGACGATATCTGGGGCGACTACAACAGTGGTAACCAGCTCAAGGACAACAATGGCGCCACGGTACAGGGCCGTCATCAGTACACCGTCACCCCGGCACAGAAAGTCTGGGTGCAGGACATGTGGACGGTCACCCCTGACCTGACCCTCACCGGCGGCATCGCGTACCAGTACGTCGAACGCGACGGCAACAACCTCGGCAGCCTGTACAGCGCACCCGAAAAGCGTGATGCCAGGTACCACGAGTTTTTGCCCAACTTCAGTGCGCGTTACCAGATCAACGAGCAGAACCAGGCGTTCTACAACGTCACGCGCAATATGCGCACGCCGCCCAACTATGTGCTCTACAACGCCGGCGACTCCATCAGCCTGGCCCCGGAACTGAGCTGGAACCAGGAACTGGGTTGGCGTTTCAGCCAGGACGACATGCTGCTGAGCGCCACCCTGTTCCATATCTCGTACAAGGATCGCCAGCTGTCGACCACCAATGCGGACGGTGACTACGAAATGCTCAACGTCGGCAGCGTGGTCAACAAGGGCCTGGAGCTGGAGTGGAGCGGCCTGCTGCCCTACAACTTCAACTACTACACCTCGTATACCTACACCAGCGCCGAGCAGCAGGACGACGTGACCACACGCAACAAGGAGCTGCCAACCTCCGGCAAGCAACTGGCCAACGTGCCCAAGAACATGCTCAACGCCAGCCTGGGTTACGACAACAAGCGCTATTACGGCAACGTGGCCGCCAAGTATGTGGGCAGCTACTACGGCGACCTGACCAACGACCAGGAAATCTCCGGGCGTACCACCTTCGATATCAACGCCGGGGTACGCCTGCCGGTGGACAAGAAGATCCTCAAGTCGGCGGCCATTCGCGTCTCGATGCTCAACGTGTTTGACAAGGAATACCTGTCATCGGCGCGCACCGTGGTGCTCAACGCCGCACCGGTCAACGGCGTCAGCGCCGCCACGCCGTACTACAACGTCGGTGAAGAACGCACGGCCATGGTCTCTTTCGAAGCCAGCTTCTGACCCCCGCACCCGGGCCTGCCAGCACGGCAGGCCCGGGTCATGAACGTATTGAGAGGACACCCCGAATGAACATGAATCTGCTCCACGACATCACCTTCTACGTCATGTACGGCGCTGCGGCCTTGGCCGCCTTTGTGGTCGTCGAACGCTGCATCTTTTTCAGTTACTCGCTGCGCAAGGCACGCCAGTTACTCCCGGCAATCAACGCCCGGGTGCGCAGTGTCGATGACCTGCCAAAGGCCCTGACTGAACGCGACAGCCTGCCCCTGCAGCTGGTCTCGCAGATCTACGACGGGCGCCGTCACCTGCACTCGCATCAGGAACTGGAAGACCTTGCCCAGGCAATCTATATCTCGATGCGCGGGCGTCTGTCGCACAGCCTGTGGATCCTCGAAGCGGTGGTGGCCGGCGCGCCATTACTGGGTTTGCTCGGCACCATCATGGGCATTATCGACACCTTCAAGGCACTGGCCGAAGCCGGGGTGTCCGACCCGGGTGAAGTGTCCCGCGGCATAGGCACGGCGCTGTATGCGACCGCACTGGGTATCGCCATCGCACTGGTGGGCATGGTCTTCAACAGCCACCTGCAGGATCGCCTTGAACTGATCAACGACAACCTCAAGATGCTCCTGCTGCGCGCGGGCCTGGGTACGCAATACGTCGCCACGGCTGCGTCCGCCCCCGTACACGTCGGCCAGCCGCGTACTGCCTGAGCCACATCGAGGAGCCCCCATGTCCAATGTACTTTCGCGCCTGCACAGTGCCGGCCTGGTCATTCCACTGGCGCTGGTGCTGGGCGCCTGCCAGCAGCCGGCCAAACCGGTCGATGTGAATATTGCCGCGATCAACGACTTTCACGGCAATCTGGCCGCCACCCCGTTCACCTATGCCGATGCCACGGCGCCGACTGGCAAAGTGTCGCTCAAGGCGGGGGGTATCAACGCCCTGAGCGGGGTGGTTGGTGAACTGCGCAAACAGGACCCGCAACTGCTGTTGATTGGCGCGGGAGACATGATCGGCGGCAGCCCGCCGATGTCTTCGATGTGGGCCGATGAGCCAACGCTCGAAGCCCTCGGGGAACTGGGGCTCAAGTTCAGTGTGGTCGGCAACCATGAACTGGATCTGGGCAAACTGGAGTTGCAACGCCAGATCAATGGCGGCTGCGTGTCGCCGCGCCCGGACAAAGCCTGCCAGTTTGACAACAACTACAGCGGCACGCGCTTCCCCTATATGGCGGCCAACCTGATCGATGCGCAAACCGGCAAACCACTGCTGCCCGCCTACCGTATCGAGCAGGCCAACGGCGCCAAAATCGCCTTTGTCGGCGCGGTGTTGCGCGACCTCCCGGCCTATGTCAGCAAGCAGAGCATGGACGGCCTGTATACCATTGACGAGGCCCAGGCGATCAACGCGCAACTGCCCGAACTGCGCAAGCTCGGGGTGGATGCGGTGGTTGCGGTGATTCACCAGGGCGGTGAAACCGCAGAGCGCTTCGACCAGCAGGATTGCAGCCAGCTCAAGGGCGATATCGTCGACGTGGCCAAGCGTCTGGACCCGCAAATCAAAGTGGTGATTACCGCCCATACCCACCAGGGCTACCTGTGCCGTCTGGGCGACAAGCTGATCACCCAGGGCAGCTCGTTCGGGCGCCTGCTGACTCATATCACCCTCACCCTGGACCCGGTCAACCACCAACTGCTCGATGCCCGAGCACAGAATATTGTGGTCGACCCCGCCCGTTATCCGCCGCTGCCAGAAATTGCCGCATTGCAGGCCGATATTGAAGCGCGCAGCAACGAACACCTGAACCAACCCGTGGCCCGAATCGCCACCGGCGAAATCAACCGTACCCTCAACGACGCCGGCGAGTCGGCCATGGGCGACCTGATTGCCGATGCGCAATTGCACGCCACCCGCGCGCTGGGTGCACAGGTGGCACTGACCAACCTGGGGGGCATCCGCACCGATCTGATCCTCGAACCCGGTCAGCAGCACCTGACCTATGGCCAGGTAGCCTCCGTGCAACCGTTCAACAACACCCTGAATATCCTTGCCCTCAGCGGCGTCCAGCTCAAGCAACTGCTGGAGCAGCAATGGCAGAACAACGGTTTCGGCTTTTACCCCTTGCAACCATCGGCCTCCCTCACCTATCGCTGGGATGCCAGCAAGCCCCAGGGCCAGCGGATCATCGCCGACAGCCTGAAAATCGATGGCAAACCGGTACTGCCAGAACAGACCTACCGGATCACGGTCAACTCGTTTATGGCCGGGGGCGGTGACAACTTCAGCGTACTCAATCAGGCCAGCCAGCGGGTGGATACCGGCCTCAACGATCTCCAGGCGCTGGTCGACTATCTGCAAGCCCAGGACCGCAGCGGTCAGCCAGCGGGAGCAAGCACGCCACACCAACGTATTGAAAAAGTTGGTCAACCCCTGGCTGACGCCACCGCGAGCAACGGCCCATGAACCGCAGCCTTGAAGCTCAGGCGCAGTACGAACGCCTGTTGCCTGAAGCGATGGCCGCGGCGAAAGCGGCCTGGTGCCCGCACTCGGACTTCCCGGTGGGCGCGGCATTGCTGACCGTCGATGAGCACATCATCCGTGGCTGCAATGTGGAAAACGCCTCCTATGGCCTGACCAACTGCGCCGAACGCAGCGCCCTGTTCAGCGCCATCGCCCAGGGCCATGCACCCGGCAACTTCAAGGCCATGCTGGTGTATGCCCCCAAAGTAGCGCTGATCGCCCCATGCGGCGCCTGCCGCCAGGTCATGCATGAACTGATGAGTGCTGGCTGCCCGGTGTATTGCATCGGTCATGACGCGATGGCCGCCCGCGACTGGACGGTCGAGCAATTGCTGCCCGGTGCCTTCGGTTTCTGAACCGGTGCGATCTTGATGCGTGACATACGGGAATCTGGTCAATGAGTTTCATTGGAGTGGTGGTATTGATTCTCCTGGCGGTGCTGCTGTCCAGCAATCGCCGGGCGATCAAGTTGCAGACCGTCGTCGGCGCATTTGTGTTGCAGGCAGGCCTGGGGGCCTTCGCCCTTTACGTGCCATGGGGCCAGGCAACTCTGGCTGCAATCAGCGAATCGGTAGCCCGCTTGCAAGACTATGGCAATGAAGGCATCAGCTTTGTGTTCGGGCCATTGGCAGGTAGCCAGATGAGCGAGGTGTTTGGCAGCCAGGGCTTTGTTTTTGCAATCAAGGTGCTGCCGTTGATTGTGTTTTTCAGCAGCTTTATCGCCATCCTCTACTACCTGGGCATCATGAGCGTGGTGATCCGCGTGATCGGCGGCGGGTTGCAGCGGGTGCTGGGCACCAGCCGTACCGAGTCGATGTCAGCCACGGCGAATATTTTTGTCAGCCAGTCCGAAGCGCCCATTGTGGTGCGCCCGTTTCTGGACGGCATGACCCGCTCTGAACTGTTTGCAGTCATGGTCGGTGGCATGGCCTCGGTCGCAGGCTCGGTGCTGATCGGCTACGCCAGCCTTGGGGTGGAGCTTAAATACCTGATTGCCGCCAGCTTTATGGCCGCCCCCGGCGGTTTGCTGATGGCCAAGCTGATGGAGCCGCAAACCGCTGAAC
Organism: Pseudomonas fragi; assembly: GCF_002269505.1. Classification (GTDB taxonomy): domain Bacteria; phylum Pseudomonadota; class Gammaproteobacteria; order Pseudomonadales; family Pseudomonadaceae; genus Aquipseudomonas; species Aquipseudomonas fragi_D. The sequence continues at coordinate 22,159 of NZ_NQKQ01000003.1, read as the reverse complement.
CGCGCGACAGCTTCAGCGATATCGAATCCGACGACAAACCGGCCAATGTCATCGACGCCGCCGCACTGGGGGTCAGTAACGGCCTGCAACTGGCCCTTAATGTTGGCGCGATGCTGCTGGCCTTTATTGCCCTGATTGCCCTGCTCAACGGCATCCTTGCCTGGGTGGGCAACTGGTTCGGCTTTGCCCACTTGAGCCTGCAACTGATCCTGGGGCATGTGTTTGCGCCGCTGGCTTTTGTCCTCGGCGTGCCGTGGAGCGAGGCCATGACGGCAGGCAGCTTTATCGGCGAAAAACTGGTGCTCAACGAGTTCGTCGCCTATGTCGATTTCGCGGCCTATCTTGACCCGGTACAAGCCGCTGCCAAAGGCATCCAGGTGCTGTCGGGGCCCACCCAGGTGATCGTCACCTTTGCCCTGTGCGGTTTTGCCAACCTGTCGTCGATCGGCATCCTGCTGGGCAGCCTGGGCGTCATGGCCCCCTCACGACGTCAGGATATCGCCCGCCTGGGTCTGCGTGCCGTGATCGCCGGGACTCTGTCCAACCTGATGAGCGCTGCGCTGGCGGGGGTGTTTATTGCCCTTTGAGCCCGACTGTGCTCCCACACAAACCTGTATGCCGACTATTTCCTCTTTGCCCTGCCTGGATAGCCCTCGATGATTTTTTTACGTCCACCCCTGCTGCTTGCACTCGCCACCCTGTTGCTCAGCGCCTGTACCACCCACACCGAACCTCAGACAACGCGGGTCTCGCTGATGACCTGGAACGTCGAAAACCTCTTCGACACCGAGCACGATGCCGGCAAGGACGACTTCGCCTACTTGCCCCTTAGCGTCAAACGCGCGCACCCGGAGTATCTGGCCAGCTGCACAAAAATCGAAGTCCCGGCGTGGCGCAAGGAGTGTGAAGAAAACGACTGGACCCAGGCGTTGCTCGATGAAAAGCTCAAGCGCCTGAGCGCGGTGATCAAACAGATCAATCAAGGCCGCGGCCCGGATATCCTGATGCTCAACGAAGTGGAGAACATCAAGGTTGTCGAGCAACTCAATGCCCGCCTGAACGCATCCGCCTACCAGACCCGCGTACTGATCGAAGGCCGGGACGAGCGCGGCATTGACACCGCCGTGCTCAGCCGCTTGCCGCAATGGGACACGGCCCGCCTGCACCCGGTGCCCTACCAGGCGCTGGGCAATGACGACCCGGTACGGGTGAGTAAAACCCGGGGCATTCTCGAAGTGCGCCTGTTGTTGCCCGATGGCCAGAAAGCGGCGATTTTCTCTCTGCATCTGCCCTCGGGCGGCGCGCCGGGCTACTTGCGCCAACAGGCCGTGGCCTACCTGGCACGGCTCAAAAGTGAGCTGCCGGACGATGTACTGCCCATTGTCGGCGGTGACTTCAATATCAATGCCAGCGAAGAACAACAGCACGGCTATATCGCCAAAGACCTGGCCAGCACCTGGGCGGTGTCCCAGTTCATCGGCTGCGAGGGCTGCAAAGGCAGTTACTACTACCACACCAAGCGCGAGTGGTCGTTCTTCGACATGCTTCTGTTCCCGCCACAGATGACCGGCGCCAACGGTTTCAATGGCTGGCAGGTTGACCCGCAGAGCATTCGCCTGGTGCACCAGAGCCCTTACCAGGTCAACCGCTGGGGCACCCCGGCACGCTTCGACAGCGCCCGGCATGCCCAGGGCGTATCGGATCACTGGCCACTGTACGCGGAGATTTTCCGCACTGCGCCCACTGGCAATTGACCTATGCTGTGAACCTACCCCCAGGCCACATCTGGCGTAATGAATCAGGTACTCGATGAGCAACCCGAAAGTTAAGATCCGCCGCAAAAACGTCGAAAAAATCCTTTTGGCCGCAGAGAAAGTTTTCGCCGAACAAGGTTATGCCGGGACCAAGATGGCCGATATCGCCCTGCAAGCCGCACTGCCGCGCTCCAACCTGCACTACTATTTTTCCACCAAGGACGAGCTGTACCGCGAAGTTCTGGTCAACCTGCTGGACACTTGGGGGCTGGAAGGCGCGTGTTTCGAGAATTTCGACGACCCGCGGGTGGTGCTCACCAGCTACATCATGGAAAAGATGAACCATTCACGCACCCGCCCCCACGGCTCCAAATTGTGGGCCAACGAAATCATGCGCGGTGCACCGCTGTTCCAGGACATGCTCGACGAGCACATGGCCAAGGGCGCCAAACGTATGGAGCTGAAGATACGCCAGTGGGTGGACGAGAAACGCATCAACCCGGTCGAGCCCTCGGCGCTGCTGTACATGATCTGGGCCTCGACCCAGCACTATGCCGACTTCGACTATCAGGTCTGCGCACTCAACGGCCATCAGCCGCTGTCCGACCAGCAATACCATCAGGCGGTACAGACCATCACCTCGGTAATATTGCGCGGGGTGGGGCTGAGCCTGTAGTCGCTGACGAGCCGTGCGAGGCTGCGATCGGCGATGCAATCGCCGTAAACCCGGTTAGCGCAATGCTTCAGAAACTCCGGGTCGGCTGTTATACGACTGCTTCGCAGCCGATCGCAGCCTCGCACAGCTCGTCAACGACTACATTCTACAAAGGTCCGGTTTTGCTGGTCAGCGCTGCATGCCCCAGCGTTTGACCGTGATCCGCTCCAGGGTATCGAACACCAGGTTCTCTACCAGCAAGCCAATCAGGATGACCACCGCCAGGCCGGCAAATACCTTGTCGGTGTATAGCTCGTTACGGTTCTGGAAGATGTACCAGCCCAGGCCACCCTTGCCGCTGGTGGCGCCAAATACCAGTTCGGCGGCGATCAGCGTGCGCCAGGCAAAGGCCCAGCCGATTTTCAGGCCAGCGAGAATCGAGGGCAGCGCCGCCGGAATAAGGATAAACAGCACAAAGCGAATCCCCTTCAAACCGTAATTGCGCCCGGCCATGCGCAGGGTCTCCGATACCCCGAGAAATCCCGCGTAGGTGTTCAGCGCCAGGGCCCAGAGCACCGAATGCACCAGCACGAATATCAGGCTGTTCTGCCCCAGGCCGAACCACAACAGTGCCAACGGCAACAAGGCAATGGCCGGCAGCGGGTTGAACATCGAGGTCAGGGTGCTAAGCAAATCACGGCCCAATTGGGTGGAAACCGCCAGTGTCGTCAGGGCAAACGCAAGCACGATGCCGATCAGGTAGCCCTTGAGCAGCACCACCAGGGATATACCCACCTTGCTCAGCAATTCGCCGCTGATCAGGCCGTCATACAACGCACTGGCCGTCTGTAAAAACGTCGGCAGCAGCAAGTCATTGTTCTGGTAGCGCGCCACCAGTTCCCAAAGCACTGCCAGTACGATCAGGATCAGACTCTTGCGCAACCAGCCCTGCTGCCACAGGCGCTGGCCCAAGGGCAGTTCGCGCTCAAGCGGGACGCTCAGCAAAGGTTCCAGGACCACTTCATATTCCTGACGTACAGATGATGATTGGCTCATCGGGCAATCCTCCACAGCTCAATAAGCGATACGGATATCGGCGAAGTTCAGCGGTTGTTCGCCGGTACCGGCGTCAGCCTCATCGAACAGCAAGCGATGGATGCGCTGCGCCGTGTGCTGAAATTGCGCACCGCCAAGGCTGTGCAGGTTGTATTGATGGCTGTTGATCTCGGCCCGCACTCGTCCCGGATGCGGCGACAGCAGCAGGATACGGTTACCAACCACCAGCGCCTCTTCGATGGAGTGAGTAACAAACAGCAAGGTAAAGCGCACTTCCTCCCAGAGCAGCAGCAGTTCTTCCTGCATCTTGCGCCGGGTCAGGGCATCGAGGGCGGCAAAGGGCTCGTCCATCAACAGGATTTTCGGCTGCATGGCCAGGGCACGGGCAATCGCCACCCGGGCCTTCATGCCACCGGACAAGGTGTGCGGGTAAGCATCGGCAAACGCTGCCAGGCCGACTTTGTCCAGATAGTGCAGCGCCCGTTCTTCGGCTTCACGCCGTGGCAGGGTTTTCGACGCCAGCAACGGGAACATCACGTTTTGCTTCACGGTTTTCCAGGGCGGCAACTGGTCGAACTCCTGAAACACCACCATGCGGTCCGGCCCCGGCGCAGTCACAGGCTGGCCTTGCAGACGGATCTGCCCTTCGCAGGGGGCATGAAATCCGGCCACGGCCTTAAGCAACGTCGATTTGCCGCATCCCGAAGGGCCAAGCAGGATAAAGCGGTCGGCCGGATCGATCTCAAAGCTGACCTGATGAGTCGCCCGCACCACACGTTGCGGCGTGCGGTACTCAAGACTGACCTGATCGACCGACAACAGGGCGGGCCCTGTTGCGTTCAAGTGGCTGGCCGTGTGGCCTTGCACGCTGGCATTCATTATTGTCAGCTCCCCTGCAGCGGTTTTGCGTCCTGGAAGAAGTAATCTTTCCAGGAATCAGGTTTGTTTTTGATCGCGCCAACGCGGTACAGAAACTCAGCCAGTGGGTAGGTGTTTTTCGGCGTCACGCTGAACTCGTACTCCGGGGTGTCGATGATCTTCAGCAACTCGTCGCGGTCGACTTTGGACTTTGTCACGCGAATGTACGTATCCGCGGCAGCAGCCTTGTCGCTCTGGGCAAATTCGGCCGCCTCGGTCAACGCCTCGACAAAGGCCTTGTAGGTTTTCGGGTTGTCGTTACGGAATTTCTCGGTGGCAAACAATACCGTTGGCGAGTTGGGGCCGAGCAAGTCGTAGGTGTTGAGCACCACATGCACGTTTGGATTTTTCAGCGCCTGATCCTGGAACGGCGGATTGGAAAAATGCCCGCTCAGCTCTGTGCCACCGGCGATCAGCGCAGCAGTCGCATCCGGATGCGGGACGGCGATGGTGTATTTGTCCAGGCGGTTAAAGTCTTTGTCGCCCCACTGCTTGGCCGCCGCGTATTGCAGAAAGCGCGACTGCACTGAAACGCCCACGGCCGGTACCGCGATACGGTCTTTTTCGGTGAAGTCGGCGATGGTTTTGACGTTCGGGTTATTGCTCAGCAGGTAGTACGGAAAGTTGCCCAGCGACGCCACGGCCTTGACGTTCTGCTTGCCGTGGGTGCGGTCCCAGATGGTCAGCAGCGGGCCAACCCCGGCCCCGGCAATGTCGATGGAACCGGACAACAAGGCATCGTTGACCGCCGCCCCGCCGGACAACTGAGTCCAATCGACCTTGATATCGATGCCCTCCTCCTTGCCGTGCTTTTCAATCAGGTTCTGATCGCGCACCACATTGAGCAACAGATAAACAATGCCGAACTGCTCGGCGATACGGATTTCACCTTCGGCATGGGCGACATTCGGCGCCACCAGGCTGCTGGCAAGCAGGCTAATACTCAGGCCCAGACTTGCGGCCACGGTTTTGATCGATGCGGGCATGGCAATGCTCCTTGAAATGAGTCAATCAGTAAGGCGCGTTGCCCTGGATGGTGGTGCGATAGAGCTTGCGGCGCAGATGGCTTGGGCATCCGGCGGCGAGATGGATCAGCGAGCGGTTGTCCCAGAACACCAGGTCATGGGGCTGCCACTGATGGCGGTAGATGTTCTGCTCCAGCACGCTGTGGGCGTAAAGCTCGGCCAATAACTGGCGGCTCTCGTCCTCGGGCAGGCCGACGATACGCGTGGTAAAGCCTTCACTGACAAACAGCGCCTTGCGGCCGTTTTCCGGGTGGGTGCGCACCACCGGGTGCACCACTTCGTTCACCTGCGCCAATTGCTCGGGGGTCAGGGTCGGGCGCCAGTTGCCTTCGAATTTTGTTTCGCTGTAACGCGCCGTATACGAATGTGCAGCCGAACGCCCTTCGACCGCCTTGCGCAAGGCGTGCGGCAGGCCGTCCCAGGCCTTGTGCATATCGGCAAACAAGGTATCGCCGCCCTCTGCGGGCAACTCCTGGGCATGCAGCATCGAGCCCAGGCTTGGCAGTTCTTTATAGGACAGGTCCGAGTGCCAGAATTTACCCGCATCGCCCAGGCCGATGGACTGACCGTTCTCAATGATGTTGGAGACGATAAGAATTTCCGGGTGACCGGTCAGCAGAAACTGCTTGAGCACATGGATCTGCAAGATGCCGAAGCGACGGCTGAAGTCGATCTGCTGCTGCGGGGTAATGCGCTGATCACGAAACACCACCACGTGATGTTCCAGATGCGCGCGATGGATACGCGCAAAGTCCTGGTCACTGACCGGCAGGGCCAGATCCAGACCGATGATCTCGGCTCCCACGGCGCCGTTGAACGGACGGATGTCGAAGGCTTGAGGGGCGATGCCCACGGCAATCGCAGAGGCAGACGGTGCAGACATAAATCACTCCCACGCAGAGCACGCCCAATGGCGCGCTGATCGATCAGAAACTCACGGACGCTCCGTGCTGGTTCATTTCGTGCGGCGCGTCGATTGGTCGACCTGTACGCAGGGGTATGACTTTATAGATATAAGAAATTAAATTTAAATACTTTAATTGCATAAGCATATGAGCGCTTGCCCGGCTTTTTTTCAGCCGCGCCGTTAAAGAGCCAGCGCAACCTGCCGATGGCCTGTAAGACAACAAGTCTAAAGGACGCATCGACATGGTTGGCAGCATCAATCCCCTGGCATCGAGCCTGAACATTCAGAGCTCGTCCGCCACCACGGCCAGCAAGGCGACGGACAGCACTACCGTGAGTGATGCCGGCGCAACGGCCACCGAACAGGTCAAGCCACGGGCGGCGCGAGACGCCAATGCGGCACCGCCGGCTGACACTGATGACGACAGCTCGGATACGGTCAAGCAGATTAAAAAGCAGATCGCGCAGTTGCAAAAGCAGCTTCAGCAGCAGATGCAGGCGCTGCAGAGCATCCAGGCCAGTGACCAGAACGAAGCCAGCAAAGCCGCCGCCGTGGCCGGTGCCCAGGCCCAGGTGACTGCGACTGCTGCAGCGTTGCAGGCGGCGACGGCCGCCTTGCTGCAAGCACTGACGGCCCAGGGCAGTGGCAGTTCAGGGTCGATGGTCAGCACGTCGGCATGAAGGGTGGCAGGTAATCCCGGTACATAGCCGACATTTGCGGCGCCTGGACTCTCGAGCGGCTACAGCAAAAGCAACAATTTGAAGCAACGCCAATCTCTTGTGGGAGCGGGCAAGCCCGGCTCCCACAGAGAACATATGTCGGTCGCAAATCTTGCATTCAAACAGGCTGGCCGCTGCGTCGCCGATCGCAGTCTCGCTCCGCGAGTCAGCGGCGACAGTTTTTACGCAATCTCACATACGAATAACCCTACACAAAATTTAGCCTTTTCCCCATTCCCCCTTTTTTCTGTTAACCTCGGCCCCCTCTTTGGGGAGTAGCTGGCTGTCATGCAAGTGGCGGCGCTCTGGTCAACATTCTCGGCAACCTGCCGTGGCCATGGCATCCATACGGATTTGCGAGACCAACGTCATACCTGTGCTGAAGTCGGGCGCGCAGTGCTATGTCGTTGTCTCAAGCCCGGCTGGATGACTGAATTGAACCCAATTGCCCTGATTCTCCTGGCATTCGCCATGTCCACCGACGCTTTTGCCGCTGCCATCGGTAAAGGCTCAAGCCTGCACAAACCCCGTTTCAGCGAAGCCCTGCGCACCGGCCTGATCTTTGGTGTGATTGAAGCCATTACCCCGGTGATCGGCTGGGCCATCGGCCAGGCGGCCAGCAGCTACGTCACCCAGTGGGACCACTGGATCGCCTTCACCCTGCTGCTGGGCCTGGGCCTGTACATGATCTACAACGGCGTAAAACCCGATGAAGACGAACCCGAAGACAAACCCTCGCAACACTCTTTCTGGATTCTGGTGGTCACCGCCCTCGCGACCAGCATCGATGCACTGGCAGTAGGCGTAGGCCTGGCATTTGTCGACGTCAATATCTGGCTGGCAGCAGCAGCCATCGGCCTGGCAACCATGACCATGGTGATTATCGGCACCATGCTGGGCCGGGCGCTGGGCAGCCTGGTCGGCAAGCGCGCCGAAATTGTAGGGGGTGTGGTGCTGATCATCGTGGGCGCCACGATTTTGTACGAGCACCTGAGCGCCGTGTAAAACCTGCCGGGGCCCTGGCCTTGCGCCAGAGCCCCGGACGATCAGCCCTCTGCCGGGCTGCGACTGAGCCGGTACATGCTCAAGGCATAAAACGCCAGGGCCAGCCCCGCCAGCGTACCACCTGCCAGCCCGATCCAGGCAAAGCCGAAATGGCTGCCCACCGAACTGCCCAGCAATGCTCCGCCGCCAATGCCAATATTGTAGATACCGGAAAACATCGCCATCGCCACATCGGTGGCATCCGGCGCCAGGGTCAGCACCTTGGACTGCAACGCCAGACCAAAGCCCATGATCGCCATCCCCCAGACAATACTCAGCACGCCCAGGGACTCAATCCAGTGGCTTGCCGGCAACAGCAGCAACAGGCACAGCGCAAGCAAGCCCACCGCCGTCAACAGGAAGCCTTGCGGGCTGTATTTGTGGAACCAGCTGAAGCACAGCGAACCGAAAATCCCCGCACCGCCGAACAGCAACAGGATCAAGGTCACAGTACCGCCGCTCATGCCCGCCACGTTTTGTACAAAGGGTTCGATATAGCTGTAGGCGGTGAACTGCGCAGTGATCACCACTGCCGTCAACAGATACACCGCCACCAGCGCAGGTCGCTTGAACAGCACCGGCAGGCTTCTGAGCGAGCCGGAATTCTGGCTGGGCAGCAACGGCAAAGTGCGCGCCAGCCACAGCACCAGTAACACTGCCAGCGCAGCGATCACCAGGAAAGTGGTGCGCCAGCCCATGGCCTCGCCCAGCAAACGCCCCAGGGGAACCCCCATCACCATGGCCAGCGTGGTACCGGTGGCCAGCAGCCCCAGCGCCTGCACCTGTTTGCCCTCGGGCGCCAGGCGCACCGCCAGTGAGGCCGTTATCGACCAGAACAGCGCATGGGACAGCGCCACCCCGATCCGGCTAAGCAGCAGAATGCCGAAATTGGTTGCCAGGCTCGACAGCACATGACTGACGACAAACAGCCCGAACAACACCAGCAGCAACTTGCGCCGCTCAACGTTGCGTGTCACCAGCATGATCGGCAAGGAAGCCAGCGACACCACCCAGGCATAGATGGTGAGCATCAGCCCGACGCTGGCCGTGGCCATGTCAAAACTTGCACCAATCGCGCTCAGCAGCCCCACCGGCACAAACTCGGTGGTATTGAACACAAAAGCGGCCAGCGCCAGCGCGATGACCGGCTGCCAGTTGGCTTGGGAGGTAGAGGTGGGGTTGCTCATTTAATGAATGCACTACTCGCTATCGATGATGAACCGGCTCCGACGCTTCAAGCCAGAACCACACAGGCTGACAGTTTATAGCCTTCACGCAGAACCGTTGCCGAGATTTTACAGATACTCGGCTGGCGGCATTTTTCCGCGGCGTGGAGGCGTCTGATCAAAAGCGCACCACTACGATTTCGCGACGAAAAGTAAAGACACGTAAACAGCATTGATTATCACTTACAAGAATGCAATGATTTGTAACTAATTCTCGTTTACGAAGTTCCTGCCCGGAGTATTCGCAGATCATGCGCTCACTGTTCACCCTCCCCACGTCTGCTCTTACACTTGTCGCACTGAGTATGTTCAATACGGCATCAGCCGATGAAAACACCCTGAGCCTGCCCGCCACCAGTGTCACCGGCAGCGCCGACAGTGAAGATGCTCCGCCGGGCTATCAAGCCAGACCCAGCGCCACTACCACGCGACTGAACCTCACTGCCGGGCAAACCCCCCAGGGCATTACCAGCATCAAGCGCGAGCAACTGGACGACTTCAAGCTCAACAGCATCCGCGATGTGCTGGACAGTACCCCGGGGGTCAATGTGCAGAAGGTCGAAACCGACCGCACGTACTTCACTGCGCGCGGTTTTGACATCACTAATTTTCAATATGACGGCATGGGCATGGGGCTCACCGGCGGCGTGCTGGTGGGTGATATCGACACCGCCCCCTACGAGCAGGTTGACGTGTTGCATGGCGCCAACGGCCTGATGACGGGCACCGGCAACCCGTCAGCCACGGTCAACTTTATCCGCAAGCGCCCCACCTATGAACCAGAAGCCAAGGTCAGCGTCAGCGCCGGTTCCTGGGACAAGCGCCGGGTCGATCTGGATGTTTCCGGGCCGTTGACCGACTCGGGCAATGTCCGCGGGCGAGTCATCTACGCCAATGAAGTGGGCAACTCTTACCTGGATCGCTACTCCCGCGAAAAGAACATCTTCAGTGGCATGCTGGCCTTCGACCTGACTGACGACGACACCCTGACCGTGGGCTATGAAGAGCAAAAAAGCGATGCCAACGGCGCCAGTTGGGGCGCCCTGCCGTTGACCGACAGCAGCGGCAACGCTCTGCATTACAGCAGTACCAGTGCCAACATTGCCCAACCGTGGGTGTACTGGGACGTACGCACCCGCCGCGCATTCGCCGAGTGGCAGCACAACTTCGCCAATGACTGGAAGTCCACGCTGACCGTGACCGCCATGGAGCACCGTGAAGACACCGACATGTTCTACATCTATGGCGACAGCACCTCAAGCACCGGCTACACGGGGCTGGCCTCCAACTACAAGGGCAAGACCCGCGAACTGGATGGCGATCTTTCGTTCAGTGGCCCTTTCAGCCTGGGCGGGCGTGAGCACCAGTTGACCTTCGGCGCCAACGTGGCGCGCTCACGCACGCAAGAGACTTCGCTGTACGGTACTTCCTCTTATTACACCCCAGTGTCACTGGAAGATGCCCTCAACGGTGTAATTGCCAAACCCACTTACAACATGGCCAATGCCGACGCGACGTCCAATTACACCGACCGCCAGAAGAGCCTGTACGCCGGTACACGCTTGAGCCTCACCGACGACCTGCACCTGATCGTGGGTGCACGCATGCTCAGTGCCGACAGCGACGGTGAAAACTACGGTTCAGGCCGGGACGTGAGCATTCATGGCAAGGTTACGCCGTACGCAGGCGTGGTCTACGACCTGACGCCGCAGTACTCGCTGTATGCCAGCTACACCAAGATCTTCAACCCGCAGTACTACCTCAATACCCAGGGGCAAGTACTTGACCCGCTGGAGGGCAAAAGTTACGAGGCCGGGATCAAGGGGCATCTGCTGGACAAGAAGCTCGACGTTTCGGCAGCGGTGTTTCATACCCAGCAGGACAACGTCGCCACCTACTCAGGTTTCAACCCTTCCCTGGGCGGTTACCTGTATGACGGCATGTCGTACAAGAGCAGCGGTGTAGAACTGGAAGCTTCGGGCGAACTGGCGCCGGGTCTGCAAATCAGCGGCGGCTACACTTACGTCTATATCACCGATGCCGACAACAACCGCGGACGCAAGTTTATACCGCGCAATGCCCTGTCCACGTCCATGACCTACAAACTGCCGATGGCACCGCAGATCAAGGTGGGTGGCAGCCTGAAGTGGCAGAGCAAGGTCGAGAACGACGACACCCCGGCGGCGAACCAGGCGGCTTATGCGTTGGTGGGCCTGATGGCCAGTTACGATATCGACCCGCACTGGAGCACCCAGCTCAACCTCGACAACCTGACCAACGAGAAATACCTGCAAAGCGTGCGCTATGGCCAGAGCAACTATGGCGCACCGCGTAACGTCACGGCGTCGGTGAGCTGGAAGTTCTAACCCTGTGCTTTTGTGGCAGCTGGCTTGCCTGCGATGCAGGCAACCCGCTTCACCTGAAGGACTACGCTGATGTGAACGACAAGCATCCACGTCACGGAGGTGAGTATGAATTTACTAAAATATGCCCTGATTACGGCCTGCCTGAACCTCTCATTCACGGCACTGGCATCCCCTCCTGCCGACACCTCCAGTCTAAAAACCCACAAGGCCTTGCTGATTGGCGTAGACGGCATGCAGTACCAGAAGCTGCAAAAGGCTATTCAACAGGGCAAGGCCCCCAACATTGCCCGTTTGCACCTGTATAAAAGCTACACCGGCGGCGTGCTCGGCTCCTCTACACAGCAGCCCACGGTCAGTGGCCCGGGCTGGACAACCATCCTCACCGGCAGCTGGGTTGACCGCCATCAGGTCAATGCCAATGACGAGGCGCTGCGCAACCAGGCGCCCAGCCTGTTCAAACAGCTCAAGCTGGCATTCCCTGAACGCAAGACTGCCAGCATCGTCAGCTGGAACGTGATCAACGAAAACTTCGCCGAGGACATTACCCAGGGCTATATCGACCTGGCCATCAAGTGCTCGGGGGTCGATCCGTGCGTGGTAGACAAGGTCAGCCATGAACTGGAGTCCGGCCAGCCCGATCTGCTGTTCGCCCACTTCGACGAACCCGACATCACCGGCCACCGGCTCGGCTTTACCCCCCAGTATCAGCAGGCGATCCATACCGTGGATGCCCAGGTCGGGCAGATACTCCAGGCCCTGCAACAGCGTGAAAAGGCGCATCCCGAAGAAGACTGGCTGGTTATCGTGTTACCCGACCACGGCAGGCACTTGCCCGAAGGCAAGGACCACGGCGAGCAAACCCTGAGCGAAAAAACCACTTTTATCGCCATGAACAAGACCGGCAACGCACAATTGAGCGCCCCCGTCGGCAACCCGCCAAATCACGACTTCAAAGGCCTGTACGGTTTTGCCAGCCAAGCAGACATAAGCCCGACCGTACTGGCCTGGCTCGGGGTAAAACCGGACCTGACCCGTTACGCGATGGATGGCCTGCCCCTGATCGGGCCCGTGGGTGTCAGGCAGCTTACTGTGCAGCCACAACCCGAGGGCGGCCAGATCAGCCTGAGTTGGCGCACAGAAAAGCCGTCCGGCAAGCCCGTGCAGATTTATCGCGACGGCCAGCTCATTGCCAGCCTAACCGACCATGACCACAGCTATATCGACAAGGATGTTCAGGGGCAGAACGGTGTCGTCAATTACACCGTGGTCCTGCAGCAAGTACCGGTGTCTCGTTTGATCACCCTGGGCGGCAAAACACCATAAAAAAGGCGAAGCCCCTCACCCTGCGGGAGAGGGACTTTTGTTCCCGCGTTACGCCAGACTTTTGCTGACCACTTCAAACACATCGCTGGACAATTCGCCCGAGCTGCGGATGCGCTCAAGCTCTGCCTTCATCAGCGCTTGTCGCGCGGCATCGTATTTGCGCCAGCGGGTCAACGGTGCCAGTTGCCGCGAGGCAATCTGCGGGTTGAAGCCATTCAGTTCGATCACCAGGTCCGCCAGGAAGCGATAACCCGAACCGTCCGCCGCATGGAAGTTGATCAGGTTTTGCCCGGCAAACGCTCCCACCAGTGCCCGCACCTTGTTCGGGTTCTTGATTGTGAACGCCGGGTGCTCCATCAACTCGCGTACGCGCTGCAAACCGCCGGGCAAAGGGCTGCCCGCCTGCACGCTGAACCATTGGTCCATGACCAGCGGATTGTCCTTGAACTGCTCGGCGAAACTGGCCAGCGCCGCTGCTTTTTCCGTCTCGTAGGGCGAGTTGACCAGCACTGCCAGCGCCGTCAGGCGTTCGGTCATGTTGTCGCTGTGCTCGAACTGCTCCAGCGCCGCTGCCAGCACTTGTGGCTTGCCACTAAGGATCAGGTACGACAGTGCGATATTTTGCAGTGCGCGACGGGCAAAGTGCTCGGCTTCAGCCACATAAGGCGTGGCTTTGGACACTTCGCGGTTGGCCTGGTAACGCGCCCACAGGGCATCAAACAGGCTGTCGGCCAACTGTTTACGGGCAAATTCGCGGGCGGCATGGATCGCCTCGACATCGGCCACGTCACTGATTTCAGTCAGGTAGGCTTCACCCGGCAACGACAGCATTTCAGCGACCATTGCCTGATCCAGCTGGTCATTGCCCAGCACGGTGCGCAACGCCTCGACCAGACGCTGATCCATGACCAGCGCTTCACCACGCTGATGCTGGCCGATCAACTCCTGGAGCACCTGCACCGACAGTTGCTGGCCGGCATCCCAACGGTTGAAGCCGTCACTGTCGTGCTGCATAAGAAACATCAACTGGTCACGGCTGTAGGCGAAACTCAGTTTTACTGGTGCCGAAAAACCGCGCAGCAACGAAGGCAGCGGTTTTTCGTTGACGCCGACAAAGATAAAGGTCTGTTCGGCTTCAGTTACCGAAAGCACGCGGCTGGTGCCCGAGGCAGCAGCTTCGCCTGCCAGTTGCAGGGCAATTTCACCGCCAGAGGCGTCCAGCAGGCCCAGTTCGACCGGAATCACGAACGGCAGTTTTTCGACCTTGTCCGGAGTTTCCGGGCAGCTTTGCGCAAAGCTCAGGCTGTAGGTGTGATGTTGCGCGTCGTAGTGCTCGCTAACGGCCAGGCGCGGCGTGCCTGCCTGGCTGTACCAGCGCTTGAACTGGCTCAGGTCGGCGCCGTTGGCATCTTCCATGGCTTTGATAAAATCATCGCAGGTCACGGCCTGCCCATCATGACGCTCGAAGTACAGGTCACTGCCTTTGCGAAACCCCTCGGCACCCAGCAAGGTATGGATCATACGCACTACTTCCGAACCCTTCTCGTACACGGTCAGGGTGTAGAAGTTGGAGATTTCGATAAAGCTCTCCGGGCGCACGGCATGAGCCATGGGGCCGGCGTCTTCGGCGAACTGATGGGTGCGCAGATAGGCCACGTCCTGGATGCGCTTGACGGTGCGTGAGTTCATGTCGGCCGAGAACTCGGAATCACGGAACACTGTGAAGCCTTCCTTGAGCGACAGCTGGAACCAGTCGCGGCAGGTCACGCGGTTGCCCGACCAGTTGTGGAAGTATTCGTGGGCGACGATCGCTTCGACCCGTTGGTGCGCGGCATCGGTAGCGGTTTCGGCGCGGGCCAGTACGGCGCTGGAGTTGAAGATATTGAGGCCCTTGTTCTCCATCGCGCCCATGTTGAAGTCGTTGACGGCCACGATCATAAAGATGTCCAGGTCATATTCACGACCGTAGGTTTCTTCGTCCCAGCGCATGGATTTTTTCAGGCTGGTCATGGCGTGCTGGCATTTGTCGATGTTTTCCGGCTCGACATAAATACGCAGCGCCACGCTGCGCTCGCTCATGGTGGTGAAGGTGTCTTCGACGCACCACAGGTCACCGGCCACCAGCGCAAACAGGTACGCCGGTTTCATGAACGGGTCTTCCCAGGTTGCCCAGTGCCGGCCGTCTTCGTCGGGGCCGCTGGCGATCGGGTTGCCGTTGGACAGCAGAATCGGGTAGCTGTGCTGCTCGGCCACAACGGTGGTGGTGAACTTGCTCATCACGTCCGGGCGGTCGAGGTAATAGGTGATCTTGCGAAAGCCTTCGGCCTCGCACTGGGTGCAGAACATCCCCCCGGACTTGTACAGCCCTTCCAGCGCGGTATTGGATTCGGGGTGGATGCGCACGCTGGTATCGACCACGAACTGTTCGCTGGTCGGGTGCAGGATCAAGTGGCTGTCGCTGAGCTGATAGTCCTCGGCGGCCAGTTCGATGTCGTCCAGGCTGACCGACAGCAGCTCAAGCTGCTGGCCGTCCAGCGCCAGGGCCGGCAAGCCTGCGCCACGGGCCGGGTTGCGGCGCATCACCAGTTGCGCATGGACCAGCGTGTGGTCCTCGAACAACTCGAAGGTCAGGTGCGTCTCGTCGATCAGGTAATCGGGCGCCTGGTAGTCCTTCAGGTAGATCATTTGCGGTTGTTCGGTGCGCATGCTGGAGTCCTTTTACTGATGCACGGCCAGCTGGTAGGCCGTGTACTTGCGAATATTGATAACGCCGGTGTCGAATATCAGGTATTGACCCTTGATCCCCATCAGCGTGCCTTCGACGATCGGATCTTTATCCAGATTGAAGCTGACAATCTTGGTCGGGTACTGCTCGACCGGGTAGCAAATCTCGATGGGCTCGACGCTATGCAAAGGCTGTACCGCTTGCAGGCCAAAACGCTCCTGCAGGGCTTGCATGCCCTCGCCACAGCTCTCGAACAGTTGATCGCGCACCGCGCTGAGGTCTACCGGCTCGGCATTGCCCTTGAGCAGTGCGCGCCAGTTGGTACGGTCGGCCACTTGCGAACGGAACAGGTCTTCGACAAAGCCCGATTGCTGACGGGTGGCAACCCGCACGATCGGCAGCGCCTGGCTGGCGCCCTGATCGAGCCAGCGGGTCGGCAATTGGGTGGCGCGGGTGATACCGACCTTGACCCCGGATGAGTTGGCCAGGTAGACCACGTGATCCGTCATGCAGAACTGCTCGCCCCACGACGGATCACGGCAGGTGCCCGCCTCGTAGTGGCAGCGCTCCGGGCTCATGATGCAGACATCGCATTGCGCCAGTTTGGTCATGCACGGGTAGCAGTAGCCCTGGCTGAAGCTCTTTTTGGTTTTACGCCCGCAGTGGGAGCAGTTGATCTCTCCCAGGTATTCCAGACGCAACCGGGTGCCGATCAGGGGGTTGACCGGCACCTCGGTATCGCCCAGACGAAACGCATACTGAACGGTCGGCGTTTGCAGGCTTGCCGACATCTTGCTGATTGCACCGCGACCAATCTCAATCAATGGATAGCATCCGACTTGAACAGGATGTTGGGCACCGGCGCCGATTTGGAGCTGCATTCCTGCGGGCCCATATAACCGGTGCGCTGGTCTTCGGGCAGATTCTTCACTTCCCAGGCAATCATCGCCTGCAACGACAGCTCGCGCTGTTCGGCGGTTAGTTTGTTGCCGTCAGCCCATTTGCCGATTTCCACGGCCAGTTTCAGGCTCTGGTAGATCTCGGGGGTGATGTTTTGAATCATTTCGTTGAAAGAGGACATGGTTCTGTTTCCGCTCTGAAAATGTAATTAACCCTGTAGTCGCTGCCGCAGGCTGCGAAGGGTTGCGGAGTAACCCGTTTTTTCGAAACCCCTGCGCCCATATCGCAGCCTCCGGCAGCGACTACACATATCTCATATTGCCTGTTTGCGCCGCGCCCAAAGCCCGCCCAGCAACCCGGTCAGACAACCGATGGCCAGCCCGCCGACGTGGGCAGCATTGGCGATCTGGCCAAAGCCGATCATCGACACCAGCCCCGACATGCACAATGCCAGCCACACCAGCATCATCACCAGTACCCCGCGCGGCAGGTTAAACAGGGGGTTGGGGGCCATCAGCTGATAGATCCAGACATGCCCCAGCAAGCCGTACAACACCCCCGACAAGCCGCCAAACAGACTCGGACCGCCAAACAGGTACTGGGCAAAGTTGGACACCACACTGAACAACAGGCTCAGGCCGATCAGGTTGATGCTGCCCTGACGCATTTCAATGCGTCGCCCCAGCTCCCAGTACCACATGCCGTTCATGGCGATATGCAGGAAGCCGAAGTGAATCAGCATCGGGGTAAACAGTCGCCACCATTGGCCCGACGCCAGGCTGTCGGACAAAGGTGTGAATTCTATGTATTGCCCGTGAATGCTGAAGTCCAGGAACGTGAAAAACCGCAGGGTCGACAAATTGTCACCCAGTTGCGTCACCGCGGCCACGATCACGCACAGCAGCAACACGATGGCCGTGGCCGGGCTATCGCGCAGCTGCTGCGCAAAACCCGGGCGGGCCATGGCCGGCGGGCGCTCAACAATGGGTATCGCGTGGTCCGGGTCGCCCAACGGAAAGCGCTGGTAGAGGCTGCGAACATCCTCGGCAATCGACTCGGGTGCCCACAATACTTGCTCGCCCGCCTCTTCGCTGACCCGATGGGGCACCTGCATGCGCCGCAGCAAAGCAACAAAACCGCTCAGGTCCACGGACAACGGCAAACGCAATACAGCTACAGCACTCATTGAATGGCCTCAGGGCGATCTACATTCACCCATACAAATTTGTTCGGATCGAGCCGGGTTTCCTGGTCCAGACGATAAGCCACCAGTTTGCCGTACAACACCGCGCTGTAATCCAGGCACGCCAGGTTCGCACGGATCGGCGCGGGCCGGCCGCTGCGCCAGTAGTGCCCGACAAACAACAGCGGTTCATCAATGCCGTAGCGTAACAGGGCACTTTTTTCGGTGGAGGACAGTGGCTGCTGTGCCACCCGTTCAGGCAGTGCGTCCGGCTGGAAAACGATATCGCCGTAGGTCTTGGGGTCGTCTTCCCAGAACTTGGTGCGAAAGAACGCCCGCGTCAGGCCGTCGCCGCCGGTCAGGGTCATGCCGCCGGGCAGGCGCATGTCGGTGCCGCGCAACAGGCGATTGAAGCTCAGGTTGGCAAAGCTGTCGGGCACCGCCGCAGCCTGCAAAAAAGCCTCGTCGATACAGCCGTCGGGGTATTGCGCGCGCAAGGTTGCAATAACCTCGCTGTCCCAGCAGGCATGCACCACGCGAAAGCGCCCGGCATCGACAAACAGCGGCATATCGTAAAACCACTGCACGAACTCGCGCCATTCGGCGGGATAGTTGTCGAACTGCTCGAGAGTTTCGTGAATCAGCCGGGCATGGCGCGGCGTGTGCTCGCGCACAAACTGCTTGCCACTGCCGGCAGGCGCGGGTGTACACCAGCCCAGCGCGTTGAATTCATGGTTGCCCATCAGGCACAGGGCCTGACCGCTGCGCACCATGTCGTAAACAATATGCAGCGACTCACGAATGCGCGGACCGCGATCAATGATGTCACCCAGAAACACCGCTATCCGTTGCGGGTGTCGCCAGATACCGGCGAGTTTGCGATAGCCCAGACGCTCCAGCAGGTGCTCAAGGGTATGAGCACAGCCATGCACGTCACCGATCAGATCGTAACTGCGCGCAGGATCGAGCATCAGTCAGCCCTGCCGCCCAGTCGGCTACCCCAGCCAAGCTTGGTCCGACACACTTCATAGTAGTTGTGGTCCAAAGGATGGATCAGGCGCAGTTTTTGCGCTTTTTTGCTGACATTAATGGTATCGCCCGGCGCACAGGTGAAATGGTTCTGACCATCACACGACACTTGCGGGTAGATCTGCATGTCCTTGGCTACCACGATTTTAAGTTCGCTGTTGCCATCCACCACAATCGGGCGGCTGCTCAGGGTATGCGGGTACATCGGCACAATCACGATAGCGTCGAGCTTGGGATGCATGATCGGGCCACCCGCTGACATGGCGTAGGCCGTAGAACCGGTGGGCGTGGCCACGATCAGGCCGTCGGCTTTCTGGCTGCAGACGAATTGGCCGTCGATATGCAGTTCAAACTCGATCATTCGCGTGGACTTGCCGGGGTGCAGCACCACGTCGTTGAGGGCGTCGCCCTGGCCGATGGCTTCACCGTGACGGCGCACTTCGGCCTGCAGCAGAAAACGGTTTTCAACCAGGTAATGGCCATCAAGCACTTCGGCCACTTTGACTTCCAGCTCATCGGGGCGGATATCGGTCAAAAAGCCCAGGCTGCCACGGTTGATACCCAGTACCGGGACATTGTGTCGGGCCAGGGCGCGGGCGGCGCCCAGCAAACTGCCATCGCCGCCGACCACAATCACCATGTCACAGACTTCGCCGAGCATTTTGCGTGACGAAGTTTGCAGGCCATGACCGGGCAATACCTCGGCAATCGTGTCTTCCAGGATCACGTGCATATGCCGCTCGAGCAGGAATTTTTTCAGTCGGCGAACCGTATCGAGCACTTGCGAGCTGCCCAGACGACCTATGATGCCGATATTACGAAATTGCTCCATGGGGCTCCTGCGGGATTCTATGCGTGCGAAAACTACGATTATGGGTGAAAGACGACGATAGACAAAACCCTTTCAGCCCCGTGAGCGGCTATGCTCGCACAATGACCCTCTTCCCCGACTTGCTCAACCTGCCCCACCAATTGCACCTCCCTGAGGTGCGCGATCTGGCGTGGGTGATTCTCGCTCCGCCGATGCTGACCCACACACCCTGGCCACAGCGTCACCCTCTGGCAGGCAGCGACTGGGTCCAGGCACCGGAGCTGCTGGAGCGGTGGTTGCGCGAACTGGACCGCAACAGCCAACCCCTCCAGCACTGGCTCGAGCAGGCCACCACCCGGCGCCTGGGGCGTTACTACGAGCGGCTCTGGCAATTTGCCGTACAGCATGCGCCAGGCGTCGAGCTGGTTGCCGCCAACCTGCCGATCCGCCTGGGCGGGCATACCCTGGGAGAGCTGGACTTGCTGCTGCGCGACCGCGACGGCGTGCATCACCTTGAGCTGGCAATCAAGCTCTACCTCGGGCCTCAGGACGGCGATGGCAGCGACCCGGCGCAATGGCTCGGCCCGGGCAGCAACGATCGCCTCGACCGCAAGCTCAAGCACTTCAGCCAGCACCAACTGCCCATGTCCAGCCGCCCGGAAAGCCGCGAGGTGCTGACCAGCCTGGATGTGCAAACGTTCAGCGCCCATCTGTGGCTGGGTGGCTACCTGTTGTATCCGTGGCCGGGGCAAGCCCTGCCACCGACCGGGGCCAACCCGCAGCACCTGCGCGGGCGCTGGCTGCATCAGCGCGACTGGCCGGCGTTTATCCGCCAGAGCGCCGCAGGGTGCTGGCAACCCCTGCCCCGGCACGCCTGGCTGGCTCCGGCGCGCTATGCCCCGCAAGGTCTGTGGACCAGGCAGCAGCTAGGTATCTGGCTTACTGAACTGCACCCGCAGGCCCCTGCGCAATTACTGGTGCGCCTGACCGAAAGCGCTGACGGCGACTGGGTCGAAGCCGAACGCTTGTTTCTGGTCTCCGATCTTTGGCCAAATGTGCCGGGCAACCCTGAAAACTGACACATCTCAAGTGCAAAATTGGCCGACACGCTTAAAGTAAACGTACTCCGTCATACAAGAACGGGGGCTAAAGACCTGAACTCTGAGGAACCACCATGACCTGGAAAAGTACCGCCCTGCACTACAGCCGAATGTCCATTGCCCTGCACTGGCTAATGGTTCTGCTGTTTGTACTGATTTATGCAGCAATCGAATTTCGCGGCATCTTCCCCAAGGACAGCGACGGTCGAAACTTGATGAAGGATGCGCACTTCATGCTTGGCTTGACCGTGTTTGCGCTGGTCTGGCTGCGGCTGCTGGCCCGCACCCTGGGTGCAGCACCGAAAATCACTCCGCCCCCGCCGGCCTGGCAAACCGCCCTGGCCACCTTGATGCACTGGGCGCTGTACGTGTTCATGATCGCCATGCCGGTGCTGGGTTATCTGGTGCTCAGTTACAACGACAAGCCGGTGTACTTCTATGGCTTCGACATTTTGCCGCTGACCGCCAAAGACCCGGACTTCGCCAAGCAGATCAAGAGCTGGCATGAACTGGGCGGTACCATCGGCTACTGGCTGATCGGCCTGCATGCCGTTGCAGGGCTGGGGCACCACTATTTGATCAAGGACAACACCCTGCTGCGCATGTTGCCCCGGCATAACTGACACATCCGGCCATTACCCAGCCTCAACACACCGGCGGCAGAGCGTGCCGCCGCTTTACCACTGACAGTAATATGCCAATCACTACCGCGCAAAATCTTGAGGCTTGTCGACACAACCTTTGACTGCCTTGTCTCGCCTCCCCTATAGCCTCTCCCCCCTGCTCACCCTCGTTCTGCACACTCATTTTTGGGACACGTCCTATTTATCCGCCTTTCCCGGTTCTCTGACACTAGTAGAAATCCAGAATGCCCTGCAGTGCGGTGCTGTTTTGGCCTTCCCCACCCGTGAAAGAGTAGTAACTGTGAACACACAAGCCGTGAATATAGCTGTTGTAGAAGGTAAAACCATCACTTCAACAACTGAGCTCCGATCTAACCCGCAAGGCAAACCGGCAGTTATCAAAGCCATACCCAACGGCAAATATATTCTGGCTGAGGGTGAGAACGGTGTTGCTCCGGAAAACATCACCATCAAACGTGTTGGCAAAAACCTGCACATTGCCCTTGAAGGGACAGACCCCGACCAGCCGCAAGTGATTATCGAAGATTTCTTCGATAATCAAGGCCAACTGGTAGGCGTTGCCGAAGACGGCACCTATCACGAGTACATCTGTTCAGACGCTGATCAGGATCACTCCGCCGCGTTTTTGATGGACGGTGAATCTTCGCCTCAGGTTCTGGGTGCCGACAAACTGAGCGGTTTCGACGGTTTGATCGCAGGTTCCGGTATAGGCTGGTTCTGGCCTGCACTGCTGGGCTTGGCGGGTCTGGGCTTGGCGGGGGCGCTTCTGGGTGC
>NZ_NQKQ01000029.1 GCF_002269505.1 Pseudomonas fragi | reverse complement strand
AGGCGGGAATGCCCAGTTTCGTGATTAGCATGCTCAGAAAAATTAACTGACTGTTGCACTTGTTCCTTGAGACCGCCCTTTACAAACAGGTTCGATGCCTTTTTCCAATCCAGGCGCCAGCCTGTTGATCTCGGCCCCAGGCAGTAATGTCGTATCCACCAGCCACATGCTGGAAACTGATCGGGGTTCAACTTTTGGCAATAGCTACAGTGCAATGCAAGGCACCAGTTTTGCTGCGCCTATAGTCTCGGGCATTGTTGCATTAATGCTTCAGGCCAATCCCAACTTGGGATACCGAGATGTTCAGCAGATCTTGGCGCTGTCAGCGCGCAAGATCAATGATCCGTCCACTGTATGGCGTGACAATGGTGCTCGCATCTGGAATGGTGCAGGCATGCACACCAGTAATGATTACGGTTTTGGTCTGGTTGATGCTCGCGCTGCAGTGCGTTTGTCTGAGTCATGGATGTCACAGAGTACAGGTGCCAATGAGTCTGTTTTCAGTACATCGAGCGGCGATCTTGGCAAAAGCCTGGTCTCTGGCGAGACCTTCAAATCAAGCCTGATGATGGATGCTGGCTTGAACATCGAGCATGTCGAAATCGATTTTGGTGCTCAAGTAGGGCGTTTGGGGGATCTGACGCTTAAGCTTGTCTCTCCAGATGGTACGCAAAGCGTGTTGCTCAACCGGCAAGGAAAAGTGCCCGCGGGCATGCCTGGTGCGAATAACGCGGACGTCGGCAGTACCCGGTCAGGTGCATTCAAGTACACGTTTATGAGCACGCATGACTGGGGTGAGCGCTCGGCCGGTGAATGGACGCTTGAAGTAACCGACGCTGCTACAGGGCTTCCCGTAAAACTGAACAGTTGGTCATTACATTTGTACGGCAGCAAGACCACTGCGGACGATACGTACTTTTACACAAACGAGTACATTCAGGCAGTTACTGCACAGGCAAACCGTGGTGTATTGGATGACACCGTGAACGGCACTGCTGGTGGGCGTAATACAATCAATGCTGCGGCAGTATCCGGTGATACGGCGATTAATCTGATAACAGGTGTTGGAAGCATCGGCGGGGCCGCACTGCGGATAAACAGCCCTTCATCTATTCAAAATATTGTGACTGGCGATGGCAATGACACGCTGGTCGCAGGCATTGCAAATGCGTTACTCGATGGTGGTCGGGGCAACAACATCTTGATGGGCGGTGCAGGTAAAGACTTCTTTGTGATCCATCGCCGAGGTAGTGGTAGTGACATTGTGATGAACTACGATGCTGCCTATGGCGAGATCATTAATCTGGTTGGTTTTACCGGCAAGACCTTCGACAATCTGCTCATCACGCAACGTGGCGCTGAGGTCTATGTTGAGCTGGGGGATGCTCAGTCGCTTTTGCTGAAAAATCAGATCGCATCAAAACTCACAGCAGCACACTTCATGTTTCAAGATACATTTGTGGCGCCAGCGGCTTACGTTAACAGCAACGCACCCGGGTTAACTTCTCAAGAAACGCTGGGGATTGTCGTTCTGAACGGTGGTTCCAAGGGCGTCAGTATCACCACGGGGGATGACGGCCGGTTTGTAGCATCCCTGGCCGGTACGGTGTACAGCCACGACAGTGCAAGCTCAGACACTTTTGTGGTCGCCCGGCAGCCGGGGGTAGCCAACTATATGAATGCGCTCAGAGGTTTCAGGCAGGGCATCGATAAAATCGACTTGAGTCAAACGGGCATAACCAGTTTCGAACAACTCGTAATCAGCAAAAGCAATCGTGGGACGATCAACGGGATGTCTCATATTCACGGCATAGAGATCACCACCACAGCGCTTGATCCTGCTGGCGGCAAGGTTCAATTGCTTTATCTGGATGCGTTGGATATTTCCCAACTAAAAAAGACCGATTTTATTTTTTCCAGCCATGCTCTGGAGTTGGTTCCTATCGCGACTGAAGTGGTGAGGCCTGCTTGGTGGCGGCCCGTTGTTGGCGAATCAGGTACGTTGGAGTCCTCTATCAAACGGCCAAATACTGATGTGTCGCCTGCGGTGCTGCGCCCTGTTTCTCCGATACAGCATCCCAAAACACCTACTTTCGAAGAAAGTATGGCAGCCATCAATGATCGTTGGAAAGACAGGGAAATTAAAACCTTTGATGAGATTCTGGCGGAGCGAGGTATTGATTTAAACAAGTTGCATGAGCGACATCAGCCAACTCCCTTTTTGCAAAGGGCCGATAATTTAGTGCAAGCAATGGCAGCATTTGATCCACCTGCTGCCAACTTGACCAGCATCACTGTTCCTGATCCACAGAGCTTCCAACCGGCTCTTGCTGCAAATTGGCGGTAGCGGATATCAAGTGGGTAAGGATGAGGGCGGTCGAGAAACCGCCTTCGATTTCTTGCCAGAATTACTTTGAAAGCCCAATCAAAAAATTTCTCGCTGTTCTTCACCCTTGAACAGGCGTTTTTATTGGCTGCCCCTTCCAGCCAAATACTCCCCAAATCTGTATACTTCCCCTTCGTTCGCGCCAGGGCAATCTGCCACTGACGCTGGACTTATCTCCCGGCACCTGCCGGCCATTGCTGCAAGCACCGGCTCAACGTGCTAGCGCACGCTTTGCCTTTTGACCTGGGACGCCCCTTGCGTTCCGTCACTTGCCAGCCATCACTTTGACAACCCACGGACCGCTGTCCGTTATCGCCTGCCTGTCAGGAAACCCGGGTTGTTGCGCTTGCCGATTCTGGCTTTTCGTTGCGTCTGAAACGACTGTGCGCGTATAAAAAAGGAGAAAGGAATGTTTCAACTTTCCACCTTCACCGTGTTGCTGCTTCTGTTCTGTTTTTATGGCCTGACCTTTCTGGTGTCGTTGCGCGTTGGGCGCAAGGACGAAAATGTCGACGGCTATATGGTTTCCAATAACTCCATCGGCTTTGGCATGTCGGCCGCCAGCATGACGGCGACCTGGATCTGGGCTGCTTCGTTTTACGCCGCCGCCAGTGCGGGCTACAAGTTCGGTATCTCGGGGGCGTTGCATTACGGCTTCTGGGGCGCGCTGATGATCCTGTTTATCTACCCCTTTGGCCGGCGTTTCCGCCAATTGGCGCCCAAGGCCCACACCCTGGCGGAGATCATGCACGCTCGGCACGGGCGCTCCAGCCAGATGATTCTGGCGGGTTCGAATATTGTCGGCAGTCTGATCAGCCTGATGGTCAATTTCACCGCCGCCGGCGCGTTGGTAGCGGTACTTTCGCCACTGAGCTTTACCCATGGCGTACTTATCGCCGGTGTCGGGATTCTGACGTACACCATCTGGTCGGGGTTTCGTTCATCGGTGCTGACTGATTTCGGTCAGCTATTCGCCATGATCTTTGCTGCTGTGGTGATTATTCCGATTATTTTCTTCCAGCTGGGCGGCCCTGAAATCTTCGCCCAGGGCATGCCGAGGATCACCCCCGAGCAAGCCAGCTTCTATTCGAAAACCGCGATTCTGGAGCAGGGCGCCCCTTACTTCGTAGCCGTGCTGGCCTACGCCATTGGTAACCAGACCATCGCCCAGCGCCTGTTTGCGGTGCGTGAAGACTTGATGAAGTCGACATTCGTCACCGCCACCATCGGTTATGCCTCGATTGTGATCGGGCTGGGGATGTTGGGGTTTCTGGCTTTGCTGGCGGGTATCGAACCGCAGGATGGCGACCTCAATAACCTGATCCCGCAAATGGCCTCGACCTACTTGCCGCCGTTTGCAGTGGGGCTGTTTTTCATTATGGTGATCGGTTCGCTGTCGTCTACGGCAGATTCCGATCTGTCCGCCTTGTCGGCGCTGGTGATGACCGATGTCTATGGCAAAAATATTGCCAAGGGCAAACCGAATCCAAAAACCATGTTGTTTGTCGGGCGCCTGACCATGGTGCTGGCAACCATGCTGGCGATGATCTTTGCCAGCATGAAACTCGACATCCTGACCATGCTGATTTTTGTCGGCGCGTTATGGGGCGCCATTGTCTTTCCGGTTATTGCCAGCCTGTATTGGCAGCGGATTACCAACGCTGCCTTTACCAGTGCGGCGATTGCCGGGTTTGTGATGTTCTTGGTCGCCCGCTTCGAACTGCTGCAGATGCAAGGCGCAGTGGCGCTGTTCTTTGAGCTCTGTGCCTCGATCGGTGGCGGGGTGGTGATTGGCCTGATGGCGTTCGGCTTTTTTGGCAAGCGCGTGGGTTTTGTCATGGGGGGGCTGGCGTTCTTGATACTGGCGCCTTTCGCGTTTGGCTTTCTGCGTGATTACCCGGTGTTGCTCAGTTCACTGACCGCCTACGGTGTCAGTACCGTGGTGTGTGTGCTGGTGAGCTTGCTGGCCAATGAAACCTTTGATTTTGACTGCATCAACGAGCGCGTCGTGGCCTTCCACCACAACGTCGAACCTGCCACTGAAAAAGGAGCCACCCCATGTCCAGTTTCGCTTTGACCCTGTATGTCCTGATCTGGCCGGCCATTGCCGGAGCGGTGATGCTGACCCTGTGCGTCAGCCTGTGGCGCGATATGCGCAAGGCTAAACGTGAGGGTACAGACCTGGTCTGACGTTCTTGACCCTGTAGTCGCTGCCGAGGCACGAAGGCTGCGAGCTCTTAATTCGCATCGCTGCAAGCTCAAGGGCTCGCAGCCTTCGTGCCTCGGCAGCGACTACCAGGGCCGCGCGTTTTTTATCTGGATTGTGTAGGGTGCTTCTGATCATTATCAGGAGTCGGTCATGCGCCCATTTGAATTCAAACAAGTTGATGTTTTCAGCAGCATTGCCCTCAAGGGCAACCCGGTGGCCGTGGTGTTGAATGCGGACAGCCTGAGCGATGCGCAAATGGCCGACTTCGCGCGCTGGACCAACCTGAGTGAAACCACCTTTGTACTGAAGCCACAAAGCCCTGAAGCTGATTACCGCCTGCGAATTTTTACCACCCTCAACGAGCTGCCTTTTGCCGGGCATCCCACGCTGGGCAGTTGCCATGCCTGGCTGGAAGCCGGCGGGGTGCCCCGTGGTGAGGAAATTGTGCAGGAGTGTGCGGCAGGGCTGATCCGCATTCGCAGACAGGGCAAGCAACTTGCCTTTACGGCACCGCCGTTGCTGCGCTCGGGTGGCGTCGAGAATGAGTTGCTGCAACGCATCTGCCGTGGCCTGGGCATCGCGCCGCACACTGTCGTGCAGGCCCGCTGGGTCGACAATGGCCCCGGCTGGGTGGCGCTGTTGTTAGGTGATCGCGAGCAGCTACTGGCTTTGAAACCTGACTACGCGCAGTTGTCGGGCTTGGCCATTGGTGTTGTGGCTCCCTGGAGCCCGGAGCGGGACGGTGATGAGGCGCAGTTTGAAGTGCGCGCTTTTGTTGCCGGTGAGGGCATGCCCGAAGACCCGGTGACCGGCAGCCTGAATGCCGGGCTGGCACAGTGGCTGATCGGCGAGGGCCTGGCCCCGTCGCGCTATGTGGCCAGCCAGGGCACCGCCATGGGGCGGGCAGGGCGGGTGTCTATCGAACAGGTTGGCGCAGATATCTGGGTAGGTGGTTCGGCCGTGACCTGTATTTCGGGGCAATTGCAGCTATGAGGCTCAAGCGCCTTTGGCTTTGACGGTGCGCTTGGGCCTGGCCTTGCCCGTCGTGGCCTTGCGTTTTTTCTTCCAGGCCGGCGCAACTCCCGCCGGGCTGGCAGGGCCGCTGATGGTCATGGTCATGGCGCTGCATCGTTCGATATGTTTGCTCATCCAGGCCGCCTGTTTGGCGACGAATATGTCGAGGGTCATTTCGCCGCTTTGCACCATGTCCAGTGCCTGTTCCCAGATGGCCGTAGTGCCGGGGTCGGCGATGGCACGGGGCACGGCGTCGATCAGGCTAAAGGCGGGGGCGGTCGCCGCCAGGGCCTTGCCGTTTTTGCTCAGGTAGCCACGATCGAGCAAGCCCTGGATGATCCCGGCGCGGGTGGCTTCGGTGCCGATACCGGTGGTGTCCTTGAGTTTTTGTTTGAGCAGCGGATCTTGCACCAGCTTGGCAACGTTTTTCATCGCCTTGATCAGGTCGCCTTCGGTGAAGGGCTTGGGTGGCTGGGTCCACAGGTCCTTGAGGTTGACGGCAGCAATCGCGCAATCCAGACCTTCGCGCAATAACGGCAGGGGCTGTGGAGCCGGGGCTTCGCGGCCTTTGGCCGGAGCCAGGGCCTCGGGCAGGGCGCGCTTCCAGCCGGGCTCGACGATCTGCTTGCCGACGGCCCGCAGGTTTTGCCCTGCACAATCAAAATCGGCCTGGGTGCGGTCGTATTCGTGGTTGGGCAGAAACTGCGCCAGGTAACGTGCGCGAATCAGGGTATATACCGCACGATGTTTGCCGCTCAGGCGTTCAATATTTTTCGCAGCAGCTGTAGGAATGATGCCGTGGTGGGCGCTGACTTTGGCGTCGTTCCATGCCCGTGAACGGCGTTGCGGGTCCAGATGGCCGGCCAGTGGCGCGAGTGACGGGTCAGCCTGCTGCAAGGCTGCCAGAATCGAAGTGGCCTCGCTGTGCTGGCTCTGGGGCAGGTAGCCGCAATCACTGCGCGGGTAGGTGACGACCTTGTAGGTTTCGTACAGCGCCTGGGCGACATCTAGGGTTTCCTGAGCGCCGAGGCCGAGTTTTTTTGAGCACACCTCCTGCAGCGTGCCCAGATCGAACGGCAATGGCGCGACTTCGCGCATGCGCTCGGTACGCAGCTTTACCACTCGCGCGCTGCTGGCGCTTTGCATTGCACTTGCGGCCTGTTGGGCATGGGCCTGGTTGAGGCAGCGGTCCTGGTCGTCGCAGGTGTCGGGATCGGCCCGCCATTGCGCGGTGAATAACTGCCCGTCGTGCCTGAGCTGAACGTCTATGGCCCAGTAGGCCACGGGGATAAAGTCGCTGATGCTGCGATCACGGTCGACCACCAGCCGTAGCGTCGGGGTCTGCACCCGGCCCACTGGCAATACGCCTTGATAGCCCGACTGACGGCCTAGCAGGGTGAACAGCCGGCTCATGTTCATGCCGATCAGCCAGTCGGCCCGCGAGCGGCCCAGGGCCGAGTGGTAGAGGTTGAAGGTCTCGCTGCCGGGCTTGAGCGCGGCCAGGGCCTTGCGGATCGACGCGTCGTCCAGGGCCGACAGCCACAGACGCTGGATGGGGCCGCGGTAGCGGCAGTGCTCGACCAGTTCGCGGGCAATCATCTCGCCTTCGCGGTCGGCGTCGGTGGCGATGACCAGTTCTGTGGCTTCGCCGAGCAGGCGCTTGACGGCCTTGAACTGGCTGGCGGTCTTGGGCTTGACGCGCATTTTCCATTTTTCCGGAATGATCGGCAGATCAGCCAGTACCCAGCGCTTGTAGCGTTCGTCGTAGGCGTCGGGCGGGGCGGTTTCCAGCAGGTGGCCGATGCACCAGGTGACGGTGGCATTGGCGCCGACCCAACAGCCATCACCACGTCGGCTGGCACCGAGCACGGCAGCAATATCTTTGGCCTGGGAGGGTTTTTCACACAGAAACAGCCGCATCGCTCAACTCATTCACGCATCGCAGAAGATGCACAGCATGGGCAGAGTCGGGCGCGAGGGCAAGTTTTTTTACTGGTTTTTTGTACAGCTATTACGGGGGGGTAATGCTCTGCCCGTAGTCGCTGCCGAGGAACGAAGGCTGCGAGCTCTTGATTCCCATCGCTGCAAGTTAAAAGCTCGCAGCCTTCGTTCCTCGGCAGCGACTACGGGGCTATTGAGGGTGGTGGAATTATTGCCCGTTATAGATCTGGTCGAACACGCCGCCGTCGTTGAAGTACTTTTTCTGCACGTCGCGCCAGTCGCCGAAGGTTTTTTCAACCGACAGGAAGTCGACTTTCGGGAAGCGGTCGTTGTACTTGGCCAGTATTGCCTGGTCACGCGGGCGCAGGTAGTTCTTGGCCGCGATTTCCTGGCCTTCAGGCGACCACAGGTACTTGAGGTAGGCTTCGGCCGTGGCACGGGTGCCTTTTTTGTCGACCACTTTATCGACCACGCTGACTGGCGGTTCGGCTTCAGCCGATACACTCGGGTAGATCACTTCGAACTGGTCGCGGCCAAATTCCCGGGCGATCATTTCCGCTTCGTTTTCGAAGGTCACCAGCACGTCGCCGATCTGGTTGGTCATAAAGGTGGTGGTCGCTGCACGACCGCCAGTGTCGAGAACCGGGGCCTGCTTGAACAGCTTGGCCACAAAGTCCTTGGCCTTGGTTTCGTCACCGCCATTTTTCAGCACATAGCCCCAGGCCGAAAGGAAGGTGTAGCGGCCGTTACCCGAGGTTTTAGGGTTGGGCACGATTACCTGTACGCCGTCCTTGAGCAGGTCGGGCCAGTCTTTCAGCGCCTTGGGGTTGCCCTTACGCACGATAAACACGGTGGCAGAGGTGAACGGCGCGCTGTTGTCCGGCAGGCGGGTAACCCAGTTTTCCGGGACCAGCTTGCCATTGTCGGCCAGGGCGTTGATATCGGTGGCCATGTTCATGGTAATGACGTCAGCCGGCAGGCCGTCAATCACCGATCGGGCCTGTTTGCTGGAACCGCCGAAAGACATTTGTACGTTGAGCTTTTCGCCGTTGTGCTCTTGCGCCCAGTGCTTCTGGAAGGCCGCGTTGTAGTCTTTGTAGAAATCACGCATCACGTCATAGGACACGTTCAGCAGTGGTGGCGGGGTCGCTGCGTTAGCCACGCTGCCAAGGGCAAGGCCAGCGGCCAGAATTGATGCACCAAAGAGTTTTTTCACTGCGAATTCCTTGTTATAGGGAGCAATAGGGGCATATTGCCAGCAACTATAGCGGCTGACGTATAGTCCTTAAAAGATTAAAAAGTACTGTGGTTATACGTTTTTGGTAAATAGCGCATTACCGCATCGCGAACAAAAAGACGCTGATTGTTCGTGGTTGTTCTTCTTGCACGTGGGGCAGTCATGTTTGAGTTGCTCGCCGCGCATGGCGTTGGCCAGTTCGGCAGTGAAGATGCCGGTGGGCACGGCAATGATCGAGTAACCGGTGATCATCACCATCGCCGAGATCACTTGGCCCAGCACGGTTTTGGGCACTATGTCACCAAAGCCCACAGTCGTCAGCGTGACAATGGCCCAGTAGATACTCACCGGGATGCTGGTAAAGCCGTTTTCCGGCCCTTCGACGACATACATCAGGCTGCCGAATACCGTGACCAGGGTCGAGACGCTGACCAGGAACACGATGATCTTCTGCTTGCTGCCACGCAGGGCTGACAGCAGGTAGTTGGCCTGACTCAGGTAGGGGCGCAGCTTGAGGATACGAAAAATCCGCAACATTCGGATGATGCGGATGATCAGCAGGTACTGCGCGTCGCTGTAATAGATCGCCAGAATTCCCGGCACGATGGCCAGCAGATCCACCAGGCCGTAGAAGCTGAAGGCGTAACGCATCGGTTTGGGCGAGCAATACAGACGCAGGCCGTATTCGACGGCGAATACAAAGGTGAACCCCCACTCGATATAGGCCAGCATTTTGGCGTAGTCGCGGTGGATGCTGTTGATGCTGTCGAGTACCACGACCACCAGGCTGCACAGGATGATCAGCAGCAAAGCCGTATCGAAGCGTCGCCCCGCAGGTGTGTCGGCCTGAAAGACCATCACATACAGGCGTTGGCGCCAGTCATTGTTATTCATGCAGGTTGCTCGATGCCCAAATGTCAGAAGGTTCGAGTATTAACGCTCAATGCGCAACCTGCATTGTTCTTGTGCGGGGCGCAGGATGCGCACACTGGCGTGCACCAGCCAGCAACCGAGAATAAAAGGTGCGGTCAGGGGCGCCAGGCCCAGGGCAATAAAGCCCGGTGTGATCAGCAAGGTCACAATGATGCCCGCCACGGGAAGCCAGGGCCGGCGTGGTTGCTGGCTCAAGGCCAGAGCGGCGAGGGCCGGGTTGTAGCCGGCCAGGCCGTCCAGGGCGGCGGCGGTGTCTTGTTGATACAGGCCAAACAGCATGCCGGCCAGTGAGCCGGTGATGGCCCAAAGCGCCGCCCGCCAACTGCTGAGCCACAGGCCGATAACGATCAATAGCCCGGCCAGCGGGTGTGGCAGCAGCATGACCTGAGCAATGCCCTTGAGCAGCCCCGGTACCAGCGTGAGGCCATTAACTGCCTGGGTGTGCTCCAAGGCTTGTGCAGGCGGGTTGGTCAGGCGCAGCAGGATCCAGCCAATACCCACAAACGGCGTGGTATAGGCCAGCAGGCTTTGCCCGTGGCTGGCGCGCTTGAGCCACTGGTGCACGAGCATGGTACTCAGCCCGGCACTGGCAATGATCAGCAGGGGCAGCAGGGCCGACCATTCAAGCTGGTGGCTTAGCAGCAGCCCCAGCAAGATGCCGTTGTAGCTGTAGAGGCCCGCCTGGCGCTCGGCCTTGGGGTAGTCGCGCCGTTGCGCGGTGAGGAGCCCGGCAATACCGCCAAGCAAGGCGCCACCGAGCAGGGTGGGGGCACTGATCAGGATGGCCAGCAGACACAGTACACCGCACAGAGGATGACGCTGGAGGAAGATCTGGCTGAACCCGGCGCACAGGGCCGTCGCCCAGTCGGGGCAGGGGTTTGAACTCATGACTGTTACCTGGTAGTCGCTGGCCGAGGCACGAAGGCTGCGAGCTCTTGATTGGCTCCCTGCATGATCAAGAACTCGCAGCCTTCGTGCCTCGGCAGCGACTACAGGTAGTACGGTCTCCCCACGAAGGGGAGACCGGTGGGCTTACTTGTCGCGAATCGAGAAGTTGGCCATGTGCTCCAGGCCCTTGATCAGCGCCGAGTGGTCCCAGTTGCTGCCACCGATGGCCGCACAGGTGCTGAACACTTGCTGGGCATTGGCGGTGTTGGGCAGATTGATCCCCAGTTCGCGAGCACCGGCCAGGGCCAGGTTGAGGTCTTTCTGGTGCAGGCTGATACGGAAGCCCGGGTCGAAAGTGCCCTTGATCATGCGCTCGCCGTGCACTTCGAGGATTTTTGAGGAAGCAAATCCGCCCATCAGCGCTTCGCGAACCTTGGCCGGGTCAGCGCCGTTTTTCGCAGCAAACACCAGAGCTTCAGCCACGGCCTGAATATTCAGGGCGACGATAATCTGGTTGGCCACCTTGGCGGTTTGGCCGTCGCCATTGCCGCCGACCAGGGTGATGTTCTTGCCCATGCTCTGCAGCAGGGGCAGGGCGCGGGCGAAAGTTTTTTCGTCACCGCCGACCATGATGCTGAGGGTGCCGGCCTTGGCGCCGACTTCACCGCCGGATACCGGCGCGTCGAGGTACTGCGCACCCTTGGCATTGATTTTTTCAGCGAAAGCTTTGGTCGCGGTAGGGGAGATCGAGCTCATGTCGATCACCACCTTGTTCGGGCTCAGGCCCGCGGCGATACCGTCTTCACGAAACAGCACGTCCTCGACCTGAGGGGTGTCCGGCACCATGACGATGATGAATTCGGCTTCCTGGGCCACTTCGCGCGGGCTGGCCAGGGCGATTGCGCCGGCGGCTACCAGGTCGGCCGGTGCGGCGCCGTGGTGGGTCGACAGAAACAGGCTGTGCCCGGCCTTCTGCAGGTTGCTGGCCATGGGTGAGCCCATGATGCCGGTGCCGATAAATCCGATTTTAGCCATGACAAATCCTCTTGTTTTTATTTAAGGCAATTACACCGCGTTGTGGGTCTTGAGCCATACAAGACCGGCTTCGGTGCTGGTCAGCGGCTTGTACTCACAGCCAACCCAACCCTGATAGCCGATGCGGTCGAGGTGGTCGAACAGGAAGCGGTAGTTGATTTCGCCGGTGCCCGGTTCGTGGCGGCCCGGGTTGTCAGCCAGCTGGATATGGTTGATCTGGGGCAGATGGGTTTGCATGGTGCGGGCCAGATCGCCCTCCATGATTTGCATATGGTAGATGTCGTATTGCAGGAACAGGTTGGGGCTGCCGACCTTTTCCTGGATCGCCAGGGCCTGCTGGGTGTTGTTGAGATAGAAGCCTGGAATGTCGAGGGTGTTGATAGACTCCATCACCAGCTTGATGCCCACCGCCTGTAGCTTGTCGGCGGCATATTTGAGGTTGGCGACGAAGGTGTTTTCGACCGTGGCGTCGTCCACGCCCTGGGGGCGGATGCCTGCCAGGCAGTTGATCTGGTCGTTGCCCAGTACTTTCGCGTAGGCAATGGCCAGGTCGACCCCGGCGCGGAACTCTTCAACCCGGTCCGGCAGGCAGGCAATCCCGCGCTCGCCCTTGGCCCAGTCACCGGCCGGCAGGTTGAACAGCACCTGGGTCAGTTTGTTGGCTTCGAGCTGAGCCTTGATGTCGGCCGAGTTGTAGTCGTAGGGGAACAGGTATTCAACGCCATGAAAACCAGCGTTGGCAGCCGCTTGAAAACGGACAAGGAAATCCTGTTCGGTGAACAGCATGGACAGGTTGGCGGCAAAACGCGGCATGGTGGACTCCTGTGGTTCCCTCTCCCGTGGGAGAGGGCGAAGTAAGGGCTATTGATTAATCCAGCATCGAAATGGCGGTCGGTGCATCGTTACCCACCAGCGCCAGGTCTTCAAACTCATTTACGGCGTTGATTTCGGTGCCCATCGAGATATTGGTCACGCGTTCCAGAATAATTTCCACGATGACCGGTACGCGGAATTCCTTGATCAGCTCCTGGGCCTTGCGCAGGGCAGGCTGAATTTCACTCGGTTCGAACACGCGCAATGCCTTGCAACCCAGGCCTTCGGCGACCGCAACGTGGTCGACACCGTAGCCATTGAGTTCGGGTGCATTGAGGTTGTCGAAAGACAGCTGCACGCAGTAGTCCATTTCAAACCCGCGTTGTGCCTGACGGATAAGTCCCAGGTAGGAGTTGTTCACCACGACGTGGATATACGGCAGGTTGAACTGTGCGCCCACGGCCAGTTCTTCAATCATGAACTGGAAGTCGTAGTCACCCGACAACGCCACCACATTGCGGCTAGGGTCGGCCTTGACCACCCCCAGTGCTGCCGGGATGGTCCAGCCCAACGGGCCAGCCTGGCCGCAGTTGATCCAGTGACGCGGCTTGTAAACGTGCAGGAATTGCGCGCCGGCAATCTGCGACAAACCAATGGTGCTGACATAGCAGGTGTCTTTGCCGAACACCTGGTTCATCTCTTCGTACACGCGCTGCGGCTTGACCGGCACGTTGTCGAAGTGGGTCTTGCGCTGCATCGTGGCTTTGCGTTGCTGGCAGTCTTGCAGCCAGGCGCTGCGGTCTTTCAGCTTGCCGGCGGCTTTCCATTCGCGGGCCACTTCAAGGAACACCTTGAGCGCAGCACCGGCGTCGGAAACGATGCCCAGATCCGGGTTGAACACCCGGCCGATCTGGGTCGGTTCGATATCCACGTGAATGAACTTGCGGCCTTCGGTATAGACATCCACCGAACCGGTATGGCGGTTGGCCCAGCGGTTGCCGATGCCCAGCACCACATCGGATTTGAGCAGGGTGGCGTTGCCGTAGCGGTGCGAGGTTTGCAGGCCGACCATGCCCACCATCAGCGGGTGGTCATCGGCGATGGTGCCCCAGCCCATCAGGGTCGGGATCACCGGGATGCCGGTCAGTTCGGCGAATTCCACCAGCAGGTCGCTGGCGTCGGCATTGATCACGCCGCCACCGCTGACCAGCAGCGGACGTTCGGCCTGATCGAGCATGGCCAGGGCTTTTTCGGCCTGCAGCCGGTTGGCCGTGGGTTTGGCCAGTGGCAACGGTTCGTAGGCTTCGATATCGAATTCGATTTCAGCCATCTGCACGTCGAACGGCAAATCGATCAGCACCGGGCCAGGGCGCCCGGAACGCATTTCGTAAAAGGCTTTCTGGAAGGCGTAAGGCACCTGGCCCGGCTCCATCACCGTGGTTGACCACTTGGTGACGGGCTTGACGATGGTGGTGATATCGACTGCCTGGAAATCTTCTTTATGCATGCGTGCCCGTGGGGCCTGGCCAGTGATGCACAGGATCGGGATCGAGTCGGCCGAAGCGCTGTACAGGCCCGTCACCATGTCGGTGCCTGCCGGGCCCGAAGTACCGATGCACACACCGATATTGCCAGCCTTGGTGCGGGTGTAGCCCTCGGCCATGTGCGAGGCGCCTTCGACGTGGCGAGCAAGGACGTGATCGATGCCACCGACCTTTTGCAAGGCCGAGTACAGCGGGTTGATGGCGGCACCCGGGATACCGAATGCGGTATCGACACCTTCGCGACGCATCACCAGAACGGCGGCTTCGATTGCTCTCATTTTGCTCATTGTTTTGTGCCTCTTACGTTTTGTAATTGTATACAAGTGGCTGTTGAGCGAGTGTATTCATCCTCTGCTGTGCAGGTCAATGGCTTTTATCGAATCAGTGACTGCAGAGTCGAAAGCCCTGTATTTGGGCGGTAGCGTCGATATTTAATTTTTGAGCAGCTAAAAATTGTATACAAAGTGCATTTGTATTGTGTTCTATTGTTGTTATCCGGTGCGCCTTTCGAGGTGTGCAGAAGGCTTTCCATAACAAGATAAGGATGGCAACCATGAGTGCTTTAACCTTGAAAGTCGCTTTAGAACTGACTGCTCAGGCCTTGAGCGTCGGGCGTCAGATCAGTGCCGCACCGCTGACGGTGGCGGTGCTCGACAGTGGCGGGCATTTGCTGGCGTTGCAGCGCGAAGACGGGGCCAGTTTGCTGCGTCCCAGCATCGCGATAGGTAAGGCCTGGGGCGCGATTGCGCTGGGCAAGGGTTCGCGTTTGCTGGCGCTGGATGCGCAACAGCGTCCGGCATTCTTCGCCGCACTTAACGGTATGGGGCAGAGCGATGTAGTACCGGCGCCTGGGGGGGTGTTGATTCGTGATGAGGCGGGGCAGGTGATCGGCGCAGTGGGTATCAGCGGTGATACCTCGGACATCGACGAGCAATGTGCGATCAGTGCGATCGAGGTATTGGGCTTGCGGGCGGATGCGGGGGTGGCGGTTTGATTTGGGCTGAGTGATTGACCGCCTTCGCGAGCAGGCTCGCTCCCACAGATTGCGAGCAGGGTGGGAGCGAGCCTGCTCGCGAATGTCCCGGCGCGGTTTACCGGTCCGGTTCGCAGCCCTTGAGCACCAACCGGATGATGGTCTGTGTAGCCGCTTCGTAGTCGCTGTCGTCGAGCTTTGCCTTGCCGGTAATGGCCGAGATCTGCCAGTCAAAGTCGGCGTAGGTCTGGGTCGCGGCCCAGATGCTGAACATCAGGTGATGGGGGTCAATGGCGGCAATCTGGCCACGGTCGATCCAGGTCTGGATGCAGGCGATATTGTGCTGGGCCTGGCCGTTGAGCTGTTCGACCTGTTTTTCGCTCAGGTGCGGGGCGCCGTGCATGATTTCACTGGCAAACACCTTTGAAGCAAACGGCAGGTCACGCGATATAAGGATTTTTGAGCGGATATAGTTGCTCAGCACTTCGTTGGGTTCGCCATCGGCATTGAACGGCGTCGATGCCCGCAGAATTGGCTCGATAATGCTTTCAAGCACCTCGCGATAGAGGTTTTCCTTGGATTTGAAGTAGTAGTAGACGTTGGGCTTGGGCACGCCGGCCTTGGCCGCGATGTCGCTGGTTTTGCTGGCGGCGAAACCCTTGTCAGCGAATTCTTCGCTGGCGGCACGCAAAATCAGTTCTTTATTACGCTCGCGGATACTGCTCATAAACCCGATATGTCCTTGCCTGCTGGGGCGGTGGGGCATGGTAGCACCGGGCTTGCAAGCGGCTCAAGATTGCAGCTTTCAGGCCGGCACGCGCTATGCTTGTGGCCATTCAATCTTAAAGGACGTTTTCTTATGGCTGGCAGTAGCCTGCTGATGTTGCTCGACGATATCGCCGCCGTGCTCGATGACGTCGCTCTGATGACTAAAGTGGCCGCCAAAAAAACCGCCGGCGTGCTGGGTGACGACCTTGCACTCAATGCCCAGCAGGTCTCGGGCGTGCGCGCCGACCGTGAGTTGCCGGTGGTGTGGGCCGTGGCCAAGGGTTCGTTTCGCAACAAGGCGATTTTGGTCCCTGCAGCGCTGGCCATCAGTGCCTTCGCGCCGTGGGCGGTAACGCCGCTGCTGATGGTGGGCGGCGCTTATCTGTGTTTCGAAGGGTTCGAGAAGGTCGCCCACAGTCTGACCCACAATAAGGCCGACGCTCAAAGCCAGCGCAAGGCCTTGCAGGAGTCCCTGGCGGGTGCTGAAGTCGATCTGGCAGCGTTTGAAAAGGACAAGGTCAAGGGTGCCATTCGTACGGACTTTATCCTGTCCGCCGAAATTATTGCCATCACTCTGGGGATCGTCTCCGACTCACCGCTGATGCAGCAAGTGGTGGTGCTGTCGGGCATTGCCATTGTGATGACGGTCGGGGTGTATGGCGTGGTAGGCGGCATCGTCAAACTCGACGATGGCGGGCTGTACCTGAGCAAAAAAACCGGCGACGGGGCCTGGCCACGGTTCCAGCGCAGTTTTGGCCGTGGCGTGTTGAATGCCGCCCCGTACATGATGAAAAGCCTGACCGTGATTGGCACGGCGGCCATGTTTATGGTCGGCGGCGGTATCCTCACCCACGGCGTACCGCCGTTGCATCACTGGGTTGAAGGCGTGGCACAAGGCAGCGCGCAATGGCTGGGCGTGGTCTCGGCCATCGTGCCGACCCTGCTCAACGCCGTCGCCGGCATCATTGCCGGTGCGGTGGTGCTGGCGGTGGTGTCCGCTGCAAGCAAGGTCTGGCACGCCATCAAGGCTTAGGCGCAGGCGGCGCGGGGCAGGGTGCTGTCTTGCAGCAGGCGGTAGCCGAGCACGGCGAACAGCAACATGATGCCGCCAGCTGCCAACGACACGGTAAAGCCGGCCTGGGCGCCGTACGCGTCCACCACCCAGCCGCCGAGTACCGCACCCAGGGCCACGCCCATGCCCAGACCGGTGATCATCCAGGTCAGGCCTTCGGTCAGCTTGGCGGGCGGGACGATGTTTTCCACCAGGCCCATGGCGGTGATCAGAGTTGGCGCGAAAAACAGCCCGGCGATCAGCATGCCCACGGCCAGGGTGGCGATGCTGTCGGCCCACAGCAGCGGTACCATCGTGATTGACGTGGCCAGGGCACCGAGCACAAACAGCCTGGGCAGTGGCATGTTCAACTTGAGCATGCCGAACACCAGCCCGGCAGCGCACGATCCCAAGGCGTACATCGACAGCACAATGCTTGCGGCAGCCGGTTGGCCCTGATGCTGGGCAAAGGCCACGCTGACCACATCCACCGTACCGACAATCGTGCCCAGCCCAAGCAGGGCCAGCAGCAACACCACCACGGCGCCCTGGCGCAAAACCGTGCCCTGGTGTTCGCTGCTACGCGGGTGTACCGGTGGTTCGGTGCTGCGTTGCAGCACAAACACACTGACGCCAATGGCCAGCAGGATGGCTGCCGCCAGTGGCCCTGCCTGGGGGAACAACGCGACGCTCAGGCCCACGGAAATCGGTGGGCCGATAATGAAGCTCACCTCATCGAGTACCGACTCGAATGAAAACGCCGTATGCAGTTTGGGCGAGCCGCGGTACAGCTCGGTCCAGCGTGCCCGCACCATCGCCGACATGCTGGGCATGCAGCCCGACAGTGCGGCGAATACAAACAGCGTCCAGTCCGGCGCGCCAAAATGGCTGCACAGCAGCAGGGCCAGCAGACCGCTGACGCCAATGGCAGTGACGCCGGGCAGGATGCGGCTCTGGCCGTAGCGGTCGACCCAGCGTGAAATTTGCGGTGCCAGCAGGGCCGTGGCCAGGGCAAAGGTGGCTGCTACGCCGCCGGCGAGCCAATAGGAGCCTTGCAATTGCGCCAGCATGGTGATGATGCCGATGCCGACCATTGAGATCGGCATCCGCGCGATCAGGCCCGCACCGCTGAAAGCCTTGGTGCCGGGGGCGCTGAAAATCTCGCGATAGGGGTTGGCCATACAAGCTCCGGAACATTGGGTGGACACAATTTGATTCTGTAGTCGCTGCCGCAGGCTGCGAAGGGTTGCTCTGCAACCCGTTTTCCAAAACGCCCCGCAGCTCCCTTCGCAGCCTGCGGCAGCGACTACAGGTTTTTCGTGAATGCTACATACGCGGCGTATGTAGAAATATACGCATACAGGGCGTATGTCAATTAACATACGTCGCGTATCCAAAAATAAAGGTGACAGGCATGGCGCCCAAAGCTCGGTCGCAGATGATTGAAGAAACCCGTGGCAAGCTGCTCGAAGCGGCCCGTCTGGCTTTCAGTTCAGTGGGTTATGCGCAGACGTCGATGGACGAATTGACCGCCTCGGTGGGGCTGACCCGTGGCGCGCTGTATCACCATTTTGGTGACAAGAAAGGCTTGTTCAAGGCCGTGGCCCAACAGATCGATGCCGAGCTGGATGCGCAGCTGGCGCAGGTGCTTGAGCAGGCAGAGAGCCTGTGGCAAGGCTTTCAGGATCAGTGCCGGCTGTATCTGGAAATGGCCCTGCAA
Source organism: Pseudomonas fragi (assembly GCF_002269505.1). GTDB lineage: Bacteria > Pseudomonadota > Gammaproteobacteria > Pseudomonadales > Pseudomonadaceae > Aquipseudomonas > Aquipseudomonas fragi_D. The sequence goes on along the minus strand of NZ_NQKQ01000029.1, from coordinate 47,031 downwards.
GTCGAAGTGCAGCGCATTCTGTTGCGTGATGCGCCTTCGGTGCTGGGTTCGCAATACGTGCAGAACACCCAGTCGGTGTGCTGCCTGTCGATGGCATCGATGCTGCAAAGCCTGATGGACACCGATGTGATTCAACGCACCGATCCCGAGGCGCTGGCGCGTCTGATTCAGGGCGGGTTGATGGATGCGTCGTTCTGGATTGCCGAAGCGCAAAACCCGCCGCAGCGTCTGGCGGCTGCGCTGGATAGCCTGGACCTGATGCTGCGGGGGTTGCTGCGAGTGCCCCAGACGCGTTGAAGCGCCCGGGGCGGTGCATCAGAAGTGGTACTTGACCAGCAGGCTGGTGGTGTTCTGATTGGTTTTGAATGCGCCGCTGTCTTCGATGCCGTACTTGTTTTTCCAGTAGTCGTATTCCACACCGACGTACAGTTGCTTGGCGCTCCAGCTCAGTGCCTTGCCCAAGTCGTATTTGACCTGCGGGTTGAAGTGCAGGTTGGCGTGGTAGGTGCCGCGGGAGTTCTCGTCGTTGTCGACCACCCAGTCCATGTAGCCGTCGATCAGCACATCGGAGTTGCCCAGGGGCAGGGTGTAGGACCACACCGGGGTGATCTGCCACACGCCTCGGCCGGCACGGCTGCCTTCCGGGAAGCGCTGGTAGAAGTTCAACTGGAAGTAGTCAAAGCCTGGCACGTTCAGGTCGAAACCCGGGCCGATCAGGTAGGCGTCGGTGTCGCCTTCGCCAAACTCGTAAGTCATGGCCAGCAGCACGTCTTTGATCGGGCCGAATTCAAACTTCTGGTCGAAGATCTTGCCGAACGACAAACGTGGGGTGAATTCACCGTAATAGGTGTTCGGGCCAACGTTGCCGTCTTTCTTGCCGTTGTAAAAGATACGGTCAAGGAAGAAGAAGTTGTCGCCGTACTTCCAGCTGTCAGCATGCTCGAAGGTCATGGTTTGCTGAATTTTCGGATTGACCTGGAAGTCCTTGCCGTACAAGTAAGTCAGGCTGTTGGTTTGCCATTGCAGCAGGTCGCCGGCAACTGCCGGAGCCCCGCCCAGCATGCTCCCCGCAAGCATCAGGCCGGTAAGTGTGCGCTTCATTCGGTTAGCTCCAAAAAATAAAAGTTGTGCAGTAGTGCGAACGTGGCGCTCTGTTGTGGCGCCTTGGTTCATGATTTTAAAAGTTGCCTTTATGGTCAGCTTTAGTGCTTTTGCAAGTTCGGGGCCATACCTGTTTTATAGCCATTAATAAACCCTCGACTGCGCGTTGGCAGTTGAGTGCAGGTGGCGACAGGCAGGCCGTAAACCTTTGATATAAAGGCAAAAGTTGGCTTTAAAGTCAGCTTTGAAAAACGTCGCGTTTAAGCGGGCGCGCAGGATACGGGCTCTGGCGTTTGCACTCAAGTGCTCTGTTAAAGCCCAGGGCGAGCAATAACAGAGCATGCACAGTAACGAGCTTAGAAGTGGACTTTGATCAGGGCGCTGGCGGTGTTCTGGTTGGTGTCCAGGCGGCTGCTGCTTTCGATGCCGTACTTGTCCTTCCAGTAGCTGTATTCAATCCCGACATACAGCTGTTTCTCACCCAGGTTCAGGGCCTTGCCCAGGTCATATTTGATCTGCGGGTTGAAGTGCAGGTTGGAATGGTAGGTGCCGCGTGAGTTCTGGTCGTTGTCGACCACCCAGTCCATATAGCCGTCGATCAGCACATTGGAGCGGCCCACGGGAATGGTGTAGGAAAACGACGGAGTGATCTGCCAGACCCCGGTGCCAGGGCGCGGCCCCTCGGTATGGCGGCGATAGAAATTAAGGGTGAAATAGTTGAAGCCGGGCACCGCCAGATCAAACCCGGGGCCAATCAGGTAGGCCTCGCTGTCGCCTTCGCCGTACTCGTAGGTCATGGCCAGCAGCACGTCCTTGATCGGGCCGTATTCGAATTTGCGGTCGAAAATCTTGCCAAACGACAGGCGCGGGCTGAACTCACCGTAATAGGTGTGCGGGCCTTTGTTGGGGTCATCCTTGCCGTTGTAGAAAATGCGGTCGACAAACAGGAAGTTGTCGCCGTATTTCCACTTGTCGGCATGTTCGAAAGTGACGGTTTGCTGGATCGACGGGTTGATCGCGAAATTCTTGCCGTATAGGTAGGTCAGGCTGTTGGTTTGCCACAAAAACAGATCGCCGGCCATTGTCTGGCTGGCAGCCAAAAGTCCACCTGCGAGCGTGACGCCCCAGTGTTTGCAGTTCATGGGTAACTCCCTTTTTATTGTTTTTGTAAAGCGAGAGCCCCTCTCCCTAGCCATCTCCCGGAGGGAGAGGGGATTGGTCGTGCGAGCGCTCAGGAACACCACCGATCAGCCCCTCTCCCATTGGGAGAGGGTTGGTGTGAGGGTCAGGGCTCAGTGCTGATGCACATGCCCGCTCATGGCTGCGCGTTCGGAGCCGCCCAGCACATTGAACATCAGGTTCAGGCACACCGCGCTGACGGCGGCCATGGCGATACCGCTGTGGGTGATGGGGTCCATCCACAGTGGCAGGTGGGCGAAGAACTCGGGGCGCACCACCGGGATCAGGCCCATGCCGATGCTCACGGCCACCAGCAACTGATTGCGGCGGTCGGCGATGTCGGCTTCCTGGAGGATCTTGATCCCGGTTGCCGCCACCATGCCGAACATGGCAATGGCGGCGCCACCCAATACTGCAGGCGGAATCGAGGCCACCAGGTACGCCGCTTTCGGCAGCAAGCTGAGGGTGATCAGGAAGATACCGGCCATGATCGTCACCGAGCGGCAACGCACGCCGGTCATCTGTACCAGGCCAATGTTCTGGGCGAAGGAGGAGTGGGTGAAGGTGTTGAAAAAGCCGGCGATAAACGAAGCGCCAGCGTCACACAACAAGCCGCGTCGCAGCATGCGCGGGGTGACTTCCTGATCGGTGATTTTGCCCAGCGCCAGGAACATCCCGGTGGACTCGACAAAAATGATCACCACCACCAGGCACATCGAAAGAATCGGTGCCAAATGAAACTCCGGCATGCCGAAGTGCAACGGGGTGACAACCTGGAACCACGGCGTATTGTCCAGGCCAGAGAGGTCGACCATGCCGATGGCGCCGGAAAGCACATAGCCCAAGGCCATACCGATCAAGACCGACACATTGACCCAGAAACCACGCATAAAACGGTTGATCAACAGAATGGTGCCCAGCACCAGGGCGGCGATGGCCAGGTACACAGGTGAGCCGAATTGCGCAGCCGCACTGCCGCCACCGGCCCAGTTGACCGCAACGGGGAACAGCGACAGGCCGATCGACGTGATGACAGTGCCGGTGACCAAGGGTGGAAAGAAGCGCACCACCTTGGACATAAATGGCGCAATGATCATTCCGAAAAAGCCCGCGGCGATGGTCGCGCCGAAGATCCCGGTCAAGCCGATACCCGGCATCCCGGCCATTGCCACCATACTGCCAACGGCGGCGAAGCTGGCGCCCATCATGACCGGCATGCGAATACCCATGGGGCCGATACCCAGCGATTGCACGATGGTGGCCACGCCCGCGACCAGCAGGTCGGCGTTGATCAGAAAGGCGATCTCTTCACGACTCAGGCCTGCAGCCTGTCCGATGATCAGCGGCACGGCCACGGCGCCGCCATACATCAGCAGCACATGCTGCAAACCGACCAGGATCAGTTGCAGCATGGGTAGCCGCGCCAGCGGGGGCGGGGCGGTCACGGCGGCTATGCGCGGTTCGGTTAAATCGGACATGCAACACCTCGGTCATTTTTATTGTTGTGAGCTAGTGGTGTGTTCTTGCGGTCGCAGCGGGGGCGGCGACCGCAAAGGCTGTGCGTCAGTTGGTCCGGGCTCCTGCATTGATCCAGGCACCGACCAGGTCACGTTCCTGTTGGGTCATCTGAGTGATGTTGCCCAACGGCATGATCGGCGTGACAACAGCCTGAGCCTGAATGCGCGGGGCCATCAGCTGGATCTGTTGCGCGGTGTCGAACATCACGCCCGCCGGGGCCGCACTGAACAACGGGCTGCTTGGGGTGGCGGAATGACAGACCGTGCAGCGCTCCTGGATCACCTTGTGCACTTGTTCAAAATCAACGCTGGCCACTGGCGCTGCAGCAGGTGCCGGTGCCGGTGCAACTGGCGGAGCATCTGCAGCCTTGACCCCGCCCAGGGCGGTTTCCGGCAGCGGTTGGTGCTTGATCACCTTGGCGGTTTCTGGCGCTGTCGACACAGGCTTTGGACCGGTAACGTAAGCCAGGCAAATCATCCCCAGTGCCGCAACCGGCAAGGTCCAGGCATATTTGTGGCTGTCGTGGCGGGTGTTGAAGTAGTGACGTACCAGCACTGCCAGCACCGCAATCCCGGCCAGGATCAACCAGTTGTACTGGCTGCCGTAGGTGCTCGGGAAGTGGTTGCTGATCATGATGAACAGCACTGGCAAGGTGAAGTAGTTGTTGTGTCGCGAACGCAGCAGGCCTTTGGCCGGCAGTGCCGGGTCAGGGCTGCGGCCTTCCTTGATCGCGGCGACCAGGGCACGTTGTGCCGGCATGATGGTGCGGAATACGTTGCCGACCATGATGGTGCCGATAATGGCGCCCACGTGCAGGTATGCACCGCGCCCGCTGAACACTTTGCTCAGGCCGAACGCTGCTGCAACCAGCAGCACAAACAGGACAAAACCGAGCAACGCCGGGCGTTTGCCCAGGGCGGAGTCGCACAGAAAGTCGTAAACGAACCAGCCGGCAATCAGCGAACCGATACCGATGGCAACCGCTTCAGGGCCGCTCATGCTGCTGCCCGGAGCAATCAGGTACAGCGCGGGGTTGAAGTAGAACACCAGACAGAGCAGGGCGATGCCCGACATCCAGGTGAAATAGGCTTCCCATTTAAACCAGTGCAGGTTTTCCGGCATGGTGGGAGGGGCCAGTTTGTATTTTTCGAGGTGGTAAATACCGCCGCCGTGAATCGCCCATAGATCGCCAGCAAGGCCATCCTTGGGGTTGGCCCGGTTAAGGTTGTTCTCCAGCCAGACGAAATAAAACGACGCGCCAATCCAGGCCACACCGGTAATCATATGAATCCAGCGCACGCTCAGATTCAGCCATTCCATTAGATGTGCTTCCACAGTCTTTACCTCTTGCCCGTCACTCTTTTGTGAGTGTTGGACCTTCTCTTATTGGTGGGGGGCGAGGAACAACAACTGATCCTCTTTAAAGAAATGCTCATCGCAGTTATTGCCGCTGCCACTGCGATCAACCACCAGGAAGTCATCCCGCTTTTCGATCGTCAGCACCGGGTGGTGCCAGACGCCGCGATGGTAATTAATGCCCTGCCTGCCATTACTGACAAAGGCGCGGACCAGGCCCGATACAGGTTCGTCGCCAACGGGCGCGACCACGATCAGAAAGGGGTTGCCGAGCAGCGGTATAAAAGCCTGGCTGCCCAGCGGATGGCGCTCCAGCATGCGTACGGTAAACGGCATGTCCTGCGCCTCGGCGCGGAAAATGCTGATGATCGCCTTGTCCTCTGGCGTAGCCGTTTCGACCTCGGCCAGACGATGAAAGCGCATGGTCGAACCGTTGTTGATCATGAAGTGGTCGCTGCCATCGGTTTCAATCACGTCACCGAACGGGGCGAAGGCTTCTTTGGTCAGTGGTTCAATCATCAATGTGCGCATGGTGGTCTTCTTATTCGGGTTTCTGTCAGGTAATCGTGTTGCTTTTGTAGTCGCTGGCGCAGGCTTCGAGCCCCGGGATGAATCGCAGGGCCTTGAGACAACGGGTTGCTCCGCAACCCTTCACAGCCTGCGGCAGCGACTACAGGCTCAGCATTACTTCGCTACTTTGCCCAATACGCGGATGCGGCTTACACCACCATCCGGGAACAGGTTGAGGCGAATGTGGGTGATCGGGCCGAGGTTTTTCAGTTGCTCGCTGTAGGTGTGTTCAGCGTGCATTTCCATTTTTTGGCTCGGCAGCAGCTCACGCCAGAACAGCGACTGGGTTTCGATCTGGCTGTCGGTACCGCCCTTGACGAACGCGCCCTGGATCGAGCAGCTGTCGGGGTAGTTGCCCTTGAAGTGCAGGGTGTCGACGATGATTTTTTCGATCTCGCCCGGGTGACCCAGCGCTACGATGACCCAGTCATTGCCCGGGGTACGACGACGTGCAGTCTCCCAGCCGTCGCCCATGTTGATGCCACGGCCCGGGTTGAGGATGTTGCTCATGCGGCCGAAGTGTTCGTCGGAGCAGGCGAGGGCGCGGCCACCGTTAAGGGCTGCGGCCAGGTCGACCTGTTCGTTGTCGCCCACTGCCGACCAGTCGCGGAACGGCACGCCGTAAACACGCAGACGCGCTACGCCACCATCCGGGAAGATGTTGAAACGCAGGTGGCTGAATGCCTGGTCGTTGTTGATTTCGTGGTAGTGATGGCTGTTGCCCTGCAGCTCGACGGCCGACAGTACTTCCACCCACTGGGTGTTTTCATTTGGTTCGCCCGAGGCCAGGAAGCAGGCTTCCAGCGAGGCCGATGGCGGAAAGTTGCCGGTGAAGAATGAAGTGTCGATGTCCACACCCTTGATCGAGCCCGGAACGCCAAGACGGATGACGGCACTGTCATAGCCTTCAAAGCGCTTGCGGCGGGACTCCCAGCCGTCCATCCACTTGCCGTTATCATCGAAAACGCCCTCCTTCCATACGGCCGGGGTCGGCTGGAACATGCGGTTGGCGTCGGCAAACCAGTCATCGGTTACCGAAACGATTTTGGTGCCCAGGCGGGCATCGGCCAGGTTGACGAACTTCTCGAAAGGTACGGCGTAAGCTTTCATTCTTCTTGTCTGCCTTTAAATGAGTGGCTGGAGATGCGTCATCGGCACATGCCGGTTCGGCTTAGAGCTGGAGTAATCGGAACAGGGCGATTTTGTTGATTTCTGCCAACGCGCATTTGAACTCGACGTCTGCCGGGTTGTGGATGCGGGTTTCGAACGCGGCGAGGATCTGGTGCCGGTCGCTGCCTTTTACCGCCATGATGAAGGGAAACTTGAACTTGGCTTTGTAGGCGTCGTTCAGCTCGGTGAAGCGTTGAAACTCTTCGGCCGTGCATTGGTGAATACCGGCGCCAGCTTGTTCGTTGGTGCTGGCTTCGGTCAGTTGGCCCTGGACGGCTGCTTTGCCGGCCAGGTCCGGGTGAGCGTTGATCAGTGCCAGCTGGCTGGCGTGATCGGCGCTCAACAAAATGTCACTCATGCGCTGGTGCAGGGTTTCGATCTGATCGACGCTGCTGTCCAGGCCCAGGTCGTAGGCCTTTTCGGCAACCCAGGGCGAGTGTTCGTAGATATCGGCAAAAGCCGCCACGAAGGCTTCACGGCTCAGTTGTGAAGGCTTGAGGGTCTTGAAGGCGCTCATTTGGCGGTCTCTGCAACAAAAGGGTGGGTGGCGTGCCAGTGGCGGGCAATGTCCACACGACGGGTGAACCAGACCTGCTCGTGACTCTTGGCGTATTCGATAAAACGCTTGAGGGCGGCGAGACGCGCAGGGCGGCCAATGAGGCGGCAATGCAGGCCGATGGAAAGCATTTTCGGCGACTCTGCGCCTTCGGCGTACAGCACATCGAAAGCATCCTTGAGGTACTGGAAGAATTGCTCTCCGGTGTTGAAGCCCTGCACCTGGGTAAAGCGCATGTCATTGGTATCCAGGGTGTAGGGGATCACCAGGTGCGGCTTGCCGGTAGGGTTGTTGGGCTCCCAGTAGGGCAGGTCGTCATCATAGGTATCGCAGTCATACAAAAAGCCGCCTTCTTCCATTACCAGGCGCCGGGTATTGGGGCCGGTGCGGCCGGTGTACCAGCCCAGCGGGCGTTCGCCGCTGATTTCGGTGAGGATGCGGATGGCTTCGAGCATGTGTTCACGCTCTTGCGCTTCGTCCATGTACTGGTAGTCGATCCAGCGGTAGCCGTGGCTGCAAATCTCGTGGCCGGCGGCGACCATGGCGCGGATTACATCCGGGTGACGCTGGGCGGCCATTGCCACGGCAAACACCGTGAGCGGAATATCGAACTCGCGAAACAGCTTGAGGATGCGCCACACGCCGGCACGGCTGCCGTACTCGTACAGCGACTCCATGCTCATGTTGCGCTCGCCCTGCAGCGGCTGGGCCGACACCATTTCCGACAGGAAAGCTTCCGACTCCTTGTCACCGTGCAGGATGTTGCGTTCGCCGCCTTCTTCGTAGTTGAGTACAAAAGACAGGGCGATACGGGCGTTGCCCGGCCAATGCGGATGTGGAGGGTTTGGACCGTAACCAATCAGGTCGCGTGGGTAGTCAGCGCTCACTGCAGTCTTCCTTATTGTTCGTGGTAACAGTCGATTGGCCAGACCTGGCGTCACTGCGATGAGCTGATTGTATACAACTTTAGATTTTATTTGTAACCCTGATTTTTCCTATTTCTATCACGATTTGTACAGAAAGAGTACTTGCAAGAAACCTGCCTGATTGGTCAGTTTATGGGCGAAAGGTCTCTAAGGACTGCGGCTTTGACGATTAATGCCGTGCAGGCCCCGTAGCTTCGGGGGGGCGCAGATTGTCATTTTTAATTGTGTACAATTTTTTTGATAAATGTCTTAATCGTGTCTTCGTCGTGCCTTTTGGTGAGCCAAAAGAGGGCGGCAGCCGTTTTTTTCACGACTCGGGAGGTCGCACAATCAATGGGACGTTTGACTACGCACGTTTTGGATGCCGCACACGGCTGCCCGGGCAGCTCGATCAAGGTCGAGTTGTATCGGGTTGAAGGTTCGGGGCTGGAGTTGGTCGCTACAGCGCTGACCAATAGCGATGGCCGTTGCGACGCGCCATTGCTGGAGGGGGATGCCTACCGTTCGGGGGTTTACCAGGTACAGTTCAGTGCCGGTGATTACTACCGCGCACGGGGTGTGAAATTGCCGGAGCCGGCGTTTCTGGATGTGGTGGTACTGCGTTTCGGGATCAGTGCCGAGCAGGATCACTACCATGTACCGCTACTGATTTCGCCGTACAGCTACTCGACCTATCGCGGTAGCTAGCCGTTTTCGATCTGCGCATGTGGTTATTTGCCCGCTCACACTGCGGGCTTTTTTTTGCCTGCCGGATAAGCGCTGATGTTTTGTAGTCGCTGAGGAGCGAAGCGAGGCTGCGATCGGCGGCGAAGCCGTCGTAAAGCCAGACACCCCGGCGTATCAGATACATCGAGAACTCAGGTTTTACGACGGCTTCGCCGCCGATCGCAGCCTTCGTTCCAGCGACTACAGGTTAACGATTAACGGCTCAGCAACGACGCCGTACCCGCCACGCCAAACAACCCGGCACTGACCCGGTTGAACCAGCTCTGGCCCTTGCCGCTGCGCAGGTAGCCCGCCGCACCGTGGGCACCCAGGCCGTAGGCCAGCTTGCACAACAGGTCGAGTACGGTCCAGGTGGCGATCATCACCAGTAACTGGTTGAGGAACGGCAAGTCGGGGTTGAGGAACTGCGGCAGGAACGCGGCGAAAAACAGAATGTCTTTCGGGTTGCTCGCGCCCAGCACAAATGCGCGCCCAAACAGGGCGCCAAAGCGCGGTATTGGTGCAGCGTCCGGCACGTTGGTGACGGTGGCTGGCTGGCGCGATTGTTTCCAGCTTTGCCAGGCCAGGTAAAACAGATACAGCGCACCGACGATCTTCAGTGCGCTGAACAGTTTTTCCGAAGCCAGCAGCAGTGCGCCCAGGCCCAGGGCCGAAGCACTGAGCAGGCAGATAGAGGCAAACACACCGCCCAGAAAGGCCGGGTAAGAGCGGCGCAAGCCGTAGTTCAGACTGTTGCTGATCATCAATAACGACAGCGGCCCCGGAATCAGGATTACCACCAATGCCGCGCTGCTGAACAGCAGCCAGGTTTCCAGACTCATCACTTCCTCCCAAACAACAAAGGCCCCGCATCATTGCGGGGCCGATTGATACCGCCCGGTTTACAGGTAAATAAACTTGGCGATGAAAATAGCGCAGAGCACCCACAGGCTGACGGAAATTTCCCGATATTTGCCGGTGCCGGCCTTGAGTGCCACATAACTGATAAAGCCCAGGGCAATGCCGTCGGCGACCGAGAAGGTCAGCGGCATCATGATCACGGTCACAATGGCCGGGATGCAGTCAGTGGGTTCGTCCCAGTTGATATGCTGCATGCCGCCCATCATCAGCATGGCCACGTAAATCAGTGCGCCTGCAGTGGCGTAAGCGGGGATCATGCCAGCCAGCGGGGCAAAGAACATCGCGGCGACAAACAGCACGCCTACGGTGACGGCGGTGAGCCCGGTGCGCCCGCCCGCCGCAACGCCGGCGGCACTTTCGACATAGCTGGTCACGGGCGGCACGCCGACCACGGCGCCGAACACGCTGGAGGCGCTGTCCGCCTTGAGGGCCCGGGACAGGTTTTCGATCCTGCCGTCGGCCTTGACCAGCCCGGCACGCTGGGCCACGCCCATCAGAGTGCCAGCGGTGTCGAACATGTGTACAAACAGAAAGGCCAGCACCACGCTGATCATGCTGATATTGAATACACCCTTGAGGTCCATGGCCATCCAGGTCGGTGCCAGGCTAGGCGGTGCCGACATAATGCCGTTGTAATGCACCAGATCCAGACCCCAGCCAGCCAGGGTTACGGCGATGATACTGATCAGAATGGCGCCGAAGACGCGGTGATAACTCAAGATTGCAATCATCAAAAAGCACAGGGCTGCCAGCAACGGCGCCGGGTCGCGCAACGAGCCGAGCTTGATCAGGGTGGCCGGGCTGTCAACGATGATGCCCGAGGTTTTCAGGCCGATGATCCCCAGAAACAAACCCACCCCTGCGCCCATGGCGTAGCGCAGACTGACGGGAATGCTGTTGAGCAGCCATTCACGTACCCGCGACAGGGTCAGAATCAAAAACAGCACGCCGGAGACAAATACCGCACCCAGTGCCGTTTCCCAGCTGTAGCCCATGGTGCCGACCACGGTGTAAGTAAAAAACGCATTCAGCCCCATACCTGGCGCCAGGCCTACCGGCCAGTTGGCGTAAAGCCCCATCAACAGGCTGCCGAGGGCGGCGGCGATACAGGTCGCGACAAACGCGGCGCCATGATCGATGCCTGCATCGGCCATGATGTTGGGGTTGACGAAGATGATGTAGGCCATTGTGATAAAGGTGGTCAACCCGGCGATCAGTTCGGTTTTGACCGTGGTGCCATGCAGCGACAGTTTGAACAGGCGCTCCAGCCAGCCACGGGAGGAGGGCGGTGCAAGTTCAACGACGGGTATTTCTGACTTTTGGCTGTCCACGGTGATTCCTCAGGCTTTTATTGTTTTTAAGGGCACTGGTTGAGGCGAGAGATGGGTTTTCTGACTTTTAGGTCAAGAACGCAAGTGAGGTGAATTATGCTTTTGTATACAAAAAAAGCAAATAATGTTTTTTAAGTTGTCTTCGAAAAGTGATGGGTGGACGTCAGTTTTCTGTGGGAGCGGGCTTGCTCGTGATGGGATCGCTGCGGTGCAACTTGAGTACTGTGGTGCCTGTATCGCGGGCAAACACGCTCCCACAACAAGCCAGTGCCCTCAGGAGCCCTGCTTTAAAGCTGTCGGCTCTGGCCCAGGGCATGATTGATCGCCAGCCAGCCATTCACCGCATCTTCACCTGCCTGGGCGAACACCCTTTGCAGCAGTTTGACTTGCTCGCGGCGCAGGCTTTTTTCGAAAGCCACACCGTCTGCAGTCAGCTCCAGCAAGCGTTTGCGCTTGTCGGTCTCGGGCGCAACGCTGCGCACCAGGTCCATTTCAATCAACTGGCGCAAAGGCGTGTTGAGTGCCTGTTTGCTCACGCCCAGCAAGCTCAGCAGTTCCTTGACGCTGACACCCGGGTAGTGGGCGATAAAAAAAACAATACGCTGATGCACCCGACTCAGCCCACGACGTGCCAGCATTTCATCCGCCTTGGCGGTAAATGCTTGATAGCCAAAGAAGAAGGCTTCCATGGCGGCACGCTGAGTGGTCGGATTTTTAAGGTCAAGCATATTGACGTATCTAGGCTTCGCGGCGTAGTTTCGGTCAACCAGTTTGACTTATTTCCAATTACTTCCGCTACCGGTGATCTGTATGGCCTTCTCCGAACGTGTTTCCCGCCTGAAAAGCTCTTTGATTCGTGAAATTCTGGCTGCGGCCCAACGTCCGGAAGTCATGTCTTTCGCTGGCGGACTACCGGCCGAGGCCATGCTGCCCAAGGTTGACTGGACCGATATGCCTGCCTCGATGGGCCAGTACGGCATGAGCGAAGGCGAGCCGGCACTGCGTGAAGTGCTGGCTGCAGAAGCCCGTGCGCTGGGCGTGAATTGCGATGCCAGCCAGGTGATGGTACTCAGCGGTTCGCAGCAGGCGCTGGATCTGGCGGCCAAGCTGTATATCGACAAGGGCACGGAAATCATGCTCGAAGCACCGACCTACCTGGCGGCGCTGCAAATCTTTCAATTGTTCGGCGCCGAATGCCTGACGTTCCCGTTGCAAGCCGATGGCCCGGACCTGGCTGCGTTGCGTGTACAGCTGGAAAAACACAGCCCGGCGTTTATCTACCTGATCCCGACATTCCAGAACCCGTCTGCCGTGCGTTATAGCGAAACCAAACGTGACGCCGTAGCGGCCTTGCTCGACGAGTTCGACGTAACCCTGATCGAAGACGAACCGTACCGCGAGCTGAACTTCGACGGCGGCAGCGCCACGCCGATTGTCAGCCGCCTGAAAAAAGCCAGCTGGATCTACACCGGCACCGTGTCCAAAACCCTGTTGCCGGGCCTGCGCGTCGGTTTCCTGATTGCCAGCCCTGACCTGTTCCCGCACTTGCTGCGCCTCAAACAATCAGCTGACCTGCACACCAACCGTGTTGGCCAGTGGCAAGCCTTGCAGTGGATCGGCACCGAGAAAATGACTAATCACCTGGCCGAACTGCGTGATTTCTACCGAGTGCGCCGTGACGGTTTTCAGCTGGCGCTGGAAGAGCACTTTTCGGACCTGGCTGACTGGCATGTGCCACAGGGTGGCTTGTTCTTCTGGCTGACCCTCAAGCAGCCGTTCGATACCCGCACTCTGCTCAAGCCTGCGCTGGAGCAAAACGTGGCCTTTATGCCGGGTGAGCCGTTCTTCGCCAACCCGGATCAGAACGTGGGTAGCTTGCGCCTGAACTTCAGTCACATCGATCCGGCGCGCCTGCATGAAGGTCTCAAGCGTCTGGCCAACGTGATTCGTCAGGCACAGGCTGCCCAGGCAGCCTAAGGGAGGCGCTATGCTCAAGGTTTATGGCGATTACAATTCGGGCAACTGCTACAAGATCAAGCTGATGCTGCATTTGCTGGGGCTTGAGTATCAGTGGTTTGCGGTGGATATCCTCAAGGGTGAAACCGAGACCCCGGAGTTTCTGGCGAAAAACCCCAACGGCAAAGTACCGGTGCTGGAGCTGGAAGACGGTACGTGTCTGTGGGAGTCCAACGCGATTCTCAACTACCTGGCCGACGGCAGCGAGTTTTTGCCGGCCGAACCGCGCTTGCGCACCCAGGTGCTGCAATGGCAGTTTTTCGAGCAGTACAGTCATGAGCCTTACATTGCGGTGGCGCGCTTTATCCAGTTTTACCTGGGGCTGCCCGAAGAGCGTCTTGAGGAGTACCGCAAGCTGCAAAAACGCGGGTACAAGGCGCTGGACGTGATGGAGCAACAGCTCAACCGCACGCCGTATCTGGTGGGTGAGCAGTATTCGATTGCGGACGTGACGTTGTATGCCTATACCCATGTTGCCCATCAGGGCGGGTTTGACCTGAGCGGCTACCCGGGTATCCAGGCCTGGCTTGCGCGGGTTGCCAGTCATCCGCGGCATGTGGGGATGCTTGATTGAGCTTATCGATGAAATGGCCGCGGGTTTAGCGGTCAGTCACTGTCGACGAGCAAGTTGTTCAGTGCATGAGCTCGCAGTTCATTGACCTTACTGATGCTTTTCTCGGGAGAGGAGTATATGGCATCACGGGGGTCATTGATCAGCACACGGCCTTGGGTGGTGATAAGGAATTGCAGGTCATCGATATGCAAACTATGGCTTTTCAGTTTGCTGATGATGGACTTGCAGTCATTGATCACGTTTTCGTTGAAATACGCTTTTGTTGGCAGGCTTTGGCGGTTTTGAACAATGTCTTCGGAATCCAGTGCGTCATGAATGAAGTCTTTTGATAGGCCCACAGCACTTCCGTATTTCACCAGGGCGTGAGCGTCAACGACTGGAAAGCCCAGTTCTTTCAATTGCTTGGTCGTTGCTAATTCTTTCGCAGCATATTGCTCTGCTTGGATACTGCCGGTCGTACCTGGGCGAAACAGGCAAATGCACTGGCGGGGGGCTTGCTCGAAATGGAACACGTCCTTCTGGCTGCCGCTGCCGATCTTTTGCCCCAGAGCTGTTATTTCCTTGAACATGCCGGATGCGGCCCTGGCCGTAGCATTGTGATGACTGGGGGTTACAGCCAAGTTTGAGATGAACATGTAGCTCCTCACTCTATAAACCGATGTGGTTTCTGTTTTCCTGCAGTTGAATGGCTGCTTCAAACAGTGAGTGGGGAGCAGAGTGGGACCGGTTCCTGAGATTTCAGCCGCGCCCCGATTCATGGCAATCTGCCGTCAAGCGTTGGCAAAACGCTGGTTCAGGTAATCAATGATCACCTTGGACTCATACATCCAGGTGGTTTTGCCGCCTTCTTCGATGCGCAGGCAAGGCACTTTTATCTTGCCACCTTGCTCCAGCAGGGTCTGGCGATCCTGCTCGTTGTTCTTCGCGTCACGCAGGGCCACTGGCACATTCAGACGGCGCAGGGTGCGGCGGGTTTTCACACAGAACGGGCAGGCATGGAACTGATAAAGTGTCAGGCCCTTGGCTGCCTGGTCGACCTGTGCCTGAGCGGCGGCAGGGCGCTGCTTTTTGCTTGGACGTGTCACGAAATCGCCAGCGATGATGAGTTGACCCAGGCCTACGCGAAGCGCTTTGATAAACACAGTAAAAGCCTCATGGGCAAATAAGAAGGGGCGAAGCTTACCTGAAAATCGGCAGGCGAAAAAAAACCGGCGATAAACGCCGGTCTTTTGCTGCCGTCAATTACTTGATCAGGCTGAGAAACTCGCTGCGCGTGGCGGCGTTTTCGCGGAACTCACCCAGCATCACCGAGGTGATCATCGACGAATTCTGCTTCTCGACACCGCGCATCATCATGCACATGTGCTTGGCCTCGATCACCACGGCAACGCCCAGGGCGCCAGTGACTTGCATCACTGCGTCGGCAATCTGGCGGCTGAGGTTTTCCTGGATCTGCAGGCGGCGGGCGTACATATCGACAATACGCGCCACTTTCGACAAGCCCAGCACTTTGCCGCTCGGAATGTAGGCGACATGGGCCTTGCCGATAAACGGCAGCAGGTGGTGTTCGCACAGCGAGTACAACTCGATGTCCTTGACCAGCACCATTTCGCTGTTGTCTGAGCTGAACAAGGCACCGTTGGTGACTTCTTCCAGGGTTTGTTCATAGCCGCGGCAAAGGTACTGCATGGCCTTGGCGGCACGCTTTGGCGTATCCAGCAGGCCTTCACGGGAAACGTCTTCGCCGAGTTGACCGAGGATCGCGGTGTAGTTTTGTTCCAATGTCACAGGGCTATATTCCATGCGGGTTTCATAGTGGTACCTCGTCGGGTCGTACCAATTTTGTACCAATCATGCTGTTTTCGAGTTTCCCGAGCTCGCTCCAGTCCATGCTGGAATTGAGCCATCTAGCGTAGATCGAGAGCAACATCTGTACGCTGTGGCCAAGCTGATTGGCGATAAACGCAGGGTTCATGCCTGCCATAAGGCACATGGTAGCGTAGGAATGGCGTCCGTTGCATTGTCTGCGCGCCATGATCCTGATTTCCCGACTGTCAGCCCAGGCCCAAGCCACCCGCGCAAGGGCAAGCAGCAGCCTTCTTCAACCGTTTTTTCGGGCTTCGGAAATAATCTTTTTACGTTTGTAGCTCGAGGTATCCGGCAACGCTGCCACTCTTTCGATTTTCAACTGGACAGGCATCTTCAACAGGGTCTGCAGTTGCACCAGAAAAGCACGAAGGGATGGGGATATCTGCTCTGTATCGGCCCCCGTATACATGAATACGAAATCGATGAGGGTGGCGCGTTGTATCAACCGAAATGAAGAGACATTGGGGTCGGCATTGAAAAAGCTGTCCAGGGCATTGGTCACGGCAGCGGCAGGCACGTAATGGTTGCCGGTAGTCTGCAGGCAATCATCCTTTCGGCCCTCGACGCGCTCGATGGTTCGCCCGTGCTTGCCGCACTTGCAAAGGCTTGAGTCATTCCCTGCGACCGAAACAATGTCACCGTGGTCATAGCGGATAAATGGCATGGTTCTACACATGAAGTCGGTGCAGTAGACAGTTGCCAGTGCTGACGACCCAGTGCGCGATAAGTCTTTGAGTTCGACATGGGCAAAGTCGAATTCCGGGTGGTAATGCCGGTAGGGGCACTCCAGGGCAATGATCCCGATCTCTTCCGATGAATATTCATCAAGCACCGGCGTTTGGTAGATGGATGAATAATGCTCACGCTCGTGGCGAGAGCTGGCCTCCGAATTGGTGATGATGGCTTTTAGCTGCAGTTGGGCAATTCGCCTGGCGTAAGGTTCCATCACCGGCAGGTAGCTGGGCAGGATGTTCAAGATAACGGGGCGCAGAAGTTCCATGTGCAGGACGAATTGTTCGACGTCCGCGATATCATTCAGGGTGAATGTCGGGTAGTCGCCGGACATCGAAGATACCCAGCTCCTGATATGGTGGATATTGTAGATCCAGCGATCGGCACTGAAAGCAGGTCCGCTTAGGCGCTGGAACATCCGGTAGTAGGTCAGGGAGTTGTCGGATACCGAGTCCAGGTCGCTGAGAATGGACAAGGCAACGCCGCTGGAGCCGGAAGTACTCGACCAGAACATTTCCGGGGCCTCTGCGGCCAGGCTGCGGGGGATGAAATCCTTGGTCTGCACGCTCCTCAAAATGTTTTTATCGAGGGTGGGGATCGATTCGAAATCCGCCAGCGACCTGAGCGCTCCGGTTTCATAGCCGCTGGCCTTGTAATACTCGTGATAAAAGGGAATCTGGTTGAACGCATAATCGACTACCCCGGCCAGATGCTGCAGCACGTACTCTTTTTTCTGCGCATCGGTCCAGTAGCTTCTGGCGATCAGCGTGTCGCGCTCCTGATGCCAGCGGCGGCGGATATGCCGCTGGATGTCCAGCGTGTCATAGCAGTCTTCCTGCAAGGTCATACGCGAATTTTTATGGATGGATTCAAGGCCAAAGGTGAATGATTGAGTATCTAGCTTCTTCAAAAGAAACTTCCTCATGTCAACGAGTTCATGGGGTTATGTATTGAACGCCGGCTCGGGTCGAGAGGATGGGTAGGTAACGTGCCAGTTCAGGCCCAGCTCGCGAATCCTGTTGAGAAATGGGTCGGGGGGAAGCTCTTCCGGATGGACCATGGTTCCGACGTCCCATTCGCCGTCAAGCACCAGCAGCGTCGCGGCCATGACGGGAAGCGCGGTGGTATAGGCCGTCACCTGGGTCTCGAGGTCCTGGTAGCAGTCTTCGTGATTGCAGACGCTGTGAATGAAGACAGTTTCAGGCTTGCCCATCTTGGTGCCACTTATCAGCGCACCCACGCATACGGTTCCCCGGTACTCGTTGGCAAATGTTTGCGGTGAGGGTAAGACCCTGGCCAGGAAGTCCAACGGTGAAATACGTTCTGCGCCCACTTCGATTGGGGCGAGCGAGAGCATCCCGACATTCTTCAGCACCTCGAATGTTGACCGGAATTGATCCCCGACCCGCATCCAGAATTCAATCCTGGCCTCGGGTATGTTCACGGACAGTGAATGGACTTCGTCATGGCCTACCGAATACAGTTTTTGCATGCCGATGGCTGGGAAGTTGAATGCCATGCTTCGGGAAAAGGGGGGCGATGAGTGCCATGCTCCCTGTTGCCAATAGCCTGTGTTTTCACACAATTCCTTGAGGTTGACCGCTGCATTGAAGTTGGTTGCAAAGAACTGATTATGGACGCCGGCATTGGCACAAAGAATATCGATGGAGTCTATGCAATCGAGGTAGTCGTTGCGTACTTTGGCGCAGAACACATTCACTACCCCCGGATCGAAGCCAATGGAAAGAATCGCGGTCAGTCCCTTCTGCCGAAATTGCTCGCGCAGTGCCAATTCATGGTTGTACCAGGGCGCGGCTACATTGAAGTCGCCGGGCAGTTCGAATACAGCTGTATCCAGGTAATGTGCGCCAACTTCCAGGCAGGCGCGCATCACGCTGACATGGGTATCGGGTGTTGCGACATTGATGACGATAGCTGGATTGATCTCCAGGAGTCTTTCTATCAGCGAGTCTGTTTGCCGGGCGTCGCAAACATGGCGCAGCGCAGGCATTGCAAATAAATCCCTGATTCGTTCAGCGATGTCGCGGGTTGACTGCTCTGTCCGTCCGATCAGGTGAAGGTTGTAAGTCCGTGCGTTACGCTTTTTGGCAAAGGCGCTGGCAAGCACTTTGCCCACGGTGCCCATACCTATGATGACAATATTCGGATCTTGATGATTCATGGTGCCTCCCTATCGATGGCCTGGTGACTGGCGCTCGTTGCCAGGCGCGCAACTGTATTTGAAGAAAAAAACCGTCAGGCCCAAGGCTGTAGCGATAAATCCTGTCTGCATGCCTATCCACACCACTAATGGGGTCGAGGGCCAGGCCTTGACCAGCAACAACTGAGGTATCAATCCAAATAGCCAGAAGCCCACCAGGTTCAATGCCAGTGGCCATCGGGTTATTTCGCATCCTCTGAGAACACCCGTGAGCAGAAGGATCAAGGCGTCGACCAGCAAAAAGGGCAAGGAAACCAAGAGGAACTCGTTCATTGCGGTATACACAGGCAGGGTTACGTCGGTTCGGGGGCCAAGGAACAGGGCAAAGATTTCAAAACGGATGAGATATATCAGTGCGAGCAACGACATGATGAAACCGAGTGCGGTCACTGCGACCTTGAACAGAAAACTGCGCAGTGCCCGTCCCGTAGCGGTACTGATATGGGACGACACATGTATCGCGCAGTATTCGTTGAAGCCCAATATGAACACGACGATCAGTTCATTGATTTGCAGTATCGCCAGATGCGCTGCGAGTGCTTGTTCACCGAACCATCCCATGAGGAACACCGAGACGGATAAGAAGGCCACGGTGCTGATGATGCCCAGGCCGATGGGCAAGCCTGTTTTCAGCACTTCTGCGATGTGCGGCAGCAAGGATGTGCGCACGGTCAAAAGATCACGTACAAGCTGGCTTGTTGGGCTGGAGGTGTACGTGGACATGAGCACCATAAGCACCCCGGCACCGACAATAGAGGCCGCCAAGGTACCGATCCCCGAGCCCAGCAGCCCCAGCTCGGGCGCTCCCCATTTGCCATAGATCAACATGTAGTTGAGCAAGGTATTCGTAAGTAGCTGGATTATGGCGCCGGCAACTACCCATTTGCCCTGGTCGTGGAAGGCCAGTATTTCCCAGTAGTGTATGAACAGCAGATTTGGCAGCACCGCCAGGCCCAGCAACATCAGATAATCCTGCGATTCGTCTACCAGTCTTGGAGACTGTTGCAGGCTCAGGAGAATCTGCGGTCCATAAAGCAGGATGACAAAGGCAACGAGTGCAAAGGCTATCAGCACAAGGTAAACAGCCAACTTGCAGCTGGCCATTTTCTGGTTGTCACCGGCATCAAGGTAGCGGCCATAGACAGGTCCGAAACCGAACACGATACCTTCCCCCAGCATGAACAGGATAAGGTAGATCTGCATGGCCAGTCCTCCGGAGGCCATGCTGTAGATGTCGTGCTGTCCCAGCATCACTGAGTCGAGCAGGGGCATGAGCACTACGGACATATTGGCAAGTCCGAGGGGGATCGCTCTTCTCAGGATTTCGCCCGCTTTAACGTCCACCTTCAGATTCCCCTGGCGATGGCGCCTGAAAAGGCGTTGACCGCGTTCATCCGCCATTCCATGGCAGGAGCGGCCTGAGCAATATGTTTGATATCACTTGTTGAAAAGAAGCCGCTGGTTGAAGCCAGCTGCTGAAGAGCGGGTAATTTCAGGTAGGCAGTTTTCGGTGCGTCAGGGAATGCCTGCTTGCGACGCAGGCGGATCTGGTCGAGCAAGATGCCTTTCATGGCCGCTCGAAGGGGGGATTTCTCGATGCCGTGGCGGACTTTCTCTTCATTAGAAAGATCAAGTGCATGCCTGACCAGTTCCTGGTTCAAATAGGGCAGGCGAACTTCTACTCCTGAAGCCATTGAAAGTTTGTCTTCATGGCTGAGCATCGCTTGCAAATGACCTTCCATAAGAATGTTCTGCAGGGTGGTCGAGTCGGTCCAGCGAGATGCAAGATTATGTTCGATAAGCGTTCCGATCTCGGATCGGGTCAGCAGGTGCAGGAGGCCCCTTCGTTCAGCGATATGATGAAAATGATTAATGACTTGTTCGTGGTCAGCCAACCTGTAGAGGTTCTGCAGGTTGTAGTGATGATAGTAGCCGCCCCAGAATTCATCAGCGCCCTGGCCATTGAACGCGACCCTCAGGCCCAGGTTCGAAATATGCTTGTAGATGAGGTATTGAGCCACATAGACCTGGTCGTGCAGCGGCTCTTCAAGGGCGTGCTGCGTGGCTTCGAAGTGTTGTTCAATATCATCGCTGCCAATTTGCAGGACATGATGATCGATGCGGCCGAGATGATTGGCGAGTTGCTTGGCACAACGCAGGTCTTCATTGTCGCCGTCGACATAAGCGGCAGTAATGGCCACGAAGGGCTGGTCCAGCCTTTCGGTTTTCAGCAGGCTTGCAATGATGCTGCTGTCCAGCCCCCCTGATAACACTACGGCATGGGCGTGATGTTCGGGGACCATGGAGCTGACGGCATGGGCCAGTGTTCGCCTCAAGGGAGTGACCGGACGGTTGGGCCCCAGACGGGTTGTATGAATCACCTGCGGCGCCGTCTGGTGCGGATCGTACTGATAGACCTTGCCGGGCAGGCAGTTCTTCAGGCCGTTGAAATAAGTTGATTCACGATTCGAAAAAAAGTCGAAGACAAGGTCAGAGAATATACGCTCGCCCGAGAGTCCAAGTGGTCCTCCTACGGTGCCGATGGCCTTGGCTTCCGATGCCAGGGTCAAACCGTTTGGGTCGACTTTATAGATCAGTTGCTTTTCCCCAAGGGGATCGCGGGCGAAGAACAGCTTTCCTGAAACCAGGTCATGGAGCACCAGGGCCCAGCAACCTTCCACTGCGTCCAGGAATCCCCAGCCAAGATTATCGATGCCGCGCAATAACGTCTCGGTATCCGAGGTTCCGTCGAAAACGATGCCGAGGGCCGTGAGTTGCTGCCGGAGGTCTTGGTGGTTATAGAACTCACCATTGAACACCATGACGGATTTATCGGTTTTTGCAGGTTGCCGACCCTCGTGAGCATGGGGGGTCGATATCGACAGCAAGTTGTGGCCGAGAAAGACTTTGCCGTCCCTTGTCGAATAAGCGCCTTGCCAGTCCGGCCCACGATGCTTAAGACTATCCAGTGCGCGAAGGTTAAGTTGTTTATTGACTTTCTTATCAGCATTTTTCACATAAGAAGCGAACAGTCCACACATCTCTTTCTCCTTGCAATGTTACAGGAAGCGGATCTTGTAGCCTTTCCAGTCACGGGCAAGCCACTCGCGGATCAGAACTTCGAAAGTTGCATCGTCCAGCGGTGATTGACCGTCACTGCGTAGCCAGAATGAAAGCGTGGGGCCCTGCGTGGTCGGAATGATGTAGATACAGCCATAGCAAATTTTTCTGTCCGGGTTGATAACGGTATAAGCAAAAGAGGCGCCATCACGGAATTCCTTCTCATGCCAACCCAGGTCAACGAGGTTGTCATGCAAGTTGATATTCAGCGGCCAACGGGCCGGGTTTTTGTACTTTCTGTAAAGTTTTTGCCGGCTGGCATAAACGGCTTCGAAGTCGATGACGACATGATTTACAGAAAGAGGTTCGATCAGGAGGCCTGCCTGTTCAAAACCTGCGGGGGGGCTGAGCAGCGTGGGAAAAAGTTTAGGTGAATACATTCGATGGCGCTCTCCTGTGCTCTTCTTCGAACTGATATATCGCGCTGCTTAATTGGTCGACACTGGCGTGAAACATGGAGTTCCGACGAGACAGTGAGACGCGAAACGCCGTATAGGGCGGCCTTTTTCTGCTCCAGTAGAAGAAACTACCCGGCAGCACATGCACATCTTTATTGGCAAGGTAGTTGACGATATCAATATCCGAGAACCGCTCGTTGCATTTCATTTCAAACCACTCCATTGGCAGGGTGGTGCGGGTTCTTTGGGTTTTTGGATACACCATTGAAGCCGACATTTTTTTGATTAGGTAGGCATGGCGATCATTCACCGGCGCCTGGATAGTGGCAGCGATACCCGCATATCGCGTGCGGTCGAAGAGTGATTCGAACATCAGCATCGCGAATCGGGAGTGGCATAGATAGACTTCGTCGTAGATGATGTCGAACAACGGCGAACAGTCCCGGGAATAACTGATCAGGCTGACTTTCAGGTCATGAGTGGGCCAGGTCTTGCCGGTGTCTTCTATGATGAAGTAATGGCAGCCGCTGAGCTCCAGATACGCACGTTCATCATGCTGGTGAAGGGTATACATTCGGAAAGTGGTATCCAGAACCAGTATTTTTTTCCGCTGCGCGCAATAGTCCGCGACGAGCCTCAAGCATTCTGGTCCAATCGTGGTCCCAGTGGGGTTGTTCGGATTGACCAGGAACAAGGTGTCGAAGCTCAGGATATCAAACAGGCTGAACAGTTCCTGGGCATTGAGGGGGCGCTGCAGGTGCGCTTCGTCCAGGGGTTGTAGAACGCAACCACGGCGCTGCAACAGCAGGGCCAGGTTGTCGAATGTCGGTTCAACCAACAGCACCCGAGGCGCTTCGACGGCGAGATAGGCGGCTACCAGGTCGATGGAGCTGGAAGATGTCGGCGAGAGCTTGTAATCCGAACTGTGCTCCAGTGTTTCGGAATTTATCAATTTGGCAAATGCATGTTTGAAACGCTGCTCGGCAATATTGACCTTGGTTAATTCGCTGTCTCGCCAAATTTCTGATAGCTGAGTCGGAAAGTCGGGGAATATTTCGTTGATGTCATGATAAGCATGTCCGTCGGAGAGGTTGTAATGCCCTTTCATACCAAGAAGTTCGTAATCGGTCAGCTGTTGGAACATGGCGGCCTCAGACGGCTAGGTCAATGCAGCGGCGCCCGGGCTTATTCTGCCAGTGGGGGCGGGTGCCGAATTTAAAGTGACGGACTGTGCGTGATTGCAAGTTGCGGGGGAGAGTGTAGCGAGGTTGGTGGTTTTATCCTATTGGGCAGTTATAAAAAGATGCTACAAGTGTGTAGGGTAAATGCAACAGCTTGGTTGTAGTTGTTGAGAGTGAGTCTGCTGTAATTTGATACATTTTTTCCCGTGATTTTTATCGGATATGACCTGTGCGTGCTATACCTTGCACTTGACGGTAGTTGTTCTGCCGCGTAGAAGGTTTGCGTTGCAAGGTTCAGGCGACTATTGAGCGGGGAGTTTCAGATGTTTGGTTTTTGTGAAAGTTTGAAATGTTTTTTTATATTCTTGCTGTTGTCATATGTCAGTGGGTGCAGTAATGCGCCCGTAGCTTCGTTGGTTGTTAGTTCTGGCGCCGTATATATCAATGGGCGTATTAATACCCAGGATGACCTGCGCCGTGAAGTTGATTCTATGGTGATATCCGGTGAAAAAATCTTGTATGCAGGGGGGCGTGAAGGTGTGGATGAGTTTATCCGGCAGGGCTACCCGGTGATCGACTTGCAAGGGAAAATGGTGTTGCCCGGTTTTCACGATAACCACGTCCATACCTTGGGCACAGTGGCCATCGATGTGTGTGACCTGCAGGGCCAGGGTGTTGACCTGGACAGGTTGGCGCAAGTGGTCAGGGAGTGTCGGACGCGTTATCCGGCCGCTCCCGGCACATGGTTGATCGTCGACCAGTGGATGCCTTATGCGGGTAACGAGCCTACTTCAACCTTCAGAACCATACGCCAGGCACTGGATGCTGCGTCTGCGGACCGTCCCGTCATGTTGTTTGGATCGGATGGTCATGCCAGCGCATATAACTCCCTTGGGCTGGCTGCCGCCCGGGATGAGCATGGCGCGACGGCAGGTTTCTCCAGGGCGTCTCTCTCCAAAGGGGGCTTGTTCGCAGAACTGGCTGCATACGTCAGCCTGGATACTGGTGTGGTACGGGATCGTGCGAGGGACCGAATTCAGGCTGCCAGTTACGATTTCATGACCTTGCCCAAGGGGCATCGTCTCGGCAGCCAGATGTATGGCGATATCTTGCCCGACATTTCCAAGCTGATGGCCATGAACGGCATTACCAGCATTCAGGATGCATGTGCGACTGACTTTGTTCGGGACCAGTATGTCGCGATGCAGAAACGGAACCTGCTGAATATGTATGTAACCACGGCAACCTGTTTCGCTTCCGAAGATTACGCCGGGGCAGTAGATATTCCAGCGCGCCTGGCGAAGGTGCGCTCGGTTCGTGAGGAGTTTGCCGATAACCCATTGATAAAAGCCGATGTGGTCAAGATCTTCCTGGATGGGGTGCTCGAAGGTGACCCCTTTGCAACTCCTCCGTTCCTGCCAACAGCGGGCATGCTCAACAACTATCAGATGCCAGCGCTGGAACTGCAGGATGCCGATCCACAATCCCAGGTACGGGTAACAGTGCGCGATGACAGCAAGGAAACCAACTTCAATGGCATCGTCAATATTGAACCCTCTCTGCTCACACGCTATGTCTCGGCTCTGGACGCCGACGGTTTCGCCACGCACATTCACAGTATCGGCGATCGCACGGCAAGAGTCGCAGTGGACGCCTTGCAGGCAGCCCGTGAGCGCAATGGCGACCGGGCAATCCCCCACACCCTTGCCAATTTGCAGGTGATCCATCCGGATGACCAAAAGCGCATGGGGGCATTGGGTCTTTACCTGACCTATACCTACTCGTGGATGAACCTGGATCCTGAGTACGATGTCACTGTTGTGCCATTTCTGCAGCCGAGCAAAAAGGGCCAACCGCTGGAGGACGTGTTGTACGACAAGGGCAGTTATGCCTGGCGCGCTATCTATCCAGTAGCCAGCAGTCATCAGGCTGGCGCGATACTGGTGGCGGGCAGTGATGCACCTGTTGACACCCGTGATCCCAATCCGTTCGTGAACATTGCGTCCGGCATTACACGTTCGCGGGCTGATCAAAAACCCTACAACAGCGATCAATCGGCTACGCTGGAGCAGATGCTCGAGGCCTACACCATCAATGGCGCTCGCTCGGTTCGTCAGGGGCATCAGTACGGTTCGATCGAGCCGGGCAAACTGGCCAACTTCATTGTGATCGATCGAAATCTGTTCGATCTGGTGGCGCAGGGTACGCCCGAACGCATCGCGCAAGTGAAAGTCGAGCGCACAGTGTTCCGCGGCCGCACCATCTTTACCCGCTGACAATCAGTGGGCGAATGGGGCAGTCGGCCCTGGTTCACTCATCGCGTCCCTCCATCATGGTGCGTTTGAGCATCACATAGACCGCGCCGGCGCCGCCATGCCTGGCCTGGCAGGAGCAGAAGCCCAGCACCTGTGAGTGCTGGCGCAACCAGGTGTTGACGTGACTTTTGATCATCGGGCGCTTGCCGTCCAGACGCACGGCCTTGCCGTGGGTAACACGCACGCAGCGAACTTCGAGGCGGACAGCTTCGCCGAGGAATTCCCAAAGGGTCTCGCGGGCCTTTTCGACGGTCATGCCGTGCAGGTCCAGGCTGCCCTCGAAGCTGATCTGACCCAGCTTGAGCTTGCGCATCTGGCTTTCCTGCACGCCGTCACGGGCCCAGCTCAGTTGATCCTCGGGACCCACATCAATCACAAACTGGTCTGACAGGCCGTCGATGATGGTCGCGTTGGTGCGCACAATGGCGTTCTGGCGCAACTTGGCCAGCTGCGCTCGGTCAGCTTTGGGTTTGCCGGTGTCGGCGCGATCGTGCTTGATCGGTTTGACACCGCGAATCTCGTTTTTGAACAGGGAAAAGTCGTCGTCTTGCATGTCAGCCTCCGCGAAGGGCGGCTAGTTTACCCAAGTCGACGACAATCGGGCGGGGGGATATGGGTCAGTCGTGCTTTTTCATCAGGTGCGGTGCCATGTTCAGGCCAAACGGCTTGCGCATCAGGCGTCGGCGTCGACGCCACATCCAGATCCCCAACCAGCCCACCAGCAGGCCGAACACCAGCACCAGCGCAGCCCCTGCGGGACTGGCATTGAGCTCGCCCAGGGCTGTGGGGTGGCCAATCAGGCTGGCGGCACCCGCCACCAGCAACAATAGGCCAAACAGTGCCAGCAGCGCTGCAAACAGCAGTACCAGTCGCGAGCGCCAGTCGCGGTGGGCTTTGGGGCGCAAGCGCCGAGCGTCAAAACCATCGGAGATCTTCATTCCGATCTTTCCTTAAAGGGTATCGGCCCTTCGACAGGTGCTTGGGCAGGTTGTTCCTGCCTGAGGCGAAATTGGCAAATGCACAGGAGTAGAAGAGGCTGGAATGGGCGGTTGCACAGGCCGCCCGTCTTGGTCCGGCTCAGCTCAAATCAGGTTTTGGGTCAGCGTCAGGGTGGCAAAGTTGTCGTTCATGATGGCCATTTCGGTTTTTTGCACTTGCTCGGCGCTGATGATGCCGTCCGCAGTCGGCAGGTCGCGGGTGGCGCAGGCGTCTTCCACCAGGGTGCAACGCAAGCCGTAGTCCTTGGCCGCACGTACGGTGGTGCTGACGCTGGAGTGGCTCATGAAGCCGCAGACGATCACATCCAGCGAGCCGAGGTTTTCCAGGGCTTTTTGCAGGCCGGTGTCGTTGAATGCGTTGGGCATGCGCTTTTCGATAATCAGCTCATCGCCTTGTGGTTCAAGGCCCTTGATAAAAGCGCCGCGCTCGCCCTGGGGGTCGAACATGCCGCCAACGGTGCCCAGGTGACGGATGTGGATGACCGGGCGCCTGGCCTTGCGTGCCGCGTCAAGCAGGCGGGCAATGTTGGCGGTGGCCGCGTCCATGCCGGAAAGGGCCAATGGCCCGCTCAGGTATTCATTTTGCGCATCGATGATCAGCAGGCTGGCGTTGCTCAGATTGGCTGCGGCATAACCACGTCCTGTGAGTTGAAACATCGTCTTTAAAGCGGGCATTCGGGGGCTCCTTTGAATGGGGCTTTTGCGACATTCTCCACTGGCGGAGCGTTTATGTGAATGACTTGTCGTGCAGGCCTTGTGATTGCTGGTCTGTAGCGATGTCAATCTAATGCTTTGTAGCCATAAAATGCACAAACTGGAGCGATTTCGAATTTTTATTGTACACGCTCTTACTTTTTGAAACGCCGTCACGTGTAGCCGTGCTGGCGCACCTTTGGCGCGTAGGGGTTTGGCTGTTAGAATCGCCAATCGATTTTGAGGAGTAAGACCATTGATCACTTCCCGCCTGCGCACTCTGCGCGACCATATTCGCTGGGCCGTTAGCCACTTTCATGGGGAAGATCTGTTCTTTGGTCATGGCACCGACAACGCCTGGGACGAAGCCCGTCAACTGGTGTTGGGTGCGCTGAACCTGCCGTGGGAAATTGCCGACAGTTATCTCGACTGCCGCCTTGAAGACGATGAGCTGGTCAACCTGCAGCATCTGCTCAAGCGCCGTATCGAAGAACGCGTGCCGACGGCCTACCTGTTGGGTGAGGCCTGGTTCTGCGGTATGTCGTTTATCGTTGATGAACGCGTGCTGATCCCGCGTTCGCCGATTGGCGAGTTGATCGAAAAACGTTTTGAGCCGTGGCTGGCTGCCGAGCCCGCGCGCATTCTCGACCTGTGTACCGGTTCGGGCTGTATCGGCATTGCCTGTGCCTACGAGTTCCAGAACGCAGAAGTAGTACTGGCCGACCTGTCCTTTGAAGCCCTTGAAGTGGCCAACCAGAACATCGAGCGTCACGGCGTTGATGAGCGCGTGTACACCGTGCAGGGCGACGGCTTTGAGGGCTTGCCGGGGCAGCGCTTTGACCTGATCGTGTCCAACCCGCCGTATGTCGATGCTGAAGACTTTGCCGATATGCCTGCCGAGTATCAGCACGAGCCGGAACTGGGCCTGGCCTGCGGTGATGACGGTCTGAACCTGGTACGCCGGATGCTGGCCGAAGCGGCGGATCACCTGACAGAAAAAGGCTTGCTGATTGTTGAGGTAGGTAATAGCCAGATACACGTTGAGTCGCTGTACCCGGAAGTCGACTTCGCCTGGCTTGATTTTGAGCGCGGTGGCCACGGTGTATTCATGCTGACTGCCGAGCTGTGCCGCGAGCATCAGGCGCTGTTTGCGTCGCGGGTCTGATAGCGGGTGTAGATCATTCGCGAGCAGGCTCGCTCCCACGGTTGAAATATGTCAGTAGCCGCTGTACTAGCGGTGGGTCGCAATCCAGATCAACAACCCTGCCTGGAACACCGCAAAGGCTACCAGGCAGGTGATGGTGAAGCGCAGGCCCATTTCTTCGCGTTGGTACCTGCCAAGCTTTTCATCTTTTTCCCGCAGTTTTACCTCTTGTTCCTGCAAGTTCTGTTCGGCTTGCTGGAGCATTTGCGCAGTCTCAAGAACGTCGAGGAACTGAAGTTTCTCGCCATTCCAGCTGTCCAGCAACTCGCCCACCTGCACGTCTTCGATCCGTGCCTTGAGAAACTGGGCGTCGGCATACACCACATCAAACCCCTGCACCCGCAAAAAATGATCGCGGCGCAGGCGGCTGTCTTCATTCATGGCATCCCGGCTGGGCAGGTCAATGCCGTCAACGCGGTAGTGCGACCATTTTTTTTGCGCCCACAGCGCTGCCTGTGCCAGCAGAAAGCGGCCGATCCCTCGGTTCAGCGGTTCAACTTGCAAGCCGCGTTCAGGACTGAAGCGCACGCGGTGGGTGGTGTGGTCGACCCACAGGTCAAGCTGGTTCTGTTCGCTGCGCACGCGCTGGCCGGGCAGGGTGATGGTCATGCGCAGCAGGCTTAGCTCTTTGCTGTGGCGTGTGGCGTAGCCGTACTGCACAAAACGCAACGGCCGTGCCCCGGTGCTGCGGTCAGTGGGCAGGGGGGCGAGGCGCAGCATCCGCAAATGCTCGGGCTGCACGTCGGCCCAAGGCAGCGGCGGGGCCTCGGGCACTGCCGGTGCCTCGGGCCCGGCGGGTTGTGAAGGGGTGTCGCTCATAACGGCTCGATCCTGTGCTGGATGTCAGCAAAGCAAAGACGGCCGACACCGGTTTATCGGCCGTTATGTGCAGTACTGTAGGGCTGCCCTGCGTTCACTTTCGTGATAAAGCGCACAGTTCGATCACCCAGTTCGCCCGCCAGGCGCTGATTGGGATCGTTATAGGACTGAACCTGGCGCTTCATGTCCATAGGCACGATGCGCATCACGTGGTTCATGCCGTTGATCAGCGTCAGCACGGCATCGGGCTTGGCAGCCTTGAGCAGGCGGGCATCCTTGACATCGACCTGAATGTCGTGGGTGCCCTGGATGATCATGGCCGGCATTTTCAATGCGCCGAAAGCGGCTGCCGGGTCGTGGCGCAGCAGGCTGATCATATAAGGCTGAACGCTGGGGCGAAATACCACTTGCAGATCCTTGGGCACATTGTCGTCGGTTTTACCGGCTTCCAGGCTGCTGATCAGTTCAAAGCTGCGCTTGAGCTGTGCAGGTGGCAGATGGTTGCGTTGCAACTGCTCGCGCAGCAGCACACCCACCGGGCGGCCCGTACCAGCAATGGAAACCACCCCGGCGGCGCCGATTTGTGGCGCGGCCAGGCTGGCGATCATGGCGCCTTCACTGTGGCCGAGGACAAACACCTTGCCAAAGCGCGGGTCGCTCTTAAGCTTTTCGCCCCAGGCCACGGCGTCGGCCACATACTGATCGAAGTTGAGCTTTTCTTCGTCAGGCCCGGCAGGCTGGCTTTGCGCTATGCCACGCTTGTCGAAACGCACACTGGCGATATTGCTCTGGGCCAGGCGCCAGGCGAGTTTTTTCAGGCTGTCATTACGCCCGCCGATGGGGTTGTTGCCGTCGCGGTCAGTCGGGCCTGAGCCGGCAATAATCAGCACCACGGGTACGGGTTTGTCACTCTTGGGCAAAACCAGCGAGCCATACAGCGTGCCGGAGCCGGTTTCCAGCTCAATGGGCCGTAGCAAGACATTGGAGGGAGGGGCCGCGAGGGCCTGGGAGCCAAAGCCAAACAGGGTCAGTGCTAGTAAGAGTATTCGCAGCATCATAGCGCCATCATTGTGTAATGTGCCGGTTGGACAAACCCGGATGAGTAAGGTTCGAGGATGAACTACAGAGGTAGCCTGCGTATACTGGCGTATTTGGTTATCTGGGATCTGTTCAACATCTGTTGTGCTGCAACAAGACTTGAATTGATCCTGGGCTGAACTTTATCGGCTGATTTTCGCGGAGCGCCCTGCATGTCCGGCAATACCTACGGCAAGCTGTTCACTGTCACCACCGCTGGCGAGAGCCATGGTCCGGCGTTGGTCGCCATTGTTGATGGCTGCCCGCCAGGGCTGGAGCTGTCCCTTGAAGATCTGCAACGTGATCTGGATCGACGCAAGCCTGGCACCAGCCGCCACACCACCCAGCGCCAGGAAGCCGACGAAGTCGAAATCCTCTCCGGGGTGTTTGAAGGTCGCACCACTGGTTGCGCCATCGGCCTGCTGATCCGCAACACCGACCAGAAGTCCAAGGACTATTCGGCAATCAAGGATCTGTTCCGCCCGGCCCACGCCGACTACACCTATCACCACAAATACGGCGAGCGCGATTACCGCGGCGGCGGTCGCAGTTCGGCCCGTGAAACGGCCATGCGTGTGGCCGCCGGTGCCATCGCGAAGAAGTACCTGGCCACCCAGGGCATAGTGATTCGCGGTTATATGAGCCAGCTGGGCCCGATTGAAATCCCGTTCAAGACCTGGGACTCGGTCGAAGAAAACGCCTTTTTCAGCCCTGACCCGGACAAAGTGCCCGAGCTTGAGGCCTACATGGATCAACTGCGCCGCGACCAGGACTCGGTTGGCGCCAAAATCACCGTGGTCGCCGAAGGCGTGATCCCGGGGTTGGGCGAGCCAATATTCGACCGTCTGGACGCCGAGCTGGCCCATGCGCTGATGAGCATCAACGCGGTCAAGGGCATCGAGATCGGGGCCGGTTTTGCCAGTGTTGCCCAGCGCGGCACCGAGCACCGTGACGAGATGACCCCTGAAGGTTTCCTGAGCAACAACGCTGGCGGCATCCTGGGCGGTATTTCGTCGGGTCAGCCGATTGTTGCCCATCTGGCCCTCAAGCCAACATCGAGTATCACCACGCCGGGGCGCTCGATCGACGTGCATGGCAATCCGGTGGACGTGATCACCAAGGGCCGTCATGACCCATGCGTGGGCATTCGTGCCACGCCGATAGCCGAAGCGATGATGGCCATTGTGCTGATGGACCACCTGCTGCGCCACCGTGGTCAGAACGCCGACGTACGCGTCAGCACGCCTGTGCTGGGCCAGTTGTAATGCAGGGATTGTTGAGCGTCACGGTCTGACGGCCGTGGCGACACTTCCTTACTGGCGGTTGTCAGGCTTCTATCTTTTCTATTTCGCCTTGCTGGGTGCGACAGCGCCGTTTCTGGCGCTGTACTTCCATCACCTGGGGTTTTCCAGTGCGCGAATAGGCGAACTGGTGGCCATCCCGATGTTGATGCGCTGCGTGGCGCCCAACCTGTGGGGCTGGCTGGGCGACTACACCGGCCGGCGCCTGCAGATCGTGCGCCTGGGTGCGCTCTGTACCCTGCTCAGCTTTGCCCTGATTTTCGTCAGCCAGAGCTACGCCTGGCTGGCGCTGGTGATGGCGCTGCACGCGTTCTTTTGGCATGCGGTATTGCCGCAGTTTGAAGTCATCACTTTCGCCCATCTGCGTGAGCAACCCGAGCGTTACAGTCAGATTCGCCTGTGGGGTTCTATCGGCTTTATCCTCACCGTGGTGATTCTGGGCCGACTGTTCGAATGGCTGAGCCTGGATATCTACCCGGTAGCGCTGATCGTGATCATGGCCGGCATTGTGTTGTGCAGCCTGTGGGTGCCGAATGCGCAGCCCTCCAGCCTGGGTCGCAGGCTGGTCGAAGGCGGATTCCTCAAGCAGTTGTTCAGCCCCGGAGTGCTGGCGTTTTACGCCTGTGTGGCGCTGATGCAAATGAGCCACGGGCCGTATTACACCTTTCTGACCTTGCATCTGGAGGACCTCGGCTACAGCCGCGGTGTGATCGGTTTGCTCTGGGCGCTTGGGGTGGTCGCTGAAGTCCTGATGTTTCTGGCCATGCGCCGTATCCTGCTGAAATTTTCCGTGCGCCGAGTGTTGATGTTCAGTTTTATCCTCGCCGCCTTGCGCTGGCTGCTGCTGGGGTCGTTTGCCGAACACCTGTGGGTGCTGCTGTTGGCGCAGCTGCTGCACGCCGCCACTTTCGGCAGTTTCCATGCCTCGGCCATGACTTTTGTGCAGCGAAGCTTCGGCCCCGGCCAGCAAGGCCAGGGCCAGGCCCTGTACGCCACCCTGGCCGGTATCGGTGGCGCCGTGGGCGCGCTGTATTCCGGTTACAGCTGGAACACCCTGGGCCCCACTATCACCTTTAGTATGGCGAGCGTCGCAGCGCTGGCCGCAGCCGTTATCATTGCAACCCGACTGCAAGAGGACAGGCCATGAGCCTTACCCGTGAACACCTGAGCCAGGAAATCATTGAAGCCGGGCGCTTTTTATACGCGCGCGGCTGGTCGCCGGCCACCAGCAGCAACTATTCCACCCGGCTTTCGGCCAGCCAGGCGCTGCTGACAGTTTCCGGCAAGCACAAGGGCCAGTTGGGGCCTGATGATGTGCTGGCCACTGATCTTGTGGGCAACAGCCTGGAGCCGGGCAAGAAGCCTTCTGCCGAAACCTTGCTGCACACCCAGCTCTACAGCTGGCGCGCCGGGATCGGTGCGGTACTGCACACTCATTCGGTGAATGCCACGGTGCTGTCACGCCTGACGCCGGGCGACAGCATCGAATTTGAAGACTACGAGCTGCAGAAGGCCTTCAGCGGCGTTTCGACCCATGAGTCGAAGGTGCTGGTGCCGATTTTCGATAACGATCAGGACATCGCGCGTCTGGCGGCCAAGGTCCAGCCATGGCTGCAAGCACACCCGGACTGCGTGGGTTATCTGATTCGCGGGCATGGCCTGTACACCTGGGGGGCGCGCATGAGCGACGCCTTGCGCCAGATCGAAGCGTTCGAGTTTCTGTTTGAATGTGAACTGAAAACCCGCGCAATACTCAATCGTTAACGCTGACTTCACCGTGAAGAAGCTCACCACCTGATTTGCACGGTCTGCCTGAACGGCCTGTAAAAGCCGAAAGCGCGCCGAAGCCGAGGAACCAAGCCCCATGAGCAGCCTGTCCGTTTATCACGTATCGAGCCCGGAATTACCCAACAAGGTTCTGACCCACTTTGATGACATCGCTTCAACACTGGCCGAGCAAGGCGTGCGCTTTGACCGCTGGCAGGCCGCCACGCCGATCAAGCCCGGTGCCAGCCAGGATGAAGTGATTCACGCCTATCGCGACCAGATTGACCGGCTGATGAACGAACGTGGTTATGTCACGGTTGACGTGATCAGCCTCAACAGCGATCACCCGCAAAAAGCCGAATTGCGCGCCAAGTTCCTCGACGAACACCGTCATGGCGAAGATGAAGTGCGTTTTTTCGTCGCCGGTCGTGGCTTGTTTACGCTGCATATTGGCGACTATGTGTATGCCGTGCTCTGCGAAAAGAACGATCTGATCTCGGTGCCAGCCGGTACGCCGCACTGGTTCGATATGGGCGAACATCCACATTTTGTCGCCATCCGCCTGTTCAACAACCCTGAAGGCTGGGTTGCCAGCTTTACCGGCGAAGACATCGCCGACCGCTTCCCGCGCCTCGAAGATTAAGGACGTCCCATGCCGATCAAAGCCATCCTGACCGATATCGAAGGCACCACCAGCGCTGTCAGCTTCGTATTTGACGTGTTGTTTCCGTATGCGGCCAAGCACCTGCCCGGGTTTATCCGCGAGCATGCCGAAGACCCTGAAGTGGCCATGCAGCTGGGTGCAGTGCGCCTGGACAGCGGCGAGCCTGAGGCTGATGTCGAGCGGGTGATCGAAATCTTGCAGCAATGGCTTGCCGAAGATCGCAAGGCTACGCCACTCAAGGCGTTGCAAGGGATGATCTGGAAGCAGGGCTACGAGGCTGGTGAGCTGAAGGGGCATGTCTACCTGGACGCGGTGAAAGCGCTGCAGGCGTGGCACGAGCAGGGTTATGAACTGTATGTCTACTCGTCGGGTTCGATTCAGGCGCAGAAGCTGATTTTTGGTTGTTCCGAAGCCGGCGACCTGACCCCGCTGTTCAGCGGCTATTTCGATACGACCTCAGGCCCCAAGCGCGAGGCGCAATCCTACAGGCACATCATGGAGGCCATCGGTTGCCCGGCTGGCAAGATTCTGTTCCTGTCCGATATCGTCGAAGAGCTTGATGCTGCACAGACAGCGGGCATGCTGACGTGCGGCCTGGCTCGCGACGGTGGTGAGCTTGTGGGGCATAAAACGGTCAGCAGTTTTGCCGATATTGATCCTGCCGGACTGTAAAAGCTTTGGTATACCGCACAGCAAAAAGCCAGCAATCGCTGGCTTTTTTTGTCTCTGGTTTTCAGTTTTTAGCGAGTGTGATAAGTCGGCAGGGCGAAGCGGTGCTGGCTTTGCAACAGCGAAATCGTCGGCAGTTCACTGGCGGTGCCGGCCAGGTCGCGGCGAATGGCGCTGATGGCCCAGGTTAGCTGTTCTGCAGTGTGCAATTGCGCATAGGAAAGTGTGCGTTGGGTTTGCTTGCCATCGCTGTCACACAGCGTCAGCAACACGCCGCCATCCGGGCGGGGTTTTACGTTGACGGTGTAGTTGGAGAACAACGACGCGAATTTTTCCTGGATCATGCTCATGTGTTCAGCTCCATTAGCGCTTGAAGGGCTCGTATGGAGTAGAGGTTGCAGCGATTGTGCCACTATTCAGATTTTAAAAAATATATATAAATCAATCACTTGTGAATTTTTATAATCTGAGATGTCGTGCATTCTGCATGAATGGCCATCGTGCATCCTGCATTTTGCCCAGTGAATTTGAGCTTCCGCCTGGCGATTGATTGTTTCTATGGTCATGTTGAGCAAAAAAGGGATGACACCTTTGCTCTGTCTCAGGAAACTAGGTTTTTTTGTAGCGAAGGTGGAGCCTTACATGTCAGACAACAAGCCAGCAGACCAGAGCCGCCAGATGACCCCGGAAGAGGCCGCCGACTTTGCCGAGCAGGTGTTCAACAAGGCGCGCGATGGCGATGCTGCAATGCTGGCCGCCTTGCTGAGCAAGGGCTTGCCGGCCAATTTGCGCAACCACAAGGGCGATACCCTGTTAATGCTGGCCAGCTATCACGGCCACGTTGAAGCGGTGAAAGTGCTGCTAGAGCACAATGCCGACCCCGAGATCCGCAATGACAACGGCCAGAGCCCAATTGCAGGTGCTGCCTTCAAGGGCGACCTGGAAATGGTCAAGACCCTGGTTGAAGGTGGCGCACAGGTTGAAGGCGCGTCATTTGATGGCCGTACAGCGCTGATGATGGCCGCCATGTTCAATCGTGGCGAAATCATCGATTACCTGATCAGCAAGGGCGCCGATCCAAAAGCCAGGGACGCCAATGGCATCACTGCACTGGATGCCGCCAAGACCATGGGCGCATCCGAAACCGTGGCGCAACTTAAGAAGCTGTTGGGCTGATCACCCTTGAAGGGCGCAATTGATATATCCTGCGCGCCCTTAATTTTCCTTGTGACAGGCCTCGCCCATGAAAACCACTCTCGTTGAACTCATCAGCAAAATCAGCTCTGGGTGCATGGGCGACGACGAAATCGCCTCCATCGCGGACGAGGCGGCTCAAGCCTACGCCGACCAGGCAGCATTTCTGGCTGCCAACCCGGACATCAACTACGACGACAGCTTCCCCATCCCGCTAGGCGAGTGGGTTGTTGTGGGCAGCCTGCCGGAAACGGTGTTGTTCCAGGCGGATACCTGGATGGACCTGTTTGCCCAGATCGTCGCTTCGTTTGGTCCCGATGTCGCCTTCAACATCAAGCCCAAGCAGTTGGCCAAGACCGAGGCGTTGACGGCGCTCAACCGCATCCAGATCCAGATGGGCAGTATGAACCCGGAGAAGGGCGGGTATGTGCTGATGAATCTCAGCCAGCCGCTGGATGACGAGATTCAGGTCGTGCTGGTTTACGGCGAAGACGTCCCGCGCGTGCTTGAGCTGTGTGCCCAGGTCGGCATTGCTGCGGCGCCGTCGCTGGAAGCCCTGAAGGTTGCCGTACACGTCTGAAACCCTGGCTGCTGCAATAAAAAACGGAACCCTGGCCGTGGGTGACTATCCTATGAGCACAAGTACTCACTCGGGAGCGTCATCATGGGTTCAACGTTTAATGGTCTGATCGGTCTGATTATTCTGGCCCTGGATATCTGGGCCATCATCAACGTAATCAAAAGCGGCGCCGGGACGGGCGCTAAAGTGCTTTGGGTGCTGCTGATTCTGTTCCTGCCAGTACTGGGGCTGGTGATTTGGGCCATCGCCGGGCCGAGGGGCAATGTGCGTATTTAAAGCGCTTGCCGGCGGGCAGTCCTGAGAAATCATGGCTGCCCGTTGAGTTTGTCAGCGTCAAGGTTCGACCTGTCATGTTCCTCGACGTAGAATGCGCGCCTTTCTTGGGCAGTTGGACCCGTGTCGCGAGAGCGGTATGAGGTTTGGCTGCCGATCATGGGCGGGTGACCGTCCGTTGCCACCAGCATTCAAGGGGACTACCCATGACCGAATCGCTTAACACCCACTATCTCGAAACCCTTTACGAAGGTTACGGCCAACGCTTTCGCATGGACAAGCTGCTCCATGAAGTGCGCACCGATCACCAGCATCTGGTGATCTTCGAAAACCCGGTCATGGGCCGAGTAATGGCGCTGGACGGCGTGATCCAGACCACCGAGGCGGACGAGTTCATCTACCACGAAATGCTGACCCATGTGCCGATCCTGGCCCACGGTGCGGTCAAGCGCGTGCTGATCATTGGCGGTGGTGATGGCGGCATGTTGCGCGAAGTCACCAAGCACATTGGCATTGAACACATCACCATGGTCGAGATCGACGGCACCGTGGTGGACATGTGCAAAGAGTTCCTGCCCAACCATTCCAAGGGTGCCTACGACGATCCTCGCCTGAACCTGGTGATCGACGACGGCATGCGCTTTGTGGCCACCACTGAAGAAAAATTCGACGTGATCATCTCGGATTCCACCGATCCGATCGGGCCGGGTGAAGTGCTGTTCTCCGAGAATTTCTACCAGGCTTGCCACCGTTGCCTGAACGAAGGCGGCGTACTGGTCACCCAGAACGGCACGCCATTTATGCAGTTGCAGGAAGTGCAGACCACCGCCGGGCGCATGCGCAGCCTGTTCGCGGACTGGCATTTTTATCAGGCGGCAGTGCCAACCTATATCGGCGGCTCGATGACGTTTGCCTGGGGTTCGACGGATGCCAGCTATCGCAAGTTGCCACTTGAAACCCTGCGTCAGCGGTTTGCCGGTAGCGGTATCGTGACCCGCTACTACAATCCGGAAGTTCATATCGGTGCTTTCGCCTTGCCGCAATATGTGTTGCAGGCTATCAACAAGCCAAGCAACGACTGAGTTCTGCGGATACCGAGAAGGGGCCTGACGGCCCTTTCTTGTGTTTCAAGATGTGCTTTGCACGAAATTTTCACGAATGATTTAACACAATTCGCACGCAAAATTTCGGCTTCTAAACTTGCAAACGCCTCTATTCCGGTGTTTGGCGGTTAGTGATGAGCCAAATCCTGCGTAATAAAGAGCGCTGCACCAGTGGAAAACCACGGGTGATCATGCAACATTTGCCCCCCAGTGCGTGACCTCTGCGGATCTGTACCCAGCGTATGGATGCCAAGGGCAGGGCAATGCTCAATAAAGCCACTTCAACTTGAACCAATGGGTCCTAAAACGACATGGCAAACCCGGACGCCCCAAGCCAACAGCACGCTGCCACGCGTGTGTTGCAACCGACCGTCAAATCGCATCTGGCGTTTACGCTGCTGTGTGCCTTGATCATGATGGTGATGTTCACCCTGCTGCGGGTGGCATTGCTGGTTTACAACAAGGAAATGATCCTCGATACCCCGGCCTCGACTTTCCTTGAAGCCTTCGGCAACGGTCTGCGTTTTGACGCGCGGATTGTCGTGTACTTCAGTATTCCCCTGCTGCTGGCACTGCTCAGTGTCAAGGCAATGGCCATGCGCGGTGTATTGCGCTTCTGGCTCACCGCTGCATCCAGCCTGGCGCTGTTTTTGGGCCTGATGGAGATGGACTTCTACCGCGAGTTCCACCAACGCCTCAACGGTCTGGTCTTCCAGTATGTGAAGGAAGACCCGAAAACCGTGATGAGCATGCTCTGGTACGGTTTCCCGGTGGTGCGTTACCTGCTGGCCTGGGCCGGTGGCACCATCATCTTGTACTTCGCCTTCCGTGGTGCAGACCGTGTAACCCGCTCCAGCGTCACCCGGGCGGCTACGGGTGCTTCGCGTGCAGTAGCCCCCTGGTACGGCCGTGCAGCGGTGTTTGTCGTGTTGTTGCTGGTGTGTGTGGTTTTGGCGCGTGGCACCTTGCGTCAAGGTCCTCCACTGCGTTGGGGTGATGCCTACACAACAGACTCCAACTTCGCCAACCAGTTGGGCCTCAACGGCTCTCTGTCGTTGATTGCAGCTGCGAAAAGCCGCTTCGGTGACGATCGCACCAATATCTGGAAGGCCACGCTTGAGCAGCCTGAAGCGACGCAGGCCGTGCGCGACATGCTGCTGACCGAACACGACAAACTGGTCGATGCAGATACCGCTCCTGTACGTCGTGATACCACGCCACCAGAAGAAAAAACCCTGCCGATCAAGAACGTTGTCGTGATCTTGATGGAAAGCTTCGCCGGTCACTCGGTGGGCGCGCTGGGTCGTCCGGGCAATATCACCCCGTACTTCGACGAGTTGTCCAAGCAAGGCTTGCTGTTTGAGCGCTTCTTCTCCAACGGCACCCATACCCATCAGGGCATGTTTGCCACCATGGCGTGTTTCCCGAACCTGCCGGGTTTTGAATACCTGATGCAGACCCCGGAAGGCAGCCACAAGCTGTCCGGCTTGCCGGAACTGCTCAGCGCCCGCAAGTTTGATGACGTATATGTCTATAACGGCGATTTCGCCTGGGACAACCAGTCGGGTTTCTTCAGCAACCAGGGCATGACCACCTTTGTCGGTCGTAACGATTTCGTTGACCCGGTGTTCTCTGATCCTACCTGGGGCGTGTCTGACCAGGACATGTTCAACCGTGGCCTTGAAGAACTGAAAAAGCGTGAAGGCAAAGAGCCTTTCTATGCGCTGCTGCAAACCCTGTCCAACCACACGCCGTATGCCTTGCCTACGCCGTTGCCGGTCGAGCCGGTAACCGATCGCGGTTCGCTCAACGAGCATTTGACCGCGATGCGTTATTCCGACTGGGCGCTGGGCCAGTTCTTCGAAAAAGCGCGTAAAGAACCGTACTTCAAGGAAACCCTGTTTGTGATCGTGGGCGACCACGGTTTCGGTAACGAGCAGCAGATTTCCGAGATGGACCTTGGGCGTTTCAACGTGCCATTGCTGCTGATCGGCCCTGGCATCCAGGAGAAGTTCGGCGCACGCAATGACACCGTGGGCACCCAGGTCGATATCGTGCCAACCATCATGGGCCGTCTGGGCGGTGAGTTCCGCCAGCAATGCTGGGGTCGTGACCTGTTGACCCTGCCGGAAGGTGACAAGGGCAGCGGTGTGATCAAGCCGTCTGGCAGTGATCAGACCGTGGCAATCATCAGCGACGACCATTTGCTGGTGCAACCCAAGGACATGCCGGCCAAGGTATGGCAGTACAAGTTGGGCGCCAACCCTGAAGCCAAGGTAGTAACCGATTCGCCTGAAGCGATCGAGCTAAAGAAAAAGCTTGAATCCTTCCTGCAGACGGCTACCAAAAGCCTGCTGGACAACACCGCAGGTGTGGCTGATCCGAAGTAATCAGCCAGATGAATAAAAAAGAGGCCTCAGGGCCTCTTTTTTATTGCGCGGCTTGCGTCATATCTTGCCGAGCAAAAGCAATATCAACAGTACCACCAGCACTGTGCCAATGATGCCTGAAGGGCCATACCCCCAGCTTTTTGAGTGCGGGAACACAGGCAAGCCACCAACTAACAGCAAAATAAGAACGATCAACAGTATCGTGGTCATGAGCATTTCCTTTTTGTGGTGTTCCGCCAACGTTCAAGTTTTACGCAGTGCCGTTTGTGGAACAGGGTTTGGCAGTGCTTATAAAGTCCGACTGTGCCGGTGGGTAGAAAATTCAACTTTTTTGCCGCCGCAGCTAAAACACGTCGGCCTTGATTGGTCGCAGGCCCGCAGGTAGGGTGGCGCGCTGCCCATCTGGAGACATCACGCATGCTTAATTACGTTTGGTTTTTTTTGGCCGCCCTGTTTGAAATTGCAGGGTGCTACGGGTTCTGGATGTGGCTGCGTCAGGGCAAAAGTGCATGGTGGGCATTGCCTGCGATGGTAAGTCTGGTGCTGTTCGCCCTGCTGTTGACCAAAATTGAAGCTGCTTATGCCGGGCGCGCCTATGCAGCCTATGGCGGGATCTACATTGTGACGTCGATTGCCTGGCTGGCAGTTGTGGAGCGCATCAGGCCTTTGGGGTCGGACTGGATCGGGGTCGGGCTGTGCGTGGTGGGTGCGACCATCATCTTGCTGGGGCCGCGTTTCTCAAACCCGTAAAAAAGACGTTTCCACAGGCCGGATGTAGGAAGTAGCTTGTGCAGCGGTAGGTTGTAGCTGAATTGATCTGTAGGGATTGAAGAGGAAATTCACGCCGTGCAGTCTTTGTGGCGACCAACCTTTCAGGATGAGAGCCATGCAGATTCTGAGTCATGCCATCGGCGAGCGTTTTTCAATCGGGGAAGATATAACCCTGTTTATCATTTCCGTTAGCGGTAACAACGTGCGCCTGGGGATCGAAGCCCCCAGGCATATCAGCGTGCATCGCTCGGAAATTTATGCGCGGATAAAAAACCAGCTGGCCGGGCACTTGACCATCGGGCCTCTGTCCAAGCGTTAGTCAAAGAACTCTTTGGGCACCGCGTGCTTGGGCATCAACTGGCATTGCTGGCTTTCCAGGTCGAAGAAAATAACTGCCTGGCCTTTGCTCAATGCATGGCGAACTCGTAATACACGGGTTTCCTGGGGCGTGTCATCGCCGTTGTCGGTGCCGTCACGGCTCACGAAATCTTCGATAAGGCGGGTGAGGGTGTCGGGTTCAAGCTGGTCGTAAGGGATAAGCATCATGAGATCTCTTGATTAGACGTATCGGGATGGCTGGCGAGGGCGTTAAAGCGCTTTGTCGCGGTTATCCCAATAACGCTGTGCCATCTCCAGGGCTTGCTCCCTGGGCGTGCCCAGTCCGCGCAGGGCCAGGGCCATGGTCGAAAGCAGGGCCAGTTGCGGGTAACTGTCTTGCACCTCGCCCCGCCACAGCGCCTTGAGGTGTTCAGGTTCCAGCGATGCCGGTTTGACATGGCGTTGGGCCGACAGTGCTGGCCACTCTTCATCCCAACTGATGCCTGCCGTGGTGCCATATAAATGGCTTGCACTGTCGGGGTTGATTTCAATTTCGCCGCCATCCCCCTTGACCACGATGCTGGTGTCCCCCAGCAAGCCGCTGGCTTCGCGGTGTACGCTTTGATAGCCCGGATGAAAGATGCTTTGCAAGCCACAGCGTGCACCCAGCGGGTTGAGGATGCGGGCCAGTGAGTGAATCGGCGAGCGCAGGCCCAGGGTGTTGCGCAGATCGATCATGCGCTGCAACTGCGGTGCCCAGTCCTGCAGCGGCATAAATGTCAGATTGCCGGCATCCAGCGCCTGAGTGACGCTTTGCCAGTTGCGGCACAGTGGAATGCGCAGCTCCTCAAGAAGCTGCTCGCTGTACATTCGACCCGCTGTGTGGGCGCCACCGCCATGCATGAAAATACGCACACCGTTCTGTGCCAGGCACTTGGCAGCCAGCAAGTACCAGGGCAAGTGGCGTTTTTTACCTGCGTAAGTTGGCCAGTCGATGTCGACCTTGATCGCGGGAGGAGTCAGACGCGCCCTCATGGCCTCGGTAAAGCCAGCCATTTCCTCGGCACTTTCTTCTTTATGCCGCAGCAACATCAAAAAGGCACCCAATTGGGTGTCTTCAACCTTGTCGTCGAGCAACATGCCCATCGCCTCGCGGGCTTCTTCGCGGGTCAGGTTGCGGGCCCCTCGTTTGCCTTTGCCCAGGATGCGCACAAAGGGCGCAAAAGGGTGTTCGGCCGGAGTTTCAAGCGTCAGCGCAGCGGGAGTGGTCATAGGCAATTGGTCGGCTTGGGCAGGCCCGCCAGCTTGGCGGCAAGTTTGGCTGGGGTGCCATTAAACAGTCGGTTGAGGTGCAGGCTGTTGCCTTTTTCAGGTCCCAGCTTGAGCGCCGTGTACTTGATCAGCGGGCGAGTCGCAGGGGATAGCTCAAATTCTTGATAAAAGCTGCGTAACAACTCGAGGATTTCCCAGTGTTCGGCACTCAGCTCAATGCCTGCCTGCGCCGCCAGAGCCTGGGCAACTTCAGCAGACCAGTCATTGAGGTCGAGCAGGTAACCGTCCTTGTCCAGGCCGATATTCTTGTCGTTGACGGTGAGCACATTCATAGCCAGCTGTTGACCTTGTCATAACGGATCGTCAGTTCGACGAACGCCGGGTAATCCACACAGGTTGCCCATGACGGGCATTCAAGGTGGCGCGCCAGCAAGTCTTCCTCAAGGATAAATACGGTCTGTTCTTCCAGGGATTTGAGAACGCTACCCTGCTGCAGGGCGTACACCGCATCGCCACTTAGCAACAGGGCGTCATCTTTGCCCAGCAGGCGCAGGCAACTGCCCAGGCGAGTGTCGGAAAAAGGTGAATGGCTCAAAACATGTAGAGTCGACATCAGAGAGTGATCACTTGGTCATAACGGTCAATAAGTGCGCGAACGTCTTCGACTGGCAGAG
The DNA here is from genome assembly GCF_002269505.1 of Pseudomonas fragi. Lineage (GTDB taxonomy): Bacteria > Pseudomonadota > Gammaproteobacteria > Pseudomonadales > Pseudomonadaceae > Aquipseudomonas > Aquipseudomonas fragi_D. Next base: position 3,505 of record NZ_NQKQ01000029.1, on the reverse strand, counting down.
ACTGCACATCAGCCACCGCAAGGCCTGCGGGCGAAATGCCGCGCTCGCTCAGGCTGTAGCTGCAGGCGTACACATCATCAACGCCAAACATCGACAACGCCTGGAGGTTGGCTGTGAGGTTCTTCTGCTGGATGGCTGCGCCATTTTGATTGGCCAGCAGTTGAAAAATACCGTCATCCAGAAACAACAGCGCCACCGGCAAATCGAATGCGCCACAGGCCAGCACGATATCCAGCGCTTCTTTCGCCCCGGGGCCGGCCCACGGTGCCTGTCGGCTTATAATCAAAAGAGACTTGGGCATTTCAGGGCCCTCCGAAACAGATCAGTCGATCGGCGGATTGAATGGCATCGTGCAATTGGCCAAGCCCTGACAACTCCCAGGGTGCTTGCAAATTGATGCCCGGGCGCTGATAGCGTGCGGCTTCGTCTTCATTCAGGACCCCACGGCGCAAGGCGGCGGCAATACAGACCACGCCATCGAGTTGATGCTGGCTGACGAACGCGGCCCATTGTTGCGCGATGTCCTGCTCGTCTTGCGGCGTCACAATATTGCTTGAAGCACTGTGCACACCGTCTTGATAGAAGAACAGCCGAACAATCTCATGGCCACCGGCCAGCGCTGCCTGGGCAAAACGCAGGGCACGGCGTGAAGAGGGCGCATGGGCTGCTGAATAAAGGGCAATGGCAAATTTCATGGTGGGCTCTGTCAGCAAAACTGAGGCAATGATAAAGCCAGATGCCCAAAGATGCTTGCTGCAGACAACAAAAAGCCCGCCGAAGCGGGCTTTTGTGTAGTGCTTGTTGATCAGTCGTCGCGGCTCATGATGCCGAAAATTTGCAGCAGGCTGATAAACAGGTTGTAGATCGACACATACAGGCTGATGGTGGCCATGATGTAGTTGCGCTCGCCGCCATGAATGATGGCGCTGGTCTGGAACAGAATGCAGACCGAAGAGAACAGTACAAAACCGGCGCTGATAGCCAGTTGCAGGCCGCTGATCTGGAAGAAGAAGCTTGCCAGCGTAGCGCCCAGCAGAACAAAGAAGCCGGCAGTGATGAAGCCGCCCAGGAAGCTCATGTCCTTGCGGGTGATCAGCACATAGGCAGACAGGCCGCCAAATACCAGTGCGGTCATGGCGAAGGCCGAGCTGACAACCTCAGCGCCGCCTTGCATGCCCAAGTAGCGGTTGAGGATCGGGCCCAGCAGAAAACCCATGAAACCGGTCAGGGCAAAGGCAGAAACCAGGCCCCAAGCTGAGTCGCGCAGCTTGTTGGTCAAGAAGAACAGACCGTAGAACCCGATCAGTACAACGAAAATATTGGGATAGCCGACCCGCAACTGCTGCGAGACATAAGCCATCACACCGCTGAAAGCCAGGGTGAGGGCCAGCAAACCGTACGTGTTGCGCAGGACGCGGCTAACCTCTAGCTGCTCGGCCTGCACGCTGCTATTAACTGCGTAATCCTGTTCGCGCATGGCGATACTCCTGTGGTTTGAAATGTTAAGTAGCAAAGATCATAGCAGAGGCTCTGAAACAAGCGATCAAGAGAGTTTGACAACGTGTTTCATTCAGGTATTATGGCGCCCGAAACAACGTATAGGAGGTGTGGCCGAGTGGTTTAAGGCAACGGTCTTGAAAACCGTCGACTGTAACAGGTCCTAGAGTTCGAATCTCTACGCCTCCGCCATATTGCTACACCGCAGAGCCCGCCTTTTGGCGGGCTTTGTCGTTTCTGGGGGTTGGGGAAGGCCTCTGCTGTCCCTGGGGCTGGGCGTGTTCAGTCTCGGAGAGTCATGGTGCATCCTTAGCAATCGAACAAGAGGATGCATTATGGAAGGACGTCTTCATGGTTCAGCCCGAACAACGCCGCGAATTCGAGCCGAGCTCCAAGCGTAGAAAGAGTCGAATCGCCAGCTTGCGGCCCGTTACAGGCTGAACGTAAAAACCGTCGCCAAATGGCGCTCACGGTCACAACCATGGACTCTCGTATGGGGCCTGCGCTGCCGCGAAGCGCAAAGCTGACATTGGCTGAAGAGGAGATGGTGGTTGAGTTTCGCAGGCGGACCTTGCTGCCTTTGGACGACATGTTGGGACACCTTCACCAGTGTCTTCCCCAGTTAAGTCGCAGCGCCCTGTATCGTTGCCTGGTGCGCCACGGTATCAGCCAGCTACCCAAGTCCACCAACGCGCCCAAACGCGGAAAATTCGCGCCGACTGAAATGGGTTACCTGCATATCGACAGCTCTGAGCTGCGGCTTGAGAGCGGTAAACAACACATGTTCGTTGCCATCGATCGGGTGACCAAGTTCACCTATGTCGCGTTATTCAATGCGGCAACAAAACGCAACGGGGCAATGTTTTTACGTCAGGCTATCGAAGCATTTCCATACCAGATACATACCGTCCTGACTGACAACGGTGCAGCATTTACCGAACAGCCGAGATATCGAAGCGGTGCCACCAACCGCTTTGGGGGACATATCTTTGATCGTGTTTGCTACGAGCACAACATCAAACACCGGCTAACCAAGCCTTACCATCCTTGGACTAACGGCCAAGTTGAGCGAATGAATCGAACGATAAAAGAAGCTACGGTTAAGGCGTTTCATTATCCCGATTTTGATGCGCTGAAAGCCCACGTTTTGGCTTTCGTGATGGCTTACAACTTCGCCAGACACCTTAAGGCATTGCGCTGGAGAACTCCGTTCAAGGTGATCTGTGAGGCCTGGACTGAAAACCCAGACCGTTTCACAATTAATCCTCACCATCTCATTCCTGAACCGTACACCTAGACATGCTTTTCGTCCATATGGTTGGTGCTTTCAAAATTATTTGAAAACATTATGTGTCATATTTTGCAACGCTGCCACAAAGCATAGAACTAAAGTGATTTCATCAAATACCTCCTCGCAAATAGGCTGAGGAGGCGACAGCGTATATAGGCAGCGTTCGATTCCACATCCTTGGAGTTTGTCCGATCGATGACCATTTAACTGAGGCGGTGTAACCCATAAAATTATGCGCGCGTCTACGACTTAGACCTCTACCTCGTCTTCCACCTCATGCTCGAGCTGATGACGTGTCCATTGTTGTTCTATTACAGGGTTTTCCTGGATCTGCTGCTCAATACGAATGGTCTCTCGATACTCGTGTGCTTCCGCTGCCATTGTCCAGAGTGTCTCAACACCAAGGCTTTCAAGCTCCGCTCGAATCTCACTGATCCCAAGACGGAAAAACTCCTTACGCGGATTTACCTTGTTCATCTGGCGACGAAGGAAGTGACGGTGCAGGGTTTTCTCCAAGCTTGGTGCGTCATCACTGAAAATCATCGCATGCACGTCGAACTCGAATGGAACACTTGCATCCCCGAGTTCACGAATACGGTCTTTAGGTTCTAGGCGGCGAGTCATACCAATTTTGAAGACTTGGCGGTCTCAAGGAACAAGTGCAACAGTCAGTTAATTTTTCTGAGCATGCTAATCACGAAACTGGGCATTCCCGCC
>NZ_NQKQ01000028.1 GCF_002269505.1 Pseudomonas fragi | reverse complement strand
CCATGTGAGAGTAGGTCATCGTCAAGATTAAATTCCAAACCCCCTGTCTGCTAACGCAGACAGGGGGTTTGTTTTTGTGGGCAGAAATTGTTTGGGCGATCGCCCTTATTTGTTAACGTCATTGAGTGCGCGTTCTGGCTTGTGGTGACTCGGGGTTTCTATGCAATGGCTCCGCTCATGGCTATTATGCGTGCCTCATTGTGAGGCGATACTTGCATGCTGACGTTGTTGAAACTCCTCAAAGATGGTCGATTCCATTCAGGGCAAGCGCTTGGCGCTGCACTTGGCGTTAGTCGCAGTGCAGTGTGGAAGCAGCTACAGCATTTGGAATCGGATCTGAACCTGTCGATTCATAAAGTTCGTGGTCGTGGCTATCAGTTGGCTGCACCGCTAGAGCTTCTTGAGCAGGAGCAGTTGGATTCCAGTCCATGGCCTGTCTTGATTCATCATTCATTAGACTCCACCAATGCCGAGGCCTTGCGCGCGATTGACAGCGGTGCTGCGGCGCCGTTTGTCGTCACGGCTGAGCGGCAAACTGCTGGGCGTGGTCGCAGAGGGCGTAAATGGGTAAGTCCTTTCGCCGAAAATATCTACTACAGCCTGGTCCTCCGCATGGATGGGGGGATGCGCCAGCTTGAGGGACTTAGCCTTGTGGTGGGCCTGGCAGTATTGAGCGCGCTTCGGGCTGTTGGTCTATCCGACGCTGGCCTCAAATGGCCAAATGACGTGCTTGTGGGCAACAAGAAAATTGCCGGCATCTTGCTTGAGTTAGTCGGGGACCCGGCTGATGTGTGTCATGTCGTTCTGGGTATAGGCATCAACGTCAATATGCGCTTGGCCAGCGAGGTCGATCAGGCCTGGACCTCGGTATTTCTCGAGTCAGGTCGCTTGGTAAACCGCAATACACTGATCTCCAGGCTCAACGATAGCCTGCTTGTGTATCTCAAGCGCCATGCTGCCGAGGGTTTCTCGGCGATACAGGCGGAGTGGGAGCAAAATCATTTGTGGCAGGGTCGTGAAGTATCTCTGATAGCTGGAGTGCACCAGGTGAATGGCACTGTCATGGGTATTGATCAGCAGGGTGCGCTGCGCATGAGTGTCAATGGTGAAGTAAAAGTCTATAGCGGCGGTGAGCTTAGCTTGAGGTTACGCCATGATTCTTGAGATGGACTGTGGTAACAGTTTTATAAAGTGGCGCGCCCTTGATGCTGGAGTGGCTGTAGGCGGGGGGGTGGTCGACTCTGACGCTGCGTTGCTGGCCGCGGTGTTGGCCATTCCGGGGTTAAACATAACCCACTGCCGTCTGGTGAGTGTGCGCAGTGATGATGAGACATCGAGCCTGGTAGCCTCCATTGTGACGACCTTTGGTGTTGCTGCGCAGTGCGCGCAGCCCGCAAGGACTGCTGCAGGTGTCAGTAATGGCTATGAGGAGTTCGCCCGTTTGGGGCTCGATCGCTGGCTCGCAGTGGTGGGCGCTTTTGAATTGGCGAAGAGTGCGTGCCTGGTGCTGGATTTCGGTACGGCGGTAACGGCGGACTTCGTTGCTGCTGACGGTCAGCATCTGGGTGGGTTTATTTGCCCGGGGATGCCCTTGATGCGCGATCAGCTACGAACCCATACGCGGCGTATCAGGTATGACGACCTCTCTGCCGAGCAGGCGTTGCTCCAGCGTACGCCTGGGCGTACGACAGTTGAAGCTGTTGAGCGTGGGTGCTTGTTGATGATGCGGGGTTTTGTATTGACCCAGCTGGAATTGGCGCGTGAGTACTGGGGGGAGGACTTTGAGGTTTTTCTTACAGGGGGTGACGCAAGCCTGGTAAGGGATATGGTTCCAGACGCGCGCTTGGTGCAAGACCTGGTATTTGTCGGTTTGGCGGTAGTTTGTCCCCTTCCTTGAGGTTTCTATGCGTTGGCTGTTTCTGCTGCTGGTTGTTCTGAATGTCTTTTATTACATATGGCATCAGCAAGAGGCGCCGTTGAGGGCCAAAGAAGTTGTTTCCTTGTCTTTGTACAAGGGCAGTCACCAAGGTATACGCCTGCTTAGCGAGGCGCAGCCTGCAGGTGTGGGTGCCGCTGCGGCCGTTGACCAGGCGCAGAGTGGGGAATGCATGTTTCTAGGTAACATGCCTACTGAAGAACTGCTGCACAGCTTGCAGCGCAGGCTGTCTGATATGGATATGCCGTCTGTACAAGTTGAAGGTGAGCAGTCTGAAATACCGGGCTACGCCCTCAGGATCAGCCCGCAAGGCACTGCTGCGGCGAGTGAAATGGTTTTGCAGAACCTTGTTAATGAATTCAATGGCTTAAAATACAAAAAAATGCGCTGCGAGGGCTTGCAGGTATCCGATAGTTTGCATAGAATGGCGCCCGCTCCACAGTGAACGCCAAACAGGCTACTAGGTGTGAAGCGAGTCAAGTTGCTAACTTCCTGATTTAATTGAAGAAAGTGGTTGACATAAGGTTGGAATGATGTAGAATTCTAACCAGCTCAGGAGGGGTTCCCGAGCGGCCAAAGGGATCAGACTGTAAATCTGACGTCTACGACTTCGAAGGTTCGAATCCTTCCCCCTCCACCATATTTAAGCTAGAACAGCAAGATTTGCGGGTGTAGTTTAGTGGTAGAACCTTAGCCTTCCAAGCTAATGATGCGGGTTCGATTCCCGCCACCCGCTCCAGTGTTGCTGTTTTGCAATGTGTTTCGCTCTTGTAGCTCAGTTGGTAGAGCACACCCTTGGTAAGGGTGAGGTCAGCGGTTCAAATCCGCTCAAGAGCTCCATATAACAAGGCAGATATGAAAATATCTGCCTTTGTTTTAACAGGCTTAATAGCTTGTCTGGGGTGTTTGCTGGTGGCTCCGATGTTGGTGCTGCTGCTCCGGTTCGTGATTGCTGTCGTGGGTTGCTTGCATACAGCTTCTTGCAGTGTTGATTGATCTGTTTTTGGGTTGTCGGCAAAAGTAATTGCATTGATGGTTGAAAAGTCTCTCTCGGGTCGGCATAATCGGCGGCTCGATAATGTTTTAGGTCAGTAGCTCAATTGGCAGAGCGACGGTCTCCAAAACCGTAGGTTGGGGGTTCGATTCCCTCCTGACCTGCCAGATTCGCCTCATTGCGTCTGGCTTTCTTTTCACAGGATCCTCTTAGATGACTCCCAAGGCTGAAGTTCAAGGCTCTCGCTTCGATCTCCTCAAGTGGCTTGTAGTGGTTGCTCTTGTGGTGGTTGGCGTTGTTGGGAATCAGTATTATTCTGGTTCGCCGATCCTGTATCGCGTCATTGCACTTCTTGTGATTGCTGCTGTTGCTGCCTATGTGGGCTTGCAGACGGCAAAAGGCAAGTCGTTCGCTGTCCTGGTAAAGGAAGCTCGTACTGAGATTCGTAAAGTCGTATGGCCAACTCGCCAAGAAACTACGCAGACCACGTTGATCGTGGTGGCTGTTGTTCTTGTTATGGCGTTGCTGTTGTGGGGTTTAGATTCCCTGCTCGGCTGGCTCGTTTCCTTGATTGTTGGCTAAGGGTGTCCCGTGGCTAAGCGTTGGTACGTAGTGCATGCTTATTCGGGTTACGAAAAGCATGTTATGCGCTCTCTGATAGAGCGTATTAAGCTGGCAGGCATGGAAGAAGGCTTCGGCGAAATTCTGGTTCCCACTGAAGAAGTGGTTGAAATGCGTAATGGCCAGAAACGCAAAAGCGAGCGCAAGTTCTTCCCTGGTTATGTGCTGGTTCAGATGGACATGAGCGAAGGGACTTGGCACTTGGTCAAGGACACTCCGCGGGTCATGGGCTTCATTGGTGGTACTGCCGATAAACCGGCACCGATCACCGATAAAGAGGCAGAAGCAATTCTGCGTCGCGTAGCTGATGGCAGCGACAAGCCCAAGCCGAAAACACTGTTCGAGCCGGGCGAAGTTGTCCGTGTTACCGACGGTCCGTTTGCCGATTTCAATGGCACGGTCGAAGAAGTTAACTACGAAAAGAGCCGCATTCAAGTGGCAGTGCTCATTTTCGGTCGCTCTACTCCGGTAGAGCTAGAGTTTAGCCAGGTCGAAAAGGTCTAGTTAGACACGAATCCCAACCCCATGGCTTAGGCTGTGGGGTTTTGTCGTCACTGGGATAAACGCGCAAGTAACCGGGGAGCCTCTTTAGGCGATTGAACCCGTAATTGGAGTGCCTCATGGCTAAGAAGATTACCGCTTACATCAAGCTGCAAGTGAAGGCCGCTCAGGCCAACCCAAGCCCACCTGTTGGCCCGGCTCTGGGTCAGCACGGCGTGAACATCATGGAATTCTGCAAAGCTTTCAACGCCCGTACTCAGGGTATTGAGCCAGGCCTGCCGACTCCAGTGATCATCACTGTATACAGCGACCGTAGCTTCACGTTCGAAACCAAGTCGACCCCTGCTTCGGTTCTGCTGAAGAAGGCTGCCGGTCTGACTAGCGGTTCCGCTCGTCCAAACACCGTTAAGGTTGGCACTGTAACTCGTGCACAGCTGGAAGAAATCGCGAAAACCAAAAACGCGGATCTGACTGCAGCTGATATGGAAGCAGCCGTGCGTACTATCGCCGGTTCTGCTCGTAGCATGGGCCTTAACGTGGAGGGTGTGTAATGGCTAAGCTGACCAAGCGTCAAAAGGCAATCGCCGGTAAAATCGAAGCTGGCAAGTCTTACAACTTTGTAGACGCTGCTGCTTTGCTGGCTGAGCTGTCGACTGTAAAATTCAGCGAGTCGTTTGACATCGCCGTTAACCTGGGCGTAGACCCACGTAAATCTGACCAGGTTGTTCGTAGCGCTACTGTGCTGCCACACGGCACTGGCAAGACTGTACGTGTAGCTGTGTTCACTCAGGGTCCAGCTGCTGAAGCTGCTCTGGCTGCCGGCGCTGATCGCGTTGGTATGGACGACCTGGCTGCCGAAATGAAAGGCGGCGACCTGAACTACGACGTAGTTATTGCTTCCCCGGACGCAATGCGTGTTGTTGGTCAGTTGGGTCAGATCCTGGGCCCACGTGGTCTGATGCCTAACCCTAAGGTTGGTACTGTAACTCCAGACGTAGCTACCGCAGTTAAGAACGCGAAGGCTGGTCAGGTTCGTTATCGCACCGACAAAAACGGTATCATCCACACTTCCGTTGGCAAGATCGGCTTCGACGCCGTTCAGCTGAAGGAAAACGTTGAAGCCCTGATCGCTGATCTGAAGCGTATCAAGCCAGCTTCCTCGAAAGGTATTTATGTTAAGCGCGTAACCCTGAGCACCACTATGGGCCCGGGCCTGGTCATCGACCAAGGTTCCCTGGACGCGTAAGACAAAATTGGCGCAGTCAAATGCGCCAATTGAAAGATTGGGGTCCCTGCCTGGCGGGGGCTATCCAAGACCGTAGGCGGCGCAAGCCTTAAACCTCAAGCCTACGCAGATGGTGCTCCCGGTTCCTTACCGAATCAGACACCAAAACGACATCAGGCCTCGGCCAGATGAAACGGTAACAAGCAGGAGTTAAACCCGTGGCAATTAAACTCGAAGACAAGAAGGCCATCGTCGCTGAAGTCAACGAGGCTGCCAAAGTTGCCCTGTCCGCTGTTGTGGCTGATGCCCGCGGTGTGACAGTAGGCGCTATGACCGGACTCCGTAAAGAGGCTCGTGAAGCTGGCGTTTACGTACGTGTTGTACGTAACACCCTGCTCAAGCGCGCTGTTGCTGACACTGAATACAGTGTTCTCAACGACGTGTTCACTGGCCCGACCTTGATTGCTTTCTCGCAAGAACATCCGGGCGCTGCTGCTCGTATCTTCAAAGAGTTCGCAAAAGGTCAGGATAAGTTCGAGATCAAGGCAGCTGCGTTCGAGGGCAAGTTCCTCGCAGCTAATCAGATCGACGTACTGGCAAGTCTGCCGACCCGTGACGAAGCAATTTCTCAGCTGATGAGCGTGATTCAAGGCGCTACCAGCAAATTGGCTCGTACTCTGGCGGCACTTCGCGACCAGAAAGAAGCTGCTGCAGCCTAAGGCTCGGCTACTCCTTTCAGCGTTTATTGTTTATTTCGATGGCCGCGTAGGCTGTCACCCCAATACAGGAATTTATAGTCATGTCTCTGACTAACGACCAAATCATCGAAGCAATCGGCGAAAAATCCGTTCTGGAAATCGTTGAACTGATCAAAGCAATGGAAGAGAAGTTCGGCGTTTCCGCTGCTGCTGCTTCTGCTGGTCCTGCTGCTGCCGCTGCTGTTGTTGAAGAGCAAACTGAATTCAACGTTATGCTGCTGGAAGCTGGCGAGAAGAAAGTTAACGTGATCAAGGCTGTTCGTGAGCTGACTGGTCTGGGCCTGAAAGAAGCCAAGGCAGTTGTAGACAGCGCTCCTAGCGTTGTTCTGGAAGCTGTTGCGAAAGACGCAGCTGACAAAGCCAAGGCAGCCTTGGAAGAAGCAGGCGCTAAAGTCGAGCTGAAGTAAGCATCGACCTTGCGTCTCCAGCCCAAGCGTTAAGCTGAGGCTGATGGCTGGTGGCTCTTGCCACCGGCCTTTTTCCGTTATTGGCAGCCGACTAGGTTGGTGCCTTTAACGTGCTGTAACCACCCTGTGCGGTGGAGCAAACCAAGGGGTTTGCACGATTTTCTGGCTGCTCCCGTCGGGAGGGGCCAAACAAGCAGGTGACCAAGCTGGGGAACGCTGATGGCTTACTCATATACTGAGAAAAAACGTATCCGCAAGGACTTTAGCAAGTTGCCGGACGTCATGGATGTGCCGTACCTTCTGGCAATCCAGCTGGATTCGTATCGTGAATTCTTGCAGGCGGGAGCGACTAAAGATCAGTTCCGCGACGTGGGCCTGCATGCGGCCTTCAAATCCGTTTTCCCGATCATCAGCTACTCCGGCAATGCTGCGCTGGAGTACGTCGGTTATCGTTTGGGCGAGCCGGCATTTGATGTCAAAGAATGCGTGTTGCGTGGCGTAACGTACGCCGTACCTTTGCGGGTAAAAGTTCGTTTGATCATTTTCGACAAAGAATCGTCGAACAAAGCGATCAAGGACATCAAAGAGCAAGAAGTCTACATGGGTGAAATCCCCCTGATGACTGAAAACGGTACCTTCGTAATCAACGGTACCGAGCGTGTAATTGTTTCCCAGCTGCACCGTTCCCCAGGCGTGTTCTTTGACCACGACCGCGGCAAGACGCACAGCTCCGGTAAGCTGCTTTATTCCGCGCGTATCATTCCTTACCGTGGTTCGTGGTTGGACTTCGAGTTCGACCCGAAAGACTGCGTGTTCGTGCGTATTGACCGTCGTCGCAAGCTGCCTGCATCGGTATTGCTGCGTGCGTTGGGTTATACCACTGAGCAAGTGCTGGACGCGTTCTACACCACCAACGTGTTCCACGTTCAGGGTGAGAGCATCAGCCTGGAGCTGGTACCACAGCGTCTGCGCGGTGAAATCGCGGCCATCGATATTACCGATGACAAAGGCAAGGTGATTGTTGAGCAGGGTCGTCGTATCACTGCTCGTCATATCAACCAGCTGGAAAAAGCCGGTATCAAAGAGCTCGTTATGCCTCTGGACTATGTCCTGGGTCGCACAACGGCCAAGGCTATCGTGCATCCGGCAACCGGCGAAATCATTGCTGAGTGCAACACCGAGCTGACCACTGAAATCCTGGCGAAAATTGCCAAGGGCCAGGTTGTTCGCATCGAGACGTTGTACACCAACGATATCGACTGCGGTCCGTTCGTCTCCGACACACTGAAGATCGACTCCACCAGCAACCAATTGGAAGCGCTGGTCGAAATCTATCGCATGATGCGTCCAGGCGAGCCGCCAACCAAAGACGCTGCCGAGACTCTGTTCAACAACCTGTTCTTCAGCCCTGAGCGCTATGACCTGTCTGCGGTCGGCCGGATGAAGTTCAACCGTCGTATCGGTCGTACCGAGATCGAAGGTTCGGGCGTGTTGTGCAAAGAAGACATCGTTGCCGTGCTGAAGACCCTGGTCGACATCCGTAACGGTAAAGGCATCGTCGATGACATCGACCACCTGGGTAACCGTCGTGTTCGCTGTGTAGGCGAAATGGCTGAAAACCAGTTCCGCGTTGGCCTGGTACGTGTTGAGCGTGCGGTCAAAGAGCGTCTGTCGATGGCTGAAAGCGAAGGCCTGATGCCGCAAGACCTGATCAACGCCAAGCCAGTGGCTGCGGCGGTGAAAGAGTTCTTCGGTTCGAGCCAGCTGTCCCAGTTCATGGACCAGAACAACCCGCTGTCCGAGATCACCCACAAGCGCCGTGTTTCTGCACTGGGCCCGGGCGGTCTGACGCGTGAGCGTGCAGGCTTTGAAGTTCGTGACGTACACCCGACTCACTACGGCCGTGTTTGCCCGATTGAGACGCCGGAAGGTCCGAACATTGGTCTGATCAACTCCCTGGCTGCCTATGCGCGCACCAACCAGTACGGCTTCCTTGAGAGCCCGTACCGTGTGGTGAAAGACGCACTGGTGACCGACGAGATCGTTTTCCTGTCCGCCATCGAAGAAGCTGATCACGTGATCGCCCAGGCTTCGGCCACGATGAACGACAAGAAAGTGCTGATCGACGAGCTGGTAGCTGTTCGTCACTTGAATGAATTCACCGTTAAGGCGCCGGAAGACGTCACCTTGATGGACGTTTCGCCGAAGCAGGTTGTTTCGGTTGCAGCGTCGCTGATCCCGTTCCTGGAACACGATGACGCCAACCGTGCGTTGATGGGTTCCAACATGCAGCGTCAAGCTGTACCGACCCTGCGCGCTGACAAGCCGCTGGTAGGTACCGGCATGGAGCGTAACGTAGCCCGTGACTCCGGCGTTTGCGTCGTGGCTCGTCGTGGCGGCGTGATCGACTCTGTTGATGCCAGCCGTATCGTGGTTCGAGTTGCTGATGATGAAGTTGAAACTGGCGAAGCCGGTGTCGACATCTACAACCTGACCAAATACACCCGTTCCAACCAGAACACTTGTATCAACCAGCGTCCGCTGGTCCGCAAGGGTGACCGTGTACAGCGCAGCGACATCATGGCTGACGGCCCGTCCACCGATATGGGTGAGCTGGCGTTGGGTCAGAACATGCGCATCGCGTTCATGGCCTGGAACGGTTACAACTTCGAAGACTCCATCTGCTTGTCGGAACGAGTTGTTCAAGAAGATCGCTTTACCACGATCCACATCCAGGAACTGACCTGTGTGGCTCGTGACACCAAGCTTGGGCCTGAAGAGATCACTGCAGACATCCCGAACGTGGGTGAAGCTGCACTGAACAAACTGGACGAGGCCGGTATCGTTTACGTAGGTGCTGAAGTTGGCGCTGGCGACATTCTGGTAGGTAAGGTCACTCCGAAAGGCGAGACTCAGCTGACTCCGGAAGAGAAGCTGTTGCGTGCAATCTTCGGTGAAAAAGCCAGCGACGTTAAAGACACTTCCCTGCGTGTACCTACCGGTACCAAAGGTACTGTTATCGACGTGCAGGTCTTCACCCGTGACGGCGTTGAGCGTGATGCTCGTGCGCTGTCGATCGAGAAGACCCAGCTGGACGAGATCCGCAAGGATCTGAACGAAGAGTTCCGTATCGTTGAAGGCGCTACCTTCGAACGTCTGCGCTCTGCTCTGGTTGGCCGCATTGCCGAAGGTGGTGCCGGTCTGAAGAAAGGTCAGGAAATCACCAATGAAATCCTGGACGGTCTTGAGCATGGTCAGTGGTTCAAACTGCGCATGGCTGAAGATGCTCTGAACGAGCAGCTTGAAAAAGCTCAGGCCTACATCATCGATCGCCGTCGTCTGCTGGACGACAAGTTCGAAGACAAGAAGCGCAAACTGCAGCAGGGCGATGACCTGGCTCCAGGCGTGCTGAAAATCGTCAAGGTTTACCTGGCAATCCGCCGTCGCATCCAGCCGGGTGACAAGATGGCCGGTCGTCACGGTAACAAAGGTGTGGTCTCTGTGATCATGCCGGTTGAAGACATGCCGTACGATGCCAATGGCACCCCGGTTGATGTGGTCCTCAACCCGTTGGGCGTACCTTCGCGTATGAACGTTGGTCAGATTCTCGAAACTCACCTGGGCCTCGCGGCCAAAGGTCTGGGCGAGAAGATCAACCTCATGATTGAAGAACAACGCAAGGTTGCTGACCTGCGCAAGTTCCTGCATGAGATCTACAACGAAATTGGCGGTCGTCAAGAAAGCCTGGATGACTTCTCCGATCAGGAAATCCTGGATCTGGCGAAGAACCTTCGCGGCGGTGTGCCAATGGCAACTCCGGTGTTCGACGGTGCCAAGGAAAGCGAAATCAAGGCAATGCTTCGTTTGGCAGACCTGCCAGACAGTGGCCAGATGGAGCTGACCGACGGTCGTACCGGCAACAAGTTCGAGCGTCCGGTTACCGTTGGCTACATGTACATGCTGAAGCTGAACCACTTGGTAGACGACAAGATGCACGCTCGTTCTACCGGTTCTTACAGCCTGGTTACCCAGCAGCCGCTGGGTGGTAAGGCGCAGTTCGGTGGTCAGCGTTTCGGGGAGATGGAGGTCTGGGCGCTGGAAGCCTACGGCGCGGCATACACTCTGCAAGAAATGCTCACAGTGAAGTCGGACGATGTGAACGGTCGTACCAAGATGTACAAAAACATCGTGGACGGCGATCACCGTATGGAGCCGGGCATGCCCGAGTCCTTCAACGTGTTGATCAAAGAAATTCGTTCCCTCGGCATCGATATCGATCTGGAAACCGAATAACACGTGACGCGAATCGAGAGCGGGGCTGTATGGCCCGCTCTCTGCTCCGCCAGGAGGAAAGGCCTTGAAAGACCTACTGAATTTGCTGAAAAACCAGGGTCAAGTCGAAGAGTTCGACGCCATCCGTATTGGATTGGCATCGCCTGAGATGATCCGTTCGTGGTCGTTCGGTGAAGTTAAAAAACCGGAAACCATCAACTACCGTACGTTCAAGCCTGAGCGTGACGGCCTGTTCTGCGCCAAAATCTTTGGCCCGGTTAAGGATTACGAGTGCCTGTGCGGTAAGTACAAGCGCTTGAAGCACCGCGGTGTGATCTGTGAGAAGTGTGGCGTTGAAGTCGCACTGGCCAAGGTCCGTCGCGAGCGTATGGCTCACATCGAACTGGCATCGCCGGTTGCTCACATCTGGTTCCTGAAATCGCTGCCGTCCCGTATCGGTTTGCTGATGGACATGACCCTGCGTGATATCGAACGCGTTCTCTACTTCGAGAGCTATGTCGTTATCGATCCGGGTATGACCACTCTGGAAAAAGGTCAGCTGCTGAACGATGAGCAGTACTTCGAAGCGCTGGAAGAGTTCGGCGACGACTTTGATGCCCGCATGGGTGCTGAAGCTGTCCGTGAACTGCTTCACGCTATCGATCTGGAACACGAGATTGGCCGTCTGCGCGAAGAAATTCCGCAAACCAACTCCGAAACCAAGATCAAAAAACTGTCCAAGCGCCTGAAGTTGATGGAAGCCTTCCTGGGCTCCGGCAACCTTCCTGAGTGGATGGTGCTGACCGTTCTGCCGGTTCTGCCGCCAGATCTGCGTCCTCTGGTACCGTTGGATGGCGGTCGTTTCGCGACTTCCGACCTCAACGACCTGTACCGTCGAGTGATCAACCGTAACAACCGCTTGAAGCGCCTGCTTGATCTGTCCGCTCCGGACATCATCGTGCGCAACGAAAAGCGTATGTTGCAGGAAGCTGTCGATGCCTTGCTCGACAACGGCCGTCGTGGTCGCGCTATCACCGGTTCTAACAAGCGTCCTCTGAAATCCCTGGCTGACATGATCAAGGGTAAGCAGGGTCGTTTCCGTCAGAACTTGCTCGGTAAGCGTGTTGACTACTCGGGTCGTTCGGTAATTACCGTAGGTCCGACCTTGCGTCTGCACCAGTGCGGTCTGCCGAAGAAGATGGCTCTCGAGCTGTTCAAACCGTTCATTTTCGGCAAGCTGGAAATGCGTGGTCTCGCTACCACCATCAAAGCTGCCAAGAAGATGGTTGAGCGCGAGCTGCCGGAAGTTTGGGACGTTCTCGCTGAAGTTATCCGCGAACACCCGGTGCTTCTCAACCGTGCACCGACCCTTCACCGTCTGGGTATCCAGGCGTTTGAACCGGTACTGATCGAAGGTAAGGCTATCCAGCTGCACCCTCTGGTCTGTGCTGCGTACAACGCCGACTTCGACGGCGACCAAATGGCCGTGCACGTACCGCTGACACTGGAAGCCCAGTTGGAAGCGCGTGCGTTGATGATGTCGACCAACAACATTCTGTCGCCAGCCAACGGTGAGCCAATCATCGTACCGTCGCAGGACGTTGTACTGGGTCTGTACTACATGACTCGTGAAGCGATCAACGCCAAAGGCGAAGGTCGTGTATTCGCTGACTTGCAAGAAGTTGACCGTGTATTCCGTGCTGGCGAAGCCGCACTGCATGCCAAGGTCAAGGTTCGCATCAGCGAAACCGTCAACGACCGTGATGGCGGCAGCGTGAGCAACACCCGTATCGTCGACACCACCGTCGGCCGTGCGCTGTTGTTCCAGGTTGTGCCAAAAGGTCTGTCGTACGACGTCGTCAACTTGCCGATGAAGAAAAAAGCGATCTCCAAGCTGATCAACCAGTGCTACCGCGTGGTTGGTTTGAAAGAGACCGTGATCTTCGCTGACCAGCTGATGTACACAGGTTTTGCTTACTCGACCATTTCCGGCGTTTCCATCGGTGTTAACGACTTCGTTATCCCGGATGAAAAAGCCCGCATCATCGCGTCTGCAACCGATGAAGTGAAAGAGATCGAAAGTCAGTACGCCTCCGGCCTGGTAACCCAGGGCGAGAAGTACAACAAAGTAATCGACCTTTGGTCGAAAGCTAACGATGAAGTTTCCAAGGCGATGATGTCCAACCTCTCGAAAGAGAAGGTAATCGACCGCCACGGCAACGAAGTCGAGCAAGAATCGTTCAACTCGATGTACATGATGGCCGACTCCGGCGCACGGGGTTCTGCTGCGCAGATCCGTCAGCTGGCCGGTATGCGTGGTCTGATGGCCAAGCCGGACGGTTCCATCATCGAAACGCCGATTACTGCGAACTTCCGTGAAGGTTTGAGCGTACTTCAGTACTTCATCTCGACTCACGGTGCTCGTAAGGGTCTGGCGGATACCGCCTTGAAGACAGCTAACTCTGGTTATCTGACTCGTCGTCTGGTAGACGTGGCGCAAGATCTGGTTGTGACTGAAGTCGACTGCGGCACCGAACACGGTCTGCTGATGACTCCGCACATCGAAGGCGGCGACGTAGTTGAGCCATTGGGTGAGCGCGTACTGGGTCGAGTTATCGCCCGTGACGTATTCAAGCCGGGCACCGAGGAAGTTATCGTTCCTGCCGGCACTCTGGTTGACGAGAAGTGGGTTGAATTCATCGAGCTGAACAGCATCGACGAAGTGATCGTACGCTCGCCAATCAGCTGCGAAACCCGTTTCGGTATCTGCGCCAAGTGCTACGGCCGTGATCTGGCTCGTGGTCACCAGGTGAACATCGGTGAAGCTGTCGGCGTAATCGCTGCACAGTCGATCGGTGAGCCGGGTACACAGCTGACCATGCGTACGTTCCACATCGGTGGTGCGGCAAGCCGGACCTCCGCTGCTGACAGCGTTCAGGTGAAGAATGGCGGTACAGTCCGTCTGCACAACCTGAAGCACGTTGAACGAGTGGATGGCTGCCTGGTAGCTGTATCCCGTTCCGGTGAGCTGGCCATCGCTGATGACTTCGGTCGTGAGCGTGAGCGCTACAAGCTGCCGTACGGCGCCGTGATTTCGGTTAAAGAAGGTGACAAGGTTGACGCTGGCTCGATCGTAGCCAAGTGGGATCCTCACACTCACCCAATCGTTACCGAAATGAAAGGTACCGTGACCTACGTGGGCATGGAAGAAGGCATCACGATCAAGCGTCAGACTGACGAATTGACCGGTATGACCAACATTGAAGTACTTGACGCCAAAGACCGTCCAGCTGCCGGCAAGGACATCCGTCCAGCCGTGAAGATGGTAGGTGTGGACGGCAAGGATCTGCTGTTGCCAGGTACCGACGTACCGGCTCAGTACTTCCTGCCAGCCAACGCCCTGGTCGGTGTAGCGGATGGTGCGGAAATCGCGATCGGTGACGTTATCGCTCGTATTCCGCAAGAGACTTCGAAAACTCGAGACATCACCGGTGGTCTGCCACGGGTTGCTGACTTGTTCGAAGCCCGTCGTCCGAAAGAAGCCTCGATTTTGGCTGAAGTCAGCGGCACCATCGCGTTCGGTAAAGAAACCAAAGGCAAGCGCCGTCTGGTTATCACTCCGAACGACGGTACTGATCCGTACGAAGAGCTGATTCCAAAGTGGCGTCACCTGAACGTCTTCGAAGGCGAGCAAGTGAACCGCGGTGAAGTTATCTCCGACGGTCCAAGCGATCCACACGACATCCTGCGTCTGCTGGGTGTGAGTGCGCTGGCCAAGTACATCGTTAACGAGATCCAGGACGTTTACCGTCTGCAAGGCGTAAAAATCAACGATAAGCACATCGAGACCATTTTGCGTCAGATGTTGCGTAAAGTTGAGATTGCCGAGTCTGGTGATTCCACCTTCATCAAGGGCGACCAGATGGAGTTGACCCAGGTGTTGACCGAGAACGAACGTTTGGGTGGCGAAGATAAATTCGTATCCAAGTTCACTCGCGTTCTGCTGGGTATCACCAAGGCGTCGTTGTCGACTGAATCGTTCATCTCCGCGGCCTCTTTCCAAGAGACCACCCGCGTACTGACCGAAGCAGCGGTAACCGGCAAGCGCGATTATCTGCGCGGCCTGAAAGAAAACGTTGTCGTGGGTCGTCTGATCCCGGCAGGTACCGGTTTGGCATACCACAGCGAGCGCAAGCGCCGCCGTGAGGCTGACAAGCCGTTGCGCGTAAGCGCCAGTGAAGTGGAAGCTGCACTGACCGAAGCGCTGAACTCGAGCGGTAACTGAGTTCTGCGGTAGATGAAGGGTGGGCCCCGGCAGTTCCGTTCATCGAATCGAGACATTTTGTCTGGGTTTGATGGGTAGGAAGGTCGGGGCCTTGCCTTGACTGGGGGCAAGATCCTCTTTAGACTCTTGTACCCCTAAATTTGGCGGGAATTCGTTCCTGCCATTTTGCTTTTCTTGCAAGACAATAGCGTCGCAAGACAACAGTGGAGCTAGTAGATGGCAACTATCAACCAGCTGGTACGTCAGCCGCGTAAGCGTATCGTCGAGAAATCCGACGTACCTGCGCTGCAAAACTGCCCGCAACGTCGTGGCGTATGCACCCGTGTGTATACAACTACGCCGAAAAAACCTAACTCGGCACTGCGTAAAGTATGCCGTGTGCGCCTGACCAACGGTTTCGAGGTTTCCTCGTACATCGGTGGTGAAGGTCACAACCTGCAAGAACACAGCGTGGTACTGATTCGTGGCGGTCGTGTAAAAGACTTGCCAGGTGTTCGTTACCACACCGTTCGCGGCTCTTTGGATACTTCCGGCGTTAAAGGTCGTAACCAAGGTCGTTCGAAGTACGGTACCAAGAAGCCGAAGTAGTCTTCGGTTTCCGGTAAATAATGCAGATTTCTTTTTTTCTGAGTCGATAAGAGTAAGGTCGGACGTGCATCCACTGGGTGTAATGGTTCCGAGCTAACCTGAAGACCGTTTGAGGGCTTATCCATGCCAAGAAGACGCGTAGCAGCCAAGCGCGATGTGCTTGACGATCCAAAATACGGAAGCCAAATTCTGGCCAAGTTCATGAACCACGTAATGGAAAGCGGCAAGAAAGCCGTTGCCGAGCGTATCGTTTATGGCGCGCTGGAAAAGGTTAAAGAACGCAAGAACAGCGATCCCCTGGAAATCTTCGAGAAAGCTCTCGACGCCATCGCTCCGCTGGTCGAAGTGAAGTCGCGCCGTGTAGGCGGTGCTACTTACCAGGTTCCGGTCGAAGTTCGCCCGTCCCGTCGTAACGCCCTGGCAATGCGCTGGTTGGTAGACTTCGCCCGCAAGCGCGGCGAGAAGTCTATGGCTCTGCGTTTGGCTGGCGAACTGTTGGACGCTGCTGAAGGTAAAGGTGCTGCTGTTAAGAAGCGTGAAGACGTGCACCGTATGGCCGAAGCTAACAAAGCTTTCTCGCACTACCGCTTCTAATTTCAGCTTCACTAATTTTGCGAGGGCTTTATGGCTCGTACTACTCCGATTAGTCGCTACCGTAACATCGGTATCGTCGCTCACGTGGATGCTGGTAAAACCACCACCACCGAGCGCGTACTGTTTTACACTGGCAAAAGTCACAAAATGGGCGAGGTGCATGATGGCGCCGCGACCACAGACTGGATGGTTCAGGAGCAGGAGCGTGGTATTACCATTACTTCTGCTGCCATTACCGCCTTCTGGAAGGGCTCTGCCAAGCAGTACAAGGATGAGCATCGCTTCAACGTAATCGATACCCCGGGCCACGTTGACTTCACTATTGAAGTTGAACGTTCCCTGCGCGTACTCGACGGCGCGGTTGTTGTGTTCTGTGGTACCTCGGGCGTTGAGCCTCAGTCGGAAACCGTATGGCGTCAAGCCAACAAATACGGCGTTCCACGTCTTGTTTACGTAAACAAGATGGACCGTGCTGGCGCCAACTTCCTGCGCGTTATTGAGCAGATCAAGAAGCGTCTGGGCCACACTCCAGTTCCAATCCAGTTGGCTATCGGTTCCGAAGACAACTTCCAGGGTCAGATTGATCTGATCAACATGGAAGCTGTGTACTGGAACGATGCTGACAAAGGTATGGTTCCTGTTCGCAAAGAAATTCCAGCTGAGCTGAAAGATCTTGCTGACGAGTGGCGCGACAACATGGTTCAGGCTGCGGCCGAAGCCAATGAAGAGCTGATGAACAAGTACCTCGAAGGTGAAGAATTCACCATCGCGGAAATCAAGGCGGCTCTGCGTCAGCGTACTATCGCTGGTGAGATCGTTCTGGCTGTTTGCGGTTCTTCCTTCAAGAACAAGGGTGTTCCCCTGGTTCTCGACGCCGTTATCGACTTCCTGCCTGCTCCTACTGATATTCCTGCCATCAAGGGTACTGACCCGGATGACGAGACTATCGAGCTGGAGCGTCATGCAGACGACAGCGAGCCGTTCTCGGCTCTGGCGTTCAAGATCGCTACCGACCCATTCGTGGGTACCTTGACCTTCGTTCGAGTTTACTCGGGCGTGTTGAACTCCGGCGACGGCGTAATCAACTCGGTTAAAGGCAAAAAAGAGCGCGTGGGTCGTATGGTGCAAATGCACGCAAACGCCCGTGAAGAAATCAAGGAAGTACGCGCTGGTGACATCGCGGCCTTGATCGGCATGAAGGACGTCACCACTGGTGAGACTTTGTGCAACGCTGACAAGCCAATCATTCTGGTACGCATGGACTTCCCGGAGCCGGTTATTTCGGTTGCCGTAGAGCCTAAGACCAAGGATGACCAGGAAAAAATGGGTGTTGCACTGGGCAAGCTTGCTCAGGAAGATCCATCTTTCCGCGTTAAAACTGATGAAGAGACTGGTCAAACGATCATCTCTGGCATGGGCGAGCTGCACTTGGACATCCTGGTTGACCGGATGCGCCGTGAGTTCAACGTCGAAGCCAACATCGGTAAGCCTCAGGTTTCCTATCGTGAGCGCATCACGAAGAACTGTGAGATCGAAGGCAAGTTCGTTCGTCAGTCCGGCGGTCGTGGCCAGTTTGGTCACTGCTGGATTCGTTTTGCACCTGCTGACGAAGGTCAGGAAGGTCTGCAGTTCGTGAACGAAGTGGTAGGTGGTGTGGTTCCTAAGGAATACATCCCGGCTATCCAGAAGGGTATCGAAGAGCAGATGAAGAACGGTGTTGTTGCCGGCTATCCGCTGATCGGCCTGAAGGCTACCGTGTTTGATGGTTCTTACCACGACGTCGACTCCAACGAGATGGCGTTTAAGGTGGCTGCTTCCATGGCGACCAAGCAACTGGCTACCAAAGGTGGCGGTGAGCTGCTTGAGCCGATCATGGCGGTAGAGGTTGTTACACCTGAAGACTATATGGGTGACGTGATGGGCGACTTGAACCGTCGTCGCGGCATGATCCAGGGTATGGAAGATACGGTCTCCGGCAAAGTAATTCGTGCTGAAGTGCCGTTGGGTGAAATGTTCGGTTATGCGACCGACGTTCGTTCCATGTCTCAGGGTCGCGCAAGCTACTCTATGGAATTCAAAAAATACGATACAGCTCCGGCGCACATCGTCGAAACTGTTACTAAAAAACAAGGCTGATTTAGTTCAGTCCTTTAGGCAAGGAGTTAATTGTCGTGGCTAAAGAAAAATTTGATCGTTCCCTACCGCACGTCAACGTTGGCACTATCGGTCACGTTGACCATGGTAAAACCACGCTGACTGCAGCTCTGACCCGTGTTTGCTCCGAGATTTTCGGTTCGGCCATCGTTGACTTCGATAAAATCGACAGCGCGCCAGAAGAAAAAGCTCGCGGTATCACCATCAACACTGCGCACGTTGAATACAACTCGCTGATCCGTCACTACGCTCACGTTGACTGCCCAGGTCACGCTGACTATGTGAAGAACATGATCACCGGTGCTGCTCAGATGGACGGCGCTATCCTGGTTTGTTCGGCCGCTGATGGTCCGATGCCACAAACCCGTGAGCACATCCTGCTGTCCCGTCAGGTTGGCGTTCCGTACATCGTGGTTTTCCTGAACAAGGCTGACCTGGTAGACGACGCTGAGCTGCTGGAACTGGTTGAGATGGAAGTTCGTGACCTGCTGTCGACTTACGACTTCCCAGGCGACGACACTCCGATCATCATCGGTTCGGCTCGTATGGCGCTGGAAGGCAAAGACGACAACGAAATGGGCACCACTGCCGTTCGTAAACTGGTTGAAACTCTGGATACCTACATTCCAGATCCAGTACGTGTTATCGACAAGCCGTTCCTGATGCCAATCGAAGACGTATTCTCGATCTCCGGTCGCGGTACTGTTGTAACTGGTCGTATCGAGCGCGGTATCGTTCGCGTTCAAGATCCGCTGGAAATCGTTGGTCTGCGTGACACTACTGTCACCACCTGCACCGGCGTTGAAATGTTCCGTAAGCTGCTCGACGAAGGTCGTGCGGGCGAGAACTGCGGCGTGCTGCTGCGCGGCACCAAGCGTGACGACGTAGAGCGTGGCCAGGTTCTGGTTAAGCCAGGCTCGGTTAAGCCACACACTACCTTCGAAGCTGAAGTGTACGTGTTGAGCAAAGAAGAAGGCGGTCGTCACACTCCGTTCTTCAAAGGCTACCGTCCTCAGTTCTACTTCCGTACTACTGACGTAACTGGTAACTGCGAACTGCCGGAAGGCGTTGAGATGGTAATGCCGGGCGACAACATCAAAATGGTTGTTACCCTGATCAAAACCATCGCAATGGAAGACGGTCTGCGTTTCGCAATCCGTGAAGGCGGTCGTACCGTTGGCGCTGGCGTTGTAGCCAAAATCATCGCGTAAGTGATGATTGCCTAAAAAAAGCCCCCGCTCAGCGGGGGCTTTTTTTATTGAGTTGACACCTACTGGGGTCGTCTATAGAATTGCGCCTCCTTTTAACGGGCGTATTGCGCTCGGTGGGAACAGCAATCTGGAGTCTGAAATCCAATGCAAAATCAGCAAATCCGTATCAGGTTGAAGGCTTTTGACCATCGCCTGATCGACCAATCAACCCAGGAAATCGTGGAAACCGCGAAACGTACTGGTGCTCAAGTGCGTGGTCCAATTCCACTGCCTACCCGTAAAGAGCGGTTCACCGTTCTGGTCTCCCCGCACGTCAACAAAGACGCGCGTGACCAGTACGAGATCCGTACTCATAAGCGCGTACTGGACATCGTCCAGCCAACGGATAAAACCGTTGATGCACTTATGAAGCTTGATCTTGCGGCCGGTGTGGAAGTGCAGATCAGCCTCGGCTAAGACTTGGGTCTTAGTCGTGTAACGCTCTGAAATGGGCGGCCATAGCGGGTGAAAGCCCCGTACACTCATGAGGTTTACAACATGACTATTGGTGTAGTCGGTCGTAAATGCGGTATGACCCGTATTTTCACCGAAGAAGGTGTCTCCATTCCGGTCACGGTCATTGAGATCGAGCCGAATCGCGTCACCCAGTTCAAAACTGAAGAAACCGATGGCTATCGTGCAGTGCAAGTCACTGTCGGCGAGCGTCGCGCTTCGCGTGTAACTGCTGCTCAAGCGGGTCACTTCGCTAAAGCAAACGTTGCAGCCGGTCGTACCGTAATGGAATTCCGCCTTGAAGAAGGCGAGTACCAGGCAGGCGATCTGATCAACGCTGAAATCTTCACTGCTGGTCAGATGGTCGATGTGACCGGTCAGTCCAAAGGTAAAGGCTTCCAGGGTACGATCAAGCGTTGGAATTTCCGTGGCCAAGACAACACTCACGGTAACTCCGTTTCCCACCGCGTCCCGGGCTCTATTGGCCAGTGCCAGACTCCTGGTCGTGTATTCAAGGGCAAAAAAATGTCCGGTCATATGGGCGCTGAGCGCGTGACCGTGCAGTCCCTGGAAGTAGTGCGCGTCGACGCTGAACGCAATCTGTTGTTGGTCAAGGGTGCTGTTCCTGGCGCTACTGGCGGCAACCTGGTTGTACGTCCAGCGGCCAAGGCTCGCGGTTAAGGGGAAGCTGACATGCAATTAAATGTAAATGACGCTCAAGCGATCGAAGTTTCCGAACTGACTTTCGGCGGCGAGTTCAACGAGACGCTGGTTCACCAAGCAGTCGTGGCCTACATGGCCGGCGGCCGTCAAGGTAGCAAGCAGCAAAAGACCCGTTCCGACGTTCGTGGTGGCGGTAAGCGCCCTTGGCGTCAGAAAGGTACTGGCCGTGCTCGTGCCGGTACTATCCGTAGCCCAATCTGGCGCGGCGGCGGTACCACTTTCGCAGCTCGTCCTCAGGATCACTCCCAGAAGCTGAACAAGAAGATGTATCGCGCAGCAATGCGTTCCATCCTTGCTGAGCTGGTGCGTACTGATCGTCTGGTCGTGGTTCAGGACTTCGCTGTTGAAGCGCCGAAAACCAAAGATCTGCTCAACAAGCTGAATGGCATGGGTCTGACTGATGTCCTGATCGTGTCTGAAGGTGTTGATCAGAACCTGTACCTGGCTGCTCGTAACCTGCCACACGTTGATGTACGTGACGTGCAAGGTTCCGATCCAGTTAGTCTGATCGCATACGACAAGGTGTTGATCACCGTGTCGGCCGTGAAGAAATTCGAGGAGCTGCTGGGATGAACCAGGAACGCGTATTTAAAGTTCTGCTTGGCCCGCACGTTTCCGAGAAGGCTACGGTTCTGGCAGACAAGAAAGGCCAGTTCGTTTTCAAGGTTGCTACTGATGCAACCAAGCTGGAAATCAAGAAGGCCGTCGAAAGCCTGTTCAGCGTGAAAGTTGAGCGTGTTACTACCCTGAATGTTCTGGGTAAGAGCAAGCGCACCGCTCGCGGCGTGGGCAAGCGTAATGACTGGAAGAAGGCAGTAATCTCCCTTCAGCCAGGCCAAGATCTCGATTTCAGCAGCAGTGCTGAGTAAGGAAGGGGTGCATCATGGCAATCGTTAAATGCAAACCGACTTCCCCTGGCCGCCGTCATGTGGTCAAGGTGGTCAACCAGGAGCTGCATAAAGGCGCTCCTCACGCACCGCTGCTCGAGAAGAAATCGAAGACTGGTGGTCGTAACAACAATGGCCGTATTACCACTCGTCACATCGGTGGTGGTCATAAGCAGCATTACCGTATGGTCGACTTCCGTCGCAACGACAAAGATGGCATTCCAGCCACTGTTGAGCGTATCGAATACGATCCAAACCGTACTGCTCACATCGCTCTGATGCTGTACGCAGACGGCGAACGCCGTTACATCATCGCCCCTAAAGGCGTGAGCGCTGGCGACCAGCTGATTTCGGGTGCTTTGGCTCCGATCAAGCCGGGCAACCAGTTGCAACTGCGCAGCATTCCAGTTGGTAGCACCGTACACGGCATCGAATTGAAGCCGGGTAAAGGCGCGCAAATCGCACGTTCCGCTGGTGCTTCGGCTCAGCTGGTCGCTCGTGATGGTGTCTATGTGACCCTGCGTCTGCGCTCTGGTGAAATGCGTAAAGTCCTGGCTGAATGCCGTGCGACCCTGGGTGAAGTCTCGAACTCCGAGCACAGCCTGCGTTCGCTGGGTAAAGCTGGTGCCAAACGCTGGCGTGGCGTTCGCCCAACCGTTCGTGGTGTTGCCATGAACCCGGTTGACCACCCACATGGTGGTGGTGAAGGTCGTACCTCTGGTGGTCGTCATCCGGTATCGCCATGGGGCTTCCCGACTAAGGGCGCGAAGACTCGTGGTAATAAGCGTACCGACAAAATGATCGTCCGTCGTCGCAAGTAAATAGAGGGATACGACAGTGCCACGTTCTCTGAAAAAAGGTCCTTTTATTGATCTTCACCTACTGAAGAAGATCGAAGTGGCGGCGGAAAAGAACGATCGCAAACCGGTGAAAACCTGGTCGCGTCGTTCGATGATCCTGCCACAAATGGTCGGTCTGACCATCGCTGTGCATAACGGTCGTCTTCATGTCCCAGTTCTCGTGAACGAAGACATGGTTGGCCATAAACTAGGCGAGTTTGCCGGTACCCGCACTTATCGTGGGCACGTGGCAGACAAGAAAGCCAAGCGTTAAGGGGTAAGGAACGATGGAAGTAGCCGCTAAGTTGTCGGGCGCTCGAATCTCCGCCCAGAAAGCCCGCTTGGTCGCCGACCAGATCCGCGGGAAGAAGGTGGGCGAAGCGCTCAACCTGTTGGCTTTCAGCAACAAGAAAGCCGCCGAGATCATCAAGAAAGTGCTGGAGTCGGCCGTAGCCAACGCCGAGCATAACGAAGGCGCAGACGTTGACGACTTGAAAGTCGCCACCGTTTTCGTCAACGAAGGGCGTTCGCTGAAGCGCATCATGCCGCGTGCCAAAGGCCGCGCTGATCGCATCGTCAAGCGGTCTTGCCATATCACTGTCAAGGTTGCTGACAAGTAACGGAGTCGAAGAGATGGGTCAGAAAGTACATCCCATTGGCATTCGCCTGGGAATCGTCAAGGAGCACACCTCCGTCTGGTACGCAGACGGCCGGACTTATGCGGACTATTTGTTCGCTGATCTGAAGGTGCGTGAATACCTCCAAGACAAACTAAAAAGCGCGTCCGTAAGCCGTATCGATATCCATCGTCCGGCCCAAACTGCACGTATCACCATCCACACCGCTCGTCCTGGTATCGTTATCGGGAAGAAAGGTGAAGATGTTGAGAAACTGCGTCAGGACCTGACCAAGCAAATGGGTGTGCCTGTGCACATCAATATCGAAGAGATCCGCAAGCCGGAACTCGACGGTATGCTGGTTGCGCAGAGCGTAGCTCAGCAGCTGGAGCGTCGTGTAATGTTCCGTCGCGCGATGAAGCGCGCTGTACAGAACGCTATGCGCATTGGTGCCAAAGGCATCAAAATCCAAGTGAGCGGTCGTCTCGGCGGTGCTGAAATCGCACGTACTGAATGGTATCGCGAAGGTCGTGTGCCATTGCACACCCTGCGTGCCGACATCGACTATGCCAACTACGAAGCTCACACCACTTACGGTGTGATCGGTGTAAAGGTTTGGATCTTCAAAGGCGAAGTAATTGGTGGTCGCCAAGAAGAACTGAAGCCACAAGCACCAGCGCCTCGTAAAAAAGCTGCTAAGTAAGGGGTACGCCAAATGTTACAACCTAAGCGTACGAAGTTCCGCAAGCAAATGACTGGCCACAACCGTGGCTTGGCATTGCGCGGTAGCAAAGTCAGCTTCGGCGAATACGCGCTGAAGTCTGTTGCTCGTGGTCGTCTCACCGCTCGTCAGATCGAATCAGCGCGTCGTGCACTGACCCGTCACGTTAAACGTGGCGGCAAGATCTGGATCCGTGTGTTCCCGGACAAGCCTATTTCCAAGAAGCCCCTAGAAGTTCGTATGGGTAAAGGTAAGGGTAACGTGGAATATTGGGTTGCCCAGATTCAGCCAGGCAAAGTCCTGTATGAAATCGAGGGTGTTACTGAAGAGCTGGCGCGTGAGGCTTTCGCCCTGGCTGCTGCAAAGCTGCCGCTCGCCACCTCCTTTGTTAAACGGACGGTGATGTGATGAAAGCGAATGAACTTCGTGAAAAATCCGCACAGCAGCTGAACGAGCAACTGCTCGGCTTGCTGCGCGACCAGTTCAATCTGCGTATGCAGAAAGCAACTGGCCAGTTGGGGCAGTCGCATCTGCTCTCGCAAGTTAAGCGTGACATCGCTCGCGTGAAGACTGTGCTCAAACAGCAGGCAGGTAAGTAATCATGGCTGAAGCCGAAAAGACTGTCCGTACGCTGACTGGCCGTGTTGTCAGCGACAAGATGGACAAAACCATCACCGTACTGATCGAGCGTCGCGTTAAGCACCCGATCTACGGTAAATACGTTAAGCGTTCGACTAAGCTGCACGCACACGACGAAACCAATCAGTGCCACATCGGCGACAAAGTCACTATTCGTGAAACTCGTCCGATGGCCAAGACCAAGTCTTGGGCTCTGGTTGATGTTCTCGAACGCGCTGTGGAAGTCTAAGGACTAGGGGTCGGAGAAATTATATGATTCAGACTCAATCCATGCTCGATGTGGCCGATAACAGCGGCGCACGCCGCGTTATGTGCATCAAGGTGCTGGGTGGCTCCCATCGTCGTTACGCTGGTATCGGTGACATCATCAAAGTTACCGTGAAGGAAGCAATTCCTCGCGGTAAAGTGAAAAAAGGCCAAGTGATGACTGCTGTTGTAGTCCGCACTCGTCACGGCGTACGTCGTGCTGATGGCTCCATTATCCGCTTTGATGGCAACGCTGCTGTTCTTCTGAACAACAAGCAAGAGCCGATCGGCACCCGTATCTTTGGGCCAGTGACCCGTGAACTTCGTACTGAGAAGTTCATGAAGATCGTCTCGCTCGCCCCAGAAGTGCTGTAAGGAGATCCGACATGCAAAAGATTCGTCGTGACGACGAGATCATCGTGATCGCCGGCAAAGACAAAGGTAAGCGCGGTAAGGTGCTTAAGGTTCTCGCTAATAACCGTCTGGTTATTGGTGGTCTGAACCTGGTTAAGCGTCATACCAAGCCTAACCCGATGTCGGGCGTACAAGGCGGTATCGTCGAGAAAGAAGCTCCACTGGACGCTTCTAACGTGGCCATCTTCAACAGCGAAACCAGCAAAGCAGATCGCGTTGGTTTCAAAGTAGAAGAAGGCAAAAAAATTCGTGTCTTCAAGTCGACCCAAAAAGCGGTTGATGCTTGAACACTGCTAGGTAGATGAGACCATGGCACGACTAAAAGAGATTTACCGGAAGGAAATCGCTCCGAAACTTAAGGAAGAACTTAAGCTTTCGAACGTGATGGAAGTTCCGCGCGTTACCAAAATCACCCTGAACATGGGTTTGGGCGAAGCGATCGGTGATAAGAAAATCATCGAGCACGCTGTAGCTGATTTGGAAAAAATCACGGGTCAAAAATGTGTAGTGACCTACGCTCGCAAGTCCATCGCAGGCTTTAAAGTTCGCGAAGGCTGGCCGATCGGCGTTAAGGTTACTCTGCGCCGTGAGCGTATGTACGAATTCCTGGATCGTCTGCTGTCGATCTCCCTGCCTCGGGTACGCGACTTCCGCGGCCTGAATGCCAAGTCCTTCGATGGTCGTGGTAACTACAGCATGGGCGTTAAAGAGCAGATCATCTTCCCGGAAATCGACTACGACAAAATCGATGCTCTCCGCGGTCTGGACATTACCCTGACCACCACTGCACGGACGGATGATGAAGGTCGCGCCTTGCTGCGTGCTTTCAAATTCCCGTTCCGCAACTGATTGGAGTAGGACCATGGCTAAGATGAGCATGAAAAACCGCGAGCTGAAACGTCAGCTCACGGTTGCCAAGTTCGCCAAGAAGCGTGCAGCACTGAAAGCTATCATCGTGGATCTGAACGCAAGTCCAGAAGCACGTTGGGAAGCTCAAGTTGCTCTGCAGAAGCAGCCACGTGACGCAAGCGCTGCGCGCATGCGTAACCGCTGCCGCCTGACTGGCCGTCCGCATGGTGTTTACCGCAAGTTCGGCCTTGGCCGTAACAAATTGCGTGAAGCAGCAATGCGTGGCGACGTTCCAGGTCTGGTTAAAGCCAGCTGGTAAGGCGTACAGGCAAAGTCACCCCTGTCAGGGTTGCAAGATCCTGACAGCCGGTGACCTTGAATATGAATCAAGCCCCTATTGGGGCTTGATTCATTTCTGCCGTGTGTCTAGAATGACCGGCTCGCCTGAGCCCGTGCTTTTTAAGCATTGAGTACTCGGCGACAGTTGTAGCCGCAAGGCTAATTCTTTTTGTATCAGGAGCGTCTAGCCCATGAGTATGCAGGACCCGTTAGCGGACATGCTAACTCGAATCCGTAATGCCCAGATGGCTGAAAAGTCCGTCGTAAGCATGCCATCTTCCACGTTGAAGGTAGCTGTAGCCAAAGTTCTCAAAGACGAAGGTTACATCGCGGATTATCAGATCAGCAGCGAAATCAAACCACTGCTGTCTATCGAGCTGAAGTACTTCGAAGGCCGTTCGGTTATCGAAGAAGTTAAGCGCGTTAGCCGTCCAGGCCTGCGTCAGTACAAGTCCTCCGAAGATCTGCCGAAAGTTCGTGGCGGTCTGGGTGTGTCTATCGTCTCCACCAGCAAAGGTGTGATGACGGATCGTGCTGCGCGCGCTGCCGGTGTCGGCGGCGAAGTTCTTTGCACTGTGTTCTAAGGGGGGATAAGCATGTCACGCGTCGCTAAGAACCCCGTTAAGCTGCCAGCTGGTGTCGAAGTAAAATTCGCCGGCCAACAGCTTTCGGTGAAGGGTGCCAAGGGTACTCTAGAACTGAACATCCATTCGTCCGTTGAGATTGTTGAAGAAGCTGGTGAGCTGCGTTTCGCTGCTCGCAATGGCGATCAACAAACTCGCGCAATGGCTGGTACCACTCGTGCGTTGGTAAACAACATGGTCCAAGGCGTAAGCCAAGGCTTCGAGCGCAAGCTCCAGCTGGTCGGTGTTGGTTACAAAGCGCAAGCAAAAGGCACAGTGCTGAACCTGGCTCTTGGCTTCTCGCACCCAGTGGATTACGAGTTGCCGGAAGGCATCACCGCTGAGACTCCTAGCCAAACCGATATCCTGATCAAGGGTATTGATAAGCAGCTGGTAGGTCAGGTGGCCGCTGAGATCCGCGGTTTCCGTCCGCCAGAGCCTTATAAAGGCAAGGGTGTACGTTACGCGGACGAAGTCGTCCGTCGTAAAGAAGCCAAGAAGAAGTAGGGCATAGCAAATGACCGACAAAAAAGTTACTCGCCTGCGCCGCGCTCGCAAAGCACGTCTGAAAATGCACGAACTAGAAGTCGTGCGTCTCTGCGTGTTCCGCTCGGCACAGCACATATACGCCCAGGTCATCTCGGCCGACGGCAGCAAAGTCCTGGCAAGCGCCTCGACTTTGGACAAAGAACTGCGTGATGGTGCCACTGGCAACATCGACGCGGCCACAAAGGTTGGCCAGCTGGTCGCTACGCGTGCAAAAGCCGCTGGCGTCTCGCAGGTGGCTTTCGACCGCTCTGGCTTCAAGTACCACGGCCGCGTGAAAGCGCTGGCTGAGGCTGCTCGTGAAGCTGGGCTGGAGTTCTAAGTTATGTCAAATAACGACCAAAAGCGCGACGAAGGCTACATCGAGAAGCTGGTTCAAGTTAACCGCGTAGCCAAAACCGTTAAAGGCGGCCGTATCTTCACTTTCACCGCGTTGACCGTGGTTGGTGATGGTAAAGGGCGCGTTGGCTTCGGCCGTGGCAAGTCACGTGAAGTGCCTGCTGCGATCCAGAAGGCAATGGAAGCTGCTCGCCGCAACATGATCCAAGTGGACCTTAACGGCACCACTCTGCAGTACGCCATGAAATCCGCCCACGGCGCTTCCAAGGTTTACATGCAGCCTGCTTCTGAAGGTACCGGTATCATCGCTGGCGGCGCTATGCGTGCTGTCCTCGAAGTTGCTGGCGTTCAGAACGTACTGGCTAAGTGCTACGGCTCGACTAACCCGGTAAACGTGGTTCACGCCACTTTCAAAGGTTTGAAAGCTATGCAGTCTCCTGAGTCTATTGCCGCCAAGCGTGGCAAAAGTGTCAAGGAGATCTTCTGATCATGGCTACCGTTAAAGTAACGCTGATCAAAAGCATGACCGGCCGCATCCCTAACCACAAACTGTGCGTTAAGGGTCTGGGTCTGCGTCGCATCGGTCACACTGTAGAAGTACTTGATACTCCCGAGAATCGCGGGATGATCAACAAGGCTTACTACATGCTGCGTGTAGAGGGTTAATCGATGAAACTCAATGATCTGAGTCCAGCGCCGGGTTCCCGTCGCGAAAAGCATCGTCCGGGCCGTGGTATCGGTAGTGGTTTGGGTAAGACTGGTGGCCGTGGTCACAAAGGTCAGACTTCCCGCTCCGGTGGCACCATCGCTCCAGGCTTTGAAGGCGGCCAACAGCCACTGCATCGCCGTCTGCCTAAGTTCGGTTTCGTATCCCTGAAAGCCATGGATCGCGCAGAAGTGCGTTTGTCCGAGCTGGCTAAAGTGGAAGGCGACATCGTAACTGTGCAGACCCTGAAAGATGCCAACGTGATCAACGTCAACGTACTGCGTGTGAAAATCATGCTGTCCGGTGAAGTTACTCGCGCTGTCACTATCGGCAAGGGAATCGGCGCCACCAAAGGTGCGCGTTCGGCTATCGAAGCAGCTGGCGGCAAGTTCGAGGAATAAATGGCTAAGCAAGGTGCTCTCTCAGCGCTCAGCAAAGGCGGGTTATCCGAGCTCTGGGCTCGACTGCGTTTTCTATTCCTGGCGATTATCGTCTACCGGATAGGCGCACACATCCCAGTTCCAGGTATTAACCCGGACCGGTTGGCGGACCTGTTTCGACAGAATGAGGGGACCATACTTAGCTTGTTCAACATGTTTTCCGGCGGCGCGCTGGAGCGGATGAGTATTTTTGCGCTGGGGATCATGCCGTACATTTCGGCATCGATCATCATGCAGCTTATGTCCGCTGTCAGCCCGCAGCTGGAGCAGTTGAAGAAGGAAGGTGAAGCTGGCCGTCGCAAGATTAGCCAGTACACCCGCTACCTCACTGTCGCTCTTGCTCTTGTCCAGGCTATTGGCATGTCCATTGGTCTGGCAGGGCAGGGCGTAGCGTTCACTGGTGACCTGGGCTTCCATTTCGTTGCAGTAACCACGTTTGTGGCGGGTGCAATGTTCATGATGTGGCTGGGTGAGCAGATTACTGAGCGTGGTGTTGGCAACGGTATCTCGATGTTGATTTTTTCGGGTATCGTCGCCGGTCTTCCGAGAGCAATCGGGCAGTCTTTCGAGTCTGCACGTCAGGGCGATATCAATATCTTCGCTCTGGTTGCTATCGGTTTGCTGGCAGTAGCGATTATCGGTTTTGTGGTGTTCATTGAGCGTGGTCAGCGTCGTATTGCTGTTCACTACGCCAAGCGTCAGCAGGGCCGCAAGGTGTTTGCTGCGCAGACTAGCCACCTACCGCTGAAAGTGAATATGGCCGGCGTTATCCCGGCTATTTTTGCGAGCAGCATTTTGCTGTTCCCGGCTTCGCTGGGTGCCTGGTTCGGTCAGTCTGAAGGTATGGGCTGGTTGCAGGACATCTCGCAGTCGATCGCTCCTGGTCAGCCGTTGAATATTCTGCTGTTTAGTGCAGGGATTATTTTCTTCTGCTTCTTCTATACGGCGTTGATGTTCAATCCGAAAGACGTAGCGGAAAACCTGAAGAAGTCCGGTGCCTTTATTCCGGGTATCCGTCCAGGCGAGCAGTCGGCACGCTATATTGATGGCGTTTTGACTCGTTTGACTCTGTTCGGTGCTCTTTATATGACGGCCGTGTGCCTGTTGCCCCAGTTCCTGGTGGTTGCGGCAAACGTTCCGTTCTACCTTGGCGGGACCTCGTTGCTGATCGTTGTTGTGGTTGTTATGGACTTCATGTCCCAAGTACAATCGCACCTCGTTTCGCACCAGTACGAATCCCTGATGAAGAAAGCCAACCTGAAGGGCTACGGCAGCGGCATGCTCCGCTGAAGTACTACCCCGTAAGGTGAGAGGAGTTGGTGATGAAAGTTCGTGCATCGGTGAAAAAGCTGTGCCGTAACTGCAAGATTATTCGCCGCGAAGGTGTTGTTCGGGTAATTTGCAGCGCGGAACCACGTCACAAACAGCGCCAAGGCTGAGTGTGATCTGTTTGAAGCCCAGCAGCTAGTGCGCTGCTGGGTTGATTATTTGTTATTACAGCGATATTATCTCGCGCCCTATTTCTTGGCTTCCGGGGCGTAGGTAGCTGTCAATTGGAGTCCCACTGAATGGCCCGTATTGCAGGCGTTAACATTCCAGATAACAAGCACACTGTTATCTCGCTGACCTACATCTATGGTGTTGGTCGCACTACCTCACAGAAAATCTGTGCGGATGCTGGTGTAAACCCAGCCGCTAAGATCAAGGATCTGAGCGACGAGCAGATTGAGTTGCTGCGTGGCGAAGTGGCGAAGTTCACCACTGAAGGTGACCTGCGTCGTGAAGTCAACATGAAAATCAAACGCTTGATGGACTTGGGCTGCTACCGCGGTCTGCGCCATCGTCGTGGTCTTCCAGTACGCGGTCAGCGTACCAAGACCAACGCGCGTACTCGCAAAGGTCCGCGTAAGCCGATCCGCAAGTAATCGCACCAGCGAATCGACAGGAATTTAGTCATGGCAAAACCTGCTGCTCGTCCTCGTAAAAAAATTAAAAAGACAGTGGTTGATGGCATCGCCCACATCCACGCGTCTTTCAACAACACCATCGTGACCATCACGGATCGTCAGGGTAACGCGCTTTCTTGGGCTACCTCTGGTGGTTCGGGTTTCCGCGGTTCACGCAAGTCCACCCCGTTCGCTGCTCAAGTAGCTGCTGAACGTGCTGGTCAAGCTGCGCTGGAATATGGCCTGAAAAACCTTGACGTTAACGTCAAGGGCCCAGGTCCAGGTCGTGAGTCCGCTGTCCGTGCTTTGAACGGCTGTGGCTATAAGATCGCCAGCATCACCGACGTGACGCCAATCCCGCACAACGGGTGCCGTCCGCCGAAGAAGCGCCGCGTGTAATCAGGAGACTGTAAAGAATGGCTCGTTACATTGGTCCAAAATGCAAACTGGCACGTCGTGAAGGCACTGATCTCTTCCTGAAGAGTGGTGTGCGCGCTATCGAATCGAAGTGCAATATTGAAGCTGCTCCAGGCATCCACGGCCAACGCCGCGGTCGCCAATCCGACTACGGTACCCAACTGCGTGAAAAGCAGAAGGTCCGTCGTATCTACGGCGTTCTCGAGCGTCAGTTCAGCGGCTACTACAAACAAGCTGCTGGCAAAAAAGGTGCAACCGGTGAAAACCTGCTGCAACTGCTCGAATGCCGCCTGGATAACGTCGTATACCGTATGGGTTTCGGTTCTACTCGTGCCGAATCTCGTCAGTTGGTATCGCACAAGTCGATCAGCGTTAACGGTCAGACCGTAAACGTTCCGTCCTACCAGGTTCGTGCTGGTGACGTGGTCGCTATCCGCGAGAAAGCAAAGAACCAGCTTCGCATTGTCCAAGCTCTCGATCTGTGTGCCCAACGTGGCCGCGTAGAATGGGTAGAAGTAGACACTGAGAAGAAGTCGGGCGTTTTCAAGAACGTTCCTGCTCGCAGTGATCTGTCCGCCGACATCAACGAAAGCCTGATTGTCGAGCTCTACTCCAAGTAAGGGCTAGAAAATAGGTGCATCCATGCAGATTTCGGTAAATGAGTTCCTGACACCTCGCCATATTGATGTGCAAGTTGTCAGTCCAACCCGCGCTAAAATCACTCTCGAGCCTCTCGAGCGTGGTTTTGGCCACACCCTGGGCAACGCGCTGCGCCGCATCCTGTTGTCCTCAATGCCAGGCTGTGCAGTAGTCGAGGCCGAGATTGACGGTGTGCTCCACGAGTACAGCGCCATCGAAGGTGTACAGGAAGACGTAATTGAAATCCTGTTGAACCTTAAAGGTCTGGCTATCAAGCTGCACGGCCGTGACGAAGTTACGCTGACCTTGTCGAAGAAGGGTTCGGGGGTGGTTACCGCTGCCGATATTCAGCTGGATCATGATGTCGAGATCGTTAATCCCGATCACGTAATCGCCAACCTGGCGTCTAACGGCGCCTTGAACATGAAGCTCACCGTAGCTCGTGGTCGTGGTTATGAACCAGCAGACTCGCGTCAGAGCGATGAAGACGAAAGCCGCAGCATTGGTCGCTTGCAGCTGGATTCTTCGTTCAGCCCGGTTCGCCGTATCGCATACGTGGTGGAAAACGCCCGTGTCGAGCAGCGTACTAACCTGGACAAGCTGGTTATTGATCTGGAAACCAACGGTACACTGGACCCTGAAGAGGCCATTCGTCGTGCTGCAACCATCCTGCAACAGCAGTTGGCTGCATTCGTCGACCTCAAAGGTGACAGCGAGCCAGTGGTAATCGAGCAGGAAGACGAGATCGATCCGATCCTGCTTCGTCCTGTTGACGATCTGGAACTGACCGTGCGTTCGGCCAACTGCCTTAAGGCGGAGAACATTTACTACATCGGTGACCTGATTCAGCGCACCGAAGTAGAACTGTTGAAGACTCCGAACCTGGGCAAGAAATCCTTGACTGAAATCAAGGACGTTCTGGCCTCCCGTGGTCTGTCCCTCGGCATGCGCCTCGACAACTGGCCGCCTGCAAGTCTTAAGAAGGACGACAAGGCGACTGCCTGATCGTCGTAATCACCGAACGTTGTGTTTGGTAAGGAATGAACCATGCGTCATCGTAAAAGTGGTCGTCACCTGAGCCGCACTAGCTCGCACCGCAAGGCTATGTTTCAAAACATGGCAGTGTCGTTGTTCGAGCACGAGCTGATCAAAACGACTCTGCCGAAAGCCAAAGAATTGCGTCGCGTTGCTGAGCCGCTGATTACTCTGGCCAAGATTGATTCTGTTGCTAACCGCCGTCTGGCCTTCGACCGTACTCGTTCGAAAGCCATGGTTGGTAAGCTGTTCAACGATCTGGGCAAGCGTTATGCAACTCGTGAGGGTGGCTACCTGCGCATCCTCAAGTGCGGTTTCCGCGCTGGCGACAACGCGCCTATGGCGTACGTCGAGTTGGTTGATCGTCCAGTTGGCGGTGAAGCTGTATCCGCTGAGTAAGACGTCAGTCTCTACAAAGAACCGGGCCTAGTGCCCGGTTTTTTGTGTGCGTTCGATTATCATTATCTATTGATCTTGATCATTTAATGCATTTGCCCATGTTTAGTTCATGGTCAATACTCCTCCTCAGCCGATTAGCCGGCAGTACAAAGACTGACTGAGGAAGCAAACACATGAGCCAGACCAAAACGCTTACAACCGCCAGCGGCGCTCCAGTTGCTGATAACCAGAATTCTCGTTCTGCCGGCCCTCGTGGCCCATTGCTGCTCGACGATTTTCACCTCATCGAAAAACTCGCGCACTTCAACCGTGAAAACATTCCGGAACGCCGTGTACATGCCAAAGGTTCAGGCGCACATGGCACCTTTACCCTGACCCGTGACATGACTCAGTACAGCAGCGCCAAGTTGTTCGACACCATTGGCAAGCAAACCCCGACTTTTCTGCGCTTCTCCACGGTAGGGGGTGAACGTGGCTCTGCAGATACCGAGCGTGATCCACGTGGCTTCGCGCTCAAGTTCTACACCGAGGAAGGCAACTGGGACATTGTGGGTAACAACACACCGGTCTTCTTCATTCGTGATCCGCTGAAGTTTCCTGACTTTATCCACACCCAAAAACGCTTGCCGCAAAGCAACCTGAAAAGTGCACAGATGATGTGGGACTTCTGGTCGCACTCACCTGAGTCGCTGCACCAGGTCACCATCCTGTTTTCTGATCGTGGCATTCCCGATGGCTATCGCCACATGCACGGCTTCGGTAGCCATACCTATAGCCTGATTAACGCTGCGGGTGAGCGTCACTGGGTCAAATGGCACTACAAGACCAAGCAAGGCATCAAGAACCTGCCGCCTGCTGAAGCTGCACGTCTTGCCGGTACCGATCCGGACTACGCACAGCGCGACTTGTTTGGAGCCATTGAGCGTGGTGATTTCCCGAAATGGCGCGTGTGCATGCAGGTCATGACCGAGGCGCAAGCTGCTGCCCACTACGAGAACCCGTTTGATGTGACCAAGACTTGGTCGCAAAAGGAGTTCCCGCTGATTGAAATCGGTGAGCTGGAGCTGAACCGCAACCCGCTGAACTACTTTGCGGAAGTGGAGCAGGCGGCGTTTGGCCCAAGCAACATGATCCCCGGTGTGGGTCTGTCGCCTGACCGTATGCTGCAAGGCCGTGTGTTCGCGTATGCCGATGCCCATCGCTACCGTGTAGGCACCAACCACCAGCACCTGCCGATCAACTCGCCACGGGTGCCTGTGCATAACTATCAGCGCGATGGCTCTATGGCCTTCGGCAACAATGGCGGCGCTGCGCCGAACTATGAACCAAACAGCTATGGCGACGCGCCGAAACAAGCGCCTCAATACGCTGAGCCACCATTGGCCCTGAGTGGTGCCGCAGATCGTTATGATCATCGCGTGGACAGCGATTACTACAGCCACGCCGGTGCCCTGTTCCGTTTGATGAACGACGAGCAGAAAGCCCTGCTGATCGACAACATCGCAGGCGCTATGGCCGGTGTGTCGAGTGATGTCGTCGAGCGTCAGCTGCAGCATTTCTACAACGCTGATCAGGCTTACGGCGATGGTGTTGCCAAGGCGCTGGGTGTATAGCGTAACTAACTCTAAGTGAGAAGCAGAACCGCCCTCAATTGGGCGGTTTTTGCGTTTTTTAACCCTCTTTTCTCTTCAAAACAGGGTTTTTATTGCGATTTAGCCGTGACCTCTCAGGCCGCTTGGTTCAAACTACAGTCTTTCAAGCAGGGAGATGTACGGCGATGCAAGGCCACCCGGATGTAATCGATTACCTCAACACGTTGCTGACCGGCGAGTTGGCTGCGCGTGACCAATATTTTGTCCATTCCCGTATGTACGAGGATTGGGGTTTCACCAAGCTGTACGAGCGCATCAACCACGAAATGGAAGAAGAGGCACAACACGCTGATGCGTTGATGCGCCGGATTCTGATGCTCGAAGGCACGCCGCGCATGCGCCCGGATGATCTGGATGTGGGCACCACAGTGCCTGAGATGTTCGCTGCCGACCTGCGCCTTGAATACAAGGTCCGTGCCGCCCTGTGCAAAGGCATCGCCCTGTGCGAGCTGCACAAGGACTATGTGAGCCGCGACATGCTGCGTGTTCAGTTGGCAGACACAGAAGAAGATCACACTTACTGGCTGGAAAAACAGCTGGGCCTGATCAAGTCGATTGGTCTGCAGAACTACCTGCAATCGCAGTTCTGATCGGCATAAGCCTCAGCAAAAAGCCCCTGCCATCTCACGATGACAGGGGCTTTTTTGTACCGCGATTTAAGCCTTGTCGCGAATCAACAGTGGCTTCAGATAGAAGCCAGTATGTGATTGCTTCATCTCGGCTACTTCTTCCGGTGTCCCGGTGGCAATAATCTGCCCACCTTTGGAGCCACCTTCAGGCCCAAGATCCACCAGCCAGTCAGCCGTCTTGATCACGTCCAGGTTGTGCTCGATCACGACTACGGTATTACCGTGATCACGAAGACGATGCAGTACATCCAGTAATTGCTGGATATCGGCAAAGTGCAAACCGGTTGTAGGCTCATCGAGGATATACAGGGTCTTGCCGGTATCGCGCTTGGACAGCTCGCGGGACAACTTGACCCGTTGCGCTTCACCGCCTGACAGCGTGGTGGCCGATTGTCCGAGCTTGATATAGGACAGACCTACATCCATCAGCGTTTGCAGCTTGCGCGCCAGTGCAGGCACTGCATCGAAGAACACTCGCGCTTCTTCGATGGTCATTTCCAGCACTTCGTGGATGCTCTTGCCCTTGTATTTGATCTCAAGGGTTTCACGGTTATACCGCTTGCTCTTGCACACATCGCAAGGCACATAGATGTCCGGCAGAAAGTGCATTTCTACCTTGATCAGGCCATCGCCCTGACAGGCCTCGCAGCGTCCGCCCTTCACGTTGAAGGAGAAACGCCCGGGGCCGTAACCGCGCGAGCGCGACTCAGGCACACCCGAGAACAACTCGCGGATTGGTGTAAACAGCCCGGTGTAGGTTGCAGGGTTGGAGCGCGGCGTACGGCCAATCGGGCTTTGGTCGATATCGACGACTTTGTCCAGATGCTCAAGCCCCTTGATGCTGTCGTGCGCCGCCGCTTCGAGCGTGGTCGCGCCATTCAGGGCCGTGGCGCTGAGCGGGTAGAGTGTGTTGTTGATCAGGGTCGACTTGCCCGAACCGGAAACCCCGGTCACACAGGTCAAAAGGCCGATCGGTATCTCCAGGTCTACGTTGCGCAAGTTATTGCCGCGAGCGCCCTTGAGCGACAGTGTCAGCTTCTTGTTGCGCGGTGTGCGCTTGGCAGGTACGGCAATCTTCACACGCCCCGACAGGTACTTGCCGGTCAGTGAGTCCGGATGAGCCATGACTTCGGCAGGCGTGCCTTGCGCGACAATATGGCCACCATGCACACCCGCGCCCGGGCCGATATCCACAACGTAGTCAGCCAGGCGAATGGCGTCTTCGTCGTGTTCAACCACAATCACGGTGTTGCCGATATCGCGCAGATGCTTGAGGGTGCCCAGCAGTCGATCGTTATCGCGCTGATGCAAGCCGATGGAGGGCTCGTCGAGGATATACAGCACCCCGACCAGACCCGCGCCAATCTGGCTAGCCAGACGAATACGCTGGGCTTCACCGCCTGACAGGGTATCGGCACTACGGTCCAGGGACAGATAGTCCAGGCCCACATTCACCAGGAACTGCAGGCGTTCGCGAATTTCCTTAAGGATCTTGTCGGCAATTTCACCACGACGCCCGGTCAGGCTCAGCGTGCTGAAGTACTCGGTTGCGTCACCGATCGGCATATTGGTCACGGCCGGCAGGGTTTTTTCGCCGACCCACACATGCCGGGCTTCGCGCCGCAGTCGTGTGCCGCGGCAATCCGGGCAAGACTGAGTGCTCAAGAACTTGGCCAGCTCTTCGCGCACGGTGGCCGATTCGGTTTCGCGGTAACGGCGCTCAAGGTTTGGCACGATGCCTTCGAACGGGTGCGCACGCTTGACGATGTCGCCGCGGTCATTCAGATAACGGAAATCTACGTTTTGCGTGCCGCTGCCATACAGAATGACTTTTTGCTTGTCGGCCGGCAGTTCGCTGAAAGGCACCTCAAGGCTGAAGTCGTAATGCTTGGCCAGCGCCCCGAGCATCTGGAAGTAATAGACGTTACGCCTGTCCCAGCCGCGTATCGCCCCTTCGGCCAGGGTCAGCTCGGCATTGACCAGGCGCTTGATATCGAAGAACTGCTTGACCCCCAAACCATCGCAGGTCGGGCATGCCCCTGCCGGGTTATTGAAGGAGAACAGCTTGGGTTCCAGCTCGCTGATCGCGTGGCCGCAAATCGGGCAGGCGAAGCGCGCTGAGAAGATCATCTCTTCGCCCGGCTCATCGTCCATCGGCGCGACCAGGGCAATGCCATCGGCCAGTTTCAGCGCGGTCTCGAACGACTCGGCCAGACGCTGCTGCAGATCGGCGCGCACTTTAAAGCGGTCAACCACTACATCAATGGTGTGTTTTTTCTGCTTGTCGAGCTTGGGCAATTCGTCCAGCTCGCAGAGCTTGCCATTGACCCGTGCCCGAACAAAACCTTGGGCGCGCAGCTCTTCAAACACCGACAAGTGTTCGCCCTTGCGCTCGCGAATGACCGGCGCGAGCAACATCAGCTTGCTGCCTTCAGGCTGCGCCAACACCAGATCAACCATTTGGCTGACGGTCTGGGCTTCCAGTGGAATATCGTGATCGGGGCAGCGCGGAATACCTACGCGGGCATACAGCAGACGCAGGTAATCGTAGATTTCGGTGATGGTGCCGACGGTGGAGCGCGGGTTGTGCGAGGTCGATTTCTGTTCGATGGAAATCGCCGGCGACAGACCTTCGATGGTATCGACGTCAGGCTTTTCCATCATCGAAAGGAACTGCCGCGCATAGGCTGACAGCGACTCGACATAACGTCGCTGGCCTTCGGCATACAGCGTGTCAAACGCAAGGGATGATTTGCCGGAGCCAGACAGTCCGGTGATGACGATCAGTTTGTCCCTTGGCAGGGTCAGGTCGATGTTCTTCAGGTTGTGGGTTCGTGCCCCACGTATCAGGATCTTGTCCACTGCGGCCTCGCTTGGCGGGCATAACGTAAACGAATGAGTATACGGATCTGTGCGAAAGCTGTGCAGGCCTTGATGGCACACTGTCATTCAAGCAGCCTTTATAACTTTTGCGTGACAAAGCGTCGCGGCACTCTCGTGTATGTGCTGTT
Source organism: Pseudomonas fragi (assembly GCF_002269505.1). GTDB lineage: Bacteria > Pseudomonadota > Gammaproteobacteria > Pseudomonadales > Pseudomonadaceae > Aquipseudomonas > Aquipseudomonas fragi_D. Next base: position 28,902 of record NZ_NQKQ01000028.1, on the reverse strand, counting down.
ACTCGATGGGACTGATAGAATCGCCGCCGGTTCACATGAGGTTTTTCCATGCACGATCCCCACAGCGAACGCATGAGCAGCGGCGAGACCCGGGCAGCAAGCGGTCTGGCCCTTGTGTTCGCCTTCCGTATGCTGGGCATGTTTATGGTGTTGCCGGTGTTGGCAACCTATGGGATGGACCTTGCCGGTGCAACGCCCGCCCTGATTGGTCTGGCAATTGGCGCTTATGGCCTGACCCAAGCCATTTTTCAGATCCCGTTTGGTGTTATTTCAGACCGTATCGGGCGGCGCCCGGTGATCTACCTGGGGTTGATCGTTTTTGCTCTGGGCAGTGTGCTGGCGGCCAATTCCGATTCGATCTGGGGCGTTATTGCGGGACGTATCCTGCAAGGCGCAGGGGCGATTTCAGCAGCTGTCATGGCGCTGTTGTCGGACCTTACCCGTGAACAGCATCGCACCAAGGCGATGGCCATGATCGGCATGACCATCGGGTTGTCATTTGCTGTTGCAATGGTCGTGGGGCCGTTGCTGACCCGTGCATTCGGGTTATCCGGTCTGTTTCTGGCCACGGGGGCAATGGCACTGTGCGGGATCGTGATCGTGATGTTCATGGTGCCGCGTTCCACCGGGACCTTGCAGCATCGTGAGTCCGGTGTGGCGAAGCAGGCTTTGCTGCCGACCTTGCGTCACCCCGATCTGTTGCGCCTGGACCTTGGCATTTTTGTGTTGCACGCCATGTTGATGTCGAGCTTCATTGCCTTGCCGCTGGCGCTGGTCGAAAAGGCCGGTTTGCCCAAGGAGCAGCATTGGTGGGTGTACCTGACGGCCTTGCTGATTTCTTTTTTCGCCATGATTCCGTTCATCATCTACGGCGAAAAGAAACGCAAAATGAAACGAGTTTTACTCGGCGCCGTCATTACGTTGATGCTCACTGAGCTATTCTTCTGGAAGTTCGGCGACAGCTTGCGGGCGTTGGTGATCGGCACCGTGGTGTTTTTCACCGCGTTCAACCTGTTGGAGGCTTCACTGCCTTCGCTGATCAGCAAAGTTTCACCCGCAGGCGGCAAGGGCACGGCAATGGGGGTTTATTCCACCAGCCAATTCCTCGGTTCGGCACTGGGCGGCATACTCGGCGGCTGGTTGTTCCAGCATGGCGGTTTGTCGGTTGTGTTCCTTGGATGCGCAGGTCTGGCTGCACTCTGGCTGGCCTTTGCTGTTACCATGCGCGAACCACCGTACGTAACAAGCCTGCGCCTGCCGTTATCACCCGAGGCGCTGCGCGAAGCAGGTCTGGCTGAGCGTTTAAAGGCAGTCAATGGCGTTACAGATGCAGTGATCGTGACTGAAGAGTCTGCGATTTATATCAAATTGGACACCGAACTATTGGATCGCGCGACACTCGAGCAGTTGGTTAACCCAGCGCCGACGTGCGAAGCCTAGGAGAACGTTATGGCCCGTGGGGTTAACAAAGTTATATTGGTCGGCACATGCGGCCAGGATCCCGAAGTTCGCTACTTGCCTAACGGTAATGCCGTGACCAACCTGAGTCTGGCAACCAGCGAACAATGGACTGACAAGCAAACCGGCCAGAAAGTCGAAAAGACTGAATGGCACCGTGTATCGATGTTCGGCAAAGTTGCCGAAATCGCTGGTGAATACCTGCGCAAGGGTTCGCAGGTGTACATCGAAGGCAAGCTGCAAACCCGTGAATGGGAAAAAGACGGTATCAAGCGTTACACCACAGAAATCGTGGTCGACATGCAAGGCACCATGCAGCTGCTGGGTGGCCGTCCACAGGGCGACCAGCAAAACCAGGGTGGTGGCAACAACTACCAGCAGCCTCAGCAGTCTGCTCCGCGTCAGCAGGCTCAACGCCCTGCACCGCAACAACAGCAGTCGCGTCCAGCGCCACAGCAGCAGGCTCCACAGCCAGCTCCGGATTTCGACAGCTTTGATGACGATATCCCGTTCTGATAATTACCTGTGACATTCAGGTAAAGATTCAGATGAAAAGCCCCTGTATAGGGGCTTTTTTTATGGCTTTGCGTCGTGTTTTTTTAACGTTGAAGTGTTGTTCTCATCAGGAACATTTCGACTCAGGCAAGCACACATTGACCATTGACCGTGCGCCACAGTTCTAGCGGGTTGCCATCCTGTAGCGCAGCCGGCATCAAGGCCGCAGGCAGGTCCTGATAGCACACCGGCCGCAAGAACCTGTCGATGGCACTGGCGCCGACTGAGCTACTGCGACTGTCCGAACTGGCCGGGAACGGGCCTCCATGCACCATCGCGTGAGTGACCTCGACGTTGTTCGGATAACCATTCACCAAGATGCGGCCGGCCTTGCGCTCAAGGACGGGCAGCAGTTTTCTGGCCAGCGCATGATCAGCGTCATCCAGTTGCAGGGTCGCCGTCAGCTGTCCAGACAGGTGCTCGGCGACCGCCAGCATTTCATCTTCATTCTTGCAGGCGACTATCAGCGAGCTGGGGCCGAATATTTCGTCGCTCAGTCGTTCTGTCGTCAGAAAGGTGGCTGCATCCGTTACGAACACTGTGGCTTGCGCTGTACAGGGTTTTTCTGCAGGGCAACCTTGCCCCAGCGTCGTAACACCGTTGGTCTTGCCTGTCTCTTCAATTCCGGCGAGGTAGGCATGATGAATGCCCGGCGTCAGCATGGTTGCTGCCGCCTTTTTGCACAGGGCGTCCTGGGCCGTGTTGTAAAACTGGGTCAGAGGCAAGCCTTCCATAGCAATCACCAAGCCCGGATTGGTGCACAGTTGCCCGGCACTCATCGTCAGAGCTTCAACGAATCCACGACCGATTTCGCTGGCGCGCATCGACAGCGCATGGGGCAACAGGAACACGGGATTGATGCAGCTCATTTCGGCGTATACCGGAATCGGTTCGCTGCGTTGCGCCGCTGTACGCATTAGCGCCAGGCCGCCTTGACGCGAACCGGTGAAGGCGACTGCCTTGATCGCGGGATGGCTGACCAGGGTCTGGCCGAACGGGTTACCGTCACCTATAAGCAGGGAAAACACGCCCTCTGGCAAGTTGTGGGCAGCGGCTGCCTGTTGAATCACCTGACCGACCAGCTCCGAAGTACCGAGATGAGCTTCGTGTGCCTTGACCACTATCGGGCAGCCAGCGGCCAGGGCTGCGGCGCTATCGCCGCCCGCAACCGAAAACGCCAGGGGAAAATTGCTTGCACCAAATACAGCCACCGGGCCGAGGGCGATCTTGTGCAATCTCAGGTCGGGGCGAGAAGGCAGGCGCGCCGGCAAAGCACAGTCCAGGGTGGCGCCGAGATAGTGGCCGTCACGCAACACTTGCGCAAACAGCCGCAACTGGCTCACGGTGCGGCCCCGTTCGATGATCAGGCGCGCGGCAGGCAAGCCTGATTCGAGAGACGCGCGCCCGATCAGCGTGACCCCCAACGCCAGGATGCCCGTGGCGATCGCTTCCAGGAACTGGGCACGCTGCTCTGCCGTGGTCGCGCGATAGCGGTCGCAGGCTTGCTGCGCCAGCATGCAGGCCTGATCGATGTCAGCGATATCGCCGACGCCGAAGTCGGGACTGAGCTTTTCATGGGTGGCAGGGTTGATTGCAGACAGCGATCCGTTGTCGCCACGCACTGCCGACTGGCCGATGAGCATTTTGCCGGTAATCATGATGTTTCCTATCGCTTGCTGTGCCATCGTCAGGCCCGATTTTCTTGGAATTGAACTGCGCAGGCGGTTCGTTCTATGTATAGCGGTAGCGGCCCAGTACAGCTTGCGGGTCCATTAACTGCTGCATGGCCCTGCTGATTTCCTGCACCTCAGGGGGCGTGTACTTGCTGTAATAAGCTGCATTTATAGGCCCGACGCCATGCTCGGCACTGAAGCAGCCGCCGTTTTCGGACACCCGCTTATAAATGCCGCTACGCACTGCGACTCGCTTGGCGATGCCGTACTGGGGGATATGCGCGTGCGGGACAAGCACAATCAAATGGCAGCCACCGTCGGCAAAGTGGCCGAAATCGTACAGCTGCAGCAACGGATGTTCCTGCGCTAGCCACTGTGCAGCCTGATCTCGGAAAGCCACCAATTGTGAGCGCGAAAACGCCACGTCGAACGAGAGTGGAATACCTTCCTTGGCGATGGCCAACGGCAGGTTGTCTCGCAGCGGCCAAAAGCTGTGGGTATTGCCCAGTACGGCGTCGAGAATCCGGCCGCTTTCATACAGTTCTTCCAGCACCTGTTCGGTGCGTTGCGCAAAAAGCGTGTGCAAGCCGGGCATGCTGCTGGCGATCTCGATCAAGGCATAACAGCTGGCCGGCGATTGGCCGAACGGGTGGCGCAGGGTGGGGAAGTTGCGCAACGTAATGGCGAGCGCCGCTTCGGATATCACTTCGAACGCGCACAGCAGGTCGCCAAAGTGATGTTCGAAAGCCTCCAGCACCTTCAGCGCTGTCGCGTGGTCAGGCAAGGCGACAAAAACGCTTTGCGTCGATTGGTCGATGCGCTGGAGCTCCAGGGTCGCCGCCGTAATGATCCCGAATGCACCGCCGGTGCCGACAAACAACTGCTTGAGATCAAGCCCGGTATTGTTCTTGCGCAAGGGAGCCAGTAGCTGCACCACCGTGCCGTCGCCATCGGCCAGTACCACTTCGATGCCGAGCAGGTTATGACGCACGTCGCCATGCTTGAGCAAGCGGCTGCCGCCGGCATTGGCGCCAATCAGTCCGCCTATCGCCGGGTCGCTGCCGACATCAATAGGAAAATGCAGCGAGTGGGTTTCCAGTTGACGGTTCAGTTCTGACAAGAGCGCGCCCGCTTCGACAATCACCGTGCGGTTCAAGGGATCAATTTCGCGCACTCGGCGGATGCGCGACAAGGAAACAATCACTTGCGTGCCGGAGTTGTCAGTGACGGCGCCGCCCACCAATCCGCTGCGGTTGCCTTGGGCGACCAGCCGTATGCGATGGCGCACCGCGATGCGCATCAGCGCGCTGACCGCGTCAGTATCACGCGGGAGGACGACCGCCGCCGCTTTGCCACGGCACTGCGCGACGTCGATTTCATAGGGTGCACAGGCCGCTCCGGTCAGCAGCGACGCCTGCCCCAGCACTTCAGTGACTTCGGCCAGAAATGCGTGGAGTCCCGAGGCTTGTCGGTCCACGGTAGGTTCCAGGTCGCTCATGGCGTCGCAACCATGCGTTTGAGCAATTGGCTGCGAACGAGCACCAGTGCAACGACCGGCAACACACCTCCCAGCAACGTGTTATGGCGAAAAACCAGCGACACCGCGACTGCGATGGCAGCACCCATCAGCAACATCACAGAGAGTTTTCGGACCAAAGCATGATCGCTGCTGGTTTCGCCGATGAAACCGAGGGGAGAAAGCCGGGTGGCCCCCATGCCAATTACGAACACGCACGCCAGCACGGGTGCAGCGCCTAGCTCCTGCCCCCACACTTGCAACGCTGCGGTAGAAACCGAAGCCAACAGGGCGCCAATCATCAGGTACAGGTCGACGCCCATTGCGATCCAATGCCCAGGGCGGTAATTGAACAGCCAAAACAAGTGCGCAATGCTGAGAATACCGCTCACCACATACGCGGTCTCCCAGCGCACGCCTGCTTCACCGGGGCCGAAACGGCCATACAAGAGGAACACGATGACCGGAATGAATGCGCTGGCATTCGACAAATAGGCACGGCCTAGCTTGCGGATAGACATGCTGGTTTCCTTGAATAGAGATGCAATGAAATGCCCGGGTCGGGGGCTTAACTTTTGTGCCAGCGGAACATGAAGGTCGCGGCGGTGAGGAACAATGCGGTCCAGCCTGCCAGGGCCAATAAGGGCAGCCACAGCGAAGGCAGGGGCGCACCGTCGAGCATCACTTGGCGCAGTACCGAGACAAACTGGTTGATCGGAATCACCGAGAGAATGCTTTTGATCCAGGCTGGCGCATCGTTCAACGGGATGGTCAGGTTGCCGAAGAACAGGGCCGGGTAATGGATCAGATGGCACAGCAATTCGGTTTCTTTTATCGAGGCGGTACGACTGGCCAGCAGGGTGCCGAGGCACAGCAACATGACGCCGCCCAGCACAATGACCGGCAACGCACGCAAGGTCTGCACACTCCACAGCGAGATGTCGATGCCGTATCCATACCGCGCCACCAGCAACAAGGAACCCACCGAAATCAGCATCATGACTACCCGCGACAAGAGGATAGAGGCCAGAAAAACCAGCTTCGGGACTGGAAAGCAGGCGTAGATCTTGAGGGCGTTGTGCTCACGCAAGCTGGCAATCGATAAGGCGGTGGACATGATGCCGAGTGACATCAAACAGATGACCAAAATGCCGGTGGTAAAAAACTGGCCGTAGTCGAAGGGCTTGGCGCCAGAGGCCGTGTCTTCGAAATGCACCAGGTCTGTCGAGACAATGCCGCGCTCGGCCGCCGCACACCTGACCGCAGCAATCTCGATCACGCGCGCTGCGGCACGTACCGCGAGCTGGCCGTTGAAGTCATAGCGTACTTGCAACGGGCCCTCGCCTGCGGGGAAGACGATGCGGACCGTGTCTGCTGCGATGGCGGCAGTGTTGCTGACGGTTGAAAAATCGGCCTTTACGGGATCACCGCCAGCAAATGCCTGCTGGATCGCCAACTTGCAGCTGGTGTCCGAGCTGGTCTGGGCGCCAGACTCCAGGAACTCGACATTGACCGTGCCGAGTGAGCCACGATGACCGAAAGCCATCAGCATCACGGTCAGCAGCAGGATAGGAAAGGCCAGCGCCCAGAACAGCGCCGACTTGCTGCGAAAAAACCCCAGCAGCTCGTTGCGCGTCAATATCGCCAGTACGCTAAGCATCCTGTTCTCCCTGAGCGCAGAGGTGCAACATGTCGCGGTAATGGGTGGGGCCGAACTCAAAGTGCTGGAATGCAACATTGCCGATCAGGCGACGTATCGATTGGTCCAGTTCCTGCGTGCCATAGACGCTGATTTCATTGTTTGATGGCATCGACAACCGCAGCGTGGCGCTTTCGCGTTCCAGCTGGTGGTAGATGGCCTTGAGATGATCACTGTCGTCCAGCTGCAGATAGGCATGGAAGGCGCCAACCAAGCGGTTCTTCAGTGATTCTTTATCCCCTCGATACTCAACCCCGCCTTTGCACACCCACACCACATCGCTGGCGGTATCCAGTTCTTCCACTGAGTGGCAAATCATAATGATGGTCAGGTCAGCCAGGTCGTACCGCAGCAGGTGCGCGACCCGCTCGATGTAAGCGCGGTCAAGCCCGGTAAAGGGTTCATCAAGTACGACAAGCTCCGGATGGTGGGCCAGCGCCACGAACAAATCGAGCCGCTGTTTCTGGCCGCGTGACAGTGCCCGGTAGGGCAGTTTGCGCAGCGTTTCGATATCCAGTGCCTGCGCCACCTGCGAGTCTTGCTTGCCGTACAGGGCCTGATGCAAGTCGAGGATTTCCCTGACATTCGACGAGTCTTCATATTCGACCCGCTGCAATTGCACCCCCAGCCGCTTGCGGTGGCGGGTGCTTTGCAGAAAACGAGCCGCCGCAACCCCAAGAATCTGCGCCTCTTCCAGATGCGCCTGACGGAACCCGAGCAAGGCTTCGATCAGGGTGGTCTTGCCGGCGCCATTGGGGCCGATGATGGCGGTATGCCGACCGCGTTGAAAATGCAGATCGCGGACCTCGAAGCGGAAATCGCCAGCGCTGACCCGGATCAGTTTGGCTGCCATCGCATAGGGTTCATCAGTGCGCGTGGGTGCCAACTGCATCTCACGATGCAGGGCAGGTTCGGACAGCCCGTGTTTTTCGCCCGTCAGAAGGATTTGACTGTTCATGTTCAATCGAACAACGCGACTTGGACATCGCGTTGACCTTTGAAGGGATTGCGGCCATGGGCAACGGCAATGTTATCGATCAACAGCATGTCGCCGCTGTGCCAAGGAAAGGCAATCTCCTGTGCCTCCAATGCGTCGTATATCGGAGCGATTTCATCCTCCGAGATCGGCGTGCCATCGCCCAGCCGCACATCGTAAGGGCGTGCCGGTTTGTCCTGATAGGCGTGCTGGATGTAGGCGTAACCGGGCTTGCCGAGGGAGCGGGCGTTGTTATGTTGGGTCGACAGCTGATTGAACCAGATGGATTCGCCCGTCAACGGATGTTTCAAAACGGCGTCACCGGTATGCGACACCGTGAGGCTGCCGTCTTCGAGCCATTGGAAATCGAGGTGTGTATCGCGGCACAGCTGTTCTACTTGCTGCGGATCATCGGTCAGAAACGCCTCATCCCAGGGCCGGTGGTATTCACGCATATGGGTGTTGCGAGGTTCATTCTCCGGCGTACTGGGTGCCCGGAAGTTACGCACATACTGGATGCGCGCAGCGCTGAAGCGCTCGATCAGTTGGGTTGGCAGACGGCGGGTGACGGCTCGCATGTCGCACAGTATGGTTTCGCCGCCTTCCAGGGAGGGCTGTTTGCAAAAGAAGGCGAGTTTCTGTGGATAGTGCGCCATGTAGGCCTTTTCCTGATGCAGGCCGATTTTCAGGGTGGGCGGGATGCGGGTCGATTCGTAGACTCTGCCCTCGATGTTCTTGCGGGGCGTGGCGCCGCCGATATAACCGAACGCATGCTCAGGATAGTGTTGCGCAATAGCCTGAAAGTCCGAGTTACCGCGCAATGCAAAACCACGGAACAACAGGCAACTGAACGCCAGCAGCATGCTGTCGAAAATCGACAGGTGTTGGCGATACCACGTCGCAAAAGCCTCGCTGTCATCGCTTAGCCTGCTGTCGACAGGCGTTATGACGAGCGGCATGCGCTCAGGTGACAGAAAGCCACACTGTACCTGCGAGCGACCCAGCATTCCCTGAAAGTGCTCAAGCTGATCTGTACGTTGATCCATAGCCTTTACCCCGCAAGTTGCTTATCAAGCCAGCAAAGGCTTTTTAATGAGGATTTCGAAACCCAGTGCGCCCATGCCGGAACTGGGGCTGGTCACCACCGTGCAATGGTCAAGACCCGCTTCGATGACCAGCTCGCGCGCTTCTTGCAGGGTGACCTTTTCTTCAACATGGGTCGGTGGATAGCCCACCGAAGCGCGCATTTGAGTGAATTTCTCCAGCAACTCGGGGGCGACGTCGCGGCGCATGTCGTGCACCAGACCGACTCCGCCCGGCTGCAGTACGCGGTACATCTCGGTCAGGCTTTTCACCTTGTCCGGTAAGTGGTGCAAGGTGGCGCGGCTGACCGCCATGGTCAGGCTGTTATCCGCGAAGGGCAGGTCCAGGGCGTCGCCCACTTTAAGTTCGATGGTGTCGCTCAGGCCCAGCGCTTCGATACGCGGCCGGCCGCCTTCGAGCATGGTTTCGTCCAGATCGAGGCCGATGAAATGCCAGCCTTTCAATACCGGGTCGGCCGCCAGACGCACCGGGACCACGACTGTAGCGGTGCCGATATCGACCAGAGCGCCGGGCGCCAGGTCGCGGGCAATCTGGCGGATGCGGGTGACGAACATCACGTCCCAGGGTTCCAGTGCTTGCGAGGCAAAACGATCGTACTCGTCGGCAGGGCGCAGGTTTTTCAATAACATGTGTCAATTCCCGTATGAAATGGCGTTACAAGGATTCAGCGTTGGCATTGCAAGGGCGGTTTGCGTCTGGCTGTCCTACAGCCAGCCGACTGGAACGGTGGCCAATAACGTGCGCGCGGCTTTGCTGCTGACGCCGAACGCAGGACGATCACGCCGCTCTATGGCATGCGCGACCATGGCCGCAACCCGGCCACACAGGCCCAGGCCGACACTCCAGCGGGCTTGCGTCACGCCGAGATCGAGCAGGGTCGCGGCGGTGATGAAATCAATATTCGGACGCAGGCCTTTACGCTCCAGAACGTGGGCACAAACGACGTCGAAAATCTCCAGGTAGCGCGCTCCGAAACCCCATTCTGCAAACAGGGTTCTGATATGCGGTGGTCGTGGGTCCTGCACAAACAGCGGATGGCCGAAACCGAACAACAGGTTGCCGGGCTGATCCAGCGCGTGGTCGACCGCCTGGCGTATGTCCGCATGGCTGGCGTGCGCACTGATGGTCTTGAGCCAGGTCGTGGCTTCTTCTGCTGCGCCGACATGTTTAGGGCCGCTGGCCATGAAACCGGCCGCCACGGCCTGCGCAAGGGTGACGCCGGTGCCGATGGCGGTACGGGGTACCAGCACCGTTGGCGTGATGTAGCCGAACCCGGCGTGCCAGGCCACCAACAGGGCGTCAACGACACGAATGGATAAGGCGTCGATGTGGGGCGCGCCCATTGCAGCCAGCATGCCCTCGGCGTGCTGGATCGGTGCTGCGCCGGGGGCTTCATAACCGAGCGCTGCTTGCAGAAAGTGCGGCGTTGAGGCAACGCTGACCAAGCCCTGGATAAAATCCGGGTGCGTGGGTAAACCGCGCACGGTCGCTTCGCTCAGAGCGATAGTTTCCAGCGCGGCCAAATCGCCGAGAAGGCCGCAGGCGGCGGCTTGAACGATGCCGGCACCGCTGGCGGCCACGGCTTCGATGCCACGTCTATAAGTTGGCTCCTGCGACAGATGGCCAGCGATGTGCACCAGAACGGCGTCAATGGCTTGGCTCTGTGTAGCAGACGGCAGATTGCCAAACCACGCCAGCCATAGCGCGGTGGGGAAGTCGACGATGCCGATCAAGTCATTGAGGTTGCGCCCCCTGACCCACAAGCCTTCATTGGGCTCAAGCGTGGCGCCGTCGATATTGGTGCCGCGATACAGGGTGCGCGGTCCGCCAAACAGGCTCTGCGGCGGTGGGGGTACGAGCGTGTCGGCCTGTACCAGCTCATCCAGCGCAATGCTGCAGTGGGCGACCAGCAAATTTTCTATGGTCTGTGCGTGTTGCGTGACAGTCGGCAGAATGTTGGCGAAAAAATACTGTGCGGTCTTGACCTTGCCACGGTAAAAAGCGGCTTCTTCTGCACCCAGTGGCTGGCGCAACTGGCGCTCTGCCAGGCAGGCCGACTCAAGCAAGACCCAGGCGCTGGCGGTGAGGCCGAGCATTTCCAGGAACCGGGTGAAGAACTGGCTGGTTTCGTGTGTGCGACCTGCACGCACCTGCTCATTGATCAGTGCAAGCGCCTGTTCAACGGCGATCATGGCGTTTTCCAGCACCGGGAAGTGGCCTTGCAGTTCAGTGCCGACCCCCATTTTGCTGCTCAAGAAGGCATCCAGCTCTTCGCGCAGAAACTTGATCAGGCGTGAGTTTCTGCCAAATCCCAGCTTGTCGCGTACCAGGTCCTGGGACTGGATATAGTTGGTGCCTTCCCAGATCGACAGGATTTTCACGTCGCGGGCATTTTGCTCGACAGGGTAAGCATCGGTATAACCGACGCCGCCATGCACTTGGATCGCCAGCTCGCAGATTTTCCAGGCCTGGTCCGAGACGAAAGCCTTGCATATCGGTGTGAACAGCAGCACCAGCTTGCGGTATTTTTCGACCTGAGCTTCGTCCAGTACCGGCTCGGCTTCCAGGGCAAACGCCTGGGTCGAGGCGCCGGTCAATTTGCCGAGCAGCCCACGGCAGCCCTCTACCCGCGCCTTCATTTCCAGCAACATGCGCTGTACGTCGGCGTGTTCGATAATGGGCACAGCGGGGGCGCTGGCATCGGACGTGCGACTGATAGCCCGTCCCTGCAATCGTTTGCCGGCGAAATCGGCTGAATGCAAGTAGGCGCTGGAAGCCAGACCCAGGCCGATAATCGCCGTGCTCATACGCGCCTGATTCATCAAGGGCACCAGTTGCAGCAACCCGGCATTTTTGCGATCGCCCAGCAGCACGGCGCGGGTGGTGCCGCTTCGACCAAACACCAGTTGGGTGTTGGCGCAGCCCTTCAACCCCATTTTGCGCAGCAATGACGTGCACTCGACATGGTTGTCTTCCAGCTCTCCGGTTTCTGGATTGGGCCAGAAGCGCGGCACTAGCAGGCAGGAAAGCGAGTACGAGGTCGAGGTCGCGCTATTGATGCGGCCCAGGACAAAGTAAACGGTGTTTTCGGTCAGCGTATGCATCCCGGCCGAGATGTAGACTTTTTCGCCGGTGACGGCGTATTCGCCGTTTTCAAGTGGCTTTGCGAGGGTGGTGACAGCCGTCAGGTCGCTGCCCGCCTGCTGCTCGGTGGCGCAGAAACACGCGTCCCAGTCGTAGTGCTGAAGCTTGCGCAGGTACGTTGCCTTTTGCGCGGCGGTACCGTGCAGCTTCAACAGTTTGATGGCCGGAAAATTGAAGCCGCCGTAGGTCATGAACGCCGGGTTGGCGCCCATGAACATTTCCTGGATGGTCTGCCGGATCAGGGGTGGCAAGGCCGGTTGCTGCGATTCACTGTCGATGCCCAGTACCTGAATCCACTCATCCTTATAGCGCTGCCAGAGTCCGTGAAACTCTTTGGGGATTTCGACTGTGCCGTTTTCCAGCAAGCGGCATTCCTGCCGATCGGAGGCTTGATAGGCCTTGCCTAACTCATAAGCGAACGCCCTGGCGCGCTCCAGCAAGGCATCGTAGTAGGCACGACTCTTGTCGTTAAACGGCGCCCGAGCGAGAAACGTCTGGTCGGTTTTATGCAGTTCCCACAAAAAAAAGCGAAGCTCACGCAGGCTGACTTTATAAGCAGACATAGGTTTTCCTGATTAATAAGCGGTTTGCATCTGGGTTCAGGCGTCAGCCTGGATCTCGGCCACGATGGCGCCAGCGGTACCGCACAACGCCGCATCCCAAAGCAGGGCGGTGGCCGTTTTGCCCCGAGGCAGGGAGGCACGCAGGCGCATGAGCGACAGCAAGGGGGCCGCGCTCGACTGATGGCCCAGGGCACCGAGTTCAAAATGTCGCGCTTGCGCAATGCCCAGTTCGCGGCTGACGCCGAGGGTGAAGCTGTCGCTGAATCCTGCCGGCAACACCCAATCGATATCGCTGGCGCTCAGGCCGGAGCGCTCGATCGCTGTTTGCGCTGCACTCACCGCCAGCGGATGCAGGCGTTCAGCCAGGGCGGCAGGCGTCAGTCCCCAGGGGTTGTCGATGGCCGCGCCATAGTGCATGGCCGAGGCGCGTATCACTCCCCAGCCAGGCGAAGCCTGCCCCTCGCCATCGAGCAAGATGGCGGCTGCGCCGTCGCCGTACACCACCAGATCACCCCAGGCGCGAAAGAACGGGTAAAGCCACTTATCGGACGCTACCAACAGCACTTTGCCGCCGAGGCTGACCAACGCTTCGATCATGCTCAGTGCGTTGAATACGCCGGCAGTACCCGATTGGCCGATGGCGAAAGGCAACGCTTTGGGCAAACCCAGTGCATGCTGGATACGGCCTGCGACCGATTCATTAATGCGTTGGTTAAGGGCGCTATTGGTCACCACAATGTGGGTCACCTGTGCCAGCGTTTCTGCCGAAACCTGTTCACGCAAACGCGCGACCGCTTCCAGCGCCAGGTCGGCGCCGCTTTGCAAAGGGGGTGCTACGGGCAGTGCGATGTTCGCCGTGGGGAGCAGCCGAAGCGCTTCTTCGGCGTCAATCCTGCCCCTGCCGCGAGGCATGGAAAAGACCGCCGACTTGTACAACAGATGGCCATAGCCGATGTTTTTTTCCTGGGCTTGTACCGCCCGGAATGGGGTCGTGTCGGGAACCTGAGAAGCGATAGCGCGGATTCGAAGCATGAGGCTATTCCGTGACCGTAAGTGAGGGGGAGAAAAACTCGGAAAACTGCTGCTTCAGCTGCTTTCGGTCGATCTTGCCGTTCGGGTTGCGCGGTAAAGGCGAGTCATGGAAGGACACATGCAGCGGCACCATATAGGTCGGCAGTTTGTCCCTGCACAGCTTGATCAGTGCCTGGGCGCTGGTCTGAATCTGCGGGTGGGCGAACAGGCTGATGATGATGGCTTCGCCCTGTTGCGGATGCGGCACACCAAACGCTGCCGCTTCGGTGATGTCATCCACGGTAAACAGGACTTCTTCGACTTCGGTGGGGCTGACGCGATAGCCAGAGGTCTTGATCATGTCGTCGCTACGGGCAACGAAATACAGAAAGTCGTCGCTGTCGCGGTAGACGATATCGCCCGACCAGACCGCTGTTTCGGCGCGCGAAATCTGCCGGTCCGGGTGTAGCCAGGGACGAAAGCGTTGGGCGGTCAGTTCCGGGTCATTCCAGTACCCGAGCGTGACGAACGCCCCCCGGTGCACCAACTCGCCGTGCTCTCCAGCGGCGCATTCGGTGCCGTTCGGGCGCATCACGCGAATATCTGCGTTAGGGACCGCCTTGCCGATTGAGTCGGGCCGGGTGACGGCCGCTTCCGGTGCCAGATAGGTCGAGCGGAAAGCCTCGGTCAAGCCGTACATCAGGTAGGGCAGCGCATGGGGAAACGCGCTTTTGAGTTTCTCCAGTAAAGGCGGTGGCATATGCCCGCCGGTATTGGCAAAGCAGCGAATGCGTGCGCCGGCAGGCTGTGGCCATTGCACTGACGCCAGTTGCATCCACAGCGGCGGTACGCCGGTAATCACGGTGACGCCATGGGCTTCGCAGAACGTCGGGACTTCGCCCGCTTGCAGGAAATCCAGCGGCGCGTAGCAAGCACCGCTGACCAGCGCTGTGGTCAGTTGACTGAGTCCGGCATCGAAGCTCAGCGGCAATATTCCGAGGATGACGTCATCGGCCCGCAAGCCCAGATAATGAGCGACGCTATCGGCGCCAGACACCAGGTTGCGTTGCGACAGCACCACACCTTTGGGCCGCCCCGTTGAGCCGGAGGTATACAAAATGGCCGCAGAATCACTGTCTGTGACGGCGCTGGATGTGTCGACATCCGCCGCATCGGTCGGCGTGTTCGGGGTGTCGGACTGTAGTTTTTCCAGTGCCCAGGTATCGATTTCGATGTCCTTCACCATCGCCTCGATACGTCTGAGGCGTGGGCCCGTACTGACGAGCAAGCGAGCACCGCTGTCCAGCAGGATATGGCGCACCTGTTGCTCTTTGAGCTGAGGATTGATGGGCACCAGAATCGCGCCCCGGGCATTGATCGCCAGAAACATGACGACGGTTTCGTACTGCTTGCCCGCATAGACAGCGACGCGTTCGCCTGCTTGCACACCGCTATCGGCCAGCCTCGCTGCCGTCAGGCGCACGTCCTGTAGCAGTTCGCAATAAGTCGCCATCTTTGCGCCTTGTGCGAACGCACGGCGCTCGCCATGGTGTTGGGCGCTGTCTTTCAACAGGTCGTACAAACTGATGTGGGCGGTCATGGTGACGTCCCTAGGATTGGTGGATATAGGTGTGTGCGGGGCTTTGCGAGAGAAAAGCGCTGACGCTATACGTCTGGTTATAGGCGCCGCAGTTCTCGAAGATCACCAGGTCGCCCACGCTCGGCGGGGCCGACACGGCATGATTCCAGCCGATCACATCGGCGCGGCTGCAGGTGCTGCCCACGAACTGGGTCGCCAGCAGGGGCGCGTCAACGGGTGCCTGCTGGCGCCGCAGCAGGCGCGGCTGGGCGTAGTTCTTCAACATGGATTCAGTTTTGGCCAGCAGGAAGTTGTGGCTCAGGCCACCGTCGCAGACGGCAACGTAACGTTCGCCCAAGGCTTTGACTGAACGCACGCGGGTCACGAACGTGCCTGCGCCAGCGAAGACGCCGCGCCCGGACTCGTGGACGACCTTGAAGTCTTCGTGCAGCGGGGCAATACGCTGGCGATACGCGTCAAACGTCTGTGCCTGGTTGTGCAAGTGCTCGGAGAAACCGCCGCCGACGTTAAGAAACGTTACGGGCAGGCCGGTAAGTCGTGCGACTTGGGGCGCGAAGGCTGCGAGCGCATGGGCAAGGGCGGCGGCATCGGCACCCTTGTCATCAATGTGAAAGCTATTGGAGCCCGCAAAGGTATGGAGGCCGATGATGGGCACGTTGGCCTGGGCCAATGCGACCGTCGTCAGTAAGGCGTCGTGGCGACTCATGCCGAAATGGTCCGCCACGTGTTTGCCCGAACTGACCAGTTGGCCCGCATTCAAGCGCAATACCGTTTGCGGCGCGGCCTGTTTACCGATGACGCCAATCAGCCGCTGCGCCTGCTCCAGACTGTCGATAATGAAGATGCAGCGAGAGGCCAGGGCCGCGCGCATGAACGCTTCATCCATCGACGGATTGTTCACGTATTTGGGGGCGTTGATGCGACCCGCGACAATATCGAGTTCACCCAGGCTGGCCAGCTCTACACCGTCGATGAAGGCGTGGCCACAGCGGATCAACAAATCCAGATTGGGATTGGCCTTGAGCGACACAATCAACGGTGTACCCAAACGCTCGCGCAAATCAGCGTAACGCGCCATTACGACGGTGGGGTCCAGTACATAGCACGGCGTTTTCAGACTCAGCAGCCATTGGTCGGTCGTTGCGGCGTCGATCTTTTCAGGCACGCAGGCGTTGGTCACTGCCATTTCAATTCACCGGATGAAGGGTCAATGCCGAAAATGAACCGTTGTCCGATTCCGTTATGTTCATCAGGTGTGCGCCCGCATCGACCTTGCTCAAGCCAATATCGGCCAGGTTGATCGCCAGATCCGAGCCAAAGGAGTGGCCTTTGTGCAGGATGTTGTCTGAATAAAGCGTGGTGGAGGGAATCGCCATGGCGTTACAGAACGCGTTCCAGCCAGAGTGGTTGGAGTTGTAAGGCAAAATGCAGGAGAAATCGCTGAGCGCCACGCCACAGTCGGCCACGGCTTCCATCATGACTTTACGGGTGTAGTGCCACTCCAGATTGAACATGGCCTGTTTCACCGCGTTATTGGTCACGGAACCCAGGTACCAGCTGCCATAGTTGCGCACGGCCGTTGCACCGACCCGGTTACGGCGGCTGTTACGGGTCACCAGCAAGCACCCCGCGCCATCACTTAAGATGCTCGCCTGCAATACCCGGTAACGCTCGATAAAGACCCGGTCGGATGACACGATCAGCACTGTATGCAATTGGCTATGCACCTTCATCAAGGCCTGGGCCATCTGAATGGCGACGCTGATCGACGAGCAATTGAGCTGTGCGATCGAGCCGGCCCAGACAGGCTTTATGCCGAATGCCGTCGACACTTCCAGCGGCAGACTGCGTGGCGCAGGTGGTACGCTGAACAGCCCGGTATGCACATGGATTACCGCACCGATGTCGCTGCCCTTGAAGCCGTGCTCGTCTTGCAGGCGAGCGACCGCGCGCTTGGCCAGCTCGACCTCGTCGATGTCCGGTGCCACATGGAAATAACGGCAACCCGCATTACGGATCATTTCAATGCGCTCGGCGGGCAACTTGTATTGCTGAGCCCAGTCATTGATGTCCTGGCGTTCGCCGGGTAATTCGTAAGCGGCGGCTTCAATACCTATCGTGAAGGGGGCGGGGCTGTTTGTTGCCGCAGTAGTTGAGGGCGTCATGACTGTATTTCCTGTTAAGCCGGCATTGGCATGGCGGCGTAGTCCAGCACTTTGAGCTTTTCAAAGGCATCGCTTACACGGGGCGTCAGCAAACCCATTTCACGGATGGTGGGTACCAGCCGCCGGAAAATGGAACGGCGCATGGAGCTGGCTACATCCGAGCTCCTGACCAGGTGGCTGCACTCTTTTTTGGATAAGCCCATCGGTTCCCAGATGTCGTCGGCGCACAGGTGTTCGTACAAGGTGTAAGCACCTTCAACCACAAACTCTTCGCGTTCCTTGCGTTCAGTGCTGCTCATTTCCTTGTACACGCTGCCCAGCGTGATACGGCCAATGGCGAAGTGGCGCGCCTCATCACGCTGAATGCGCGTCATCAGGTCCTTGATAAAAGGGTCTTTGGTGTAGGCGACCATGCTTTGAAACAGTGACAGCGCAATGCCCTCGACCAGCACTTGCATGCCAAGGTTGGTCATGTCGAGTTTGCTGGTGGTAATGGTGTCTTGCAGCAGGCCTTTAAGCGCCTTGCTCATGGGGTAGCTGATGGGCAGCTTGCTATTCACCAGGCGACCGAAAGCTTCAATATGACGGGCTTCATCGATGATTTGCCCGGCGGCACAGAGGCGGGCCGAGAGGCTTTCTTCTGCCACCGCCAGTTTCGATGCGCAGATCAAGGCAGCCTGTTCACCGTGCAGTACCTGTGACAGGGTCCAGCCTTGCGAGTGATGACGAATTTCGGCACGGTTTTGTTCATTCATTTTGTTCCAGACATCGGTGCCGTAGATCAGCAGTGTGCCGTCCGGCATGCCCAGTGGATTGTCTGGATTGAGCTCGTAGCTCCAATCGATGTCGGTATTGACATCCCATTGGTTGGCCTTGGTTTTCTGATACAGCGCATTCAAGCTGTCATCGCTGAAATCGTAGGTCTGAGACATATAAGCCTCGACCGAAAAATTCCACTTGATCGGCTGGCCATCATCCAGTGTCTGTTCGTGCTTGGTTTGCATGATCACCTCTGTACGTGCGTACATTTCGGTTGAGAGGTCGTGAACTGCTCATGCACAGGTGATGTATGTACCTGCGCCGCGAAGTAGTCCAGGTCGGGTAAGAACCACTCGTTGATGGCTGGCGTTTGTGCGGTATTCCAGGCTGCGATGTGCACGAGGTTATCGCCGCCGTCCCACAGGTCGCGCCGAATCTGTTCAGCGCTGATCCAGACCACCGGTGTCTGGATCTGGTGTGCCCAGAACAAGGCTTCATTGCATAGATGGGCGCCCAGCGTCACACGTGGATCGAGCAGGTTTTTTGGCAGCGCAAGGTCGATGGAAGGCATTCGGACTTGCGCCAGGAGCAGCGTTTGCTCACCGCAGCTGTCCCAAATACGCCGGGCCAGCGTCGACAGCAGGGTGTAGTACTGCTGATTGTTGACCAGCACAGGCGTGGAGTTGTCGTGTGCGTACACACTTCGGCGTGCATAGTCTTGCGTTTCGAACAGTGGCAGGTTGCGAGCCGAACAAGGGATTGCCAGGTTGTAATCCGGATTGCGCTGCAACAGCAGGGAACAGGTTTGCGCGTTCTTCACATTTCACCTTCCAGTGCATAGTGCAGATCGGGCGCGAGCGTTATCTGAGCAATCGAAAAATAGCCGTTCATTGCCAGCGAAGACACGATGCAGTCGCTGCCGGTGTGCGCGGAGCCCGCGCCAAGCTCGCCCAGTAGCGAAAGCCAGGGGTCGCTGCCGAAGGAATGACCGAAGCGTTGGTAATGGTCGGCGTGCACACAAGAAGTGTCGAAGCACTTGAACAGGGCGCGGCGTGACATCTCTGGAAAAAACGGTACCGCGATGCCTAAACCAGGCCGGCTTTCGGTGAAGCTGCGCAGGTTTCGCCCTAATTGCAGCAGCGCATTAGCCTGGCTTGAAGTGCCGATGACCAGCATGTTTTGGGCTTCTGGACTCACGTCAATCACTAACGTGCAGATGCCAAAACCGGATTTGCCCCAGCGGTTGTTGCCTAACCAGTACGTAAAATTGTGGATGTCCGCATCGACAATCTGCAGTAACAGCCTGCGACGCCCGTTGAACTGCGCCTTGCTCTGGATATAGCGCAGGATGAAACCCCACCCTGTGCATTCATAGGCGTTGGTTACCCAGTCAGGACAGCGCCCGTAACGGGTGGCTATCGCCTCCTGGAAATAACCTGCATGGGGCGAACCGTCAGCCAGAAACTGTGACAGCACGGTAGAGCTCACCACGTAATCGTCGATAGGGCCTGCGTCGCTTGCATAACGGCAAGCCTCATCGGCTACCCGCTGCCCAAGCGCCAACGCTGCATCCTCCAGGCTGACCTGAGGCGACACAAAGGGTGTTTCTGTGCGCAGGTAAGCTAGCGTATGGACCGTGAAAGCCGGAACGGTGCCAAGTGACGGCGTTGATGCAAAGGGCGGCGAGTTCGACATATTGAGCTTCTGGTATGAGGGTGGCTGGCGATCAGGCGACTTGTTGCTGATGCAACTGGGTGTCGATTTGCTCCAGGGTGGTGTACTGCGTGATGTTGAGTTGCTCAGGATCAATGGATCCGTAGAGCTGTTCGCAATAGACGATCAGTTCAACCACATTGAGTGAATCGATACCCAGTTCGCCCAAGCCGATATGGGTATCAACGGTTTCGATATTGAGGATCTTGGCGGCTTCCTTTTTCAGAAGTTCCAGCGTGTTGAGGGTTTCAGTTGTCGTTGTCATAGGTGCTTCTCCTGGGGGGTTAGAGCGGATTAGAGTGAGTCGGATTCAGGCTTGGCTACGCGCATGCTGGCGCGCAATTCGTGGTAACAGCGGTAAGAGCTGCCTTCCATTTTGGTAAACGCCAACAGGTCACGCTGGTCGAGAAAACTCGCCACGGCGCCGCGGCTGACCAGATGCAAAAGCAGTTCATTGGAGGCGAGTTTCAGTGCCAGCACTCGCTGCACGTCTTCGCTCTCGTAGCGATCGGAGAGCGTCTTGGCGCGGGCGGCGGCGGCGATGAAGTCGCGGGACGCGCGTTCGTCCGGCGTGAGTTCGAGGCGTCCCTGACTTTCCAGCCAGTCAACATGGGCCATCAGTGCGCGCACCAGAAAAGGCCGTACCGTCGTCAGATATTTTTTGAGTACCGCAGGCCCGCCCACTGTCAGGCGATCCTCCTGGGCGACCTGCACCGTGCCCTTGGCGTTACCCAACTGCACGACATCGCCGAGAAAGGGCTCGCCGCAGAGGGTTCGCTTGAGGGTCTTGTATTGCTCGGGCCAGACCAGGAAGGCCGACGGGAAAAACGAGCCCGGCGTGCGGGCGGCAACGATTGCCATACCGTCAAGGTTGGCGTACATGCCCCATACCTTGTCGATATGCAGCTTGAAACCATCCCCTTCCGGCTGCGCAATAGTGCGCCAGCTAGTGAGGGAAGGGCCGCCGGCATCGCTCATCAGGAAGCGCAGGGCGCTGCCGGCATCAATGCTGGCGCGGGCCCGTGCATATTGATCCGGTGTCAGGAACAGCGAAAACAAATGGGCGAAGTTCTGCATGAAAGATCGGTAGTGCAACGCCAGACCGTCTTGCTGAATGCGCTCCAGAATAAGTTCCAGGTCATGGGTCGGCTGCGACAGGGCCACCGAGGGCCGGTTTAATTGTTCGGCAGACTCGTAGTTTTGCATCGTCTGCGATATCAACATGTCTGAATCCAACAGTCGCACGCAAGCGCGCGAAATAATCTGGATCAAGTGAGCAGGAAGTTCGCCATATATTGATAAGCGGTGAAGTACCGGTTGCGCGCACAGATTCAATAATGAATGGCGTGACAAACCCGTATCCCCACCTTGCGTCAAGGTGTGCATAGTGAGTGATCCAGTATTTAAAAGTTGCAGTGCGTCAGACTGTCGGTGTCGCTGGCTTGCGAGTACTTTAAATAACAACCTGCTCTATATCGGTCTTGTCTTTATTGTCCGCTACTGTTTGGAGGTAAATTGTCCGACACTCCAGGCGTTTAAGTTTGTTGCTGGTGGTGCGTGGCAAACTTCCGGGTGCTACGAAGGTGATGGCGTGGGCACCAAATCCAAACTTCTCGCGCAACTGGTTTTGAAGTTGGGTGCGCAGCTCTATTTGATTCTGTTTCGCTTCAAGCTCAATCAGAATGGCCAGGCTCTCGGTTCTCTGCGCTTCGTCGTAGATGCCGAAGGCCGCGATTGCATTACCACCGCTGGCCAATAATGGGTGCGAGGCAATGACGTCTTCAATTTCATGGGGGAAATAATTACTGCCACGGATGATGATGAGTTCTTTCTTGCGGCCGAGTACAAACACGTGTTCATCTACTCGATAGCCTATATCGCCGGTGGCAAACCAGTCGCCGCTTTGGTACTGCTCGGTCTGGCCGTCGGCGGGCAAATAACCGGACATGACCGAGGTGCCGCGTATAAATATCTCGCCTACTTCGCGGTCCTTGGCGTCGGAACGGTCCAAGGCCCTCACAGCCACTTGCATGCCCTCAATCGGCCGGCCCATCGACAGTACGGTTTCGACCCTGTGAGTGTTCTCGTCGGCGCGCCGTGCCTGCCAATGGTCGATCACCGCACTGGAGTCGATACGGTCAGCAATGACGTAGGAGAGCGCCTGCGCGTCATAATTGAAGTTCGTATTATGCATGGTCACCGCCAACGTCGATTCCGCCATGCCGTAACAGGGTTGTAGCGCAGAACGTGAAAGACCGTGTGGCGAGAATGTCTGTGCAAAATCCCTCAGGCAGACTTCATCCACCCTTTCGGCGCCGACAAAAATATTGCGCAACTTGCTGAGATCCACCTCTTTCATTGACGCTTCGCGGTAACGGCGAATGCAATACTGCAGGGCGAACGTTGGCGCCGCCGTGGTGGTTGCACCAAAGCTGGACATGCGTTTGAGCCAGCCAAGCGGGTTGCGAATAAAACTGGCCGGTTGCATCAATAGCAGCGGCGCCTGGTAATACAGGTTCGACAGGAGCGTCACCAGGCCCATGTCGTGATGCAGCGGCAGCCAGGAGGCAGAGGCGTCGCCGCGCTCGGCACTGTAGCCAACCACACCGCCGATACCACGCACGTTGGCGATGACATTGCGATGACTGAGGATGGCGGCCTTGGGCCGTCCGGTCGAGCCCGAGGTCAGTTGCACATGATGGCCGCTGTCCGGTTGGCAGCGTTCCACACGCACTGGAAAACCTGCGCTGGCAGCGACACTCACCTCTGCACTCGACACCACACGCACAGGCAGGCGGGCAAGCAAACTCTGGAGTGCGGGGGTGTTGCTTTCGGATGCGATCAGCAGGCGCGGGGCAAACAATTGACAGGCAACATGTATCTGGTTGCGCGGTGAGTCTGCCATGAGCCTTCCAGGCAACGCGACGGTGCAAGGCAAGGCGCCAATCAAAACGCATCCAGTCAGTAGTAACAAATGATCGATAGATGCCGGAAGGGCAAGAATAACCAGGTCATTACGAACAACCCCAAGTTCGCTCAGGGCTGAAGAGACTGCCAATGCTTGTTGTGCCAGCGCCGCATAGGAAATGCTTTTCTCTTCCCCGTTCTCTTCTATAACAGTAATTTGGCGCAGTGCGCTTTGCTGTGGATTATCCAAGGCAGACAAAATAGCATCGATCATTGTTTCCAATTTCCGATCTCCGGGAAGTCAGTCAAACAAGTCTGTTAAATATTACAAATTCAATACAACGCTCGAATGAGCATACAAACCTGTAGTGCCCGGTGTGACTGACTCTATGGGATGAAAAAGTGTTTGTAAATATGTCAGTTGAAACTTTCATAATCTTTCATGTTGGCTGGTGCTGTGCGGTACTGCCTGGTTTTGAAGTGAGTTTGCAGCCGTTTAATGTTCTAAACATTGGGCGCGCTGTAGTGTGCGTTTTTTATTTAAGCAGCTTGGGTCGCCGTTTGTTTTTGTAGTCTATAGCGGCGCTATAAGTGATAAGTGCAGTCTTTAGTCAGTCTTTGGGGGAGTGCAAGATAAACCGAGTTTTAAAGTTTTTGTTTATCCGGGTTGTCAAAGTGCTCCGGCAATAGTGATGTTTGTCATTTATTTAACACGGGATCCTCTGTCGGGTGTTTATTGCGGCTGTTATGGCTGATTTTAAGGCTACACATTTTGTCTGGTTGTGTATTGGATGCCGGCAACTTCAGGCAGGCCCCGGCCGATTATTTCCGGCACCCGACGTGACATTGACTATGCTGTCCTTGATCGAAATGCAGGCACACCCCGTATCGAGCCTAATTACTTCGATTCGGTCGGCTTATCAAGGATGCTCAGGAGGCCCCCGGGTTTGTTCAAATTCAAAACGTTGATTTTGTTGTTCGTCGTGTTGTTTTCAGGCAACGGCCTGCTCCATGCCGCGCCCACGCTGGCGTCCGTGATCAAGGCCGAAGAGACAGATGGCAAACCGCCGGTTCTGGTTGATGGCGGTCTGCTGGGGGCGCTGGGTGCTGGCATGGACGAGGTTCAGGACAAACTGGGCCTGAGCATGCACCTGCTGGATACCTGGGGGCTGCGTACTGAGCGTGCGGCAGACGAAGTGGGGGTACTGGTCGAGCAGGCATCCAGCCATCCTTCATGGAGCGGGCTGGCCGATTTTTTCCTGTTGTCGGTTATCTGGTTTGGCGCGTTTTTCGGGCTGATGTTTGCCGGGCGATGGCTGGCGCGTTATCTGGTGGCAGCACGCTATATTGCAACCCGACCACGGGTTCAGGCACTGGTCAGGTATGTGGCGCCGTATATGCTGCCAGCGCTGCTGTCCTTGTTGTTAACCCTGTACGCCAGCCGATTCTTGCAAGACACACTGGGCCGCTCGTTCGGTCTGAGCCTGACCTATGCCGGTAGCGGCGGGGTGTTTTGCGTGGCACTGGTGCTGTCCCTCAGCACCTTGTTCGAGACGGGGCACAAGCGGCGTGCGGTGCAGATCATTCGCAAGTACTCGAAAACCCCGTTGTTCCTGATCGGCTTTTCTTCGGCGTTGAGTGATGCGATGGGCAGCCCGCAAATTGCGCTGCAAATCGGTGGCAATATTGCCAGCTGTCTATCGGTTTTTGCGGGGCTGGTTGCCTGCGGCATTTTTGCCTGGCTGGTGGTGCGGCTGCGCCGTCCAGTCGCCCACCTGATACGCAATCGGGCTTTGGCACAACGCCTGGGGCAACCCGCCTTGCAGGAGTCATTACGTATTTTTTCGGTGCTCTGGTATTGGCCTGTGTTGCTGATGTTGCTGGTCAGCGCGCGCAATTTACTGGGCGTAGGGGAGGGCAGCGAGCGAGCTTTGCGCAGTGCGTTGCTGACATCGGGTTTGCTGATCGGTACGGTTTTTTTGAGCACGGTTTTGCACCATTCCTTCCGCTCGCGAACTCAGCATGCGGGTGCCTATAAAGAGCGCTTTATAAGCGTGGTGTATGCATTGCTGCGTATTGCTCTGGCCGTGACCTTTATTGAGTTGCTGGCGAAAATCTGGGGTTTTTCGTTGCTGGCCTTTGCTTCTGACAGCAGTACCGGCAAGGTCATCAGTGATTCGCTGGGCCATATTCTGCTGATCTTGCTGGTGACGTGGCTGACCTGGGTCGTGCTCGATACGGCTATCCAACAGGCGCTGGAACCTGCCACCAACCGGCGCGGCAGCCATGAGCCCAGTACGCGGATCAAAACCATCCTGCCGTTGGCGCGCAACGCCATAAAAGTGATTCTGGTGGTGATCTGCACCATCACCACAATGGCCAATCTGGGGGTGAACGTCGCGCCCTTCCTGGCGGGCGCCGGGGTGATAGGCCTGGCCATCGGCTTTGGTTCCCAGCAGTTGGTGCAGGACGTGATCACCGGGCTGTTTATCATTATTGAAGACACCATCTCGGTCGGCGATTGGGTGGTGATCGACTCCGCTCATGCCGGCACCGTCGAGGGGTTGACCATCCGTACCCTGCGCTTGCGAGACTCGCGTGGCTTTGTCCACTCGGTGCCTTTTGGGCAAATCAAGGCGGTGATCAACCATTCGCGGCAGTTTGCCTATGCCTTTTTCTCAGTGCAGTTCACCTATGACACGGATATGGATAAAGCCACGGCCCTGATCCGCGAGGCTGGGAACCAGATCAGTGAAGACCCGTTGCTCAGGCTTAGCCTGCAAGGTTCGCTGACGATCTTCGGGGTCGACAGCATGAACCTCGACGGCGTGACCATCACTGCGCAGTTCCGGACCATGTCCGGGGCGCAGAACACCGTGAGCCGGGCGTTCAACGACCGGCTGAAAAAGCTTGTGGATAAGTCGGCAGATGTACATTTCGCGCAACATTATCCACAGGGGTTTCTGATGCCCGTGCGTGAGCCGGAACAAACGCCGCCAGCGCAGGCTTTGGCGCAGCGGTCTGGCGTATTACTGACGGATGTTCCGCCCAGATCTCAATGAAGGCCTTTTAGCATGAGGCAGTTTGTCAGTGACGAGTGGGTCAGAAACCCGCAAAATACGGCTATCTTGATTATGGTCAGCAGCTTTCACGGCTGATTTTCTGGTATACATCATCGTTCTGAATAGACTGAGCCTGCATACTTTATGCGAATGCGCCTTATGTTATTGGGCGGCGGAAATGCCCTCGGGCAGGCGCTGATTCGTCTGGGAGCCGAGGAAGACATCAATTTCCTAGCCCCGCGCCCGCCGCAAGACGGTTGGGACGCCGCGAGCCTCACGCAGTTGCTCGATGACACCCGCCCGGATGCCGTCATCAACCTGGCCTACTACTTCGACTGGTTTCAGGCGCAGTCAGTAAGCGAGGCCCGGCTTGCTAGTCAGGAACGCGCTGTCGAGCGTTTGGCCGAGTTGTGCCAGCATCACAACATCACCTTGCTGCAACCTTCCAGCTATCGGGTGTTCGATGGCTCGCGTGCAACGGCCTACAGCGAAAAGGACGAACCCGTCCCGCTTGGAATCCGTGGGCAGGCGTTGTGGCGTATCGAGCAAAGTGTGCGGGCGATTTGCCCGCAACATGTGTTGCTGCGTTTTGGCTGGCTGCTCGATGACAGCCCCGATGGCACGCTTGGGCGGTTTCTGGCCCAGGCCGAAAAGCCGGGTGAGCTGTTGATGGCCGATGACCGACGGGGCAACCCGACGCCGGTGGATGATGCCGCGCGGGTGATTATCTCGGTACTCAAACAGCTTGATTGCGCGGCGCCGCTGTGGGGGACGTACCACTACGCCGGGCATGAAGCGACAACCCCGCTGGCGCTGGGGCAGGCGATCCTGGCCGAAGCCCGCAACCTGCAACATCCGCTGGCAATTGAAGCGCCTACACCGCAGGCACATGCCGCGCGCCCGGATGCAGCCGAAGAGCCCCAGCACGCGGTGCTGGCCTGCAAAAAAATTCTACACACCTTCGGGATAAAGCCTCGCGCCTGGCGTGCGGCTCTTCCCGCTTTACTGGACAGGTTTTATCGTCATGGTTGATGCTCCCGTTTTAATCACCGGTGGCGCCGGTTTTATTGGCTCCAACCTGGTTGACGCCTTGTTGGCCAAAGGCTACTCCGTAAGAATTCTCGATGACATGTCCACAGGCAAACGCAGCAACTTGCCAATGGACAACTCGCGGGTCGAACTGATTGAAGGTGATGTGGCCGATGCCGCGCTGGTTGCCAAAGTCATGGCCGGTTGCAGCGCGGTGGTTCACCTGGCAGCCGTTGCTTCGGTGCAAGCCTCGGTAGACGACCCGGTGCGTACCCATCAAAGCAACTTCATCGGTACCCTGAACGTGTGCGAAGCCATGCGCGAGGCGGGCATCAAGCGCGTTGTTTTCGCTTCCAGTGCTGCGGTCTACGGCAATAACGGCGAAGGTGAGTCGATTGTTGAAGACACCCCTAAAGCACCGCTGACGCCGTATGCGGCTGACAAGCTGTCCAGTGAGTACTACCTGGATTTCTATCGTCGCCAGCATGGCCTTGAGCCGGTTATCTTCCGCTTCTTCAACATCTTTGGCCCACGCCAGGATCCATCCTCGCCTTACTCGGGCGTGATCAGCATTTTCAGTGAGCGCGCTGAAAAGGGTTTGCCGATCACCATTTTCGGTGATGGTGAACAAACGCGTGACTTCGTCTACGTTGGCGATCTGGTCAAGATTCTGGTGCAAGCCGTTGAAACCGAGAACGCTGAAGAAGGCGCAGTGAACGTTGGCCTGAACAAAGCCACTACGCTCAACCAAATGCTTGCGGCCCTGAGCGAAGTCGTCGGCGAGTTGCCGCCGATCAGCCACGGCCCGGCCCGTTCGGGTGATATTCGTCACTCCCGGGCCGACAACAGCCGTCTGTTGCAACGCTTTACACTGGGTGAAACCACGCCAATGAGCGTCGGGCTGGCGCGTCTGCTAGGCCGCTAAGCAACTTTTGCCCACAAAAAAGGCGCCTTCACAGGCGCCTTTTTTATGATTGCCGGGTTTAGAACTTGTAGCCCAGGCCAACCATGTAAACCCAAGGATCAACGTCTACGTTGACCTTGGCACGAGTGCCCGGTGCAACGGCGTTGTTTTCCACGGTGGCACGGGTATCGATATCGATATAGCGCGCCTGGGCGTTGATCATGATGTTGTCGGTCAGCATGTAGTCAGCACCCAACTGCCATGCCATACCCCAGGAGTTTTTTGCCTTGAAGTTGTCGAAACCTTCGGCGCTGGCGCGGCTGCCAACGTGTTCGTCGTAGATCCAGGTGTAGTTGATACCGGCACCGACGTAAGGCTGGAATACCGACTTGGAGTCCAGCGGGTAGTACACAACGCTCAGGGTTGGCGGCAAGTGCTTGAGGGTACCCAGTTTGCCGTTGGCGGCTGCCAGGCCGGTGCCCTTGAGTTTGACGTCATGCTCAAACGGTGTAGCTGCCAGCAGTTCGATACCCACATGGTCGGTGATCATGTAGGCGAAGTTCAGACCCAATTGCGTGTCGCTGCTCATGGTCGCCTTGCCGCCCAGATCGGCACCTGCCAGCGGGCCCTGGTCAACCTTGACGCTGGAGCTGTCGGCCTTAGGGTTTACCGTGATGGCACCGGCACGGACGATGATGTCGCCTTCCGTGTGCGCGTGTGCCAGAGGTGCGACGACGGCGAGCGCAAGGGCGGCTGCGCTGAGCAAAGACTTGTGCATGGGAGCTCCATTGGGATATTTAAAATTTATATAACCAATGGTAATGAGCGCCCGGGCCTGTTCAGTTGACCCAGCTCAATGAAAGCGTGAAGTTGTGAAAAATTCGTTAATTGCCAAGAGCGTCCTCACCCCAACCCTCTCCCGGAGGGAGAGGGGGCTGATTGGGGGCGTTGCGCAAACCTGCTTTTGCTTTTAGTCCCCTCTCCCTCTGGGAGAGGGCCAGGGTGGGTAGAAACCGGGTACATCGTTTACGTTTAAGACCGGGTACATCGTTTACAGGTATTAA
>NZ_NQKQ01000027.1 GCF_002269505.1 Pseudomonas fragi | reverse complement strand
TCTCGGGGTAAGGGGATTCGAACTCCTGACATCCTGCTCCCAAAGCAGGCGCGCTACCGGACTGCGCTATACCCCGGTAAAAAAAAGCACCTTCAAGAGGCGCCTTCTTCGATCAGTGCTTTTGGCCTCTGATCTTAAGATCTAACCCCAGTGAACTGGAGCCAAAAATGGTGGGTCGTGTGGGATTCGAACCTACGACCAATTGGTTAAAAGCCAACTGCTCTACCAACTGAGCTAACGACCCAAAAATGGTCGGGGTAAGGGGATTCGAACTCCTGACATCCTGCTCCCAAAGCAGGCGCGCTACCGGACTGCGCTATACCCCGGTAAAAAAAAGCACCTTCAAGAGGCGCCTTCTTCGATCAGTGCTTTTGGCCTCTGATCTTAAGATCTAACCCCAGTGAACTGGAGCCAAAAATGGTGGGTCGTGTGGGATTCGAACCTACGACCAATTGGTTAAAAGCCAACTGCTCTACCAACTGAGCTAACGACCCAAAAATGGTCGGGGTAAGGGGATTCGAACTCCTGACATCCTGCTCCCAAAGCAGGCGCGCTACCGGACTGCGCTATACCCCGGCTTGAAAATGGCTCCACGACCTGGACTCGAACCAGGGACCCAATGATTAACAGTCATTTGCTCTACCAACTGAGCTATCGCGGAACTACATATTTCAATTTGTAACGTTGTTGCCTTACTACTTAGCAACACTCTTCGATTTCTACGCATCGCTGCGCTGGCGTCTCTGAGGTCGGCTATTCTACAAGCTTTAAAAGCCTTGTCAACCCTTATTTTTCGTTAGAAGACAATTACTTAGCTCTTCTAGCGGGCTTCTCGGTTTGGGCCAAGTTGCCGTTACAGGTTGCTTGCTGCGGGGCGCATATTACAAGCGTTTTCCTTACAGATCAACACTCTAGAAAAAAAAGGCCTCGCAAAGCGAGGCCTCTCTTAAAACACCGGTTTCAAACCTTATGCGAAGACGATTTCGTCGTCCTTCACGCTGGCTGTCACGGTGGTGCCAGGCAAGAACTGACCGGACAGGATCAGTTGTGCCAGCGGGTTTTCGATCCAGCGCTGGATCGCACGTTTCAGAGGGCGTGCGCCATAAACCGGGTCGTAACCAACCGCAATCAGCTTGTCCAGAGCATCCTGGTTCAGCTCAAGACTCAAGTCACGCTCAGCCAGACGACTGCGCAGGCGGCTCAACTGAATCTCGGCGATGCCGGCAATCTGATCACGGGCCAGAGGCTCGAAGATCACCACTTCGTCGATCCGGTTAACGAACTCCGGACGGAAGTGGGTGCTGACTGCATCCATCACCGCTGCACGCTGTGCCTCGCGATCGCCCACCAGCTCCTGGATCTGTGCAGAGCCCAGGTTGGAGGTCATCACGATCACCGTGTTGCGGAAGTCCACGGTACGGCCGTGGCTGTCAGTCAGACGACCGTCTTCCAGCACTTGCAACAACACGTTGAACACGTCCGGGTGAGCCTTCTCGACTTCATCCAGCAGAATCACCGAGTAAGGCTTGCGACGTACCGCTTCGGTCAGGTAACCGCCTTCTTCGTAGCCCACATAGCCTGGTGGCGCACCAATCAGTCGAGCCACGGAATGTTTCTCCATGAACTCGGACATATCGATCCGCACCATCGCCTCTTCGGTATCAAAGAGGAACTCGGCCAGCGCCTTGCACAACTCGGTTTTACCCACACCGGTAGGGCCGAGGAACATGAACGAGCCGCTTGGGCGGTTCGGGTCACTCAGGCCGGCACGGGAACGGCGCACGGCGTTGGATACAGCTACAACCGCCTCGTCCTGACCGATCACGCGTTCATGCAACAGGCTTTCCATCTTCATCAGCTTGTCGCGTTCGCCTTCGAGCATCTTGGAGACCGGGATACCCGTCCACTTCGATACCACTTCAGCGATTTCCTCTTCAGTCACTTTGCTGCGCAACAACTGATTTTCAGTTTTGTTGCTGTGCTCGTCGACCATCTGCAGGCTGCGTTCCAGATCAGGGATGATCCCGTACTGCAACTCGGCCATGCGGTTGAGGTTGCCGCTGCGGCGGGCCACTTCAAGCTCCTGGCGCGCCTGCTCGATTTTCTGCTGGATCTGGGCAGAACCCTGCACTTCGGCTTTTTCCGAGGTCCAGATTTCTTCCAGGTCCGAATACTCGCGTTCGTGACGCTCGATTTCTTCCTGCAATTTCTCGAGGCGTTTTTTCGCTGCCTCGTCTTCTTCTTTCTTCAGCGCCTGGGCTTCAACCTTCAGTTGAATCAAGCGACGCTCAAGACGGTCCAGTACCTCAGGCTTGGAGTCAATCTCCATGCGGATACGGCTGGCCGCTTCGTCCATCAGGTCAATCGCCTTGTCAGGCAACTGCCGGTCAGTGATGTAACGATGGCTGAGCTTGACCGCGGCTATGATCGCACCGTCGGTAATCGCCACCTTGTGGTGAACCTCATAGCGTTCTTTCAAACCACGCAGGATCGCGATGGTGTCTTCTTCGCTCGGCTCGTCCACCAGTACTTTCTGGAAGCGACGCTCAAGTGCTGCGTCCTTCTCGATATATTGGCGGTACTCGTTCAGCGTGGTCGCACCTACGCAGTGCAACTCACCCCGAGCCAATGCAGGCTTGAGCATATTGCCCGCATCCATTGCGCCCTCGCCTTTACCGGCGCCGACCATGACGTGCAATTCGTCGATAAACAGGATGACTTGCCCTTCCTGTTTCGACAGCTCGTTGAGCACGGCTTTCAGACGCTCTTCAAATTCACCGCGGAACTTGGCACCGGCAATCAACGCACCGATGTCCAGGGACAGCAGGCGTTTGCCTTTTAGACCGTCAGGCACTTCGCCGTTGATAATCCGTTGTGCCAGACCTTCAGCAATCGCGGTTTTACCCACGCCTGGCTCACCGATCAATACCGGGTTGTTTTTGGTACGACGCTGCAGAACCTGAATGGTGCGACGAATTTCATCGTCACGACCGATGACCGGGTCGAGCTTGCCGTCTTCTGCGCGCTTGGTCAGGTCGATGGTGTATTTGTCCAGCGCCTGACGCGACTCTTCAACGTTTGGATCATTGACTGCTTCGCCGCCGCGCAGGTTGTTGATGGCGTTTTCCAGCGCTTTCTTGCTTACGCCCTGGCCCAGCAACAGCTTGCCCAGCTTGCTGTTGTCGTCCATGGCAGCCAGCAACACCATTTCACTGGTGATGTACTGATCACCTTTTTGCTGCGCCAGACGGTCGGCCTGGTTCAACAGGCGCGCCAGATCCTGCGACATATTCACGTCGCCAGTAGGATTCTGAATTTTTGGCAGCTGATCGA
Organism: Pseudomonas fragi; assembly: GCF_002269505.1. GTDB lineage: Bacteria > Pseudomonadota > Gammaproteobacteria > Pseudomonadales > Pseudomonadaceae > Aquipseudomonas > Aquipseudomonas fragi_D. Next base: position 64,616 of record NZ_NQKQ01000027.1, on the reverse strand, counting down.
GTTCTTTGGTCAGCTCCTTGCGCAGGCTGTTTACATCGAAACCGACTTGCATCAGCAGCGGCTTGATCGAACCGCCCTGCTGTTCCAGCAATGCCTGCATCAAGTGCGCAGGCTCAATAGCCGGATGATCAAGGCCCACGGCCAAAGACTGAGCATCGGACAAGGCCAGCTGCAACTTGCTTGTTAATCTATCTATACGCATTCGTCACCTTCCTTATGAGCAGGCCGGAGGGATGGAAACTCCTGAATGAAGAAACCTGCCAGATACCATAGTAGATGCGGGCAATTACGGAAGTTTCAAGCCGTAGAGAAATGACGCAGATCAGCTAGACGGTCTTTTCAATCCAGACCAGTGATGCGAAGCGGCCAGTATTGGGACTGCGCCGGTAGGAGAAGAACCGCGGGTCGGTCACGGTGCAAAAACCGCCACCGTACACAGCCGTAATACCGAAACGGGCAAGACGCAGGCGCGCCAGCTCATAGATATCGGCCATATAACGCCCGGCGTTGACGCTGGGCACAAAGGCGGCTTCGGCCGGCGCCAGGTCTTTGACAAAGACCTCCCGCACCTCGCCACCAACCTCAAAGGCCTTGGGGCCAATGGCCGGGCCCAGCCACACAAGAATCTCCCGGGGCTCTACATTGAGGCTTTGCGCCGCAGCTTCAAGCACTCCTGCCGCCAGCCCGCGCCACCCGGCATGGGCTGCAGCAACACGAGTACCAGCACGGTCGCAAAACAGCGCGGGCAGGCAATCTGCGGTCATTGCGGTGCAGGCAATTCCGGGAGTTGCTGTCCAGCTGGCGTCAGCTTCGACAATCAGTTCGGGATTGGCAGGTGCGACGACAACCCCGTGAACCTGACTAAGCCAGGCGGGCTGCACGTCGAAAATATGGGTAAGGCGTTGGCGATTGTGCGCAACGGCAACAGGGTCGTCGCCCACATGGTCGCCCAGGTTGAAGCTGTCGAACGGCGCCACACTGACGCCGCCCGCACGAGTAGTCACACAGGCCCTGATGCCTGCCGGCGCAGGCCAGTCAGGAATCAGGAAGGTGTTCACCCGATGAATGCCTCACGGTCTTGCTTGAGCAGGGTCAACAACCAGACAAAATCGTCTGGAAGAGGCGATTCCCAGCTCATGCGCTTACCGGTCGTCGGATGATCCAGCTCGAGGAAACGGGCATGGAGCGCCTGACGCGGGAAGCTTTTCAGTGACTCGACCATCGTCACACTGGCAGACGGCGGAATACGGAAGCGACCACCGTAGGCAGGATCTCCGACCAACGGGAAGTTGATATGAGACATATGCACACGGATCTGGTGCGTACGACCGGTTTCGAGCTTGACCCGAACATGGGTGTGGGAACGGAAACGCTCAAGCACACGGTAATGACTCACCGCCTGCTTGCCGCCTTCCATTACCGCCATGCGCTGGCGCTGCTGGCCGTGACGGCCGATAGGCGCGTCGATCTTGCCCCCGGCAGTGACGACACCGATAACGATGCACTCATAGATACGGCTGACACTGCGGCTCTGCAACTGTGTAACCAGTTGCGTCTGCGCCTGGATGGTCTTGGCGACCACCATCAGACCGGTGGTGTCCTTGTCCAGGCGATGCACGATCCCCGCACGCGGAACATTGATAATGTCCGGTACGTGGTGCAGCAAGGCGTTGAGCAAAGTACCACTGGCATGCCCTGCAGCCGGGTGCACCACCAGGCCCGCAGGCTTGTTGATGACCAGGATGTCATCGTCTTCGTAGACGATATCCAGGGGGATGTCTTCAGCGATCCATTCACCCTGGGCTTCCTGCTCTGCAGTCAGCTCCAGGATGGCACCGCCGTGTACGATGTCACGGGGGCGTATGACGGCTCCGTCCACAGTAAGGCGGCCGTCTTTGATCCAGGCGGAAAGGCGCGAGCGCGAGTGCTCAGCGAATAATTGTGCGGCGACTTGATCGAGGCGTTGGCCACCCAGTTCGGACGGCACCTCTTCGCGAAGTTGAATTTTCTCGGACATGCTCATCAGGACCGCGCCAAGCCTTTGGTTTCGGCTGCGCGCTTGTGGTTAAATACGGCGTCTTTTGCCCCGAGGCTTTTCACGGGGCACTCATCATAACAGGACGGACCCGCCCAAGACAGCGGCCGTCATAGGGACGCAAGCCGCCATGCAAGTGAGACACCTGCTGCTGATCGCCATCCTCGCACTGACTGCCGCTTGCTCGTCGACTAAAGAAGTCGTTGACGAAAACCTCAGCGAAGTCGAGCTGTACCAGCAGGCACAGGCCGACCTGGACAACCACAGCTATACCAGTGCTACCGCCAAACTCAAGGCACTTGAATCACGCTACCCGTTCGGTCGCTACGCCGACCAGGCCCAGCTTGAACTGATTTACGCCTACTACAAGAACTCCGAGCCCGAAGCGGCCAAGTCGGCTGCCGAACGGTTTATCCGTCTGCATCCACAGCATCCCAACGTTGATTATGCCTATTACCTTAAAGGCCTGACTTCGTTTGACCAGGATGTTGGCCTGCTGGCGCGCTTCCTGCCGCTGGACATGACCAAGCGGGACCCGGGCGCTGCACGCGACTCCTACAACGAGTTCGCCCAGCTCACCAGCCGGTTCCCCAACAGCCGCTACGCACCTGATGCCAAGCAGCGCATGATCTACCTGCGCAACCTGCTTGCAGCGTATGAAATTCACGTAGCCGATTACTACCTGACTCGTCAGGCTTATGTAGCCGCTGCCAACCGTGGCCGTTATGTGGTCGAAAACTTCCAGGAAACCCCTTCGGTCGGCGATGGCCTGGCGGTGATGGTTGAGTCCTACCAGCGCATGCACCTCGACCAGCTGGCCAACACCAGCCTTGAAGTGCTCAAGACCAACTACCCGGATCACCCGAGCCTGGTAGACGGTCAATTTGTGCCGCAGGTTTCCGAGTCGGACAACCGTTCGTGGCTGAGCAAGGCCACATTGGGCATGATCGAATCCAGCACACCGCTGCCACCGGGTGAAACCCGTGCAAACATGGATATCCAGAAGCAGTACCAGGATGCCAAGGATGCAATCCCGGCCGAGCTGAAGCCCAAAGATGCGGATGGCAACATCATCGAAGAGCCGCAAGCTGAAGGCAAAAGCCGCTCCTGGTTCAGCTATATGACCCTGGGCCTGTTTGACTGATCGTTCAGCGTCTGAAAAAAGAGCTCTTCGGAGCTCTTTTTTTATGTTTGATTTGCCGCTGTGCGCCTGCCAGGTCCTTGGCTAAACTGGTGCATCTTTTCTCGAATAGCGAATAACCATGCTTCGTTTACTGATCTGGGCTGCGCTGATTGCTGCAGGTGTTTGGCTGTGGCGCAAATACAAAGCCGGTATGGCCGAGAGCAAAAAACCGGTCGACCCGGGCGCTCAGCCAATGGTGCGCTGCGCCCACTGTGGCGTACACCTGCCCCGTGACCGCGCCTTGAGCCAGAAGCAGGAGTGGTACTGCACCCAACAGCATCTGGAGCAAGGGCCAAAGCCAAGGGGTTAAACCACCTGTAGTCGCTGCCGCAGGCTACGACAGGAAAACGGCAACTGTGGGAGCGAGCCTGCTCGCGAAGGTCGTTCGCGAGCAGGCTCGCTCCCACAAGAGGGCTTGATCTACAACAGAGTATCTCCAGAAATCCCTCTGTTTTTGTAGCCGCTTAAATCCGCCCCTCTGGCGCATAAGGCGCCGGATCGATAATCGGCTCACGCCCCAGCAGCAAGTCCGCGAATAATTGGCAGGACGCCGGCGCCAATACCAGCCCGTTGCGGTAATGCCCGCAGTTGAGCCACAAGCCGTCAAACCCTGCAACCCGGCCTATATACGGAATACCCTCGGGAGAGCCCGGCCGTAACCCAGCCCAGTGCCCCACCACTTGCGCATCGGCCAAGGCCGGGATCAATTCGACTGCCGAAGCCTTGAGGCTCTCAAGGGCCGTAAGGGTCGGGGTTTTATCAAAGCCTTCATGCTCCAGCGTGCTTCCGATCAGGATATGACCATCGCGACGCGGAATCGCATAACGCCCTTTTGCGAGCACCATGCACGACAAAAAGTCAGATGCGCACTTGTACAGGATCATCTGACCCTTGACCGGCTCCACTGGCAACTCCAGCCCAAGCCCGCTCAGCAACTCGCCGCTCCAGGCCCCCGCCGACAACACTACCTCGTCGCCGCGAATCTCACCCCGGGCCGTATTGACCCCGCAAACTCTTTCGCCTTCGCGGACAAACCCGAGTACCTCGCACTGCTCATGCACAGTGACATTCGGCATTGCCTGCAGTGCCGCCTTCAGCGATTTGACCAGCCGCGGATTACGCACATTGGCTACATCGGCCATATAAATGGCGTGCCCATAACCACCGCCCAACACGGGCACAGCATCATGGACTGCCGACATATCGACTGCAGCCAGTGGTCGCCCTTCGAGCCCGGCCCACTCCAGTGCATGAGCTTCATCGTCCAGATCCAGCCAATACAGCCCGGTGGTGTGTACTTCAGGATCTATACCCGTCGAAGCAAAAAGACGCTCGGCCAATTGCGGGTAAAAGTCCTGAGACCAATGCGCCAGGGCCGTAACAGCACAGTTATAGCGCCACGGATACAGCGGCGAAACAATGCCACCGCCCGCCCAGGAGGACTCCTGCCCCACCCCGCCCCGCTCCAGCACAATCACCTGCTCAACATCAGCAGCCAGATTAAACGCAGTCAGCAGGCCAATAACACCACCCCCGACAATCACCACCCGTTGCTGCCTAGCCATCTATTAATCCAGCCCGTCATTCAAAATCAATCGTTAGCGCCCCCAACACTGCTGCAGTGTCAGGCCTGGGGCTGCCTGGGTTATCGCTGCCAAACCGGTGTGGGCCAGCGTCAAGCTCCCGCACTGATCCCCTGCCATTGCTGAACCCTGTTTGGGCGTCGCCCGCAGCAAGTAGCCGTGGTCGGCGAGATCGGCACTGATGTCGTAGTGCTGATTGCCTGAACTGAGATCTTTCATGCCGCTATATACCGCGTTTTTTGTGTAAAAGCGCTCAAGACTTTGGGCTTGTTCCGTCAGCAGGACGATGATTTGAGAGCGATAAGCACTCTTCACATAATCGCCGTACAACGGATAAACGAATGCACCAAGGATACCGATGATCACCACGACGATCATCAGCTCGATCAGGGTAAAACCTGCTGCAGGTCTATACATTTCGTGTTTCCTATTGCAACTGCCGCCACATGACCCGCTGAAAAACATGGGCAATAGCAGCTTGCGAAGCGTTATCTGCCCCCTGGTAACGCGCATAAATACTTTCCAGTACCGTGCGCGACTGCCCGTGCCAGCCAATACCGGTAATTCGATACAAACGAGTAGTGGTCGTCACTGGCAAATGGCCTGGCGTAATGCTTGGCCCAAGGTCCTGAACGCCATACAAGCCATCCACAACGCTGTCCCAGCTCACCCCGGATACTGGATCGATGCCTGGCGCGACCTGAGTGCGCGCTTCTATGGGCGGGCTGCAGCTTGCTGGAGAAGTGCAAGGCAACACCTTGGCCCATTCGATCTGAAGCCAGGCCTCACCGCTACCAAGCGCCGCCTCTGCAGCCTGAAACGAGTGATTGGCGTGCTGAACGCCTGCAGCCATTTTTTCCTGAAAAGTCGCACTGACCATTGCAGCCATCCCGATCAGGCTGAGCAACAACATGAAAACCAGGCTGGCCAGCAGTGCCATACCGCGTTGATAACCCAGGGACAAAAGCATGATTCGAGCCCTAAGCCAGCAGATTACGCAAAGCAACTTCCAACAGATAGGCCTGGTCCTTGACCCTGCCGGTGCGGTCTCGCAATGTCAGGCCGATACGTATGCTACGCAGGCTGGAACCTTTGGCCAGGCGATATTCATAGCGCAGGCCCGAGTGCGAACCAGCCAAATCGGCTATGCCAAAACTCACGTCAAATGCCGCCACATTGTCGAGCAGCACCGTTTTATTGGGCCCGATCTTCAACTGCCCATGTTCAAAACGGTAAAACAACTCACGCAGGGGAAACGCCATTTCGCCGGGAGCCAAGGTCATCTTTGCCCCCGGATAGGCCCTGGCATAGGTTGCGCAGTCCGAAACCACAGTCCAGTCTGGCTTGGCAGCCTGAAGCGCCACATCCGGACTGATCATGCGCAGCACCCCTCCTTGCCAGGAAACCGGGGTTTTGAACACCGGGGGCGCATCAACAATACGATCGATCGAAAGACAACCAAGCATGCCCGCCATGCGTATCTCCCGAGCCAGTTTACTCAGCACATAACGCGCATCTTCTTGCAGCATTGCCGATGACTGCTGACTTAGATAAGCCTCGCGACAGCTTGAGAACATCTGGGTCATTCCCAGCACCACCAGCATTCCCAGCGCCAGAGCCACCATCAGCTCGATAAGGCCAAAACCTGAACGCGGGTTGCTCATGATGACCTGGCCGCAACATGACCGCTCGACAAGAGGGGCATGGCCTCGGCGCGTATCTGATCCAGCCTGCTGTAGGCAATAAAACTGTCCTGGGTGCTTATCAACGCTCTGGCCGTGTGTTTCAAGGCATTGAGTTGCATCGCGGCGGAGCCGAACAGGCTGATAAACAGAATCAACAGCGCGATAAGCACTTCGATCAAGGTCATCCCTTCTTGCAGGCTTTTATCTAATCGAGGCATCGGAATCGTCCATATAAGAGGGGTCGGCGGCACGCCCTGTGCCGCCCAGACAAAAGCCTAGCCTCCCCCACAGCCCTGCACGGTAGGACGAAGCCAAGCAAACCAACCCGATTTTTCGCCTGACTTCGTGAGCTGTCATGAGTCAGAAAACATGCTGAAACCATTGCCGCACACCTGTAGCGCCAGGGTCCGCTATACCAAGAAAAGACACCAGAAACGTCCAGGGAGGACACAGTGCATCAGCGTGGCATGAGTCTGATCCAACTGTTGCTGACGCTGACAATCGTGGCGATTACAGCCCGACTTGCCAGCCCGGCCTATAGCGTCCTTATCGAGCATCAACAGCGCCAGGTCGCGGCCGAACAACTGGCCAGCAGCCTGCGCAACGCTCGCGCCCAAGCACTGCTGCGCCAGCAATATGTGGTGGTTTTTCCACGGGAAAAGGACTGGAGCCGGGGGTGGCGGACGATTCTGGACTTGAGCGGTCAAGGCCATCTGGACAAGAGCAACCCGGTACTGGTCGAGTCACAGGGCAGTGGACGCATACCCATTGCGGGCAATACGCCGGTTAAACAGTATGTACGGTTCAACCCGCAGGGCGAGCCACAACTAATTGGGGGCGCCTTTCAAGCCGGAACACTGCATGTTTGTCAGACAAGTACTGCACAGAGCCACTATCAAGTGGTGCTGGCCAAGAGCGGGCGTATCAGCCTGCGCAGCGATAAAGCCGCACAGGCGTTATGCAGGCACGCTTAGGTAATGGCGCGAACGCGCAATTCTTTGGGCATGGAGAACGTAACATTCTCCTCACGACCGGCCAATTCGTCGGCACCGGTCGCACCCCAGGCATGCAGCTGTTGAATCACACCCCGTACCAGTACTTCCGGGGCCGATGCACCAGCAGTGATACCGATGCTCTTCACGCCGTCGAACCAGTTTTTCTGCAGGTCTTCGGCGCCGTCAATCAGATAGGCGGGGGTCTGCATGCGCTCCGCCAGTTCGCGCAGGCGATTGGAGTTGGAGCTGTTCGGGCTGCCCACCACCAACACCACATCGCACTCATCAGCCAGCTGCTTGACCGCATCCTGGCGGTTTTGCGTGGCGTAGCAAATATCATCCTTACGCGGCCCGCCAATGGCCGGGAAGCGCGAACGCAAAGCGTCGATCACACGACTGGTGTCGTCCATCGACAAGGTTGTCTGGGTTACAAAGGCCAGTTTTCCCGGGTCTTTGACCTGCAGGTTCGCTACATCCTTTTCATCTTCGACCAGGTAGATCGTGCCACCATTACTGGCGTCGTACTGGCCCATGGTGCCTTCGACTTCCGGGTGACCGGCATGGCCAATCAAAATGCACTCACGGCCGTCACGGCTGTAGCGCGCGACTTCGATGTGCACCTTGGTGACCAGCGGGCAGGTCGCGTCAAATACCTTGAGGCCACGCCCGGCGGCTTCTGTACGCACGGCCTGAGAAACACCGTGAGCACTGAAGATCACAATGACGTCGTCCGGCACCTGATCCAGCTCTTCGACAAAGATCGCGCCACGGGAGCGCAGGTCTTCAACGACAAATTTATTGTGCACCACTTCGTGGCGAACATAGATAGGCGGACCGAATACTTCCAGAGCACGATTGACGATTTCAATCGCACGGTCCACCCCGGCGCAGAAGCCACGGGGGTTGGCGAGTTTGATATGCATGCTGGGCCTCGTGGGACGCGCAGAAAAATAATGCCAATCAGGCCCGGCCGCAGCCGGGCACTGAATTACAGCGCTTGAACGTCTTTGATTTCCACGTCGAAGGTCAGGGTCTTGCCTGCCAACGGGTGATTGAAATCGATAGTAACCTGCTCATCGTCAAAGACTTTGACCACACCCGGAAGCTCGGTGTTGGCCGCGTCATTGAAAATCACCAGCAAACCTTGCGACAACTCCATGTCCTTGAACTGCGAACGCGGAATAATCTGCACATTTTGTGGATTAGGCTGACCGAAGGCGTTTTCCGGAAGGATCTCCAGTGTGCGCTTGTCACCGGCCTTGAAACCGAACAACGCCGCTTCAAAACCTGGCAACAAGCTGCCATCACCGACCTTGAAGGTGGCCGGGGATTTGTCGAAGGTGCTGTCGACGGTGTCGCCATTTTCCAGACGCAAAGCAAAATGCAGAGTGACCTGCGTGTTCTGACCAATACGCTGCTCAGTCATGAGCGGGTTCTCCGGACTTTTTACTTTTGAACATATCCAGCGCCAGCATCACGGCACCTACGCAAATCGCACTGTCGGCGAAGTTGAACGCAGGGAAGTACCAGCGATTTTGCCAATGCACCAGAATGAAATCGACTACATGCCCATAGACAATACGGTCATACAGATTGCCCAGCGCGCCGCCCAGAATCAGGGCAAGGGCAATGGCCAACCAGGTGTCATTGCGCCCAAGACGCTTGAGCCAGACCACCAGCACAGCACTGACCACGACCGCGATCAGTGCAAACAGCCAGCGCTGCCAGCCGGCACTGTCCGCCAGGAAGCTGAAGGCCGCGCCAGTGTTGTAGGCCAGAGTCCAGCTGAACAGGTCAGGGATCACCACAATCTGCTGGTACATCTGCAGCGAATTGTCGAAGTAGACCTTGCTGGTCAGGTCGATGACCAGGACCAGCACCGTCAACCAGAGCCAGCCCAGGCGCCCGAAGCGCCCAGTAGTGCTGGTATTAGGCATAGTGACGTACCTCACCGGCGCCGCTGATGTTGTCGACGCAACGACCGCAGATTTCCGGGTGCTCCGGGTTCACGCCGACGTCTTCACGACAGTGCCAGCAACGGGCGCACTTGGCATGGGTGGACTTGACCACTTTGAGCTTGAGACCGGCCACTTCGGTAACTACGGCATCCGCAGGAGCCTGCACAAAAGGTGCAACGCTGGCGGTGGAGGTGATCAGCACGAAACGCAGCTCGTTGCTCAACTTGGACAAATCAGCTGCCAGTTGATCTTCGGCGAACAAGGTCACTTCTGCCTGCAGGTTGCCGCCAATAGCCTTGGCTGCGCGCAGATTTTCCATTTCTTTGTTAACCGCAACCTTGACCGCCATGATCCGCTCCCAGTAGGCGCGGTCCAGCTCGGTGCCTTGCGGCATTTCGGTCAGGCCTTCATACCAGGTGTTGAGCATCACGGATTCGTTACGCTCGCCCGGCAGGTATTGCCACAGTTCGTCAGCCGTGAACGACAGGATCGGCGCGATCCAGCGCACCAGCGCTTCAGAGATGTGGAACAGCGCGGTCTGGCACGAACGACGGGCCTTGCTGTTGGCACCCGTGGTGTACTGACGGTCCTTGATGATGTCCAGGTAGAAGCCGCCCAGCTCCTGCACGCAGAAGTTGTGCACCTTGGAGTACACGTTCCAGAAGCGGTATTCACCGTAGTGCAGTTCCAGCTCGCGTTGCAGCAGCAGGGCGCGGTCCACGGCCCAACGATCCAGTGCCAGCATTTCTTCGGCAGGCAGGATGTCGGTGGCCGGGTTGAAGCCGGTCAGGTTCGACAGCAGGAAGCGTGCAGTGTTGCGGATACGTCGATAGGCGTCCGCACTGCGCTGCAGAATCTGGTCGGAAACCGCGATTTCACCCGAGTAGTCGGTCGAGGCCACCCACAGACGCATGATATCGGCGCCCAGGGTGTCGTTGACCTTTTGCGGTGCAATTACGTTGCCCAGGGACTTGGACATCTTGCGGCCCGCTTCGTCCACGGTGAAGCCGTGGGTCAGCAGCTCGCGGTACGGCGCGTGGTTGTCGATCGCGCAACCGGTCAGCAGCGACGAGTGGAACCAGCCACGGTGCTGATCGGAGCCTTCCAGGTACAGGTCGGCACGCGGGCCGGTCTCGTGACCCATCGGGTGCGAACCGCGCAGAACATGCCAGTGCGTGGTGCCCGAATCGAACCACACGTCCAGGGTATCGCTGATCTTGTCGTACAGCGGAGCTTCGTCGCCCAGCAGCTCGGCAGCGTCCAGCTTGAACCAGGCTTCGATGCCCTCAAGCTCAACGCGCTTGGCTACTTCTTCCATCATTTCGACGGTACGTGGGTGCAGCTCGCCGCTTTCCTTGTGCAGGAAGAACGGGATCGGCACACCCCAGTTGCGTTGACGCGAGATGCACCAGTCCGGGCGGTTGGCAATCATCGAGTGCAGACGGGCCTGACCCCAGGCTGGCACGAACTGGGTGTCTTCGATAGCCTGCAGCGCACGGGCGCGCAGGGTGTCGCCGGTGGTCGGCTGCTTGTCCATGCCGATGAACCACTGCGCGGTAGCGCGGTAGATCAGCGGGGTCTTGTGGCGCCAGCAGTGCATGTAGCTGTGGCTGATGGTTTCGGTGAACATCAAGGAGCCGACTTCGATCAGCTTGTCGATGATGTTCTGGTTGGCCTTCCAGATGAACTGGCCACCGAAGAACTCCAGCGATGGCACGTATACGCCGTTGCTTTGCACAGGGTTGATGATGTCATCGTTAACCATGCCATAGGCTTTGCAGGTCACGAAGTCGTCTACGCCGTAAGCCGGAGCGGAGTGAACCACGCCCGTACCAGCGCCCAGTTCAACGTACTCGGCCAGGTAAACCGGCGACAGGCGATCGTAGAACGGGTGACGGAAGTTGATCAGCTCCAGCGCCGAACCCGTGGTGGTGGCAATCACCGAACCTTGCAGGTTGTAGCGCGCCAGGCACGACTCGACCAGCTCTTCAGCCAGCACCAGCAGCTTGTCGCCCACGTCGACCAGCGCGTAGGTGAATTCCGGGTGTACGTTGAGCGCCTGGTTGGCCGGAATGGTCCACGGGGTGGTGGTCCAGATCACGATCGCTGTCGGCTTGCTCAGGGCTGCCAGGCCAAAGGCCTCGGCCAGCTTGGCTTCATCGGCAACCGGGAAGGCAACGTCGATGGCCGCGGATTTTTTGTCCTGGTATTCGACTTCCGCTTCAGCCAGGGCCGAGCCGCAGTCAAAGCACCAGTTCACTGGCTTGAGGCCCTTGAACACAAAACCGCCCTTGACGATTTCGGCCAGGGCTCGGATTTCGCCGGCTTCGTTTTTGAAGTCCATGGTTTTGTACGGGTTGGCAAAGTCACCCAGCACACCCAGACGGATGAACTCGGACTTCTGGCCCTCGATCTGCTCGGTGGCGTAGGCACGGCACAGCTCGCGGGTTTTGTCCGCAGGCAGGTTTTTACCGTGAGTCACTTCAACCTTGTGCTCAATCGGCAAACCGTGGCAATCCCAGCCCGGCACATACGGCGCGTCAAAACCCGACAGGGTCTTGGAGCGGATGATCATGTCTTTCAGGATCTTGTTCAGCGCATGACCGATATGGATAGTGCCGTTGGCATACGGAGGACCGTCGTGAAGTACGAACTTCGGACGATCCTTGCCAATCTCGCGCAACTTCCCGTACAGGCCAATGCTGTCCCAGCGCTGCAAAATTTGCGGTTCGCGCTGTGGCAGGCCGGCCTTCATTGGGAAGGCGGTGTCCGGGAGGTTTAGCGTGGCTTTGTAGTCGGTCATTTCAGGCTCTTTTTAAGCGGTTGACCCAGCCAATAGGCTCGGGCGGCGGCGACGTCCGCATTGATCGCCGTCTTGAGCGCCTCCAGGGAGGCGAAACGCTGCTCATCACGCAGCTTGTGGTGGAATGCCACGTTCAAACGCCGACCATACAGATCGCCGGCGAAATCCAACAGATGTACTTCAAGATGGGCGCTGCCATCCCCTGCTACGGTTGGCCGCACGCCGATATTGGCGACGCCGGGCCAGGTCTTGCCATCGATCTCGACGCTGGCCAGGTATACCCCGGTCAACGGCACACGACGACGCTTGAGCTGGATATTGGCGGTCGGCGTGCCCAGTTGGCGCGCCAGTTTTTGCCCGTGCAATACCCGCCCAGCGATTTCAAAAGGGCGCCCCAGCAAACGCTCTGCAAGGGAGAAATCAGCTGCGGCCAGGGCATCACGCACCTTGGTACTGCTGATTCGTACACCGTCAAGCTCGACTGTTTGCGCCGCCTCGACGGTAAAGCCCTGCATCTGGCCAGCCTGTTGCAGAAAGTCAAAGTCACCGACGCGGTCGCAGCCAAAACGGAAGTCGTCACCGACTTCCAGATGCTGCACACCCAGGCCGTCGACCAGAATGGTGTCGACGAATTCGGCGGCGCTGAGCTTGCACAGGCGTTGATTGAACGCCAGGCACAGCACCCGATCAACCCCGGCGCCAGCCAACAGTTGCAGCTTGTCGCGCAACCGGGCCAGACGCGCCGGAGCGGTATCGGGAGCAAAGAACTCGCGCGGCTGCGGCTCGAAAATCACCACGCAGCTGGGCACGCCCAACTCCAGTGCACGCTCACGCAGCCGGCCCAGGATAGCCTGGTGACCACGGTGTACACCGTCAAAGTTGCCAATAGTGGCGACACAGCCCCGATGCTGGGGCCGCAGATTGTGAAGGCCTAGAACCAGCTGCATAACGCGCTTCTTGCTCATAAAGTGGTCGATTATAACCACACCCGGCCCGGTACGACAGGCAACAGCGCAAGGCAAATCAGGTCAATTCGACAAAATCGACGTCTGACCTGCAATTACCTTACATAAGTGACTTGCGTGCGAAATCTTTCAAACGCAGGCCCAACAGTAGCAGCATGCCGAAATACGCCAGCACGCCCGCTGCAACCAATCCGCCCAGACGAATAAAGCGTTCCAGCATATTGCCGTTGTCCCAGGCTGGCATCAGGTGCATCAAGCCCAGCAATACCGCCGACATCACGGCTACGGCCAGCACCAGCTTGAACAGGTATTTGGTCCAGCCCGGCTGGGCGACAAACAGTTTTTGCCTGCGCAACTGCCAGAACAGCAGCCCGGCATTGATACAGGCGCCCACGCTGATGGCCAGCGCCAGACCCGCATGCTGCAACGGCACAATAAACACCAGGTTGAGCAACTGCGTCACCACCAGGGTGAATACCGCGATCTTGACCGGGGTGCGAATGTTTTGCTGTGCATAAAAGCCCGGCGCCAGCACCTTGATAATGATGATACCCAACAGCCCCAGCGAATAAGCGATCAGCGCACGTTGGGTCATGGCCGCATCCAGCGCTGTGAACTGACCGTATTGAAACAGCGAAACGGTCAGCGGCTCGGACAAAATGGCCAGCGCCAGGGAGCACGGGAGCACCAGCACAAAACACAGGCGCAGGCCCCAGTCGAGAATCCGCGAATATTCCTGACGGTCTTTGTTGGCGTAGGTTTTGGACAGGGTTGGCAGCAAGATCGTACCCAGCGCCACACCCAGAACTCCTGACGGCAACTCCATCAGGCGGTCCGCGTAGTACATCCACGACACCGATCCAGCGACAAGGAAAGAAGCAAAAATCGTATTGATGATCAGAGAAATCTGACTGACCGACACACCCAGAATGGCGGGCAACATCTGTTTCATCACGCGCCACACACCGGTATCGCGCAGGTTGAGGCGCGGCAATACCAGCATGCCGATCTTTTTCAGGTGCGGCAGTTGGAACAACAACTGGGCCAGACCACCTACCAGCACTGCCCAGCCCAGCGCCATGACCGGCGGATCGAAATACGGGGTCAGGAACAACGCAAACACAATCATGCTGACGTTGAGCAGGGTTGGCACAAAGGCCGGGACTGCAAAACGGTTCCAGGTGTTGAGGATCGCCCCAGCCAGAGATGACAGCGAGATCAGCAATATATAAGGGAAAGTGACCCTCAGCATGTCGCTGGTGAGCTCGAATTTTTCCGGAGTCGTGGCAAACCCCGGAGCCGTAGCCCAGATAACCCAGGGGGCCGCTACCATGCCCAGCACGGTGACAATGGCCAGCACCAGAGTCAGAAGCCCGGCTACATAGGCAACAAAAGTTCGGGTCGCCTCCTCGCCTTGCTGGCTTTTGTATTCAGCCAGAATCGGCACAAAAGCCTGGGAAAAAGCCCCCTCGGCGAAGATCCTGCGCAGCAGGTTAGGCAGTTTAAAGGCAATAAAGAACGCATCCGTGGCCATTCCGGCCCCGAAAGCTCGGGCAATAATGGTGTCGCGAATGAAGCCCAGAACCCTGGAAATCATGGTGATTGAGCTGACGGCAGCCAACGACTTGAGCAAATTCATTGAAAGAGTTTTTGCCTATAGAGAAAGAGCAGGCGAACAAAGCGCCCACTTATGCGATACTGCGCGCCGCAACAGCACAGAGCCAAGCTCGCGAGTTTACAGGTCAAGCGCCGGAAATAAATATCCCGTCTGCCTCGATCCACCACTCAGCGGATCGCATCAAACGCCCTTGACAAGAGTTCTCGTCATCGGCATGATTCGCGGCCTATTTTGTTTGTTATTTCCCAAAAGTCTTTCGAGGAGCTCGACGGTGGCCAACACACCTTCCGCCAAAAAACGTGCAAAACAGGCTGAGAAGCGTCGCAGCCACAACGCCAGCCTGCGTTCCATGGTTCGTACCTACATCAAGAATGTAGTTAAAGCCATCGACGCAAAAGACGCTGCTAAAGCGCAAGCTGCTTATGTTCTGGCTGTTCCTGTTATCGACCGTATGGCCGATAAAGGCATCATCCACAAGAACAAAGCTGCTCGCCATAAGAGCCGCCTGAATGGCCACGTCAAGGCGTTGAACCTTGCGACTGCCGCTTAAGCGACAAGCTTGTTAAAAAACCGACCTTAGGGTCGGTTTTTTATTGCCTACGATTTGAACCCATTTGTAGTCGCTGAGGAGCGAAGCGAGGCTGCGATCGAGATGGTGCGCCACTGCGACGAAGCGGTCGAAAACCCATCAGACACCATATACCCGAGCAACCCCATGGCATGGCTTTGCAACGACTGCGTCGTCGATCGCAGCCTCGCTTCGCTCCTCAGCGACTACAACGTGGCGAAAAACCCGGCAAGGCGGCGAAAAATCGGCAAAAAAAAGCCGCGACCCGCGCGGCTTTTCTTGAACAGCGTTACTCGTGTGGCCACGGCAAAATCGGAATCGCCGTTACGGCATTCTGCGGACTGCCTTCAATCAGACGGTCGCTGTACACCAGATACACCAGCGTATTGCGCTTTTTATCGAGAAAGCGCACCACCTGCATAGTCTTGAATACCAGCGAAGTGCGCTCCTTGAACACCTCATCGCCATCCTTCAAGTCACCCTTGAAGCTGATCGGCCCGGTCTGACGACAGGCAATCGACGCCTCGGCGCGATCTTCAGCCAGACCCAGACCACCTTTCATACCGCCCGTCTTGGCGCGGGACAAGTAACAGGTCACACCTTCAACCTTCGGATCATCAAATGCTTCGACCACAATGCGGTCATTTGGCCCGACAAATTTGAATACTGTCGACACCGAACCAATCTCTTCAGCAGACGCCAGCAATGGCATCACCAACATCAACCCCAGCAAACCGCCAATCAAGCGCATATCACACCTCAAATCAAACCAGAATCAGGTTATCGCGGTGAACCAGCTCAGGCTCCGCCATATACCCCAACAAGCCGACAATCGCATCCGAAGGCTGCCCGATGATTTTCTGCGCCTCGGCAGCGCTGTAGTTGGCCAGGCCACGGGCGATCTCCCGCCCGTCCGGCGCCACGCACACCACCATCTCTCCGCGACGGAAACCACCCTGAACCGCCTTGACCCCTACAGGCAACAGGCTTTTATTGCCCTTGGACAAAGCAACCACGGCACCCTCATCCAGCACCAGCGTGCCGCGAGTCTGCAGATGCCCGGCCAGCCACTGCTTGCGCGCAGCCAGCAGACCACGCTCAGGGGAGAGCAAGGTACCCAGGCGCTCACCCGCCTTCAGGCGATCCAGTACCCGCTCCAGACGCCCACCCACGATGATCGTGTGCGCCCCGGAACGTGCCGCCAGCCGCGCCGCACGCAGCTTGGTCTGCATACCACCACGCCCCAGCGCGCCACCGGTACCGCCCGCCACAGCATCCAGCGCCGGATCATCAGCACGGGCTTCGTAGATCATCTTGGCGTCAGGGTTATTACGCGGATCAGCATCAAACATGCCGTCACGATCAGTCAGGATCACCAGCAGATCAGCCTCGACCAGATTGGCCACCAGCGCCGCCAGCGTATCATTGTCACCAAAACGGATTTCGTCGGTGACCACCGTGTCATTTTCGTTAATGACCGGGATCACACCCAATTCCACCAGCGCACGCAGGGTGCTGCGGGCATTAAGATAACGCTTGCGATCAGACAGATCGTCATGGGTCAGAAGGATCTGCGCGGTATGCCGGGAATGCTCGGCAAAACTCGACTCCCAGGCCTGCACCAGCCCCATCTGGCCAATGGCCGCAGCCGCCTGCAGCTCATGCATGGCACTCGGTCGCACCGTCCAGCCCAGACGGCTCATCCCGGCCGCAACCGCACCCGAAGACACCAGCACCAGCTCGACGCCAGCCTCGTGCAACGCCACCATCTGCTCAACCCAAACGCCCATCGCCGCGCGATCCAGGCCCTTGCCATCCGCTGTCAGCAACGCGCTGCCGATCTTCACGACCCAGCGCTGCGCACCCGTCACCTTGCTCCGCATCATCATCCAACCTATGCCTGAGAGCAGCGCGACCGAGCGCCACCCATGGAATTATTTTGATTACCAAATCGTAGATGCTAAAACGCCGCTCATTGAGCGGCGCTGTAGTTTACTGCAACGAATCAGTCGCGGACGTAAATGATTTCCGGACCATCTTCATCATCAACATCTTCTTCGTCCCAGTCATCTTCACCGATGTCATGGACGCTCTTCACGCCGCTGCGACGCAGGGCACGCTTGTCATCCAGCGCCTGCAACTGCGCACGCGCTTCATCTTCGATACGCTGATCCAGCTCGGCCAACTCTTCCTTGTAGGCAGGGTCAGCGGCCAGACGATCAGCACGATCTTCCAGATAACGCATGATGTCGTGGCACAGTTTTTCGGTGCCGATCTTGGCAATGGCCGAGATCACGTAAACCGGGCCAGTCCACTCAAGGCGATCAACCACTTCCTTGACGCGCGCATCGTGCTCGTCCTGCGGCAACGAATCGCACTTGTTCAACACCAGCCAACGATCACGCTCAGCCAGCGACGGACTGAACTTGGTCAGCTCGTTAACGATGACTTCAGCGGTATCAGCAGCGCTCTCGCTACCTTCAACCGGCGCCATGTCGACGAGATGCAACAACAGACGGGTACGCGCCAGGTGCTTGAGGAAGCGAATCCCCAGGCCAGCACCATCGGAAGCCCCTTCGATCAGACCCGGAATATCGGCGATCACAAAGCTCTTCCAGCGATCCACGCTGACCACACCCAGGTTTGGCACCAGCGTGGTAAACGGATAATCCGCCACTTTTGGCTTGGCTGCAGACACCGAACGAATAAAAGTACTTTTACCGGCATTCGGCAAGCCCAGCAGACCAACGTCAGCCAGCACCTTCAATTCCAGCTTCAGGTCACGCTGCTCACCCGGCTTGCCCGGCGTGGTCTGGCGTGGTGCGCGGTTGGTACTGGATTTGAAACGGGTGTTACCCAGACCGTGCCAACCACCATGCACCACCAGCAAACGCTGGCCGGCCTTGGTCAGGTCACCGATGATTTCCTGGGTGCCCGCGTCGATCACAGTGGTACCGACCGGAACACGCAGCTCCAGATCTTCACCCTTGCGACCCGTGCAGTCCGTGCTACCGCCATTCGAGCCGCGCTGGGCATCGAAGTGACGGGTATAGCGATAGTCGACCAGGGTGTTGAGGTTTTCGTCGGCGACCATGTAGATCGAGCCGCCATCACCACCATCACCACCGTTTGGCCCACCGTTTTCGATGAACTTCTCACGGCGGAAACTCATGCAACCGTTACCACCGTCGCCTGCTTTTACTTTGATCGATACTTCATCTACAAACTTCATAACAAAACGCGCCTCTCGTCATCAGGACGAGCCGATAAAAACCAAGACATAAGACTCTTGCAAAAATGAGCGCAGCGACCTCAATCAACGACCGTTAAATCCAGCGCCAGCAGCCCATACAAACAGTTTTGCAAGAGACTCACCCCACAAACGAAAAAGCCCCGTCGCAAGACAGGGCTCTTCCAGCTACCAAGCTATTACGCCGCGACGACTGCAGTCTTCGGAACGATGCTTACATAGCGACGACCGAAGGCGCCTTTAACCTGGAACTTGATCACGCCTTCCACTTTCGCGAACAGGGTGTGATCTTTGCCCATACCAACGCCGTAGCCAGCGTGGAATTGGGTGCCGCGCTGACGCACGATGATGTTGCCCGGAATGATAGCCTGGCCGCCATACATCTTCACGCCAAGGCGTTTGGCTTCTGAGTCGCGACCGTTACGGGTACTACCACCAGCTTTTTTGTGTGCCATGAGTCAATTCTCCTAGTGAGGAATTAGGCTGAAATTAAGCCTGAATACCGGTGATTTTGATCTCGGTGTACCACTGGCGGTGGCCCATACGCTTCATGTGGTGCTTACGACGACGGAACTTGATGATGCGGACTTTATCGTGACGACCTTGGGAGATCACTTCAGCCACAACAGTGGCGCCAGGTACAACTGGAGCGCCGATGTTAACGTCGTCGCCATTGGCAACCAACAGAACGCGATCAAAAGTTACGGATTCGCCGGTAGCGATTTCCAGTTTTTCGATCTTCAGGTATTCACCTGGAGCTACTTTGTATTGCTTGCCACCAGTAACGATTACTGCGTACGACATGGTATTTCTCCGATAATCCTGCTCACCCAGCGCTTTATAGGTAAAGGTATTGGCTGGCATGGCTGCATGGGGCTGGAACGGCCCAGATGCAATTGCGTAAGGCAGGTGCTGCCCAGGAAGTTCAGGGTGCGCGATTGTACGCAAGCAATGCCAGGCTTGCAAGGGGCCGTCCATCCGCCTTGACAGGCCCAGCCCCCCGACCTAGCATGCCGCGCAACCCTTCTGGAGCACCTGTCGCTGATGCAACCCCAAGCTTTCTACCGCGCGGTGGCGGACGATTTTAGCGCCGTCGATGGCATCATCAAGAAGCAGCTGACTTCACGCGTACCGCTGGTCTCAAAAATCGGTGACTACATTACTTCGGCCGGCGGTAAACGCCTGCGTCCTTTATTAGTGTTGCTGTGTGGCAAGGCCCTGGGTCGCGAAGGCGACGACTTGCGCCTGCTGGCCGCGACCATCGAGTTCCTGCATACCGCCACCCTGCTGCACGACGACGTGGTCGACATGTCAGGCATGCGCCGTGGCCGTAAGACTGCCAATGCCACGTGGGGCAATGCCCCCAGCGTACTGGTCGGCGACTTTCTGTACTCGCGCTCCTTCGAAATGATGGTTGAGCTGGGCTCGATGCCGGTGATGAAAATCCTGTCGCAAGCTACCCGCATCATTGCTGAAGGCGAAGTGCTGCAGCTGTCCAAAGTGCGCGACGCCAGCACCACCGAAGAAACCTACATGGAAGTCATCCGCGGCAAAACCGCGATGCTGTTCGAGGCTTCGACCCACAGTGCTGCAGCGCTGGCCGGTGCCACGCCAGAGCAGAGCGAAGCCCTGCGCACCTTTGGCGATCACCTGGGTGTAGCCTTCCAGCTGGTGGACGATCTGCTCGACTACCGCGGCGACGCCGAAACCCTGGGCAAGAACGTCGGTGACGATCTGGCCGAAGGCAAGCCGACCCTGCCGCTGATCTACACCATGCGTGAAGGCACGCCTGAACAGGCAGCCCTGGTGCGCAAAGCGATCCAGAAAGGCGGCATTGAAGACCTGGAGAGCATCCGTGTGGCCGTCGAGGCCTCTGGCTCGCTGGAGTACACCGCACAACTGGCGCGTGACTACGTGGCCCGCGCCATTGTTTGCCTTGAAGCCCTGCCGCCAAGCGAATACCGCGACGCGCTGGTTGAACTGAGCGAATTTGCGGTAGCACGTACGCACTGACTGACTGTGGGAGCGGGCTTGCCCGCTCCCACACGGTCAATCTGCCCTGCCATCCCCCGCCCCGCACTAAAACCCTATATAATGCGTGCCTTTTAGCCATCCTGACTCTTAAGGAGCTTTGAGTGAGCACGTTGCCACCCTGCCCAAAATGCAATTCCGAATACACCTACGAAGACGGCGCCCAGCTGATCTGCCCGGAATGCGCCCATGAGTGGTCCGCCAATGGCGTAGCTGAAGAAGCCAGCGATGAAAAAGTCTACAAGGACTCCGCAGGCACCGTACTGACCGACGGCGACACCATCACCGTGATCAAGGACCTGAAAATCAAGGGTACTTCCCTGGTGGTCAAGGTAGGCACCAAGGTCAAGAACATCCGCCTGTGCGATGGCGACCACGATATCGACTGCAAGATCGACGGCATCGGCCCGATGAAACTCAAATCCGAGTTCGTGCGTAAAGTCTGATTCTGCTGCATGCCTTTCTGCGCCCTGCGCAGGAGGGCGCTACACCCTCCCCGCCAAGCAATATCAAAAAGCCATCAACTTTGATCCGCAGCAGTTCTAACGCAGAAAGATCAGAAATCCGCCAATAGGCACTTGCTATTAATTGAATAAGAATTATTCTCATTGGTACTCATCAAGGAGATGACGACCATGACTTATTTAATTGATGCTTGGCTGGACCGTCCACACCCTTACCTGCGAATCCTGCATCGGGAAACCGGGGAAGTCTGTGCGGTACTGGAAGAAGAAGCGCTTAACGAACTGCAGGACCAGGGCGACCTGGATTTCAGCGGGCTCAACTCAAGCGAGCCGGTAGTGCTCAAAGAGCTGGTGCGCAATTTGTTTCTGTTTTGCTATGCCAGGGCATTGCGCCCTTGCGGCACAAGTGACACTCACTCGCACCACGCCAAGATTCAAATATGACGCGGCCGGTGTAGCTGCGGGTTTGCCAGCAAACCCGCAGCCAACGTCAAAGCGCGGGGTTCTTACAGAACGTCCAGCAGCTCAACGTCGAATACCAGCACGCTGTGCGGAGCAATGCTGCCAACGCCTTGCGCGCCGTAAGCCAGTTCGCTCGGCACGTAGATGCGCCATTTGCTGCCGGCGTTCATCAGTTGCAGGGCTTCAGTCCAGCCAGCAATCACGCCGCCAACCGGGAATTCAGCAGGCTGACCACGATCGTAGGAGCTGTCGAATACAGTGCCGTCGATCAGGGTGCCGTGGTAGTGAACACGTACGGTGTCTTCACGGGATGGCTTGGCGCCTTCACCTGCAGTCACAACTTCAAATTGCAGGCCGGAAGCCAGGGTGGTGATGCCGTCTTTCTTGGCGTTTTCAGCCAGGAACGCCTTGCCTTCACCTGCAGCAGCTTCTGCCTTGGCAGCCGCTTCAGCTTGCATGATCTCGCGGATCACCTTGAAGCTTGCCGACATTTCTTCCTGACCTACACGGCTTTCCTTGCCCGCGTAAGCGTCAGTCAGGCCAGCCAGGATTGCATCCAGGCTGATGCCCGGTGGCGGGTTGTCGCGCAACTGGTCGCCCAACTGGCGGCCAATGCCGTAGCTGACGCGGGTTTCGTCGGTCGACAGATTTACTTCGGACATAACACTGCTCCGCTGTGGGGGTGCCGGGAAAAAGCCGCGTGAACCGCTGCCCCGAACACCCTGAACCAAAAAAGGGCCAGCAGACTACCACAGCCCCCAAAGCCTTCGCAGCCCGGGGTTGGTTTCAGTGTTTGGTCAGCTTGTCCAGATAGCCCATGGCAAACGCCGAGACCACAAAGGTCATGTGAATAATCACGTACCACATCAGGTACTCGGTCTCGATATTGCGCGCGTCCATAAATACCCGCAGCAGGTGGATCGAGGAAATCGCCACGATCGATGCCGCGACTTTCATCTTTAACGAGGTGGAGTCCATGGTGCCCAGCCAGCTGAGCTTTTCCTTGTGCTCGTCGATATCCAGTTGCGAGACAAAATTCTCGTATCCGGAAATCATCACCATCACCAGCAAACCGCCCACCAGCGCCATGTCGATCAGCGACAGGATGACCAGGATCAAATCCGACTCACTTAGTGCAAACACGTTGGGAATTACGTGAAACACTTCCTGAAAGAACTTCAATGCCAAAGCCAGCAGGCCCAGCGAGAGCCCAAAGTAAATAGGCGCCAAAATCCAGCGCGAGGCGTACATTGCGTTTTCGATAAAGCGTTCCATTGAATCTCACAGGCTATTACAAAATGGGCGCGAGTATATCAGCGGGAAAAGCGCTGTGTTAAAGGCTTGGAAACAGCCTGTAAAAACATTTTCTGCTAGTGTCCATCTTCTCAGCATCGTTTACGGACAGGAAAACCGAACCATGGATCTGCGATTCCCCTTGGCTTGTTTTGGGTTCTCGATGGCGTTGCTCGCCATCGGCGGCTGCTCTCCTGACGACCAACATCAGCAGGCCAGCCTGGAAGAACGCAGCGCAGCGTTCGAACAGAGCCTGGACAGCATCAAGGATCAGCAGCTCAAGGATGCCGTCGCAGACCTCGGTGGCTCTTTGCTGCTGCTCGAGCGGGCCCGTCTCAAGCTGCAGGAAAAACCGGTCGAAACCGAATACGGTGGCGACGACCTGGCGCTGCTCAAGCACTACCCCAGCAGCCAGGCGCTTACCGATACCTATATCAACGGCTTGTTTGTGCTGCGCAAGACCTCAAGCTCCGATTACCTGACGGACCTGGAGCCGGTCTTCCCGTTCCCGCTCGACAGTGCATCCGAGTTCCCGTTCCCTCATGCGCTGGAATGGCAGTCGGTAACCCTGAGCAACAAGCAGGAGGTGCCCTTTGCGCCGGAATGGTCAGAAACCGACCCCGGCATCCAGCTGAGCCCCTCCAGCGCCAACCTGAGCAACCCCGACGACCTGACCGTCACTTACCCCTATATCGACGGGATTGAAACCGCCAATACCCAACAACCTCAACCCCTGATTCTGCACGGTAAAGTCGAAGTCATCGCGCCAGGCAAAGTGGTCAATTTCAACCTCAACGCCAAGGATGTGGGTAAAACCCGTACCGACGGCACGATCAGCGTAACCCTGCTGGCACTGGGCAAGAACTTTGCCGAAGTGGATATCGTCAACAGCGCTGCGCTGGCCGAGCAAGTGCGTGACACCCCGCTCAACCCGCTGATCATCCAGGCCCGCGACGCGACCGGGCAGTTCCTCACACGCTCAGGCTCGATCAACGAAAACGCTGAACAACTGGCGTTTTACCAGCAACAACTGGCCGAGATGCTCAAGCAAACCGCCTGGAGTGATGCTTTCGAGCAACAACTGGATAACGAGCAAAAGGCCTTCGACCAGCAACACCCGCATCACTACAGCAAGGTGTACTTCAACGGCACCGTGGAAAATGTCGATATCAACGTGCTCGACTTCTCCACGGCCAATGTCACCCGCAAGTCCCTCGACCTGCCGGTGCACACGCTCGACAAGCACGTGGCGGGCAAAGAAATCCAGCCGCTGCCGCTCAACGTCGTGGTGTATGACGATCAGGCTGCCAGCTATCTGAAAGACGCCACGCTGGCACCCGAACAACTGGAAAAGAGCGTAGTCATCAGCCAGTCGGTTGACGATGCCAGCGCTGCGTCCATTGAGTTCAGCCACCCTGCCACTTTCAACGACGAAATGCTCGGTATACTCCCGGACAAGTCTGACGCGCCTGTGACCTTTTTTGCCGAAGACGACAACGGTAATCGCAGCGAACCGCTGGAATTGCCTGCAGAAGCCTTCGATGTAGACCCCCATGCGGGGGTTATCACCTATGACCTGAACCTGTTCCCCGAAACTCCGGCCTATGCGGTTGGCTCAATGCCTCTGTTTATCGCCGATATCGACAAACAGGTGCTGGACGTTGCCCGACTGCCCAAAGGCCTTGAGCTAAAAGGCAATGCCCTGATCGTTGATCAAAAGGTGTTCCCGGCCGAGGCCTGGCGCTTTTATGCCAAGGACGACACGGGTAATTATCTCAAGGAAGTGGCCGCGGTCAGTCATAGCAGCGAACCCGATGGGGCGGCCGCATTCGACGTGCATTACTTTTATGGCCAGCCGACACAGCTGGAAAGTTATGCCCGCACCGCGCTGAACCCTGTCGAGTACGGTTTTGAAGTCAAACTCGAAAAAGCCCCGGAAGCCAGCACACCCCAATAAACGCCGCCTAACCGTGACAACGCCCGCCATTGATCTGGCGTAACTGGGCCTGCACATGCAGGCACCAGATCTGCGGGTCGTCAGCCAACTGGTAACCGTGCAGGGTCAGGCTTTCGACTATTGATTCGAGAATGGTTTCGGCCACGAACGGCCCGGGGAAAGGGCCCTGTGCCTTGATCGTGGAGGGTTGCTCACCGGCCAGACCGGCGGCGAAGAGCAGCGTCCACATCCCGTTGTTGCCTGCCAGCGGTCGAATGCTGCATTCAATACGGGTCACCAGGCCCAAGCATTGGCGAGTAAGGCAAAGGTTGCGCGACATGACGGCGACCCTCGGTAGAGCCTGTCTTCAGCCGCAGACTACGGGCTGCATCGATCCAGTGACGACAGTGGTGTCCATGCCCTGAGAATAGAAGAAAATTAGCGTATGAAAAGTTGCCGATGACCAACGGCTTTGTCGATTTGCACCGTGGATTTGCAGGAGCGGGCTTGCTCGCGATTCAATTGCAGCGGTGTAACCCTTACACCGCGTCGTTTGCATCGCGAGCAAGCCCGCTCCCACAGCTTTCGCTTTAAGGGATCAGGCCGGCTTTTTCGCTGCCAGGGCTTCCGCCAGCAGCTCCTTTTCGGCTTCCTTGAGGTCGTCGTCGTTGATCATTTCAGCAATCACCCGCAACCGCTCGACCACCCTGGCATTCACGCTGCCTTCCGGAAACTGCCCTTCTGCATCCGGCTCACCCGCAGGCTCGCCCACCAGCAAACTCAGGGCCTCATCGGCCTGACGCACGGCGTAGACGTGAAACTTGCCCTCACGTACCGCCTTCAACACCTTCTCGTCCAGCATCAAGGTCGCCACGTTGGCCTGGGGAATGATCGCCCCCTGTTCGCCTGTCAGCCCGCGTGCTTCGCAGAGTCGGAAGAAGCCTTCGATTTTCTCATTGACCCCGCCCACGGCCTGCACTTCACCGAACTGGTTGATCGATCCGGTAATAGCAAAACACTGCTTGAGCGGGGTTTTTGACAATGCCGAAATAAGCGTACAGGCCTCTCCCAGCGACGCACTGTCGCCGTCGACATAACCGTAGGATTGCTCCAGTGCA
The DNA here is from genome assembly GCF_002269505.1 of Pseudomonas fragi. Classification (GTDB taxonomy): domain Bacteria; phylum Pseudomonadota; class Gammaproteobacteria; order Pseudomonadales; family Pseudomonadaceae; genus Aquipseudomonas; species Aquipseudomonas fragi_D. The sequence continues at coordinate 38,669 of NZ_NQKQ01000027.1, read as the reverse complement.
ATGCTGGCTGAAATCGCCAGCGGGAATTCCTGGGCATAACGGCTGCCCAGGTATCCGGTCAGAATCATCACGCCCTTGGAGTGGATCGGCTGCCCCAGGTTAACTTCGCGCTCGATATCGACAATACCGCTGCCGCCCGGATACACCGTGGCGGAAATCCGCGCAGGCACACCAAAGGCCGAATCACCGACTTCCAGCACGGTCAGGCCGTTGCATTTACCCACAGCCGCGCCATCGGTATCGATCAGAATGATCCCCGCCAGCATGTCATCCAGGATTCGTGCTGAAACACGCCCGGTGCGGGTGGCCTTGGCCTTGAGGGCGCGCTCGATATGGCCCGCGTCGGTCATTTCATCGCCCGCCAGATGACGGATAAAATCCGCCTCGCTGACCAGCTGGAACAGATCGCCAATACGCGCCGACAAACGGCCCTGATGCTCGGCAAGGCGTGCGCTGTAGGTGGCCAGGCGCGCCACTGCACCAGCGGTCAGCGGCGCCATGCCCTCTTCCGATGTGCGGGTGGTGAGCAACTGGGCGAACTGCTCAAGGCTCTCGTCGACCATCGGGATGTCTTCGTCGAAATCGACCAGTACCCGGAACATCTCCTGGAAGTCCGGATCCAGGTCTTGCAGCGTGTAATACAGCTGGCGGGCACCGATGATAATGACTTTGACCTGCAGGGGAATGACCTGCGGATTGAGGGTCACGGTGGCCAGACGCCCCATCTCGCCCAGCGGCGATTCCATTTTCAGTTTGCGTGATTGCAGGGCGCGCTTGAGGGCATCCCACACAAATGGCTCGCTGAGCATTTTCTCGGCTTCAAGAATCAAAAAACCGCCATTGGCGCGGTGCAAGGCTCCGGGGCGCAGCTGGCGATAAGTGGTGTACAGCGCGCCCTGGTCGGTGCTGTATTCAATACGGCCAAACAGGTTGTCGTAAGTCGGGTGCGGCTCAAACACCACCGGTGCGCCGCCGCTTAGCGGCTGCCCTACCACCAGACTCGGCAGGTACTGCTCTTCGAGTAACTTGCGCGCCTGGGCGTCGGTCTTGCTGTCGTCGACCAGTTGCTCGACCACGGTTTTCAGCAAGTAGACCTGCATCGCTTGCAGATAGCCGCAAACTGCGGCGTTTTCGGCGTACTTCTGCGATAACGGCGACAGCAGCGGCTGCAAGGCCAGGGTGATGGTTTCTTCGTTCAACTGACGCAGCTGGTTGTTCGATTCACGCTTCCACTGCGGCAGGCTGGCCAGCTCTTCGTTCAGTCGTTCTTCCAGCTCGGAAATGTCCTCGTGGAAACGTTCGCGCTCGGCCTCAGGCAATTGCGAAAACTCGGCCTCATCCAGCGCCTTGCCATCACTCATCGGCGTAAATGCCACGTTGCTGCTGTCGCGGTACAGCGCCACGCCTTTTTCCAGGGCCAGACGCTCGATCACATCCAGCGCACGGTCGTAACGCTGATTGAAGCCGCGGTCGATCGCGCTTTTGCGCTGTTGATACGTCGGGTGTTCAAACACTGCCGGGAAGGTCGCCAGCAGATTGTCGATCAAGTGATTGATATCGCCAATAAAGGCACCTGCGCTACTGGAAGGCAGCTCCAGGGCTCGCGGCTCACGGGGCTCGTCGAAGTTGTTGACGTAGACCCAGTCACTCGGCGGTTTCAGGCGCTTGCCCTCAGCCTTGAGGTAGCGTTTGACGAACGAGAAGCGACCTGTTCCCGGCTCGCCCATGACAAAAACGTTGTAACCCGGACGTGGCATTGCCACGCCGAACTGCAAGGCTTCGACCGCGCGCTCCTGGCCGAGAATGCCGCGAAAAGGTTCCAGATCATTGGTATTCGAGAAGCTGAACTGTTCAGCAGAAAAAGGACGGGTTAGCGCATCAGGCGCTAGACGCAAGCTGGTGGCAACAGAATCAGGCATCGGGCTTCCTTACATCGGGCGGGGCAGATGGCAGCATTCTGGCGCTGGCTGTACATCACTGGCAAGGCGTACAACACGGGAAAACTCGCCCCCCAATGATTACGGGCAAAAAATGTGCATCAACAGTGATTGTTTTACAAAAAACCACGGAACCTGCCGATCGCGCCTAGACTCCAAGCTGTTACGCGGCTGGAAGGCATAACCGGCTCGTACTGGCGCTTCAGGGCCAGAAACCCTTGTCCATTGGTTGCACACATATAGAGAACACAGCTTATGAAACGGATTCTTCTCGGTACTCTCTTTACGGTTGTTTCCCTCAATGCGATGGCCCAGGCACCGGGCGGCCCGAACTGCGGTTGGGGCAACATGCTATTCGAAGGCCAGCGTGGCACCCCGGCCCACTTCCTGGCGTCCACCACCAACGGCACCTCCGGTAACGCCACCTTCGGCATGACCTCCGGCACCAACGGCTGTACCACCAAGGACGCCCTGACCTACGGCGGCAAATCGTGGATTGCCATGAATGGCATGATGAACGAGCTGTCCGAAGACATGGCCAAAGGCAATGGCGAAGCACTGACCACTTACGCGGTGGTACTGGGCGTTGCTCCTGAAGACCGCGAGCATTTCGCCGCCGTCACCCACGAGCACTTCCAGCAAATCTTCAGCAAGGCCGACGTCACGGCTGAAGACGTGCACACCAACACCCTGGCCATCCTCAAAGGCGACTCACGCCTGGCCAAATACGCCACAGCGGCGTAAGACAATGAGACCCGCCCGCTCCTTCCGGAGCGGGTATTCTCCTGCTTCACTTCTATTCGTCTGACAACAGTTGCCGAACATGCTCAAACGCCTTGCCTATCTGGCGCTCTGTGCCTGCGCCCCGCTGTATGCCGCACCTCATATCGACGGTCAACGTGTGCAGCAGTTGGCCAACGACCCGTTCTGGATCTCACTGGGGCATTACGAAGCCGGCAAGCTGAGCGGCTGGCGAAGCTATGTCAGCGACGACAAATTTTTTCTCGCCCCTGACGGCGCCCATCACCCTGATGCCGAACTGCGCGCGACCGTCGAGGCGCTGTACAAACCCTTGAGCCTGGGCGACAAGCACCCGCAATGCGTGTACCCGGCCCGAACCCGCTGGCTCAAGGCCCAACTGAACCTGAACGACCTGCCCAAGGCCGAGTGTGCAGAGTTCACCCAGTGGTTCAAGGACGTGGCACCGCACAGCACGGTGATGATTTTCCCGGCGGCCTACCTCAACAGTCCGTCCTCCATGTTCGGCCATACCCTGTTGCGCATCGACCAGGCCGACGTGCAACACAACAAGACCGCCCTGCTCAGCTACGCAATCAACTTCGGCGCCTATATCGAGGGCTCCGACAACAGCATCCTGTATGCCTGGAAGGGACTGGCAGGGGGCTATCCCGGCCTGTTCGCGCTGGTGCCCTATCAGGAAAAGCTCTCGGAGTACCGTAGCCTGGAAAACCGCGACTTGTGGGAATACCGGCTTAACCTGACACCAGAAGAAACCCAACGCATGGTCGAACATGTGTGGGAACTCAAGCAGATCCAGTTCGACTATTTCTTCTTTGACGAAAACTGCTCCTATCGCCTGCTGGAGCTGTTGCAAGTGGCCCGCCCCGGCCTGCAACTGACCACCCAGTTTCCGCTGACCGCGATCCCCACCGACACCGTGAAAGCGGTCAAGGAAGCCGGGTTGGTCGAAAGCATCGAATACCGGCCGTCCCGCGAACGCGAATTGCTGGACAGGGCCAAGACCCTCGACCCTGAAGAGCAGCAATGGGTATTGCAGGTCAGCGCCGATCAGGGCCAATTGCAAAACCCGAGCTTCAAGGCGCTGCCCAAGGCACGCCAGGCGCTGATTATCGACGCTGCCTATCGGCTTGAACGCTACCGGGCCAATGGCCTTGAGCGCGACCCCGCACGTTCTCAGCGCAGCTTTGAACTGTTGCGGGCGATCAACCAGAACCCTGCGCCAGAACTGCAAGTCGACAAACCCGAGCTGCCTGAAAACGGTCACGAATCGCGCACCTGGCAACTGGGTGCCGGTAGCCGTGACGGCAAGGCTTTTGCCGAATATGGCCTGCGCATGGCTTACCACGACTTGAATGACAACGCGCCGGGTTTCCCGCTGGGCGCGCAGATTGAAATCCTGCAACTCAAGCTGCGTCAGTACGAAGGAAACAAGTGGCAAGTGCAGCAACTGGACTTAGCCAACATTCGTTCCCTGACCCCGCGCAACGACCTGCTGCAACCCTGGTCATGGCAAGTGGGCGGCGGGCTGGAACGGGTACTCGGCAAGCATGGCGACGAAAACCTGGTCAGCCACGTCAACGGTGGTGCGGGCGGCACCTGGCAGATGGGCGACAACCTGCTCGGTTTCGCGCTCGGTACGGTACGCATCGAGCACAACAACGACTTCGCGGCGTTTGTGGCACCGGCAGCGGGCTTCAATACCGGGCTTCTTTGGCGTAACCCGGTGGGCAACCTGAGCCTGGAAGCCAAGGGCGACTACTTCACCAACGGTGAAATCCGTCGTAGCCTGAGCCTGAATCAGCAATGGGAAATTTCACGCAATCTGGGTCTGCGCCTGAGCGCACAGCGTGAATTCAGCAAGCTGACCACCCCCATCAACGAAGTGATGCTGGAGTTGAAGTGGTATCACTACTAAGGAGTTTTCAAGACATGGCTGTTAACTGTGATTCCCTTGAGCAAGTGCGCGAGAAAATCGACGGGCTGGATCGCCAGATTGTCGGCTTGATCGCCGAGCGCGGGGCTTACGTATCGCAAGCGGCGCGGTTCAAGAAAGACAGCGATGCGGTCAGGGCGCCGCAACGGGTTGAGCAGGTGATCAGCAAGGTACGGACGTTGGCCGATGAGCTGGGCGCCAGCCCGGACGTCACTGAAAGCGTCTACCGCGCCATGATCGCGGCCTTTATCGAACAGGAACTGGCTGAACACAAGACGCTTGCAAAATAGACAGCCCCAATGTGGGAGCGGGCTTGCTCGCGATGGTATCGACGCGGTGTTCCTGCTTTACCGCGTCGCCTGAATCGCGAGCAAGCCCGCTCCCACAGGATGGGGGCCTACACCACGCCTTGGGCCAGCATTGCGTCGGCAACTTTGACGAAACCGGCAATGTTCGCGCCTTTTACGTAGTTGATCCGGCCGTTTTCTTCGCCGTAATGCACGCAGGCATGGTGAATCGATTGCATGATGTTGTGCAACTTGCTATCCACCTCGCCCGCCGTCCACAACAGGCGCATGGCGTTTTGCGACATTTCCAGCCCGCTGACCGCTACGCCACCGGCGTTGGATGCCTTGCCCGGGGCGAACAGAATTCCGGCCTCAATAAACAGATCGACCGCTTCCAGAGTGGTCGGCATGTTCGCGCCTTCAGCCACGCAGACGCAGCCATTTTTCAGCAGCGTACGGGCCGCTTCGGCGTCCAGTTCATTCTGGGTAGCACATGGCAGCGCGATATCACACGCCAGACTCCACGGGTGCTGACCCGCCAGGAATTCCACCCCAAACTGCCCAGCCAACTCACTGATCCGGCCGCGCTTGACGTTCTTCAGGTCCATCAACGCTTCCCATTGCTCCTCGCTCAAACCGGCTTCGCAGTAAAGCGTGCCTTCGGAGTCCGACAGCGAGATCACTTTGCCGCCCAGGTCCATGACCTTGCGCGCCGCGTATTGCGCCACGTTACCGGAACCGGAAATTGCCACGCGCTTGCCATCGATGCGCTGGCCGCTGCGCTTGAGCATTTCCTGGGCGAAGTACACACAACCAAAGCCGGTGGCTTCAGGGCGGATCAGACTGCCGCCGTAGCTCATGCCCTTGCCGGTCAGCACCGAGGTGAATTGATTGCTCAGCCGCTTGTACTGGCCAAACATAAAGCCGATTTCACGGGCACCCACACCGATGTCGCCTGCTGGTACATCAACATCCGAACCGATATGGCGATAGAGCTCGCTCATAAAGGCCTGGCAGAAACGCATGACTTCGGCGTCGCTCTTGCCCTTGGGGTTGAAGTCCGAACCACCCTTGCCGCCACCCATGGGCAGCGAAGTCAGGGAGTTCTTGAAAGTTTGCTCAAAGGCCAGGAACTTGAGCACGCCCAGGTTCACCGACGGGTGGAAACGCAGGCCGCCTTTGTACGGACCAATGGCGCTGTTCATCTGGATACGGAAGCCGCGGTTGACCCGCACTTTGCCTTCGTCATCTACCCAAGAAACACGGAACACGATCGCGCGCTCAGGTTCGCAAATACGCTCAAGAATGCCTGAAGTCAGGTAATGCGGATTGGCTTCAAGAAACGGCCACAGACTGCGTAGGACCTCTTCCACTGCCTGGTGGAATTCAGGTTGGTCCGGGTCACGTTTTTTCAGGCGGGCAAGGAACTGGTCGACGGATTCGATCATGGTAAGTCTCGGCAAATTTATTGTCGTTAAACGGAGATTGACCGGAACTTTATCAATTCATGTGGCACCGCGACAGCGCAAAATGTCGCAGTTCTGAATTTAAATGGTGCATTTATATAAATAGCACCGATTTATCGAGCTTTTGCGCACCAAAAAAATACTTCTTGTACCCAGTTTTGCACCACCTATAAACACGTTTACGTAGTCGCTGACGAGGAACGAAGGCTGCGAGCTTTTAAAGATCAAGAGCTCGCAGCTCTCGTTCCTCGGCAGCGACTACGGGACCCAGGCCAATGTTCACCCAAAAAAAACGGCGCCCGAAGGCGCCGTTTTGTATTGCAAACTGCCCTTACTGGGCCAGTTTTTTGTGACGCACACGGTGCGGCAAGGTTGCCGCTTCGCCGAGGCGCTTTTTACGGTCAGCTTCGTACTCGGTGTAGTTACCTTCGAAGAAGATAGCCTGCGAGTCGTCTTCGTACGCCAGGATGTGAGTCGCGACGCGGTCAAGGAACCACCGATCGTGAGAGATCACAATTGCAGCACCAGGGAAGTCCAGCAGTGCTTCTTCAAGCGAACGCAATGTCTCAACGTCAAGGTCGTTGGACGGTTCGTCGAGCAGCAGCACGTTGGCGCCCTCTTTCAAGGTCAGTGCCAGGTGCAGGCGACCACGCTCACCACCGGACAGGTCCTTGACGAACTTCTGCTGATCGCCACCTTTGAAGTTGAAACGACCTACGTAGGTACGCGACGGAATTTCGTAGTTGCCGATACGGATCACATCGGAACCGTCAGAAATCGCCTGGAACACAGTTTTGCTGCCATCCAGGTCGTCACGGCTCTGGTCAACGCATGCCAGTTGCACGGTTTCACCGATTTCGATGCTGCCCGAATCCGGCTGCTCTTTGCCCATCAGCATGCGGAACAGGGTCGACTTACCGGCACCGTTACCGCCGATCACGCCTACGATGGCGCCTTTAGGCATGGCGAACGACAGGTTGTCGATCAACACGCGATCGCCGTAACCCTTGGATACGTTTTTGAACTCGATAACCTTGTCACCCAGGCGCGGACCGGCCGGGATGTAGATTTCGTTGGTTTCGCTGCGCTTCTGGAATTCCTGCGATTGCAGTTCTTCGAAACGTTGCAGACGGGCCTTGGACTTGGACTGACGCGCCTTGGCACCTTTACGAACCCATTCCAGCTCGTCTTTCATGGCCTTTTCATGGGCCGACTGCTGCTTGGATTCGGCAGCCAGACGATCGGACTTGGCTTCCAGCCAGCCCGAATAGTTGCCCTCGTAAGGAATGCCTGCACCGCGGTCAAGTTCCAGGATCCAGCCCGCTACGTTGTCCAGGAAGTAACGGTCGTGCGTAATCGCAACCACGGTACCCGGGAAGTCGTGCAGGAAGTGCTCCAGCCAGGCAACCGAATCGGCGTCCAGGTGGTTGGTCGGCTCATCGAGCAGCAGCATGTCCGGGGCCGAGAGCAGCAGGCGGCACAAGGCCACACGGCGCTTCTCGCCACCCGACAGATGTTCAATCTTGGCATCCCAGGCCGGCAGGCGCAGCGCATCGGCAGCAACTTCGAGCTGGCGCTCAAGGTTGTGACCGTCGCTTGCTTGCAGGATGGCTTCGAGCTTGGCCTGTTCAGCGGCCAGCTTGTCGAAGTCGGCATCGGGGTCCGCGTATTCGGCGTAAACCTGATCCAGACGCGCTTGGGCGTCCTTGATCACGCTAACGGCTTCTTCCACCACTTCACGTACGGTTTTGCTCGGATCCAGTTGCGGTTCCTGTGGCAGGTAACCGATGTTCAGGTCCGGCATCGGACGGGCTTCGCCGTCGAACTCGGTGTCAACGCCTGCCATGATTTTCAACAGGGTGGATTTACCCGAACCGTTCAGGCCGAGCACGCCGATTTTGGCGCCCGGAAAAAACGACAGGGAGATGTTTTTCAGGATTTCCCGCTTCGGCGGAACAACTTTGCTCAGCCGATGCATGGTGAAAACGTATTGAGCCATGGATAACCTAGGGTCAGTGACGGGTGAATAAGGCGCGAGCTATGCCCGGATCAGGCCATAGCAGAAAGTCAGGGACTGATCGGGATCAATGCCTGCTCGCAGAAAAAGCATAAGTGTAGACCCCAGAATCTACCTGAATGCGCGAGGCAGGGCAAACCAGCGCAGACCAGAGGACTGGCACTTTGCCACAACCCAAGGCATGCTTGGCGCCTTTAGGGGGCCTCGCGCCATTGCCGCCAAATCGCAGGATCACAAGTTGCCCAATGTCACCGCGCCCACTCTTGCCAAAGCGTCCAGCCAATTACTCGGGACACCTGTGCGCGGAACGTTGAAAAGTGCATTGGCGGCCCTGGTTTTGCTGCTGCTGGCGATGCTGTTCTGGTTGTTGATCGAGCAGTTTCAGGAAACCCTGCAGCAAGAGCGTCAGACCAGCATCAACTACAGCGCCGACCTGGCCGACCATATCGGCCTGAGCATGGCCCTGCGCGCCGAAACCGCTCTCAATCTGCTGCCTGTGGACAAATCGCCAAAGAACCTGCGCCAGCAACAGGCGCTGGTCAAGCAACTGAGCCAGTCCCTGCCATCGCTGCAAAGCCTGGCCTTGCTCGGCCCCGGTGGCGAGGTGTTGCTCGACAGTACCGGGACCAGCCCCGATGCTGCGTATCTGGCCGACTGGGTCAAACGCAGCCCTTCGCGCAACCGCACTGACGGCTATTACTTCAGCAACAACGCTGACGCCAGCATCATCTACCTGTTGCTGCGCCAGCCCAGCGGCGCCATCAACGGTTACTGGCTTCTGCGCATGAGCCCGGACCTGCTGCAAAACTTCACGCATCAGAACGCCAACAGCAGCCATCGGCCGCAATGGCTGGTGGAAAACAGCCAGACGCGCAAAGTGCTCAGCCGCGCGGATAAAAACATCTCGCCCCCCTCGGCCTTGAGCCAGCACGAGGAAGACGACACCGTACTGCTCACGGCTATCAGCCACAGCGACTGGCAACTGCGCGGGTTGTTCAATGACCGCCAGGCTATCGAGCAACTGCTGCCCGGCCTGATCGGCAAATGCCTGCTTGGCTTGCTGTTTTCATTGCTGCCCATTGTTGCGCTGCTGAACATGCGCCGCCGCCAGCGCCAGTTGCATGAAGGCCGCCGGCGTTACCACGATATTTTTGAAGGCACCGGGGTCGCGCTCTGCGTGCTCGACCTGTCCAGCCTGCCGGGGTTTCTTGAACGCGAAAAACTCCAGGGTACTGACGCCCTCAAGCATTGGCTAAGCGATCACCCGGAACATCGCCGCCAGTTGTTCGAGCAACTGCGCATCACCGAAGTCAACCAGGTAGCCATGCAACTGTTGGAGGTCGACTCAGGAGAGGGTGCCTGGCACAAGCTGATCAACGGCTGCCCGCTGAGCAGTTCGGCCATTGGCTATCAGATCGTTGAGGCCGTACTTGATCAGCAACAGCAACTTGAACTGGAAATAAAGCTGACCGACGCCAATGGCCGGGACCAGCATCTATGGCTGGTACTGCGCCTGCCGGTGGACCATGTGGATTATCACGCGGTCATTCTGAGCATCAGCGATATCACCAGCCGCAAGCTGATTGAGCTGTCCCTGCAAGAGCGCGAAAGCTTCTGGTCCGATGTGGTACGTACCGTACCCGACCATCTTTATGTACAAAATGTGATCAGCCAGCGGATCATTTTCAGCAACCATCACCTTGGCCAGACCCTGGGCTACAGTGCTGTCGAACTACAGGAAATGGGCGCTTACTTCTGGGAATTACTGTTGCACCCTGAAGACGCCGAGCGCTATCACCAGTTGCGCAAAGAACAGCGGGAAAATGGCTACAAGCAGTTGATGCAATGCCAACTGCGGTTTCGCCATCAACAGGGCACCTGGCGGCGCTTTGACATCCGCGAGCAGGCTTTTGCCCGTGATACCGGAGATCAAGTCTCGCGAATTGTCGGGGTGGCCAAAGACATCACCGATCAGATCGAAGCCAGCGAGTCATTGCGCGACAGCGAGCAGCGCTACCGGATGCTGGCCGAAAGCATCAGTGACGTGATTTTCTCCACTGACAGCTCGTTACGCATGAACTACCTCAGCCCCTCCATACAGACCGTACTGGGCTATGACGCACAATGGGTATTCGACAATGGCTGGCAGTCGATTATTGCCACCCCGCAACAGCTGGAGGGCATCTACAACCTGATCGAGCGCATCCGTGCCGCGCTGCACAAGCCCCAGCAACTGTCCGCCTTGCGTGCCCAGGTGCAAACCCAGCTGTTTCTGTTCGACTGCCTGCGCGCCGACGGGCACAAGGTGCCCATCGAGCTGCGTCTGGTACTGGTGTGGGATGAAAACGACAGTTTTGAAGGCATTCTGGGTGTTGGCCGTGACATGAGTCAGCAACGCCGGGCCGAAAAAGACCTGCGTATGGCCGCCACGGTATTTGAACACTCCACCTCGGCCATCCTGATTACCGACCCCGCAGGCTATATCGTGCAAGCCAACGAGGCATTCAGCCGGGTCAGCGGTTACGCCGTCGCACAAGTGCTCGACCAGTTACCAAGCATGCTCACTGTCGATGACCAACAACGCGCACACCTCGCCTATGTGCTCAAGCAACTGCATTTGCACGGTACATGGGAGGGTGAGGTCTGGCTCAAGCGCCTGAACGGCGAACACTACCCGGCCTGGGTCGGCATCACGGCAGTGCTCGATGATGAAGGCGATCTGGCCAGCTATGTGTGCTTCTTCAGTGATATCAGTGAGCGCAAGGCCAGCGAACAGCGCATTCACCGTCTGGCCTATTACGACGCCCTGACCCACCTGCCCAACCGCACCCTGTTCCAGGACCGTCTGCACACTGCGCTGCAACAGGCCGAGCGCAACAAGTCGTGGGTGGTACTGATGTTCCTGGACCTCGACCGCTTCAAGCCGATCAACGACTCCCTGGGTCACGCGGCCGGCGACCGTATGCTCAAGGACATGGCCATCCGCCTGCTCGCCTGCGTGGGTGACGACGATACCGTGGCGCGCATGGGCGGTGACGAGTTCACCCTGCTTCTGCAACCTCGCAGCACCCGCCAGAAGGCCTTGAACCGGGCCATTAACGTGGCCGAACAGATCCTCGCCAGCCTGGTAAAACCCTTTGTTCTTGAAAGCCGCGAGTTCTTTGTCACCGCCAGCATTGGTATCGCCCTGAGCCCGCAAGACGGCAATGAACTCAGCCAGCTGATGAAAAACGCCGACACGGCCATGTACCACGCCAAGGAGCGCGGCAAAAACAACTTCCAGTTCTATCAGGCTGACATGAACGCCAGCGCCCTTGAGCGCCTTGAACTGGAAAGCGACCTGCGCCATGCCCTGGAGCAGCAGGAATTCATCCTGTATTACCAACCGCAGTTCAGCGGCGACGGCAAACGTCTGACCGGCGTTGAGGCGCTGCTGCGCTGGAACCACTCCAGGCGCGGCCTGGTTCCGCCCGGCGACTTTATTCCGGTACTCGAAGAGCTAGGTCTGGTGGTCGAAGTGGGTGACTGGGTGCTGGCCGAGGCCTGTCGCCAGCTCAAGCTATGGCACCAGGCTAAAGTGCGCGTGCCCAAAGTCTCGGTCAATATTTCGGCACGCCAGTTTTCCGATGGCCAACTGGGCACGCGCATCGCCAATATCCTCAAGGAAACCGGCCTGTCCCCGGCCTGCCTGGAGCTTGAGCTGACCGAAAGTATCCTCATGCGCGAGGTCAGTGAGGCGCTACATATCCTGGCCAGCCTGAAAAACCTTGGCCTGAGCATTGCCGTGGACGACTTTGGCACCGGCTATTCGTCGCTCAACTACCTCAAGCAATTCCCCATCGACGTACTGAAAATCGACCGCACCTTTGTCGACGGCCTGCCCTCGGGCGAGCAGGACGCGCAAATCGCCCGGGCCATCATCGCCATGGCCCACAGTCTGAACCTTGCGGTAATCGCCGAAGGCGTAGAGACCCACGAGCAGCTGGATTTCTTGCGTGAACACGGTTGCGACGAAGTGCAAGGCTATCTGTTCGGGCGACCGATGCCGGCCGGGCAATTGGTGGAGCAACTGCAAGCGGCAAGCTCGGATCTACAAGCTTGAAGCTCATAGTTGCTCACCGTGAATCGCATTCATATGCCAGATAAAACCCATTGGGTTAGAATGCCCTCCTTTTCTGCCCCCGATCCTTGAGGACCGCCATGTTCAGCCGTGATTTGACACTTGCCAAGTTCGACGCCGACCTTTTTGCCGCCATGGAGCAAGAAGCTCAGCGCCAGGAAGAACATATTGAGCTGATCGCTTCGGAAAACTACACCAGCCCAGCGGTGATGGAAGCTCAAGGCTCGGTTCTGACCAACAAATACGCCGAAGGCTACCCTGGCAAGCGCTACTACGGCGGCTGCGAATACGTAGACGTGGTTGAGCAACTGGCTATCGACCGTGCAAAAGAACTGTTCGGCGCCGATTACGCCAACGTTCAACCGCACGCCGGTTCCCAGGCCAACAGCGCCGTTTACCTGGCCCTGCTGTCGGCTGGCGACACCATCCTGGGCATGAGCCTGGCACACGGCGGTCACCTGACCCACGGCGCCAGCGTTTCTTCTTCGGGCAAGCTGTACAACGCCATCCAGTACGGCATCGACGCCAATGGTCTGATCGACTACGACGAAGTCGAGCGCCTGGCTGTTGAGCACAAACCAAAAATGATCGTGGCCGGTTTCTCTGCCTACTCGCAGATTCTGGACTTCCCACGTTTCCGCGCTATCGCGGACAAGGTTGGCGCCTACCTGTTCGTGGACATGGCACACGTAGCCGGTCTGGTGGCTGCTGGCGTTTACCCGAACCCGGTTCCATTCGCTGACGTAGTGACCACCACTACCCACAAGACCCTGCGCGGTCCACGTGGTGGCCTGATCCTGGCCAAGGCCAACGCCGACATCGAGAAAAAGCTGAACTCGGCTGTTTTCCCGGGTTCGCAAGGCGGCCCGCTGGAGCACGTTATCGCGGCCAAGGCCGTGTGCTTCAAAGAAGCTCTGCAACCAGAGTTCAAGGCTTACCAGCAACAAGTGGTAAAAAACGCTCAGGCAATGGCTTCGGTATTTATCGAGCGCGGTTTTGACGTGGTCTCGGGTGGTACTGAAAACCACCTGTTCCTGCTGTCGCTGATCAAGCAGGAAATCTCCGGTAAAGACGCTGACGCTGCTCTGGGCAAAGCCTTTATCACCGTAAACAAAAACTCCGTACCGAACGATCCACGCTCCCCGTTCGTCACTTCGGGCCTGCGTTTCGGTACTCCAGCTGTCACCACTCGCGGCTTCAAAGTTGAAGAGTGCCGTGAGCTGGCTGGCTGGATCTGCGACATTCTGGCTGATATCAACAACGAAGCCGTTATCGACGCCGTTCGCGAGAAAGTCAAAGCCATCTGCGCCAAGCTGCCGGTATACGGCAACTGAGTGTAAATAGCTAAATAAAAAGCCCGACTTTTAAGTCGGGCTTTTTATTGCATTTGGTATTTTGAAATACTTAGCGGACCCCCCATCAACAATAATAATCTAGTCTGAACCTTATGTGTTTTCATCAACAGCAGAGTTCAGACAATGACTATCGACTCGCAACAATCCTTTATCGCCACCTTGCATGTACCCAACCACAACCTGCATCTTTTAGGAGCTCTTTATAACCAGCCGGTTATAGTGACTGACTTGCTGGGCAGCGGCGGTGTCTTCTCCGGCAAACCGCAATCGCGGGACGACTCCGCAGCCATGGGCATTCAAGCCCACGCCACAGGTGGGGTCAAGGCTGCGCTCAAGCTATACTTCCGGCATACCGTCGAGGGCTATGAAATACATATCAAACACCCTGGCCAGTATGACCGGCACCGGCTGGCCAAGAACCACATGGATATACTCTATGCGAAAAATCCGACACTAAAGCATCCACTTGTCTTCACACTACTCGATCAAAACAACAGAATAGTTACAGAGAGCAACTTAAGCGAAACGCACACACTGATCACACTTAAAACACAGCACAACAAGTATATCGGTGTAAGAAAAGCCAAGGGATCACCGCACTCCTATCTTGGCGAAACAGCCGAACTTAGAAAAATGGTATTTCTTTTAAGTATTATTGAAAGAAATGTGCCGCATTGATTTTACAATCGCAACATTGTGCGAAATACCCGTTATAACCATGAGACAAAAAAATCAAAAGCCCCTTACCCTCTCCCGGCGGGAGAGGGCCAGCTATCACTCAAACCCCAAGCCGCGCAAAACCCTCGCGAATTTTGGCCTCTGGCAAATCATCGGCAATAAACACCATCACGCTTTCACGGGCTTCACCTTCCGCCCACTCGGTGTCCCAGTCAAAGCCATACAACTTGAGCACCCCCTGAAACACCAGCCTGCGATCTTCACCGGCAATGCTCAGCACGCCTTTGTAGCGCAGCAATTGCTTGCCGTGCTCTTCCAGCAGCTCATTCATAAAGGCGCTAAGGCTGTCGATATCCAGCGGCTTATCGGTGCGGAGCACCAGACTGGAAATACGGTCGATAGAAGCCGCAGGCTGTACCGGGCGCAAGCTCAGGCCACCACCCAAGTCTGCGTTGAGGTTAAACCCGCGCACATCCAGCAGTTCGGCCAGATCGATCTTGCCGTGCTCAACCACACGGATCGGCGCCCGGCGGTTGATACGGGTCAAACGCTCGCTCAAGGCATCAAAGGTCGCGTCATCCACCAGATCGCGCTTGCTCACCAGCAACCGGTCAGCAAAACCGATCTGCGCCTGAGCAATGGTCTGGCTCAAATGCACATCGGCGTGGGCTGCATCCACCAGAGTGATGATGCCGTCCAGCAGGTAACGTTCGCGCAGTTCTTCATCAATAAAGAAAGTTTGCGCCACCGGCGCCGGGTCGGCCAGGCCAGTGCACTCGATCACCAGGCGGTCGAAGGCAATTTCGCCACTGTCCAGGCGCTCAAGCAGCAGGTACAGCGCCTTGGTCAGGTCGGTGTGGATGGTGCAGCACACACAGCCATTGGCCAAGGTCATGACTTGCACCGGCTCGTCCCCCAACAGCTGGGTGTCGATCCCGGCATCACTGAATTCGTTTTCGATCACGGCAATTTTCAGACCATGCTCGGCCTTGAGCAAATAACGCAACAAGGTGGTTTTGCCGGCCCCCAAAAAGCCGCTGAGAATGGTGACGGGAATGGGAGAGGACATGCACAGTCTCCTTAAAAGTAACGCAAAAACATGTGGGAGCGAGCCTGCTCGCGATAAAAGCAACGCGGTGTAACTGAAACACCGCTGCGCGCTCATCGCGAGCAAGCTCGCTCCCACAATTGAATACAACTGGCCCTAACGGGTCAGCAGCACTTGGGTCCGCCCTTGCCGCCGTAACGCGCTTCCTGGCGTTCCCGAAAGAACGCCTCGTAGCTCATTACCGGCTTGTCCGGGTGCTTGGTTTGCATATGCTCGACGTAGTTGTCGTAGTCGGGCATGCCGACCATCAGGCGTGCGGCCTGACCGAGGTATTTACCGAGGCGACTCAGGTCATTGAACATGGTTGCAACCCTCCATCAAGCATCTGGCATGGCCTGGTACGGTGACTCTTTATCCGTACGTTCTTTGCTGCCCCATGCAGCGACACCCACCTTGATCGCAAAGAACAGAATGCTGAACACCACGAACAGGAACAGCACGGTCAGACCGGCGTTGGTGTAAGCGTTGATGATCACATGTTGCATCTGGTCGATGTTTTTCGCCGGGGCGATCACCTGGCCAGCTTCCAGCGCGGTGCTGTATTTGTTGGCCAGGGACAGGAAGCCCACTGCCGGGTTGGCGTCGAACAGCTTGATAAAGCCTGCCACGGTGGTGCAGATCAGCAGCCAGACGGCTGGCAGCATGGTCACCCAAATGTAGCGCTGGCGCTTCATTTTGATCAGCACAACGGTTGCCAGCATCAGCGCGATACCCGCCAGCATCTGGTTGGAGATACCGAACAGCGGCCACAGGGTGTTGATGCCGCCCAGTGGATCGATCACGCCCTGATACAGCAGGTAGCCCCACATCGCCACACACAGGCCGGTGGCCAGCAAGTTGGCGCCCCAGGACTCGGTACGTTTGAGTGCAGGTACAAAGCTGCCCAGCAAGTCTTGCAGCATAAAGCGACCGGCACGAGTACCGGCGTCAACTGCAGTCAGGATAAACAGGGCTTCAAACAAAATGGCGAAGTGATACCAGAACGCCATGGTGTTTTCACCCGGCAACACGTTGTGCAGGATCTGCGCGATACCCACCGCCAGTGTCGGTGCACCGCCGGCACGGGCCAGGACGGTGGTTTCACCGATGTCCTTGGCCAGCGCGGTCAACGCCTCCGGGGTAATGGCAAAGCCCCAGTTCGTGATGTTTTGCGCAACGGTAACCACGTCACCGCCGACAATGGCTGCCGGGCTGTTCATGGCGAAGTACACACCCGGCTCGATCACCGAAGCAGCAACCATCGCCATAATGGCCACGAAGGACTCCATCAACATGCCGCCGTAACCGATGTAACGAGCGTTGCTTTCGTTATCCAGCAGTTTTGGCGTAGTACCCGAAGCAATCAGTGCGTGGAAACCCGATACCGCGCCGCAGGCAATGGTGATGAACAGGAACGGGAACAGGCCGCCTTTCCAGACCGGGCCGGTGCCATCGGTGAACTGGGTCAGTGCAGGCATTTTCAGCTCTGGCATGGTGACCAGAATGCCGATTGCCAAGGCAACGATAGTGCCGATCTTGAGGAAGGTAGACAGATAGTCACGCGGCGCCAGCACCAGCCATACGGGCAGTACTGCGGCGACAAAACCATAACCGATGAGCATCCAGGTGATTTGCGTACCGGTAAAGGTGAACACCGGCGCCCACTCTGGACTCGCCGCAATCTGGCCCCCCAGCCAGATGGAGCCAAGTAGCAGCAGCACACCGACGATCGAGATTTCACCGATGCGGCCCGGGCGGATGTAGCGCATGTAAATGCCCATGAACATCGCGATCGGGATGGTCGCCATCACCGTGAACATGCCCCACGGGCTTTCGGCCAGGGCCTTGACCACGATAAGCGCCAGCACCGCGAGGATGATGATCATGATCAGGAAGCAGCCAAACAGCGCGATGGTGCCCGGGATCTTGCCCATTTCCTCGCGCACCATGTCACCCAGTGAGCGACCGTTGCGGCGGGTGGACATAAACAGAACCATAAAGTCCTGAACGGCACCGGCCAGCACCACACCGGCGATCAGCCAGAGCGTGCCTGGCAGGTAGCCCATTTGCGCGGCCAATACCGGCCCGACCAGAGGGCCCGCACCCGCGATGGCGGCAAAGTGGTGACCAAAGAGAATGTGCTTGTTGGTCGGCACATAGTCCAAACCGTCGTTGTTGAGCACCGCAGGCGTTGCGCGGCTGGAGTCGAGCTGCATCACCTTGGTGGCGATAAACAGACTGTAATAACGATAAGCAACCAGATAAATGGCAACAGCTGCCACAACAATCCACAAGGCGTTGATCGCCTCGCCCCGGCGTAATGCAACTACGCCAAGGGCGCAGGCTCCTACAATTGCCAGCACCAGCCACGGAATGTGGCGTAGCAGGCTATTTTTATTATTCATTTTTAAATTCCGGCCAGTTGGACAAGAAAGACTGCCCCCGGAGTTTAGCGCTCCTGGCTCTAAAGACCAGCCCCCAACGTTGGTCTAGAGCCTTCTTTTGCGGTTATTCGGAAGACGAGGCAACCCGAGCACAGATCTACTCGAACAACGCATCCAGTGCCTGTTCCAGACGGGTCACGCCAATCACTTTAAGGCCCGGCGGTGATTCCTTGGGGGCGTTGCCCTTGGGCACGATGGCGCGCTTGAAACCATGCTTGGCTGCTTCTTTAAGCCGCTCCTGACCGCTTGGCACCGGGCGCACTTCGCCCGACAGGCCGACCTCACCGAATACCAGCAGGTCATGGGGTAACGGGCGATTTCGCAGACTGGACATCACGGCAGCCATCAGTGCCAGGTCCGACGCAGTTTCCAGCACCTTGACCCCACCCACCACGTTCAGGAAAACATCCTGATCGTGGGTTGGAATACCGCCGTGGCGATGCAATACGGCCAATAACATGGCCAGACGATTCTGATCCAGGCCCAGGGTCACCCGGCGTGGGTTGGACATATGGCTGTCGTCCACCAGCGCCTGCACCTCCACCAACATCGGGCGAGTACCTTCCCAGGTGGCCATCACCACACTGCCAGGGACTTCCTCCTGAGCACGGGTGAGGAAAATTGCGGAAGGGTTGGAAACTTCTTTCAGGCCTTTGTCGGTCATGCCGAAAACGCCCAGCTCATTAACGGCGCCAAAGCGGTTTTTGACCGCTCGCAGCAAGCGCAGGCGCCCGTCTGACTCGCCTTCGAAATACAGCACGGTATCAACCATATGCTCTAGCACGCGCGGTCCGGCCAGGGCGCCTTCTTTGGTCACATGGCCCACCAGGAAAATCGCCGTGCCGCTGGACTTGGCATAACGCACCAGCAACGCCGCACTTTCGCGCACTTGCGACACGCCGCCGGGGGCCGATTGTAGTTGCTCGGTAAAAATCGTCTGGATCGAGTCGATCACCATGACCTTGGGTTTTTCGAGCTTGGCGGTGGCAATGATGCTTTCGATACAGGTCTCGGTCATCACCTTGAGCTGATCCTGCGGCAGCCCCAGGCGCCGGGCGCGCATGGCCACTTGTTGCTGGGACTCTTCGCCGGTGACATACAGCGCCGGCATGCGGGTCGCCATCTGACACAGGGTTTGCAGCAAGATAGTGGACTTGCCGATACCCGGATCGCCGCCGATCAATACCACCGAACCATCGACCAGACCGCCCCCGAGCACCCGATCCAGCTCACCGGAAGCCGTGGAAAAGCGCGGGATTTCTGCAATGCTGACTTCGGCCAGGGTTTTGATCTGGGCCTGTTGTCCAGTCCAGCCGGTACGGCCGCTAGGTGGGGCGGCGGCACCACTTTCAACAATGGTTTCCACCAAGGTGTTCCAGACGCCGCACTCGCCGCACTGCCCGGCCCACTTGGGGAAAGTTGCGCCGCACTCGGTGCAGCCGTAAATGCGCTTGGGCTTGGCCATCTGAACTCCACGGAAAAACCGCGATGATAGCCCACTGGGCTTTGGTCAGCGCGCTACCGGCATGCGGATTTCGCCATTGGCCAGCCGAGCGGCACTGTTGCCCGATGCATCTTCGGCATTCAGGTCAGCCCCTTTGCGGGATAAATCCTTGAGCAACTCGACCCGCTGAAACAGGCCTGCATACATGGCCGCCGTCTGCCCTGCACCATTGCGCTGATCGGGGTTGCAGTCAGTCGCCATCAGACGGTGAGCGATCTTGAGTTCACCCTTGAAAATAGCGCCCATCAGCGCAGTGTTACCGCGCTTGTCCTGCACGCAGGCATTGGCGCCTGCCTTGAGCAAATGCTCCACCGCCTCGGGCTGGCCGTTATAGGCCGCGAGAATCAGCGCGGTATAGCCTTTGCTGTCTTGAATATCGAGGGTGTAGCCAGATTCGATAAAGGTATCGATTACTGCCACATCGCCACGGCGGGCGGCGTCGAAATAGTAATCCTGAAGCTGGGCCCGGGTGTCGGGCCCGTCGGCCAGGCTCAAGCTGCTGATCAACAGCAAGGCCAGGGAAATAAACGTTCGCATGGGGCTCACCTGAATCAAAAGCCCCTCACCCTGGCCCTCTCCCAAAGGGAGAGGGTTGGGGTAAGGGTCAGAGGTTAATCCGCCAGTTTGGCAGCCAGCGCCTTGACCCGGCTCAGATCGCCTTTGGCCACTTTGGCGACACCAGTGCCGTACTCGGGATCAGCCTTGTAAAGGAACGACAGGATGATGTGCTTGCTTTCATCGTCGGTTGTCGCCAGCGAACCACCGAAACTTTCAATCAGGTCCTGACGCTCTTTCTTGCTGAATGAGCGGTATAGATCGCCCGCCTGCTTGAAGTTCTGCTCATGCTGAATCTTCGCCTGCTGTGTAGTACCCGACAGTGGCATTTCGCTGTATCGCGCAGATTGCGGTTCTTCGCGGGGCATCAAGCGGCTTGGCTGATAGTTCACACCCGAGGTGGTGTGCCCAAGGTTCATGGCTCCGTCCTGGTTACCGTTGTTGACCGCGACCCGCGGGGCGTTGATCGGTA
The DNA here is from genome assembly GCF_002269505.1 of Pseudomonas fragi. Classification (GTDB taxonomy): domain Bacteria; phylum Pseudomonadota; class Gammaproteobacteria; order Pseudomonadales; family Pseudomonadaceae; genus Aquipseudomonas; species Aquipseudomonas fragi_D. Next base: position 18,052 of record NZ_NQKQ01000027.1, on the reverse strand, counting down.
ACTGCATGGCATTGGCGCCCAAGCGGTACATCTGAGTATCGGCATAGGAGAACACCCGACCCTGCAACAGGCGGTCTTCGGAAGGCTCGATGCCCGGTACCAGGTTGGCCGGCGCCATGGCGACCTGCTCGGTTTCCTGGAACACATTGGCCGGGTTGCGGTTCAGGACCATTTGTCCGACTTTGCGCTCAGCCACGTTCGGCCAGATCTTGGTGGCATCCAGCGGGTCGAAATCGAAAGTCTTCAAGTCTTCAGGCTTGAGCACCTGCACATACAGATCCCACTTGGGGAAGTCGCCCTTGTTGATATGCGTGACCAGATCGTTGGTCATGTGGCTGTAGTCCTGGCCCTGAACCTGTGTCACTTGTTTCGGATCAAGGTTATTCAGCCCCTGCAGGCTCTTCCAGTGGAACTTCACATAGCGCACGTCACCCTTGGCGTTGACCAATTTATAGGCATGTACGCCGTTACCGTCCATTTCGCGGTAGCTGGCCGGGGTCCCCGCATTGGAATACAGCTCGGTCAGCGTACGTGTGGCTTCCGGTACGTGAGAGAAGAAGTCGAAGCGGCGCGAGTCGTCATCCAGGTTGGTACGCGGGTCAGGCTTGAAGGCGTGAACCATGTCCGGGAACTTGATCGCATCACGGATAAAGAAGGTGGGGAAGTTGTTACCCACCAGGTCCCAGTTGCCGTCCGCGGTGTAGAACTTGGTCGCGAAACCGCGTGGGTCACGCAGGGTTTCCGGGGAGTGGGCACTGTGTACAACAGCCGAGAAACGCACAAACACTGGAGTGGTTTCGCCCTTGGCAAACACCTTGGCCTTGGTCAGGTCGCTCAGGTCATTGGTCACGGTAAATGTACCGTGAGCGCCGGTACCACGGGCATGCACGACACGCTCCGGGATGCGCTCGCGATCAAAACGCTGGAGCTTCTGCAGCAGTTGCACGTCTTGCAGCAACACCGGGCCATTGGCCCCTGCGGTTTGCGAGTTCTGGTTATCACCGACAGCGGCACCGTTGTCACGGGTCAGCGTGGCGGCCTGGGCCGTAACCGACAGCAGGCTGGCGCTTAATACACACAGCAGGCGGCGCTGTGAAAGCGCGCCGAAACCTTGGGGGGTGGTCATGCGGAAGTCCTCTGGTTATTGGTTGCGCAACTGGGCGCTAAGCAAAGGCTAGAGGGCTGCGGGGCAAATTCTAAATAGAAAGGTCTCAAGCCGGCCATTGAGAAAAAGATCTGGTATTGCACCAATCAATCGCGTAGTGAGCGCCAATAGAAAACTTCTTACGACTAAACGGGTCGATTGCATACCCGTAAACAGCTGCACGGGCAAGATCAGCCATGCTGATTTACACTGCACCCACCAACCTCATCTGTAACAAGGAATAACCTATGGGCGTGATAAGTGAGTTCAAGGCCTTCGCGGTCAAAGGGAACGTGGTCGACATGGCCGTCGGTATCATCATCGGCGCGGCATTCGGCAAAATCGTTTCGTCCTTTGTAGGGGACGTGGTCATGCCACCGCTGGGGTTGTTGATTGGCGGGGTGGACTTCAGTGACCTGGCCATTACGCTGAAAGCCGCCGTTGGCGATGCCCCAGCAGTGGTTGTGGCCTACGGTAAGTTCATCCAGAGCGTGATCGACTTTATCATCGTCGCGTTCGCTATCTTTATGGGGGTAAAGGCAATCAACCGCCTGAAGCGCGAAGAGGCAGTCGCTCCGAGCGCACCGCCACTGCCCTCTAAAGAAGAGGAACTACTGGGCGAAATTCGCGACTTGCTCAAAGTTCAAAATAACCGTCCATAAGTGCTCAATATAAACAACGGCGCCCTCAGGGGCGCCATTGTTTTTTCATGTCAAACACAATACAAATCAACTACCAATAGTTCTCAACTGCAACTTGTCCTGGCCGGCGACTCAGACTCAACTGCATGTCCCGCGCCTTAAGCAACTTGCGCGTGTCATCGATCATTTGCGGGTTGCCACACAACATCACCCGTGAGTATTCACTGCTCAGCGCAATACCCGCAGCCTGCTCAAGTTCACCACTTTCAATCAGCGCAGTAATGCGCCCGTTCAATGCACCGGGTAGCTGCTCCCGGGTAACGATAGGTATATAGACAAATTTATGCGCATATTCGGCCAGGTATTCACGGCTGCATAACCCGGCGATCAGTTCCTGATAGGCCAGTTCGCAGGCATGGCGGGCACTGTAAACCAGCACGATGCGTTCGAATTTTTCCCACACTTCGAAATCCTGCAGGATCGACAGGAACGGTGCGATACCCGTTCCGGTGGCCAGCAACCACAAGTCACGGCCGTCGACAAAGCGATCCAGGGTCAGAAAGCCGAAGGCCTGACGCTCCACCAGCAAGGTGTCGCCAACCTCCAGGCGACTGAGCTCACCGGTAAATTCCCCGCCGGGCACCACGATCGAAAAAAACTCCAGAAACTCGTCATGGGGTGAGGAAACCATTGAATAAGCACGCCACACCGTGCTGCCATCGGCCTTGCTCACCCCTAACCTGGCGAACTGCCCGGCGCGAAAGCGAAAGCCCGGGTCGCGGGTCGTACGCAGAGTAAACAGGCTGGGCGTTAGCGGCGTGACGTCGAGAATCGTCTGCTGGGTGAATTTTTCTGCACTGGCAGTCATGGGGCACTCCATTGGCGAATACCCTAGTGTCGCGCAAAGGCGCGCCGAGAAACACCGATGGTTTGTGATGGCTTTGCGGCATCCTGTCACATCGCAAACACGCCCCCAAATGCTATTAGGGCGATCGTTTATGCATTCAGCTTTGGAAGCCGACTCCATTGAGCTGATACAACTGCTATATAGCTACACCCGAAAACGTATAACTAGACTCTGTTATTAAATGAGCACCCACATCTACAACCAACAAAGTTTTCACATATCAACCCCTACTTTCAAATAATTAGCATTATTCAAAACAGCACCTAAAATCTTCTTTAAAGGGCATCTCATATCACCGCATATTTTCTGCCGGGCCGCAGGAGCGCCTTATGACCGCACATCATTCAATCAGCACTAACCAATACCTTTCTTGCAGAAGCGAGGCCGAACTTTGCTCAAACACACTCAAACGAATAGAAGAGTACGGCTTTGACTTTTTTTTCTTTCGAATGATTCCTCGCCTTGGAAACATCACAACGAATAGCAAGGTAATCACAAACTATCCAAATGATTATGTAGAGAGGTATGAAAAAGGTCTCCTCTCTCAAAAAAATCCTCTGGTGACCCACTGCCAGTTATCGATCCTGCCCATTATCTGGGGTCCTGATGTCTTCAGTGAAGCCCCTGACCAGTGGCGAGCCACGCAAAACTGCGGACTGACCTATGGCTGGTCACAATCGGTGCATGACCCCAGCGGCGTAGTGAGCATGTTGAGCCTCGCCAGAAAAAACACGCCGGTGACCGAGGACGAATTCTCAGACAAGGCTGCCAATGTGTTGTGGCTCTGCAACCAGCTGCACAGTGCCATGCTTGAACGTTGCCACCTTCATCACCGACTGGAGATTCATATCATCCGCCTGTCGAGCCGAGAACTGGAGGTATTGAAGTGGACTGCCGAAGGTAAGATCGCCTCCGACATCGGCATGATTCTGGGCCTGAGCACCCGTACCGTAAACTTCCATATCAGTAGCGCCATGAAAAAACTGGGTGCCAACAACAAAACCTCGGCGGTGGTCATGGCGGCCAAATCAGGCCTGTTATAAACCCGCCCTGCCCAGCGACAGATAAACCCATCAGGCAATCTGCGGCAAAAAAAAGTAAAATCACGGCCACCTGTAAAACCCACGGACTCTTCTTCTTGCCAGACGCCCTCAGGGGCAGGTCATGCAACAGTTGATTCCTCAGAGTTTGTATAAATGCCCGTGCTAGAAAGCCCCTTCGCCGAACTTCGCCTGATCCGCCAACCCGAGCAGCAAAACGAGCCGTTACAGGCCTTTGATGCGGCAGATGAGTATTTGCTCAACCACCTGGCCGAACAGGCGCTGCCCGCAAACAGCCGGGTGCTGGTGCTCAATGACAGCTTCGGGGCCCTGGCGATCAGCCTGGTGGGCACTATGCAGGTCACCAGCAGCAGCGACTCTTTCCTGGCCATACAGGCGCTGGAGAAGAACCTGGTGCGTAATGGCCATGCTTACGATGCGGTCACGATCATTCCGGCCAGCGAGCCGTTGCTCGGGCCATTCGACTGCGTGCTGGTACGTGTGCCAAAAACCCTGGCATTGCTTGAAGAGCAACTGATCCGTCTGCAAGGCCAATTGGCACCTGGGGCCCAGGTGATCGCGGGGGCAATGGTCAAGCACCTGCCCCGTGCCGCAGGGGAACTGCTGGAGCGTTATATCGGCCCGATGCAAGCCTCGCTGGCGGTCAAGAAAGCCCGCCTGCTGATTGCCACATCCCAGGCGCTGGGGCCATTTACCTCGCCCTACCCTACCCGCTATCGGCTGGACAAACCGGCCATCGAGCTGCTCAACCACGCCAACGTGTTCTGCCGCGAAGACCTCGACATCGGCACCCGGGCATTCCTGCCCCACCTGCCGAAAAACCTGGGCTCGGCCCGGGTTGCCGATCTGGGCTGCGGCAATGGCGTGCTGGCCATCGCCAGCGCGCTGAACAATCCGCAAGCGCACTACACACTGGTCGACGAGTCATTTATGGCCGTGCAGTCCGCCCGTGAAAACTGGCACGCTGCGCTGGGTGATCGCGAAGTGACTGTGCGGGCTGATGACGGCCTGGCCAGCCAGGCGCCGGATTCACTGGATGTAGTGCTGTGCAACCCGCCGTTCCACCAGCAACAGGTGGTAGGGGACTTTCTCGCCTGGCGCATGTTCCAGCAAGCGCGTGAAGCGCTGGTCGTGGGCGGCGCATTGTATATAGTCGGCAATCGCCATCTGGGCTATCACAGCAAGCTGGCCAAGCTGTTTCGTGGCGTCGAGCAAGTTGCCGCAACGCCCAAGTTTGTGATCCTCAAGGCGCGCAAGTAAGACAGACCTACAGGTTTTGCGGTGCCCGCGTGGGAGCGGGCTTGCTCGCGATAGCATCACACCTACAAAATCCAGCCGAAAAAAAACCCGCCGAAGCGGGTCATAAAACCGTAGCCGCAAGGCAACGGGATGGGAAGTCAGTGGCTTTTCATGCCTGCCGCCGTCATAAACATACGGATCAGCCATGCAAATACTGCCAGGGTGGCCACACTGCCGGTCCAGATCACCAGCAGCCAGCCAATGCGTTGCCATAAAGGCTTCTTTTCGCACTCTTGCACGTCGTGTAGATAATCCTTGCCAGCCATGTTCAGGCCTCCTCTTGGGGAAAAGGCTGTGGCCCTCAGGCCACAGCGGCATTTGCTACTAGTGATAACCGTCTTCGTGGGTGACCTTGCCGCGGAACACGTAGTAGCTCCAGAAGGTGTAACCCAGGATGAACGGGATGATAAACAAGGTGCCAACCAGCATGAAGCCCTGGCTTTGTGGCGGTGCCGCCGCGTCCCAGATCGAGATCGAAGGCGGGATGATATTTGGCCACAAGCTGATACCCAGACCGCTGTAGCCCAGGAAGATCAGCACCAGGGTCAGCAGGAACGGCGTGTAGTGAGCCTTGCGCGCGATTGCCTTGAGCAGACCGTACATGGTCACCAGTACCAGAATCGGCACCGGCAGGAACCAGAACAAGTTCGGCAAGGTAAACCAGCGCGCAGCAATATCGGTGTGCGCCAGCGGCGTCCACAGGCTGACGATGCCCATCAGTACCAGCACGGCCAACGCCAGCGGGCGACCCAGCTTGTGCATGCGCTCTTGCAGCTCACCCTCGGTTTTCATGATCAGCCAGGTGCAACCCAGCAAGGCATAAGCCACGATCAGGGCGACACCGCAGAACACCGTGAACGGTGAAAGCCAGTCCATTCCACCACCGGCGTACTGGCGGTTGACGACCGGCAGGCCATCAATAAAGGCCCCCAGCGCCACGCCCTGAAAGAAGGTCGCCACCAGCGAACCGCCAATAAAGGATTTGTCCCAGATATGGCGTTTTTCCGGGCGTGCCTTGAAGCGGAACTCAAAGGCCACGCCGCGGAAGATCAGGCCCATCAGCATCAGGATCAGTGGCAGGTACAGCGCCGACAACACCACCGAGTAGGCCAGCGGGAAGGCGCCGAACAACGCTGCGCCACCCAGTACCAGCCAGGTTTCGTTACCGTCCCAGACAGGGGCGACTGTGTTCATCATCACATCGCGGTCGCTCTCGCCCTTGATAAAGGGGAAGAGGATGCCGATCCCGAGATCGAAACCGTCCATGACCACATACATCATGATCCCGAAGATGATGATGATTGCCCAGATAAGTGGCAGATCAATACCCATGACTCAATTCCCCTTAGTCAGGCTGTCGCTGTGGCCTTCGTCTGTACCCTCATGGGCCGCAGACAGAGGACGGGCAGGCGTGCGTTGCTGGCCTGGGCCACCGTGGGTGTCGTCATCGCCTTCGTGAGTGATCGGGCCCTTGCGTACCAGACGCATCATGTAGCCCAGACCCACGCCGAACAGCGAGAAATACACCAGTACGAACATGACCAGCGTGATGCTCATTTGCGTGACGCTGTGATTGGACGAGGCATCCGCCGTGCGCATCAGCCCGTAAACCACCCACGGCTGACGGCCAATCTCGGTGGTGAACCAACCCGCCAGGATCGCGATCAGGCCTGAAGGGCCCATCCACAGCACCAGACGCAGGAACCAGCGGTTCTCGTACAACGTGCCACGTTTGCGCAGCCACACACTCCACAGACCGATAAAGATCATCAGCATGCCCAGCGCAACCATGATGCGGAAGGTAAAGAACACGATGGTCGAGTTAGGACGGTCTGCCGCCGGATAGTCCTTCATCGCCGGGATCTGCTTGTCCAGGCTATGGGTCAGGATCAGGCTGCCCAGGTACGGCACCTCGATCTTGTAGTCCGTTGTCTCGGTTTTCATGTTGGGAATGCCGAACAGAATCAGCGGCGTCGGCTCACCCGGTTTGTTCTCCCAGTGACCTTCGATCGCGGCGATTTTTACCGGCTGATACTCAAGGGTATTCAGGCCGTGGGCATCACCGATAAAGGCCTGCACCGGCGCAACCACCAGGGCCATCCACATCGCCATCGAAAACATGCGACGAATGGCCGGCGTGTTGCGACCGCGCAACAGGTGCCAGGCTGCCGAAGCACCGACGAAAAACGCCGTGGCTACAAAGGCGGCCGTGGCCATGTGGGCCAGGCGGTAGGGGAACGACGGGTTGAAAATGACGGCCAGCCAGTCCACCGGAATAACCCGACCATCAATGATTTCGAAACCCTGCGGGGTCTGCATCCAGCTGTTGGAAGCCAGGATCCAGAAGGTCGAAACCAACGTGCCGAGGGCCACCATCGCGGTCGAGAAGAAGTGCATCCCGCGACCGACGCGGTTCCAGCCAAACAGCATGACCCCTAGAAAACCTGCTTCGAGGAAGAATGCGGTGAGTACTTCATAAGTCAGTAGCGGCCCGGTAACAGCACCGGCGAAGTCCGAGAACCTCGACCAGTTGGTACCGAACTGGTAGGCCATGACCAGGCCCGACACCACGCCCATCCCAAAGTTGACGGCGAATATCTTCGACCAAAAGTGGTACAGATCGCGGTAGGTGTCGTCACGGGTTTTCAGCCACATGCCTTCGAGCACCATCAGATAACTGGCGAGACCGATGGTAATGGCGGGAAAAAGAATGTGGAACGACACGGTAAACGCGAACTGAATTCGGGCGAGATCGAGAGCCTCCAAACCGAACATAAGTCTTCCTCTATCAGGTATCAGGTCGTTGAGGACCCAAGCGTCGCGCCCGGATCCAACTACCCCGCAAGCCGTGGCCGCTGCGAATCGATGCTCGCTTTTTAAACCACAACCAAAAGGGATCTGGCCGACTGGCCACTCAGACAAAACCCACAGGGTTTTGATCTGGATCAAGCATGGATGAAAGAGTAGTCCATTCCTGACACACGGCTAATGTGGTTTGTTGTCGCGTGACACGATGCCTCAGCCCTTGATATAGACCGTTGCAAGAACCTTATGGAATCCCCTGAATAAGGTTTTGCGGCAAACATTTCAACCTCGGGAAATGTGATATTTCGAGTCATTATTTGTTACAAAACAATGATAATCTCGACCTCCCCTGCCCCGGCCGCGACCCGTTTAAATGACCAGTCAGCCCCTCCTGTTACGCCATCACCGGCCATTTGTGGCCTTCTGGTTTGCCCGTATCTTCACTGCCAGTGCATTTCAAATGCTGACCGTGGCCATTGGCTGGAACCTCTACCAGCTCACCGGCAATGTGATGGACCTAGGTTGGGTGGGACTGATCGAGTTCGCCCCGCGCCTGCTGTTTATGCTGCACACCGGGCATGTGGCCGACCGCTATGACCGGCGCCGGGTGGCTGCCGTGTGCCAGACGTTACAGGCAATGATTGCCCTGACACTGGCCATCAGCAGCGCAAGCGACCACATCACCCGGGAGATGATTTTCATCCTGGCGTTTTTGCTGGGTGCTGCCCGCTCCTTCGAAATGCCCGCCACCCAGGCGCTACTGCCCTCGATCGTGCCGGTGGAGCTGTTCCCGCGGGCAGTGGCTGCGGCTCAGGCGGCGCAGCAATCCGCCACCATCGTCGCCCCCGCGTTTGGCGGGTTGCTGTATGCATTGGGCAGTGTCTGGGTGTATGGCCCAAGCGTGGCGCTGTACCTGATTGCCGCTGTGTTGATGAGCACCCTGCCGGCCCGCCAGTTGCCGCTGAATAAAGCCAAGGCCACGCTGGATTCACTGCTGGCGGGCATCCGCTTTATCCGCAGCCGCCCGGACGTGCTGGGCGCCATCTCCCTTGACCTGTTTGCCGTGCTGCTGGGCGGCGCCACGGCGTTGCTGCCGGTATTTGCCAAGGACATTCTGCTGACCGGCCCTTGGGGGCTGGGCATGTTGCGTTCGGCACCGGCGGTTGGCGCCCTGCTGATGTCATTGTGGCTGGCCAGGTTCCCGGTAGAGCGCAAGGTCGGGCGTGTCATGTTTACCGCTGTGGGCGTGTTCGGGGTTGCAACCATTGCGTTTGGCCTGTCGACTTCGTTCTGGTTTTCCTTGGCGGTGCTGGTGGTATTGGGCGCGGCGGACATGATCAGCATGGTGATCCGCGCGTCCTTCGTGCAGTTGGAAACCCCGGATGAGATGCGTGGTCGGGTGAGCGCGGTAAATGGCCTGTTTATTGGCGCATCCAATCAACTGGGGGAGTTTGAATCCGGGGCCAGTGCCCACTGGCTGGGCACCGTGCCAGCCGTCGTGCTGGGCGGTGTCGGCACGCTGGTTGTTACCGGGCTGTGGATAAAACTGTTCCCGGGGCTGGCCAATCGGGACCGGATGGTGGAGCAAAAGCCTTGATCACGGCTCCCACAGAAGGTTTCACCTTATATATAGCTTCACACTCAGCCGGTTATGCGGCGGTACCAGCGAACTGTTACTGAACTCGAACCAGCCACCGTCCTTGTTACCCAGATCAATGGTGTACAAGTGCCCCACGGTGGTGCCTGCACCGTTACAGGCCACCAGCCCCTCGTCCTGATTGCACACCGGTGCCCGCACGCCATCCACTTCCTGGCCGTCAAGGGTCACATTCGGCTGGCCGCCGTAGCCGCGCTCCAGCACATAGACCTTGATATGGGGGCCGTTATGGTCACAGCGGGTCTGCTCGCGGCCATCGGACACATCCTCCACAGCACAGGAAACAGACGCCACCTTGAGTATTTCGAGAGTGCTCAACGGCATTGCCGGCGCGGCGCTGACGGCAGCACTCAGGAGAAGGCCAAAACAGACTGATACATGTTTGATGAAGTGCTTCATGAGTCTCTCCGAAAACTGGCACGCAGTATGCCTTCCATATCAAGGTTATAAAACATGGCCCCGCAGGGTAACCAAAGCAGCCATATCCACGAGCTGCTGGTATGATGCGCGGCTTTTTCCAACAGACAGAAAATCTTCAGGCGGTTCGCGTCTGTGCTTTGCTGTTGAAAACGATTTAATCACGGCGCATTTGGCGCCACGGGGACTGGCATGCTGGAAAGGCTGTTTCAACTCAAAGCACACAACACCAATGTGCGTACCGAGATTCTTGCGGGTATCACCACCTTCCTGGCGATGGCCTATATCCTGTTCGTAAACCCGAGCATCCTCGGCGAAACGGGCATGGACAAAGGCGCCGTGTTTGTTGCCACCTGTCTGGCAGCCGCCATCGGCTCGGCGACCATGGGCATTATCGCCAACTACCCGATTGCACTGGCACCGGGCATGGGCCTGAACGCCTTCTTCACCTACACCGTGGTCCTGCACATGGGCCACACCTGGCAAGTAGCGCTGGGTGCGGTGTTTATCTCGGCGGTGCTGTTCTTCCTGTTGTCGATCTTCCGCATCCGCGAATGGATCATCAACAGCATCCCTCTGCCGCTGCGCTCGGCCATTGCCGCCGGTATCGGCCTGTTCCTGGCGCTGATCGCCCTGGGTAACGCCGGTATCGTGGTTGCCAACAAGGCCACCCTGGTAGGCATGGGCGACCTGGCTCAGCCAAAAGTGATCCTGGCTTCCCTGGGCTTTGCCCTGATCGTGGCCCTTGAGGCGATGAAAGTGCGCGGCGCGGTGCTGATCGGCATTCTGGCCGTGACCATTGCTTCCATTGCCATGGGCGTAACCGATTTCGGTGGGGTAATGTCGATGCCGCCATCCCTGGCCCCGACGTTCCTGCAACTGGACATTAAAGGTGCCCTGGATATCGGCCTGATCAGCGTGATCTTCGCTTTCCTGTTCGTTGACCTGTTCGACAACTCCGGCACCCTGATCGGCGTTGCCAAGCGCGCCGGTCTGATGGGCAAGGACGGCCACATGCCGAAAATGGGCCGCGCCCTGATCGCCGACAGTACCGCGGCCATGGCCGGTTCGCTACTGGGCACGTCGACCACCACCAGCTACATCGAGTCGGCAGCGGGCGTGAGCGCCGGTGGCCGTACCGGTCTGACCGCCATCGTGGTCGGCATCATGTTCCTGCTGGCGCTGTTCTTCTCGCCACTGGCGGCCAGTGTTCCGGCCTTCGCCACCGCGCCTGCGCTGATGTTCGTGGCCGTACTGATGATGAGCGGCCTGGCCGAAATCGAATGGGACGACGTGACCGTTGCCGCCCCGGTGGTGATCACCGCGCTGGCGATGCCGTTCACCTACTCCATTGCCAACGGCATCGCCTTCGGCTTTATTTCCTGGACCGTGATCAAGCTGCTGTCGGGCCGCGTTCGTGAACTGAATGCACCGCTGATCATTTTGTCGGTTCTGTTTGTGGTCAAGCTGGGTTGGTTTAACGCATGAGTGCTTTGCCGTTTGATTCTGCTACCTACGCCGTTGAGCTTGAGGCCAAGGCCAATCGCCTGCGCGAACTGCTGGCGCCGTTCGACGCGCCAGAGCCGCAGGTGTTCGATTCGCCTCTGAAGCACTTTCGCCTGCGGGCCGAGTTCCGCCTGTGGCGCGAAGGCGGCGAGCGTCACTACGCCATGTTCGCTCAAGACGACAAGCGCACACCGATCCTGATCGAAGAGTTCCCGATCGCCAGCCTGCGCATCAACCAATTGATGCCTCAGCTCAAGGCTGCCTGGCAAGCCAGCTCGGCCCTGAGCCACAAGCTGTTCCAGGTGGAGTTCCAGACTACCCTGGCCGGCGATGCGATGGTTACCTTGTGCTATCACCGCCCGCTGGACGAGCACTGGCAAACCGCCGCCGAGCAGTTGGCCAAAGACCTCGATATCAGCGTGATCGGTCGTTCCAAGGGTAAACGTGCCGTGATTGGCCGCGATCATGTGGTCGAGAAGCTCGAAGTGGCCGGCCGCACTTTCACTTATCAACAACCTGAAGGCGCGTTCACCCAGCCAAACGGTACGGTCAACCAGAAGATGCTCAATTGGGCATACGACGCACTGGGCGAGCGTTCGGATGATTTGCTGGAGCTGTATTGCGGCAACGGTAACTTCACCCTGCCGCTGGCCACCCGCGTGCGTAAAGTGCTGGCGACTGAAATCAGCAAGACATCGGTGTACGCCGCGCTCAACAACCTGCGCGACAATGCTGTGGATAACGTCACGCTGGTGCGTCTGTCGGCTGAAGAACTGACCGAAGCCCTGAATGAAGTCCGCCCGTTCCGTCGCTTGCAGGGCATTGACCTGAAAAGCTACGAGTTTGGCAGTGTGTTTGTCGACCCGCCGCGCGCGGGCATGGACCCGGACACTTGCGAACTGACCCGCCGTTTCGACAACATTCTGTATATCTCGTGCAATCCACTGACATTGGCCGAGAACATCGCCCAACTGCACGATACTCACCGTATCGAGCGTTGCGCGGTATTTGATCAATTCCCGTGGACGCACCATATGGAATCGGGTGTGTTGCTGGTTCGTCGCTAGGCCTTAAATCAAAAGCCAAGAGCCCCTCACCCCAACCCTCTCCCGGAGGGAGAGGGCGCTGACTTGTGGCGTTGCGCAGAACTGCTTTTGCCTTTAGTCCCCTCTCCCTCCGGGAGAGGGTTAGGGTGAGGGGGCTTCAAGAGTCACCGAAAATACCCCGCCACCTGCCGCAAATCCCCTTCATTCAATAACCCCGCGTAGTACTTGAGCTGCACCCGCGCCAGCAAATACGTATAGCGCGCTTCAGCCAAATCCCGCTTGGCACTGAACAGTTGCTGCTCGGCATCCAGCACATCCAGATTGACCCGCTCACCACCGCTTACGCTTTTCTGCGTCGCCTGCACCAGGGCACCGGCAGACTCGACCGCCATTTCATAGGCCCGCACCTTGGCCGCTGCACTGCTATTGAGGTTGAACTGCTTACGCAGGTCCACCAGCGTGCTGGCTGTTTGCGCGTCCAGTTCATACTGGGCCTGGGACAATTGCCGCGCGGCCTGGCGGGTCGATGCCGACACCGATCCCCCCGCGAACAACGGCACGGTGAGCTGAATACCGACACTGTTGGTGTCGTACTTCTGGTTATAGGTACTCTCGGAGTCAGAACTGGTCTGACGGCTGCTGGCATACAAGCTGAGTTTGGGCAGATGCCCGGCGCGCTTGCGCTCCACCTCGTACTCGGCCGAGGTCAGCGCATGATGCTGCGACGCCAGCTCCGGGTTATTGGCCAGCGCCAGCTCGCGCCAGCTTTCGAAGCGCTGCGGTTCCAGCGGTTGAATCACAAAGTGCGCCGCCAGCGGGGCCAGTTGCCCGATCTGCAACGGTTCGCCAAGCATTGCCTCCAGCTCACGCAAGGCCGCGTCCTGATTGTCTTGCGCCTCGATTTCTTCGGCCACCGCCATGCTCAGCCGTGCCTGGGTTTCCAGTACATCGGTGCGAGTCCCTTCACCCCCTTTAAGGAGCCGCTGGTTAAGTTGCAAACGTTCGGCAAAAGCACGTTTTTGCGCCCGGCTCAGCTCAATCCGTTCCTGCGCCAGGAGCGCCTGACTGTAAGCATTGAGCACCCGCACCGCCAGATACTGGCTTTTGCTGCGAAAACGCTCATCAGAAAACAACGCCTGAGCCGCGCCCTGTCGGAATCGTGCGTAAGCTTCGTAGTCCAGCAGCGGTTGCTGCAAGGTCAAGGTTGCCGCGTAACTGCGGTAATCGCGATCGGTCCGGGTGCTGGCCTGGGTAACTTCAGACTCGTTGCGCGAGTTGTTGTAGTTCCATGACAAGGTCGGCAGCAACGCGGAGCGGCCCAGGGCGCGGTTCTCCTCCCCGGCAGCACGCTCCTCGATGGCAGCCTGGAAGGTCGGGTCATTGCGCACGGCCAGATCGTAGGCTTCCAGCAACCCCAACGCCTGCACCGGCCCCGCACAGAGCATCAGCAATCCATATAAAAACGGGCGCACGGTCATTCTTCCACCAATGCCATGTGAGTGCGGTCGAGCAGCGGTTTGAACAGGTAATTGAGCATCGAGCGCTCACCCGTGCGCACAAATGCCTCAACCGGCATGCCCGGACGAATCTGCAGCCCGGCCAGTTGGGCCATGCCCGCATCGCTGACCTGGGCACGCAGCGTGTAATACGGCTCGTCCGTACGCTCATCGACCTGGCGATCTGCCGATACCAGCGTCACCTCCCCCGCCACCCGCGGCGTGGTGCTCTGACTAAAAGCGGAGAACATCAGCTCCACCGGTAACCCGGCGTGCACCTTGTCGGCCAGCTCGACCGGCACCCGGGCCTCGACCAGCAGGAGCTCGCCCTGGGGCACGATTTCCATCAGCGCCTGACCGGGCTTGATCACCCCGCCTTCGGTGAACACATCCAGCCCCACCACAATCCCGGCCACCGGCGCACGCAACTGGCTGTTGGCCAGTTCAAACTCGGCCGATGCCAGCCGATTGCGCAGGTCCTCTGTTCGTACCCGGGTGTCGGCCAGTTGCGTACGCACTTCCTTTTGATATTCCTCGGCCAATTGCCGGATTTTCAGACGCATCTCCAGCACTTGTCGCTGCAACTGGCCGATACGGCCGTAGTCTTCACTGATGGAACCCAGCACCTGGGCGTACACCCGCTCGCTGTCCAGCAGACGGTTGCGCGGGATATAGCCTTCGCGGGCCAGCTCACGCAAACCCAGCAACTGCTCGGTCAGGGCCGTGCGTTGCAGCACCTTGCTGGCCTGGGAGTCACGTACCCCACGCAACTGCGCCTCGGCGCCCGCGATGCTTTCATCGATACCCTGCTGATCCAGCAGCAACGCCTGACGCCGGCTATCGAACAATTGCCGTTGCAATGCCAGGTTGGACGCTACCTCCGGCTCGGCGGCCAATGCCGTCAACTCAACGGGAAAACTCACACTGGCCACACCGTCGCGCTCGGCATTAAGCCGCGCTTCACTGGCCAGCGAGCCGTAAAACTGACTGCGCAAGGATTGGGCCTGGCCCAGCAGCGGGGTTTCCTTCAAGCGAATCAGTACCTGGCCTGCGGCAACCTTGTCACCGTCGCGCACGTCGATGCGCTCAACAATCCCGCCGCTGGGGTGTTGCACCACTTTGCGATGCCCGGAAACCATCACCTTGCCCGACACCGCGACGCCTTTATCCAGCGGCGCCAATGCGGCCCAGCCGAGAAACCCGAGAAAACCGCCGATCATCAATAACCAGCCCAGGCGTGAATAGCGTGTGTCATCCAGTTGCAGCACATTGCTGTCGCCAACGGACTTGGCATTTAACTGCGTCATGCCTTGTTCGCCTCTGCCGTACCCAACCGGTAGCTCACATTCATCGCCGGTTTGGCCGCCGCAGGTTTAGCTGCAGCGGGTGCGCTTAGCACCTTGGCCGTCGGGCCAAAGGCTTGCAACTGGCCCTCGCGCAGGATCAACAGTTGGTCGGTGAGGGTCAGCACATTGGGTTTGTGGGTAATCAAAATCAGGGTTCGCTTGTGCTGTTTGAGCTGGGCAATGGCCTGCAACAGGGCCTGTTCCCCGGCTTCATCAAGATTGGAGTTGGGTTCGTCGAGCACGATCACCGCAGGTAGACCGTACAGCGCGCGGGCCAGGCCAATGCGCTGCTTCTGCCCACCGGATAACCCTGCGCCACCCTCGCCCAGGCGCGTTTCGTAACCTTCGGGCAATTGCAGAATCAGCTGATGCACCCCCGCCAGTTGCGCGGCGGCCAGCACCTTGTCGGCATCCACCTCGGCAAAGCGTGCGATGTTTTGCGCAATGGTGCCGGCAAACAACTGAATGTCCTGGGGCAAATAACCCAAGTGCGGGCCAAGCTGGTGTTTGTCCCACTGCGACAGCTCGGCACCATCCAGCCGCACCTTGCCTGCCAGCGGCTGCCACACGCCTATCAACAGCCGGGCCAGGGTTGACTTGCCGCAACCAGAAGGCCCGATCACCCCCAGCACCTGACCGGCCGGCAGGGTGAAACTCAGGTTGGCCAAGGTGGCGCGACGGGTGCCTGGAGCGCTGGCGCTCAATTGCTCCACGGCCAGCTCGCCCCGCGGGGCGGGCAATGCCATGCGCTGCGCCCGGGCCGGATAGCTGTGCAGCAAGGCTTCGAGCCGCTGATAGGCCAGGCGCGCCGAGCTCCACTGTTTCCACACGCCAATCAACTGATCGATGGGGCTCAATACACGGCCCATCAAAATGGAGCCGGCAATCATCATCCCGGCCGTGATCTGCCCTTGCACCGCCAGCAAGGCACCGAGGCCGAGCACCAGGGATTGCAGGGCCAGGCGCACGCCCTTGGACCAGGCGCTAACGGTGGCGGTTTTTTCGCTGGCCAGATTCTGCTGCGCCAAAAAGGCCGTGTGCTGCGCCAGCCAACGCCCGCGCAAAGTGTCGAGCATGCCCATGGCCTCAATGGCCTCGGCATTGCGCAAATGGGCGCTGGCCTGCTGGGTGGCCTGCACCGACAACTCGCTGGCGGCCTTGAGCGGCGCTTGGGAAACGTGTTGATTGACCCATGCCAGAATCATCAGCAGCACCGCGCCGCCCAGGGCCAACAGCCCCAGCCAGGGGCTGAACATAAAGATCACAAACAGATACACCGGAAACCACGGCGCATCGAAAAACGCGAACAGCGCATTGCCCGTCGCGAACTGGCGCAGGCTGGTGAGGTCATTCAACGCCTGCGCTGCTGCCGGGCTGCCGGTGCGCAATTGCGCTTCGAAAGCAGCGTCGTAGACGCGCTGATTCAAGCGCATGTCCATCTGCGTGCCAAGGCGGATCACCACCTGGCTACGCACCCACTCCAACGCGCCCATCAGGCCAAACAGGCCGAGGATCATCAGCGTCAGCATCAACAGGGTCATTTGATTGCCCGATGCCAGCACCCGGTCATACACCTGCAGCATGTACAGGGCCGGGGCCAGCATCAGTAAATTGATCACGGCCGAGAACAGGCCAATATTGAAAAAAGCACGTTTGTAGGCCGTCAAGGCAGCCAGCATCTCGTTGGCTTTGGGCCGGGTCATGGAAAGATTCCGAGGAAGTGGGCCGAAAACCTTGTGGGAGCTGGCTTGCCTGCGATGCATAGGTCGCGGTTTGTCTGTCAGACCACGCGGATGCAATCGCGGGCAAGCCCGGCTCCCACAAGATTGGAGTTCACTGAGGTGGGCGGGAGTTACGCCGCCAGTGCCCAGTCCTGAGCCACATCCACCACGCCAATCAGGCTGATATCAGCCGCCAGCGGTGCATCGGCGTGAGCCAGGCCAGCCGCAGCCAGCTGGTCGAAGGTCGAATCGGTGCTCAGGCCGAACCCGCTCAGCAGGTTGTTGAGCACGCCTTCCAGACCCGATACGTCGCCTTTCATCAGACCGTAGATCACGTCCTGAACAGCGTTGCCAGCACGGCCGGCATCGCTGGCGGCAGACAGGTCGAGGCCGTTGAAGGAGACGGTGTAGTTGTCGAGAGTAAAATCGCTGCCCTGACCGCCGCCCAGATCGGTACCCAACTGCACGTTATCCAGCTTGCCCCACAGATAGTGGTTCATGTTGTCGCCCGCAGACAGCTTAGGGTTGAATACATAATTCAAACCGTTATCCGTGTCGCTTTCTGCCACAAAGGCGTAAGTGGAGCCATTGGCACCCTGGGTTGCATATTGCTCACCCGTCATTGCACGGCCACCGGTGTTGAAACCGCCGGTATGGGCTGCACCATGATCGGCGGTGCGGAAACCGGTCGACCACTCACTCAATACTTCTTTAACAGAAATATCGCCGTACAGTGAGTTGTAAGTTACTGAGATAGTCATATTTACTTTCTTCCATTGATAGATTTAGTGACAACCTGCACACGTCTGCGTGCTTTTGCTCAACACGAGCAAAATCTGTTAACAACGATCAACTCGCTATTATTTAAAACTTGTACTCAAGCATGCCGCTCAATGTTCGCCCCCGGGCCAGGCTCAAGTTATTGGCATGGCGGTCTCAAGGAACAAGTGCAACACCTGATGTAAGGTGTTGCCATGTCTACCCAATACAAACACTTGAGTACCGA
>NZ_NQKQ01000026.1 GCF_002269505.1 Pseudomonas fragi | reverse complement strand
AGGCGGGAATGCCCAGTTTCGTGATTAGCATGCTCAGAAAAATTAACTGACTGTTGCACTTGTTCCTTGAGACCGCCCTGCCTCGCGCATGGCAATTATGCAGACGGAGTGTGAAATAAATGGCAAAAATGCAAAAAAATCGCGACAACCAAGGCCCTGAGTGATTGGGCGCCTGCACAGGGTTGGCGATCGCGGAGCATTAAGCAGCATATAAAATTATAGACTTAATACTCGTCGCCCATCCCCAGAATTACTTGAGATGCAACTTTAAAAGCGCTCTATAAGTAGGAACTTTCTGAATAATTCAGGGACATTTATATTAATCCTGTTCTCTCTTGACACTCATGCTCACAGACTCTTATCTAATAAATACAATCGAACCCAGCCAATTATCAAAAGGCAACTATCTATCGCGCTACCCATGTGCGGCCATGACTCGGTGCTGAAAGCGAGGATCGGTCTGCGCAGGCGTTTGCCGTTCCCTTACATACTGGAAAGGAATCTTTAAATATGCCCTTTACCTCATGCTTTAACAAACTGCCCCCTCCTGTACTTTCAAATCCTGCCAGGCATACTGTTTGCGCACGTGCGGCCGAGCATTTGCTTATTACAGTAAACCCTTACAAGAACATGGAAGAAGGTGATCTTGTCGAGTTGTTCTGGGATGGTTGTTATGTCGCCTCGCGACAGATTTTCAAGGCCGGTATTGGCCAGCCTGTCATGTTAAGAGTGCCACAGAGTTTTATTCAAAATGGTACGGCGCGACTTTATTACCGGGTGATGCATATCGGCAGCAACCCGGCTCTTTCTGCTCAACTTAAAATATTTGTCAAACTTGACTGCCCTGGCGGCGAAGCCATTGGCGACGAAAACCAGGGCCTGGCCCCGCTGGTGATTCCGCAGCCCATCCAGCGCTACGGGGTTAATCCAAGCCAGATGAAGCGCGGCGTCCCGGTGACGATCGAACCCTACCGTAACATGGCCAGCGATGACGCCATCACCCTGCTCTGGGGCGATGTACGCCTGGACTTGCCCAAACTGCGCAAGGTGGATATCGACAAACCCGTCAGCGTGTTCGTGCCCCCTCACATCATCCAGGAGGTCGGCGAAGACGCCAAACTGGAGGTCACCTACTGCGTGATCGACCGTGTGGGCAACAATTCGCGCTGGGCTCCTGCGCGAATACTCAAGGTGGGCGCCCCTAAGCTCTATCTCAACCCCGCACCAAGGGAAGTGCTGCACGCCGCAGAGCCGCGGCCCAACTGGCGCAATTAGGGGCGGGGGGCTATGGAATCATCTATTCATATTCCTAAAAGTTAGTTCTTTAAATTTTTATACTCGATTAGGGTATATGCACCGGACCACCGGACTCTCAGCTTTTATCCGCGCCGCACAAGCGGCGCTCCCATGAAACGTGAGGTAGGTATGGTCCGTAACACAATCACCCTTGTGCATAACGCCAGGGCATTGAGTGCAGCCAAGGAGCGCAACTAATGTCCAACTTGGCCAATGCACACCTGCAAAGCGACCAGGATGTCGCGCCTCTGTTGCTGGCAGCGCATATTCTGCGCACTGACAACGAAGCCCTTGAAGCCGCTCGTAAACTGGCTGCGAGTGCACGCGAACACGCGGGCAAACGCGACCAGCAGCGAAAGTTACCCTGGTCGCTTGTAGAAGAATTCACCCGCAGCGGGCTGGGGAGCATCTCCATTACCCGCGAATTTGGCGGGCCACAGGTGTCATTTGTGACCCTGGCTGAAGTGTTCGCGACCATCTCGGCTGCCGATCCGGCGCTGGGGCAAATCCCGCAAAATCAGGTGGGCATTCTTAGCCTGATCGCTGCCACGGCTACCCGGGCGCAAAAAGAACAACTGTTCGCCAGCGTGCTGCAAGGCTGGCGCATCGGTAATGCGGGCCCGGAGCGCGGCAGCAAAAACACCCTGGACCTGAAAGCCCGGATTACCGCTGACGGCGACGAATTCGCCATCAGTGGTCAGAAGTTTTACTCCACCGGTGCCCTGTTCGCCCACTGGGTCGCTGTCAAGGCACTCAACGATGAGGGCAGGCAGGTCATGGCCTTTGTACGCCGTGGCACACCAGGCCTGCGGGTAGTGGATGACTGGTCCGGTTTTGGTCAGCGCACTACCGCCAGCGGCACTGTATTGCTTAACAACGTGCGGGTTGAAGCCGAACTGGTGGTCGACAGTTCGCGCCTCAACGATGCCCCGAACATTCAAGGCGCCGTGTCGCAATTGATCCAGGCCGCCATTGACCTGGGCATTGCTCGCGGCGCCATTGCCGACACCATCAGTTTTGTCCGCGAGCGCTCGCGGCCGTGGATCGACGCCAAGGTTGAGCGCAACAGCGATGACCCTTATGTGATTGCCGATATCGGCAAATTGCACATTGAGCTGCACGCAGCCGAAGCCTTGCTGCGCAAAGCCGGTCGCGTCCTGGACGAAGTCAGCGCCGCACCGATTGACGCTCCTGGCGCTGCCCGCGCCTCGATTGCGGTGGCCGAAGCCAAGGTGCTGAGCACCGAGCTGTCGCTGCTGGCCAGCGAAAAGCTGTTCGAACTGGCCGGTAGCCGTGCCAGCCTGGCCGAATTCAACCTCGATCGTCACTGGCGCAACGCCCGGGTGCACACCCTGCACGACCCGGTGCGCTGGAAGTACCACGCCATCGGCGCCTATCGCCTCAACGGCACCCTGCCTGCCCGGCATTCCTGGATCTGACCCTGGAGACACCCATGTCCCTGATATCCAAACAGGTCCCGGTTATCCACAGCGATGCCGAGGCCCTGAGCGTAGCCCGTGAACTGGCGGCGTTTTTCAAGCGCGACAGTGCCCTGCGCGACCGCGAACGGCGCTTGCCGTTTGATGAGCTTGAGCTGTTTTCCCATACTGGCCTGTGGGGCATCACCGTGCCCAAGGCCTACGGCGGCGCAGGCGTATCCAACGTCACGCTGGCGCAAGTGGTCGCGCTGATCGCCGCGGCCGATGCCTCACTGGGGCAAATCCCGCAAAACCACTTTTATGCACTCGAAGTGTTGCGGGTCAATGGCACACACGAGCAAAAGCAACGGCTCTATGCCGAGGTACTGGCCGGTGAGCGTTTCGGCAATGCCCTGGCTGAAATCGGCACCAAGACCGCCCACGATCGCACCACCCATCTGGCCAAGGCCGAGCACGGTTTCCGCATCACTGGCCGCAAGTTCTACGCGACCGGTGCACTGTATGCGCAGCGGATTCCCACCTCGGTGGTGGACGATAACGGTATCCAGCACCTGGCATTTGTACACCGCGACAGCGATGGCCTGAGCGTGATCGACGACTGGAGCGGTTTTGGCCAGCGCACCACGGGCAGCGGCTCGGTGGTATTCGACAACGTCCTGGTCGCAGCACAAGACGTAATCCCGTTTCAAAGCGCCTTCGAGCGTCCGACCCCGGTTGGCCCGCTGGCGCAGATTCTGCACGCAGCGATCGACACCGGTATCGCTCGCGCCGCCTTTGAAGACGCGCTGCATTTTGTACGCACAAAAACCCGGCCCTGGATCGACGCCACTACGGATATCGCCAGCGAAGACCCGCTGACCCTCAAAAGCTTCGGCCACTTGAGCGTACGCCTGCATGCTGCCGAAGCCCTGCTGGAACGCGCCGGTGAGTTTTTGGATATCGCCCAGGCCAATACCAATGCCAATACCGTTGCCGCAGCCTCGATTGCCATCGCAGAAGCCCGGGCCCTGAGTACAGACATTTCCCTGGCCGCCGGCAGCACTCTGTTTGAGCTCGCCGGCAGCCAGGCCACCCTGGCCGAGCACGGTCTTGACCGCCACTGGCGCAATGCCCGCGTGCATACCCTGCATGACCCGGTGCGCTGGAAGTATCACGCGGTGGGTAATTACTACCTCAACGATGCCAACCCGCCACTGCGGGGGACCATCTGATGAGCAAAAAGAAAATCCTGATCAATGCCTTCAACATGAACTGCATTGGCCATATCAACCACGGGCTGTGGACCCATCCACGGGACAACTCGACCACCTTCAACACTCTGGAATACTGGACAGAGCTGGCGCAGCTGCTGGAGCGCGGGCTGTTTGACGGGCTTTTTATCGCCGATATCGTGGGGGTGTACGACGTCTATCAACAATCGGTTGATATGCCACTCAAAGAGGCGATCCAGCTACCGGTCAACGACCCGCTGCTGCTGGTTTCGGCAATGGCTGCCGTCACCAAAAACCTCGGTTTTGGCCTGACCGCCAACCTGACCTACGAAACCCCGTACTTATTCGCGCGTCGCATGTCGACCCTGGACCACCTGACCCGGGGCCGCGTGGGCTGGAATATCGTCACCGGCTACCTCGACAGCGCAGCCAAGGCCATGGGCCTGACCGAACAGGTCGAGCATGACCGGCGTTACGATCAGGCTGATGAGTACCTGCAAGTGCTCTACAAACTATGGGAAGGCAGCTGGGAAAACGACGCCGTGCTCAACGACCCGGCCCAGCGCATCTATGCCCGGCCCGATAAGGTGCACAAGGTCAAACACGACGGTGAGTTCTATCAGGTGGAGGGTTATCACCTGTGCGAACCGTCACCGCAACGTACGCCGGTGCTGTTTCAGGCGGGCAGTTCGGATCGCGGCCTGGTGTTTGCCGGTCGCCATGCCGAGTGCGTGTTTATCAGCGGGCAGACCAAGGCAGCGACCAAAGCCCAGATCGACAAGGTGCGCGCCAGCGCCGTGGCTGCCGGCCGCAACCCGGACGACATCAAGCTGTTTATGGGCCTGAACGTAATCGTGGCACCCACCGAGGCCCAGGCACTGGCCAAGCGTGACGAGTACCTGAGCTATGCCAGCGCCGAAGCCGGCGTGGCGCACTTTTCCAGCTCCACGGGTATCGATTTTGCCGATTACGAACTGGACGAGCCGATCCAGTACGTGAAGAGCAACGCGATCCAGTCCGCTACCAAAGTGCTGCAAAACAACGACTGGACCCGGCGCAAGCTGCTTGAACAGCACGCTCTGGGCGGGCGTTACATCACCTTGGTGGGTTCGCCTGAGCAAGTGGCCGACGAGCTGGAATCCTGGATTGCAGAAACGGGCCTCGACGGGTTCAACCTGACCCGCATCGTCACCCCTGAAAGCTACGTCGATTTTATCGACCTGGTGGTCCCTGAACTGCAACGCAGGGGCTCCTATAAAACGGCTTATGACACCGGCAGCCTGCGGCAAAAGCTGTTTGTCGACGGGGATGCGCACTTGCCACAACGGCATACCGGCGCGGCTTACAGACACAACCCTTAACTCTTTAATTGTGGGAGCGAGCCTGCTCGCGAAGCTTGCAGGATTGCCGCACTTTCGCGAGCAGGCTCGCTCCCACAGGGTTCAAATTCCGACTCTTTGACTGGGCAATAATCATGAACAAAAAACACGCACTGGTTCTGGCCCTCGGGCTGTTTAGCGGTTTGCTCCACGCGGCCGACAAGCCGCTCAAGGTCGGCACCACCGCCGCTTTCGCCATCCCCCTGGAAACCGCCGTGGCCGAGGCCGACAAGCAAGGGCTCAAGGTCGAACTGGTGGAATTTACCGACTGGATCGCACCCAACGTCAGCCTGGCCAGCGGCGATATCGACGTGAACTACTTCCAGCACATCCCATTCCTGGAAAACGCCAAGGCCGCCGCCGGCTTTGATCTGACGCCCTACGCCAAAGGCATCATCAACAACGTTGGCCTCTATTCGAAAAAGTACAAAAGCCTCGACGCCTTGCCTGAAGGCGCGACCGTCGCCATCGCCAACGACCCGATCAACAGCGGGCGCGGTCTGCAGCTGCTGGCCAAGGCCGGGTTGATTACCCTCAAGCCGGGCGTCGGTTACAAGGCGACTGAAGAAGACATCATCGCCAACCCGAAAAAGATCAAGATCCTGCAGGTAGAGGCCGTGCAACTGGTGCGCGCCTACGACGATGCCGACCTGGTACAGGGCTATCCAGCCTACATCCGCCTGTCCAAAACCTTCGATGCCGAGTCGGCCTTGCTGTTCGACGGTATCGACCACCCCGAGTATGTGATTCAGTTCGTGATCCAGCCCAAGAACAAAGACGACCCGCGTCTGGCCAAATTCATCGATATTTATCAGCACTCCCCCGTGGTCAAGGCCCAACTGGATAAGACCTACGGCACTCTGTACCAGCCCGGCTGGGGAGGCTAACCATGAATGTGGCCATTGCTCGCGAGCGGCTTGTTCAGCCGCAGCCCGGCGCGAACCACACCGAGCTGCACCCCGAGCTGAGTCACGCCCATGTGCGTTTTATCGGTATCGGCAAAACCTATGACGGCCGCCAGGGCCCGGTGGATGCCCTCACGGGCATCGATCTGGCAATCCAGCGCGGGGAAATCTTCGGCATCATCGGGCGCAGCGGGGCTGGCAAGTCGTCGTTGATTCGCACCATCAACCGCCTCGAACAGCCCTCCAGTGGCCGCGTACTGATCGATCAGGTCGATATCGCCGGCTTTGACGAAGACAAGCTCGTCGCGCTGCGGCGCAAGATCGGCATGATCTTCCAGCACTTCAACCTGATGTCGGCCAAAACCGTATGGCAGAACGTCGAACTGCCGCTCAAGGTGGCAGGCGTCCCCAAGCTGCAACGCGAGCAGAAGGTCCGTGAGCTGCTGGAGCTGGTTGGCCTGCAAGGCAAGCACACGGCTTACCCGGCGCAACTGTCGGGCGGGCAAAAACAGCGTGTAGGCATTGCCCGTGCGCTGGTGCACGACCCGGCAATTTTGCTGTGTGACGAAGCCACCTCGGCACTGGACCCCGAAACCACGCAGTCGATCCTTGGCCTGCTGCGCGAAATCAACCAGCGTCTGGGTCTGACCATCATCCTGATCACCCATGAAATGGCCGTGATCCGGGATATTTGCCATCGTGTGGTGGTACTGGAACAAGGTCGTGTGGTCGAACAAGGCCCGGTGTGGCAAGTATTTGGTGACCCGCAGTATGACGTCAGCAAAACCCTGCTGGCGCCGTTGCAAGCCAGCCTGCCCGAAGCGCTGCAAAGCCGCATTTCGGCGCAGCCCCTGTCTTCACAAGCCAGCGTGATCTTGCGTCTGCGCTTTACCGGCAGCCAGGCGCAAGAGCCTGATCTGGGCGCGTTGTTCAGCGCGCTGGGCGGGCAAGTTCGACTGCTGCACGGCGGCGTCGAACACATCCAGGGCCATGCCCTGGGGCAACTGCTGCTCAGCGTGACCAGCACTTCGCTGGGCGCTGAAGAGCTGCGCAAGCGCGCCGGGCAATGGGCACAACAGGTCGAGGTAGTGGGCTATGGGATTTGATCGTTTGTGGCAGGGGGTGATCGACACCTTTCTGATGGTCGGTGTGTCGTCGCTGATCGCGCTGGTTCTGGGCATACCCCTGGCGGTGATCCTGGTCACCAGCGGCAAAGGCGGGATTTATGAAGCTCCCACGCTTAACAAGGCATTGGGTGCATTCGTGAATCTGTTCCGTTCCATCCCGTTTCTGATTTTGATGGTGGCATTGATCCCGTTCACCCGCCTGATTGTGGGCACTACCTATGGCGTATGGGCTGCGGTCGTACCGCTGACCATCGCCGCCACACCGTTTTTTGCGCGTATTGCTGAAGTCAGCCTGCGCGAGGTGGATCACGGTTTGATCGAAGCGGCCCAGGCCATGGGCTGCAAGCGCCATCACATTATCTGGCACGTACTGTTGCCCGAAGCCTTACCCGGTATCGTCGGCGGTTTTACCATTACCTTGGTAACGATGATCAACTCGTCGGCCATGGCCGGTGCGATTGGTGCTGGCGGTTTGGGCGACATTGCGTACCGCTACGGCTATCAGCGCTTCGATTCGCAAGTGATGCTGACCGTGATCGTACTGCTGGTGATCCTGGTGGCCGTGATTCAGCTGGGCGGCGACCGTCTGGCCCTGGCACTGAACAAACGCTGAGGTATAGTCGGCGGCCAGCCCGCCGCCGACTGAGCCTGCGATGACCCTCGATGCAAAAACCCTCGAACAGATTGCCGCCACGACCCTGAGCCACTATCAACAGAGCGCCGAGGGATTTCGTGAAGGCACTCGCGACCACGATGTCAGCCAGAATATCGACGCCCTGCTGCGCCATATTCAAGGCCCGGCGCCCTTCACCCTTCTGGACTTCGGCTGTGGGCCGGGTCGCGACCTGCAGGCCTTCACCCGCCTTGGGCATGTGGCAATCGGCCTGGACGGCACCGAACGTTTCACCCAAATGGCCCGCGAAGACAGCGGCTGTGAAGTGTGGCATCAGGACTTTCTCAAGCTCGACTTGCCCGCTGAACGCTTCGACGGGATCTTTGCCAATGCTTCACTGTTCCATGTGCCGACCCAGGAACTGGGTCAGGTTTTGGGCAAGCTGCGCGCGGCTCTGAAACCCGGCGGCGTGCTGCTCAGTTCCAACCCGCGCGGCGACAACCGTGAAGGCTGGAACGGTGAGCGTTATGGCGCTTATCACGATCTGCAGAACTGGCGGGCGATGCTGACGGCTGCAGGGTTTGCCGAGCTGGAGCACTACTACCGCCCCGCTGGCTTGCCCCGTGACCAGCAACCGTGGCTGGTGAGTGTGTGGCGTAAAACCGCTGCACAAGCCCTGTAATCGCTGCCGAAGGCTGCGATGAGGGGCACGTAGAATTCAGAATAACGGGTTGCTCCGCAACCCTTCGCAGCCCTCGGCAGCGACTACAGGGCTGTGAACGCTGTGCTCTTAGCCAAAGAACCAGTAGCACACCAAAATAGCGGCCACCACGCCCGCCAGTTCCGCCAGCAAGGCGCAGCCCACCGCATGCCGGGCGCGCTGAATGCCGACAGCGCCGAAGTACACCGCCAGCACATAGAACGTGGTCTCCGTACTGCCCTGCACCGTGGCGGCCACCAGCGCCGGGAAGCTGTCCACGCCCTGGGTCTGCATGGTCTCGATCAGCAAGGCCCGGGCCGCACTGCCCGAAAAGGGTTTGACCATGGCCGTTGGCAACGCATCGACAAAGCGCGTATCCCAACCCAGCCACTCGACCACATGGCGAATACCGTCCAGGCCAAAGTCCAGCGCTCCGGAAGCACGCAGCACACCTACCGCGCACAGCATCGCCACCAGGTACGGCAGCAGGTTTTTCGCTACGTCGAAGCCTTCCTTGGCCCCTTCGACAAACGCTTCGTAGACCTTGACCTTGCGCAGCGCTCCGATCACCAGAAACAACATGATCAGGCCGAACAGCGTGAGGTTGCCCAGGATCGACGACAAGCTTGCCAGCGCCGTGGCTGACAGGGTTGCCAGCAACGCCATGAAGCCGCCCAGGATCAGCGCGCCAGGCACCAGGTACGCCAGCACCACCGGGTCCCACAGGCGCAGGCGCTGCACAATGGCCACCGACAGCAAGCCGACCAGGGTCGAAGCACTGGTCGCCAGCAGAATCGGCAGGAATACCAGTGTCGGGTCCGGTGCCCCTTGCTGGGCGCGGTACATGAAAATAGTGACCGGCAACAGGGTCAGGGACGAGGCGTTAAGCACCAGAAACAGGATCTGCGCATTGCTCGCGCTGGTCGGGCTCGGGTTGAGTTCTTGCAGGGCACGCATGGCCTTGAGGCCGATGGGCGTGGCGGCGTTATCCAGCCCCAGGCCGTTGGCGGCGAAGTTCAGGGTGATAAAGCCCAGCGCCGGATGGCCGGGTGGGACTTCCGGCATCAGGCGCTTGAACAGCGGCCCCAGCGCCCTGCCCAGCCAGTCGACGATCCCGGCTTTTTCGGCAATACGCAAAAAGCCGAGCCATAAGGTCAGTGTGCCGAAGAGCAAAATCATCACTTCGACCGACAACTTGGCCATGGCGAAGATGCTTTCCACGATCGCTGAGAAGATCCCTGCGTTGCCCCCCACCAGCCATTGGGCGAGCGCCGACACAGTAGCGACGACGAAAAAGCTGAGCCATAGGCCGTTGAGCATCAAGAAAACTCCTGGAAGATGGTGCGAATGATAGCGGCCTACCCCCAGAAACAACAAACCCCGACCAAGGCCGGGGTTTGTGGGAGTTGCGCTACCAGGCGAGGTTACTCACCTTTTGGCAGGGCTTCCTTGCTGCGCCAGTGCGGCAGCGAGTTCCAGTAGCGCTCGCCCTTGGCACTGTCGTACATGCCTTCCCAGCGGGAGATTACCAGTACCGCCAGGGCGTTACCGATCACGTTCAGGGCCGTACGGGCCATGTCCATCACACGGTCAACACCGGCGATAAAGGCCAGACCTTCCAGCGGGATGCCCACGCTGCCCAGGGTCGCCAGCAGTACCACGAAGGATACGCCCGGTACACCGGCGATGCCTTTGGAGGTCACCATCAGGGTCAGAACCAGCAGCAGTTGCTGGCTGATCGACAGATCGATGCCATACAACTGGGCGATAAAGATTGCCGCGATGCTCTGGTACAGGGTCGAACCGTCAAGGTTGAACGAGTAGCCGGTCGGTACCACAAAGCTGCAGATCGCTTTCGGGCAGCCGTAGGCTTCCATCTTCTCAATCACACGTGGCAGCACGGTTTCGGAGCTGGCGGTGGAGTAAGCCAGAACCAGTTCATCCTTGAAGATGCGGATCAGCTTGAACACCGAGAAGCCGAACAGCTTGGCAATCAGGCCCAGTACAGCTACGGCGAAGAACAGGATGGCGCCATAAACCAGCAGCACCAGCTTGGCCAGTGGCACCAGCGAGGCGAAACCGAAGTTGGCGACAGTCACGGCGATCAGGGCAAACACACCGATTGGCGCGTAGTTCATGATCATGTGAGTGACTTTGAACATCGACTCGGACACGCCCTGGAAGGTTTTCACCAGCGGGTCGCGCAGTTCGGCGTTCAGGCTCGACAGACCGAGACCGAAGAGCACCGAGAAGAAGATGATCGGCAACATCTCACCGCGAGCCATGGCCGCGAAGATGTTCGATGGAATCAGGTTGAGGATGGTCTCGATAAACGCATGTTCATGCGTTACTTCAGCAGCCGTGGCCGCGTACTTGGAGATATCGACCGTGCCCAGGGTGCTCATGTCGATCCCGGCACCGGGTTGGAACACGTTGGCCAGCACCAGGCCGACCAGGATCGCGATGGTGGTGACCACCTCGAAGTAAATGATGGTTTTAAAACCGATACGACCGAGTTTCTTCGCATCTCCCACGCCTGCAATCCCGACAACCAGTGAGGAAATCACGATTGGGATTACGATCATCTTGATCAGACGGATAAAGATATCGCCGGCAGGTTGCAGAACGTTACTGATCCACCAGGCCTTTTCAGCACTGAAATGGTTGAGCAGCGCGCCGATTGCAATCCCGAG
The DNA here is from genome assembly GCF_002269505.1 of Pseudomonas fragi. GTDB lineage: Bacteria > Pseudomonadota > Gammaproteobacteria > Pseudomonadales > Pseudomonadaceae > Aquipseudomonas > Aquipseudomonas fragi_D. Next base: position 60,629 of record NZ_NQKQ01000026.1, on the reverse strand, counting down.
GACCAGACCAATCAGGATCTGCCAGGCGAGGCTAAGTTTTGCCTTCTTCATGTCATTACCCTTACTTCAAGTGGACTCGGGCAGAGGCTCTGAATAGAGCGCTTGAAAGCGCAAAAAGCAGAAACCGCCACCCCCGTAGAAGGTCGCCCAAACCGAGCCCGAAAGGCTCTTTGGCAGGCGAAAAAAGGCGCAACTATTCCCATGCACGAGGTAGCCGTCTAATGCCGTAAACGCCTACCCTATGCCGAATCGGCATGGGTTTTGTCCGACAAGACCTCAAATCGCCCCTCCTGAGATTCCACAGAATAGACGACATAAGTGCCGTAGACCGGCTGTTTCAAGGTCTTTTTGGCGAAGGAGGGGGTGGCATAAAGCCGCTTATATCCAAGAAATATCCGACAACACAAATCAGATATAAGTCCGGGCTATTTTTCTACAAGTCGATATACGGTCGACGTTTCGAAGTGCCGTTCAGGCCACATTTGTTTTTAAAAAAATGAACCCTGATAAGGCATTACGCATGTCGGGTGATTTTCTTCAGACGTAAAAAAACCAAGGTAAAACCTTGGCCGCAACCCGCGATGTAACCGGTTTCATGCCCCGCGGTCGCCACCCGATATCGGGGTAGCAACCGCTGCCTTAAAGGAGGGGGCGAACATGGCTAGCCTCGACCGCGGCGACCAAAGATAAAGGACACCACAAACATCACCAGGAACACGACAAAGAGAATCTTGGCGATGCCGGTAGCGGTGCCCGCAATACCACCGAAGCCCAGGACAGCAGCGATGATGGCGATAATCAGGAAGGTAATTGCCCAACTCAACATGGTGTTTCTCCTTATTACTGTGCGAAACAGGATGATGCCAAGGGTGTGGCTCGACGCCCGATCAGGGGCCTCAAGGTTGTGAACACTTAAAACACCCAACGTTCAGGTGCTGGTTGCGAGCGGGCGATCTGAGTGTCGTCCGACGCCGCCAGTTCGAAACGGCCGGTGCTATCAGACACAGGGCCAAATGCTTTGAAATGCTGCTGGGGGGCGATGTGATGTTTCACAACGGCAACAGGCTGCGAGGCCTGCTCCAGCCGACCCAACTGCTGACCACCGATCAGGGTCACCGACAGTGCAAGGCTGGCGAACAGGCCTTGCTGCAGATGCAATGACGAAACACGCATGTTGGAGAAATCCAGACGATTCATGTTCAAACTCCTGCCACCCGGTGGTCATGTAAGGTTAAGTCGCCTGTTGCGACGCTCTGTACAGAGGTAATTGCAGGTGGCGTGCCACTTTCCAGGTTCGAATAAAACCCTTATAAATCAATAAGTTATAAATATATTGAAATGAATTCTGCACGCATCCTGCACGATGCCCGGCAAGGCTGTCGTGCGTTCTGCACGATCGCGCAGCCACCCAAACTTCGTAGCTGCCGAAGGAACGAGGCTGCGTCCGACGGCGTAGCCGTCGTAGAACCGGAGCTCTATGGTGTATCAGGAGAAACGTTGACTCAGGATTTACGACGGCTACGCCGTCGGACGCAGCCTCGCTCCGCGAGTCAGCTGCTACAAGAGGGATTAATTTCGACCTGAAACTCAACGCAAAAAGCCGAAAAATCAGCCAGTTACCTCATGCAGGCCAGCGGCTTCGGTGCTAGCCTCGGAATCAATCCGAAAAATCATGCAACTTGCCCGATTATTCCGACACTAACCAAGACCACATATAAAGGAATGTAGGAAATGGAATCAGCCAAAGAGCGTCAGGGCCGCATTCTGCTGGTCGACGATGAGTCCGCCATCCTGCGTACATTCCGCTACTGCCTTGAGGATGAGGGTTACACCGTCGCCACGGCCAACAGCGCAGCGCAGGCCGACGCGCTGTTGCAACGTCAGGTGTTCGATCTGTGCTTTCTCGATCTGCGCCTGGGTGAAGACAACGGCCTGGATGTACTGGCTCAGATGCGTATCCAGGCGCCGTGGATGCGGGTCGTCATTGTGACTGCCCACTCGGCTGTCGATACCGCCGTTGATGCAATCCAGGCAGGGGCCGCGGATTACCTGGTCAAGCCGTGCAGCCCTGACCAACTGCGCCTGGCAACGGCCAAGCAATTGGAAGTGCGTCAGTTGTCCGCCCGCCTGGAGGCCCTGGAAGGCGAGATGCGCAAGCCCAAGGATGGCCTCGACTCCCACAGCCCGGCGATGATGGCCGTTCTGGAAACGGCCCGTCAGGTCGCCGGCACCGATGCAAACATCCTGATTCTTGGCGAGTCCGGCACCGGCAAGGGTGAGCTGGCACGGGCGATACACGGCTGGAGCAAACGGGCGAAAAAGTCCTGCGTCACTATTAACTGTCCGTCACTGACGGCCGAGTTGATGGAAAGCGAGCTGTTCGGGCATACCCGCGGTGCCTTCACCGGCGCCAGCGAGAGTACCTTGGGCCGGGTTAATCAGGCTGACGGTGGGACATTGTTCCTCGATGAAATCGGCGACTTCCCGCTGGCGCTTCAGCCAAAACTGCTGCGTTTTATTCAGGACAAAGAGTACGAGCGCGTTGGCGACCCCGTAACACGCCGGGCCGATGTGCGCATTCTGGCCGCTACCAACCTCAACCTTGAAGACATGGTGCGCGATGGCCGTTTTCGCGAAGACCTGCTCTATCGCCTGAACGTGATTACCCTGCACTTGCCGCCACTGCGTGAGCGCAGCGAGGACATTCTCACCCTGGCCGACCGGTTCCTGGCCCGTTTCGTCAAGGAATACGCCCGCCCCGCCCGTGGCTTCAGTGAAGAAGCGCGTCGGGCGCTGGCCAATTACCGCTGGCCGGGCAACATCCGCGAGTTGCGCAATGTGGTTGAGCGCGCGAGTATTATTTGTCCCCAGGAAGTCGTTGAAATCAGCCACCTGGGCATGGCCGAGCAAACCGTGCCCAATGCACCGCGTATTGGTGCGGCATTGAGCCTGGACCAGTTGGAAAAGGCCCATATCGGCGCCGTCCTGGCCACCAGCGAAACCCTGGACCAGGCGGCCAAAACCCTGGGCATTGATGCCTCGACGCTGTATCGAAAACGTAAGCAGTACAACCTGTGAGCCTGCGATGAAACTTGCGATCAAGCTGCGCACCCGCCTGTTCCTGAGCATTTCCGCGCTGATCACGGTGGCGCTGCTGGGCCTGTTGCTCGGCGTTGTCAGCGTGATGCAAATGGCCAAGACTCAGGAAGCGCTGATTCGCAACAACTTCATTACCCTCGACCTGGGCTTGAAGCTGCGACAGTCGCTGGGCGATCAGTTGGTCATGATGCTGCACAACCAGCCAGACCCTCAAGCGCTGCAGGCCTCGGCCCAGCAGTATTTGAAACTGCTCGACGAGGGCATCGAGCATGAGCGCAAAAACCATCTGCATAGCGGTTTTGCCCAGGCCCGAGTGGATTACGAAAGCTTTTTGCAGGCGTTCAATAAAGCGCACGACGCAGAGCTCAATCTGAGCAATGACAAGGAACTGTCCAGCCGCTTCAATCAGTTGCGCAATGGCCTGATCACCGAGCATCGTCGGGCGCTGGACACCATCTATGCCGCTCAGGCGGCGGCCCGTGAGCGCGCCCTGGTGATTGCCGCCCTGCTGGGCCTGGTTGGCCTTGCAGTGCTGATCATCGGCTTTGTTACCGCCCATGGTATTGCCAGGCGTTTTGGTGCACCTATCGAGGCATTGGCCAAAGCCGCGGATAACATCGGCAAAGGTAATTTCGAGGTGGTACTGCCGCTCTCTTCGGCCACAGAGATGAACCTGCTGACGAGGCGTTTCGGCATCATGGCCGAGGCTTTGCGCCAGCATCAGGCAACCAACATCGACGAGCTGCTGGCAGGCCAGCAGCGGCTGCAAGCGGTACTCGACAGCATCGATGACGGGCTGTTGATGATCGATCAGCAAGGCCGGCTGGAACACTTGAACCCCGTTGCCCAGCGCCAGTTGGGCTGGGATGAAGGGCGTCTGGGGCAGTCGCTGGGTGAGGCGTTGCAACGCCCGGAACTCGACCAGCAACTGCAAACAGTACTGCGCGGTGGAAGTCTAGAGCGTTTGCCGGAAGACTTGAGCGTCGACATCGAAGGCGAAACCCGCTTGTTGACCTACAGCCTGACCCCTGTCAGTCAGCCCAAGGGGCCTATCCTTGGCGCCGTGATGGTGTTGCATGACGTCACCGAGCAGCGCGCCTTCGAGCGTGTGCGCAGTGAGTTCGTGCTAAGGGCCTCCCATGAGTTGCGCACTCCCGTGACGGGCATGCACATGGCCTTTGGATTGTTCCTGGAGCGCGCGCGCTTCGATCCTCAATCCCGTGAAACTGACTTGCTCAACACGGTCAACGAAGAAATGCAGCGCCTGATGCAGTTGATCAATGACCTGCTGAACTTCTCGCGCTATCAAAACGGCATGCAAAAACTGACGCTGGCCCCCTGCAACGTTGAGCAAATGCTCGAAGAAGCCCGCGCCCGCCTTGCTGAGCGCGCAACCACGCGCAACATTGAGTTGCTGATTGAACTGCAGCAGCCGTTGCCCGATCTGAATGCCGATCAGGCCCAACTGGAGCGGGTGCTGGACAACCTGCTGGACAACGCTTTGCGCCACACCGCCAACGGCGGGCAGATCCACCTGCAGGCCCGGCGTCATGGCGAGCGGGTGATTATCAGCGTCGAAGACAATGGCGAAGGCATTGCCTACAGCCAACAAGGCCGGATCTTTGAGCCCTTTGTACAAGTCGGTCGCAAAAAGGGCGGTGCAGGCCTTGGGCTGGCACTGTGCAAAGAGATTGTGCAACTGCACGGCGGTCGCATCGGGGTGTACTCGCGCCCCGGGCAAGGCACGCAATTTTACATGGCCCTGCCGCTTCTATAACCCGCGCCGGGCCTCAGTGCTTTTGCGTGTTCAGCACTTTCAAGATGGCTGCACTTTCAGCATCAGGCGTGCCATCAAAGCGTGAGGGCCTGAAATGCATCTGGAACGCCGCAAGCACATGACGAGTGGCTACATCCAGCTCGCCGGTTTGCGGTGTTTCGTAGCCCAATAGCGCCAGTTGCTGCTGAAACCAGGTAATGCTTGGCAAGTTGCTGGCGTACAGCGCTTGCTCGCGGGCAACAGACTGAGCGTCAGGCCAGATGCCAAAGCCTGCATCCGCCAGGCGTTTCCAGGGAAACAACGGGCCAGGGTCCAGCTTGCGCAAGGGCGCGATATCGCTGTGGCCAATGATATTGTGCGGGTCGATCTTGTAGCGCGTGGAGATGTCTTTGAGCAGTGCAATAACGGACTGAATCTGACCCTCGGTATAGGGGTACCAGACCCGGCCTTGTGGCGTATCACGATAGCCCTTGTTGACGATTTCAATGCCGATGGAGCTGGAATTCAGCCAGGTACGGCCCTTCCATTGGCTCTCACCGGCGTGCCAGGCACGCTGGTTTTCATCCACCAGTTTGTAAATGGTCGGCGGGGTATCGCCGACCAGGTAATGGCTGCTGACGGGCCCGTGAGTCAACAGCTCCAAAGAGCGTTCCAGTGAAGTCGAGGTGTAATGAAGCACCACGAACTGCACCCGGCTGTCGTGGTTGACCGAAGGGTGGCTGGTGTCCATGCGCAGGCCATTACTGCAACCGGCCAGCAGGGCAAGAGACAAAATCAGAGCTGAAAATTTCATGGGCAAGAACAACACGACTAAGCAATTAATGGGCAAGCATACCTTACCGCCCGTGTCGTGCAGCTGTACGGGATAAACACGAGGGCTGCGACCTGATAAACAACAGCAGGGCCGCAACCTCCGCAAGGTGGGTTATTTACCGCACACCAGATAAAAACTCATGGATGTGTCCCCGGATGGCCCATTGGCCCCCAGTATCAGGCCAATAACATTCACTTCAGAACGGGTCGGTTTGCTCGACAATTTGGCGTCGCCATAAAGAGTGTGTTCGTAGCTTGAATTGTCGTAGGTCGATGCCACACAGAACTTGGGATCTTTCTGAAAAGCACCGGGCATCAAGTTGACTTTATAACTGGCTGCATAATCGGGCTGACTGGAGTATTCAATGTCTTTAATCCAGTGCGGCGATTGTGCAGCTACGGTTCCGTCCTTGTTAATGTTGGCTGAGAAGATCGTGTTTTTAGTTGCTGCACTTACCGAAGCAGCCCCCATAATCAAAAAGATTACGGACAACAAAGAAATTAATGTTTTCATACACTACCTTTCACGGCCGTGCAGCGCTCCGCGCTGGCGCCGGGTCAGCGGGCCAGAGCCGCGGTGCTCGGCGGCATTGTTGATGGAGGGTTAATAATCAGCTATACACAGTGCCAGCATCATCTGCTAATTAATCAAGCTGGCCTGTTATTTTATATAAGCCGCCCATTTGTCGGTCGTCAAGAAATACGCAGGCGAATATATCGATATAGTTTAAATGCCGACATGTACTACTTTTCAACTAGAAAGTAACTACGCAGTGCGATGAATAAGTATCAAGTTTTAACTGTCGATACTTGAGGTTCCACACAGTTACGCCCACGTTGCTTGGCCCGGTACAGTGCTTCATCTGCCCGCTTAAGCACATGGTCACTGCGATCACCCGTCCTGAACGCGGACACACCGATAGACGTGGTGATCGTCACGGGCTCGCCCTTGAAGTGGAACGGGCAGGCCTCGATCGCCGCCCGCAGCTTCTCGATCAGATGCAAGCCTGAAGCCAGCGGCGTGTCGGGCATAAGCAGCACAAACTCTTCGCCACCAAAACGGGCAATAAAGTCGACCGACCGCAGATGCTTGCGTAACTGAGTGGCAATGATCTTGAGCACCTTGTCACCCGCCAGGTGCCCGTAGCCATCATTGATGCGCTTGAAGTGATCGAGATCGAGCATGGCGATCAGCAAAGGCTTGCCATGGGTTTGCCATTGTTCGACCTCATGCTGCAGACGCTCACCCCATGCCGCACGGTTAGGCAGGCCTGTGAGGGGGTCTATCAAGGCTTTTTGGCGTTGCTCTTCAAGATGTTCGTGGTAGCCCTGGGCCTGCTGCTCCATGCTCGCAATGCGCTCGGCCAGGCCCTGAAGATGGGCCGCGACCTCTTGCTCACGGGCGATGCGCTGCTGCTGGTGTTGGTCTATCGTGCCCAATAGCCCTTCGAGACGGTTTTCCAGCAGGTGCTTGAGGCTGTTCAGGTCGACGGCGTCCTGAACGCTGTTTTGCAAGCCGTCTACATGTTCGCGTAACTGGCTGTGCAAGTCGTCGGCGGCGGATCGACCTTCGGCATGACCCTCGCTTGCTGCCTGAAGGTTGTTCTGGAACGACTCAAGACGCTCGTTGAGTTGCTTGAGGTAAGTCTCGAACTCATGCTGGCCGCTATCAGTGATGGCCAGCATCAAAACGGCAAGATCGTCGAGTATCGGTAGCAATTCGTACCAGTTAAGCCCTTTTTCGAGGCGCCGACACATGGCTTCGGCCTGGGGCCTGTGGTGTTCAGGCAGCGACAGACCGCTTAATAACCCGAGCAACGTGGACTCAATATGCTCGGCTACGCTGCTGTAAGTCGGCTCGGGGGCATCGGGCAGGGCATAGACGGCATCGATTTCGGCCCGCTCAGGTTGCTCATCGGGCGGCGGCTCAACGAAGTCCCGGGTTTGATCATTCTCGGCCTCAACCATCGCGACTACAGACTCAAGCGCACCGCTGGATGCATGCACCTGGGGCTCTTGAGGCAGCGCAGGTAGCGGCTCGACAAGCGTTTGAACGTCATCGTCAGTTGCAGCAACGGGCGGCAAAGGCGGTGGTTCGGCTTCAACCATTACTGGTTCTGGCTGCACAGCGGGCTTTGCCAGCGGCTCGGCAACAAGAAGCGGGGCCACGGTTTTCGGCGCAGCAGGTTCCGGCGCCAAGGCTTGCCCCAGAGTCGAAACCGGAGCCACAGTATCTTCGTCGGGGACCTTTTCGGCGTTTTGTGCACCGAACAGGCGCTGCAGCAAACCCGGCTTGGGTGGTTGTGCACCATTGAGCTGCGGCGCCAATGCCTGCCCCTGCAAGCGACTCAGCTCATCGAGCAGCAACGGTATTTCACGGGCGTGGGTCACCCGGTTATCGAGCTGCTTGGCATAGGCCTTGAGCGGCTTGCTGACCTCACGTGGCAGAGGCAGGGCCTGCAGTTGCGTGACCAGTGTATTGAGTGCCACGCTGACTTGCTCAACCCGGGTTTCACGCCGCTGCTCAGAGTCGAGCACGGCTTTTTCGAGGCGTGGCAGCAAAGCGGCAAGGGCGGCGTCCATCTCATTGGTACGCACCACTTCGCGCATCTCTTTCATGCACTGGTCGACCGTACGATCGGTACCTTCAGCGGCCAGGGTGCTGCGCACCAGCCCACGGCGCAGCAAGTCGAGGCGGGCATTCCAGCGACGCTCAAGCTTGTCTTGCAGCTCAACACTCTTAAGGTATTTCTCTTTCCAGCGCGCGGCTTCGTCTGTCATGCCTTGGGCTCGTTATCAGACGGGCGCAACGCTAGCTGCGAGTCAACGCCGATAGAACCTGGCAGACGGATGTCTACAGCCACCGGCAGATGGTCCGAGATTGGCTGGTCCAGTACCTGAACGCGCTCAAGGGTCAGGCTAGGGCTGAGCAAAATATGATCAAGGCAACGTTGCGGGCGCCAACTGGGGAAGGTGGCCTCCATCTGCGGTGCCAACAACCCGAGGTCACGCAGTGGTGATGTGTGCAGCAGGTCGTTGGCATGGGTGTTCATGTCGCCCATCAACACCTGATGCTGATAACCGCCAATCAACTCGCGAATATAGGCCAACTGCCGGGTGCGGGTTTTTGTCCCCAGTGCCAAGTGCATAACCACCACCACCAATGCATCGGGGCCGTCTCCAAAGCGCACCAGAATCGCACCACGCCCCGCAGGGCCGGGCAAGGGGTGGTCTTCAATCGCGGCAGGACGCAACCGGCTGAGCACGCCATTGCTGTGTTGGGCCAGACGCCCGAGATTGCGATTGAGTTGTTGATACCAGTAGGGGAATTCGCCCTGCTGGGCAAGATACTTGACCTGATTGATGTATCCGGAACGATGACTACCACCATCGGCTTCTTGCAGGGCGACCAGATCGAAGTCGCTGAGCAAGTCACCAATGCGTTCCAGGTTGCCGGCCCGCCCTTTGTGGGGCAATACATGCTGCCAACTGCGGGTCAGGTAATGCCGGTAACCCTGGGTGCTGTTACCCACCTGGATATTGAAACTGAGCAGTCGTAAACGCCGATCATCCGGCATCCCGCAGGACGCCAGATGATCTTCGTTAATCTGCGGCTCATGCAGACCAACGCTTCGCTCGCCTTTCCAGCGGAGCATGGGCGAGGGCGCCGCTTAGTTTTTTGCGCCCGCTGCACGCTCTTTGGCGATCAGCTGGTCGGCAACGCTCAATGCGCCCTCAGGGCCACCGGCAGTGCCCAGGTCGAAGCGGTACTTGCCGTTGACGACCATGGTCGGTACGCCGGAGATTTGATAGGCCTGTGCCTTCTTCTTGGCGTCTTCAACCTTGCCTTTGACGGCAAACGAGTTGTAAGTGCTCAGGAACTTGTCTTTATCGATGCCTTCACCCGCGAGGAAATCAGCCATTTCCTCTGGGGTAGCCAGTTTTTTACCATCGTGGATGGCCTGGAACACGGCTTTGTGAACCTTGTTTTCAACGCCCATGGCTTCAAGGGTGATGAACAATTGGCCATGAACATTCCAGATCCCGCCAAACATGGCAGGGATGCGTACGAAACTCACGTCGGCCGGCAGTTTTTCTGCCCACGGGTTGATGGTTGGCTCGAACGCGAAGCAATGCGGGCAGCCATACCAGAACAGTTCGACAACTTCGATCTTGCCAGGCACGGCAACCGGAACGGCGCTGCTCAGCTCTACATATTGTTTGCCCGCTTCAAGCGGCTCGGCAGCTTGAGCGGTCATGCCAAACAGGCTGGCACTGACGAGAGCGGCGCTGAGAATCAGATTACGCATGCTTTACTCCTGGACAGATAAGGTCATATCAACGTGACCTGTATTCAGACAGGTCCATGCTGGCTTGAGTTCGATAGTGTAACTGTAGACGCGATGCAAAAGGGCAGCCGAAGCTGCCCTTTGAGGTTCACATTCAAGGATTAAACGATCGTTAACGTGACCACTGGTATCAAGACCTGGCCCCGCCGACCGTACAGACCTTAGTGCAGGCCTTGAATATAGCTGGCCAGCGCCTTGATATCCTTGTTGCTCATTTTGGCCGCGATGCCGCGCATGATCATCGAGTCGCCATCGTTGGTGCGATCGCCTTCACGGAAGTCTGTCAGTTGCTTCTCGATATAGCTGGCGTGTTGGCCACCCAGATGCGGGAAACCGGCAGCAGCGAGACCCTGGCCGTCAGGTGAGTGGCAGCCGATGCACGCTGGCATGCCTTTCTCAAGGTTGCCACCACGGAACAGGGCTTCACCCTGGGCAACCAGTGCCGGGTCAGCAGCACCCACCGAACCTTTCTGGCTTGAGTAGTAGGCAGCGATGTCGGCAAGGTCCTGATCGTTCAGGTTCGCCAGCAGGCCGGTCATTTCCAGCACCTGACGCTTGCCGTCCTTGATTTCATGCAACTGCTTGAGCAGGTAACGATCACCTTGCCCGGCCAGCTTGGGGAAGTTTGGGGCCATGCTATTGCCGTCCGGACCGTGACAAGCGCCACATACAGCGGTTTTTGCCTGACCTGCAGCAGCATCACCTACCACAGCGGTGCTTGCAGCCTGGGCAATACCGCTGACGCCCAAGGTCAACAGCAGACTCACGAGTAATTTGTTCATCAGCTAATCCAACTACGGCTAAGGGTTAAAGAGTTCTGGGCCGGGCTCACTCGCTTATCCACTGTAGGACAGTTCGGTGATCCTCGACACTGCAGTCCATGCACAAACCACGCGGCGGCATCGCCTTGAAACCCTGGGTCACGTGTTGCACCAGCGCCTCCATACCCTGCTCTAACCTTGGCCGATAAGCTGACCTGCATGGCAGACAATACAAACGCGGTTGTACACGGCTTCCGGATCCTGTGTAGCCTGAATGCTGTAACGTGGCATCAAGACACCGGTACCAGCAGTCATAAAACGACCTTTTCAGGGTTGGGAGCCTGCTGCGTTCTAATGCGCAACCTGGGTTTTCGCTCCCGTGTTCTTCATCCTACGCTGGGACAAAGCGCACACAAAATCTGCGGCATTATATACTGGCGTCACTGAAACGGAAACGACACGCTCGCCGCGTCCATTCCTGACGCCGCTCACATCGGAAATCCCATGCAACTCAAGAACCCCATTCTCGGTCTGTGCCAACAGGCCACCTTCATGCTCAGCGCTGCCAAAGTCGATCAATGCCCCGATGACGAAGGCTACGAAGTCGCGTTTGCCGGGCGTTCCAACGCCGGCAAGTCCAGTGCCCTCAACACTTTGACCCACGCCAGCCTGGCGCGCACGTCGAAAACTCCGGGCCGCACTCAGTTGCTGAACTTCTTCAAACTGGACGAAGAACGTCGTCTGGTCGACCTGCCGGGTTACGGTTATGCCAAGGTGCCGATCCCGCTGAAATTGCACTGGCAGCGTCACCTTGAGGCGTATTTCGGCAGCCGTGAAAGCCTCAAGGGCGTGATCTTGATGATGGATATCCGTCATCCAATGACCGATTTCGACCTTTTGATGCTGGATTGGACCGTGTCCAGCGGCATGCCAATGCATATTTTGCTGACCAAAGCCGACAAACTGACGTACGGCGCTGCAAAAAATACGCTGCTTAAAATCCAGTCGGACATTCGCAAGCAATGGGGTGATGCCGTCACTATCCAGTTGTTCTCCACGCCAAAGCGCATGGGCCTGGAAGAGGCGTACACCGTGCTGGCACGCTGGATGGAACTGCCGAACAAAGGCGAAGAACTGGTTGAAGCCGACGAGTAACACATCGCAGGCAAAAAAAACCCCGGACTTCGCATGGGGGGAAGGAGGTCCGGGGTTCAAGTACTGAACCGCTAGGGCGGGGTTCAGATATCTGCCAACACTTAACACAACATTAGGAGCTTTGAAGGGCTTCACCACCCATTCAATAAATCTGAGTGGTGTTGGCAGATTTAGTTCCGGGAGCCTAAAAACTCTTTGGAATAAGCCCGCTTGCAGACCAGGCGGCAAGCTGTAAAAACGTGTAGTCGCTGCCGAGGCACGAAGGCTGCGAGCCCTTGATCTTTAAGAGCTCGCAGCCTTCGTGCCTCGGCAGCGACTACCAAACCCCGTGGTTTTAGTGCGCCTCATCCCAGTTGTTGCCCACACCCACTTCAACCAGCAGCGGCACATCCAGCTTCGCTGCGTCACTCATATGCACCCGCACTTCATCACGCACCTGGTCCACCAGGTCTTCACGCACTTCGAGCACCAGTTCATCGTGTACTTGCAGGATGACGCGGGCATCGAGGCCTGAGGCGCTGAGCCAGTTATCCACAGACACCATGGCTTTTTTGATGATATCGGCCGCCGTTCCCTGCATCGGTGCGTTGATCGCCGTACGCTCTGCGCCTTTGCGCAACGCCGGGTTTTTCGCGTTGATTTCCGGCAGATACAGGCGACGACCGAAAATGGTCTCGACATAGCCTTGCTCGGCAGCCTGGGTGCGCGTGCGCTCCATGTAGTCCAGAACCCCCGGATAGCGCGCAAAGTAACGGTCGATGTAGGCCTGGGATTGTTTGCGGTCGACGCCGATCTGTTTGGCCAGGCCAAAGGCGCTCATGCCGTAGATCAGACCGAAGTTGATGGCCTTGGCGCTGCGGCGCTGATCCGTGGTGACGTCCGCCAGATCAACCCCGAATACCTCGGCAGCGGTGGCGCTGTGCACGTCCAGGTTGTTGCGGAAGGCATGCAGCAAACCTTCGTCCTTGGCCAGGTGAGCCATGATCCGCAGCTCGATTTGCGAGTAGTCGGCCGCCAGCAGTTTGTAGCCTTTGGGGGCCACAAATGCCTGACGGATCCGACGACCTTCGGCGGTACGGATCGGAATGTTCTGCAAGTTTGGATCACTTGAAGACAAACGACCGGTCGCCGTGACGGCCTGGTGGTAGGAGGTGTGGATACGGCCCGTACGAGGGTTGATCTGCTCCGGCAGGCGATCGGTGTAAGTGCTCTTCAGCTTGCTCATCGAGCGGTACTGCATCAGCACCTTGGGCAGCGGGAAGTCCTGCTCGGCCAGCTCCGCCAGCACGGCTTCGGCAGTCGAAGGCTGACCTTTGGCTGTTTTGCTGATGATTGGCAGACCGAGTTTTTCGTACAGAATCACACCCAGTTGCTTGGGTGAGCTCAGGTTGAACTCCTCACCGGCAATGGCAAAAGCCTCACGCTCAAGCGCAACCAGCTTGTCACCCAGCTCAACACTCTGGATACCCAGCAGGTTGGCATCCACCAGCGCGCCCTGGCGTTCAATGCGCGCCAGCACCGGCACCAGCGGCATCTCGATGTCTGTCAGTACGCTGTTCAGGCTGGGGATTGCCGCGAGCTTTTCATGCAGCACATGGTGCAGGCGCAAGGTCACGTCGGCATCTTCGGCCGCATACGGCCCGGCCTGCTCCAGGGAAATCTGGTCGAAGGTCAGTTGCTTGACGCCCTTGCCGGCAATGTCCTGGAAGCTCGTGGTGGTGTGGCCCAGGTACTTGAGGGCCAGGCTGTCCATATCGTGGCGGCTGCCGGTGGAGTCGAGCACATAGGACTCCAGCATGGTGTCGTAGGCAACGCCCTGTACCATGATCCCGCACGCTTGATCGCCACCAATGGCGCAGTTGGCCAGAATATTCATGTCGTACTTGGCGTGTTGTCCGACCTTGGCTTTGCTCGGGTCTTCCAGCAGCGGCTTGAGGGCACGCAATACCGTGTCGCGATCCAGTTGCTCGGGTACGCCCATGTAGGAATGGGTCAATGGAATGTAAGCCGCTTCGCCAGGCTTGACCGCGAACGACAGGCCCACCAGCTGCGCTTGCTGCGCGTCCAGGCCGGTGGTTTCGGTGTCAAAGGCAATCAATTTGGCGTCGTTGAGTTTTTTTAGCCACACATCAAAACGGGCTTGGTCGAGGATGGTCTCGTACTGCTGCTCCGCTTCGGCGGGCGCTTCAGGAGCCTCATGCACAATCACCTGCCCGGCACGCTTGGCCTCGCGCTCAACTTCGGCAATCCAGCTTTTGAACTCAAGTTCGGTGTACAGCTCAATCAGCTTTTCGCAGTCAGGCGCCTTGAGGTGCAAGTCTTCCAGGCCGATATCCAGCGGCACATCGATCTTGATCGTCGCCAACTGATAGGACAAAAACGCCATTTCGCGATGTTCTTCGAGTTTGGCAGGCAAGTTTTTGGCGCCGCGAATGGGCAGGGTCGGCACGATATCGAGCTTTTCGTACAGATCGACCAAACCACCGCCTACGCCCACCAACAAGCCGGACGCTGTCTTGGGACCAATACCTGGCACGCCTGGAATGTTGTCAGACGAATCGCCCATCAGCGCGAGGTAGTCGATGATCTGCTCGGGTGAAACGCCAAATTTTTCTTTAACGCCCTCGATGTCCATCACGCTGCCGGTCATGGTGTTAACCAGCGTGATGTGGCCATCAACCAGCTGGGCCATGTCTTTATCACCGGTGGAAATGACCACTGGTCGATCAGCAGCAGCGCTGCTGCGGGCCAGCGTACCGATGACATCGTCGGCTTCCACGCCCTCTACGCACAGCAAGGGGAAACCCAGCGCGATCACGCTGGCGTGCAAAGGCTCGATTTGTACCCGCATATCATCGGGCATGCTCGGACGATTGGCCTTGTACTCGGCGTACATGTCATCGCGAAATGTCCCGCCCTTAGCGTCGAAAACTACCGCGAACGGGCTGTCCGGGTACTGCTTGCGCAGGCTTTTGAGCATGTTCAACACGCCCTTTACGGCGCCGGTCGGCAGCCCCTTGGACGTAGTCAGCGGCGGCAGCGCGTGGAAGGCGCGGTACAGATATGAAGAACCGTCCACCAGGACGAGGGGAGCTTGGCTCATGAGCAGGATCAACCTTTTCGGCGAGTCCGGCGCTAGAATGTCCGGACCAATGACGACAAAGGGACAAGGTTATCATGCGCACACTCAATCGCCTGTTGCTGACCGGTTTGTTTGCACTCACTCCGCTGGTAACCTTCGCAGCAGATGAAGCAGTCACCGCCGATCCAGATGTAACCATTCGCACGGAAGGCGATAAAACCATTCAGGAGTACCGTCAAAACGGTTTCCTGTACGCCATCAAGGTCACCCCAAAAGGGGGCAAACCGTACTTCCTGGTACGCGCTGATGGTACTGATGCCAATTACATCCGTTCCGACCAGCCGGATATGCTGATTCCTTCGTGGAAAATCTTCGAATGGAAGTAGCGTCTTAACTTTAATTGGCGCCGCCTCACGCGGCGCCCGTACTGGCAATTTAAATCATGTCTGTATTCACCCCACTGACTCGCAGCGAGTTGGAAACCTTCCTTGCGCCTTATGAACTCGGCCGTTTGCTCGATTTCCAGGGGATTGCTGCGGGCAGCGAAAATACCAACTACTTCATCAGCCTGGAGCGCGGTGAATTTGTCCTGACCCTGGTTGAGCGCGGGCCGGTCAAAGAGATGCCGTTCTTTATCGAGCTGCTGGACGTGCTGCATGACGCCGATCTGCCGGTGCCTTTTGCCTTGCGCACCGTTGACGGTCAGGCCTTGCGCGAGCTCAAGGGCAAGCCGGCATTGCTGCAGCCGCGCCTGGCGGGCAAGCATATCCGTGAGGCCAACGCCCAGCATTGCGCCCAGGTTGGCGAATTGCTTGGCCACTTGCACACCGCCACCCGCGACAACGTACTGGAACGCAAGACAGACCGCGGCCTGGACTGGATGCTGGCGCAAGGGCCAGCCTTGATGGCTGATTTGTCACCTGAATCGGCAGATTTGCTGCAAAAGGCGCTACAGGAAATAACCGAGCGCAAGGCGCAGATTCTGGCACTGCCCCGGGCCAACCTGCATGGCGACCTGTTTCGCGATAACGCGATGTTCGAAGGCACTCATCTGACCGGGCTGATCGACTTTTACAACGCCTGCTCGGGCCCGATGCTGTACGACGTGGCAATTGCGCTGAATGACTGGTGTGCAGACGATGACGGTCAGATCGACGCTCCCCGCGCCCGTGCGCTGCTGGGCGCCTATGCCGCGTTGCGTCCGTTCACTGCCGCCGAGGCCGAGCTGTGGCCGACCATGCTGCGCATTGCCTGCGTGCGGTTCTGGCTGTCGCGCCTGATCGCAGCCCAGACCTTTGCCGGTCAGGACGTGCTGATTCACGACCCGGGCGAATTCGAGAAGCGCCTGGCTTTGCGCCAGACGGTGACCGTAAAACTGCCGTTTGCGTTGTAAGAGTCAGTCTTCTCGTAGTCGCTGCCGAGGCACGAAGGCTGCGAGCCTTTGAAGATCAAAAGCTCGCAGCCTTCGTGCCTCGGCAGCGACTACGGTTGGTTTACAAACTCTCCAGACACCCCGCCAGGTCATTGCCGAGTTTTTCCAGCAACTGCTCATACCCCTGCGCCGTCGCAGGGGTGTAGCCGCCCAGGGCATCCAGCTCCGCCAACTTGACCGGCAACCCGGCTGTCAGGGTGTCCGCCAGGCGCGGGCGCAGCGGCGGGTCACTGAATACACAGGTCTTGCCCACTTCCTGCAGACGCTTGCGCATGGCTGCTACGTGCTGGGCGCCCGGCTGTACTTCCGAAGCCACACTGAACGTTCCGGTGTGCTTGAGGCCGTAAGCGCTTTCAAAATAGTCGTAACCTTCGTGGAAGACGAAGAACGGCTTGTCGGCAATCCCGGCCATACGAGCCTTGAGACGCACATTCAACGCATCCAGACGCTCATTGAAGGCCTTAAGGTTGCTCTGGTATTTGCCTGCGTTGGCAGGGTCTTTTTCACTCAGGTCAGCGGCCATTTTTGCCGCAATCACCCGGGCATTGTCCGGGGCCAGCCACAAGTGTGCATCCAGGGTGCCGGGGCGATGATCGTGATCATGTTCGGCGGCATCTTCTTCGTGCGAATGGCTATCTTCGGCGAAATGACGCAGTTTCAAACCCAGCAGGGTTTGCACGGTCACAGAGGGCAATGTGCGGCCCTTGATAACCCGTGGCAGAAACCCTTCCATGTCCGGGCCTATCCAGTACAAAAGATCCGCCGACTGCACGCGCCGTACGTCGGATGGTCGCAGCGCGTAGTTATGCGGCGAGGCATTGGGCGGCAAAAGTACCTCGGGATGCCCCACGCCGTCCTGCACGGCAGCGGCAATCAGTTGCAGGGGCTTGATGCTGGTCAGCACGTTGACTTCGGCCCGGGCCGGGCTGATCACGAGCAAACTGGCGCTTAGAGCAAGAAAAAGGGAAAAAAGACGTGGCACGATAAGCACTCATGATGGCTGAAACAGGTAACATAATAACGTCTCTCTCAATAATCGTCGCCGCCCATGCCTAGTACACCGCTTGCCAGCCGTCCCCACGACCACTCTCATTGTGTCCACAGCGCCCTGACCGAGGCTGATGCCTTGTGTGCACAAAAGGGCCTGCGCCTGACCGCTCTGCGTCGACGGGTGCTTGAGCTGGTGTGGCAAAGCCACAAGCCGCTGGGCGCCTACGACATTCTGGCCGTGCTGAGCGAGCAGGATGGCCGTCGCGCCGCGCCGCCGACCGTTTATCGGGCACTGGACTTCCTGCTCGACAATGGCCTGGTGCACCGCATCTCGTCGCTTAACGCCTTTGTTGGCTGCAGCCACCCCGAGCATCCGCATCAGGGCCAGTTCCTGATTTGCCGTAACTGCCACGCCGCCATCGAGCTTGAGCAAAAGTCCATCAGCGACGCAATTATCAACAGCGCCAGGGATGTCGGCTTTACTGTCGAAGGCCAGACTGTCGAAGTGGTCGGACTGTGTTCGGGTTGCCGGGAGGCCTGATGAGCGCTGCACTGATTCGCCTGCAACATGTCACCGTGACCTATGCCGGGCAAAACGTACTCGACAATATCGAGCTGAGCGTTGAACCGGGCCAGATCGTGACCCTGATCGGGCCCAATGGCGCCGGCAAGACCACGCTGGTCAAAGCCGTGCTCGGCCTGCTCAAGCCCACCAGCGGCAGCGTATGGCGCAAACCCAGGCTGCGCGTGGGCTATATGCCGCAAAAGCTTCACGTTGATCCGACGCTGCCATTGTCCGTGTTGCGCTTTTTGCGTCTGGTGCCCGGTGTAGACCGCGCCCAGGCCCTTGAAGCACTAAAGGAAGTCGGTGCTGAAAAGGTCATCGACAGCCCGGTGCAAAGCGTCTCCGGTGGTGAAATGCAGCGCGTACTGCTGGCCCGCGCCCTGCTGCGCAAGCCCGAACTGCTGGTGCTCGACGAGCCGGTGCAAGGCGTGGACGTGGCCGGTCAATCGGAGCTGTATGCCCTCATCACCCGCCTGCGCGACCGCCACGGCTGCGGCGTGCTGATGGTCTCCCACGATTTGCATCTGGTGATGAGCACCACCGATCAGGTGGTGTGCCTCAACCGCCACGTCTGTTGTTCGGGCCACCCTGAGCAGGTGAGCGGCGACCCGGCTTTTGTTGAGCTATTTGGCAAAAACGCACAAAGCCTGGCGATTTATCACCACCACCACGACCACGCACATGACTTGCATGGCTCAGTGGTCAGCGAAAATAACCCGGCGGCATCCGCCCACGTTCACGGAGAAGGCTGCAAGCATGGCTGATTTTCTGCTTTACGCCCTGCTGGCAGGTCTGGCTTTGGCAATTGTTGCAGGTCCTTTGGGGTCGTTCGTGGTGTGGCGGCGCATGGCCTACTTCGGTGACACGTTGTCGCACGCAGCCCTGCTGGGCGTGGCGATGGGTTTCCTGCTGGATATCAGCCCGACCATTGCCGTGACCGTGGGCTGCCTGTTACTGGCCGTGTTGCTTGTTACGCTTCAACAGCGTCAATCGCTGGCATCTGACACGCTCCTCGGAATTCTCGCCCCCAGCACCTTGTCCCTCGGGCTGGTCGTACTAAGCTTCATGCATGAAGTTCGGATCGATCTGATGGCGTATCTGTTTGGTGACCTGCTGGCCATCAGCCCTAACGACCTGATGTGGATTCTCGGCGGCAGCGCTGCGGTACTGGCGCTGCTGGTTGCGCTATGGCGGCCGTTGCTGGCCATTACCGTGCACGAAGAGCTGGCCATGGTTGAAGGCTTGCCCGTGGCAGCGTTACGCTTGACCCTGATGCTGTTGATCGCGGTGGTGATAGCCGTGGCGATGAAAATCGTCGGCGTGCTGCTGATCACCTCCTTGCTGATCATTCCGGCGGCGGCGGCCCAGCGCCATGCCCGCTCTCCGGAGCAAATGGCACTGGGCGCCAGCGCGCTGGGCATACTGGCCGTATGTGGTGGCCTGGCACTGTCATGGTTCAAGGACACCCCAGCGGGGCCATCGATTGTGGTGTGTGCCGCTGCACTGTTTTTGCTGAGTTTTGTTCTGCCCCGTCGAGGGGTGTAGACTTGCTTGTTTTTTGCGCACTTAGAGAGCCGCAGGAATGAAGCTGTTCAACTCCCGTTACTTGCTCCTGGCCGCATTTTCCTTGCTGCTGGGCGCCTGCCAAAGCACGCCGTCGGCCGACACTACTGCCGCCGACGCACGCGCTACGGCCATCGCACAGCTGGAGCAAAACCTGGCCAGCAGCGAACTCGCGACCGCTGAGGACCAACTGAGTGCCTTGCAGGCCCAAACCCCGGATGATCCGCAATTGGTGCAGTACCAGCGCCAACTGGCCGAGGCCTACCTGCAGCGCAGCCAGATCGTCCTGCAAAAAGGTGATGTCAACGCCGCAGCCACTGCCCTGAGCCGTGCCCGCGCCCTGATGCCCAAGGCCCCTGCGCTGACTGGTGGGGTCAACAGTGCCATTGCCCAGGCGCGCAAGGCCGAGCTGGACAAGGCCGAAGCTGCGCTCAAGGCTGCCGAGGCCCGTCCACCGGCCAAGGTGATCGACCCGGCGGCTGAAAGCACCACCGTTGCACTGAACATCAACGATATTGCCAAACTTCGCCATCAACTGGATTTGATCGCGCAAGATATCGTTAATTACCAGTGCTCCGTCAGCCTGCAGGTTCCGCGTACGGCGGACTACCCCTGGTTGGCCACACTGATCAGCAAGCGGGTTAAAAAGCTCGACCCCGGGTTTGACCTGAAACTTGAGCGTCAGATCATTCGCCATGTGCCTGCGCAATTGGTGCTGATACCTACCAAGCCGGAGTAAATTGCCCCGGCATAAAAAACCCGTAGCAGCCACTGGCTGCTACGGGTTTTTTGTTTAGAGTTAGGCCGGGACTGCCTTGGCCTTGGCCTCTCGCGCCCAGACACGGTGTTGACCCATTGCCGCAAAGAAGCCTTTCAGATCCTTGGCTTCCTTGATCACCAGCAAGCCTTCATCCGCCTGCAAATGCAGCACGTCCAGCAACTGCCTGGCTTCGCCGTGCAAGGCGATGGCCTTGAGGTGCTTGTAGGCCTCTAACAGGTAGTGCAACGCCACGCCATTGCCGCTCAAGGCCTTGATGGACGCCGCGCCGCCGGGCACGAACACCGCGTCGAAAGCCACTGAGGGCAAGCCTTCCATCGACGCATCCACTGCAAGCAAACTGCCATCGGCGGCCTTGACCGGTGCAGACGTCGGCCCCAGCAATTTCGCGTGGGCACCTTGTGCAGCCAGTGCCTGTTTCAGGGCATCGATCGCCTTGGCATCCACCCCGTTGGCAGCCAGGATTGCCACCTTGCGGGTTTTGATATTTGCCGCCAGCAGATTGGCCTGACTCAAGGCCGGAGACTTGGCGATACCGGTCTTTCGCTCGGCCACGGTGCCAGCCTTGGGCGCAGGTAAGCCCAGATTTTCCGCTACGCGCCCGGCCAGCCCCAAATCGATATTGGCCAGGATCTCGTTCACCTGCCGCGCCCGGATATGCTCGCGCTCCACTTTGCCCAGCTCGAAGCTATAAGCGGCGATGATGTGCTCTTGCTCGTGTTTGCTCATGCTGTTGAAAAACAGCCGGGCCTGGGAGAAATGGTCGCTGAATGATTCGCTGCGTTGACGGATTTTGTTGGCGTCAATGCGCTCCGGGTAGCTTTCAAAGCCGCCGTCCCTGGCCGCCGGTGGCGTCTCTTTTGGCCAGCCACCATCGATGGAATTGGGCTCATAGGCTGCACGTCCTTTGTGGATCATATTGCGGTGCTGAGCATCTCGCTGGTTGTTGTGGAAGGGCGCTACCGGACGGTTGATCGGGATTTCATGAAAGTTCGGCCCGCCAAGGCGGCTGATCTGCGTATCTGTGTACGAAAACAGGCGCCCTTGCAGCAGCGGATCATTGGAAAAATCGATCCCCGGAACGATATGCCCCGGGCAGAACGCTACCTGCTCGGTTTCTGCGAAAAAATTGTCCGGGTTGCGGTTGAGTACCATTTTGCCCAACGGCGTAATCGGTATCAGTTCTTCGGGAATCAGCTTGGTCGGGTCAAGAATGTCGAAATCGAATTTATGTTCGTCTTCTTCAGGGATGATCTGCACACCGAACTCCCACTCCGGGTAATCGCCTGTTTCAATGGCATCCCACAGATCACGGCGATGGAAGTCAGTGTCTTTGCCTGCGAGCTTTTGCGCTTCGTCCCACACCAATGAGCAAGTACCCACGCTTGGCCGCCAGTGGAATTTGACGAAATTGGACTGGCCTTCGGCATTGATGAAACGAAAGGTGTGCACGCCGAAGCCCTGCATGCTTCTCAGGCTTTTCGGAATGGCCCGATCGGACATGGCCCAAATGACCATGTGAGCAGATTCCGGCACCAGTGAGACAAAATCCCAGAAAGTGTCATGAGCTGAACCACCTGTGGGAATTTCGTTATGTGGTTCAGGTTTTACGGCATGAACGAAGTCAGGAAATTTGACCGCATCTTGTATAAAAAATACCGGCATGTTGTTGCCGACCAGGTCGAAGTTGCCTTCGTCGGTGAAAAACTTGACCGCAAAACCGCGAACGTCACGCACTGTATCCCCGGAGCCTCGCGGGCCCTGCACGGTAGAGAAGCGCACAAACACGGGGGTTTGCTTGCCCGGGTCCTGCAAAAACCCCGCCTTGGTCAACGCGCTATGGGACTTGTACGCCTGAAAATAGCCATGGGCCCCGGTGCCTCGCGCATGCACGATGCGCTCGGGAATGCGCTCATGGTCAAAATGGGTGATTTTCTCACGCATGATAAAGTCTTCGAGCAGCGACGGGCCCCGGGAGCCAGCCTTGAGCGTGTTCTGATTGTCAGCAATCTTGACCCCTTGATTGGTTCGCAACGCCTGATCCGTGGCGTCATCACGAAAAGTTTCAAGGCTTTGCAATTTGAGGTTGGTATTGCCACGATCCAGGGTGTCGGTGCCGGCCATCTGGCTCTTGTTTGAAGACGGTTTTTTGCTGCTCATCAGACTAAACTCCTTGTTTGCGAAGCCCTGTGCATCAGGCCTTGTCGACAAATACCGCCGAAGCGGATGCGAGTTGCCTAAGTACTGACGCCTGGCCTCTACCGTCGTTCCCTTTTTTTGACCTTTAGTCGTCTTATTGCCAAATCAAAGGTTTGCGCGCAAATAAATGCTAAGTGCATCTATACGGACAGGCTAAAATGCGCGCCCGGCTTACCGCTGAACTTCTATTTACGCGCCCACAAGGTTCGCTACGTGATTGAGTTTCATAATGTTCATAAAACTTACCGGGTTGCCGGTAAGGACATTCCCGCGCTGCACTCCACCAGTTTGCGTGTTGAGAGCGGCCAGGTGTTCGGCCTGATTGGCCACTCCGGTGCGGGTAAAAGTACATTGCTGCGCCTGATCAACCGCCTCGAAACCCCGAGCGGCGGCAAGATCATCGTCGACAACGAAGACGTGACCGCCATGGACGCCAACGGCCTGCGCCGTTTCCGCCAGCAGGTGGGCATGATTTTCCAGCACTTCAACCTGCTGGCCTCCAAGACCGTGGCCGATAACGTTGCGATGCCTCTGACACTGGCCGGTGAATTGTCCCGCAGTGCCATTGATAAGCGCGTTGCTGAATTGCTCGAGCGCGTAGGCTTGTCAGATCACGCCAAAAAATACCCGGCTCAACTGTCGGGCGGCCAGAAACAGCGCGTGGGCATTGCCCGCGCCCTGGCCACCAAGCCAAAAGTGCTGCTGTGCGACGAAGCCACCAGCGCCCTCGACCCGCAAACCACCGCTTCGGTGCTGCAACTGCTGGCCGAGATCAACCGCGAGCTGAAGCTGACCATCGTGCTGATCACCCACGAGATGGATGTGATTCGTCGCGTGTGTGATGAAGTGGCAGTGATGGATGCGGGTGTAATCGTTGAGCAAGGCCCGGTGGCCGATGTGTTCCTGCACCCCAAGCACCCGACCACCAAGCGTTTTGTCCAGGAAGACGAGCAGATCGACGAGAGCGAGCAACGCGACGATTTCGCTCATGTGCCTGGCCGCATCGTACGCCTGACCTTCCAGGGCGAAGCTACCTACGCTCCTTTGCTGGGCACCATCGCCCGCGAAACGGGTGTGGACTACAGCATCCTGGCCGGTCGTATTGACCGCATCAAAGACACCCCTTATGGGCAACTGACCCTCGCCATCACAGGTGGCGATATGGAAGCGGCGTTTGCCCGCTTCGTTGCCGCTGACGTTCATATGGAGGTGCTGCGCTAATGGACGCTTTCTTGAGTTTTTTCTCCAATATCGACTGGCTGGAAATCTGGCTGGCCACCGGCGACACCCTGATGATGCTGGGCGGTTCGCTGCTGTTCACCATCGTGCTGGGCCTGCCGCTGGGCGTGCTGCTGTTTTTGTGCAGCCCGCGCCAATTGTTTGAACAAAAGGCGGTGTATGCCTTTCTGTCGCTGGCGGTGAACATTTTGCGTTCGCTGCCGTTCATCATCCTGTTGATTGTGATGATCCCCTTCACGGTCCTGATTACCGGCACTTCGCTGGGTGTGGCGGGTGCCATTCCGCCACTGGTGGTCGGTGCCACGCCGTTCTTCGCCCGTCTGGTGGAGACTGCCTTGCGTGAAGTCGACCGCGGGATCATCGAGGCGACCCAGGCCATGGGCGCCAGCACCCGTCAGATCATTACCAGCGCCCTGTTGCCTGAGGCGCGCCCCGGCATTTTCGCCGCGATCACCGTGACCGCCATTACCCTGGTGAGCTACACCGCGATGGCCGGTGTGGTGGGCGCAGGTGGCCTGGGCGACCTGGCGATCCGCTTCGGTTATCAGCGCTTCCAGACCGACGTAATGATTGTCACGGTGGTGCTGCTGCTGATTCTGGTGCAGATTCTGCAAACCGTTGGCGACAGGCTGGTGGTTCACTTTTCGCGCAAGTAAAGGCGACCCGATTCAATAAACGTAACCGCCAGCCTGCGGCTGGCAGATACCTGAACCCAGGTATTCACAAGGAGTTGCTGCATGAAGAAGTTATTTGCTGCTGTGGCCGCTGTTGCGGCGTTTTCGGCCCACGCGGGCGATCTGTCGGTTGCGGCCACCCCTGTGCCACACGCCGAAATCCTCGAGTTCGTGAAGCCTGCACTGGCCAAAGAGGGCGTCAACCTCAAGGTCAAGGTGTTCACCGACTACATCCAGCCAAACGTACAAGTGGCTGAAAAGCGCCTGGACGCCAACTTCTTCCAGCACCAGCCGTACCTGGATGAGTTCAACAAGGCCAAGGGCACCAACCTGGTCAGCGTTGCAGCCGTTCACCTTGAGCCGCTGGGCGCCTACTCGAGCAAGTACAAAAAGCTGGATGAAATCAAAGACGGTTCTACCGTGGTGATCCCGAATGACGCCACCAACGGCGGCCGTGCGCTGTTGTTGCTGGATAAGGCCGGGCTGATTACGCTCAAGGACAAGACCAACATCCTGTCGACACCCAAAGACATTACCGCCAACCCCAAGAATCTGAAGTTCCGCGAGCTGGAAGCAGCCACCATCCCACGCGTACTGACCCAGGTTGATCTGGCGCTGATCAACACCAACTACGCGCTGGAAGCCAAGCTGAACCCGGAAAAAGACGCATTGGTCATCGAAGGCAGCGACTCGCCCTACGTGAACATTCTGGTTGCACGCCCGGATGACAAAGACTCCGCTGACATGCAAAAGCTGGTTGCAGCCCTGCACAGCCCGGAAGTGAAAGCGTTCATTATTGAGAAGTACAAAGGCGCCATCGTTCCGGCGTTCTAAGCACGACCTGTAGTCGCTGCCACAGGCTGCGAAGGGGGGCGAAGCCCCCCGTTTTCTTGAAGCCCCAGATGCCCTCTTCGCAGCCTTCGGCAGCGACTACAGGCTTCTTTCCCTCACTTGCGTTCAACCAGCCCCGGCAACTGGGCAACCATCTTCTGGTTGTTGAACGGTGCGCGGATAAAACCCCGCTGAGTACCGTCCGGGCCGATCAGTGCCAGGTTGCCACTGTGGTCCACAGTGTAATTCGCCTTGCTGGTATCGGCCGGAATAAACGGGATGCTCACCGCGTTCGCGAGTGTCTGCAGCTCATCGATGGAACCCGGCGTCAGGCCCACGAACTGAGGGTCAAAGTAGCCCAGGTATTGCTTGAGCTGCTGCGGCGTATCGCGATGGGGATCAACGCTGACCAGCACGATCTGCAGCTTGTCCTGCACCTCTTTGGGCAGCTCGCTTTTGATCTGGCGCAGCTGGGCCAGGGTGGTCGGGCAAATGTCCGGGCAGAAGGTGTAGCCAAAAAACAGCATGCTCCACTTGCCTTTCAGTTCATTCATCACCACCGGCTGACCGTCCTGGTTGGTCATCGTCACGTCTGGCAACTGCCGGCTTTGCGGCAGCAAAATGATCCCCGCATCGATCAGCGACGTGTTATCGCCCTGACTTTTACCCGACATCATTTTGTTAAACGTCAGGCCCATGACCAAAGCCACCAGCGCAACGAGGATAAAGACGGTTTTTTGAGTTTTAGTCATAGGTTCAACATTAGGTAGTGGTCGACAAGCAGCGCGATAAACAGCAGGAACAGGTAGCAGATAGAGTACTTGAACGTGTTGATCGCCGCGTGCGGCTGGGTGCCACGGTACAGCACCCACGCCCAATGCAGAAAGCGTGCGCCCAACCCTAGCGCACAGGCCAGGTAGAGCAGGCCGCTCATGTGGATCACAAAGGGCAGCAGGCTGACCGCGAGCAGCACGAAGGTGTACAGCAGGATATGCACCTTGGTGTAGTGCTCACCGTGGGTGACCGGCAACATCGGGATATCGGCCTTGGCGTATTCCTCCTTGCGATGAATGGCCAGCGCCCAAAAGTGTGGCGGGGTCCAGGCGAAGATAATCAGCACCAGCAGCAGTGGCTCGGCGGTGACTTGCCCGGTAACGGCCACCCAGCCCAACAGCGGTGGCGCTGCCCCGGCCAGCCCGCCTATGACGATATTCTGCGGCGTGGCCCGCTTCAAAAACCCGGTATAGATCACCGCATAGCCAAGCAACGACGCCAGCGTCAGCCAGGCCGTCAGCGGGTTGGTAAACATCAGTAACAATGCCATGCCCGCCAGCGCCAGCAGCAGGGCGAAGGTCAGCGCAGCAAGCGGCGACACCCGGCCCCGGGCCAACGGGCGCTTGTGGGTACGAGCCATGACGGCGTCAATGCGCCGGTCCACTACATGATTGACCGCTGCCGCCGCCCCGGCACACAGGCCAATACCCAGATTGCCGAAGATCAACACTGGCCAGGGCACACCTGCGCGGGTCGCGAGAAACATGCCTATCAACGAAGTTATCAACATCAGCAGCAGCACTTTGGGCTTGGTCAGCTCCAGATAATCGCGCCATAACGCTCGCTGTGCTTGCTCGCTCATCACGGTCGCCACGGCTGCTCTCCTTTAAGGCTGAAGCTCCAGCGGGCAAAGCGCGGGGCCTTGACCCGCACCAGAGCCGTGCGCGTGTGGTAATTGACCAGCACCAGTGTCAGCAGCAGCGCCGCGCCCCCTGCGTTGTGTGCCACTGCCACCGCCAGCGGTAAACCCAACACCACGTTGCTCAAGCCCAGGCTGACTTGTACCGCCAACGCCACCACCAGTAACCCGGCAAGACGCGTCATGCCGACCTTGCGCAACTGCCACGCCAGGCCCAGCAACACCCCGGTCAGCAGCACGGCGCCTAAGCGATGGGTGAGGTGAATCGCCGTGCGGGCCTCGCTGTCCAGTTGCCCGCCCAGATAGTTGGGGCCGATGTGCTGGGTCAGATGAAAGCCATTGGCGAAATCGGCCTCAGGCCACCATTGGCCATGACAGGTCGGCACATCAACACACGCCACGGCGGCATAGTTGGAACTGACCCAGCCTCCCAGCGCGATCTGCAGGATCGCCAGCACCAGCCCGGCGGTGGCCCAACGCTGCAAGCGCCGCGGCACTGCCAGCGCGGGCAATACGCCAGATAAACGCAACGTCAGCAAAAACAGCAGGCTCAAGGTGGCGAAGCCGCCGAGCAAATGCCCGGTGACCACCTGCGGCCACAGTTTGAGCGTCACCGTCCACATGCCAAAAGCGGCCTGGGCGATCACCACCAGCAAGATAAACAGCGGCAACTTGAGCGGTTGATCGGGCAGGTGCCGTTGCCGCCAGGCCCGGGCTGCCAGCAACACAATCAGTACGCCCAGGGTGCCGGCGAAATAACGGTGGGTCATCTCGCTCCAGCCTTTGTCGGCCTCCACCGGGGTATCGGGAAAGTGCAGCTCGGCATGGGCCAGTTGCGCCTCGGTCTTGGGCACGCTGATAAACCCGTAGCAGCCGGGCCAGTCGGGGCAACCGAGCCCGGCGTGGGTCAGGCGGGTGTAGGCGCCGAGCAGCACCACCACCAGCGCTAGCAAGGTGGCAAGCAACGCGAGGCGAAATCCAGCTTTGGCCATGACATAGCCCTCTATCCGATATTGGACAGCTTCAGCAGCAGGCGCAGGTCGTTGAGCACGTCCTTGCCGATTACCCCGGGGCCGTAGCGCAGCACCAGATTGCCGTGGGGGTCGATGATCCACAGTTGCGCCGCACCGTTGCCCTCGGCGCCCTGTGTATAAGTTGGCAGGTCCAGGGTGTAGCGCTGTAACTGCGGATACTCGCTCTGAAGCTTGGCGGCGTAGGCGCCATCCACCGGTTGTGCCGACGCCAGGCCGTGGCTGGCGCGGGAAGCATCGCGCCCCAGGCCAATTTGCAGTTGGCGGGCCAGGTACACCAGTTGCTGACAGTCCGCCGCGCATGCTTGTGGCGCGGTCACCAGCAGTTGCCAGCGTTGTTCATCGGCCGTCACCCCAAGGGCGGCGCGACTCTGCCCGTTGCCGAGCAACTCGCCGTGGTAGCTGCGGCTTTCGGGCAGCCAGAACTTGAGTTTGTACATGCCCGTGGCCAGCACCATCGGGCCGACGGTGAGCAGCAAAATAAGGACCAGTTGCAAGCGCCCACGCCGTCGTGTTGAGGGGGGCAGGGCGCGTGCGCTTTCAGGCGGATTGATGGCCGTTCCCATGGCGTTTCTCCTGAGCAGTGTGCCAACCGAGGTACAGATAAAGGCCGAGCAACGCCAACGCCAGGGCGAACCATTGCACGGCATAGGCAGTGTGTTTTTCCGGGCCCATGCCCGTTGAAACCAGTGGCCAGTCGGCGACATACGCCGCAGGCCCCGGAGCGATGCGCAGCTCATCGGCAAAGCCTTCACGGCCCAGCTCGGCCCACAACTTGTCCGGCATGAGCGCCGTCACCAGCCGTGGCCAAGGAGCGCCCTGGGGGTCGGCATGCAACTGGAAAGGAGCCCCCGGCGACTCGTAAACCCAGGCCTGCAGGTCCAGTATCTGCTCGGGGGTACTGAACTGCGGCGGCGTGCGGCGGCTTGGCCACGGCAGCCAGCCACGATTGAGCAACAACCACTGGCCGCTGGCCTGATCCTGAAAGGGTTGTAGCAGCTCGACGCCGACCTCGCCGTTGCGTACACGGTTATCCAGCAACAGGCTGTGCTGGCCATCGAAGTGACCGCGCAGCTGCACGCGGCGAAAGGCCGGGGCATCAAGGGTCAGCAATTGCCCGACGGTTACCGGCGCAGCCACCTGGCGCTCAGCATAGTTAGTGAGCAATACGCGCTTTTGCTCTGCGCGGCTTAACTGCCAGAACCCCAAAAACACCAAAAGCGGCAGCAACAGCAACACCACCAGGGTGGGCGCGATCCCGGGCCGAAAGCGCGTCATGACCGGGTCACAGCACGTAAACAAACAAAAACAGGCCGAGCCACACCACATCCACAAAGTGCCAGTACCAGGTCGCGGCCTGAAAGCCGAACTGATGCTCGGCATTGAAGTGGCCTCGCACGATGCGAATCAGCATGATCAGCAAAATCAACGCACCGATGGTCACGTGGGCGCCATGAAAGCCGGTGAGCATAAAGAACGTCGCGCCGTAGATGCCGGAGCCCAGGGTCAGGCCCAGTTCCTTGTAGGCGTGCACATATTCTTCAGCCTGGAATCCCAGGAAACCTGCGCCCAGCAACACGGTCAGCCCCAGCCAGAACTTCAGCGCGCCGCGATGGCCTTTGTTCAATGCATGGTGGGCGATGGTCAGGGTGATGCTGGAGCTGACCAGCAATACGGTGTTGAGTAGCGGCAAGCCCCACGGGCTGATGGTGCCTTTGGGTGGCGGGTACAGGGCAGGGTCGGGGGTGTGCAGCAGAGGCCAGGCAAACTGGAAGTCGGGCCACAGCATATGCGCCACTGCCTTGCTGCCTTCACCGCCCAGCCACGGGCCAGCAAAGTGACGCACGTAAAACAGCGCGCCGAAAAATGCGAGAAAGAACATCACTTCGGAAAAAATGAACCAGGTCATGCCCCAACGGAACGAACGGTCCAGTTGTGAGCTGTAGAGCCCGGCGCGGCTCTCTTTGATCACGGCGCCAAACCAGCCGAACATCATGTAGGCCACTATCAGGCCACCGACGAAGAAGATCAGCGGCCCGTGGGACTCAGGCCGCGCCGCCTTAAGATCGTTAAACCATGTGCCCAAGCCATACACCGTGACCAACAAACCGATAGTGGCAATGATCGGCCACTTGCTCTGTGCCGGGACGTAGTACTGATCGTGAGTTGCCATGGTGCGTTCTCCTTATCGGGAAGGCTGGTCAGCGTCCTTGCCGGAGACAGCGGCGACGGGCGGATGGCGAGCGGTGATATCGAACAGCGTGTAAGCCAGCGTCAGGTGTTTCACATCCTTGGGCATGGCCCGATCGACAATAAAGCGCATCGGCATTTCGATCTTTTCACCCGGTTGCAGCACCTGCTGGGTAAAGCAAAAGCATTCGGTCTTGTGGAAGTACTGCGCTGCTTCGGCAGGGGAAATACTCGGTACCGCCTGGGCCGACATCGGATGGTCAGTGGGGTTGTGGGCAACAAAGACCATCTCGTTGACTGACCCTGGATTGACCACCAACTGATCCCCCTTGGGGTAAAAGTCCCACACCATGTCTATGGCATTGGTAGACAAAAACTGCACCCGCACCTGACGAGTCGGATCGACCACTTGCTCGCCTTCATATTGCCCGGCGGTCTTGCCATTGATGCCGAAGGCCTTGCACATCACGTCGTAAATCGGCACCAGGGCAAAGCCGAAAGCAAACATCACCACGACCATCAGCAATAAGCGCAGCACCAGGCGTTTGATGGGTGTTGAGGTGTTCACATTGGACCTCCTTAGAAGGGCAAAAGCCCCTCACCCCAGCCCTCTCCCGGAGGGAGAGGGAGCTGATTGGCGGTGTTCTTGAAACCGCGTACGGTTAGTCCCCTCTCCCTTTGGGAGAGGGTTAGGGTGAGGGACTTTCGACCGTTCATTTGATTTCCGGCGGCGTGGTAAAGGTGTGGTACGGCGCGGGCGAAGGCACGCTCCATTCCAGACCTTCGGCACCTTCCCATGGTTTCGCCGGCGCTTTCGGGCCACCTCGAATGCATTTGATGACGATAAACAGGAACAGAAACTGCGTAACACCAAACATGAATCCGCCGATCGACGACACCATGTTGAAGTCGGCAAATTGAAGGTTGTAATCAGGAATCCGCCGCGGCATGCCCGCCAGTCCTACAAAGTGCATCGGGAAGAACGTCAGGTTCATGCCCACAAATGACAGCCAGAAATGCAGCTTGCCCAGGGTTTCGTCGTACATGTGGCCGGTCCATTTCGGCAGCCAGTAGTAGGTCGAAGCAAAGATTCCGAAAATTGCCCCCGGCACCAGCACATAGTGGAAATGCGCCACCACAAAATAGGTGTCGTGGTACTGAAAATCCGCCGGGGCAATGGCCAGCATCAACCCGGAAAATCCGCCGATGGTGAACAGGATTACAAACGCCACAGCGAACAGCATGGGGGTTTCAAAGGTTAGTGAGCCTTGCCACATGGTGCTGACCCAGTTGAACACCTTAACCCCGGTCGGCACCGCAATCAGCAACGTGGCGTACATGAAGAACAGTTCGCCAACCAGTGGAATGCCGACCACGAACATGTGGTGCGCCCACACGATAAACGACAGAAAGCCGATGCTGGCTGTGGCGTAGACCATAGAGGTGTAACCAAACAGCGGTTTGCGCGAGAAGGTCGGAATGATCGCGCTGACGGCGCCGAAAGCCGGCAGGATCATGATGTATACCTCGGGGTGACCGAAGAACCAGAAAACATGCTGGAACAGCACCGGGTCACCGCCACCGGCCGCGCTGAAAAAGCTGGTGCCAAAGTGAATATCCATCAACATCATGGTCACTACGCCCGCCAGCACCGGCATCACCGCAATCAGCAGAAAGGCGGTGATCAGCCAGGTCCAGACAAACAGCGGCATTTTCATCAGGGTCATGCCGGGAGCACGCAAATTCAGGATGGTAGCAATCACGTTGATCGCCCCCATGATCGAACTAATACCCATCAAATGAATAGCAAAAATGAAATAAGTCACGCTTTCGGGTGCGTATGTAGTGGAGAGCGGCGCGTAGAACGTCCAGCCAAAGTTGGGCCCACCGCCTGCGGTGAACAGCGTCGACACCAGCAGCAGGAACGCCGCGGGCAACAGCCAGAAGCTGAAGTTGTTCATGCGCGGCAGGGCCATGTCCGGCGCGCCGATCATCAAGGGGATCATCCAGTTGGCCAGGCCGACAAACGCCGGCATCACCGCACCGAACACCATGATCAGGCCGTGCATGGTGGTCATCTGGTTGAAAAACGCCGGGGCCACTATTTGCAGGCCGGGCTGGAACAGCTCGGCGCGAATCACCATGGCGAACGAGCCGCCAAGCAGAAACATGCAGAAGCTGAACCACAGGTACAAGGTACCGATGTCCTTGTGGTTGGTGGTCAGCACCCAGCGCATCAGGCCTTTGGCCGGGCCATGTGCCTGACCGTCTGCATGCCCGTGGTCATCGATAACAGCACTCATGTCCTGACTCCTGCAAACAGCTGGACCAAGAAGCCGGCGGCAGAGCGCCCCCGACCGTTGCGCGCGCGTGGCCTTGCGCGGCTCATTTGCCTTGCGCCTGTTTGAGCGCCAGCACGTCTTTTGGCGTCACCATGTCGCCCTTGTTGTTACCCCAGGCGTTGCGCTCGTAAGTAACAACGGCAGCAATATCGACTTCCGATAATTGCTTACCAAACGCGGCCATGGCCGTGCCCGGCTTGCCGAAGAACACCCGGTGCAGGTGATCGGCGGCAGGCCCGGTGGCAATCGGCGAACCCTTGAGTGCCGGGAACATGGGCGGCAGGCCCTGGCCCTGGGCCTGGTGACAGGCCACGCAAGCGGTGTGGTAAACCTTGTCACCACGGGCCACCAGTTCGTCCAGGGTCCACTCTTTACTGGTCAACTCTTTGAGTTGTGCGGCCTGGGCCTTGCGTTCGGTTAACCAGGTGTCGTAATCGGCTCTGGTTTTGACATCGACCACAATGGGCATAAACCCGTGGTCCTTGCCGCACAGCTCGGCGCATTGGCCGCGATAGATGCCGGGCTTCTCGACGCGGGTCCAGGCCTCGTTGATAAAGCCTGGAATGGCGTCACGCTTGACCGCAAAGGCCGGTACCCACCAGGAGTGGATCACGTCTGCCGAGGTCACCAAAAAGCGCACCTTGGCACCAATGGGTAAAACCAGCGGCTCATCAACTTCGAGCAGGTAATGCTCGCCCTTGGGGGCCTGGTTATGGATCTGGTCGGCGGGGGTGGCCAGGTTGCTGAAAAATTCGACGTCCTGGCCCAGGTATTTGTAATGCCATTTCCACTGATAGCCGGTGACCTGGATATCCACATCCGATTCACTGCTGTCGTAAATATGGATCAGGGTGCGGGTCGCCGGTACAGCCATGGCGATCAGGATGAGCAGGGGGATGACTGTCCACAGGATTTCGACTTTGGTGCTCTCGTGAAACTTGGCCGGTTGCTGGCCCGTGGAGCGACGGTGAACGATCATCGACCAGAACATGGCCCCGAACACGATGATGCCGATCACCACACAGATCCAGAAGATGGTCATGTGCAGGTCGAAGACCGCATGACTGACTTCGGTTGCACCCGGCGCCATATTCACGGTCCAGGCCGCTTGTGCCTGGCCGAACACTGACCACAACAGCAGGCCCATCCATAGGTGTGGATGTCGCATCGCGGTGTTCCCCTTTATTTTTCTTGTTATTGCGCCGGTCTGCATCAGTACACGGGCAGCGCTACAAGGGGGCGGTGTTCAACCAGCTATCTTTTCCGCCTGGCCTCGTCTGCTCAAGCAGTCGGGCGTCATCGAATAACGGTTACAAAAACGAGTATAGACACCGGGCCCATCCCCGCAATGCAAGGGGTCAAAACAATGAAATAAGGGGCCATCGACAAATGGCACTCACTGCCCGGTCACAAAATGAATAACAATACTCCCCCTGATAAAGCCCTCTCCTTGACTTGATAGGGCTACTTTTAAAGCATCTCCCTGCCTTACACCCCCCCTGGAGTTCCCATGAACACCGCCGCCATCCGCGTGCAGATCTCGCGTGCCCAAGAACATGAGGCCAGCACGGGCCTGCTCGCCAAGCATCTGGCCGCTCAATTGCCGCACCTTCACACCGCGATCCAACTGCCTGAAGTCGACCGTAATGTGGTGATGACGCGTTTTGTCAGCGCCTATATCGACCAGGTGCCCGACTTGCTTGATGCGGCCAATGAAGTTGCCCGCGAAGCCGGTATCGAATCGCAGATCAAGCCGATCCTGAAAATCGCCGAGCAGTTTTTTGCCCAGCCACTGCCGCTGCTGGCTGGCCATGAAGGCCTTGAGGGTCTGCTGGACGAAGCTTACCTGGCCCATCGCCTGGTTGAAGAGGTCAACGATCTCTATATCAAGCATTTTCAGCAGCCGCTGATTCCGCTGGACATGACCGTGGCCAACCTGATTGCTCACCAGTTGATCGGCGAAGACTTTGCCAACCAGCTCGACGCTGCAGTGCATCACGCTGTCGACTTGATGCTCAACGAAGAGAGCTTCGCCCTTGAGTCGGTCGAAGCCTATCGCGAGCGTTTGACCAGCCCTGAAACAGGCGCCGCGTGGAAGCGCTGGCCGTGCCTGTCCAAGCAATTGGGCGTTGGCCTGGCGTTGTAACTACACCGCTCCCGTAGCAGCAGCCTCGCTCCGCGAGTCAGCTGCTACGCAAATGCGTTAAAACCGCGCTTTGGGCGTCGCGCTCGGGATCGGGCTGGTGCCGTCCAGCGGCAGGAAGGCGCCCTTGTCGGCGTCGTAGGCCTTGATCTGGCTGGTTTCGATGTCGTACACCCAACCATGAATAAACAGATGCCCATTGGCCATACGCGACGCCACCGACGGGTGCGTGCGCAAGTGCTGCAGTTGGGCAATCACGTTTTCTTCGGTCAGCACATGCATGCTTTCCGATTCATTCGCGCAGTTGCAGTTGTCCTGCACCATGGTTTTGGCCACTTCTACGTGGTGCAACCAGGCTTTTACCGTTGGCATTTTTTTCAGGCTGGCGGGGTTGAGCACGGCGCGCATCGCGCCACAATCGGAATGCCCGCAAATGATGATGTGCTGCACGCCAAGTGCTAGTACCGCGTATTCGATCGCTGTAGAAACACCACCGTTCATCTGACCGTAAGGCGGTACAACGTTGCCGACGTTACGGGTCACGAACAGATCGCCCGGTGCACTTTGGGTGATCAGCTCAGGCACGATGCGCGAATCAGCGCAGGCGATAAACATCGCCCGCGGGTTTTGCGCCGTGGCGAGTTTTTTGAAAAAGGCTTCTTGTTCAGGGAAGATTTCGTGATGAAAGTGCAAAAAGCCATCAACGATATGGTGCAGTGCTGTGTCGGCACTTTCGGTCGCGGCCGAGGCCTGTGGTTTAGGCTTGTCAGTCATCGTTGTATCCCTGGGCAAAAGTGGTAACGGATGTTACCTGAAGTCATTTCTTCGTCAAAACACCCAATGCGCTAGCTGCTTGTTCCAGCTCCAGCTCACTGAATACCTGCACCCCGGCGCGGGTCAGCAGTGCTGCCGTCACGCCCTGGCCCTTGACCTTGGTGCCGCTAAAGCTGCCGTCATAGGTTAGCCGGTTGCCGCAGGACGGGCTGTTAGCCTTGAGAATAGCAATGCGGATGCCATGCCGCTCAGCCAGCGCCAGCGCCTGATGAGCCCCGGACACAAACGCCTCGGTCACGTCCTCGCCTTCAGTGGTGATGACCGAGGCTTTGCCTGCGAGCACCTCGACCCCTTGGCCACCGGGGATTTCCGCCGCCGCTCGAGGCGTAGGTAAGCCGCCTGCGACTTCCGGGCACAAGGCAATCACCCTGCCTTCATCCTGCCACTGCGCCAGTTGCGCATACGGGCCACTGGCCCCGCCGTCATAACGCACGCGATGGCCAAGCAGGCAGCGGCTTACCAGCACTTTGTGGCTCATACGAATACCTCGGTGGCGCGACGACGAAACCAGCCGGTCAACGACAGGCGGTCACGGGTCGCAGGCATCACTTCATGGGGGATTTCGCCGGAGAGAAAGACCACCAGACACCCGCCGGTCGGCAGTACGTCATAGTCGACATTGCCGTCCAGGTACATGCGCAAATGCCCGCCATGCTCTGGCAACCAGCCCTGATTGAGATAGACCACGGCCGAAACCATGCGCCGGTCATCATCACGAAAACGGTCAAAATGCTTGAGGTAAAACGCACCGGGCGGGTACAGCGCAAAGTGGCTTTCAAAGTCCTCCAGGCCCAAAAAAAGCCTGCGATTCATGGCGATTCGCAGGCTTTCCATCAAACCCAGATAACTGTCGCAGGCCAGAGCCTCTCCCGGCTCCAGCCACTGGATATGGTCACCTCGAATACCCTCGCGGACCTCCTGGGTCACACCGCGGCCAACCGCTGCCGGGGTCAGTTCACCTTCAGCGGAACGTTTATGGCACTCAGCCGCCAGTTCGAGGGTCAGAGCCTCGGGCAGGAAAATATTTTGCTGTGACCATCCCTGCGTGTACAGGTCGTCGACGATGCGTAGCAACAGCGGGTGATCTGAGGGTATTTGCATGGCGCGCATAGTATCGAGCCGCCTCAAAATCTGACAGCTCCGTCTGGCTGGCAATGTCGAAATAAATCACCTGCACGTATTAATGCCTACAAGAGCGAGAGGAATTCTCGACAAGTCCTACGCCACACCCGGACAATAGCGCCCTGCAGACAGGAGCCCCTCATGCGCCGCTTGTTTTTACTGTTAATGATGTTTTGTACGTTACCCGCATGGGCAGACAACCTTGATGATCTGTTTACGGTCGCTGGCTGGCCGCAACAACGCGCGCACTTCAATGATGCTCTGGGCGCTGCTCAGGAACGTTATCGCAACAATTTGCCGCCAGCGGTCTACCAAGCGTTGGTCAACAATAGTAGCCAGCGTTTTGCACCTGCGGCGATGGATCAGCGGGCCAAGGAGCAGATGCGCAAGAATCTGCCCAACCCCAGCCCGGCATTGATCTTTTTCCAGTCGCCGCTGGGGGCCAAAATTGTCGCTGCAGAGCTGCTGGCCACCCGTCGCGATCAGTTGGCCAAGCACGCCCAGGGCTTGCCACGCATGGAGGCTGACGCGACCCGCCAGTTGCTGATCAATCATTTGTCCCGCGCACTGCCGGCCCGTGAAGCCGGGGCTGAAGTCAGCCTGGCGATTGCCGGCGTTGCCGCAGACAGTTTGAGTTCGATGATTCCAGGGCTGCTGGGTGGTGGTCAGGCGCAAAGCATGCTCAATGGCCAGCGCCAACGCTTGATGGACCAGATTGCTGGCGAGCTGGATAACACCTTGCTGTATGTGTACCGCGACCTGTCTGATCCAGAGCTGGAAGAGTTCGTGACCTTTGCCCAGTCGCCAGATGGCAAGACCTACTATCAGGCCGCGCTGGCCGCGATTCGCGCCGGGTTGGCGGTGGGACAAAGCACTGCAAACCTGAACCCATAGGTTTACAGCCTCTCCCGCAGGAAGAGTGGGTGTCAGAAATACCTGTCCAGAAAAGCGAAATATCGTGCGCGTATCTCGGGCGTTTCATTCGCCAGATGGTGTCGTGCTTCAGGCAATAACAGCACCTGCGGCTGGTTGAACCTGGCCTTCAACACTTCAAGGTTATGCTGCCAGTCCACCGTTTTATCGGCCTGGCCCTGGATCACCAGCGGTCTGCGCGAGCTTGGTGCTGCGCCCTGTTCGATTCGCGGTATCCAGCGCGCCAGCGCGCCCACCCAGGCCGTGGGCAGGCGCACCGGTTGCAGAGGGTCGGTTTGCAGGAACGGCAAGAAAGCCGGGTCGTTGGAGTTCTCGCTAAAGCGCCGGGCAATGCCTTTGACGAAGGGGCGCAGCAGGTAGTAGCTGAATTTCGACCAGCCCCAGTTTTTGGGCCGCACCAGCGGCGACAGCAGAATCGCCTGACCCTGGGCCGGGCTTTGTTCGCCGTAGCGCAACAGGTGATCGAGCACAATCGCCCCACCCGTACTTTGCCCGCACAAGTGCCAGGGCTGCGGCAATTGCAATGATTGAGCTTCGATAAACAGACCTTGCAGCACCGCCTGATATTGGGCGAAATCATCGATGCTGGCTCGTTCACCACTCGACAGCCCGTGCCCCGGCAAATCACAGGCAATCACCGCAAAACCGTGGTTCAAACCCCATTCGATTACATGCCGGTACAGCCCCATGTGATCGTAAAAGCCGTGAATCACAAATAGCGTGGCCGCCGGCGGGGCATCAGGCCACCACACCTGGCTGACGATTTCATAACCGCCCGCAGTGAAGCGCCCCAGCTGGCGTTTGACCGCCGGTGAACGCTGTGCAAAGTCCAGCCCGTAAAAATGCTGGTAGGCCAGCCCCTCACTCGATAACGGCTGACCTGCGGCCAACGGCTGCAGACTGGCGCGCAAGGAATCGGGGGAAAACGGGGCAGACATAAGGGCTTCCAGACAGGGCGCGGGTGCGCAAAACAGGCTTTATAGACCATCGATATTCATCTGTCAGGTCAAGCATGGCAAGCTACGCGGCCTTCAAGGAGCTTTTGCATGCCGGTGCCCACCTCCAAAACCCTGCTGGCCTGCCTGCTCACACTGCTCTGCGCGGTGGGGCTATGGCTGGCCTACGACTGGTTTCAGGGCCGCTACATCCGCACTTTCAGTGAGCAGACCGCGTTGTTTGCCGGAGATGTCCTGAGCCTGCCCGCCGAACTGTCCGGCCCGGGTGCCATCCGCGTGGTGCACTTCTGGGACCCGGCCTGCCCGTGCAACGTCGGCAACCAGCAACACCTCAGCGAGTTGCTGGCCCGTTACGTGCCCCAGGGCGTCGAGTTTTATTCGCTGCAAAAGCCCGGTACCCAAGGCCGGTTGCCCGCCACCCTGGGCGCGATCAAACCCCTGAACAGCGTGCCCGGTGCCGATCACCTGAGCGCCAGCCCGGCCGTTGCCATCTGGGACCGCAGCGGCCAACTGGCCTACTTTGGCCCTTACAGCGAAGGGGCCACCTGTAACGCCAGCAACAGCTTTATCGAGCCGATCTTGCAAGCCCTCAGCGAAGGCCGCCCGGTCAAGGCCACCCACACCATGGCCCTTGGCTGTTATTGCTCTTGGCAGGATAAGAACGCTGGCCACTGATATCGCGCCGGCGCACACGACCAGAACAAGGAGTTGCTCCATGAAACGCAGCCTGACCGTTATTGCCCTTGTGGTTGCTGCCGTCGCAGGCGGCGGGTTCTGGTACGTGCAAAGCAAATTGCCCACGCGTCAGGGCCAGGTTGTGCTGACGGCGCTGCAGGGGCCGGTTACGGTGCGCTATGACGAGCGCGGTGTGCCGCATATTCGTGCAGGCAACCAGGCCGACATGTACCGCGCACTGGGCTATGTACAGGCACAAGACCGGTTGTTTCAGATGGAGATCATGCGTCGCCTTGCGCGGGGCGAGCTGGCCGAAGTGTTGGGGCCAAAGCTGGTCGATACCGACAAGCTGTTTCGCAGCCTGCGGATCCGTGAGCGGGCCGCCAGCTACCTGACCGAGCTGGATCCGCAGTCTCCGGCATTCCTGGCCTTGCAGGCGTACCTGGACGGGATCAATCAATACCAGGCCAATAACCCCAGGCCCGTGGAGTTTGACCTGCTGGGCATAACGCCACGACCCTTTACCGCCGAAGATACCATCAGCGTTGCCGGTTACATGGCCTACAGCTTTGCCGCCGCCTTTCGCACCGAACCGCTGCTGACCTATATTCGCGACCAACTGGGCAGCGATTACCTGAAAATCTTCGACCTCGACTGGCAGCCCCAGGGCGTTTTGGCCCCGGCGCTGGCGGCCAGTGACTGGAAAACCCTGGGGGCGCTGGCCCAACTGAGCGATCAGGCCCTGAGCCAGGCGGGCTTGCCGCAGTTTGAAGGCAGCAACGCCTGGGTGGTGTCAGGCAAGCGCACACAAAGTGGCAAGCCGCTGCTGGCGGGTGACCCGCATATCCGTTTTGCGGCACCGTCGGTGTGGTACGAGGCGCAGCTGTCGGCCCCGGACTTTGACCTGTATGGCTACCATCAGACGCTGGTGCCGTTCGCCTTCCTGGGCAACAACACCGATTTCGGCTGGAGCCTGACCATGTTCCAGAATGACGATCTGGATCTGATCGCCGAGAAGACCAATCCCGATAACCCCAATCAAGTCTGGTACCACGGCCAATGGGTCGACATGACCCGCACTGAACAGCAAATTGCCGTCAAGGGCGAAGCGCCGGTCACCCTCACCCTGCGCCAATCGCCCCATGGGCCGATTATCAATGACGTGCTGGGCGCTACCGCGGGCAACACGCCGATTGCCATGTGGTGGGGCTTTCTGGAGAGCAAGAACCCGATCCTCGAAGGCTTCTACCAGCTCAACCGCGCTGACAGCCTGAGCAAGGCGCGTACGGCAGCGACCTATATCCAGGCACCCGGTCTGAATCTGGTGTGGGCAAACGCGAAGGGAGATATCGGCTGGTGGGCAGCGGCGCAACTGCCCAAGCGCCCGGCCGGGGTCAATCCGGCGTTTATCCTCGACGGCAGCACATCACAGGCCGACAAAGACGGTTTTTACCCGTTCAGCGCCAACCCCCAGGAAGAAAATCCGGCGCGGGGCTTTATCGTGTCGGCCAACTTCCAGCCATTGTCGCCTGCTGGCATCGAGATTCCCGGTTATTACAACCTGGCCGATCGCGGCCAGCAGCTTGATCGTCAGCTCAGCGATGCCAGCGTGAAGTGGAACCTGAAAAACAGCCAGGCCTTGCAACTGGGCACTGCCACGGGCTACGGGCAGCGTGTGCTCAAGCCCCTGTTGCCGGTGCTGCGCGAAGTGGTCACGGACCCGGGCGAACGTAAACTGGTGGAGCAACTGGCACAGTGGAAAGGCGATTATCCGCTGGACTCAACGGTTGCCACGGTGTTCAACCAGTTCTTGTACAGCCTCACAGAAGCCACCATGCGTGACAAATTGGGCGACAATTTTTTTGACGCCATGCTCACGACCCGTGTGATCGATGCGGCTTTGCCGCGCCTGGCGGCAAGCCCTGATTCACCCTGGTGGGACAACCGCAGCACAGCGCAACAAGAGACCCGCGCCGACACGGTCAAGGTTGCCTGGCAGGCCAGCATTGCCCATCTGAAGGCCACTCTGGGTGATGACCCCGGGCAATGGCACTGGGGCCGTGCCCACACCCTGACCCACGAGCATCCGCTGGGGCGGCAGAAGCCGCTGGACTGGCTGTTCAACGTCGGCCCCTTTGCCGCTCCCGGCAGCCACGAGGTGCCCAACAACCTCAGTGCCAAGCTCGGCAACGCCCCGTGGCCGGTGACCTACGGCCCATCTACTCGACGCCTGATCGATTTTGCCGACCCTTCCCACGGGCTGACCATCAACCCGGTCGGGCAAAGCGGCGTGCCGTTCGACAGGCACTACCGCGACCAGGCCGAATCCTACATCGAAGGCGATTACGACAAACCGCATATGGACGAAGCTGAAATCCAGCTCAATACCCGCAGCACCTTGCGGCTGGTGCCGATACTATGAACTGTGGGAGCGAGCCTGCTCGCGAAGCCCGCTCCACCGGTTAACGCAGTGCGTAATCCAGCACGATCCCCACAAAAATCGCCAACCCTGCCCAGTGGTTGTGCAGGAAGGCCTTGAAGCAGCGCTGCGGGTCACGGTCGCGGGTGTACCAGAACTCCCATACAAAGCACGCCGCCGCAGCCAGCAGGCCAAGGTGGAACCAGCCACCCAGCTCAAAGTGCGACCCTGCCAGCAGCAGACAACCCAGGGCCAGCCCCTGCAAGGTGAGGATTATCACGCGATCGGCATCGCCAAACAGGATGGCGGTGGATTTAACACCGATCTTGAGGTCATCTTCGCGGTCGGTCATGGCGTAGTAAGTGTCGTAGGCTACTGTCCACAGCAGGTTGGCGATGTACAGCAGCCAGGCTGCAGCAGGCAGGCTGCCGGTCTCGGCCGTAAAGGCCATCGGGATGCCCCACGAAAACGCTGCGCCCAGCACCACTTGCGGGTAGTAGGTATAGCGCTTCATAAACGGGTAGGTGGCCGCCAGGGCCAGCGCGCCAAATGAAAGCCAGATGGTCGGAGCATTGGTGCACAGCACCAGCAGGAAGCTGACCCCCATCAACAGCGCAAAGAACACCAAGGCCTCTTTACTGCTGATTTTTCCACTGGCCATAGGCCGTTGTTCTGTTCGTTTGACGTGACCATCCACCTTGCGGTCGGCAAAGTCGTTGATTACGCAGCCTGCAGCACGGGTCAGGATCACGCCGAAGACAAAAATCAGCAGGTTACCCAGGGAGGGTACGCCCTGGGCGGCCACCCACAGCGCCCACAAGGTCGGCCACAGCAGCAGGTAGATGCCGATGGGCTTGTCCATGCGGGTCAGCTGGATAAAGTCCCAGGCGCGGGGGTTAAAGCGGTTGAGTGATTTGAGCAGGCGCGTGTACATCAATTGTTCTCCGACCGGGCTCCGAGGGCGGCCCACAGTTTGGGTAAAAACACTTCGGCCACCAGCACGCTCAGTTTGCCACGCACAAAGCGCGAGCGGCGGGCCCACAAGTGATCGGCCTGATCTGCCTGCGGCAACCAGTTGGGCGGGTAGTGGCAGACCTGCAGGGCGCCGCGCTCAAAGGCCTGGTCGCTGAACAGCAACTCGCCCAGAGAGCGGGTACCCAGCTCATCCATGTTCAGGCCGCCTTCTTGCAGCGAGCTTTTAGCCGCCACACTGCGGGCAAATACCCAGGGCTGGCCATTCCCGCGCAAATACACTTCACGCACCCAGCCCTGAACACCCTGAGGCAGGTCAAGTGCAGCGCATTCATCCGGGCGCAGCACTTGCCAACCTTCATAAAGTGGAAGCACGCTGAAGGCATTATCTGAAATTGCAGTGAGACGCCGAGTCAGAGAACCCTCGTCAAACAGCCAGTCCAGGGTCTGTGCGTCAGGCAACGCAGGAAGTTGGCCTTGTTCAAGCCAGACAGGGTAAATAAGCGGAGAAGTTATGTGCGGCACGGTGGGTCATAATTGGCAGCCATTGAGGTCGGCGAGCTTATCACGCTGATCCTCGAATGAGCGGCCAAGGGACTTTTGCCAGTATTGGTGCTTGCATCTGCGGGTGGTCATCAGTACAAAACGCCCTGAATTTGATGAGCAACACGGCGCCTGTTGATAAGTCTGTGGTCTTGTCCAAGCCTGAACCTTTAGGAAATACCCCGATGAAAAAGTGGCAATGCATTGTATGTGGATTGATTTATAACGAAGCCGACGGTTGGCCGGATGACGGCATCGCCCCCGGTACCCTGTGGCAGGACGTACCTGAAGACTGGCTATGCCCGGATTGCGGCGTCGGCAAAATGGATTTCGAGATGATTGAAATCAACTGATCAACCCCCTTTAAAACCTGACTCACCTTCTGGAGATTGGAATGAACGCACCTGTCGTGATCGTTGGCACCGGGCTGGCCGGCTATAACCTGGCCCGCGAGTTTCGCAAGCTGGATAGCGAAACCCCGCTGCTGCTGATCACGTCCGATGACGGGCGCTCTTACTCAAAGCCGATGCTGTCCACCGGCTTTGGCAAGAACAAAGAGGCTGATGGCCTGAGCATGGCAACGCCTGAGGCGATGGCCGAGCAGCTCAAGGCCCAGGTGCGCACCCATACCCGCATCAGCGGTATCGACCCGGGCCACAAGCAATTGTGGATCGGTGAAGAGGCCGTGCCCTATCGCGACCTGGTCCTGGCATGGGGTGCGCAAACGGTGCAGGTGCCGGTGGAGGGCGATGCCCAGGATGCAATCTTCCCGATCAATGATCTCGAAGACTACGCGCGCTTTCGGGCTGCTGCGGCAGGCAAGCGCCGTGTATTGATCCTGGGTGCCGGCCTGATCGGTTGCGAATTCGCCAATGACCTGATCGCAGGTGGCTACGAGGTCGATGTGGTCGCGCCTTGCGAGCAAGTGATGCCAACCCTGCTGCATCCTGCCGCAGCAGCGGCGGTACAGGCTGGCCTTGAAAGCCTGGGTGCACGCTTTCATCTGGGGCCGGTGTTGACCCGCCTGCAACGCACTGAAAACGGTCTCGAAGCGCATTTGTCGGATGGCAGTGTCGTGCCGTGCGATGTGGTGCTGTCTGCCATCGGCTTGCGCCCGCGCATTGATATGGCCGCGGCTGCCGGGATCAAGGTCAATCGCGGGATTGAAGTCGATCGCCAGCTTAAAACCTCTCACGCCAATATCTACGCGCTGGGCGATTGCGCCGAAGTGGACGGTTTGAACCTGCTGTACGTGATGCCGCTGATGAGCTGCGCCCGCGCACTGGCGCAAACCCTGGCAGGCAACACGACAGCCGTCAGCTACGGGGCCATGCCCATTACGGTGAAAACCTCGGTTTGCCCGCTGGTGGTGTCACCTGTGCCGCGCGGCTGCGAGGGCGTGTGGACCGTGGAAGGCCAGGGCGCCGATATCAAGGCGCTATGCCGTGACGCTGACGGCAAATTGCTCGGTTACGCCCTGACCGGTGAAGCCGTTCGCGAAAAACTCGCACTGAATAAAGAGCTGCCTGCACTTTTGGCGTAAACGCAGCTGATTCTGTCGTATATGGCATTGTCTTGACTCAACAAAGCCTTTGCAGAGGCTGGCGCCGACCTTGGACGCGTGCCATTCTCACACTGGTCTGCCGCAGTTTAGAGCCTGCGGCGCCTTGGGCGCTGTTCCGTAGAGAGCAGCACGGACATAACAACAAAAAACCGTCAATGAGGCTTCATCATGCGTAAACCCGATCTCGCCGCAGCTATCGCTGAAAAGG
This sequence comes from Pseudomonas fragi, assembly GCF_002269505.1. GTDB lineage: Bacteria > Pseudomonadota > Gammaproteobacteria > Pseudomonadales > Pseudomonadaceae > Aquipseudomonas > Aquipseudomonas fragi_D. The sequence continues at coordinate 15,697 of NZ_NQKQ01000026.1, read as the reverse complement.
CTGACCTAACCAAAGAACAAGCCAACCGCGTTCTCAATGCAGTGCTGGAAGAAATCACCCAGGCCCTGCATCGCAAGGACAGCGTCACGCTGGTCGGCTTTGGCACCTTTATCCAGCGCCACCGCGGTGCCCGTACGGGGCAAAACCCGCAAACCGGCCAGCCGGTCACCATCAAGGCCAGCAACACGGTAGCGTTCAAGCCGGGCAAATTCCTCAAGGACAGCGTGAATCCTTAAGGCGTTGGCTGCGTGAAGAATGGGCGAACTGGTCTTGCCAGCAGCCCATTCTTGCTAAAACGCGAGCCGATTGTGCGGCCATAAGTGGCAAAATAAAGCCCATCTACGCCTATCTATTCAGATATATGGCGTTCTTCGCTCAAATCGTTACACTGCGCCGGCCATTTTTAATTCCCCGAGGCCGCGTACATGAAATTTCGTTTTCTGCTCTGGATGCTGGGCTTTTTGATGGGTAAAGCCAGCCGCAACAATCCTGCTTTCCAGCAACAATTGGTAGACAAGGATCTGGTGTTCCAGCTGCAAACCCTCGACGGCAAAGTGGCCCGTCATTTCAAGGTCAAAGATCAGCGCATCACCAGCCATGCCGGCCTGTACCCAGAGCCTGCGTTTGCTATCGCCTTTAAAGATGCCGCCTACGGCTTCGCCACGCTGCAAGCAAAAAACAAGCAACTGGCGTTTATGACCGGGATTCAGGACAAATCGATTCAGATCAAAGGAAATCCGGCGTTGGTGATCTGGTTTCAAGGCCTGACCAAGTACCTCAAGCCGCGTAAAAAAGCCAAGGTTTAAGATCAAGAGCCCCTCACCCCAACCCTCTCCCGGAGGGAGAGGGAGCTGATTGTCGGTGTTCTTGAAATCGCGCGCGGTCAGTCCCCTCTCCCTCTGGGAGAGGGCTAGGGTGAGGGGCTTGTGCTTTTAGCTCTTCAAGCCTGACCGAACTGCGCCGCCATCTCACGCAGCAATACCTCAGCCTCCAGCACTTTACCCACCACTGCCTCAGCCCTTTCTCGCGGCACGCCAAGACGCTCGAACAACGCATCCGGCAACGGCGCACAGGCTCCGTGCCCGATTCCGCGACTGCGCAGCAAGCTCAGTGCTACGCACACCAGGTTCGGATACTGGGCATCCACACCCACGTAGGCCGGGTCGTGTTGATGACGCACGGCAATCGCCAGCTCGTCCGGCATCCCCCAAAAGCGCATCAGCCAGGCGCCCATCTGTTCACGGCTGATGCCCAGCAAGTGCTGTTCGATCAAGCTGTGACTGACATGGGGGTTAACCTCAAGATGCCGGCAGATCAGCGAAAAATGCGGTGGAAACACATGGGCCAGCAGCAAGTAACCAAAGTTGTGCAACAGCCCGGCCAGATAGGTCATGCCAACCTCAGGGCGTTGCTCCCGTGGCATGGCCCGGGTCAGCCCTTCAATGACTGCTGCGGTATAGATCGACTGCTGCCAGTAGGGGGTACTCGATTGCGGATGATCCTTGGGCAGGCTCAGGCTTTTGCCCAGGGACAGGCTGAGCGCCAGGTTGATCACCAGGTCGACTCCCAGCACTCGTACGATTGCGTCTTCAACGGAGCGAATTTTGCTGGGGGAGGCATAGAAGGATGATGACGCCCAGCTCATGACCTGCGCCGCCAGCGCCGGGTCGGTTTCGACAACGCTGGTGATCTCATCGATGGTGACATCAGGGTCGGAGCGCAACCGCATGATCCGGCGCACGCTCTCGGACAACGGCGGCAGCTCAATGGTGGCTTCCAGGCGCTGCTGGATACGCCGCGCGGTAAAGGCCTGGACCGCCCGGGTGATGGCCTCACCGTCGTCCCCGCCATGATCCGGCTGGATCCCACTCAGGGGCTCGCCAAACCGCCCGGCGCTGGCATTTTTGAGCAGGCGCTTGAAATCATCCTGCACAATTTCCAGCAATACACCCGGTTCACCAGTGCTGATCAATAGCGCGGGCTGCTGCAGCAATTGCTCTTCGTACAGGCACGGCGAGTTGATCAGCGCTGGCAGGCCCGGCAACGATTTCAGACCATGCCTGTCGAGCAGCAACTCCAGACGTTCTGGCGCAACCGCTGTCATGCGCCGCCCGGTCAAGTCGGCAAGGCGGTTCAAATCAAGTAAATGGCTCTGCGTAAACAACACCAGCAAAGTGCCGATCGAATCGTCGAGCAGTACAGCATGCACCTTGCGCGCTGGATCCAGTCCCGGGTGGTCAGGGACTTCGCGATAGGTGATGGCCATGTCATCGAGCAAACGCCCGATAACAGGCAGCGTGCTGGCAACGGCAGGGGCACTGGCTACTTCAGTCATGATCTGCATCCGTTCTGTACAACTCAAATTTGATAAGCAGACCCTAGATCGGCCGCCGGGCCATTTACTGAATAATCTTTTACACTTGCCCGTATTGCTGACCGTGACGCAACCAGCGGTCGAGCAAAGGGCTGACATGGCTCGGCCAGTGCTCAATCAACGCTTGAGCAGCCTCACGCACGGCAGGTAGCAGGTCGGCGTCGCGCATCAGGTCGGCAACCTTGAATTGCAGAAGACCGGTCTGGCGGGTACCGAGCATTTCGCCAGGGCCGCGCAGTTCCAGATCTTTTTCGGCGATCACAAAGCCATCGTTGGTCTCGCGCATAATGCCCAGACGCTGACGGCCGATTTGTGACAGCGGCGGGTGATACAGCAGTACGCAATGGCTGACGGCGCTGCCCCGGCCCACGCGCCCGCGTAACTGGTGAAGCTGGGACAGGCCCAGACGCTCGGGGTTTTCGATGATCATCAAGCTTGAGTTGGGCACATCGACGCCCACCTCGATCACGGTGGTTGCTACCAGCAATTGCAGCTCACCGGCCTTGAAACGTGCCATGACTTCAGCTTTTTCAGCGGCTTTCATTCGCCCGTGAATCAACCCGACGCGCAGTTCGCCCAAGGCGCTGGAGAGGTCTTCAAAGGTGGTTTCAGCCGCCTGACAGGTCATCTCCTCGGACTCTTCGATCAAGGTGCAGACCCAATAGGCCTGGCGCCCTTCGGCGCAGGCGGCGCGCACCCGCTCAATCACTTCGAGACGCCGCGTATCGACCACCAGCACCGTATTGACCGGAGTACGGCCTGGCGGCAGCTCATCGAGGATCGAGGTGTCGAGGTCGGCATAGGCGCTCATGGCCAGGGTGCGCGGGATCGGCGTGGCGGTCATGATCAACTGGTGCGGGCACATCACCCCGCCAACGCCCTTGTTGCGCAGAGCCAGACGTTGCTGCACGCCGAAGCGGTGCTGCTCGTCGATGATCACCAGTGCCAGGTTCTTGAACTGCACGTTGTCCTGGAACAGCGCATGGGTGCCGACAACCATCGGCACGCCGCTGGCAATTTGCTCAAGCGCGCTGACCCGTGCCTTGCCCTTGAGCTTGCCGGCCAGCCATGCGACATCAAGCCCCAAAGGCTCCAGCCAGCGCTTGAAGTTGATGAAGTGTTGTTCGGCGAGGATTTCCGTGGGGGCCATCAGGGCCACCTGGTAACCCGCCTCAAGCGCTTGCAACGCTGCCATGGCCGCGACCACGGTCTTGCCGGAACCCACGTCGCCCTGTATCAGGCGCAGCATGGGTTCGGGCTGACAGAGGTCGTAGGCAATTTCGTTACCAACGCGGCTCTGCGCGCCCGTCGGCGGGAAACCCAGATTGGCGAGAAACTGCACTGGCAGCTTTTTCGCCTTGGGCAACGCCGGGGCTTGCTGTGAGCGCAAACTCTCGCGCAGGCGCTGCTGCGACAACTGGTGTGTCAGCAGCTCTTCAAAGGCCAGCCGGTGCTGTGCCCAGTGATGGCCCAGAGCGAGCTCTTCAACATCGGCATCGGCGGGCGGCTGATGCAGGTAGCGAATGGCTTCATCCAGCGGGGCCAGTTGATAGTCCTTGGCCAGCTCCGGCGGCAGCCAGTCGGGCAGGCTGCGCGGGCCGAGCATGGCCAGGCTTTGCTGGCTGAGCTGACGCAAGCGCTGCTGGGTCAGGCCTTCAGTGGTGGGGTAGATGGGCGTCAGCGTGGTGTCGACGGGTGGCGGCTCGTCACCGGTGATGGCGCGGTACTCGGGGTGGTAGATCTCCAGTCCCGAGGCACCGGGCCGCGCTTCGCCATAACAGCGCACTTCGGTGCCGCGCTTGAGGCTTTCCTTTTGCGCATTACTGAAGTGGTAAAAGCGCAGGCTCAGGCCGCCGGTGCCATCGTTGATGCGCACCAACAGGCTGCGGCGCTTGCCCATGACCACGTCGGCACCGATAACCCGGCCTTCAACCACGGCATCCTGACCGGGGCGCAAGGCACCGATCGGGACGACGCGGGTGCGGTCCTGATAGCGCAACGGCAAATGGAACAGCACGTCCTGGACGTTTTCCAGTCCCACCTTGGCCAATTTTTCGGCCATGGCCTCGCCCACGCCCTTGAGCGCAGTGACCGACACTTTCGACAACTCGGTCATCGGCGTAATTACTTCTCAACAGGCGGCTTGGCCACCGAGCACAGGCGGATCGAGTCAGCGAGGATTTCAATCGCTTTAGGACGCGGGAAGCTGGCTCGCCAGGCGATGGCAACGGTGCGGAACGGTACCGGCGGGGTCAGCGGACGCACAGCCAGGATGCCCGGGGCATAGTGGTGACTGTCGACAGCCGATAACGGCAGGATCGAGATACCCAGGCCGGAAGCGACCATGTGGCGGATGGTTTCCAGCGAACTGGACTCAACCGTGGTGTGCATGGCGCCATCATTGCCTTTGGCCACAGTCGGGCAGGCTTCCAGCACCTGGTCGCGGAAGCAGTGGCCTTCGCCCAGTAACAGCAGGCTCTTGTCGTTGAGCAGGCTGGCGTCGATGGTTTCTTTCTTGGTCCACGGGTGCTCGCTGGGCATCAGCACGTAAAACGGCTCGTCATACAGCGGCATGGTCAGCACGTCTGCTTCCTGGAACGGCAGAGCGATGATGATCGCGTCCAGCTCGCCATTGCGCAGTTTGTCGCGCAGCACGTGAGTGAAGTTTTCTTCGATATACAACGGCATCTGCGGGGCAACCCGGTGCAGTTGCGGGATCAGGTGCGGGAACAGGTACGGACCTACGGTGTAGATCGCGCCCACTTTGAGCGGGGCCGTCAGCTGGTTTTTGCCGGCCTGGGCCAGTTCACGAATGCCCTGGGCCTGCTCAAGCACTTTTTGCGCCTGAGCCACGATGGCTTCACCCACCGGAGTGACACGCACCGCGCTTTTGCTGCGCTCAAAAATCAGCACACCGAGTTCGTCTTCCAGTTTTTTCACACCCACCGACAGGGTCGGCTGGCTGACGTGGCAACGCTCAGCGGCATGGCCGAAGTGCTGCTCTTGGGCGAGGGTAACGATGTAGCGTAATTCTGTAAGCGTCATAGCGGGCGTCCCTGTGGTTGCGGGCCAAGCATAGCGGCTGCAATCGATAGACGCACGTTATCAGACATTGCCCTCAGAGCTACAGTAGCCAATCAAGGTATGACTGGTTTTTTATCCATACCGCAGATGCACAAAGGGCACCCTGAGGTGCCCTTTGTGGTGTTAGCGTCGACGCTTATCGATGGAATAAACGAAGGGTGCCACGATCTCGATACTGCCATTGGTCAGCATCTCAGGCGGCGGCTTGGGCAAGGGTTGTGCCCGGCGAATCATTTCCAGGGTGGCCCGGTCCAGATCAGCGTTGCCAGAGCGCCCTACCAGCTCGTAGGACAGCACCTTGCCTTCAGCGTCCACCACGAAGCGCAGACGGTTCAGACCTTCCTTGCCACGGGATTGCGCAGCAGGCGGGTACTTTTTGTACTTGCCCAGGTGACTGAGCAGCGTACCTTCCCAACTGGCTTTGGCGGCCAGTTGTTGCGCCGACGGCCCGGGAGCCGGTGCAGCAGATTTCTCGCTGGTGTTCTTGGTCGGCGTCGCGTCGCTTGGTTTCTCTTCTGAAGGCTTCTCTTTGACCGGGTCCGGTTTTTCCACAGGCTTGGGCGGTTGAGGCTTTTGCTTGGGCTTGACCGGTTTTGGTACAGAAATCTTCGGCTTGGGCGCTTCGGCCAGCTTGGGTATCGGCAACTCTTCCACCGGCGCCGGGGGTTGTGGTGGTGTCACCACTTTGGGCGGTGCTGGCGGTGGCGGTGCTGGCAACGGCGCCAGATCAACCATCATCGCTTGCGGCGGAAGTTCGATTGCTCGCGGGTTGGACCATTGCAGGGCAAGAATCACTGCCACTGCATGGATAGCCAGCACCGCGGCCAGGCTGATTGCGTAACGCGTCATCTTTTGGCGCGCTATGGTCATTTCTTGGCTGCCGTCTCAAGTCCGACCAGACCTACCTTCAAGTAACCGGCTGCGCGCAATGCATCCATCACGCTCATCAAGTCACCGTAGTCCACGCCCTTGTCGGCCTGGAAGAAGATCGTCGTGTCTTTGTTGTTGTGAGTCCTGGCATCCAGGGTCGGGCCCAGGGCTTCAACCGTGACCGGCTCTTCGCCCAGGTACAGGCGCTGGTCAGCCTTGACGCTGAGGAACACCGGTTTCTCAGGGCGAGGCATCGGTTTGGCGCTGGACGCAGGCAGGTCAACCTTGATATCCACGGTGGCCAGCGGTGCTGCCACCATAAAGATGATCAGCAGTACCAGCATTACGTCAATAAAGGGGGTGACGTTGATTTCATGGTTCTCGGCGAGATCGTCATCGCCTTCTTTTAAATGCAGGCCCATGGCCGATTACCCCACTTTCACCATGTGCGGTTGCGAGCTGCGCTCGGGCGGCAGGTGATCGAGGTCACGGCTAACCAACAGCAACACTTCAGCAGAGGCATCCGCCACTTGGGCTTTATAGCCGGTGATGGAGCGTGCAAAAACGTTGTAAATCACTACCGCAGGGATCGCTGCAACCAGACCCAGTGCCGTGGCCAGCAGGGCTTCGGCAATACCCGGTGCAACAACGGCGAGGTTGGTGGTCTGGGTTTTGGCGATACCGATGAAGCTGTTCATGATGCCCCATACGGTACCGAACAGACCGACGAACGGTGCAGTGGAACCGATGGTGGCAAGTACGCCAGTGCCGCTGCTCATGTTGCGACCGCAGGCTGCAACCAGACGCTCAAGACGGAAGCTCACACGTTCCTTGATGCCTTCTTTCTCACGGCTGTTGGCCGACAGACGCATCTCTTCAAGAGCGTCCTGTACCAGCAAGTGGGCCAGCGTGCCTTCTTTGGCCGCAGTTTCGCTGGCTTCTTTAAGGGTACGGGCTTTTTTCAGGTTGGCGATTTCAACGCGCAGACGACGCTTGGCGCCCAGCACTTCAAAGCCTTTGGCAATCCAGATGGTCCAGGTGATGATCGAAGCGATAGCCAGACCGATCATCACGATTTTGACGATGATGTCCGCGTTTTTGTACATGCCCCAAGGCGACAGGTCATGGGCCATGCCCAGGCTGTTATCTTCTTCGGCGACAATTTGCGGTGCGTCATCGGCTGGCGCAGCAGCGCCTTCAACCAGTGTAGGATCAGTCGCACCCGGTGCAGCAACAGGTGCCGGGGCAGCTGCTTCGGTAGCCGCGTGCACGGCCGGGGTAGCAGGCTCGTCGGCAAATGCCGCGACTGGTGCCAACATCAAGCTGAACATCAGCGCCGCAACCCCGCGCCAGAGGCGTGTGGGGCTCAAAGGCTGGGTTGGCGAAGCGGTGGAATGATTGCGTGTCATGCTAGCCGGACCTGAGAAAGTAATGAGGTAATGCCCTACAACGCGGTGTAAGACCAAGGGCAAAATGATGGGTTATTATTGCAAGTAATTCTTGTTAACAAAAGCAATAGCATCTGTTTTTTTCGAAAGTCACGACTTTGGTCGTGTCAATTCACGTCGTTTTGTAACTTTTCATTAGGATTTTTGCGATGTCCAAAGCCTCTGTATTGATCGTCGGATGCGGCGATGTCGGTGGTCGCCTGGCTACTCAACTGCTCGACGCGGACTGGCAGGTCTATGGCCTGCGCCGCTCCATCGACCGTTTACCCGCAGGTGTTATCGGTGTGGCGGGCGATTTGTTCAGCGGGCAATGCCCGACGCAATGGCCAACTGGTCAAATCGACTATGTGGTGTACAGCGCGGCGGCGACCGAACATGACGAAGCGGGTTATCAGGCGGCGTATGTAGACGGACTGAAAAACACCCTGAGCTGGCTGGAGCAACACGGCCAGCGACCCAAGCGCCTGCTGTTTGTATCCAGCAGTGGCGTTTACGCCCAGAAGGACGGGGAGTGGGTTGACGAAACATCACCCGCCCTGAGCACCAATTACTCGGGCCGTATCATCCTGGATGCCGAGCGGGTGGCGCTGGATAGTGGCATCGCTGCCAGCGTGGTACGCCTGACCGGGATCTACGGGCCGGGTCGTGAGTGGCTGCTGGGGCAAGTGCGCAAAGGCTATCGCGTGGCGGTTGAGCCACCGCTGTATGGCAACCGTATCCATGCCGATGATGCCGCAGGGCTGCTGGCCTTTCTGCTGGAGGCTGATCGCCAGGGCAAGGCGCTGGATGATTGCTATATAGGCGTGGATAACGCACCGGCGCCACTGGCAGAGGTTGTGGACTGGTTGCGCGAGCGCCTGGGTATTACCGAATGGGCCGCTGAAGCAAGCGTTCGCCGGGCAGGCAGCAAGCGCTGCAGCAACGCACGCGCCAAGGCGCTGGGCTGGGAGCCACGCTATTCAAGTTATCGCGAGGGGTATGCAGCGATTTTGGGGGAAAGCAAACATCCGTAGCCGCTGACGAGGAACGAAGGCTGCGATCGGGCGCGCAGCGGCCGTAAAATCAGATAGCTGAGTGAGTCAGGTATATCGAGTACTCAGGGTTTGCGGCCGCTGCGCGCCCGATCGCAGCCTCGCTGCGCTCTTCAGCGGCTACAAATTCAGCACAAAGGCTTAGAGTTTCTCTAGCGACCATTCAAGCTTGCCCGGGTAGAACTGGGGCATGTCGTCTGGTGCCGAGGCGTCCAGGGCCTGGAAAATTTCCAGCTTGCGGCCATCGCGAACAAAAATATGCGCCGCACCCGTTTCACCTTGCTGCAGCCAGAGGCTGTCGTACTCGCCGCTCATTGACGCGCAATCGCCCGCCAGGCACAGCACATAATTTTGGGTATTGGGCAGCCCTGTCACCTGGCCGTCTGCCGAAAACGCCACTTGATTGCCCTTGCCTGCGCCGCTGAGCACGCGCCACTGGCCACCCAGGTAGGCAGCGTTGAGCGCGGTTTCAAAGCTCGTGCCTAATGGCGCATCGCTTGCAACCTTGACCTGCGAGCGCACAAAAGGCTGGCGCGGCTCTGCATCCGTCTCGGCCTGGATCAGCGTTTCGCCCTCCAGGCTCAAGTCGGTGGAACTGCTGCCATAAAAGCTGACCTGCCATGCGCCGCCATCAGCAGGTAGCAGCTTGCCTTCAACTGACTCAAAGCCGTTGGTGTAGTGCGCGGTGGCGTTTTTGACGTCGATGTCCCATTCCAGGTTCGGCCCATAAGCCAGCAGGGCTTCGCGCAGGTTGCCGCCATTGGCAGCTGCGTCGATTGCGGCCTGGTTGATCCAGACACCACTGATGTCGCGACGGGCGGGTTCGCTGGCACAACCAACCAAAACAATGGAGAGCAGTGACAACACTAGCGCTTTGCGCATGGTGGAATCCTTTTGAAACCGGGAAGAGCGGGGGTTGGCGCAGCATGAAGACGCTGCGCCGAGGGTGTTACTCAATAACCAGGATAGCGTCCATCTCTACCTGCGAACCCTTTGGCAGGGCAGCAACGCCGATGGCGGCGCGGGCCGGGTAGGGCTGCTGGAAGTATTGACCCATGATTTCGTTGACCTTGGCGAAGTGGCTCAGGTCAGTCAGGAAAATGTTCAGCTTGACGATGTCCTTGAACGAACCGCCTGCGGCTTCAGCTACCGACTTCAGGTTTTCAAATACCTGGATGGTCTGGGCTTCAAAGCCTTCAACCAGTTCCATGGTTTTTGGGTCCAGCGGGATTTGACCGGACATGTAGACAGTATTGCCAGCTTTGATCGCCTGAGAATAAGTACCGATTGCAGCAGGTGCCTTGTCGCTGGTGATAACAGTCTTGGACATGGGTGACTCCTTGTAATTAGATGGCTACGCACGCATGCGAGTGATGCGTATGACCCCGGTAAGGGCGCGCAGTTTTTTGATCACGCGAGCCAGGTGCACGCGGTCGTGCACGCTGACCACCAGTTGGACCACGCTGATGCGACCATCGCGTTCGTCCATGCTGATCTTTTCGATGTTGCCGTCGGCCGCGTTGACACTGCTGGCCAGCAACGCGATCAGGCCGCGCTGGTGTTCCAGTTCGACGCGCAATTCAACGTTGAACTCGCCGGTAACGTCCTTGGCCCACGACAGCTGAATGCACTTTTCGGGGTTGTGGCGGATTTCACTGATATTGCGGCAATTGTCCAGGTGCACGACCATGCCTTTGCCAGCGGACAAATGGCCAACGATCGGGTCGCCCGGGATCGGCGTACAGCATTTGGCGTAGCTGAGCACCAAACCTTCGGTACCACGAATCGCCAGTGGGCCTTCCGGGCTCGGCAATGCTTCGCCTTCGCCCAGCAGGCGTCGGGCCACCACGTAGGCCATGCGGTTGCCCAGGCCGATATCTTCGAGCAGGTCTTCGATTTGCTCCAGGCGGTATTCCTGGAGCATGGCCTGGACGCGCTCGGCCGGAATCTTGTCCAGCGCGCTGTTGAAGCCGTTGAGCACCTTGTTCAGCAGGCGTTCGCCCAGGTTGACCGACTCGGAACGGCGCTGCAGCTTGAGAGCATGGCGAATGTGCGTACGCGCCTTGCCGGTAACCACAAAGTTGAGCCAGGCCGGGTTGGGGCGGGCACCGGGGGCGCTGACGATCTCCACCGTGGAGCCGCTTTGCAGCGGCTCGGACAACGGCGCAAGACGACGGTTGATACGGCAAGCAATGCAGCTGTTGCCAACGTCGGTGTGTACCGCGTAGGCGAAATCCACTGCCGTGGAGCCTTTTGGCAGCTCCATGATGCGGCCCTTGGGCGTGAACACGTAGACCTCGTCCGGGAACAGGTCGATCTTCACGCTTTCGATAAATTCGAGGGAGTTGCCTGCGCGTTGCTGCATTTCCAGCACGCCTTTGACCCATTGCCGCGCGCGGGCATGGGTGCCCGTGTGCTGCTCGTCGCCACTGGATTTGTACAGCCAGTGGGCGGCGATGCCATTGTTGGCCATTTCTTCCATTTCACGGGTACGGATCTGTATTTCGATCGGTACGCCATGCATGCCAAACAGCGTCGTATGCAACGACTGATAGCCGTTGGCCTTGGGAATGGCGATGTAGTCCTTGAAGCGACCCGGGAGGGGCTTGTACAAATTATGCACAGCACCTAACACGCGGTAGCAGGTATCGACCTTGTCGACGATGATCCGGAACGCGTAGACGTCCATGATCTCGTTAAAGGCCCGACGCTTGCCGCGCATTTTCTTGTAGATGCCGTAGATATGCTTTTGACGACCGCTGACTTCGCCCTGAATGCCATCGATGGCCAGACAGTGGCTGAGCGATTCTTCAATCTTGTTGACGATTTCCTTGCGATTACCCCTGGCGCGCTTGACCGCCTGGTAAATGCGCGCAGAGCGCATCGGGTACATCGCTTTGAAACCGAGGTCTTCGAATTCGATACGAATGCTGTGCATACCCAGCCGATTGGCGATGGGCGCGTAGATTTCCAGGGTTTCCTTGGCAATCCGTCGGCGTTTTTCGCCGGACAGCACTTCGAGGGTGCGCATGTTGTGCAGACGGTCAGCCAGCTTCACCAGGATCACGCGGATATCGCGCGCCATGGCCATGGCCATCTTCTGGAAGTTTTCAGCCTGGGCTTCGGCCTTGGTTTCGAAGTTCATCTGCGTCAGCTTGCTGACGCCATCGACCAGATCGGCCACGGTTTCGCCGAACTGCGCTACCAGCGCTTCCTTGGCAATACCGGTGTCTTCAATCACGTCATGCAGCATGGCCGCCATCAGGCTCTGATGGTCCATATGCATGTCGGCAAGGATATTGGCCACTGCCAGCGGATGCGTGACATAAGGCTCGCCGCTACGTCGGCGTTGGCCGTCGTGGGCTTGTTCTGCGTAGAAGTACGCCCGGCGGACCAGATTGACCTGGTCCGGGCCGAGGTACGCCGACAAGCGATCGGCGAGGGCGTCTATGCTCGGCATGAGGAAACCTCCTGCCAAAACTTTTTACCCTTCGCCGTGCTACGTCGACCGGGCATAGGCTTAGTTCGCCTCGTTGGACTCGTCCTCGAACGCTGCGAACAGCGGTTCGTCTTCGACGATTTCAGCGTTGGCGATAAACTCGTAGCTCATCAGGCCTTCTGCGATTTCGCGCAGGGCAACAACGGTAGGCTTGTCGTTTTCCCACTGCACCAGAGGCTCTTTACCGCCGGTGGCCAGTTGACGGGCACGCTTGGTAGAGAGCATGACCAGCTCAAAGCGGTTATCCACGTGTTCTAGACAGTCTTCAACGGTTACGCGGGCCATGGTCTTCCTCGTAGCAAATGCAATATGCGCGCTGCCCGGATGGGCGAGCGGACTGAACAGTTTAAAAAATCACCAGCCATTAGGGAAGCGCTGATTTTTCGGCCACTGCTCAAAAAACCTCTGTAAGCACCAATGTAAAGCCCTTACAGGGGTTTTGGGAAGTGTTCATTAACCGAGCAGTTCGGCCAGTAATTTGCCAAAACGCTGTTGCTGGCGCTTTTGCTGCAGGCGATTGGCGCGGAAAATGGCCTTGAGGTCTTCAAGCGCCAGGGCAAAATCGTCGTTGATGATCAGGTAGTCATAGTCCACATAGTGGCTCATTTCACTCACGGCTTCGCGCATGCGCCCGTCAATGATTTCGTCACTGTCCTGGCCACGGTTGTCCAGACGCTGACGCAAGGCTTCCTGGCTTGGCGGCAGGATGAAGATCGAGCGCGCCTGCGGCATCAGTTTGCGCACTTGCTCGGCACCTTGCCAGTCGATTTCCAGAATCAGGTCGTGGCCTTCATCCAGGGTTTGCTGCAAGTGGCTTTGCGAGGTGCCATAAAGGTTGCCGAACACTTCGGCACGCTCCAGGAAGTCACCGTGCTCGATCATTTTCACGAACTCTTCGCGCTCGACAAAATGATAGTTCACGCCATTCACTTCACCCGGGCGCATGGCACGGGTGGTGTGCGAGACCGATACCCGGATCTGCGGCTCAACGTCGATCAATGCCTTGACCAGGCTGGTCTTGCCTGCGCCCGAAGGAGCAGAAACGATATAAAGGGTGCCAGTGCTGTGGGTCATGTCAGGGAGTACCTTACTCAATATTCTGTACTTGTTCACGCATCTGCTCGATCAACACTTTGAGGTTGACCGCCGCTTGGGTGCTGCGTGGATCGAATGCCTTGGAGCCCAGGGTATTGGCCTCGCGATTCAGTTCTTGCATCAGGAAGTCCAGACGTCGCCCGGCAGCACCCCCCGACTTGAGTACGCGACGTACTTCAAGAATATGGGTGCTCAGACGGTCCAGCTCTTCGGCCACGTCGCTCTTTTGCGCCAGCATGACCATTTCCTGCTCAAGGCGCTGCGGGTCCAGCTCGGCTTTCATGTCGGCAAAACGGTCGAGGACCTTTTGGCGCTGGGTGGCGAGCATTTGCGGCACCAGCTCGCGCAGGGTGTCGACATCGCTTTCAATGGCGGTCAGGCGATCGCTGATCAAACGGGCCAGTTCCGCGCCTTCGCGCTCACGGCCGCTTTTCAGTTCTTGCAGGCCTTGCTTGAACAGTGCCAGCGCCTGGCTGTTCAGGGCTTGCGGGTCGCTGGCATCGGCTACCAGAACACCTGGCCAGGCCAGCACTTCCAGCGGGTTGAGTGCGGCCGGCTGCTTGATCAGGCTGGCGATGGTCTCGGCGGCAGCCACCAGTTGTGCGGCGCGTTCGCGGTCAACCTGCAGCGGTTTGCCGGTGGTTTCTTCGGTGAAGCGCAGGGTGCATTCCAGCTTGCCCCGGGAAATCCCCTGGCGCAGGGCTTCACGCACGGCACCTTCGAGGTCACGGAATGATTCAGGCAGGCGCAGGTGCGGCTCCAGGTAGCGGCTGTTGACCGAACGCAGCTCCCAACTCAGGGTGCCCTGAGTGCCGGCGCTTTCGACGCGGGCAAAGGCGGTCATGCTATGCACCATGGACGGTACCTCGCGATTGGATGAGTTAAGCCTGACGGCAAGTTAGACGACAGATTGTAACGCAGTGCGGGCAACTGCCCCAAATAGCGTCGGTCGTAAATACGTTTCACCGTCGTTCCACGCCAGCGTCCACCGACGCGCCCTGCGCGGCCATGACCTTTCCTTTATAATGCTCGGCAGTTTTCCGTCCCGTACAGGTATCCCACATGAAACGTCCAAGTGGTCGCGTTGCCGATCAGCTCCGCCCGATCCGCATCACCCGCAACTACACCAAACACGCAGAGGGTTCTGTACTGGTCGAGTTCGGTGACACCAAAGTCATCTGCACCGTCAGCGTCGAGAACGGCGTGCCGCGCTTCCTCAAAGGCCAGGGTCAGGGTTGGTTGACTGCCGAATACGGCATGCTGCCACGCGCCACCGGCGACCGTAATCAGCGCGAAGCCAGCCGCGGCAAGCAAGGCGGGCGCACCCTGGAAATCCAGCGCCTGATCGGCCGCTCCCTGCGTGCTGCACTGGACATGTCCAAACTGGGTGATATCACCTTGTACGTCGACTGCGACGTGATCCAGGCTGACGGTGGTACTCGCACGGCATCGATCACCGGTGCAATGGTTGCTCTGGTTGACGCCCTGAAAATCATCAAGAAGCGTGGCGGCCTTAAAGGCGGCGACCCGATCAAACAAATGATCGCAGCGGTATCGGTCGGCATGTATCAAGGCGAACCGGTCCTTGACCTGGACTATCCTGAAGACTCGGCCGCCGAAACCGACCTGAACGTGGTCATGACCAGCAGCGGTGGTTTCATTGAAGTTCAAGGGACTGCCGAAGGCGCGCCGTTCCAACCTGAAGAGCTGAACGCCATGCTGGCATTGGCACAAAAAGGCATGAATGAGATTTTCGCTCTGCAGCAAGCTGCATTGGCGGACTGATAGCCCACGCCTTCAACCCCTACCTGGAGAATGCCATGAGCGAGCTGGACCTTTCAAAACCCGAACCGAGCCGCGACGCTCGTAAATGGGCCATGTTTTGTCACTTCTCGGCGTTTTTGGGGATGTGGTTCCCGTTTGGCAGCCTGATCGGGCCGCTGGTCGTGTGGCAACTCAAGCGTGACAGCGACCCTTTTATCGACGACCAAGGCAAGGAAGCCTTGAATTTTCAGATCACGGTGGCGATAGCGTCGGCCATTTGCTACGTGCTGATGTTCGTGCTGATTGGCTTTGCCTTGTTGGGGCTGGTGCTGATCGGTGCTGTCGTCCTGGTGGTGATTGCCGGGGTCAAGGCTAACGATGGGATTGTTTACCGCTATCCCTTCACGTGGCGGCCGATCAAGTAAGTTGCCCCATGCTGTTTGCAGAGTGTGCACTGTCTAGTCCTGAAATAGGTTTACACCAATTTCAGTCTCAAAACGCCCGATGCACCGCATCGGGCGTTTTGTATTTC
>NZ_NQKQ01000025.1 GCF_002269505.1 Pseudomonas fragi | reverse complement strand
TCGCTGGTTGCTCATGGCACCTCCTAATGGGCCTCATTTTAAGGCTTGGAGGTGTCTACGAAACTAGGGGCGATTCAAAGCGCTGTCTAAGCCTAAAGGCTTTGACACTAAAAAATGTCTCTTCACAAAAGCGTTCCGCGCAGAGCTGACCAACCCTTCAAGCCAATTCTGAAGGCTTTTGATCGCCGCCGCTCACTAAGAAAAGCAAAATTCTCCGCAGATTAAGGCGTTCAAAAATCAGAGGCTACTCCTGAGATCCCCCTTCTGCGGAAATTCTCCGCGCCAGTCTTCACCCCCTCATCGCTATGCGTAGATGCTGGCTTGACCTCATGCGGCGCACTCGCCCAGGCCTTATCTGAAACCAATCGAATCTGCTGTCCATTTCAATCCTAAAAAAATGGACAAATCCGTTTGAGCCCAAAGCGTTGATTTAGTGGGCTCTCAGCTGTCCATTTTTTTCTTACCTCACTATTACAGAGCCTTGACAAGAGGCTATCTCCCGATGAGGCTCTCGAGCGACTTAGCTTAGAGGTGAGGAATCTCATTGATCTGGGTGTGGTAAACGGATTGTCGGAGCAATTCGCTGACGGCACACTCATACCCATCAAGGCTGGCCCGCGCTCATCTCCCGCAAAAATAGAAGCCGTGCTTCGTTGCCGCGCGCAGGGGATGACGCAGAAAGATGCTTCTGAAGCGCTTGTAATTCCTACGTCAACTGTTAATCGGATTTGGCGGATGCCGAAATAGGCAGACATCGAACGGCAGTAAAGGAAGGCGGTTCCTATGGGCACTAATGCTCATATGGGGTTTAATCCATAATAGCCTTCCGCTGCGCCCTCCCCACAAAATCACTCGCATCTGTAGGTAGCATCACCCTGTTTCTGAGTAGAGGCAATTTAAAGTGCCGTTCGAGTGACGGCGCGAGATGGCAACACTGAAATGTAAACCCTGAACCCCCCTAAATACGGACGTTTTACTCTTTTCAGCACCCGAATTTATGACCTACAGAAGCGATGAGCTATCCCCAGGTTTACATAGCTGGCGAGAAAAGTCTTCGAGGGGGCTTGTTTACGTTTTTAATATAGGGCAGGCTACCAGCAGAATAAATCAGAATATCAACCTTCTAAAAAGCTAGCATTTCTGGGGATTCAAGGTTTATGAAACTGTAGACTCATAGAATCAGCCTAACCTGAACCATGTTTACATTGGTTAGGCTTCCGAAATAGTATGCGGGTAAAGCGATCACACAGCACCACCGCGCCACGAGCCAGAGCCGGGCGAATGACTTCAGCCAGGTGCTGGGCACGGGCGGCGAACACCAGCAACAGCTCGGTGTCGGCACACATGGCGTCGTCGCTGGGCGTAAGCAGCAGCTCACGGATGCGCTCTGCCAACGGCGTACCGCCGGGTTCGCGGGTCAGCACCACGTCGATGCCTTCAGCGCGCAAACGCTCTGCCAGGTATTCGCGGTTGGTGCTTTTGCCCGCGCCTTCGGGGCCTTCCAGGGTAATAAACAAGCCAGTCACAGGCAGCAATCCTTAATCAGTGTCTTTAGGGCTTTGCGGCTCGACCGCAGGGCTTGCCGGCTCAGCAGCAGGAGTCGGCGCGGGGCTCGAACGGTAATCAGCTCGACGCTTGATCTGGAACTCGCGCACAGCAGAATTGTGCGCATCGAGATCATCGGAAAATGTATGGCTGCCATCGCCCTTGGCGACAAAGTACAGGCTGGTGCCATCAACCGGGTGCAACGCGGCATGAATGGCTTCGCGCCCGACCATGGCAATCGGCGTCGGTGGCAGGCCGGGAATGGTGTAGGTGTTATAGGGTGTTGGCTCACGCAAATGGGCGCGGGTCAGCTTGCCGTTGTAACGTTCACCCAGGCCGTAAATCACCGTAGGATCGGTTTGCAGCGGCATGCCGATTTTCATGCGACGCACAAAAACTCCGGCAATTTGCCCACGTTCTTGTGGCACACCGGTTTCTTTTTCCACCAGTGACGCCATGATCAGCGCCTCGTAAGGACTGGTATAGGGCACACCCGGATCACGCTGTTCCCATTCCTGGGCCAGTACTTTATCCAGACGATCGTAGGCTTTTTCCAGTAGTTGGGCGTCGGTCATCCCGCGTACAAAACGATAGGTGTCGGGGAAAAACCGCCCTTCAGGGAATACCCCTTCGTGCCCGAGTTTGGCCATGACTTCGCTGTCGCTCAGGCCATCGAGGGTCTGTTCGATTTTGTCGTGTTTGGCCAGTGCGCTGCGTACCTGGCGAAAGTTCCAGCCCTCAACCAGGGTCAGGCTGTATTGCACCACTTCGCCGCGTTGCCACAGACCGATCAGGTCCTGGGCGGTCATGCCCGGTATCATGCGGTATTCACCGCTGTGCAGTGGCTGGCCTTCAAGATTAAAGCGCCAGTACAGGCGCAACCAGAACGCATCACGCAGCGTGTCGTCAGCCTCCAGACGATTGAAGGTGCCAGTTGGCGTGGCGCCAGCCGGCACATCGAGCAATTGCTCTTGCGTCAGGTTGAGCGGCTGGTCCAGCGCCGAATTGAGCTTCCAGGCACTGGCGCCCAGCAACAAGCCCGCCAGCACCAGACCTGTCTCCAGCAGCACCAAGATTTTACGTTTCACGAATCAGACATCCAATAGGGTGCGAGCAATGCCTTGCAGTTTACGGGTGAGCGGCCCCACCGGCCAGCTCAGGTCTGCAAATGCGCGCACGGGCCAAATGCCATACACACTGTTACAGAGGAAGAGTTCATCGGCCTGCTGCAGTTGCGCAAGGCTGATGTCGGTGACATGACACGGGATGCCCAGGCGCCCGGCCTCAGCCAGCAGTGCCGCGCGCATGACGCCGGCCACGCCGCAGCGGCTCAGGTCGGCGGTCAGCAACACCCCGTCATGCACAATAAACAGATTACTGAACACACCTTCAATCACCCGCCCCGAGGTGTCGCGCATCAAGCCCTCGGCACAGGCCGGGTCTTGCCATTCGGATCGCGCAATGACCTGTTCAAGTCGATTGAGGTGCTTGAGCCCCGCCAGCAACGGTTGCTCGGCCAGACGAGTGGCACAGTCGAACAGCGTTATACCCTGCAACGCATTGGCTTCAGGGTAAGCAGCCGCCGGACTGGCTTGCAGAATTCTTCGAGGCAAGGCCCCGGGAGATGCGCCATAACCGCGCTGGCTGTCGCCACGGGTCAGGATAAGCTTGAGGACGCCCTCGCCCATCGCTTGCGCATAAGCCAGCAATTCGCTGCGGATCAGTGCTTGATCCGCAACAATCGCCAGCCGGGTACACCCTTGCGCCAGACGCTGCAGGTGCAGCTCCAGCAGCAACGGCGTGCCGGCCTTGACGGCGATGGTCTCGAACAGTCCATCGCCATAAGCCAGCCCACGGTCTTTAAGCGAGGCCAGGGCGCTCGCCGGTTGACCGTCGACCCAGCTTTGCATTACTCGGCGAACCGGCGGAACACCAGCGAGCCGTTGGTGCCACCAAAACCGAACGAGTTGGACAGCACCACATCGATCGGCATTTCGCGCGGCGTGTGCGGCACGAAGTCCAGGTCGCAGCCTTCATCAGGCTCGTCGAGGTTGATGGTCGGCGGAGCAATCTGGCTGTTGATGGCCAGCACGCTGAAAATCGCCTCGACCGCGCCGGCTGCACCCAACAGGTGACCGGTCATGGACTTGGTCGAACTCACTGCCAGGTTGTAGGCGTGATCACCGAATACCGACTTGATCGCCGAGACTTCTGCCAGGTCACCGGCAGGCGTCGAGGTACCGTGAGCATTGATGTACTGCACCTGCTCCGGATTAACCCCGGCATCGCGCAAGGCGTTGGTGATGCAGCGCGCTGCACCCGCACCGTCAGCCGGAGGCGAAGTCATGTGGAAAGCGTCACCGCTCATGCCAAAACCGATCAGCTCAGCATAGATGGTCGCACCACGCGCCTTGGCATGCTCGAGCTCTTCGAGCACCAGCGCACCGGCACCATCAGACAGCACAAAACCATCACGGCCTTTGTCCCACGGACGACTGGCACGGGTTGGATCATCATTGCGGGTCGACAGTGCACGGGAGGCACCAAAGCCGCCCATGCCCAGACCGCAGGCGGCCATTTCGGCACCGCCGGCAATCATCACATCGGCTTCGCCGTAGGCAATGTTGCGCGCCGCCATGCCGATACAGTGCGTACCCGTGGTACACGCCGTGGCGATGGCGTAGTTAGGCCCCTGTGTACCCAGGTGGATAGACAGAAAACCGGAAATCATGTTGATGATCGAGCCAGGCACAAAAAACGGAGAAATCCGTCGCGGCCCTTGCTCGTGCAGGGTACGGCTGGTTTCTTCGATATTGGTCAGACCGCCAATACCCGAACCCATTGCCACACCGATGCGCTCACGATTGGCGTCGGTAACTTCAAGGCCGGAATTACGCACAGCCTGAAACCCGGCTGCCAGACCGTATTGAATAAACAGGTCAAGTTTTCGAGCTTCTTTGACGGAGAGGTAATCCTCAACGTTAAAGCCCTGTACCGAGCCGCCAAAACGGGTGGAATAGGCAGAAAGATCCGTGTGTTCGATCAGACCAATGCCACTACGGCCTGCCAGAATGCCTTGCCAGGTGCTCGGAACATCCGCACCCAGTGGCGACAACATCCCCATACCGGTGACTACGACGCGTCTACGCGACACAGCACTCTCCTTTATTCTATTGACGACACTTTGCATCACACCTAAAGAAAAAACCGCACGCCAGAGCGGCAGTGCGGTTTTTCCATGACAGCGAGCAACGATTACAAGCTATTACGCCTGGTGGCTAGTAACGTAATCGATAGCTGCTTGTACAGTAGTGATCTTTTCAGCTTCTTCGTCAGGAATCTCAGTCTCGAATTCCTCTTCCAGAGCCATCACAAGCTCAACGGTGTCAAGGGAGTCGGCACCCAGGTCTTCAACGAAGGAAGCGGCATTGGTCACTTCTTCTTCTTTAACGCCCAGTTGCTCGGCAACGATTTTCTTGACGCGCTCTTCGATGGTGCTCATACCTTGTTTTCACTCCTAATGGACAAATTCAGGCAGCTGGCCAGTGGGCAAGTGTATCGAAAGCCTTTTCAGTTTTTCAACTGAAAGCTTTGCACTCACCCCGCAACAGCCGGCTGCCTATAAATAGATTGCAGCTTTATAACGGATTTTAGACAGCTCGTATGACATTTTTTTGAAGCAATCCGTCACATTTAACTCATGTACATCCCGCCGTTGACCGGAATTGTAGCCCCGGTCACGTAGGCTGCACCGTCGGATGCCAGGAAAGCGACCACGTTAGCGATCTCTTGAGCCTGGCCCAGACGGCCCAGCGGAATCTGCGTCTGCAAGGCTTCGCGCTGTGCTTCTGGTAGTTCACGGGTCATATCGGTGTCGATAAAGCCCGGAGCAACCGAGTTGACAGTGATCGAGCGCGAGCCCACTTCACGTGCCAGCGCACGGCCAAAACCTTCAAGGCCTGCCTTGGCGGCGGCGTAGTTTACTTGGCCTGCGTTGCCCATGGCACCCACAACAGAGCCAATATTGATAATTCGTCCCCAACGGGCCTTGGTCATGCCGCGCAAAACACCCTTGGACAGGCGATACAGACTGTTCAAGTTAGTATCGATGACATCATGCCATTCGTCATCTTTCATGCGCATCATCAGGTTATCGCGGGTGATACCGGCATTATTGACCAGGATCGCCGGCGCGCCGAACTGCTCCTGAATGCTTGCCAGTACCGCAGCAACCGATTCGTTGCTGGTGACGTTGAGTTCCATGCCAGTGCCCTGAACACCGTTTTCTTTCAGGGTGGCAGCGATACGCTCGGCACCTGAAGCGGAAGTCGCCGTACCAATGACAATGGCGCCCTGACGACCCAATTCCAATGCGATCGCCTGGCCAATGCCACGGCTTGCGCCGGTTACCAGTGCAACTTTACCTTGCAAGCTCATGCAGGCTTCTCCTGATTCAGACCAGAGCCAAGCGCGCAGCGGCGAAGGCATCCGGGGTATTCAAATTGTGAGTGGTAACGCCTTCGGCGCAACGCTTGCTGATGCCCACCAGGACTTTGCCCGGGCCGCATTCAACCAGGTCAACCGGGCCGTTGGCCGCCAGGGCCTGGACCGACTCAACCCAGCGCACAGGCTTGTACAGCTGCTCAAGCAGATCGCGCTTGAGGGTCGGCAGATCGGCTGTCACAGCGGCGCTGACGTTCTGCACCAGGGCAATGCTCGGCATTTTCCAGTCGATCGCTTCGATGGACTCGGCAAAACGCTCGGCAGCAGGGCGCATTAATTCGCAGTGCGACGGCACGCTCACCGGCAACGGCAAGGCACGCTTGGCGCCCTTGGCCTTGCACAGCTCCATGGCACGTTCGACAGCAGCCTTGGCACCGGCAATCACGACCTGGCCCGGCGAGTTGAAGTTAACCGCGCTGACCACTTCGCCCTGCGCAGCTTCTGCACAGGCGGCCAGTACATCGGCATCTTCCAGACCCAGGATCGCCGCCATGGCGCCCTGCCCGGCCGGAACGGCCTCTTGCATCAGCTGACCGCGACGCTCAACCAGCTTGACCGCTTCGGCCAGGGTCAGGCACTCGGCAGCCACCAGCGCGCTGTACTCGCCCAGGCTGTGGCCTGCCACGAAGTCAGGACGCTTGCCACCTTCAGCCAGCCACAGACGCCACAAGGCAATCGAGGCCGTGAGAATCGCAGGCTGGGTAATGTCAGTCTGGTTCAGCTTCTCAGCCGGACCTTCCTGGACCAGCGCCCACAGGTCGTAACCCAGGGCAGCAGAAGCTTCTTTGAATGTTTCCAGGACCAGCGGGTGTTCCGCGCCCAGCTCGGCCAACATGCCGAGGGACTGCGAACCCTGCCCTGGAAAGACGAATGCGAGGGATGTAGACATGTAACAAGCCCCTAATGATCTTGTCGTCGGAGAATTGACGTCCTGCCGTGGCGGACGCAAGAAACTGACAGTTGGATGGCTGATTGGACCGGGCGGTCACATTTAAGCATCCACCCGGCAAAACGCCTACGGCAACAACCCTTCAAGGCGCCCATACAAACGCTTTGGCAGGTCTTCATGGATTTCAATCAATGCGCGTTCAATCGCACTTTGAAAGCCCTGAGCACCTGCCGAACCGTGACTCTTGACCACAATGCCCTGCAAACCGAGAAAACTCGCACCATTGTGCCGCGCTGGCGCCAGATCCGCCTGCAAGCGCCGCATCAACGGCAATGCCAGCACACCCACACAGCGACTGAACAGGTTGCGCCTGAACACCGCCTCAAGCCGGCTCGAAATCATCGTTGCCAGGCCTTCGCTGGACTTGAGCATGATATTGCCGACAAATCCGTCGCACACCACCACATCAGCCTCGCCGCGATACACCCCGTCGCCTTCGACAAAACCGATGTAATGCAACCCAGGAGCTGCCTGCAACAACGCCGCCGCCTCCTTGACCTGCTGGTTGCCCTTGACGTCCTCGGTACCGACATTGAGCAAGGCGACCCGCGGACGAGGCACGCCAAGCGCCTGCGCGGCCACCGAGCCCATCACCGCAAACTGGAACAACTGGCTGGCCGTGCAATCGACATTCGCCCCCAGGTCCAGCAACTGACAGTAGCCGGTCTCGGTCGGCACCGCCGCCACCATCGCCGGACGGTCGATACCCGGCAAGGTCTTGAGCACATGCCGGGACAAGACCATCAACGCACCGGTGTTGCCGGAACTGACACAGGCTTGCACCTTGCCATCACGAAGCAACTCCAGAGCAACGCGCATGGACGAGTCAGGCTTGCTGCGCAAGGCATGCGAAGGCCGTTCATTCATGGCAATGACTTCTGAAGCGGGGGCAATCGACAGGCGCGAGCGATCCACAGCCGAATGGCCAGCGATCAGGGATTCAAGTACGGAAGGTTGACCGACAAGGGTCAGGTGTAACGAGGGAGTAGCAGACAGGCAGGCAATACAGGCCTGTACAATGCTGCGGGGACCGAAGTCCCCGCCCATTGCGTCGATCGCGATGACCTGAGCGGACAAGTGATTACTCGTCAGCGCCCTTGTCGATCACTTTACGACCACGGTATACGCCTTCTGGCGATACGTGGTGACGCAGGTGAATTTCACCGGTGGTTTTTTCTACAGACAGAGTGCTAGCCGAAAGAGCATCGTGCGAACGACGCATGTCACGGGCAGAGCGGGATTTTTTGTTCTGCTGAACAGCCATAATTGATTAACTCCTAAACGTTTGGGTCACGCTTTAACTGCGCCAATACACTGAACGGGTTGGACCGCGTTACCTCGTCCTCGCCTGGTTCGGGCTCATCGAGACCCGCCGGCTGCTGGCATTCTTCCGGATGATGAGCAGGCACAATGGGCAAGGCGAGCAAAAGCTCCTCCTCGATCAGTGCATGCAGATCCAATGGATCTTCGCCCAGTTCCAGCACGTCATAACCTTTCGGTAACGACTGGGTATTCGCACCCTCTTTCACCACAGCATAACTGCATTCGCTGTGGATCGGCAGGGTGACCAGCTCAAGACAACGCTGGCAAACCATCTTGACCTCGACGTCGATGGAACTGTGTATTACCACAGATCTACGTTCGTCGCGCTCAAAAACAAATTTAGCCTGGACCGTACCGACATCGTCGGAAAGCGGATCGCAGAGTCTCTCCAAATCAGCCAGCAACACTTCACCTTGAAGGGTAGTGCCACGATCAGCCAATTTGCGCGGGTCAACGTGAGGTGGAATCGGGTCATTCAACATAGGCGCAGCATTCTAGGGAGGACCCCTTCACGTGTCAAAGGAAATTGTGTCTGTGCGACATTGCGTACGAGCATTAGAATCGTCAACTGCCCATTGGAGTCGCGCATGCTACCTTTATTACTCGCTTCAAGCTCGGTTTATCGCCGCGATTTATTGTCTCGCCTGCGCCTGCCCTTCAGTTGCAGCTCGCCAGATATCGACGAAAGCCACCAACAAGGCGAGACCGCCATCGAACTGGTCAAGCGCCTGTCACTGGAAAAAGCCCGGGCGCTCGCTGCCAGCCATCCGAATCATCTGATAATCGGCTCGGATCAGGTGGCCGTTCTCGACGGACGGATCATCGGCAAACCCCACACCCACGAAAAAGCGCACCAACAACTGACCACGGCAAGCGGAGCCAGCGTCAGCTTTCTGACCGGCCTGACCCTGCTCAACAGCCAGACCGGCCATTATCAGACCGACTGCGTGCCGTTTACCGTACATATGCGCAGCCTGAGCGCAGAGCAGATCGAACGCTATCTGCTTGCCGAGCAGCCCTACGACTGCGCAGGCAGCTTCAAGGCCGAAGGCCTGGGTGTGAGCCTGTTCCAGCGCACCGAAGGCGATGACGCCACCAGCCTGGTCGGCCTGCCGCTGATTCGCCTGGTGGACATGCTGCTTGCTGAGGGCGTGAATATCCCCTGAAGGAACCGGAACACCCTGTAGTCGCTGCCGAGGAACGAAGGCTGCGATCGGCCGCGAAGCGGGCGTAGAACCTGACATATTCGGGCGTTCCATTTTGCGAACGCTTCGCGCTCGATCGCAGCCTTCGTCCCTCGGCAGCGACTACAGCACGCTCGACACCACAAAAAACGGCCCGAAGGCCGTTTTTTGTGAGCAGAGAGACCAATCAGCGCAATGTCGGCCCCTGAAAGCCCATCCACATGGCCAACTGCTCAGCCACGCTGGCACCCAGTTTCTTGGAGAAACGATCGAATGCCGACTCCTGAACCGTAAAGTCCACCAACTCCTTGGCACCGATCACATCACGGGCCACCGAACTGGCATTACCCAGACCATCGATCAAGCCCAGCGGCAGTGCCTGCTGACCAGTCCACACCAGGCCCGAGAACAGCTCCGGGTGCTCTTTATCTTTCAGACGATCGCCACGCCCTTGCTTGACGCTGTCAATGAACTGCTGATGAGTCACATTCAGCACGCCC
The DNA here is from genome assembly GCF_002269505.1 of Pseudomonas fragi. Taxonomy (GTDB): domain Bacteria; phylum Pseudomonadota; class Gammaproteobacteria; order Pseudomonadales; family Pseudomonadaceae; genus Aquipseudomonas; species Aquipseudomonas fragi_D. Next base: position 67,713 of record NZ_NQKQ01000025.1, on the reverse strand, counting down.
TGCCAGAACTTGGTCTCGTCCGGCTTTTCAGGCTCAAACGGATCCAGGAACGCCTTGTGATCACCTGACGTGTAAGCGCGGCGCTGAATCCCCAGCTTGTCCATGGCACCCACAAAGCCAAAGCCTGCAGCCGTCACGCCAATCGACCCGACCAGACTGGCCTTGTCAGCGTAGATTTCGTCAGCAGCACTGGCAATGTAATAAGCCCCGGAAGCCCCCAGATCGGAAATCACCGCATACACTTTGGTATCGGGATGCAGGCCACGCAAACGACGAATCTCATCGTAAACATAACCCGACTGCACAGGACTGCCGCCCGGGCTGTTGATGCGCAGCACCACACCCTTGACCCGCGGATCATCGAACGCAGCCTGCAGGCTGGTGACCAGGTTATCGGCACTGGCTGGCTCCTTGTCGGCAATCGGCCCGCGCACATCGATCAACGCGGTGTAGCTGGAACCGCCGACCGCACTGCGCTCCATGCTCACCAACGGCGTAAACAGCATCAACACCGCTATCAGATAGCAGAACATCAATACCTTGAAGAAAATCCCCCAACGACGCGAACGACGCTGCTCCTGAATACCCGCCAACAAGGTTTTTTCCAGCAACTGCCAGCTCTTTTCATCACCGACAGTCTTTTCAGTCGCAGACGGCGCTTTCCATTGATCGACCATGCACTACCCCAGCAAAGACTTTAATTAGCCTGACTATTGAGCCAGGCACGCAACTCGGGAAAACTGTCTATCGCCAACCGGGGCTCATAGGTCAGCAAGCGCTCCATTGATTGAGCACCATAGCCTACCGCCACAGAATCGATGCCAGCATTGCGCGCCATCAACAAATCGAAGGACGCATCACCAACCATCAACGCCTGCTCCGCACGCACATCGCAATGAGTCAGAATCTGATTGAGCATCAAAGGATCAGGCTTGCTTGCGCTCTCGTCGGCCGCACGGGTGATATCGAAAAAATCTTCCCAGCCGTGAGCCTTGAGCACGCGATCAAGGCCACGACGCGCCTTGCCCGTGGCAACCGCCAAACGATAGCCCTGCTCACGAAAAGCTTCCAGCGACTCCCGGACACCCGGGAACAGCGGCGAAGGCTCGGCATCCATGGCAATGTAGATATCGGCATAGTGCTGACGGAAAGCAATCACCTCTTCAGGCGACATATCGGGATAAAGCGTCAGGATTGCCTCAGGCAACCCCAGGCCGATAATCCCTTTTACAGCTGGCGCATCGCGCTCAGGGCGACCCGCCCGCTGCGCTGCCATTTGCATCGCAGTGACGATGCGACCAATGGAATCGGCCAGCGTGCCATCCCAATCAAAGATGAGCAGCTTGTACTCAGTAAGGGACACTCAGTCGCTCCACGGTTTTGGCCCACATCTCATCTACCGGGGCCTGGAATTTCATTTCGCTGCCATCAGGCATCGGCACCGTAAGCATGTAGGCATGCAGAAACAAGCGCTTGCCGCCCAGGTCACGGATCTCCTTGGAGAAACCTTCATCGCCGTACTTGGTGTCACCGGCAATGCAATGCCCTGCGTGCAAGGTGTGTACACGGATCTGGTGGGTACGCCCGGTAATCGGCCGCGCTTCGACCATGGTGGCAAAATCACCGAAGCGGCGCAGCACCTTGAACACGGTAACCGACTCTTTGCCTTCATCTTCATTGACTTCAACCATGCGCTCACCCGAGCGCAAGTTGCTCTTCATCAGCGGCGCACGCACCTGCTTGATGGAAGCCGCCCAGTTGCCGCGCACCAGCGCCATATAGCGCTTGTCGATACCATCGCCGCGCAGGGCTTCGTGCAGGTGACGCAACATGCTGCGTTTTTTGGCAATCATCAGCAGGCCGGAGGTATCCCGGTCAAGGCGATGCACCAGCTCCAGCTCCTTGGCGTCCGGGCGCATCTGACGAAAGGCTTCAATTACGCCGAACGTCAGGCCACTGCCGCCATGCACGGCAATACCCGCAGGCTTGTTCAATACAATCAGCGCCTTGTCTTCATAGACAATCGCCGCCTCAAGGCGCAGCAGCAAACCTTGCGCCACAGGCACCGGCTCGTCGCGCTCAGGCACGCGAACCGGCGGCACGCGCACGATATCGCCGGCCTGCAGCTTGTACTCAGGCTTGATCCTGCCCTTGTTCACGCGCACTTCGCCTTTACGCAAAATGCGGTAAATCAAGGTCTTGGGAACGCCCTTGAGCCGAGCAAGGAGAAAATTGTCGATGCGTTGGCCGGCATATTCCGGCGAGACCTCAAGCAGCTGGACGCTGGGGGTCGGGGGGGTAGTCGTCGTCATGCCGCGAATGATAACAATTTTTTATGGAATTGAAGCACTTAATCATTGCTGCTATAGTCGCGAACGCCGCCAAAAGCGGCCTGGACAGAGGATTAGCGGTGAACAACCGGCCCTGACCAACGCTCTTGATCAGGACGCGAGGCCGTCCTACGGGGCTTTTGCTGGATACGCAAGACCTGGAGTTGTAACAAGCGCAGGTGACATGAGGCCTGAAGCGAGCCTGGAAAGCAGAGTGCAAACTCGCCTTTTACGCCGATATTCACGGCCAGTTCACAAAGTGCAGTCAGCCTCGGGAATTTCGAGCGAATGCTTCGGAAACAAAGCCTTTATTAGCCATGATGCGTGAACTCCCCTTTTGGAGAACACGGTAAATGCCAACCCGCTGCGGATTCTGCGCGCGGCAGCACCCGAATTATCAGGGATACGTGTAGGGTGGAGATGCACAACCGCCGGACTGTGTAGCAATAGGCTTTATCAAGACGCTTCATCTCGTCCACAGCCGCCGGTTGATTCCTCCTCCTGACCAGACTTTTGCTTAAGAGGTGCATTAGCACCACAGCAAGCAGGAAGCGTAAGTCGCGACTTCGCCCCCAAGGGTCGAACCTCGCTGTACACAGGAGTGGCCAACAACTCCTGACGCACCTGACACCGACCATGAGAAGTCGTGTGTGCCGAACGCCGTTTCCGGTAGCCCGGAAACCGACGGTACAACATGAAAAGAATGCTGATTAACGCAACTCAACCTGAAGAGTTGCGCGTTGCACTGGTAGATGGCCAACGCCTCTACGACCTGGACATCGAGTCGGGTGCACGCGAGCAGAAGAAAGCCAACATTTACAAAGGCCGTATTACTCGCATCGAACCAAGCCTTGAGGCTGCCTTTGTCGATTTCGGCTCCGAGCGCCACGGCTTCCTGCCCCTCAAGGAAATCTCCCGCGAGTACTTCAAGAAAGCCCCTGAAGGCCGCGTAAACATCAAGGACGTCCTGAGCGAAGGCCAGGAAGTTATCGTGCAGGTCGAAAAAGAAGAACGTGGCAACAAGGGCGCAGCCCTGACCACGTTCATCAGCCTGGCCGGTCGTTATCTGGTGCTGATGCCAAACAACCCGCGTGCAGGCGGTATCTCCCGTCGCATCGAAGGCGAAGAGCGCAACGAACTACGTGAAGCGCTGAACGGCCTGGTCGCCCCTGCCGACATGGGCCTGATCGTGCGCACTGCCGGCCTTGGCCGCAGCAGCGAAGAAATGCAGTGGGACCTCGACTACCTGCTGCAACTGTGGACCGCCATCAAAGAAGCCTCGCTGGATCGCGCCGCGCCATTCCTGATCTACCAGGAAAGCAACGTGATCATCCGCGCCATCCGCGACTACCTGCGCCAGGACATCGGCGAAGTGCTGATCGACAGCGTTGAAGCCCAGGACGAAGCCCTGACCTTCATCCGCCAGGTGATGCCGCAGTACGCCAGCAAAATCAAACTCTACGAAGACAGCGTTCCGCTGTTCAATCGTTTCCAGATCGAAAGCCAGATCGAGACCGCTTTCCAGCGCGTCGTTGAACTGCCTTCCGGCGGCTCCATCGTTATCGACCCGACCGAAGCCCTGGTGTCCATCGACATCAACTCGGCGCGCGCCACCAAAGGCAGCGATATCGAAGAAACCGCCCTGCAAACCAACCTTGAAGCGGCGGAAGAAATCGCCCGTCAGTTGCGCCTGCGCGACATCGGCGGCCTGATCGTCATCGACTTCATCGACATGACCCCGGCCAAGAACCAGCGCGCCGTGGAAGAAAAAGTCCGCGAATGCCTGGAAGCAGACCGCGCCCGCGTGCAAGTGGGTCGTATCTCGCGCTTCGGCCTGCTGGAAATGTCCCGTCAGCGTCTGCGTCCATCGCTGGGCGAAAGCAGCGGCATCGTTTGCCCGCGCTGCAACGGCACCGGCATCATCCGTGATGTTGAATCGCTGTCGCTGGCAATCCTGCGCCTGATCGAAGAAGAAGCCCTGAAGGACCGCACTGCCGAAGTCCGCGCCCAGGTGCCGATCCCGGTTGCAGCGTTCCTGCTCAACGAAAAACGCAACTCGATCACCAAGATCGAACTGCGCACCCGTGCCCGCATCGTCATTCTGCCGAACGATCACCTCGAAACGCCGCACTTCGAAGTTCAGCGTCTGCGTGATGACAGTCCGGAAGCCCACACCAACCAGTCCAGCTATGAAATCGCTGCCGCTGCTGCTGAAGTGGAAGAAGTTCAACCGGCTGCTGCCACCCGCACCCTGGTTCGCCAGGAAGCCGCGGTCAAGACCGCTCCGCCACGCACTTCGGCACCGGTTCCAACCGAAGCCGCCGTTGCACCGGCCGCACCGGTACCTGCTGCCACCATCGCCGAGCCAAGCCTGTTCAAGGGCCTGGTCAAGTCGCTGGTAAGCCTGTTCGCTTCCAAGGAAGAGCCGGCTCCACAAGCCGTGGTAGAAAAACCGACAACGACAGAGCGCCCGGCGCGCAACGAAGAGCGTCGCAACGGTCGCCAGCAAAGCCGCAACCGCAACGGTCGTCGTGACGAAGAACGCAAACCGCGCGAAGAGCGTGCTCCACGTGAAGAACGTGCTGCCCGCGAACCTCGTGAAGAGCGCACTGCCCGCGAAGAAACCCCGGTGGTTGCCCAGGCACCTCGCGAAGAGCGCGCACCGCGCCCACCGCGCGAAGAACGCACGCCTCGTGCACCGCGTGAAGAACGCAAGCCACGTGGCGAACGCGAAGAGCGCGTACGTGAACTGCGCGAGCCTCTGGACGCAGCACCAGCCGTAGCCGCTGCTGCCGCTACCGCCGCTGTAGCTGAAGAGCGCCCGGCCCGTCAGCCGCGTGAAGAGCGTCAGCCGCGCGCCCCTCGTGAAGAGCGTGCACCACGCGAAGAGCAGGTTGTAGCCGCCGCTGAAGACGAAGAAGTACTGTCCAGCGAAGAGCAATCCCAGGACGAGACACAGGACAACGCCGAGGGCGATCGTCCACGTCGCCGCTCCCGTGGTCAGCGTCGTCGCAGCAACCGTCGTGAGCGTCAGCGCGATGCCAATGGCAACGTAATTGAAGGTTCGGAAGATAACAGCGAAGAAGGCAACAGCCAGAACGCTGCAGCAACCACCACTGAAGTCGCCGGCGTTGCAGCCGTGGCCGAAGTTGTTGCTGCCCCGGCCATCAGCGCTCCTGCCGAAGCCCAGGCTCACCAGCAGGCAGAACGCGCAACTGAAGCGACCCGGGAATCGGCCCTGGCTGAAACCGTAGCAGTCGTTGAAGCTGACAAGGAAATTGTTGCTGTCCAGGCATCTGTTGTTGAAGCCGCTGCTGTAGAGACCGCCACTGCAGAAGTAGTCGTTGCTCATACTCCAGTTGTTGAAACGCTGGCTGTAGAAGCACCGGCTGTAGAAGCCGTGACCCCGGTCGAAGCCGTCAAGGCACCTGAAGTTGAAGTTGCACCGACTCAAGAAGCACAGCCTGAAGTTCAGGTCGTTGCCGAGCCGACTGCAGCAACTCCAGAGCCAGTGATCGAAGCCGCGATTGAAGCGCCTGTGGTCGAGACACCGGCAATCGAGACGCCAGTCATCGAAAAAGCCCCGCAGCCTGCCCGCGAACCCCGTGTTGTACGCGAGCCGATTGCCGAGCCTGCCGTGGTAGAAGCCGCACCCGAGCCAGTTGCCGCAGCAGAACCTGCAGCCGCTGAAGTGGTTGCCGTTGAAGCCGTGGTCGAGACTGTAGTTACCGCACAGCCAGCTCCGGTTGAAGCCGTGGTAACAACTGAGGTGGTTGAGGTGGTAGTTGCCGCTCCGGTGGTCAGCGCACCAAGCAATGGCCGTGCACCGAACGACCCTCGCGAAGTACGCCGCCGCAAGCGTGAAGAGGCTGCCGCTGCCGCTGCACAGGCCGCTGCCAGCGAAACCGTAGCCCGGGAAGAAGAGTCTAATCCACTCGCCTAATTCCGAAGGCCACTAAAAAGCCCCGCCAGTTCTGAACTGGCGGGGCTTTTTTATACCTGTGAGTTAAATCAAAAAGGCCAGAACGAGCGACGACCTTTCTCCAGCTCGGCACGACACTGACCAAGCTGAGCACCGTAGGTTTTGGACTGCAGCTCGACTTTGCGCGCCACCTGCATTAACCAGGGTTTGGCCCGATACGTATTGCGACTGTACCCCCCCCTGCCTTCGTGATACGCCAGGTACTGGTTGTAGGTATCCCACTTGGATATTCCCAATTGCCGCTGGGTGCCAGCGGTGTACCAACCGATAAACATGATGGCGTCAGCAAAGTTGTCACGTGAGCCGGAACTGCCCATGCTGCTTTCAAAGTCACGCCATGCCGGAGGCTGAGCCTGTGCATAGCCGTAGGACGGACTGACACGGCCCACGGGATAACCCACAAAAGGTAAGCACGAGGTGGGAGCGCGTCGGCGACGAAACTGCTTTCCTGCTTCATGATTGCCATCGCAACATGCACAGGCGTGCCCCAGCGCTCCTGCATCGCTACCGAGTCCTTGTACCAGGCCGGGTACTGGCGATAGATACTGCACAGGTTATTTTGATCTTTGGGCGGAGCAGTGACACAACCGGTCAACGTCACCAGTGCCAGCGCCAGCGCTCCTGCCGGTATGTGCTTCATTGACTGTCCAGACCGCTAATACAGGTTGGGCTCCATCTCCAGCTGCACCGCAAAGCGCTGCTCGATATCTGCCTGAATACGCTGCGCAAGGGATAGCAGCTGCAAACCTGTTGCCGATCCGTAGTTGACCAGCACCAACGACTGCAGGCGATGCACTCCAGCATCCGCCTCACGAAAGCCCTTCCAGCCTGCGTTTTCGATCAGCCAGCCCGCCGCCAGCTTTACCTGGCCATCGGCTTGCGGGTAACCAATCAGGCCGGGGTGGGCCAATTTCAATTCAGCCGCCAGCGTGGCCGATACCAGCGGGTTTTTGAAGAAACTGCCGGCATTGCCCAACACCGCCGGATCCGGCAGTTTTTCACTGCGAATGCTGCAGATCGCCCGACTCACATCACTGGCCGTCGGCTGATCGATACCCTGGTCCACCAGACGCTGACGCACCGGGCCATATTCCAGATGCAGTCGCGTGGCCCGACTCAGGACAAAGCGCACGCGCAAAATCAACCAGCGTCCGGCCTGCTGCTTGAACAGGCTGTCACGGTAGGCAAAGTTGCATTCAGCCAGGCTGAATTCGCGCAGCTCACCGGTTTGCCGGTCAAGCGCGGTAAGCCCGGCAAATACATCCTTGATCTCGACACCGTAGGCGCCAATGTTCTGCATCGGCGCAGCGCCCACGGTGCCGGGGATCAGGCTGAGGTTTTCCAGCCCTGACAGACCCTGCTCCAGGGTCCACAGCACAAAGGCGTGCCAGACCTCCCCGGCTTCGGCTTCGACCACGACCCGATCACCATCGTCTTCCAGCAAGCGAATGCCACGACTGGCCATGCGCAACACCAGCGCCGAGACATCGCCGGTCAACAGCAAATTGCTGCCGCCACCAATGACCAGCAACGGCAACTGATGCTCAACTGCGCAGAGCAAGGCTTCGCGCACATCGTCATCGTTGTGTGCCTGGGCAAACAGGCTCGCTTTCACATCAACGCCAAAGCTGTTGAAAGGCTTGAGCGACGCATTGACCTGCATGTCCAAACTCATGACTCCAGCAAACGCCGAACGCGTTCAAGGTCTTCTACGGTATCGACGCCGGCAGGCGGCGCTTCAACCACATCGGCCACGTGAATGCGCACGCCATGCCACAGTGCCCGCAGTTGCTCCAGGCGCTCGGTGTTTTCCAGCCAGCACGGCCCCCAGCTCACGAAGTCATGCAAAAAGCCCGCACGATAGGCGTAGATACCGATATGCCGACGATAAGGCACGCCTGCTGGCAGCGTATCAGGGTGCAGTGCAAAGTCATCACGCGCCCAGGGCAACGTGGCACGGCTGAAGGTCAGCGCCAGCCCGTTGATATCACTGACCACCTTGACCACATTGGGATTGAACAGCGTCTCGACATCATCGATCGGCTCGGCCAGGGTCGCCATGCTCGCTTCGCTGTGAGCCGCCAGGTTGACGGCAACTTGATCGATCACCTGCGGCGGGATCATAGGCTCGTCGCCCTGCACGTTGACCACGATGGCATCGCTGGCCAGGCCAAGCTGCGTGGCCACTTCGGCCAGGCGATCGGTACCCGACTCGTGGTCGGCACGGGTCAGCAGCACCTCGGCGCCGAACGCCTTGCAGGCCTCGACAATACGCGCATCGTCAGTGGCAACCACCACACGTTGCGCGCTGCTTTTGCAGGCCTGCTCCCAGACGTGCTGGACCATCGGCTTGCCGGCGATCATTTGCAGGGGCTTGCCCGGCAAACGGGTCGAGGCAAAGCGCGACGGGATAACGACGGTAAAAACCGGGATCATTTATCCAGACGCTCTTCGGCAGTAAGGGTGCGCGCTTCGGTTTCCAGCATTACCGGAATGCCATCACGGATCGGGTAAGCCAGGCCTGCGCCCTTGCTGATCAGTTCGGTCTTGTCGGCGCTGAGCTTGAGCGGGCCTTTGCAAACAGGGCACGCGAGAATATCGAGCAGCTTGGAATCCATAAATGTTCCCCTTGAGATGAGTTAGGGTAAAAGACGCAGCAATTGTTGGTCAAACCACAGTACAAAGGCCTCGGAAGGCACTGCGTCAACAGCCAGATACCACCAGTCAGATGACGCGAAGTCACGGCACTTCACCGCGTCCTTTTCGGTCATGACCACAGGTAATGGCGGCGAGAAATTCAATATTTCGGCGCTGTAAGGCGCGTGATCGGCAAAAGCATGGGCAATTGGCCGCCAGTGTAGCGTTTCAAGGGTGGTGAAGAAACGCTGGGGGTTGCCGATACCGGCTACCGCATGCAGGGCCTGCTGCGCAGGAAAAAAGTCCAGCGCCTGATGCTCCCCGCTCAGCAGATTGACCAGTGCAGTGGGTTGCAACGCAAAGGCAAAACCGCCCTGCGGATCGCTGGCAGCGCCGTTATAAAGCACCGCATCAACGCTCTGCAGACGCTCCTTCGGTTCGCGCAGCGGCCCGGCAGGCAGGCAACGACCATTACCCAAGCCTCGGGCATTGTCGATCAGTACCAGCTCCAGATCCCGCGCCAGACGGTAATGCTGCATACCGTCATCCGACAGGATCAAGTCCAGCGGCTCGCTGGCCAGCAGCGCCTTGACCGCACGGCTGCGATCGGGGTCGATCATCAACGGTACGCCGGTACGCTGCACGATCAGCAAAGGTTCATCCCCCGCCTGCTCGGCGCTTTGCTCAGCGCTTACGCGCCACGGCAATTGCGGCGGGGTCGCACCATAACCACGACTGACCACACCCACTCGCAGCCCCTTGCGCTGGCAATGTTCGATCAGCCACAGAATCAAAGGCGTTTTGCCTGTGCCGCCTACCGTGATGTTACCCACCACGATCAACGGCACTGGCGCACGGTATATCTGGCCCTCACCGGCAACAAACCGCGCCCGCTTGCGCTCAACCACCCGTCGATAGAGACACTCAAGCGGGCGCAACAGGGTCAGCAGCGGATGCCCGGTGTACCAGGCACGCAGTAAACGATCGGACATGGCCATCAGGGTGTCGTCTGTGCCTCAACGGTAGTCATGCGCAAATGGCTGAAGCCGAGCTTGCCAGCCGCGTCCATCGCGGTGATAACCGCCTGATGCTGGGTTTTGCCATCGGCGCTGATCGACAGCGGCAAGCGGGTATCGCCGCCGGACTCTTTCTGAAGGGCCTGCATCAGGCTCTCCAGATCATTCTTGGGCAACAACTGGTTATTGACCGAAAACACCCCGTCGGCACTGATGGCGATATCCAGTTGCTTGCTGCCTTGATCCTCACTGGGCGAACCGCTGACGGCCTCCGGCAGATCGACGCGCAACTGGGTTTCACGGGTGAAGGTGGTCGTCACGACAAAGAACAGCAACAGGATAAACACCACGTCAATCAATGACGCGAGGTTGATATCAACTGTTTCCCGTGGCTTGCGGCGAAATTTCACGCTTTGCTCCCGACCATGTCGACTTCACGGTCGCCCTGCACCACTTCAACCAGCTTGATTGCCTCCTGCTCCATGCCAACCACCAGGTCGTCAACACGACGCTGCAGGAAACGATGGAAGAATACGGCCGGGATACCCACCATCAGGCCCGCTGCGGTGGTGATCAGCGCTTTGGAAATACCGCCCGCCAGAATGGCAGCATTGGTGGTCATGCCCGAGCCCATGAACGAGCTGAAAATATCGATCATGCCCAGCACCGTGCCCAGCAGGCCCAGCAAAGGCGCCATCGCCGCAATGGTGCCCAGGGTATTGAGGTAGCGCTCAAGCTCGTGAATAACCCGCGCGGCGGCCTCTTCAATGCACTCTTTCATGATCTCGCGACCATGACGGGAGTTGGCCAGGCCCGCCGCGAGGATTTCCCCCAGCGGCGAGTCGGCGCGCAGCAGTTTGAGCTTCTCCGTGTCCATTTGCTTGTCTTTGATCCAGACCCAGACCTGACCCAGCAGATGCTCCGGGGTAACGCGGCTTGCACGCAGGGTCCACAGACGCTCGACAATAATGCCCAGCGCGGCAACAGAGCTCAGAATGATCGGCAGCATCATCCAGCCGCCGGATTTGACCAGTTCCCACACAGTGACAATCCCCTCGAAAAAGTGCGCCACTCTACCACAGGATTGCTTGCAACCTTGTGGGTCCAACTGTCCTGCCCCTTGCGGGAGCGAGCAAGCACGCGCCCGCAGCGACAGGCTCAATCACGCCAGAACCGGCGTTGATCGCGCATGCTTTCAGCTTTGCCCGACGCCCCCAGGCGAAATTTCACCGCACCCTGCTCGGCGCTGTCCAACACCTGCACGCCCAGCGCCTGATAACGGGCCATCACCTGTGGATGGGGATGACCGAAGCTGTTGCCATGCCCCCGGGAGATCAGCACGATTTCAGGCGCCAGCGCCTTGAGAAACACCATCGACGACGAGGTCTTGCTGCCGTGGTGCGGGGCCTGCAACCAGCGGGTGGGAACTCCCAGCGGGCTTTTCAGCAGCTCACGTTCAGCCTTGGCGTCAATATCGCCGGTCAGCAGCAGCCGTTCATCGCCTGCCTGCACCTGTAGCACGCAGGACTTTTGATTACTGTCGCTCGCCCCCGCCCACTGCCAGAGTGAAAACCTCACACCATCCCATTCCCAAGTCTCCCCGCTGATACAGGGTTGCGCCTGCAACTGCTCCGCCAACCCCGGAACATCGCCGCCAATCACCCGCGCCACGCTGACTCCCCGCTGCACCGCCAGCGCGCCACCGGCATGATCCGAGTCCGCGTGGCTGAGCAGCATCAAGTCCAGCTCGCCAACGCCCAGAGACCGCAAAACCGGCACCACCACCCGCTCCCCCTGATCCAGACTGCCGAACTTGGGGCCCGCGTCGTACAACAGCGTGTGATTGCGGGTACGCAAAGCAATCGCCAGGCCCTGACCGACATCCAGTTGCAGCACCTCGACCTGACCGTGGGGGATGGGCTCACGGGGCGCAAACAGCGCCAGCAACACCAGTGGCCAACCCAACGACCGCAAGACAAACCCAGCAGGCAACAACAGGATCAGCACTCCGGCAGCACACAACAACCAAAGGTATACCGGCACAGATGCGGGCAACCAGGGCGTGGACACATCGGCCAGCAGGCTCAGGCATTCAACCAACACGTCGATCAAGCCACCCGACACCCACAGCAGGCTTTCACCCAGCCAGGGCACAGGCAGCAGCAAGGTGCCCAACAGGGCCGTTGGCAGCACCGCCAGGCTGATCCAGGGCACAGCCATCAGATTCGCCAACGGGCCGATCAGGCTGATGGGCAAGTCGAGCACCCACAGCACCGGGAACAAGCCCAGGGCAATCAGGCCTTGAGGACGCAGCCACATGGCCCGCCACCCCCATGCCCCCAAACGGCCGCTGAAAGTAAAGATAAGCACCGCCACGGCACCGAATGACAACCAGAACCCCGCCCGCAAACTCGCCAGCGGCTCGACGATCAATACCCCATTGAGCGCCAGCAAAAAAGGCAGCCACACGCCCAGCTGCCGAAACCACAAACGCCATGCCAGCACCAACCCGAGCATCACGCACGCGCGCTGCACCGGCACTTCAAAGCCTGCCAGCACGCCGTATCCCGTAGCGCCCAGGAACGCCAGAGCACAAGCCCAGGGTAACCACGGCAAACAACGTGGCCACAGTCCATAACGTGCCAGCAGGGCAATAAATCCGTAGATCAAGCCGGCAAACAGGCCGATGTGCTGGCCCGAGATCACCAGCAGATGCACCGTGCCGGTTGCTTGCATCAGCGTCCAGTCGTCGCGACTCAGGCCCGACCCGTCGCCCAGGACCAGCGCTGCCAACCACGAAGCCCGGCCCTGGGCATCAATGCGCAACAGGCGTTGGCGCAAGCCGTCACGCCAGGCGTGGCTGGCAGCCTCCTGCAATTGACCCTGCTTGACCGTGCCAGTGGCACCAATGCGTTGCGCCAGTAGCCAGGCCTCAAAATCAAACCCCTGAGGATTGAGCAGGCCTTTGGGCTTCTTGAGTTTGACCGCCAGCCGCCAGCGTTCGCCGCTGCTCACTGGCGGGCCGTGATACCAGCTCAGCCTGATGGTCGCAGGCAAAGCGCCGTGACGCGACTTCGCCCCCTGCAATTCAAAGCGAACGGATTCACCGGACTGTTGCGGCAACCCGACCACACGCCCCTCCACCCAAAGCGTGCGCCCATCGAATGAATCCGCCAGACGGTCATCCAGCGCCCTTTGCCCCTGAACGCAGGCCCAGCTCAGCCCCAGAACAAAAAGCCCCACCGGCCAGGCCCGGCAGGCCAACAGCAACATCCCTGCCACCAGCATCGGCAGCAACCACCCGGCAGACGGTAAAACGGGTAAAAAGCGCAGCGTAATAAGCCCCGCTGCCAGCGCCAACATCCCTGTATACATGCCTATACTCAACTTATCCTTTTGACTCGGATTAGCTGGTAGCGAGCATTGCGCGCTTAAGAAATTGTCACAAAGTCTGAATAGGCATCCTGTCGAATTTGGGCATACTGCCCCCTTGACCCAGGGAGAGGCCCATGCCACGGCGTTTGATCAAACGTTTCATGCCAGATCCGGCCCTTATCAGGGAACACAAGTCCTTACGATTTTTGGGCACCTTGCTCCACGACCCGAACCTCTGGCACCTCAATCGTCACTCAGTGGCCCGGGCGATGGCTGTGGGCATTTTCGCGGCCTTTATCCCCATGCCGTTTCAAATGTTGCTGGCGGCTTTTCTGGCGATCAACGTACGCAGCAATATGCCGATTTCCGTGGGCCTGGTCTGGTTGACCAATCCCATCACCATGCCACCGGTGTTTTATTGCACCTACCAGCTCGGCGCCTGGTTGATGAACGTACCGGCACGCAGCTTGCCCGACGAACTGACCTGGGAATGGATCAGCGGCCAGCTGTCTACGGTGTGGCAGCCATTCCTGCTGGGCTCGGTAGTCTGCGGCGTGGTGCTTGGCGCACTGGCCTATTGCCTGACCATGCTCTATTGGCGCTGGTGGGTCAGCCATAAATGGAAGGCCCGTAAAAACAGGCACCCATAAAAAAGGCCCCTTTCGGGGCCTTTTTCATACATGGGCAATCGCTATTACTGACGCATCCCGCGCCCGCTGACCAGCAGCTTGGCGCAACCCAGGTACAGCACCACAGTTGCAACCACCATAAAAGTCAGCGCAACGCTGATCTTGATATCCGAAACGCCCAGAATGCCGTAACGGAAAGCGTTGACCATGTGCAGCACCGGGTTGGCCAGCGACACGCTCTGCCAGAACGGCGGTAGCATGGTGATGGAGTAGAACACCCCGCCCAGGTACGTCAACGGCGTCAGCACAAAGGTCGGAATAATCGAAATATCGTCGAAGTTGCGTGCAAAAACGGCGTTGATAAAGCCCAGCAACGAAAAAATCGTCGCCGTCAGCACGACCACCACAATGGTCAGGCCCAGATGGTGCACTTGCAGATGAGTGAAAAACAGCGACAACAGGGTCACGATCAACCCTACGATCAGGCCGCGTAAAATCCCGCCCACGGTAAAACCGATCAGAATCGTGTGCGGCGAGACCGGCGACACCATCAGTTCTTCAATCGAACGCTGGAACTTGGCCCCAAAGAAGCTCGATACCACGTTGCCGTAGGAGTTGGTGATCACCGACATCATGATCAGGCCCGGCACGATGTACTCCATATAGGTGAAACCACCCATATCGCCGATTTGCCGACCGATCAGGTTACCGAAGATCACAAAGTACAAGACCATGGTGATTGCAGGCGGCAGCAGGGTTTGCGGCCAGATCCGCATAAACCGTCGAACTTCACGGTAAATAATGGTGTTCAACGCAATCAGGTTGGGACGCAGCTCCGAGCTCATACCGCCACCTTTGCCAGGTTTTTCTCGACCAACGACACGAACAACTCCTCAAGGCGATTGGTTTTGTTGCGCAAGCTCACCACTTCGATGTTTTGCGCGGCCAGTTGGGTGAACAGACCGGTAATGCCCACAGCCTTGTCGACCTGCACTTCCAGCGTCGAGGCATCCAGCAACTGACTCGGGTAACCGATCAATTGCGGGGCAGTCTGCAACGGGTGCTTCAAGTCGAGCAAAAAGGTCTCGACATGCAACTGGCCAAGCAACTGGCGCATGCTGGTGTTTTCGACAATGGTGCCGTGATCGATAATCCCGATATTGCGGCACAACTGCTCGGCCTCCTCCAGGTAATGCGTGGTGAGGATGATCGTCGTGCCTTGCTCGTTCAGCCCGGTAAGGAAGGTCCACATCGAACGGCGCAGCTCAATGTCGACACCGGCGGTAGGCTCGTCGAGAATCAACAGCCGTGGCTCGTGCACCAGGGCGCGGGCGATCATGAGGCGGCGTTTCATACCACCGGACAACGAACGCGAAGGTGTATCGCGCTTGTCCCAAAGCCCCAACTGCGTCAGGTACTTTTCGGCACGTTCCTTGGCAATTTTCGCCGGGATACCGTAGTACCCCGCCTGGGTAACGACGATATCGAAGGTCTTTTCAAACTGGTTAAAGTTGAATTCCTGCGGTACCACGCCAATCGAGCGCTTGAGAGCTGCAGGATTGCGATCAAGGTCATGACCAAAGATATTCACCGTACCGCCAGTCTTGTTGACCAGGGTAGAGAGAATGCCGATGGTGGTGGATTTGCCGGCGCCGTTAGGGCCCAGCAAGGCAAAAAAGTCACCTTCGGCTACATCCAGATCGATACCACTCAGGGCCTGGAAACCGTTGCCGTAGGTTTTGGTTAGCTGCCGTATGGACAGAGCGGAACTCATATCGGATTACGCACCAAGATGGGGGAATGGAGAGGTGTAAATAAGGGCGAACAGGCTGTAGGACAAGTCCGACAAGGCCCTATGGTGCTTGGCCTCGCCGCACAAGTACAGTCGCCCGTATTAATAGTGGCTATTAAGTCAACGCGGTCATTACTGCATTTCGGTAAGCCGGACGCTGCTTCAAACGCTCATACCAGGCACTCAAATGCGGCAGTGGCGGGCGTTCGATGGGCATTTCGAACCAGGCGTAAATGAAGGATCCCAGCGGTATATCGCCCATGCCGATTTCATCACCGGACAAGTAGGGTTTTTCAGCCAAGGCCCGATCAGCAATAGCCAGCAACTCACCGCTTGCCTTGATGGCCGCGTTGATTGCCACCCAGTCCTGCTGCTCGGCAGGTGTACGCAATACACCCCAGAACACGGTGCGAAACACGCCGGCAAATGAAGTGCTGGTCCAGTCCATCCACTTGTCTGCCTGCGCCCGTACACGGGCGTCTGTTGGATACCAGGACGTATCCGAACCGTATCTGGCAGTAAGGTAACGCACGATAGTGTTGGATTCCCACAGCACGAAGCCGTCGTCCTCTTCAATCACAGGCACCTGGCCATTAGGGTTAAACGCCCGATATTCCGGGCTGTTGACCACCCCAAAGGCGCCCCCCGCTTCTACGCGGCTATACGGCAAAGCCAACTCTTCAACACACCACAACGCCTTGCGCACGTTTGACGAATTCTTGCGACCCCACACTTTCAGCATGATCTGGCTCCTGATTGATAGACGCCGAAGCAGTCTACGCCGGGATGACGAACTCCGCCTCCAGCGTGAGGTCACTATCCATACACCCCTGGTCGAAAGTTGCGACTAAGCTCACAAGAGTGCACGCCCCTGGTTTCATGGAGGATTGAATATGCTGTTGTTGTGGATTCTGGTTCTGATTGTTGGCATCGCCTATATGGCCCATCGCCGCATCGCGCCCCTGACGACCATTGCCGTGGTCGCTGTGTATTTGCTGGCCATGGGCGTCATCGGCCATGTCCCCGGCTGGCTGCTGGCAATCCTGTGGCTGCTGCTGGCAGCGCCCACTGCCCTGCTGCTATTGCCTGAGCTTCGTCGCAAACTGTTTACTGCCCCCCTGTTCAACTGGTTCCAAAAGACCCTGCCGCCGATGTCGCAAACCGAACGTGACGCCATTGATGCCGGCACCGTGTGGTGGGACGGCCAGTTGTTCAGCGGCCGTCCCGACTGGAACCAGTTGCTGGCCTACCCCAAGGCCCAGCTGACCGAAGAAGAACAGGCATTCATTGATGGCCCCACCGAAGAACTCTGTGCAATGGTCAGTGACTGGGAGATTGGCCAGGCCATGGACCTCCCGCCCCAGGCCTGGTCCCACATCAAGGAACACGGTTTCTTCGCCCTGATCATCCCCAAAGCCTACGGCGGCAAGGGCTTCTCGGCCTACGCCCACTCCCAGGTTGCCATGAAACTGGCCACCCGCAGTGGCGACCTCGCGTCTACCGTAATGGTGCCCAATTCCCTCGGCCCTGCGGAATTGTTGCTGCATTACGGCACCGACGAACAACGCGACCACTATCTGCCCCGTCTGGCCCGTGGCGATGACATCCCCTGCTTCGCACTGACCGGGCCACTGGCAGGCTCCGATGCTGGCGCGATGCCTGACACCGGGATTATCTGCAAAGGCCAGTGGCAAGGCGAAGAAGTGCTTGGCCTGCGTCTGAACTGGGAAAAGCGCTACATCACCCTCGGACCCGTCGCCACCCTGCTGGGCCTGGCGTTCAAGGCCCATGACCCGGACCATCTGCTGGGCGACAACGAAGATTTGGGTATCAGCCTGGCGCTGATCCCTACCGACACCCCCGGAGTCGAAATCGGCCGTCGCCATCTGCCACTGGGCGCCGCCTTTATGAACGGCCCGAACTCGGGCAAAGATGTGTTTATCCCGCTCGACTTCCTGATCGGCGGCCAGGAAATGCTCGGCAAAGGCTGGATGATGCTGATGAATTGCCTGTCGGTGGGGCGTTCGATTTCCTTACCGGCAGTGGGCACTGGCGCTGCCAAGTTCACCAGCCTGGTGACCGGCCAATATGCTCAGGTGCGCGAACAGTTCAATGTGCCACTGGCGGCTTTCGAAGGCATTCAGGAGGCACTGGCACGTATCGGCGGCAATGCCTGGCTGATGGACAGCGCGCGCATGCTGACGGCCAACGCAGTCGATCTGGGGGAAAAACCCTCGGTGCTGTCGGCCATTCTCAAGTATCACCTTACCGAGCGCGGCCGCGAGTGCATCAGCCACGCGATGGACGTGCATGGCGGCAAGGGCATCATCATGGGGCCCAACAACTACCTGGGCCGCAACTGGCAGGGTGCGCCGATTTTCATCACCGTGGAAGGCGCCAACATTCTCTCGCGCAACCTGATGATCTTTGGTCAGGGCGCCATTCGCTGCCATCCATTTGTACTCAAGGAAATGGCCCTCGCCAGCCGTGAAGACAAGGATCAGGCGCTGGTCGAGTTTGACGAACTGCTGCTCAAACACATCGGTTTTGCGATCAGCAACAAGGCCAGCACGTTCGTCCTGAACCTGGGTCTTGGCCGATTCGAGCACGTACCGGGCAATGCCTTGAGCCAGGGTTACTTCCGCGCCTTGAACCGCCAGGCGGCAGCCTTTGCCCTGCTGGCCGACCTGAGCATGATGCTGCTGGGCGGCGAACTTAAACGCCGCGAGCGTCTGTCGGCACGCCTGGGTGACGTGTTGAGCCATATGTACCTGGCCAGCGCCGCGCTCAAGCGTTATCACGACCAGGACTCACCTGCGCACCTCGACCCGCTGTTCAAGTGGGCCATGGAGGAAAGCCTCGGCCACGCCGAACGCGCACTGGACGAGCTGCTGAAAAACTTCCCGAACCGCGTTCTGGGGTTCTTGCTGCGGGGCGTGGTATTTCCGTTTGGTCGCCGTCATACCGGCCCGTCGGACACACTGGATGCAGAAGTTGCCGCAATCCTGGGCCGCACCAAAGGCGATCCGGCACTTGAAGCAGTGCTGGCCGGTTGCTATCGCCCGCAATCACCGGACGACGCCGTGGGTGCCCTGCAACATGCCAGCGACCTGCTGAGCGAAGCCCGCCCGTTGCACAAAAAGCTCCACGAAGCGCTGAAAAGTGGCCAGGTAAAACCTGCCGCAGGCGAACCGGTCATCGATGCGGCGCTACAAGCCGGGGTCCTGCAAGCGGGCGAAGCGCAAACCCTGCGTAGCGCCGAGGCCGCACGGCGCAAGGTGATTGACGTGGATGACTTCAGCAAGGAACAACTCAGCCACACCGAAGGAAAGATTCGATAGCAGGACAGCGAGCGCGATGAGCTTTATACTCTCGCGCCCGTTTTACCCAAGAGGATACCCGCAATGGCCACCAATGATCTGAACCACAACCTTGTCCTGCTCGACATTCTGCGCAGCATCCTGGTTGCTGTCGGTGACGCTGAGCAGATCCCCGAGGAAAGCCACACGCTGTTCATGGAACGTTTTGACGACATGCGCAGTTCGCTGCCGGTTGACCCGATCAACAGCCAGTACCTGGGCCAGGACATCATGTGCCAGGTTATCGAACGTTACCCGCAGATCGCCCATCTGGTCCCGCGCGACCTGCTGTGGTACTTCGGCGGTGCCTGCTTCAACTTCCTCTCGGATGAAGAACTGGACATGTACCAGGCTCTGGAAGAGCGCCGTCACGAAGCCGAGCTGAACGATGAGCCGTTCGACTGGAATCAGGAAAAACAACTGATGGCGCTGCCGACCACACAAGACAGCCCGCAGCACTGATCACAGTCCGACCCAAAAGCCCGCCCGGTTTTGCCTGGCGGGTTTTTTTATGCAAACACGAAAACCCCGTAGCAGCTGCCGAAGGAACGAGGCAGCTGCTACGGATTACGCCACATCCCCAGCGTCGGTTCCTGCGCCAGCCGTTCCACCAGAAAGTCGATAAACACCCGCAGCTTTGGCGGCAGATACCGAGTGGGCGTTTGCAGCAACCACACGCCACCATGGTAGGAAGCAATAAAATCCCACTCGGGCAGCACCTGCACCACCAGCCCCTCTTCCAGCGCCTGGCGCGCCGTGAAATACGGCAAGCTGCCGACCCCGATATGCTGCAACACCGCATCCAGACGTACGCCTGTGTGGTTGGCCGCATAACGCCCGCGTACACCCACTGTCACCGATTTACTGCCCTGCCTGAACTTCCAGCGCGCATCGGCCGGGGTTTCCCCTAGATAAATGCAACTGTGCTCACGCAAATCCTCAGGCTGCTGCGGCACCCCGTGACCGGCCAGGTACTGCGGCGTGGCACAAAGCAAATGCTCGATCGGGAACAACTGGCGCCCGACCAACCCCGGCGGTGGTTGATCAGTAATGCGAATGCTCAAATCGACGTTGTCATCGATCAAATCGACATAGCGATCTTCCAGGATCAATTGCACATCGACCTTGGGGTAACGACGCAGAAATTCGGGCATATGCGGATGAATTACATACCGCCCCACCGCCTTGGGTACGCTCAGGCGTATCAGCCCTTCGGCCTCCCGGGCAAAACGCCCGCTCAGGTCCATTACCGCTTGCGCCGCACCGGCCATTTCGTTGCAACGTTTGAAAACCTCATGCCCCGCATCGGTCAGCCCCAACTTGCGGGTTGTGCGTTGCAGCAAGCGAATGGCAAGGGCTTTTTCCAGACGGGCAACACTGCGACTGACTGCCGAAGGCGAGGTACCGAGCTGGCGTGCAGCTTCAGAGAAACTCCCGGCCTCGACCACCTTCACAAACACGACCATTTCAGCCAGTAACGACAAAGATAGATTTATGCTCACGGTGCACAGGTCCATTGAATTTTGCATGGATTATCACACCACAGGCTCGACCCTATACTAGAAAAAGAAACCCGCTCAGGAACACTGCCATGACCCAACGCCTGTTTTTCAACAACGACGCCACCCGCTGCGAGGTCGAGGTTACCCACTGCGCGCCCCATGAGGACGGATTCGTCGTCACCCTCGCCGCCACTCCCTTTCATCCCCAGGGTGGCGGGCAACCCAGCGACACAGGCTGGATCGGCAACAGCCAGGTCATCAAGGTGGTACAGGAACAAGACGCCATCGTGCATTACGTCAGCCTGCCCGTACCGACAGGCCGGGCACAGGCGCAAGTCGATGAAGCCCGCCGCCGGCTGCATGCCCGCCTGCATTCGGCCGGGCATTTGATCGGAGTGTATGGCGAGCAACTGGGCTGGGTACCCACCAAAGCCCATCACTGGCCGGACGAATGCCGGGTAAGTTTTGTGCCCGGTGACAACCCGCAAGCGCTGGAAGCTGAGGCCGTGCAGCACGCCCTGGAACAATGGATCGGTGCCGACCTGCCAAGGCATACCCGCCTTGATCCGCAGCAGCGCGCCATCAGCTTTGGCGATCTGCCGGGTTATCCGTGCGGCGGTACCCATGTGCAATCTCTGGCTGAACTGGGTACCGTCAATGTGCTGTCAGTAAGCCAGAAAAAAGGCGTGCTCTCGGTTCGCTACACGCTCGACTGAGCCGTTACGGCTAACGACAAAAACAGCCGCTGCGCCATGGCCCTGTCAAGTCGGGCGCGATACACCTCGATGTACTCGTGCTTGCTCTGGGCTCTGGCGTAAAGCGAATGCTCACTCAGGGTTCGCTGCGCGGCGGTTTTAAGATGGGCCACATCAAAATCCGCGAGGGGCGTGTCCTTGCTCTTGTAGTGAAAGTGGGCAAACCACAACGCCTTGCCATCCTGCGTGCTGATGGCGTATTCCTCCAGGTAATCCTTGCGTTGGCCTTTCGACAAATACCGCCGTGGTCCGGTACGGGTGATTTTCACCTCACCCTGGGCTTTCAAGTACTCGACATTGGCCCCCGTAGGTGGGAGCCGCTTGATAATGCTGATTCGCAAGCTTCGACCTTCGGCACGCAACCTGCCAGCCGCCGCCTTGAGTTCGGCAATTTGCGCCAAAGCTTCTGCTTTACGTTGATGATCCAGGGACTCGACATCAGGGTTGGCACCCACAACATTTTTTTCAATCTGCTGCGCCACTTCATCGAGCGAGCGAGCCTTGAAATCCAGAATCTCCTCGATTTCCACCGGTATTTTTGACGTAGTTGCTGTTGCGCGGTTATGTGCGATCACTTCTGACAGGCGCTCCAGCAATCTGCGAGCGTCTGCCTGAAGACTGGACAGAGACTTTGCTTGAGAAACCTGAACGGTTGAAGGCCTGCTGCTGCCGATCTCTTCCCACAAGCCTGTTTCTGTTTTGCGATAGGAGCGAATATTCAAGCGGTCAATGCCCTCAGCAACATCGACAATTTCCTCATCGGAACCGGAGGACGGAGGACGGACCTCCCCCACCAGGGTCAGGTTTTTGCTGGTCTTGATGACTTTCTGCAGAGCACGGGTGGAGGTGCTTGTGGCCCGGGGCGCATTGATCAGACGACTGGGGCCGGGGCGGGCATCCTCCGCTTCAGAGGACGAGCTTTCAGACTCCCTGATAACATTTTCCATCTGGGACTCTGCAAACTCCCGCAGGCTGCCCATTACCCGGATGATGTCGGGTAGGTACTCATTACGAAAATGCTCGGAAGCCAGGCTCAGCAAGTTCTGGCAAACGCCTTCAGCGGCGTCGTACTTTTCAATGGTCTTGTCAAAAAACTCGAGGTGCTCACTGGTGTAGATCGCACCATCGCGGCGCAAGCCCAATTGCGACCAGGCCGTATCAACCAATGTGCCTTGCCCAAACAGATCAAATGCGTGTTGCTCTTCAGGAGAGAGGTTGATCGCATCACGCCGAATGGCCAGTTCACAAAGGGTTTCCAGATACGCTGCGGACCAGTGGCGATCAAAATAATCGCGGTCCGGCTTGCTCATTATCTCCAGCAGCGCGCTTTCTTTGGGCAGCGGTCTGGCCTTGACCTCATCCAGCGCCTCACTTTCACGCAGCGAATTTTTGAACAGCCGCGCCTCCAGCCGTTGCGCCTGTTTCAAGTTCTGAACCCAGCGCTCATAGGGTTCATTGGAGCCCTTGCTGATTTCAGCCATGACTGCCAGCAACTCGGGGATATAAGACAGCATTGAGTTGTTGAGCGGTAAGGCCTGGAGCGATTCTTCCAGGTAGTTCTGCAATTTGAACAACCTGAGGGTCAACTGAACCCACGTCTCCTGTGTCCGGGCTTCAAAGCTTTCATTTGGCATCACATGATGCGTTCTGGTTTTCAGGTCGATCAACTCCAGCACACCTCTGCGCCACGCTTCCAGCTCGGTTTCATAGCGATCAACCAGCGCCTCCCGGCGTTCCGGGTATTTATTGAGCAACTCTTCGGTAAGTTTGAGCACACGCTCACGGCCCTGTAGCTCTTCCTCAAGACGTACCGCCTCTTGCATGAGAGCCGTGACTTTCTGGGCTTTTTTCTCCCGAAATGCCTGAATGGCTTTTTTCGGTCCACCGCCTCGCAGCCCGATGCGCAAATCAAGGCGCCATTGCCCGGATTCATCTCTTCTCAGGGCCGGCCCAAATCGCATGCGCTGCTCAGGGTCCTGAATGACCGGCCCCTCAACATTACTGCTGACACGGTAGGTTCTGTCGTCAATTCGCACATAGAACTTGTCCTGATACTGGATAAACCCCTTCAATACGCCCTCTTCCACAAGCGTGCCCCGAGTCAGATCGATATCCAGCGCAAAGGTGTTCAAACTCGACTGCTGGGCTTCAGTCAGTCGGGGCTGTGCACTGAACCATGTCACGTCCAGGGACGAATAATCCCTTGCGGTGCGGGCATCCAGATCAGGCAGTCTTTTTTGCGCAAATACGGAGACTTGCTGCGGCTCTGGCACCGCAAGCGCTTCAGGTTGATAGATCGTGAACAGAGGTTCATCGACAGGCGGGTTCAAGCGCCGACGTTCATTGGTTTGCGCCTTGAAGCGCAAACTCTCGTGCAACAGGGCCAGGCTGATATTGAACAACAGGTCGATGACTGTTTGTTGAGCCGCCTGCTTGTCGCCATCGATTCGCGCCTTTAAACCGCTATCCAGGCTTAACAGGGTCTGAAACAGCCAGGCGGCTTTTTGCAGGGGGCCGCTGAGAAAAAACGTCAGGCCGTTAAACAGGCTCCAGCCGTAGTGTTTGAGCAATAACCAGCGGCGTTCCGAGGTCGATACTGTCTGATTGTCAGCCATGGTCATCAGGGCATTGGCGTTAGCGTCGAACATCGCGCCAAAGTAGTCACCCACCACGGCCTGGGTACTGAGGGTTGCCGGGCTGCGGGGCAGCAGGGCCAAAAAACCTTCCAACAAGACACCCTCCAGATGCGGGCGCTCAAAACCGCCGTCGGCGTAATACCCCCTGGCATCATCGTCCAGCCAGGTCAGCACGCTCTCTTGCAACTCGCCCGTGTGCTTGATGGCCTCCACCAGTGCCGTCCAGCTGGCAAACTCCAGCAGCGGCTCCGGGGCAAAAGGCCGGTACAAAATAAATGGCCCGACCTGAATATTCAGCGCACCGAACACAAACATGTTCGCCACCGTATCCACTTCAGCCCCCTCATAAGCGTGAAAACCCAAGGGGCGCACACATATATATCCACGGGTGACCGACAGTTGCGCGTCATGGCGCATAAGCTGGGTCATGATTCGCAGACCCTGGCGTGTAAAACCGGCTCGTCCCCTGATTTGCTGCTCCAGGGCAAACAGGGGCAATTGAATTCTCAGCTGGGCGGCGAACAGTGCCTCACGTCGAGCTGCTTCCTGTTCGTCGTCGACCAGATACCCCTTGAGCAGCGCGATATAGCGCGTCCCGACATCCAGCTCATCCACCAGCGCCTTCACATAGCCGCTGGTCAACCAGCCCGGCACGGGAGCGCCGGTGCGATCCTTGACATCGATCAGGCCGACCGGCCAGCCGCCTCTGTAACTCAGGACAAACTCCGCGAAAGACAGGACATCGTCACTGAAAATGGCCAACTGCAAGTTCTCAACGCCTACGTCATGAATCTCGATGTTCGAGAGATCAAGACCCGAGTGCGGATGATCGCGCTCGATACGTTGGCGGATCATCTTCTCGGCATAAACCGGCAGAGCATCAATGCCCTCAAGAAAGCTGCGCCCGCCGTTCTGGCGCTGCCATATCAGTTCAGCGTTGAGCAGCTGGCTGTAAGCCATTTGCTGCGCAGGGCTGGCAACGGCGAGCCACTCGGGTAATGCTCCGGTTACATGATCCAGGTACGGCTGCTCCTGCGGGCTGAAAAAAGGAAACATCGCAGCCGCGTCGTCCAGTGCCTGCTCAAGCCGCCCGACACTCCAGTTGCCCGCCTGCGCAGCTTGCCCCGAACGGGCTATGTCACGCAGTTGCGAATCCAGGAGGGTCACGGCCAGCGCTGCGAAGAAATCCCCCTCTGGTTCATACAGGCTCCAGGTCAATGAGCGAATCGGCGTGGTCTGCAATATTCGCCTGACCATAAGGGTCGCGAACGCCTGCACCGAAACAAATGATTCAACCCCGTGTTCCAGCGAGTAACCGAGCACGAGCAGGCGATCCGGCATTTGTCGGGTGAGCAGCAGCGTGCCTGGCAGTTGAAAGCGGCTAACGAGGTTGTCTTGCGCTCCCTCTATGTTCACCAGATAAGCACGCAAGGGCGTTTCGGCGGTAGCCCTTGTGCGGGCCTGCTTGTCCGGGAAGGAGGCCAGCACCGCCAGCCCGACCGACTGCTCGGTCGCGAGTTCAGGCATGCGGTTTTGCACCAGGGCGGCACTGCTCAACGCGTTCTGTAAAACCCGGCTCAACCACAAGACAGGAGCCGTCGTGACGCTGTGCCTGTCACTCCAGAACTCGGTCATGGCCTGTTGAAACATGTCGATCAACACCACCGCCTGCTCATTGATGATGACCTGCAGATCAGCCATGTCTACCGCCAATGGCGCAGGGTCCAGCTCGGTGCTCCCGGCGCAAAGGCGATGGAACCCTTGAATCAGCACCACCGGCTTTGAATCGAGAAAACCCTGAATCATCACATCCACCGCAGCCATCAATCGATAGCGTCGGGGTGTACCCGGCAAGTCGTCGGGCGTCAGTGGCTGTGCAATAAAAAGCTGAGAGAAATCTGCATTCAGAGCCGGATATTTTTCCTGCAATGCTCGCTTGAAGCCCAGAGCAGCCACGTTCTGGAATGTCGGACGCTCAGAAAAATGCTGGGCTGCAAAGCTGCCCAGCACCGAGTAGCGAACCATTGCGTCGGGGGTGGTCGAGAGTGTTTTCATGACAGTTCATCGCATTAAGTAGCAGACGGAGTTCTGCCCGCGGGGGCAGAACGAATCCGCTGATTAAATGCAATTAACCGGGGTCAAACGCGGTAACAGGGTATGGACATTACCGATCAGGCGCTGGCGCGACGGCGCTGGACGAAACGGCCCACGTAATCATCTGCCGGGGCATGCAGAATTTCATGTGGGGTGCCGACCTGAATCAACTGTCCGTCCTTGAGCACGGCAATGCGATTGCCGATGCGCAGCGCTTCGTCCAGGTCATGGGTGATAAACACGATGGTTTTTTGCAGGGTGCGTTGCAACTCCAGCAATTGGTCCTGCATCTCGGCACGGATCAACGGGTCCAGGGCGCTGAAAGCTTCGTCCATCAGGATGATGTCCGTGTCGGTGGCCAATGCCCGCGCCAGGCCGACGCGCTGACGCATGCCGCCCGACAGTTGATGAATGAACACCTGCTCGTAACCTTGCAGGCCGACCACTGAAATCCAGTGGCGCGCGCGCGCCTGGCATTGCGCGGCGCTTTCACCCCGCACCTTCAAGCCATAGGCGACGTTGTCCAGTACATTGCGATGGGGCAGCAGGCCAAAATTCTGAAATACCATGCTGATCTTGTGCCGACGAAAATGGCGCAGGGCAGGCATGTCGTAATCAAGGATGTCTTCACCGTCTACCAGGATCTGACCGCTACTAGGGTCGATCAGCCGATTGAGATGACGCACCAGCGTGGATTTGCCTGACCCGGACAAGCCCATGATGACAAACACCTCCCCTGCCCTTATCGACAGCGAAATATCATTGATACCCACCACGCAGCCTGTTTCAGCCAGCACCTGATCTTTACTCTTGCCGGCGCGAATCATGGCCAGAACGTCTTTCTCACGATTGCCGAATACTTTGAAAACATTGCGTACTTCAATTTTGTTATCGGTCATTTCTGATCCCCATGCCGCGGTCGGCCATAGGCCTGGGTAATACGGTCGATGACCACCGCCAGAATCACGATTGCCAGCCCGGCCTCCAGGCCCTTGCCGACATTGAGGGTCTGAATGCCCACCAGCACATCCTCACCCAGGCCGCGCGCGCCAATCATCGAGGCAATCACCACCATCGACAGGGCCATCATGGTGGTCTGGTTGACCCCGGCCATGATGCTGGGCATGGCCAGTGGCAATTGCACGCCGAACAACTGCTGCATCGGCGTGGCACCAAAGGCATTGATTGCCTCCATCACCTCGCGGTCGACCTGGCGCAGGCCCAGATCGGTCAGGCGGATCAGCGGCGGTACGGCATAAATCACAGTGGCAAAAATCGCTGGCACCTTGCCCAGGCCAAACAGCATCAGCACCGGGATCAGGTACACGAAGCTGGGCATGGTTTGCATGATGTCCAGCAGCGGCATCAGCACCGAGCGCAGGCGGTTGCTACGGGCGGCCAGAATACCCAGCGGGATGCCCAGCAGCACCGAAATGACCGTGGCTACCATCATCAATGCCAGGGTTTGCATGAGCTTGTCCCACAGACCGACTGCGCCCACCAGAAACAACAGGCCGACGATCAGCACGGTGCTGAGGACTTTGCGCGTGGCATGCCAGGCAATCACCCCGACGATGGCCAGCATCAGCCACCACGGAGTCAGGCGCAGCAGGTTTTCAAGGTTGACGATGGCCCAAAGCAAGGTGTCGGAGATGTGCCGAAACACATCGCCGTAGTTGCTGACCAGCGCATCAACCCCGTCATTGACCCATCCTGCGATGGAAAACGTCAGATAGTCAGGAAACATGCAGTGCTCGTGTTCAAGGGGTTAATTCGCTTCAAGCGCCGCATCGACCTTGGCCGCTGCTTCAGGAGTGACCCAGGCGTGCCAGATCTGCGGTTGCTCACGCAAAAATGCCTGTGCTGCCTTGCGCGGTTCGGTGCGCTTTTCGCTCATTTGCGCCAGAGTGGTGTTCAGCAGATCGATCGGAAAATCGACCTTCTGGTAAAACTCGACCAGTTGCGGGTATTGCTGGCTGAACGGCGTCGATACACCGATGGCCAGTTTCGCCGGCAACGAACGGGTGCCCTTGGGGTTGGGATTATTGACGTCGGCCAGGGTTTTCCAGGCTTCGGCATCAAAGGCAGGCTCTTCGAGCTTGATCAATTTGTAACGGCCAATCAGCGGGGTGGGTGACCAGTAGTAGAACAACACCGGTTTGCCACGCTTGATCGATGAGCTGACCTCGGCATCCAGCGCCGCGCCGGAGCCAGTGCGAAAGTTCACAAAGTCCTTGTCCAGACCATAGGCCTTGAGCTTCTGGCTATTGACGATTTCAGAGGTCCAGCCAGTAGGACTGTTCAGAAAGCGACCGCGAGAAGGGTCTTCCTGATCGCGGAAAACATCTTTGTAGCGCGCCAGATCATTGACCGATTTCAAGTCCGGCGCCAGTGCCTTGATGCCTTTTTCCGGGTCGCCCTTGATCACATACTCAGGCACCCACCAGCCCTCGCTGGCATTCTTGACGATATCGCCCAGCCCCAGCACCTTGCCCTCGGCTTCGGCCTTGATCCACACCGGGCTGCGCCCTGCCCACTCCTCACCAATCACTTGAATATCGTTTTTGGCCAGTGCAGCTTCCAGGCTGACAGTGCTGCCGGGCAGTGTGTCCGTCGCCACGTCGTAGCCTTTTTCGGTAATCAGACGCAGTACTTCGGTAATCAAGCTGCCGCTTTCCCAGGTGATATCACCAAAGTGAACCGGCGCCTTTTGCTCTGCCAGCACCGGCTGGGTGATCAATGCACAGGCCAGTAGCGAACCACCGAGCCATTTTTTCAAGTTAGTCATGCGGATTCTCTTGTTATGGAGGGGCGGAAGGTGGGTTGCGCGGTGGCCTGCAAGGCGCAGCGCTTGAGTGCGCGAACCATGTAGTCACTGACGCTGCGCCGGGATATGCCCAGCTGTTGCGCGATTTCGGGGTAGGTCAGGCCATTGACCCGTGACAGCACGAAGGTTTCCTTGACCTTGTCAGGCAAACCATCGAGCCGGGCGTCAATCATCTGCAGGGCTTGAAGTGCCTGCGCCAGTGTTTCTGGCGAGGGTGAATGCAGAGGTTCTTGCTGTTGCACGCTCATCAGATAGGCCCGTTCCACATCACGGCGACGCCACAGTTGAAAGATCAAACGCCGGGCGATAGTCGTCAGCAGCGCGCGCGGCTCACGAATGACCAGGCCCCGGGGCGCACTTAAAAGTTGGGCAAACGTATCGGCCGCGATGTCTTCAGCGTAGCTGCTGGAATCGAGGTAACGGCACAATCGTGCATGCAGCCACAAATAGTGGGTGCGATAAAGCTGGCTCACATGGTCGCGATGAGCGAGGTCGGCGCCGGACATAGGGGCTCCAGAAAGTAAGTAGAACGGTATGTCCGGTGATCCGGTGCGGCGATCCTAGCAAATGGTTTTATGCAATTTAAATACTAAAAAAACATTTGGTTATTCGTTTCAGCTATTAAACATGAATCCCCTACTGCAAGACTTCATACCCGAACTCCGCCGCTTCCTGCCGATAATCGAGAACCTTCTGATAATCAGCTTCACTGGCGGGTAAAACTTCCCGCAGCCCCAGGGTTGCAGCTACCTCGGGTAATTGCTGCAAGGCAGTATTCATTGCCTGGCGAATCTGCTCTGCGCCGTCGCGTCCGGCACTGAGCGCCGTGATGTAAGGCAACGTCGGGCTGCTGGCCGTTCGCGCCACAACCCGCAGCCCGGCGACTTCTGTCGGCGCATAACGGGCCAGGTAGGCAAAGGTCACGCTGTCGATGGCGGCCAGGTCTGCCCAGCCTTCACGCACCCAGCGCAGGCTTTGCCGGTGCGCGCCGCTGACGGCCACTGAAGCAAAAAAACGCCCGCCGCGCTGCAGGGGCGCAAGACGATGGCGCAACAGATTCATACCACTGTTGGAGTGCTGGTCATTGATCACCCCGCGGCTGCCCGCGAAAGCGGCCAGATCGCGGCGCGAGTCTGCATCACGGCTGACAATCACACTGCAATGCTCACCGCCACTGCTGTCGGGCCATTCGTAATGCGGGCGACCGATCAATTGCACCTGCCCGCGCAACTGGGTTAACAGCGGATAACCACAGGTCTGACTCAGCAACAGCTCTGGGGCCCTGAACAACTCCAGCAGACCAAGGCCCCGGGTATCACCGCGGGTGTGCTGCAAAAGCGCGAGAATGCGGGTCAGCCAGCGCTCATTGGCTTCGCTGACCTGCTGGGGGGCTACATACATTGCCAATTCGGCATAACGGCCAGACATGGAAGGCACCTTGTGAAATTAACTGAACGGATGCTGCGGGCTATCAATCGCCCGCACCGCGTGACGACGAAAAAGCTCACCGTAGCCTTGCACCAGGAAACCACCACTGCGTTGCTGCCACTGCTCGCGCCGCGCCCGATAGACCCTGGGCAGGTAAAACCACGGCAAGCCCGGCAAATCATGGTGCACCAGATGCAAATTGAGGTTCAGGAACAGCCAGGTCCAGGGCCAACCGGCTTCATTGAGTACCGTTCGCTGTTCCGGCCGGGCTGCGGGACGGTGCTCATAAAAGGAGCGAACCATGCCCACTGACAAAACTGGCACGGTGACCAGAAATACATACTGCCAAACGGCCAGTTCGCTGTAGTACGCGATAAAGGCGAACATCAGCACCGTGAAAAAACCGTGGGTCAGCCACATGCACCAGGCTTGCCGGTCGCCACTGCGCAGGCGTTGCAGCTCTTCTCTGGCCATACCGTACAACGCCAGGGGCGGGCCCAGCAGCAATCGCCCCGGCACCGTTTTGTTCAGCCAGAGCAGGCCGCGCAAAAGCTTTGAGCTGGTTTGCCAGTGAGCCTGGCTTAAATAGCGGCTTTCGGGGTCAATGCCTGGCAGGGTCAGGTCATGATCGCGGTGATGCTGTAAATGGCTGTCGCGATAGAGGGTGTAGGGGTACCACAAGGCAAAAGGTGCGTAGCCCAGCACCTTGTTCAGACTGTTGAAACGGGTGGGATGGCCGTGCAGCAGTTCGTGCTGCACTGACATCCACAGCACCACCACCGGAATCAGCAACACAATTGTCCAGCCCGCGCCGAGCAGCGGGCTGCCCAGCAGCAAGGCAAACCAGGCGGCGGGTACGGCAAGCAACAATATCCAGGTGGGCCACTGGGTTCGACCGGTAAAGGTACGGGACAAGGCCTGAATGTCCCGTTGCTGGGCGCTATCGAAAAAATGCGACATCTGAAGAACTCAAAACAGGTTTGAATCCTTGTGGCCCCAGTCCCAGTTTTCTTGCAGATCGATTGGTTATGAGCTTAGAGGTGTTTGCGGGCTGGCCGAAAAGCAAAACCCGGAAACGCAAAAAGCAGCACGAAGGCTGCTTTCTGTGTGTTTTTTGAAACTGCGTAGCTCCAAAAAACAAAATTTGGAGCGGGAAACGAGACTCGAACTCGCGACCCCGACCTTGGCAAGGTCGTGCTCTACCAACTGAGCTATTCCCGCAATAATGGCGTCCCCTAGGGGACTCGAACCCCTGTTACCGCCGTGAAAGGGCGGTGTCCTAGGCCACTAGACGAAGGGGACGTTGCCCGAAATGCACACGTACATTTCAGTGCCAGATCACTAACAAACGTTAGTCTCTTGGCTTTCACTCAACTTCGCCCGAGAGCAAAGCTGCTTAAAAATGGAGCGGGAAACGAGACTCGAACTCGCGACCCCGACCTTGGCAAGGTCGTGCTCTACCAACTGAGCTATTCCCGCAATAATGGCGTCCCCTAGGGGACTCGAACCCCTGTTACCGCCGTGAAAGGGCGGTGTCCTAGGCCACTAGACGAAGGGGACGTTGCCCGAAATGCACACGTACATTTCAGTGCCAGATCACTAACAAACGTTAGTCTCTTGGCTTTCACTCAACTTCGCCCGAGAGCAAAGCTGCTTAAAAATGGAGCGGGAAACGAGACTCGAACTCGCGACCCCGACCTTGGCAAGGTCGTGCTCTACCAACTGAGCTATTCCCGCAATGGCGTCCCCTAGGGGACTCGAACCCCTGTTACCGCCGTGAAAGGGCGGTGTCCTAGGCCACTAGACGAAGGGGACACACTACAACTTCACTGGTTACATGCGTTTGGCTGTTTGCTTTACGCTGCAATTGGCGCGCATTCTAGGGATGGATTGGAAGGTCGTCAACCCCAATATGAAAATATATTGAAATCAATGACTTCCCCCCTCTTAAGACGTTTTCCTACTGAGTCTTAAGGCAAGCTCCTAGCGCCTATATTCCGGCCCCCTACAAGGGGTTATGATTGCCCAAACTCAGTGATGGCAGTTCGCTGCCCCGTCGATCTTCAGCCTCTATATAGCCAGGCACTGCGACTTCACCGAATCAACGCATCCACACCCAGAAGAGGTTTTAACGTTGACGCCCACCATGATTGCCCTGCTTGTCGTCGTCGGGATCGCCCTGTTGATCGCCATCGTTTACATAAACCATGTAGTGGAAAACAACAAACTGGAGAAAGCCCGCCTCAGGGTCGAGCTCAACGATCGCATCCGTCGTTGCAGCGAGGTTAACGAGACCTTTCCCGGCCAACTGATGTCCCCTGCCCTCAAGCTGCTGCTTACCCGCCTTGAACTCAATGCCACACAGCGCCTGTTAATGCTGGATAAATCCAGCGCGGCATTAAAGGCGCAAGTGGCCGAACTCGGCGGCCTGATTGCCAAGGGAGAGTCGATCCCTGTCAACAACCCGCCCAACCCCATCACGAGCGAGGCCATGGCCAAGGACGTGCGCTTCTTGCTGGAAACCCTGCACGGCCAGATTACCCGTGCTGCGCAAGATGGTTTTCTGCCTACTAATGAAGCCAAGCAATGGCTTAAAGAGATTCGTCACTTGCTGGTCGTGGTGCATATCGAGTTCTTCAACAATCTGGGCAAGCTCGCCTTACAGAAAAACCAGCCGGCCCAGGCCCGCCTGGCTTTCGAGCGCGCCGTGCAGTATTTGCGCAAACAGCCGGTGCCGGCCATGTACAACGCCCCGCTGAAGGATTTTGAAGCACAGCTGGCACGCGCCAACGCACAGGTGCAAAGCGCACTTGCGCCGAACACCGGCGAAGAGAACGAGCTGACTGAAGGCTTGAAAACCGACGAAGCCGATGCGGACTGGAAAAAGAAGTCGATTTACGACTGAGCCCCTCATATCAAGAGGCGAGAGCGAAATTGCTCGCGATGGCATCACCGCATGCTCCCTGGAGACCGCGCTGCCTGCATCGCGAGCAAGCCCGCTCCCACAACATGACGCCCACGGCAAATCACACGAAAAAAACGTGGGCACTGAGGTTAAGAAATTCGTTGCAATACCCGGGACGGGTCAGAGGGCGTAACACACAAAGGCAGCCGCTCGGGCTGCCTTTGCGTTTGACGTCAGGCTACCGGATTGATTTCTTTTTCCGGGTACCACACGTCCAGCAGCGGGCTGACTTCAACGGTGGTCAGCTCTGGACGCGCTTTGAGCCAGGCTTCAACAGCAGCACGCTGCTCTTCGGTGACCGAGCCGCGCTTCTGCAGGCAAACCAGACCGTAGTCGTCGCCGCCAACATAACCCAGACCGTTAGCTTCCATGGCTTCTGCCAGGAAAGCTGCCAGGAATGCATCGATAGCCTCTTCCGACAGGTCTTCTTTGAAATCCAGGTTCAGCTCAAAACCCAACTCCTGAAATTCATCAACGCACAGTTTTTTGCGCAGACGCTGGGAACGATTAGTAGCCATTGAACAATCCTCTTAAGTAATAACGGGCGGCACTTTAGCAGCTTCGGCCGCCCGGCGCCCGGTTCCGTGTGAACGGTTCATCGTTTTCTATACTTTATCCACCAAACCCTGTAACAGGTGGATGCACAACCCCGACAACCTTGGGGCATAATGCCAACACGTTTATGACCATTGAGGGAACTTTTCATCATGCCCTCGTATTTTTTCCCCTCGCCTGCAGGGTTTTACTTCATATGATCAAATCTTTACGGCCACTGCTTCTCGCCAGCTTTTTTCTGCCACTGGCCTTCGGCGCCAACGCCGCCCCCGTCAATACCACCCTCACACCAAAAGTTCAGCAAGCGCTCAAAACCAACAAGCTGGGCGACGACGCCCTGTCGCTGGTTCTGCTGCCACTCAGCGGCCCCGGCATTCCAACCGTTTACAACGCCGATGTGTCTATGAACCCGGCCTCTACCATGAAACTGGTGACCACCTATGCGGCCCTGGAAATGCTCGGCCCGACCCATCAGTGGAAAACCGAGTTCTACACTGACGGCACGCTCAACAACGGCATTCTGCAAGGCAACCTGTACCTCAAGGGCGGCGGCGACCCCAAGCTCAATATGGAAAAGCTCTGGCTGTTGATGCGCGACCTGCGCGCCAATGGCGTGCAGCAGATCACCGGCGACCTGGTGCTCGATCGCAACTTCTTCAATCAGCCGCAACTGCCGGTGTTCAACGATGACGGCAATGACAAGAACAAGCCGTTCCTGGTCAAGCCCGACTCGCTGATGGTCAACCTCAAGGCCCTGCGTTTCGTGGCGCGCAACGATGGCGGAAAAGTCCTGATCTCGGTTGAACCACCGATTGCCAGCATCAAGATCGATAACCAGGTCAAAGCCGTCAACGCCAAACAATGCACCGGCGATGTGCGCTATAACCCGGTCACACAAGCTGACGGCACTGTGATTGTCACCGTCAGCGGGCAACTGGCTGACGGCTGCAACTCGCAGACTTATCTGTCCCTGCTTGATCACGCGACCTACACCGCTGGCGCCGTACGCGCCATCTGGAAAGAACTGGGCGGCAGCATCCAGGGCCAAGACCGCCAGGCCAGCGTGCCAAAAGGCGCCAAGTTGCTGGCCCGCTCCTTCTCGCCAGACCTGGCCGAGATCATTCGCGACATCAACAAGTACAGTAACAACACCATGGCCCAGCAGTTGTTCCTGAGCCTGGGCGCGCAGTTCCGCAACGACGCCGACGGTGACGACGCCAAGGCCGCACAGCGCGTAGTGCGCCAGTGGCTGGCGAAAAAAGGCATCACTGCGCCGCACCTGGTCATGGAAAACGGTTCCGGCCTGTCCCGTGCAGAGCGCGTTAGCGCACGTGAAATGGCGCAAATGCTCCAGGCTGCCTGGAAAAGCCCCTACGCTGCAGAATTCATCAGTTCCATGCCCATTGCCGGTAAAGACGGCACCATGCGCAAACGCCTGAAAACCACGGCCATGAACGGCCAGGCACATATCAAGACCGGCACGCTGAACACCGTACGGGCTATTTCCGGCTTTAGTCGTGACATCAACGGCAATACCTGGGCAGTGGTCGCCATCCTCAACGATCCACGCCCGTGGGGCGCCTCGGCAATTCTCGATCAGGTGCTGCTCGACCTGTATCGCCAGCCGCAAATTCCTAACAGTGCGGTATCCATCGCTCAGTAGGGCATTTGCCAGGCAATAAAAAACGCCCCTGATCTTACGATCAGGGGCGTTTTTTTATGGGAGCAACTGTCTTGAGAACAGCTCGACTCTGTGGGAGCGGGCTTGCTCGCGATGCAGGCGACACGGTTATTTAGGTAAACCGCGGCGACACCATCGCGAGCAAGCCCGCTCCCACCACTCCAGCATCAACCTTTACCGGGCCATGATTTTCCACGCACGGTGGATTTTGCTGTTGCGGGCAAAGTCCGGGTCGATGGTGCTGGCGGTGATTTCTTCGACCGAATAACGCGCTTCCAGATGCTCATCCAGAATGAACTTGCGGAAGTTGTTCGAGAAGTACAGCACGCCACCCGGCGCCAGACGGGCCATGGCCAGATCCAGCAAATGCACGTGATCGCGCTGCACATCGAAGATGCCTTCCATGCGCTTGGAGTTGGAGAAAGTCGGCGGATCGATAAAGATCAGGTCGTATTCTTCGCGACAGGTATCCAGCCACACCATCACATCGCTCTGCTCCAGACGGTTCTTGTCAGAAAAACCGTTCAGGGACAGGTTGCGCCGCGCCCAGTCCAGATAGGTTTTCGACAGGTCAACGCTGGTGGTGCTGCGCGCACCGCCCTTGGCCGCATGGACGCTGGCCGTTGCGGTGTAGCAGTACAGATTGAGGAAGCGCTTGCCAGCGGCCTCTTTCTGGATGCGCATGCGCATTGGGCGGTGATCCAGGAACAGACCGGTGTCCAGGTAGTCGGTAAGGTTGACCAGCAGCTTCACGCCACCTTCGTTAACCTCGGTAAACTTGCCCTGGGCACTTTGACGCTCGTACTGCTTGGTGCCGCTCTGACGCTCACGGCGCTTGACGATTACCCGGCTCTTGTCGATGTTCAGCGCCTGCGGAATGGCCGCCAGTGCATCGAACATACGCTCCGAAGCTTTTACCGGATCGATGGATTTGGGTGCTGCGTACTCCTGGACGTGAACCCAGTCGTGATACAGGTCGATCGCCATCGAGTACTCAGGCATGTCGGCGTCGTAGACACGATAACAATCGATGCCTTCGCGCTTGACCCACTTGCTCAGCGCTTTGACGTTCTTTTGCAGACGGTTGGCAAACATCTGCCCGCCTTCGCTCAAGCGCGGCTGCTCGATCACCACGGGGGCCGGTTTGATCGGGTTACCGTTCTTGTTGAACTTCTCGTACTTGGTCGGCGCTTCGATGTTGGAAGGCAGATCGGACTCGGCCTGCTCGCGCTCAGCCTGACGCTGCTCGGGGGTACGGCGCTCGCCGGTAACGAACTGATCCGGCACCACCTTGATCAACAACAGCTTGCACGGCAAGGCGCCGTTCCAGAACGAATACTGCTTGTGGCTGCGGATACCCATGCGCTTGCCCAGATCCGGAGCACCGGTAAACACCGCGGCCTCCCAGTTCAGACAGGCCTGACGCAGACGCTCGCCGAGGTTCTGGTAGAGGTAGAGCAGGCTCGCCTCATCACCCAGACGCTCGCCGTACGGCGGGTTGCAGATCACCAGGCCTTTCTGGTTCTGGTCCGGACGCGGCTCGAAGGTCGCCACTTCGCCCTGGTAGATCTTGATCCAGTGGCTCAGGCCCGCACGCTCGATGTTGTTGCGCGCTGGCTGGATCAGGCGCGGATCGGCTTCATAGCCGCGAATCCACAGCGGTGGCTTGGCCATGCCGATCTCGGCACGCTCGGTGGCTTCGTCGTGAAGTTTTTTCCAGATGGCCGGAATGTGACCGAGCCAGGCATCGAAGCCCCAATGGATACGATTGAGGTTCGGCGCCATATCGGCGGCGATCATCGCACCTTCGACAAGGAACGTACCCACACCGCACATCGGGTCAGCCAGGGCAGCGCCTTCGGCGGCCATACGTGGCCAGCCCGCACGAATCAGGATGGCTGCCGCGAGGTTTTCCTTCAGCGGGGCTGCACCCTGCTGCAGACGGTAGCCACGCTGGTGCAGGCTGCTGCCCGACAGATCCAGCGACAGAATGGCTTCGCCACGGTCCAGACGCAGGTGAATGCGCATGTCGGGGCTGATCTTGTCGATCGAAGGGCGCTCACCGCTCGGCGTGCGCAGTTTGTCGACAATGGCGTCCTTTACCTTCAACGCACCAAAGTGGGTGTTGTCGATACCCGAACCGTGACCGCTGAATTCAACGGCCAGGGTGCCATCCGGGACCATATGGTCCTGCCACTCAACATCCAGCACACCGTGATACAGGTCTTCAGCGTCCTTCATCGGGAAGCGCTTGAGTACCAGCAACACCCGGTTGGCGAGGCGCGACCACAGGCACAGGCGGTAGGCCGTCTCCATGGTTGCCATGCCACGAATGGCCGAGGTGTGCTCGCGGGCTTCCTCAAGACCAAGGCCGGTGGCCTCTTCGAGAAGCAGGCCTTCAAGGCCTTTGGGGCAGGTAAGGAAGAGTTCGTAACGATCCGACATGGGATTCCTGGGCTATTAGCTATCAGCGAGAAGGCGACGCATCGCCCGCTCCGTTTTCAATCAAGCGCTTTTCTTGAAGAGCGCTCGCGTGGCACGAAACTGTGCCGTTCCACCGAGGCGATCACTCATGCCCTGAGGCATGGAGAGTTTAGACGCCTGGGCAGGTCATTCATCTGGAAACAACAGGTCATATACAGACCCTTCGTCGAATAGTCCCCCAGCAAAACAGACGGGTATTCGCGACGAGGAATGAAACGCATCCTCTTTGCAAACACTCGGCCTATCAGGCTTTGGTCGTATTCATGAGCCAAAAAGCGACCTTACTTATGGCCTTAACACCATTATCGTTACGTCCTTATGACAAAACGATCATTCACACGCCTTGGCGCATTGGTTAGAACTCAACTCAGGTTACGGCCGCACAGGCCATAACAAAATGCTCGCCACGCCGGCAGCGAGCACACCAACGGCAGAACACTCTGCCCCGACCTCAGGAAGGTCGACGCTAAATAAAACAGTCAACAAGTGAGGGCAATACCCTATGAGAAGACTTAAGCGTGATCCGTTGGAAAAAGCGTTCCTACGCGGATATCAATACGGTGTTAACGGAAAATCCCGCGAGCTTTGCCCTTTTACTCTACCGTCGGTACGCCAAGCCTGGATTAACGGCTGGCGCGAAGGACGCGGCGACAACTGGGACGGTATGACAGGCACTGCGGGCATCCACAGACTCAACGAACTTCACGCCGTCGGCTAACTCTGGGCAAATCCGACATCACCTCGAAGCTGTACCGACTCAACCTTGCCGTCCTATCCAGGCGGCGGGCTCAGGCCCAGGGGCTCCTTAATGGAGCCCTTTTTATTGCCTGCGGGTTTTCGCCGCGACTCAGGTGCGCGCCAAAGCAGAAATGGCGTCAACCGACTCACGAATCAAGGCCGGGCCCTTGTAGATAAAACCCGAGTAGATTTGCACCAGGCTGGCGCCCGCAGCGATTTTCTCAGCAGCGTGCTTGCCCTCGGTAATCCCGCCTGCAGCGATGATCGGCATGCGGCCCGCCAACTCGCCAGCCAGCACCTTGACGGTGTGGGTGCTTTTCTCGCGTACCGGAGCACCGGACAAGCCACCCGCCTCGTCGCCATGCTCCATACCTTCAACGCCTACACGACTGAGGGTGGTGTTGGTGGCGATAACCGCGTCCATACCCGTCTCAAGCAGCGCCTGAGCCACGAGCACGGTTTCTTCATCTGTCATGTCAGGGGCGATCTTGATCGCCAGCGGTACGCGCTTACCGTGGCGCTGAGTCAGTTCGTTCTGACGCAGTTGCAGGGCTTCGAGCAATTGCTTAAGCGAATCACCGAATTGAAGGCTGCGCAAACCCGGGGTGTTAGGCGAGCTGACGTTTACAGTCACGTAGCTGGCGTGCTCATACACCTTGTCCAGGCAGATCAGGTAATCATCGACCGCACGCTCAACCGGCGTGTCGAAGTTCTTGCCGATGTTGATACCCAGGATACCGCTGTACCTGGCTGCCTGAACCCGCGTAAGCAGATGATCAACGCCAAGGTTGTTGAACCCCATGCGGTTGATGATCGCTTGTGCTTCAGGCAGTCGGAAAATACGTGGTTTGGGATTGCCCGGCTGAGGACGCGGCGTCACGGTGCCTATCTCAACGAAGCCAAAACCCAGCTGTGCAAAGCCATCAATGGCCGCACCATTTTTGTCCAGACCTGCGGCCAGGCCGACCGGGTTCGGAAAATCCAGCCCCATCACCGTCACTGGCAGCCTTGCCGGCGCCTTGCACAACAAACCATTAAGCCCGAGACGGCCACCTGCGCCGATCAAGTCCAGGGACAGGTCGTGAGAGGTTTCAGGGGAGAGTTTGAAGAGCAACTGGCGGGCCAGGTTATACATGGGCTGATTGAACTCAAAGGGTTGCTTGAAGAGAGCGCGATTATAGCTGCGCGCTTCGCTAAATCACAGGCAAAGAAAAACCCGGCCGGAGCCGGGTTTTTCTGAACAGCCTAGCTAAAAATTACTTAGCTTCTGCTTGAACGGTAGCTTCTACGCGACGGTTCAGAGCACGGCCTTCTTCAGTTGCGTTGCTTGCAACTGGGTTGGCTTCGCCGTGGCCAACTGCGTCTACACGGTTGGCTGCAACACCTTGGTTAACCAGGGCTGCACGAACAGCGTCAGCACGACGCTGCGACAGTTTCTGGTTGTAGGCGTCTGGACCGATGCTGTCAGTGTAACCAGCAACAGTGGTAGTGGTCGCAGGGTACTGCTTCATGAAATCAGCAACGTTGTTGATGTCAGGCATGTACTGCGATTTAACAACCGACTTGTCGAAGTCGAATTTCACGTCAAGTTCAACGCGAACAACTTCAGCGATCGGAGCTTCTGGTTCTGCTTCAACTGGTGCTGGAGCTGGAACTGGAGCAGGAGCGACTTTACCGCCGTTACCGCCGAAGTTCACACCCAGACCAACGGTAGGAGCGTAGTCCCACTTGCCGTTGTCCAGTTTGTAGTCAGCTTCAACGCCAGCACGGGCGAACAGGTTGTCAGTGATGTACCACTTAACACCAGCGCCTGCAGTCAGGAAAGTCGACTTGTCGCGACCGCTGTGGCCGTCAGCCTCAACGTTGGTCATGCTCTTGTGAGCAACACCACCGGAAACGTATGGACGCAGAGCGTCGCCTACGGTGCCGAAGTGGTACTGAGCGTTCAGACCAAAGTTGTCGCCTTTGATTTTCTGGTGGCCAGTGCCGTCATTCGAACGGGTGTGGTTGGTAGTGTCGTAGGTCAGGTTCAACGAAACGTCGTCGGTCAGGAAGTAACCGATCGATGCGCCTGGGTTGTAACCGTCTTCTACGTGCTTGACGCTGTCGTTGTACTGTTTTTTGTAGAACAGTTCACCCTCGACCGCGCCTTGGCCTTGTGCCAGGGCACCGAACGAAGTTGCGGCTACAAAGGAACCAATGGCAATGCCCAAGGTGTTTTTCAGTTTCATCCGTTAAATCCCCATCTGGTGATTGTAAAGCAGTCCCACATACCGGGGGACAACTCGGCGGCAAGTCTATCAGACCTTGCCTAGACGTAGAGCCATTTGCGCTGAACTAAGTTTCAGCAATGCCTGCAAATTTCTCACGCAATTTATCAAGAGCACGCTTGTAACGCATTTTCGTCGCACTCAAACCCATATGCATTATGTCCGCGATTTCCTGAAATTCCAGTTCTGCGACAAAACGCAGCACAAGAATCTCGCGATCAATCGGATTTACATGCACCAGCCAGCGATCAAGCCCGCCCTTTTCCTCAGGTTTCGGCGCCTTTTCTTCGGACGCTTCCTCGAGGGGGTCAATGCTTAATGCGTCCATCAAGCGACGCTTTCGCCGTTCCTTTCGATACTGTGTAATGCATTCGTTGTAAGTGATGCTATATAGCCATGTCTTGAATTTCGATTTCCCTTCGAAATTTTTCAAACCGTACAGCACTTTTAGCATGACTTCCTGACAGACATCATCAGCGTCCCTATCGTTCCCTAAATACCTTGAACAAACGTTGAACAAAGTACGTTGATAGCGCCGCATTAGCTCTTCATAAGCTCGCGTCACGTGAAACAACTCATCATGCGAGCGCGCCACCAGCTCCTCATCAGAGAGTTCGCGGGGGTCATAACGCATGGATAGCGATTGGGCTTTATTCAAAACGAGTTGTGCCAACAGTCAGGTCAATGTCCGCCGCAGCCTGATAAATCATGGCTTTTTTGCGGCGGCGTACATTAGCAGGGTTTGCCGCCTTAGCGGCTGGTTACGTGCTGCTCCAGCAAGATCCGGTTCGAGATGGAGACTAGCTCACCCTCATCGGTCAGCAACGTGGTTTTAACCGTGCCAATTTCTTCGATCTGCCCTTCAACCTCGCCAATCCGCACTTCCTGGCCAACCTGATACAGCTCACGCACATAGATCCCGGCCAGTATCTGCCCTGCGATTTCCCGGCTGCCCAGCCCCATTGCCAGAGCAATAGCCAGACCAACGGTAATCAACACAATAACAATCACATGGTTCAGCAGGTCGGTTTTGACCTCAAGCTGGCTGATGGCCACGGAGATACTGATGATGATGACCAGCCCCTGGGTCACTCTGCCCAGCCCGCCGGCATAATCAAAGCCCACGCTCTCGGCAGCGCCACGCACCAGGCCGTTGAGCACCTGGGCCAGCAACACACCTGCCAGCAGAACCAGCAGCGCACCAAAGACCTTGGGCAGATACACCGTCAACAGATCCAGCGCGGATGACACACGATCCAGGCCCAGAGACTGCGCCGCTGAAACCAGGAATACCAGCAACACAAACCAGTAAACAATCTTGCCGATCAGGGTCGAGATCGGCACCTGGATGCCCACCCGCGCCAGAATCTTGGTCAGCCCGGTACCGCCCATCAGGCGATCAAGGCCCAGCTTGGCGAGCAGCTTGGACAGCAAGGCGTCGAGCAGTTTGGCAACCACGAAGCCCAGCAGTACCACAACCAACGCGCCGAAGAGGTTGGGAATAAAGTTGGCAATCTTGGTCCACAAGGCAGTCATTGCCGCGACCAGGCTTTGGGTCCAGACATTCAATTCCATGTTCAATCAGCCTTATCAACAGGGCGAGCAGCAGATTTGCGCCGCGAAACGGGCGCAATATGAGCCGAACCGCTATTCAAAGCAATCATCAGTGCTTGCATCCAGCGGCCCAGCAAGCTGAAAAGATCTCCCGCACCGACCTGGCGGTTGGCGGTTTTCAGCACGCGGCCCAGGCACGCATCGTCGTCCCGGTTGGACGGCTCGGCCTTGAGCATTTCACGTAAGGACTGTTCAAACGGATCGTGCATAAGCACCTCTCGGTAAGTCAGTAAAAGACGAAGGGACATTTGCCGGGGTCACATTCAACCCGGTCACAGCCACTGCAAACGACGGTAAAACCACCATTGCCCCGCCCCGATAACCAGCATCACACCGCAGGTAATGGCAAAGCCATATGAGTCATCGGAGAACGGCACGCCCCCCACATTGATGCCCAGCAAACCGGTAATGAAGGTGATCGGCAGAAAGATTCCCGTCAGCACGCCAAAGCGATACATGATGCGGCTCATGCGCACGTTCAAACGCCGGTCTTCAGACTCGAGCACCAGCCCCACACGCTCGCGGGTCAGCTCCAGCTCTTCCAGATAACGGGTCAGGCTGTTGTTCAGTTCGTTCCAGTAGTCAGCATCATCGGCGCTGAACCAGGGTAATTTGATACGCGTGAGCTGACCGAAAATATCCCTCTGTGGTGCAAGAAAACGACGCAAGGCGGCTGCCCTGCGACGAACCTGCAAAATCGAGTTGTGATCCGGGGTATACCGTTCGTCGGCATCTATCTTGTCTTCTTCATCATCGACGATTTCAGACAGTTCACCGATCAAATCCTGCACCTTCAGGGTCAGGTGCTGGGCCAGATAAAGGATCAGTTCCGAGGTGTTCTTTGGGCCTTCGCCCTGGGAAAATTCACCAAGCAGCTCATCCGTGGCCCGCAACGGGCGCATGCGCAGTGAAATAAGCCGCTGCGCGCTGCCAAAAATACGCAGCGAGACCATGTCTTCGGGCTCTGCACCGGGGTTCAGATTGACCCCGCGCATGAACAGCAGCAGCTCATTGGCAGGCAAAGGGACCAAACGCGGACGGGTATTCTCTTCGAGCAGCAGGTCACAGCTGAAATCACTCAAGCCGCTCGATTCACGCAGCCAGTTCTGGGTTTGAGGATGGCTGCGATCCCAGTGCAGCCAAATGCTTTCGTGGGCCTGCAACTGCAGATCGTTCAGTTCGGTACGCGCAATTTCACGCGCCCCGCCCTCACCGTCCAGCACCAGTGCATGCACCAGCCCCCATTGTGCGTTTACGTCCTCGTACATCCGTGATCCTTAGTGGTAATGCGTTTAGTCAGGCATTTTCAGAGCAGTTGGCGAGATAATAACGCCGTTGTTGTCCGCGTAAATGAATTCTCCGGGACGGAACGTGACACC
Source organism: Pseudomonas fragi (assembly GCF_002269505.1). GTDB lineage: Bacteria > Pseudomonadota > Gammaproteobacteria > Pseudomonadales > Pseudomonadaceae > Aquipseudomonas > Aquipseudomonas fragi_D. Next base: position 23,665 of record NZ_NQKQ01000025.1, on the reverse strand, counting down.
TGCGAACGTGACCGGCACGTTAACATCACCCACTCCGCGGCGGTTGCTCTTGAGCGGGTGACTGGCCAAAGCCTGGACGCCAAGATCGGTTTGCGCGAGCACATCGACATCGCGAATACAGCCGTAGATAACAATGCCTTCCCAGCCATTTTTCGCCGCCCTGTCCGCAATCATGTCGCCCAGCAAGGCATGGCGCAGAGAACCGCCACCGTCAACCACCAGCACTTTGCCTTCACCGTTGAGTTCAGCCTGCTCCTTGACCCGCGAATTGTCTTCGAAACACTTGATGGTCACGATCTCGCCACCAAAGGAGTCGCGCCCGCCGAAGTTGCTGAACATGGGCTCAAGCACCTGCACCAGCTCAGGGTAGGCATCGCACAGATCGGGGGTGATGTAGTGATTCACGGGAAAGCTCCTGTTCAGGGTGGGCACATCAGTGAAAATAACGTTAGCACTATGGTTATAGACGCTTTGGTGATGGCTGGCTTTAAAAGTCGTCCAGGCCACTAGCGACAACTAATATCACACAAAAGAACAAGTTATGACCACCTCGCGATATCGGGTCACACGCTATCCGTAGCAGCTAGCTGCACAAACACTGCAACTGTGGGAGCGAGCCTGCTCGCGAAGGTCGTTCGCGAGCAGGCTCGCTCCCACAATAAGTATCTACAACGATTGCGCAGTGCCTTTTAGTAGCCAATCACGCACCAACGGCCACACTTCCTGCTGCGCAGGCTGGCTGACGAGCATTTCAACATGACTGAAGTCAGAGCTGAAACCCTGCTCACGCCCCAAAGAAACGAATTTGCGCTGCTCTGAACCCAACTGATCGAACAGTTTGCGGCATGCCCACTCAGGTGTTTGTCGATCACCCGCAGCCGCCACCACCAATGCCGGAATCTGCACCTCGGCCAGCCCGCCCCACCAGTCACGCTCGGCATCCTTGAAACGCCCCATAAAACCATTCCAGCGCAGGGTTTCAAGGGCGATGCTGACGGGTTCGTCTTCCGGGCCACGCTTGAGACGCGTCCCCGAGAGTTGTTTGAAACGCTTCAACAACAGATAGGCGCCCCACTGCACCGGCGGAATTTTCAGCGACCAGTAACGACGATTGATCTGGCAACCAAAGAACGCCGCCGACGCCACATCCTGCGCGCTCAAATACTGCCCCCCCAGGGCCGCAGCCAAACTGATAGCCCCCTGGGAATGACCGATCCAGTGCGGGGTTTGCCCACTTAGCTCACGCACAAACGCAGCGATGGCCGGCAAATCGTAACGGGCATAGTCGGCTACCCGGTTCTTGTGCCAACTCACATTGCGCGACGACAGGCCGTGGCCGCGCATTTCCGGCAGCCACACATCAAACCCGGCACGCGCCAAAAACACCCCAAGCCCTACGCCCTTGGGCGAGTACCAGAAGCGTCGATTGGAAAAACTGCCATGCAACAGGATGACCGGCACACCGCGGACCTGGCTGTCGTCCGCCATGCCCAGTCGGGTCACCACCAGCTCAACGGAAATATCCGGGCTATTGGCGGGTTTCAAGCGATATACATCTTCGCTCAGGTCGCCCCGACGCTCAGCGCTGATCAGGGCAACGGGAAAAAGGAGACTGCTGCTTTGCATAATGCTCTTGCACAAAAAAGGGCGACTTCTTTCAAGAACTCGCCCTACCACGGCTTATAAAGAGCAGGGCAACCGTTTGGCTGCCCTGCCCCTCTCTCAACGACTCAAGCCTTGGCTTGACCTTCTGCCAGGAAGAACCAGGTTTCCAGAACGCTGTCCGGGTTCAGGGACACGCTTTCGATGCCCTGCTCCATCAGCCACAGCGCCAGGTCCGGGTGATCAGACGGGCCCTGACCGCAAATACCGATGTACTTGCCGGCCTTGTTGCACGCCTGAATGGCATTGGACAGCAGCTTTTTAACCGCCGGGTTGCGTTCGTCAAACAGGTGAGCGATTACACCGGAGTCGCGATCCAGGCCCAGGGTCAGCTGGGTCAGGTCGTTGGAACCGATGGAGAAGCCATCGAAGTACTCAAGGAACTCTTCAGCCAGGATCGCGTTGGACGGCAGCTCGCACATCATGATGATGCGCAGGCCGTTTTCGCCGCGCTTAAGACCGTTTTTGGCCAGCAGGTCGATAACCTGGCTCGCTTCGCCCAGGGTACGCACAAACGGCACCATGATTTCGACGTTGGTAAAGCCCATCTCGTTGCGTACACGCTTGAGCGCACGGCACTCGAGTTCGAAGCAGTCACGGAAGTTTTCGCTGATGTAACGCGAAGCACCACGGAAACCCAGCATCGGGTTTTCTTCTTCCGGCTCGTAGAGCTTGCCGCCGATCAGGTTGGCGTATTCATTGGACTTGAAGTCCGACAGCCGCACGATGACTTTCTTCGGGGTAAATGCGCCAGCCAGGGTGCTGATGCCTTCAACCAGTTTTTCAACGTAGAAACCTACCGGATCGCTGTAACCAGCAATGCGCTTGTCGACGCTGTCCTTGATTTCCTGTGGCAGGCCATCGTAGTTCAGCAGCGCCTTGGGGTGCACACCGATCATGCGGTTGATGATGAACTCAAGGCGGGCCAGGCCCACACCGGCGTTCGGCAACTGCGCGAAGTCAAAGGCACGGTCCGGGTTGCCGACGTTCATCATGATCTTGAACGGCAGGTCCGGCATGGCGTCCACGGAGTTCTTCTTGATATCGAAGCCCAGTTCGCCTTCGAAGATAAACCCGGTATCGCCTTCAGCACAGGAAACGGTAACGCCCTGGCCGTCTTTCAACAGCTGGGTGGCATTGCCGCAACCCACCACGGCCGGGATGCCCAGTTCGCGGGCGATGATCGCCGCATGACAGGTACGACCGCCACGGTTGGTGACGATGGCGCTGGCGCGCTTCATCACCGGCTCCCAGTCGGGGTCGGTCATGTCCGAGACCAGAACGTCGCCCGGCTGGACTTTGTCCATTTCCGACACGTCCTTGATGATGCGTACCTTGCCTGCGCCGATGCGCTGGCCAATGGCACGGCCTTCAGCCAGTACCGTACCGGTTTCCTTGAGCAGGTAGCGTTCCATGACATTGCCGGCGCTGCGGCTTTTCACGGTTTCAGGGCGCGCCTGGACGATGTACAGCTTGCCGTCATCGCCGTCTTTGGCCCACTCGATGTCCATCGGGCACTTGTAGTGCTTCTCGATGATCATCGCCTGTTTGGCCAGCTCGCTGACTTCGGCATCGGTCAGGCAGAAGCGGGCGCGATCGGCTTTTTCAACGTCAATCACCTTGACCGACTTGCCGGCCTTGGCTTCGTCGCCGTAGATCATCTTGATGGCTTTGCTGCCCAGGTTGCGACGCAGAATCGCAGGGCGGCCAGCTTCCAGGGTTTGTTTGTGAACGTAGAACTCGTCCGGATTTACCGCACCTTGTACGACGGTTTCGCCCAGGCCGTAGGCGCCGGTGATGAACACTACATCACGGAAACCCGACTCAGTGTCCAGGGTAAACATCACGCCCGCAGTGCCGGTTTCGGAGCGAACCATGCGCTGTACGCCAGCAGACAGGGCGACCAGTTTGTGGTCAAAGCCTTGGTGCACGCGGTATGAAATGGCGCGGTCGTTGAACAGGGAGGCAAATACTTCCTTGGCCGCACGAATGACGTTTTCAACGCCACGGATGTTCAGGAAGGTTTCCTGCTGACCGGCAAAGGAGGCGTCCGGCAAGTCTTCGGCGGTGGCCGAGGAGCGCACGGCAACGGCCATGTCCGGGTTGCCTTGGGACAGAGCAGCAAAGGCGGTACGAATTTCGGCGTTGAGCTTCTCCGGGAACTCGGCTTCCATGATCCATTGACGGATCTGGGCACCGGTTTTGGCCAGGGCATTGACGTCATCTACATCGAGCGCATCCAGCGCAGCATGGATCTGGTCGTTCAAACCGCTCAGTTCGAGAAAATCACGATAGGCCTGAGAAGTCGTGGCGAAGCCACCGGGAACTGAAACACCAGCGCCTGCAAGATTACTGATCATCTCGCCGAGGGATGCGTTCTTGCCCCCCACATGCTCCACGTCATGGGCGCCGAGCTTATCGAGGGAAACTACGTACTCTACCAAGGTGATCTCTCCACTAACGGTGTTGGGAAAAGCTCAGGGCGCTGGATGCTCATCATGAGTCATCGCAGCGATTGTGGCCTGGACCTGGAAAATAAGTGACACTGCCTGTCATGTAGCGCGACAAAAGCGCGCCTATCATATCCAAGAATCGTCACCAGCTTAAGGCCCAAGGCGCAAATGAAACGATCTGCTTTCTTTATATCCGATGGCACCGGCATTACAGCCGAAACCCTGGGCCAGAGTTTGCTGGCACAATTCGAGAATGTGACCTTCAGCAAATTCACACGCCCCTATATCGACAGCGTGGAAAAAGCGCGGGCAATGGTGCAACAAATCGATAACGCCGCCGAAAAGGACGGATTTAGCCCGATAATTTTCGACACTATCGTCAATCAGGATATTCGCGAAATCCTTGCGACGTCCAACGGTTTCATGATCGACATCTTCTCCAGCTTTCTGGCTCCGCTGGAGCAGGCGCTTGGCGAACACTCCTCGTATTCGGTGGGCAAATCCCACTCCATTGGTCACAACTCCAACTACATGGAGCGTATCGAAGCGGTGAACTTTGCTCTCGACAACGATGATGGCGCCCGTACACATAAGTACGACAAGGCCGACCTGATCCTGGTCGGCGTGTCGCGTTGCGGCAAAACCCCTACATGCCTGTATATGGCCATGCAATTCGGCATCCGTGCGGCCAACTACCCGCTGACCGATGACGACATGGAAAGCCTCAAGCTGCCAGCTGCCCTGCGTGAACACAAACACAAGCTGTTCGGCCTGACCATCGACCCGGATCGCCTGACGGCCATTCGCAACGAACGCAAGCCCAACAGCCGCTACTCCAGCTTTGCCCAGTGTGAATTTGAAGTGCGCGAAGTTGAACGCCTGTTCCAGCGCGAAAACATCCCGCACATCAACTCTACACATTTCTCGGTTGAAGAAATCTCGGCCAAAATCCTGGTTGAAAAAGGCGTGGAGCGGCGTTTCAAGTAACAGCGCTGAACATGAAACCTGTGGGAGCGAGCCTGCTCGCGAAGCCGGTAAAGCCCTTTCGCGAGCAGGCTCGCTCCCACTTCGGCCTTAGATCACCAACAAATCCACAAACCGGTTAACCGGCGTGGCTTCCAGCGCCGCCTGATCCTTGCACAGGGCAAAAATCTGCGCACACCGCTGGCCCACAAAACGGGTCGCCAGATTGGCCTTGAACTTGTCCTCCAGCAATGGAATCCCTTCATCCCGACGCCGACGATGGCCAATCGGGTACTCAACCTCCACTTGCCCGGTGCTGGTGCCATCACTGAAAAACACCTCGATGGCATTGGCAATCGAGCGCTTGTCCGCCTCGAGGTACTCGCGGGTGTAGCGCGGGTTTTCGACCACTACCATTTTGTCCCGCAGTTGGTCGATGATCGGATGGGCCCCATGAAAATCATCCTCGTACTGCTCGGCAACCAGATTGCCAAAAGCCAGCGGCACGGCGGTCATGTACTGAATGCAATGATCACGGTCCGCCGCGTTGGCCAATTTGCCTTGCTTGGAAATGATCCGAATCGCCGATTCATGGGTTGTAATCACGATTTTTTCGATGTCGTGCAGACGATCCTTGACCTGCGGGTGCAGGGTCACCGCCGCTTCGCACGCCGTTTGCGCATGGAATTCGGCCGGAAAGCTGATCTTGAACAGCACGTTTTCCATCACATAGGTGCCGTAGGGCTGACTCAGCCGGAACTGGCGCTGACCTTCGGGCTTGAGCGCCAGGTCCTTGTTGGTGTGGCTGAACAGCACATCATAAAAACCCCACTGCGGCGCCGTCAGCACCCCGGGGATGCCCATTTCACCGCGTAGCGCGATATCGGCAAGGCGCACGCCACGGCTCGACGCATCCCCCGCAGCCCAGGACTTGCGTGACCCGGCGTTCGGCGCATGGCGATAGGTACGCAACGCCTGGCCATCGACAAAAGCGTGGGACAGCGCCGACAGCAACTGCTCACGGTTAGCCCCCATCAACTTGGCGCACACCGCCGTCGAAGCCACTTTAACCAGCAAAACATGGTCAAGACCGACACGATTGAAGGAGTTTTCCAGGGCCAATACACCCTGAATCTCGTGGGCCATGATCATAGCTTCGAGTACTGCGCGCACCGTCAGTGGCGCCTGGCCATTGGCTACCTGTTTTTGCGAGAGGTGATCGGCCACTGCCAGAATGCCCCCCAGATTGTCCGAGGGGTGGCCCCACTCCGCAGCCAGCCAGGTGTCGTTGTAATCCAGCCAGCGCACGATGCAGCCGATGTCCCATGCTGCCTTGACCGGGTCCAGACGATACGAAGTGCCCGGTACCCGAGCACCAAACGGCACCACGGTGCCCTCGACCATTGACCCCAGGTGCTTGGTGCACTCAGGAAATCGCAGCGCCAGCAGGCCGCAGCCCAATGTGTCCATCAGGCAGTTGCGCGCAGTATTCAGGGCTTCGGGGGAGGTGATGGTGTAGGTCAGTACATAATCGGCAATGTCCTGCAAAACCTTGTCGTAATCGGGGCGATTATTGAGGTCGACGTTGGCGCTCATGGGGCAGTCTCCAAAGAGTGGGTAAGGGTCGTGTCCATCCTCAGGTTCATCGTGATTTTGCGGGTCTAAATGCCCGTTTGATGTAACAGAATCAAAAGCCCCTCACCACGCCTCTCCCGAAGGGAGAGGGGACTAAAGGCAAAAGGGTTCACCCGATCAAAAAGAATCACCCGGCACCCGCACCCAGCCTTCCATCAACACCCGCGCACTGCGGCTCATGATGGCTTTGGTCACGGTCCATTCGCCGTTAACCTGGCGCGCCTCTGCCCCCACGCGCAAAGTGCCCGAGGGATGACCGAAACGCACGGCGCTACGCAATTCACCACCTGCAGCCAGATTGACCAGCGTGCCCGGAATCGCTGCTGCCGTACCGATGGCGACTGCCGCAGTGCCCATCATGGCGTGGTGCAACTTGCCCATCGACAAGGCCCGCACCAGCAAATCCACTGCCTGCGCAGCCACCGGCTTGCCACTGGATGACACATACGCCGCGGGCGGTGCAACAAAGGCAACCTTTGGCGTGTGCTGACGCTTGGCCGCGTCTTCAAGCTTGTCGATCAGGCCCATGCGCAGTGCGCCGTGAGCGCGGATGGTTTCGAACATGGCCAGGGCTTTCGGGTCGCTGTTGATGTCGTTTTGCAGCTCTGCACCGCTATAACCGATGTCCCGCGCGTTGACGAAAATCGTCGGGATCCCGGCATTGATCATCGTCACGTTCAAGGTGCCGACACCCGGTACTTCAAGGTCGTCCACCAGGTTACCGGTTGGAAACATCGAACCGCCTGCCCCCTCTTCATCCGCCGCCGGGTTGAGAAACTCCAACTGCACTTCAGCGGCCGGAAAGGTCACGCCGTCGAGTTCAAAATCGCCGGTTTCCTGTACCGCACCTTCGGTGATCGGTACATGGGCGATGATGGTCTTGCCAATATTGGCCTGCCAGATTCGCACCACCGCCGTACCGTTTTGCGGAATGCGCGCGGCATCCACCAAACCGCTGCTGACCGCGAACGAGCCCACGGCCGCCGACAGGTTGCCGCAGTTGCCGCTCCAGTCGACAAATGGCTTGTCGATGGCCACTTGGCCGAACAGGTAATCGACGTCGTGATCCGCCTGCAGGCTTTTGCTGACGATCACGGTTTTACTGGTGCTGGACGTAGCCGCACCCATTCCGTCGATCTGTTTTTCGTACGGGTCGGGGCTGCCAATCACGCGCAACAACAAGGCATCACGGGCGGCACCCGGCACCTGAGCCACGGCGGGCAAGTCCAGCAGGCTGAAAAACACGCCTTTGCTGGTGCCGCCACGCATGTAGGTTGCGGGAATTCTGATTTGCGCTGCGTAGGCCATAACACTGAGTCCTATAGTAGCCGGGGCACCTGGCCCCGGCGCTGGGGTTAGGCTGTCGCCGATTCCAGGAAGTCCTGGGCAAAACGCTGCAACACGCCACCGGCTTCGTAGATCGAGACTTCTTCCGCGGTATCCAGGCGGCAGGTCACCGGCACTTCCAGGCGTTCGCCATTTTTGCGGGTGATCACCAGGGTCAGCGTTGCACGCGGCGTGCGCTCGCCGACTACGTCGTAGGTTTCACTGCCGTCGATCTGCAGGGTCTTGCGGTTGGTACCCGGCAAAAATTCCAGTGGCAACACGCCCATGCCGACCAGGTTGGTGCGGTGAATACGCTCAAAGCCTTCGGCCGCGATGGCCTCGACACCTGCCAGGCGTACACCCTTGGCCGCCCAGTCACGGGACGAGCCCTGACCGTAATCGGCGCCCGCGATAATGATCAGCGGCTGCTTGCGTTCCATGTAGGTTTCAATAGCTTCCCACATGCGCATCACCTTGCCCTCGGGCTCAAGGCGAGTCAGTGAGCCCTGCTTGACCTTGCCGTCCTCGATCACCATTTCGTTGAACAGCTTCGGGTTGGCGAATGTCGCGCGCTGGGCCGTCAGGTGGTCACCACGGTGGGTGGCGTAGGAGTTGAAGTCGACTTCCGGCAAGCCCATTTTCGCCAGATATTCGCCTGCGGCGCTGTCGAGCATGATGGCGTTGGACGGCGACAAGTGGTCCGTGGTGATGTTGTCCGGCAGCACCGCCAACGGACGCATGCCTTTGAGTGGACGTGCCCCGGCCAGCGCCCCTTCCCAATAGGGCGGACGGCGGATGTAGGTACTTTGCGGGCGCCAGTCATACAGCGGCTCGACTTTCGGGCCGGTGTCTTCATGGATGGCGAACATCGGAATGTAGACCTGGCGAAACTGCTCGGGTTTGACCGCAGCCTTGACCACGGCGTCGATTTCTTCATCGCTCGGCCAGATGTCCTTGAGGCGGATTTCCTTGCCGCTGGCATCCAGGCCCAATACATCTTTCTCGATATCGAAACGAATGGTGCCGGCAATTGCGTAAGCCACCACTAGCGGTGGCGAGGCGAGAAATGCCTGTTTGGCGTAAGGGTGAATTCGCCCATCAAAGTTACGGTTGCCCGACAGCACGGCCGTGGCGTACAGGTCGCGGTCGATGATTTCCTGCTGGATCGCAGGGTCCAGGGCACCGGACATGCCGTTGCAGGTGGTGCAGGCAAATGCCACCACGCCAAAGCCCAGCTTCTCCAGTTCATGGGTCAAACCGGCTTCGTCCAGATACAGGGCCACGGTTTTGGAGCCCGGCGCCAGCGAGGTCTTCACCCACGGCTTGCGGCTCAGGCCAAGCTTGTTGGCATTGCGCGCCATCAAGCCCGCGGCGATCACGTTGCGCGGGTTGCTGGTATTGGTGCAACTGGTGATAGCCGCGATGATGACCGCGCCATCGGGCATTTGCCCCGGCACATCGTCCCATTGACCGGCGATGCCCTTGGCTGCCAGATCAGTGGTGGCCACGCGCGCGTGCGGGTTGCTCGGCCCGGCCATGTTGCGCACTACCGATGACAGGTCAAAGCTCAGACTGCGCTCGTATTGCGCGCCCTTGAGGCTGTCGGCCCACAGGCCGCTGACCCTAGCGTAGTTCTCCACCAGTTGCACTTGCTGGTCTTCACGACCGGTCAGCTTGAGGTAATCGATGGTTTGCTGGTCGATATAGAACATCGCAGCCGTGGCGCCGTATTCCGGAGCCATATTGGAGATGGTGGCACGGTCGCCCAGGGTCAAAGCTGCAGCGCCTTCACCGAAGAACTCCAGCCAGGCACCGACCACTTTCTGCTTGCGCAGGAACTCGGTGAGCGCCAGCACCATATCGGTGGCGGTAATACCCGGTTGCAGCTTGCCGGTCAGCTCGACGCCGACGATTTCCGGCAGGCGCATCCACGAGGCACGGCCCAGCATCACGCTTTCGGCTTCAAGGCCGCCAACACCAATGGCGATCACGCCGAGCGAATCCACGTGTGGCGTGTGGCTGTCAGTGCCCACGCAGGTATCCGGGAAGGCCACACCGTCGCGCACCTGGATCACCGGAGACATTTTCTCCAAGTTGATCTGGTGCATGATGCCGTTGCCTGGCGGGATCACATCAACGTTTTTAAAGGCTTTTTTGGTCCACTCGATAAAGTGGAAGCGGTCTTCGTTACGACGGTCTTCGATGGCGCGGTTCTTTTCAAACGCCTCGGGGTCGTAACCGCCGCATTCCACCGCCAGCGAGTGGTCGACGATCAGTTGGGTCGGCACGACCGGGTTGACCTGGGCCGGGTCCCCGCCTTGCTGGGCGATGGCGTCACGCAGGCCGGCGAGGTCGACCAGCGCGGTCTGGCCCAGAATATCGTGGCACACCACACGCGCCGGGAACCACGGAAAGTCGAGATCGCGCTTGCGATCGATCAACTGGCTCAGCGATGCATTCAGGGTGGCCGGATCACAGCGGCGCACCAGGTTTTCGGCCAGTACGCGGGAGGTATAAGGCAGCGTGTCATACGCACCGGGCTTGATCGCATCGACCGCCGCACGGGTGTCGAAATAATCCAGCCGGGTGCCCGGTAATGTTTTGCGAAATTCAGTATTCATTGGCGCAGGACTCGATCACGGTAGGTACAAAAGGGCAAACAGGCCAGGAACTCATGTGGGAGCGGGCTGCTCGCGATGCAGGCGCTGCGGTCGCTCAGGCGGACCGCGTTGATGCCATCGCGGGCAAGCCCGCTCCCACCTTTTAATCGGCTCTGTGCCTGCTCACTCAGCGACGTTCGATTGGCACGAACTTGCGCTGTTCTACGCCGATGTACTCGGCGCTCGGTCGGATGATGCGGTTGTTGGCACGCTGCTCGAACACATGCGCCGCCCAGCCGGTCAGGCGCGAGCAGACAAAGATCGGGGTGAACAGCTTGGTAGGGATACCCATGAAGTGATACGCCGAGGCATGGTAGAAGTCGGCGTTGGGGAACAGCTTCTTTTGTTCCCACATGGTCTTGTCGATCGCTTCGGAGACCGGGAACAACACGGTGTCGCCCACTTCGTCGGCGAGTTTTTTCGACCAGCCCTTGATCACTTCGTTACGCGGGTCGCTGTCTTTGTAGATTGCGTGGCCAAAGCCCATGATCTTGTCCTTGCGCGCCAGCATGCCGAGGGTGCCCTGCACCGCTTCTTCTGCCGAGCCAAAGCGTTCGATCATTTCCATCGCCGCCTCGTTGGCGCCGCCGTGCAGCGGGCCGCGCAGCGAACCGATGGCCGCGGTGATGCACGAATACAGATCGGACAAGGTCGAGGCACATACGCGCGCTGTAAAGGTCGAAGCGTTGAACTCGTGCTCGGCGTAAAGGATCAGTGAGACGTTCATCACCTTGACGTGCAGCTCGCTCGGCTTCTTGTCGTGCAGCAAGTGCAGGAAGTGGCCGCCGATCGACTCTTCGTCGGTTACGCAATTGATGCGCTTGCCGTCATGGCTGAAGCGATACCAGTAGCACATGATTGCCGGGAAAGCGGCCAGCAGGCGGTCGGTCTTGTCCTGTTGCTCCGAGAAGTCTTTCTCTGGCTCAAGGTTGCCCAGGAACGAGCAACCGGTGCGCATCACGTCCATCGGGTGGGCGTCGGCGGGAATGCGCTCCAGCACTTCTTTCAATGCCTGGGGCAGATCGCGCAGCTTTTGCAGCTTGGCCGTGTAGCCAGCCAGCTGGGTTTTGGTCGGCAGTTCGCCGTACAACAGCAGGTAAGCTACTTCTTCGAAGCGAGCTTCGGCCGCCAGTTCACGTACGTCATAACCACGATAAGTGAGGCCCGCGCCTTCCTGGCCTACGGTGGACAGGGCCGTTTGCCCGGCCACCTGGCCACGTAAACCGGCACCACTCAATACTTTTGCTTCGGCCATTGCGCTTCTCCAATCTTGAATTTGTTAGGGATTCGGCAACTACTGGGTTCAATACATACATAGGTGGGAGCGAGCCTGCTCGCGATTCAGGCAACACGGTTTGCCTGAATCACTGCGGTGACCCTATCGCGGGCAAGCCCGCTCCCACAGATTCACAGTGTTCTGTTACTTCTTCGCGGCAAACAACGCGTCGAGCTTCTGCTCGAACTCGTGGTAATTGATGGCGTCGTAAAGCTCCATGCGGGTTTGCATGGTGTCGATCACGTTTTGCTGGGTACCGTCGCGGCGGATGGCGGTGTAGACATTTTCGGCCGCCTTGTTCATCGCCCGGAATGCCGATAGCGGGTACAGCACCAGCGATACGTCAGCACCGGCCAGTTGCTCGGTGGTGTACAGCGGCGTGGCACCAAACTCGGTGATGTTGGCCAGAATCGGCGCTTTCACCCGGTTGGCGAACAGTTTGTACATCTCCAGCTCGGTAATGGCTTCCGGGAAAACCATGTCCGCGCCTGCTTCAACACAGGCCGCTGCACGTTCCAGGGCCGATTCCAGGCCTTCTACCGCCAGCGCATCGGTACGCGCCATGATCACGAAACTGTCATCGGTGCGCGCATCGACGGCGGCCTTGATGCGGTCGACCATTTCCTGCAGAGAAACGATTTCCTTGTTCGGGCGATGGCCGCAACGCTTGGCGCCCACCTGGTCCTCAATGTGAATCGCCGCAGCGCCGAACTTGATCATCGACTTGACGGTGCGCGACACGTTGAAAAACGAAGAGCCGAAGCCAGTATCCACATCTACCAGCAGCGGCAGATCACACACATCGGTAATGCGTCGTACATCAGTCAGTACATCGTCCAGACCGGTAATACCCAGATCCGGCACGCCCAGCGACCCGGCTGCAACGCCGCCACCCGACAGGTAGATAGCCTTGAAACCGGCACGCTTGGCCAGCAGCGCGTGGTTGGCGTTGATCGCACCCACCACTTGCAAAGGATGTTCGCTTGCAACTGCATCACGGAAACGCTGGCCTGGACTGTTCTTATTGCTCATGACTCACCTCGTGGAGTGGCTGTCTGCTGGGCGCTGTCTTGGTAGTGACGCGCAATATTGCGTTTCGAAGCGCCGATATGTCGGCGCATCAACAACTCGGCCAGTTCGCCGTCGCGATCGGCAATGGCATCGAGAATGCGGTGATGCTCGGCAAACGCCTGGTGCGGGCGATTGGGCGTGGCGGAAAACTGGATGCGATACATGCGCACCAACTGGTACAGCTCGCCACAGAGCATTTGCGTCAGGGTGCGGTTACCGCTGCCCTGAATAATCTTGTAATGAAAATCGAAGTCGCCTTCCTGCTGGTAGTAGCCAACGCCTGCCTGAAACGCTTCATCGCGTTCATGGGTTTCGAGCACCTGGCGCAACTCGGCGATGTCTTCATCGCTCATGCGCTCGGCGGCCAGACGGCAAGCCATGCCTTCAAGGGACTCGCGAATTTCGTAGAGTTCGATCAGTTCGGCATGGCTCAACGACACGACCCGGGCGCCCACATGGGGCACTCGCACCAATAAACGCTGGCCTTCAAGACGGTGAATGGCTTCGCGCAGCGGCCCACGGCTGATGCCGTAGGTGCGCGCCAGCTCAGGTTCGGAGATCTTGCTTCCCGGGGCGATTTCACCTTTGACAATAGCCGCCTGAATACGCCGAAAAACGTTCTCGGAAAGGGTTTCCGAGTCGTCCTGGGTGATCGGGGCAGGTTCCAGTGCTTGCAGCATATTGTCGACACCTTGAAAATCAATAGCGCCAAAACTAGCCATTTCGAGACAGGTAGTCAAAGAATAAATAGATATTGTCGACAATCGTCTAATACGACCTTGGTTGTATCGACTGGCTGCGTGGAGGGTTAGCGGCGCCTCGGCGCTGGCGCCATAAAACCATCATGTTAGAATGCCGACCGCATCCGCCCTGCCCTCATCTATAGGGCAGCCGCACGAGGAAACTTGCACTCCTGCCAGTCGCCTTGATCTGAAGATTGCAAGAGACGTGCTTCGATTTATGAAATTTTTTCCCCTCTACATCCTCGCCTGCCTGCTGTGCGTACCTGGCTTGAGCCATGCTGGCGAAAAAACCGTGTACGGCCTCAATGAATACGCAGAACTGGCAGGTATTGACCTGCAGGTAGCGGCCAAACTCGACACCGGCGCCAAGACAGCTTCGCTCAGTGCCCGTGACATCAAGCGCTTCAAACGTGATGGCGAAAGCTGGGTACGTTTTTACCTGGCCATCGATGATGCCCACTCGCACCCCATCGAACGCCCGCTGGCCCGTGTCAGCAAGATCAAGCGGCGCTCGGGTGACTACGACCCGCAGGCCGACAAGAACTACACCTCGCGCCCGGTCATTTCCCTGGAAATCTGCATGGGCAAGGCTTTACGCACCATCGAAGTGAACTTGACCGATAGAAGTGCGTTCCAATACCCGCTGTTGATTGGCTCCGAAGCGCTAAAGCGCTTTGATGCGCTGGTTGACCCAAGTCTTAAATACGCTGCTGGCAAACCTGCCTGCGCCGCCAACGCTCAAACCGCAGAGTAATTGAAATGCGCGCTCTTACCCTTCACCTGAAAATCTTGATCACCATCCTTGTGGTGCTGGGCATTTCGATCACGGCCTATCAGATTTTCGTCCTCGGCATTCCTGTGACCGAAGACGCCACGGATGACTTGTGGAATATCGACGCCAAGGTCGAGTTTGTCGCCAGCTCCAAAGATCCGGTCAAGATCCAGATGTTCGTGCCGCCGCTGAACCGCGACTACGTCAGCCTCAACGAAAGCTTCATCTCCAACAACTACGGGGTGAGCGTCAACCGGGTTGACGGTAACCGCAAGGTCACATGGTCGGCACGCCGGGTCAGTGGCAAGCAAACCCTGTACTACCGCCTGGTGCTGACCAAGCGCTACTCGGGTGACAAGACCAAGATCAAAGGTCCGGTATTTCGCGACAGCATCGCTGTTGAAGGTCCGGAAAAAATTGCCGCCGAAGCCTTGCTCGCGCCGATCCGCCAGCACTCGGCCGATGTCGAAACCTTTATCAGCGAAACCATCAAGCGCGTCAGCAATGCCAACGATGACAACGTGAAACTGCTGCTGGCGGGCGACCCTTCGACCGCGCACAAGGCACAAATCATCGAGTTGCTGCTGTCGATTGCCCACGTACCAATGGAAAAAGTCCACACCATCCGCCTGGTGGCCGACCAGCCACAAACCCCGGAACTGTGGCTGCGCAGCTTCAACGGCAACGACTGGCTGTACTTCAACCCGGAAACCGGCGAACAGGGCCTGCCGTCTGACCGCCTGCTGTGGTGGATCGGCGACGAGCCGATGGTCACGGTCGATGGTGGTAAAAAAGCCAACGTTACTTTCAGCCTGAACAACAGCGAAATGAACGCCATTCGCCTGGCCAAGCTGACCGACGAGAACACTGACGCCAACTTCCTTGAGTATTCGCTGTACGGCTTACCGCTGCAGACCCAGCAAACCTTCATGATCATGGTCATGATCCCGATCGGCGTGCTGGTGATCCTGATCCTGCGCAACCTGATCGGCCTGCAAACCCTGGGTACGTTTACCCCGGTTCTGATTGCCCTGGCCTTCCGCGAGACCCAGCTGGGCTTCGGCATCATCCTGTTTACGGTGATTACCGCACTGGGGCTGACGCTGCGCTCCTACCTTGAACACTTGAAGCTGCAGATGCTGCCACGCCTGTCCGTGGTGCTGACCTTTGTGGTCATCCTGATCGCGGCCATCAGTTTGTTCAGCCACAAGCTGGGCCTGGAACGCGGGCTTTCGGTCGCCCTGTTCCCGATGGTGATTCTGACAATGACCATCGAGCGTCTGTCGATCACCTGGGAAGAGCGCGGCGGCGGGCACGCCATGAAAGTCGCGATCGGCACCCTGTTCGCCGCCACCCTGGCGTACCTGGTTATGAGCGTGCCGGAGCTGGTGTACTTCGTGTTCACCTTCCCGGCAGTTCTGCTGATCATGGTGGGCTTCATGCTGGCAATGGGTCGCTACCGGGGCTACCGCCTGACCGAACTGGTGCGTTTCAAAGCATTTCTGAAGGCTGAGTCCTGATGTTCGGCTTCTGGAAGACCTGGAAGGCCCTGGAAGCCCGGGGCATCATGGGCATCAATCGGCGCAATGCGGACTACGTACTCAAGTACAACAAACGCAGCCTGTACCCGATTGTGGATGACAAGATCATCACCAAGGAACGCGCGATCAAGGCCGGTATTCACGTACCTGAAATGTACGGCGTGATTTCCACCGAAAAAGAAATCGAAAAGCTCGATGACATCATCGGTGATCGCAGCGACTTCGTGATCAAGCCTGCGCAGGGCGCTGGCGGTGACGGCATTCTGGTGATTGCGGATCGCTTCGAAGACCGGTTTCGCACCGTCTCGGGCAAGATCATCAGCCATGAAGAGATCGAGCATCAGATCTCCAGCATCCTCACCGGCCTGTATTCTCTGGGCGGTCACCGTGACCGGGCGCTGATCGAGTACCGGGTTACCCCGGACCAGATTTTCAAAAGCATCAGCTACGAAGGTGTGCCGGATATCCGCATCATCGTGCTGATGGGCTACCCGGTAATGGCCATGCTGCGCTTGCCGACCCGTCAATCGGGCGGCAAGGCCAACCTGCACCAGGGCGCCATCGGTGTTGGCGTCGACCTGGCCACCGGCTTGACCCTGCGCGGCACCTGGCTGAACAACATCATCAGCAAACACCCCGACACCACCAACGCGGTTGACGGCGTGCAACTGCCCAACTGGGACGGTTTCATGAAGCTGGCGGCCGGTTGCTACGAGTTGTGCGGCCTGGGCTATATCGGCGTGGACATGGTCCTCGACCAGGACAAAGGCCCGCTGATTCTGGAGCTCAACGCCCGTCCGGGCCTGAATATCCAGATTGCCAACGATTGTGGCCTGACCCTGCGCACCCACGCGGTCGAAGCCCACCTCGAAGAACTGGCCGCCAAAGGGATCAAGGAAACACCAGAAGAGCGCGTGCGCTTTGCCCAGGAACTGTTTGGGCATATTCACCAGCCCGAATAAGCGTTTTCACACCTGTTGGAGCGGGCTTGCCCGCTCCAACAGTTGCCACAAGCCACATAGATTTGCAGTCCTGCACAGGACTACAATCGGCACCCCGCTCCGATGGCTGATTTGCTGCGCATGTTGACCTGTTCTGTACACCCGCTGCCCTATCTCGCAAACCCCGCTGACTATTTCGCGGTGATTCGTCATGCACCCGGTGCCGTGCTGCTCGACAGTGGCCGCCCCACTGCGGACCGTGGCCGCTACGACCTGATGAGTGCATGGCCCGAGGCAGAGCTGACCTTGCAGCCAGACGAGCCGGGGCGCGATTTTCTGCAACGCCTGCGTGACAGGCTGCAGCAATTGGGCAATGCCAGCCTTCCGACCGGATTCGAGCTGCCCTTTGCCGGAGGCCTGATCGGCTACCTGAGCTACGACTTTGGCCGACAACTCGAACAGCTTCCAGCCCACGCCCAGGATGATCTGCACCTGCCGGATGCGCGATTGGGCCTGTACGCCTGGGCACTGATCACGGACCACCAGGCAGCCACCAGCCAGCTTGTATTTCACCCAAGCCTAGAAACAGCAGAGCGCGAGCGCCTGACCCAGCTGTTTAGCCAACCCGCACCACAGCACCATGGGGCGTTCTCTCTCAAGCAGCCAATGCAGGCGGATATCAGCGCCAGCCAGTACGAACAGGCATTGAGCAAGATCCACGACTTCATCCAGGCGGGCGACTGTTACCAGGTCAACTACACCCAGCGCTTTAGCGCGCAGTGCGAAGGTGATGCCTGGACCGCCTATTGCGCCCTGCGCCTGGCCTGCCCGACGCCTTTTTCCGGGTTTATGAGCCTGCCAGACGACAATGCCATTTTGAGCCTGTCCCCCGAGCGCTTTGTACGGGTCAGCCACAATCAGGTAGAAACCCGGCCGATCAAAGGCACCCGGCCACGGGGCAGGAACAGCACCGAAGACGCGGCCAACGCCGCCGAACTGCTGGTAAGCCCCAAGGATCGTGCAGAGAACCTGATGATCGTCGACCTGCTGCGCAATGACCTGGGCCGCACCTGCCGCACCGGCTCGGTGCGCGTGCCGCAACTGTTCACCCTCGAAAGCTACCCCAACGTTCATCACCTGGTCAGCAGCGTTGTCGGCGAACTGGCTGACGACAAAGACGCCCTGGACCTGATTGGCGACAGCTTTCCCGGCGGTTCGATTACCGGGGCGCCCAAAATCCGCGCCATGCAGATCATCGACGAACTTGAACCCACGCGCCGCAGCATTTACTGCGGCTCGCTGCTGTACCTGGATGTACGCGGCGAAATGGACAGCTCCATCGCCATCCGCAGCCTGCTGGTCAAGGACGGGCGCATCAGTTGCTGGGGCGGCGGTGGCATCGTGGCCGACTCCGACTGGCAGGATGAATATCAGGAATCCATCACCAAAGTGAAGGTACTGCTCGATACGCTGCAAACCCTGTAGACCGCGCTTTTTGCTAAGATCGCGATACTAGAGAGCGCCCAGCGCCATTCACTGTAGGAAGCCGCCTGATGAGCCATCCGTTCGACGTCGCTGAACTCGCCGCGACATACGCCAGCAAGTCCCCGCAAGACATACTCAAACTCGCCTTTGAACACTTTGGCGACGAACTCTGGATTTCCTTCAGCGGCGCCGAAGATGTGGTGCTGGTGGACATGGCCTGGAAGCTCAACAAGAACGTCAAGGTGTTCAGCCTCGACACCGGCCGCCTGCACCCCGAGACCTACCGGTTTATCGAACAGGTACGCGAGCACTACAAGATCCAGATCGAGCTGATCTCGCCGGATCAAAGCAAGCTCGAACCGTTCGTCAAGGAAAAAGGCCTGTTCAGTTTCTACAAGGACGGCCATGGCGAATGCTGTGGCGTGCGCAAAATCGAGCCGCTGCGACGCAAGCTGTCGACCGTCAAAGCCTGGGCCACCGGCCAGCGCCGCGACCAGAGCCCCGGCACCCGCAGCCAGGTTGCCGCCCTGGAAATTGACGGCGCGTTCTCCACACCGGAGCGCACGCTTTACAAATTCAACCCGTTGGCACAAATGACCAGCGAGGAAGTCTGGGGCTATATCCGCATGCTGGAGCTGCCTTACAACAGCCTGCATGAACGCGGCTTTATCAGCATTGGCTGCGAACCCTGCACCCGCCCGGTACTGCCCAACCAGCACGAGCGCGAAGGCCGCTGGTGGTGGGAAGAAGCTACGCAAAAAGAATGCGGGCTGCATGCCGGCAATTTGATTGCCAAGAACTGAATCCAGCACAAAACCCGTAGTCGCTGCCGAAGGCTGCGAGCTCTTGATTTGATGAGAGAGTTAAAAGCTCGCAGCCTTCGGCAGCGACTACAATGCTCGCCCAACTTGCGTTTACCCACGACTTTCGTTAAGAATTGGTAATTATTCTCAATAACGTTTAGGCACTGTCCTATGTCTTCGGGTGAACCGTCCTACCAGGCCGCCATTACCGAACTGTACTGCGCGCATCATGGCTGGCTATTTGGCTGGCTGCGCAGAAAACTCGGTTGCGCGCACAATGCCGCCGATCTGGCACACGACACCTTCGCCCGAATCCTCAATGCCCGCGAGTCGGTCGCCACCCTGCGCGAGCCCCGAGCCTTTTTGAGTACTACGGCACGCCGGTTGATCATCGATCAGGTGCGCCGCAAACAAATAGAAAACGCCTATCTGCAAGAGCTGGCCCTGACCGCCGAAGCACTCGAAGGCTTTCAGTCGCCCGAACAGATTCTCACCACCCTGGAAGCCCTTGAGCAGATCGCGTTTATTCTCGAAGGCATGCAGGAAAAGGCGCGCCAGGCATTTGTCCTCTACTACCTGGACGGCCTGACCCAGAGCGACATTGCCCGCCAGTTGGGCTTGTCAGACCGCACCGTGCGCAAATACCTGATCCAGGCCCTGCTGCATTGCAGCCATAGCCTGGACACCTGAGCCCGCATGGCCGAACAACACGAAACGATAGACGAACAAGCCGCCGAATGGATCCTTCGTTTGCACGAAGAGGGCTTCAGCGAGGGCCTGCGCCAGGACTTCGAGCACTGGAAACGGCAAAGCCCGCAACATGCCGCTGCAGCCTTGCGCATGCAGGATGTCATCAACCGGCTGCAGGCTTTGCGCGAACAATCGGTGCCGGCCAAAGCTGCGCTCAATGCGGCATTCGCCGGGCGCAAAGCAGTAACCCGACGTAAACAGGCCCTGCGCGCACTGCTGATCGCAGGTTGTCTGGCACTGCCGGCCACCCTGCTTCTCAAAAGCCAGTACCCCGAACAATGGATGGCCGATATCAGCACCGGCCCCAACGACTGGAAAACGCAGCGCCTGGCCGACAATTCGACCATCACCCTCAGCGGCACCAGCGCACTTAACCTGCGTTTTGACGCTCAGGAGCGTCGTATCGAATTGCTCCAGGGCGAAGTGCTCATCGAAGTTGCCCACGACAGCACCAGACCTTTCGTTGTGCAAACCGCGCAAGGCAGCATGCGCGCCCTGGGTACCCGTTTCGTGGTCAAGCGTCAGGGCGACACCACCGTATTGACCATGTTGCAGTCTCGCGTCGCGGCACAAAGTGCAAATGAACAGCAAACCCTGGAAGTGGCTGCAGGCTCGCGGGCATTGATCCACCGCGACGCGGTCGAACTCGCCGGCAGCATCTCCCCGGCCAGCATCAACCAGGCCTGGGAGCGCCATCAACTGGTGGTTGAGAACCAGCCACTGCCCGAAGTTCTTGATGAGATCTCCCGCCATCGACGCGGCCTCCTGCAGTTTGATCGCGCTGCCCTGGCCAACTTGCGCGTTTCGGCCGTGCTGCCCCTGGACGACACCGACCGGGCGCTGCAACTGATCGCCGACACCCTGCCCCTGCAGATCAACACGTACACCCCATGGCTGATCGTCATCAGCCAGCTGCAACCGGCCAAAAAATAATAATTCCCATTCGTTCCGCTTTTTTCGAGTCAGCCGTCAAGGTAGGTACATAGACTCATAAAGGACTACGCCTTCCATGCTGACTTCCTACAAACCGCTCGCACTGGCGGTTCACTTGATTGTTGCCTCGGCAGCTGGCTTGGCCTGCGTCGCCACGGCCCAGGCGCAAACAGCGGCCGTACAGACCTACGATATCCCCGCAGGCCCGCTGAGCAGCGCACTCAACCGCTTCGCGCAACAGGCCGGCGTAGCCCTCATTTTTCAGTCGAGCAACTTGGAAGGCTTGTCGACTCCCGGCCTGCATGGCGCCTACAACGAACAAGGCGGATTCGAAGCCTTGTTGCGCGGCAGCGGTTATACCGTGGTTAAAAGCGCCAACGGCTATATGCTCAGCGCGCTACCCGCTGCCGCTGGCGCCCTGGAGTTGGGCGCCACCCAGGTCAGCGCCAACCAGCTGGGCACGATCACCGAAGGTAGCGGGTCCTACACACCCGGCTCCATCGCCACTGCAACGCGCATGGTGCTGACACCCCGGGAAACACCGCAGTCCATCTCCGTGGTAACGCGCCAGGCGATGGACGATTTCGGCATGAACTCCATCGACGACGTAATGCGCCACACCCCCGGCATCACCGTGGCCACCTACGACAGTGACCGCACCAGCTATTACTCCCGCGGCTTTGCGATCAAGAACTTCCAGTACGACGGCATCCCTATCCTGCAAGATCCGCAGTACTCGGCCGGGCACACCCTGACTGACACGGCGATTTACGACCGGGTCGAGATTCTCAAAGGTGCAACCGGATTGCTCACCGGCGCCGGCGGCCCGGGCGGCACCATCAACATGGTGCGCAAAAAACCGACCCGTGAATTCAAGGCTCATATCGACGTGGGCGCAGGCTCCTGGGAGAACTACCGCTCCGAAATCGATGTCAGCGGGCCATTAACCGAAAGCGGCAACGTGCGTGGCCGTGCAGTGGCGGCCTATCAGGACAAGCATTCGTTCATGGATCATTACAAGCGCGACAGCGAGGTCTATTACGGCATTCTTGAAGTGGACCTGACGCCCGACACCCTGCTCACCCTGGGTGCCGACTACCAGGACAACAACCCGACCGGCTCCAGCTGGTCGGGCAGCGCTTCACTGTTCAACTCCGCCGGGGAGCGCATCAGCACCCCGCGCTCGTTCAACAACGGCACCAAATGGAGCAGTTGGAAGCAGTACACGCGCACCCTGTTCTCGACCCTGGAGCACAACTTCGACAATGGCTGGGTGGTCAAAGGCCAGTACAACCACCAGATCAACGGCTATAACGCTCCTCTGGGCGCGCTGCTCGACCCGAACGTGACCACCGGCCTGGCGCCGATCCTGGCGCGCAAGTACACCGGCGAATACGTCAGCGACAGCGGCGACCTGTTTGCCACCGGGCCTTTCAGCCTGCTGGGGCGCGAACACGAACTGGTCATTGGCGGCTCGATCTCCAGGTCGCACTGGACCGGCAAGGACTACACCAACGCCAACATGGTCAACAACGCCTACGACTACTACCACTGGAAAGGCGACGCCCTGGAGCCGGACTGGCGCAATGTCACGTCCTACAACGATGAAACCACCCGCCAGGTCGGTACTTACATGACCGGTCGCTTCAGCCTGACCGATGACCTGAAACTCATGCTCGGCACCCGCGTGGCCGACTACAACGTGACCGGCACCAGCCATGCCAAAGACACCGGCAAAGTACTGCCTTACGCAGCCCTGATCTACGACATCAACGACAACATTTCGGCCTATACCAGCTACACGCAGATCTTTTTGCCACAGACGTATTACCGCGATCGTGACAACAAGATGCTTGAGCCGGATGAAGGCACCAACTACGAGCTGGGGTTAAAGGGCGAGTTCTTTGAGGGCCGCCTGAATTCAAGTCTGGCCTACTTCGAAGTGCATCAGGACAACCGCCCTGAAGCGGATATGGCCTACAACGGCAACCCGACCAACCCGGATATTGACTACGCCTACAAGGGTATCAAGGCCACAACCAAGGGTTACGAGGCAGAGATTTCCGGTGAATTGATGCCGGGCTGGCAATTGCAGGCGGGCTACACCCATAAGGTCAGCCGTGACCAGGGCGGTACCAAGGTCTCGACCTGGGAACCCGAGGACCAGATCAATCTGTACACCAGCTACAAGCTGACCGGTGATCTGGACAAACTGACCCTGGGCGGCGGTGTTCGCTGGCAGAGCACCGGCTGGCAGATGCTGACCAACTGGAACAAGGGCGGCACCGTGGAGAAATTCTCCCAGGACCCGTACTGGCTGGTTGATCTGATGGCGCGCTATCAGATTTCGAAAAACCTGTCGGCCACGGTCAACCTGAACAACGTATTCGACAAGTCGTATTACACTAATATCGGTTTTTATAACTCGTCGTACTACGGTGACCCGCGCAATGTGATGGTGACCACGCGCTGGGATTTCTAGACCCCACACACCACAAAACACTCGCGCACAAAAAAGCCTGCACAAAGCAGGCTTTTTTGTTGATCACAGGCGTTCAAGGGGCCTGTGATCGGAATATGGCGCAGCGGACGGGACTCGAACCCGCGACCCCCGGCGTGACAGGCCGGTATTCTAACCGACTGAACTACCG
>NZ_NQKQ01000024.1 GCF_002269505.1 Pseudomonas fragi | reverse complement strand
CGGGTGGGATGATGACAGGGTGTGACTGCGGAATTTGGAAGGGAAGGTGAATTATAGGTGCGTCAGGACGGGATTAGGACGTCGTCACTCTATGGAGTCACCGTGCTGAACCCGCATCCGCCTTCTTACCTCCAGATCTTGCCTTTGTCATCCACTTGTCATCCACTCTCCCGTTCATGAATTTCAATCTGCTGCTGATCCAAGGAAATCACTCGGATTGCGACGACATAGCGCACCCTACTTCATCTAGCATATCGGGGAGGTGGGTAAAGAAATCGCAGGATGATGGAGCTAAAGGGGAAGAAGGAGCAGGAGCATCAATGCCTTGTGGGCAGTGATTGATTATCCTGATAAGCAAAAGCAGAAACAGAACAAATCAGCAAATCATGGAACTCGTCAAAAATCAGCAAGCCCACCCCTTCCAGCGCCGGGTCATGCTGCAGGCGGCGAGTAAGGATGCCCTCGGTGACCACTTCGATACGGGTATCGGGGCCGACCTTGCTGTCGAGGCGAATACGGTAACCTACGGTTTCGCCGACCTTTTCACCCAGTTCACTGGCCAGCCGCTCAGCGGCTGCGCGGGCAGCAAGACGCCGGGGTTCGAGCATCAGGATCTTCTGCCCGGCCAGCCACGGCTCGTTGAGCAGGGCCAGTGGAACACGGGTGGTTTTACCGGCGCCGGGCGGTGCTTCGAGCACGGCTTCATGACGCTCGGCCAGGGCCAGGCGCAGCGCAGGTAAAACTTCATCAATCGGCAAAGAAATCATGGTGGCTCCAGAACAGAGCGGCGAGTATAACGGCGAACAGTAATGATCCAGTCCTTTGAGCATGTTTGAGGTTTTTTGTATGCGTATGCCTTCGCGAGTAATCGGCAGTGTCGTGGTTGCGGCCCTGCTCACCCAATTGACTGCCTGTGGCAGTATTTTCTTCCCTGACCGCCGTGGCCAGATAGACGGCAAGATCGACCCCATGATCGCCGTACTGGATGCCGTGGGCCTGCTGTTCTACGTCATCCCGGGCCTGATCGCCTTTGGAGTCGACTTCGCCACCGGCGCCATTTATTTCCCGCCAGGCAAGACCGCGCAAATCGCCCCGGAAAAACTGCGCGAAGCCATCGGTGCAGACGGCAAGGTGGATAACGCCAAGCTGCAGGCCATTCTCGAAAGCGAGTTGGGTGGCAGCTTCCCGCTGAACGATCCACGCCTGATCCAGCACAAGGGCAGCACTCAGCAACTGGCCATGTACGGCCTGCAACCTGCCGCCTGAAGCCCGTTGCCAGTCACCAAGGAAACGCCATGACCAGCAGCCCGGAACACGCACGCCTGTTACGTCTGGCCACCCGCGCTTCGGTGGCGGTGGCCAGCCTGTTGATCGTAACCAAAGCCATCGCCTGGTGGCTCAGTGGTTCGATCAGCATGCTCGCCGGCCTTACCGACTCGCTGCTCGATGGCGTGACCTCATTTCTTAATTTGCTGGCCGTGCATTACGCGTTGCGCCCTGCCGATGACGACCACCGTTACGGTCACGGCAAGGCCGAGTCACTGGCGGGCATGGCCCAGGCCTTGTTTATCGGTGTGAGTGCGGTACTGATCGCTTTTCAGGCCGTGGAACGGCTGAAAAACCCGGAGCCCGTGGGGGCGCCGTGGATCGGGATTGGCGTGATTGTCTTTTCGCTGCTGATGACCGTTGCTCTGCTGGTGCTGCAACACCGGGTGATCAAGGCCACGGGGTCCAACGCCGTGCGCGCGGACTCGCTGCACTACCGCTCGGACCTGATGCTCAATGGCAGCATTTTACTGGCGCTGGTGCTGGCCAGTGTGGGCTTCCCGCAGCTGGACGCCTGGTTTGGCCTCGGGATTGCGGTGTATATCCTCTGGAGCGCGCTCCAGATTGCCCGTGAGAGTTTTGCCGTGCTAATGGATCAGGAGTTACCCACCGACGTCAGCGAAAACATGCTGAAGCTGGCCTGCGACGTACCCGGCGTGCTGGGTGCCCACGACTTGCGCACACGGATTTCGGGCAATATCTGGTTTGTACAGTTTCACCTTGAACTGCCGGGCGAGTTGACCCTGTCAGCCGCCCACGCCATCTGCGACCGCGCCGCCGACGCCATAACCAAGGTCTACCCGCGGGCCGAAGTGCTGGTGCATGCAGACCCGAAGGAAGCGGTCAGGGTCAAAACCTTGTAGTCGCTGCCGCAGGCTGCGAAGGGGATCGCGAGGCCTTTGAGACAACGGGTTGCTACGCAACCCTTCGCAGCCTGCGGCAGCGACTACAGGTGTTCAGATCAATACGTAACCTGATAACCACGACTGCTCAAACAACTGCCCTGCGCCTGCCGATAAGCTTGCACCACGGCCGGGGCTGGTGCGTAGGTGACTCTGGCCGGGTCAAAGCCACTTTGATCGACCGCCCAGCGGTAGCAGTCGTAACGATCCTGATCAACCTGCGCCGGGGTCTGGAAGTTCACCGGGTAAGCCACCACGTCATAGCCGTTGCTGACCGGCTGCTGGGTGGCCGGAGGCTGAACCACAATGTAGTCCTGGGTAGCTGGCTGGTAGGCGTAATACGCGCCAGCAGCCAGAAACATCAACGTGCTGCCAAACCACACTTCCCGCGCGTAATCAGGCAAAAAACCTACACGGATACCGTAGGGCGGTTGAACAACGATGTAACGCGGGCCTTGTGGGCGATACCAATAGCCGCCGGAAAAGTAGTAATTCTGGCCGCGATAAGGAACCTGCCGGTATTGCCCAGGAAAGCGGTCGATCATATAGCCAGGCCGGTATTGCGGTCCCGCCCCCCAGCCATTGCCATGCCCGTTCGGCCGCCCCGGCCAGCGTTGGTCGTTGGGCCGTGACTCATTGGGACGGTAGTTGTTGGCGCCAGGGTAATTGCCCGGTCTGGTATTAGCGCCAGTACCGTGCCAGTTCTGGTTGCCGCTATGGTTCTGGCTTGGCTGCACCGTATCCGGGCGTGGTCGGATCGGCAGGTTGTTGCCGGGTTGGATCGGGCGCGCTGGCATATTGCTTTCGCCCTGTGGCCGGGCTTGCCACTTGCCGCCCTGATTCTGCTCATGGGCGGGACGGTTTTCCGGGCGGGCCTGATTGTGTTCCGGGCGCGGCCCTTGCTGCCCGCGCTGGCCACTCTCGGCATGGCGCGGGCGATTGTCCTGAGCGTTGCCATCACCTCGCTCATCGGCCAAAAGCTGGCCGCTGACACTCACAAAGAGCACGCCAACTGTAGCCATCTGTCAGATGCGCGATTTCATGCTGTTTCTCACTGCCAGTTAGGTCTTACAAATAAGACTAGGATTTATTGCACCGGTTCGGTGAGAAATAGTTTGGTGAAACTTATTTTTGGCAGACGAAAAAAGGGCGACCCGTCGGTCGCCCTTTGAATTTTTTCGTCCTGGCTCAACACTTGTGATGTTGGCTCACCTCGCTCCGTCTTCTGGACAGTGCGCAGCCCGGGGGCCGGGGCAACCCTGTGGGGTTGGCGGCCGCGGCTGGCCTGATTCGGCGGGCCGCAGTGGACTCTATGTCCGGGCAGTGATTCTGGTTTAAAGAATAGGCTTTTGGCCGCAGCAGGCGATTGCGAAGATTGCTCGATAAAACATTACTTGCGCAATTTTTGACTTAAGGTGGATACTTTCACGCAATAGTTATGACAAAGGGTAACTTCGTGAGCAAACTCGACCGGTATGACCTGAGCATTTTGGCGGAATTGCAGCGTGACGCACGCATCTCTAACCAGGAACTGGCCGAGCGGATCGGCCTGTCGCCATCCCCTTGCTCACGCCGTGTTAAACAGCTTGAGGATGACGGCTACATCAGCCGCCAGGTAGCACTGCTAGACCGCAAACTGCTGGGCTTGAGCCTTACAGCCTACGTGCTGATTGGAATGGACCGACATACACCAGAGCGTTTCGAGAATTTCGAAGCCTGCATCCGCGCCCTGCCGCAAGTGCTGGAATGCAGCCTGGTGACCGGTATGGACGCGGACTACCAATTGAAAGTAGTGGTCGCCGACATGGATCACTACCAGAAACTGCTGCTGGGCGAGCTGACCCGCATCGAAGGCGTGACCAGCGTGCGTTCGAGCTTTGTGCTCAACCAGGTGCTTAACAGCACAGAGCTGCCGTTGACTCATTTGCGCACATAAGCAGGCCTGTAGTCGCTGCCGAAGGCTGCGAAGAGGCTGTGGTGAATTCAAGAAAACGGGTTGCGGTGCAACCCTTCGCAGCCTTCGGCAGCGACTACGCAGTTCATCTACACGACCCAGCTCAACAACCAGCCCCGCTCCCCTGCCGTATACTCCTACGGCTTTTTCCCACGATATCGCCGGAGAATACTGATGGATCCTGCAGTACTTGAAGAGTGGATGATGACGATTCTGGTCAGCGTGCTGATCATTTTCATGGCCTTTATCGTCTGGGATCTGGCGAAAAAGTCCAAAGCCGGACGCTTCGGCTCCATGATCCTGTTTTTCGTTCTGGGCCTGGGCGTTGCCGCGTTCATCATCAAAAGTGTGGTCATCGGTCTGATCGAATCCGGAGCGCTATAGCCGCGCCGGGACTTCCCGGTACTGCCCCTGCTCCAGCCCTTCAATGCTCCAGTCACCAATGCGCACCCGCACCAGTCGCAAGGTCGGCAACCCCACTGCAGCGGTCATGCGCCGCACCTGACGGTTGCGGCCTTCGCGGATCACCAACTCCAGCCAGGCTGTCGGGATGCTTTTGCGAAAACGCACCGGCGGGTTACGCGGCCATAGCTGCGGCTCATCCAGGGCCCGGGCCTCGGCAGGCAGAGTCTTGCCATCATTGAGTTCGACACCCTCGCGCAACTGCTGCAGTTGCTCCTCAGTGGGCTCGCCCTCGACTTGCACCCAGTAGGTCTTGGGCAACTTATGCTTGGGGTCGGCAATCCGCGCCTGCAACTGACCATCATTGGTCAGCAGCAGCAAGCCTTCGCTGTCCCTGTCCAGTCGCCCTGCCGGGTAGATGCCCGGAATCGGAATAAAGTCTTTGAGCGTTGCGCGCCCGCCTTCGTCACTGAACTGGGTCAGCACATCGAAGGGTTTGTTGAACAGGTAAAGCTTGGGATCGGACGGCGGCGCTTTGGCCACACGGCGATTGGCAGCTTGCGCAGTGGGGCTTTTCGAGGCCGGGCGGCGTGGGGCAGGACGAGACATGACAAAAAAGGACATCTAGCGATCAGGGCTGGCAATGCTAGTCCCCCGATCGCTAAATGACCATCACCGATCAACGGAACGGCGGTTCGTCGAAGCTGCGCAGTTTGCGCGAGTGCAGGGAATTGAGCTGGCCGCGCATCAAGTCCACGGCGGCAATGCCGATTTTCAAATGCTGGCTCACCGCCCGCTCATAGAAAGCGTTGGCCGAACCCGGCAGTTTGATTTCACTGTGCAGCGGTTTGTCAGACACACACAGCAGCGTGCCGTACGGGACGCGCAAGCGATAACCCTGGGCGGCAATGGTGCCGCTCTCCATGTCCACGGCAACAGCACGGGACAGGTTGATCAGCGGACGTTCCTGAGCCCAGCGCAGCTCCCAGTTACGGTCGTCATAGGTCAGCACGGTGCCGGTGCGCAGTCGCTTTTTCAGCTCGTCGCCGCGCTCACCCGTCACTTGTGCCGCTGCTTCCTGCAACGCCAGCTGGACTTCAGCCAGTGCCGGAATCGGAATGTTCGGCGGTACCACCCGATCAAGAATACCGTCGCGACGCATGTAGGCGTGGGCCAACACGTAATCACCGATGGTTTGCGACTGGCGCAGGCCGCCACAGTGGCCAATCATCAGCCAGCAATGGGGGCGCAGAACGGCCAGGTGATCGGTAATGTTTTTTGCGTTGGACGGGCCGACGCCGATGTTGACCAGAGTCACGCCATGACCATCGTTGGCCTGCAAGTGATACGCCGGCATCTGGTAGCGATGCCACACCACACCCGCCGCAATGGCCTGGGCTTCGCCGTAGTCCATCGACTTTTCGATGATCACGTTGCCCGGCATCACCATGCGCACAAAGCGCGGATTGTCCCGTAGTTGCTCAAGGCCATGAAGGATGAACTGGTCGACATAGCGATGGTAGTTGGTCAGCAGGATCCACGGCTGCACATGGCGCCAGTCGCTGCCGGTGTAGTGCACCAGCCGGCGCAGCGAGAAGTCGACCCGCGCCGCATCGAACAGCGCCAAAGGCAACGGATCGGTGTTTTCCCAATCGTACAGGCCATCGGCAATGCCATCCGTGGCAGCGGACAGATCGGTGCTCGGGAACACCCGCGCCAGGGCCGCAGCAGTCACACCGGAACCGGCCAGTTCATCGCCTTGTTCGACGACGTACGGGTAAGGAATATTTTGCTCACTGACACCCACTTCCACCTCAACGGTGAAATCGCGCATCAACGGCACCAACTGCTCCAGCAGATAGTTACGGAAAGAGGCAGGATGGGTGACGGTGACGCTGTAGGTACCGGGCAACTGGACCTTGGCATAAGCGCGAGTGGTGGTAGGTACTTCACCGTTGATACGGTAGGTCAAACGCAGTTCGGGGTAGCGAAACAACGCGCGCTCTTGCGCAGAGGGTTCAACCCGATCCTTGAGATAACGCTTGAGTGCCTGACTCAAGGCCGTGGTTGCGCGCTCGTGCAAAGCAGCAAGCCGGTCAACGGCCTCTTCAGCGGTGGAAACGACAATAAAAGCTTCGGTCACGATAAGCATCCTGTCTTCTGAACGGGCAGGTCTTTATCTTGCCTGCATCGATGGCTAATGGCAGCTACAAAATTGCCTGTCGCAGATTTCCTGTGCCTGCCGGGGATAAACAGAATATCGGCTGCCTCACGCAAATCCCTGTGGGAGCGGGGTAGCGCGGGCAACAATGGCCGCCACGTTCAATCCCCGTGGCAAGGTGCCGTACACCCGGCCGCTACCCTGTAGCCGACTGGCGATAAAGGCGTCGCTGATATCGCTGTTGCCAGCCTCCAGCAGCAGTTTTGCCTGCAGACCCAGGGCGATGTCTTCTGTCAGTTGGCGAGCGCGGTACTGGATATCATCAGTGTCCGTGAACGCGCTTTTAAGCTGCGCAATATGCTGCGCCAGGCGCACATCACCATGCCCGTCGCCGAGCTCGGCAAACAGCGCATCTAGCACGCCAGGCTCTTTGGACAAGGCCCGCAACACGTCAAGGCAC
Organism: Pseudomonas fragi; assembly: GCF_002269505.1. Taxonomy (GTDB): domain Bacteria; phylum Pseudomonadota; class Gammaproteobacteria; order Pseudomonadales; family Pseudomonadaceae; genus Aquipseudomonas; species Aquipseudomonas fragi_D. The sequence goes on along the minus strand of NZ_NQKQ01000024.1, from coordinate 73,794 downwards.
TGCACATTACCCGACCCTTCCCACGTCGAATTGACCGGCGCCTCTCGATACAGGCGCGGCAGGATGCTGTCTTCAACATAGCCCGCACCGCCCATGCACTCGGCCGCTTCGTTGATCATGGCCGGGGCCCGTTTGCAGATCCAGTACTTGCCTACCGCCGTCACCAGCCGCGAAAACCTGGCCTCTTGCGGGTCATGCGGGTTGTCCAGCGCCCGCCCCATGCGCAAGCTCAGGGACAGTGCCGCCTCGCTTTCCAGGGCCAGGTCGGCCAGTACGTTTTGCATCAACGGCTGGTCTGCCAGCACCCGGCCGCCGACCAGCCGATGGGCACAATGATGGCTGGCCTGGGTCAGCGCCTGACGCATCAAGGCGCTGGAGCCGACCATGCAGTCGAACCGGGTCATGGCGACCATTTCAATAATGGTCGGTACGCCACGGCCCTCTTCGCCGATCATCCAGGCCAATGCCCCACGAAACTCAACTTCACTGGAGGCGTTGGAGCTATTGCCCAGCTTGTTTTTCAGGCGCTGGATATAGAACTCGTTACGGCTGCCATCCGGGCGATGGCGCGGCAACAAAAAGCAGCTCAGGCCCTTGTCGGTTTGGGCCAGGGTCAGAAAACCATCACACATTGGCGCCGAGCAGAACCATTTGTGCCCCAGCAGTTCATAGGCCTGCCCCGGCCCCTTGGCACCCACCGGGTAAGCCCGCGTGGTATTGGCACGCACATCGGTGCCGCCCTGCTTTTCAGTCATGGCCATGCCCAGGGTCACGCCGGCCTTCTGGCTGATATCGACATTTCGCGGGTCATATTCAGTGGCCAGCACTTTGGGCAGCCAGATGGCAGCGAGGTCCGGTTGCAGGCGCAAGGCCGGTACGCTGGCGAAGGTCATGGTCAAGGGGCAACCACTGCCCGCTTCGGCCTGGCTGTGCAGGTAGGTCATGGATGCGCGAGCCACGTGGGCGCCGGGTTGAGGGTGGGCCCAGGGCAAGGATGGCAAGCCATGCTCAATCGCTGTGCGCATCAGCTCGTGGTAAGCCGGGTGAAACTCCACCAGATCAATCCGATGCCCAAAACGGTCATGGCTTACAAACTGAGGTTTGTTCTCATTGGCCAGAAAACCCGCCGCCATCAGCGGGCCGCCCGCCAGCGCACCGTATTGATCGATCCGCCCCTGCGCCCATCCCGCGCCGAAATGCTGGCTCCAATACTGCAGTGGCAGGTCGATGCGATACAGGTTCACGCCGCCCAGAGACGGCGGCTGATTGGTCACCTGATGGGTTTCTGCGTATTGATGCAGGTTCATTGCGCGGGCTCCTTGGGATCGTACCAATGAGCCAGTGAAGCACGCATCTGTGGCTAAACAAGGGGCATAAACGCCTAAAACTCGGCGTTTTTATCGCCTTCGTCGATCAACAGGCGTTGCGCCAAGGTGTGTTGCAAGTCCTCGAAGCGCAGCGGTTTGAGCAGGTAATCGGTGATCCCGTCGACCTGCTCGCGGGCTTGCTGCGCCTGAGCTTGCGACTCGAACAGCGCCAGCACGGGCAACTGCGCACAGGCGGCCAATGTCAGCAGTTGGCTGCCCATCGATGTACCGGTGACCAGGGCCAGCGGGCACGCCAGCAACACCGCATCGACCCGCTCGCGGCGCAGCGCGTCTATGGCCGCCTGCCCCGAGTCTACGCCAAGTACGCGATAACCCAGTTTGAGCAACATGGCGCGCACTACCACAGGGTTTTGCGGGTCTTCTACCAGCAAGACCACACAGTCCCCGGGCGCCCGCACCAGCAACGGCGAGCGGGGCGTATGCGGCAGGATTTGCGCCGAGGGTTCCAGCTCCAGCAACAACTGGAACTGCGAACCTTGCCCCGGCTGGGAATGGTGGGTCAGGCGCCCGCCGAGCAGTTCCACAAGGCGCCGGCAAATCGCCAGGCCAATACCCAGGCCGCCATATTCACGGGTCATGGAGCCATCAACCTGAAAGAAGTGCTGATACAGCTCAGCCTCTTCCTGGTGAACAAAACCGATGCCGCTATCGATGACATTGAACGCCAGCGCCCAGCGTCCGGCCTCTGCAGCTTTACCGGTAACACGCAAAATCACCCCGCCTTCACGGGTGAACTTGATCGCGTTATCCAGAAGACACTCCATGCACTGGCGAATTTTATCGGCATCGCCCACCCATTGGTCCGGCAGGTTGTGGGCCACTTCGTACGAAAACGCCAGCCCTTTACTGCGCGCCGCCGGCCTGAACTGATCGCTCAGCCCCTGCAGCAGCTCATTCAGGCTGAAGGGTCGGGGCTGCGCGACCAGTCGCCCGGCTTGCAGTTCGGTCAGGGTCAGGATGCCATTGACCATGTGCATCATTTCTCGCGCTGAACCTTGCGCGGTTTTGGTGTACTGCTCCAGCTCAGGGCTCATGTCCAGGGTCTTGATCAGCTCCAGAGAACCAATCACACCGTTCATCGGCGTGCGCAATTCATGGGTGACGGTCGCCAGGAACTCGTCTTTGAGCTGGTTGGTGCGCGCCAGTTGCTGGTTCATGGCAGCGAGTTTCTGCCCCGACTCCTGCAGGGTGCGCGCCTGCAAGTCGCGCATGGCATTGATCCGGTCAGCAAGCGCCAGCGACAGCAACCCGACCTCGATTGCCGAGCCGATCTGGCTGGCGTACATGGTCAGGAATACGTTCGGAAGGTAACCCAGCACCATCAGCGTATTAACCAGGCCACCGAGCAGAAAGGCCGACCAGGCGATCACAAAATAACGTGCGACCCGCAGGCCCCGTGCCCAAGCCACCACACCAGCGGTGAAAATGGTGACAATAAACGCCAGCGCCAGGCCGGTGGCCAGACGCAACGACACGGCATAGCTGGTGGTCAGTGCGAGCACCATCACCAGAACACCTACGCCCATCAGCAACATCAGGGCCCGGTCGAGCCAGCGGCTGTGGGAGGCGGTATGCAGGAAGGAGCGGGCGAACTGGCAGCCAAAAAACGCCGATGCACCAATCAGGAACGGGGTGGAGGCATTGGCCCACCACGGGTTGTTCGGCCAGAAGTACTGCACTGCCGCACCGTTGACCGACAACTGATACAGACCGAACGAGGCGATATAGAAGATGTAATAGAGGTAACTGGTGTCACGCACGCTGAGGTAGATAAACAGGTTGTAAACCAGCATCCCCAGCAACACGCCATAAATCAGGCCCAGGATGTAAATCCGCACGGGCTGCTCTTCGAGGTAGGCCTGGGCCGACCAAAGCGTCAGCGGCGCCTGAACAGAGCCCTGGCTGGCCAGACGCAGGTACACTGTCTGGCTTTGCCCGGGGCTGAAGTTGAGTTCAAACAGGTAGTTGTTTTCTTTGATCTGGCGACTGTCGAAGGGCAGTGCATCACCGGTTCGCTCGGCCAGACGGTAGTTACCTTGGGCGTCTGCCAGGTACAGTTCGATGGAGTCCAGCGGCGGGTAGGCCAGCTCAAGCAGCCAGGTGCGATGCACCTGCGGGTCTTGTGGCTGGTAGTGCAAGTCGACTTTGACCCAGAAGGCCGAGTGCGAATAGCCCTTGTTCAGCGTGTCTTTGGTATGGGGTTTGAACAGTTCATCGTGTGCGCTGACATCTGCCAGAGTCGCTTCGCCGCCCGCGTCTTCGAATACCTGCATCACGCGGCCCAAGGGCAGGCTTTGTGTGGATTCGTCAAAAGCGACTGCGCTGGCCAGCATCGGTAGCCAGCCCAACAACATCATCAGCAAATAGCGCATACAGCCCCAACGTAGCTCATCCGGTGACGTGTACAACCCCGTATTCCCTTCGAGATCGCGTCGACCGAATGACCGGTTAATAATTTGAGGGCACTTTAACATAGCCATTAATGGCACATACACACCATCCGACAATTCTTCAATAAGGCTCTAGCACGGGCATTACAGAGCACGAGCCGCACCGGCTACGATATTTTTCAAGGCCAGACAAAGACTTGCAAACACCCTATAGCCCGACATCGAGCAAGCGCCCGAAAAAACCGTTTGGTGGTAAGCTCGCGCACCATGAATATCTACAGTTCTCGCCCCGTTGTCCTCTGTCTCTCCGGCCATGACCCCAGTGGTGGTGCCGGCTTGCAGGCAGATATCGAAGCCCTGCTGGCTCAAGGCTGTCACGCCGCCCCGGTGGTGACCGCCCTGACTGTGCAGAACACTGTCAATGTCCGCGACTTCCGCGTGCTGGATCGCGAGTGGGTGCTGGCGCAAGCCGATGCCGTGCTCAGCGACTCCACGGTCGCGGCGGTCAAGCTGGGCATGCTCGGTTCACTGGAGATGGTCGACACCGTGGTCGAACTGCTTCAGGCCAACCCGCACCTGCCGATGGTCTGCGACCCCGTGCTGCGCGCAGGCGGCGGCGGACGACTGGGCAAGGACGAAGTGGGCTACGCCATGCGCGAGCGCCTGCTGCCCTTGGCCACCATTGCCACCCCCAACCTTCCCGAAGCCCGCATCCTGGCCGAACTGCCCGATGGCAGCGCCGATGAATGCGCCGAAAAACTCCTGCCGTTTTGCCGCCACCTGCTGATTACCGGCGGTCACGGTGATGAACACGAAGTACATAACCGCCTGTACAGCCGTGACGGCAGCCGCCACACCTTCACTTGCCATCGCTTGCCGGGCAGCTACCACGGTTCGGGCTGCACCTTGGCCAGCACCTTGGCCGGGCGCCTGGCCATCGGCGAAGAACTGGTCAGCGCCGTGCAAACCGCGCTCAACTACACGTGGCGCACCCTGCGTGATGCAGAGCAACTGGGCCAGGGGCAATTTGTACCGCGCCGCTTGCCGCTGGATTTTTGCTCGTAACCAATGAGGCTCACCCCATGACGCTTCGCGGTCTTTATGCAATCACCGACAGCCAGTTACTGGCCGGCAAACTGCTGCCCTATGTTGAGGCAGCTCTCGATGGCGGCCTGACGCTGTTGCAATATCGCGACAAAAGCAACGATGACGCCCGCCGACTGCGCGAGGCCCAGGCGCTGCTGGATTTGTGCCAACGCTACAAGGCGCACTTGATCATCAACGACGATGCCGAACTGGCCGCCCGCCTGGGTGTTGGCGTGCACCTGGGGCAAACCGATGGCCCGCTGACACCTGCCCGTGCCCTGCTGGGCGCGCAGGCCATTATCGGTTCGACGTGCCACAGCCAGATCGAGCTGGCCGAACAGGCCGCCAGAGAGGGGGCGAGTTATGTCGCCTTTGGTCGCTTTTTCAACTCCAGCACCAAGCCCGGCGCCCCCACCGCGACTCTCGACGTACTCGACCAGGCCCGCGCCCGTCTTGATCTGCCGATCTGCGTGATTGGCGGCATTACCCTTGATAACGCTGCGCCGCTGGTGGCCCATGGTGCCGACCTGCTGGCCGTGGTGCATGGCCTGTTTGGCGCCGAAAGCGCCCGGGAAGTCACTCTGCGCGCCAGGGCCTTCAACACCTTGCTGTCTATTTAAATACCGAATCCTGATTCAGAGAGAGCCCACCATGTCTCGTTCCGAAACCCTGTTTGCCAATGCCCAGAAACACATCCCCGGTGGCGTGAACTCGCCCGTACGTGCGTTCAAGAGCGTGGGCGGCACGCCACTGTTCTTCAAGCACGCCGAAGGTGCCTACGTCACCGACGAAGACAACAAGCGATATGTGGACTACGTCGGCTCGTGGGGCCCGATGATTCTGGGCCACAGTCATCCAGAAGTACTCGATGCCGTGCGTGCGCAACTGGAACACGGCCTGTCATACGGTGCCCCGACCGCCATGGAAACCGAAATGGCCGACCTGGTGTGCGCCATCGTGCCATCGATGGAAATGGTGCGCATGGTCAGCTCCGGCACCGAGGCGACCATGAGCGCCATCCGCCTGGCCCGTGGTTTCACCGGCCGCGACAATATCCTCAAGTTTGAAGGCTGCTACCACGGCCACTCCGACAGCCTGCTGGTAAAAGCCGGCTCCGGCCTGTTGACCCAGGGCGTGCCAAGCTCCGCCGGGGTACCGGCAGATTTCGCCAAACACACCCTGACCACCGAATTCAACAATATCGACGCAGTTGCTCAATTGCTGAGCGAAGTGGGCGACACCGTGGCCTGCATCATCGTCGAGCCGGTCGCCGGCAACATGAACTGCGTGCCGCCTGCACCGGGCTTCCTGGAAGGCCTGCGCAGCCTGTGCGACCAGCACGGCGTGGTACTGATTTTTGACGAAGTGATGACCGGCTTCCGCGTAGCCCTGGGTGGCGCCCAGGCTCACTACGGCGTGACCCCGGACCTGAGCACTTTCGGCAAAATCATCGGCGGCGGCATGCCGGTCGGCTGCTTTGGCGGTAAACGCGAAATAATGCAGCACATCGCACCACTGGGCCCGGTTTACCAGGCTGGCACCTTGTCCGGCAACCCGCTGGCAATGGCCGCGGGCCTGACCACCCTGCGCCTGATCAGCCGCCCGGGCTTCCACGCCGAGCTGAGCGACTACACCACCCGCCTGCTCGACGGCTTGCAGCAGCGCGCTGACGCAGCCGGCATCCCCTTCGTGACGACCCAGGCGGGCGGCATGTTCGGCCTGTATTTCAGCGGCGCCGATGACATCGTCACCTTTGACGACGTGATGGCCAGCGATGCCGACCTGTTCAAGCGCTTCTTCCACCTGATGCTTGACGGGGGCGTGTACCTGGCACCAAGCGCCTTCGAAGCCGGTTTCACCTCGATCGCCCACGGCGAAGCCGAGTTGCAACTGACCCTGGACGCTGCAGAACGCGCATTCGCTGCGCTGAAGTGATCCCCAAAAACGGCAAGGGTTGACGCCCTTGCCGTTTTTTTATGCCTGTAATGGGCTGATCTTTTACCCCGCCTGTCCAAAATCGTCTTAAATCAATGGATATCGTGCTCAGGTAGCAGAAAAACGAGTAAAGACTTTGTAAGGTTGCCTCTGCTTATTTCATAATGCGCGCCTATACAACCCATGGTCGGGTTAACCCGTCTTTCAGAGGTACGTCGATTCCCATGAACCGCACCGGCCGCGCCCTTGCACTGGGCTGCCTGTTGCTCCTACAGCCGTTGCTTGCCCAGGCAGGCGGTAACTCGTTGTTGATCCCAGCGATGGGTCGCTGCACCCTCAATACACAGCCTGAAGACCTCGCAGAGGCGCTTGCAGCCTGTGAAGAGGCGGCAAAAGCCGGGGATGCAGAAGCCGAATACGAGTTGGGCGAATTCTATTACGACGGTAAAAACACCCCGCAAGACTTGAACAAAGCACTGAGCTACTTCGAAAAAGCCTCGCTGCAAGGCCACGCCATGGCCCAGTTCCAGCTCGGCACCATGTTCTTCAAGGGCGAAGGCGTGCCGGCCAATAACATTCAGGCTTACATCGTGTTGAAAATGGCTGCGGTCAATGGCGCAGAAGACGCGCTGGACACTGCCGACCTGGTAGCCGAACAAATGCCGCGCGACCAGCTCGAAACTGCCACCCAGATCCTGGGGCAGATTTTCCGCAAGTATCTGCAGGAGCTGCAATCAACCGACGCACGCTCGCCGTTTTCGCCGCTGCCTTAACGGCTCACTCGTTGCCGTAACGCATACTGACCGACTTACTTTTCCGGCATCGGAAACGGAAACGGCATCACGTTGCTGACACCACGGGCTTCGCTGATTTTCGGCGTGCCCAGCCGCTCTACCTCATCGATACGCACAATCGAGTGCATCGGCACAAAGCTGCGCACCACACCTTCAAACTGAGCCTTGAGCTTTTCTTCGCTGGGGTCGACGACCATTTGTGTGCGCTCACCGAAGACGAACTCCTCTACTTCCAGAAACCCCCACAGATCACTTTGATAGATCTGCTTGGCGTACATTTCGAACACCTGGCCCTGGTTGAGGAAAATCACCTTGTAGATTGGAGCTTCACGTTTGGTCATGGTGGGCGGGTAAGCATCTGAAGGTAAAAAGAGGGCGCAAACTATAGCATAGCCATCGGACGCACAACGCTAGGAAGCAACGGCTATGCACCCTATAATGCGCGGTTCTTTGAACCACTTGATGAACACCCATGGCCAAGAAGCTTTACATCGAAACCCACGGTTGCCAGATGAATGAGTACGACAGCTCGCGCATGGTCGACCTGCTGGGTGAACATCAGGCCCTGGAAGTCACAGCGCGCGCCGAAGACGCTGATGTCATCCTGCTGAATACCTGCTCGATCCGCGAACGTGCCCAGGACCGGGTTTACTCCCAACTGGGCCGCTGGCGCGAACTGAAACTGGCCAACCCCGAGATGGTCATCGCCGTGGGCGGTTGCGTGGCCAGCCAGGAAGGCGCGGCGATCCGCGATCGCGCCCCCTATGTGGACGTGGTTTTCGGCCCGCAAACCCTGCACCGCCTGCCGGAAATGATTGACGCTGCACGTATCACCAAACTGCCGCAGGTCGATGTGTCGTTCCCTGAAATCGAGAAATTCGATCACCTGCCAGAACCACGCATTGATGGCCCGAGCGCCTACGTTTCGGTCATGGAAGGCTGCAGCAAGTACTGCACTTTCTGCGTGGTGCCTTATACCCGTGGCGAAGAAGTCAGCCGCCCGTTCGATGACGTGCTGGCCGAGGTGATTCACCTGGCTGAAAACGGCGTGCGTGAAGTGACCCTGCTTGGCCAAAATGTCAACGGCTACCGCGGCCTGACCGAAGGCGGTCGCCTGGCCGACCTCGCCGAGCTGATCCGTGTGGTTGCGGCGATCGACGGTATTGAGCGTATCCGCTATACCACCTCCCACCCGCTGGAATTTTCCGACAGCCTGATCCAGGCCCACGCCGAAGTTCCGGAGCTGGTCAAACATCTGCACCTGCCGGTGCAATCGGGCTCCGACCGCATTCTGTCGGCGATGAAGCGCAATCACACGGCCCTGGAATACAAATCCAAACTGCGCAAACTGCGCGCTGCCGTACCGGGGATCTGCATCAGCTCCGACTTTATTGTCGGCTTCCCGGGCGAAACCGAAAAAGACTTCGAACAGACCATGAAGCTGATCGAAGACGTGGGTTTCGACTTCTCCTACTCATTTGTTTACAGCCAGCGCCCGGGCACCCCGGCAGCAGACCTGACGGACGACACCCCGGAAGAGCGCAAGAAAGAACGTCTGAACGCGCTGCAACATCGCCTCAACCAGCAGGGTTTCGAGATCAGCCGCCAGATGGTGGGCTCGACCCAGCGAATCCTGGTCACTGACTACTCGAAAAAAGACCCGGGCGAGTTGCAGGGCCGCACCGAAAACAACCGCATCGTCAACTTCCGCTGCGATAACCCGCAGTTGATCGGGCAATTCGCCGATGTGCATATTGATGCGGCCCAGCCACACTCGCTGCGCGGCTCGCTGCTGAACTGACACCTTCCCCGGTGGGAGCGGGCTTGCTCGCGATACATGCAACGCGGTCCATCTGGATTAGCGCGGTGATGCAATCGCGAGCAAGCCCGCTCCTACATCAAACATTTGGTTAAGTCCTTTCACGCTTGACCTGCTAGCGTTATCCTTAATTCCATATCAATTGCCTAAGGGCGGCTAAATACGACCTTGAACGCACCCATCGAACCACATCGCTTCCTTCTCGAGCCCTTTGAGGCCCGCCGTTTCGCCAATCTGTGCGGGCAATTCGACGAGCATCTGCGCTTGATCGAGCAACGCCTGACGATCGAAATTCGCAATCGCGGTAACCAGTTCGAGCTGATCGGCGACCCGAAAATCACTTCTTCGGCAGAAAACCTGCTGCGCCGCCTGTACCGCGAAACCAAAGCCACCGAGCTTTCGCCGGACATGGTCCACCTGTTCCTGCAAGAGTCTGCAGTACAAGACCTGGCCAGCAACCCGGTGGCCGAAGCCAGTGTTTCGCTGCGCACCAAAAAAGGCATGATCCGCCCTCGCGGGATCAACCAGCAGCGCTACGTCAAAGAGATCCTGGGCAACGACATCAACTTCGGCATTGGCCCGGCGGGTACGGGTAAAACCTATCTGGCTGTGGCCTGCGCAGTTGATGCCCTGGAACGCGAGCAGATCCGCCGCATCCTGCTGGTGCGCCCGGCGGTTGAAGCCGGTGAAAAGCTCGGTTTCCTGCCGGGTGACCTGTCGCAAAAAATCGACCCGTACCTGCGCCCGCTCTATGACGCACTGTACGAGATGCTTGGCTTTGAATACGTGGCCAAGCTGATCGAACGCCAGGTGATCGAAGTCGCACCGCTGGCCTACATGCGCGGTCGCACGCTGAACAACAGTTTCATCATTCTCGACGAAAGCCAGAACACCACCGTCGAGCAGATGAAAATGTTCCTGACCCGTATCGGTTTCGGCTCAACCGCCGTGATCACCGGTGACATCACCCAGATCGACCTGCCCAAAGGCACCAAATCGGGGCTGAACCACGTCATTGAGGTGCTCAAGGACGTGCCGGGTATCAGCTTTACCCACTTCCAGTCCAAAGACGTCGTGCGCCACCCGCTGGTGCAGCGCATCGTAGAGGCCTATGGCCGCTACGAACAGGAAGCCGCCGACAAGCTGGCCGCACTGCCCGCTGCAAAGGATTACCGCCACGATGCTTGAGCTTGACCTGCAATTGGCGACCGACGCCAGTGCCCCCAGCGAAGCCCAGTTCCGCCAATGGTGCGAACTGGCTTTGCGCCAGCGCAGCGCCGATTCGGAAATGACCATTCGTCTGGTAGATGAACCCGAAGGCCGTGAGTTGAATCACACCTGGCGTCACAAAGACTACGCCACCAACGTGCTGTCCTTTCCCGCCGACGTGCCCGATGAGTTCCTCGATATCCCGTTGCTGGGCGATCTGGTGATTTGCGTGGCCGTGGTCGAACGCGAAGCCGCCGAACAAGGCAAAAGCCTTGAGGCCCACTGGGCCCATCTGGTGATACACGGCTGCTTGCATCTTCTGGGTTACGACCATATAGAAGACGAAGAAGCCGAAGAAATGGAAGCGCTGGAACGAACGTTGCTTGCAGAACTGGGTCATCCTGACCCCTATGCAGACGACGAAACCGAATAACACCCACTGAAACTACCAAGGGATACGAGTAAATCGCTATGAGCGAAGACCGATCGAGCAACGGGCAAAAGTCATGGTTAGGTAAACTGACCCAGGCCTTTGCCCATGAGCCGAAAAACCGCCAGGAGCTGCTTGAGCTGCTGCGCGAAGCACACCAGAACAAACTGTTGGACAGTGAAGCGCTGGCCATCGTCGAAGGCGCCATTCAAGTGGCTGACCTGCAGGTACGGGACATCATGGTTCCGCGCTCGCAGATGATCAGCATCAAGGCGACCCAGACACCCCGTGAATTTCTCCCGGCGATCATCGATGCGGCGCACTCGCGCTACCCGGTGATCGGCGAAAGCCACGATGACGTTCTTGGCGTCCTGCTGGCCAAAGACCTGCTGCCGCTGATCCTTCAAGAGAACGGCGACAAGTACAACATCAAGGATTTGCTGCGTCCGGCGACATTTGTCCCCGAGTCCAAGCGCCTTAACGTGTTGTTGCGTGAGTTCCGCGCCAACCACAACCACATGGCCATCGTGATTGACGAATACGGCGGCGTGGCGGGCCTGGTGACGATTGAAGACGTTCTGGAACAGATCGTCGGCGATATCGAAGACGAACACGATGTCGAGGAAGACAGCTATATCAAGCCACTGCCCAGCGGTGACTTCCTGATCAAGGCCCTGACCCCGATCGAGAACTTCAACGAGTTCTTCGATACCGAATTCTCCGACGATGAGTTCGACACCGTGGGTGGCCTGGTCATGAGTGCATTCGGGCACTTGCCAAAACGCAACGAAACCACTGAAATCGGCCCTTACCGCTTCCGCATTCTCAATGCTGACAGCCGCCGGATTCATTTGATTCGTCTGACGCCTATCGCCCGCTAAACCTCAACACCAAGGATTGAAATGCGCTGGATAACCTCCCCCGGCTGGCCCGGTAACCTGCTGGCCGTGGTGGCCGGCGCACTGACAACCCTGGCGTTGGCACCCTTCGACATCTGGCCATTGGCACTGGTTGCCCTGGCCATGTTCTATCTCGGCTTGCGCGAACTGTCGCCAAAACAGGCGCTGGGCCGTGGCTGGTGCTTCGGTTTTGGCCTGTTTGGCGCGGGTACCAGCTGGATCTACTACAGCATTCACCATTTTGGTGGTGCTTCGGTGCTGCTGGCCGGCTTCCTGATGCTGTTGTTCACGGCAGCCATTGCCTGGTTCTTTGCCCTGCCCGCCTGGGTATGGGCACGCTGGATCCGCCGTAACGAAGCGCCACTGGCCGATACGCTGGCATTTGCTGCGCTGTGGGTGGCTCAAGAGGCCTTCCGCGGCTGGTTCCTCACCGGCTTCCCGTGGCTGTACTCCGGTTACAGCCAGCTCGACGGCCCTTTGGCCGGGCTTGCCCCGCTGGGCGGCATGTGGCTGATTTCGTTCTCCCTGGCCCTGACCGCAGCCCTGCTGTGTAACCTGCCGCGCCTGATCAAGGCCAGACGCAAGGCTTTTGTCGCCGCAGGCGTAGTCTTGCTGATCGGCCCCTGGGTCATCGGCCAGGCACTCAAGCACCACGCCTGGACCAGCCCGTCGGGTGACCCGCTGAGCGTGGCGGCGATCCAGGGCAATATCGAACAAAGCATGAAATGGGACCCGGCGCAGGTCAACGCACAGTTGGCCCTGTACCGCGACATGACGTTCAGTTCAAAGCGTGTCGACCTGATCGTGTGGCCAGAAACCGCCGTCCCTGTCCTCAAAGAGAATGCTGAAGGCTTTTTGAGCATGATGGGACGCTTTGCCGCCGACCGGAATTCAGCGCTGATTACCGGCGTGCCAATCCGCCAGGAAGTGCGTCATGAACCGCGCTACTTCAACGGCATCACCGCCGTAGGCCAGGGCGACGGGGTTTACCTGAAACAAAAGCTGGTGCCGTTTGGCGAATACGTGCCGCTGCAGGATGTACTGCGCGGCCTGATCGCATTTTTTGACCTGCCAATGTCGGACTTTGCACGCGGCCCTGCAGATCAAGCCATGTTGCAAGCCAAGGGCTATCAGATCGCACCGCTGATTTGCTATGAAGTGGTGTACCCCGACTTCGTTGCCGGTCTTGCAGCCCAGAGCGACATCCTGCTGACCATCAGCAACGACACCTGGTTCGGCACCTCGATCGGGCCATTGCAGCACCTGCAAATGGCGCAAATGCGCGCCCTGGAAGCCGGGCGCTGGATGATTCGCGCCACCAACAATGGCGTAACCGCGCTGATCGACCCATTTGGGCAAATCACTACGCAAATCCCGCAGTTCGAGCAGGGCATCATGTACGGCGAAGTGGTGCCCATGCATGACCTCACGCCTTACCTGCAATGGCGCTCGTGGCCGTTGATCATCCTGTGCAGCTTGTTGATTGGTTGGGCGCTGGTCACCAGCCGGATTGCCAAGACGGTTTAAGCCTTGTGCGTCTGCGTCTGCTTCTACCCTCTCCCGGAGGGAGAGAGAGCTGATTTGTGGTGTTGCGCAGAGCTGCTTTTGCCTTTAGTCCCCTCTCCCTCCGGGAGAGGGCTAGGGTGAGGGGCTTTTGCTTGAGCGGTCAGCGATAAAACAACGGATAGGCAATCTGCCCCACCGCTTCATTGATCAACAACCCGGACTGCCAGAACGCTTTGTACTCAGGCATCCAGCCCCCCAGCGGTCGCGCATTGTCGGCACTGAAAAAACCTACCGGCGCGGGCACCACTTCAAAACCAGCCTTTTCAAAGCTCCATACCGAACGCGGCATATGCCAGCCGTTCGTCACCACGACCACGCGCTTGATCTCCAGCGGCAGCAGTATATCTGCGGTCATTTTGGCGTTTTCCCACGTAGTACGGCTTTGCTCTTCTTTCCAGCGAACTTGCACGCCGAAGTCATCACGTAATGAATCAGCCATCAACTGCGCTTCACTGGGCGGCGAGCCGTAGTGCAAACCTCCAGTCGTCAATACCGGCAAGCCCGAGGCCTTGGCCAGTCGCGCGGCATAACGCTGGCGCTCAAGACCAATACCGGTGGGCTGATCGCTGCCCCAGGCGGGATCACCCCGCTCACGACCCGAACCCAGCACCACAATGGCATCGGCACGCCCGGCCAGCGTCGACCATTCGCTCTGCGTCAGCGGCGGCTCACGCTCCAGCACCCGGGCGCCCCACTCCACCATTACCGGCAAGCTCATCAGCCAGAAGCCGCCCAGCCCCAGGGCAAACAACACACCCGCCAAACGCGGACGCGTACGCCGCAGCCACCAGGCAAGCGCCAGAAGCAACAGCAAAATGCCAGGAGGCAATAGAAGTTGTTTTAAAAAATATCGAATAGGCATCGAGCATCTCCAAAGATGCCCGAAGCCTAAGGGGGTTGAGTGAGCACATCAATAACGCAGGTGAGAAACCCAAACACAAACGTGTGATGCATCAACCCGGGGTACAACCTTTCTTGATGCGGCTTTATTTAAGGCCGGGCTTGAATCGCCGTATGGCCTAAGCTCCCTGCACCCTGTCTTTGAGCCAGATAACCTTGGCTCTGGGGGCATCCTGCATGTTCACGCTGCCTTGCGAGCGTTTGACTGTCTCACGCCCGATCCGGTTCAAATAGAGGTTGATCAACTCCAGCTCGGCATGACTCAAGCCTCGCAATTCCAATTCGACTGGGCGTTCATCACGTAATACGACAGCCGTCTTTGCTGAATCAAGAGCCATACTCAAACGATCAATCAGCCGCTCATACACTTGCGATGTTGCTACGCTGCGTTGCAACTCTGCCATCCGTCCACCTCATTTAAGGAAATGAATCTCCCCCAAAGGAGAGCTTAGCTGCGCATCTAAAAGCGGCGTGCTACTGCGACCAACGGAGTGATGAGGCAATCAGGGTTTCCCTCGATAGAGCGGGGTCATGTATGCTACGGGACTTCCTGTAACCCCTGCTCCAACCTGACCGGGCAACACTGTAGCCGGTCTATGTTGAAGAGGATTAGGCCACCCTTTATCAGTACAAGTAGCCATGCACGAACAATATCAGCCCCGTGAAATAGAAGCCGCCGCCCAATCATTCTGGGACAACCAAAAGTCCTTCGAAGTCAGCGAAGATCTAGGCAAAGAGACGTTCTACTGCCTATCGATGTTCCCGTACCCAAGCGGCAAGCTACACATGGGGCACGTGCGCAACTACACCATCGGTGACGTGATCTCCC
This sequence comes from Pseudomonas fragi, assembly GCF_002269505.1. Lineage (GTDB taxonomy): Bacteria > Pseudomonadota > Gammaproteobacteria > Pseudomonadales > Pseudomonadaceae > Aquipseudomonas > Aquipseudomonas fragi_D. The sequence continues at coordinate 58,549 of NZ_NQKQ01000024.1, read as the reverse complement.
GTTACCAGCGCATGCTTGGCAAGAACGTCCTGCAGCCCATGGGTTGGGACGCCTTCGGCATGCCGGCTGAAAACGCCGCCATGAAGAACAAGGTCGCACCGGCCAAGTGGACCTACGAAAACATCGCCTACATGAAGACCCAACTGCGCAGCCTGGGTCTGGCCGTTGACTGGTCCCGCGAAATCACTACCTGCAAGCCGGATTACTACCGTTGGGAACAATGGCTGTTCACCCGCCTGTTCGAAAAAGGTGTGATCTACCGTAAAAACGGTACCGTCAACTGGGATCCGGTGGACCAGACTGTTCTGGCCAACGAGCAAGTGATCGACGGCCGTGGCTGGCGTTCGGGTGCGGTGATCGAAAAACGCGAAATCCCGATGTACTACTTCAAGATCACCGCTTACGCGGATGAACTGCTGGAAGGCCTCGATGACATGCCCGGCTGGCCCGAGCAGGTCAAAACCATGCAGCGCAACTGGATTGGCAAATCCCGCGGCATGGAAGTGCAGTTCCCTTACAACGTCGAATCCATCGGCGAAGCGGGCGCACTCAAGGTGTTCACCACCCGCCCTGACACCCTGATGGGTGCCACCTACGTTGCCGTGGCTGCCGAACACCCGCTCGCCACCCAGGCCGCGCAAGGCAACCCCGAGCTGCAAGCGTTTATCGCTGAATGCAAAGGCGGTAGCGTGGCGGAAGCCGACATGGCAACCCAGGAGAAAAAGGGCCTGCCAACTTCGCTGTTCGTCGAACACCCGCTGACCGGCGAAAAACTGCCGGTATGGGTCGCCAACTATGTACTGATGCATTACGGCGACGGCGCGGTAATGGCAGTACCTGCACACGACGAGCGCGATTTTGAATTCGCCACCAAGTACAACCTGCCGATCAAATCGGTAGTGCGCACCAGCGCTGGCGACGAGTCACCTGCTCCCTGGCAGGACGCTTACAATGACCACGGCCCGCTGATCAACTCCGGCGAATTTGACGGTCTTGATTTCGACGCTGCCTTCACCGCCATCGAAGCCGCCCTGACCGCCAAAGGCCTGGGCCAGGCGCGTACCCAGTTCCGCCTGCGTGACTGGGGCATCAGCCGTCAGCGCTACTGGGGCTGCCCGATCCCGATCGTGCATTGCGATACCTGCGGCGACGTACCGGTACCTGAAAGCCAGCTGCCAGTGGTCTTGCCAGAAGATGTCGTACCCGATGGCGCCGGTTCGCCACTGGCACGCATGCCTGAATTCTACGAGTGCAGCTGCCCTAAATGTGGCGCACCGGCCAAACGCGAAACCGACACGATGGACACCTTCGTCGAGTCCTCGTGGTACTACGCCCGTTACGCCTCGCCGCACTATGAAGGCGGTCTGGTCGAAAAATCGGCGGCAGACCACTGGTTGCCGGTCGATCAGTACATCGGCGGTATTGAACACGCCATTTTGCACCTGCTGTACGCGCGCTTCTTCCACAAGCTGATGCGTGACGAAGGCCTGGTCAGCTCCAACGAGCCGTTCAAGAACCTGCTGACCCAGGGCATGGTGATCGCCGAGACTTACTTCCGTACGCTGGACAACGGTGGCAAGGATTACTTCAACCCGGACGACGTGGAAATCGAACGTGATGCCAAGGCCAAGATCATCGGCGCCAAGCTGAAGACCGACGGCCTGCCGGTGGAAATCGGCGGCACGCAGAAAATGTCCAAGTCGCTGAACAACGGTGTTGACCCGCAATACATGATCGAACAATACGGCGCAGACACCTGCCGCCTGTTCATGATGTTTGCTTCGCCGCCTGACGCAAGCCTGGAATGGTCCGACTCGGGTGTTGAAGGCTCGCACCGTTTCCTCAAGCGCGTCTGGCGCCTGGCCCATGCCCATGTAGGCCAAGGCCTGCCGGGGACACTGGATATCACCAGCCTGACCGATGAGCAAAAAGTCGTTCGCCGCGCCATCCACCAGGCTATCAAGCAAGCCAGCCAGGACGTTGGTCAGCACCACAAGTTCAACACCGCCGTCGCCCAGGTGATGACCGTGATGAACGTGCTCGAAAAAGCACCGCAAGTGACTGAACAAGACCGCGCCCTGTTGCAGGAAGGCCTTGAGACTGTGGCTCTGGTACTGGCACCGATCACCCCGCATATCAGCCATGAGCTGTGGAACCAGTTGGGGCATGCGGGTGCAATCATCGACGCGGCATGGCCAACCCTGGACGAAAGCGCGCTGGTTCAAGACACCTTGCAACTGGTTATTCAGGTCAACGGCAAACTGCGCGGGCATATCGAAATGCCAGCCAGCGCCAGTCGTGAAGAAGTTGAAGCCGCAGCCCGCGTCAATGAAAACGTACTGCGTTTTACCGAAGGCCTGACGATTCGCAAAGTGATCGTGGTACCGGGCAAATTGGTCAATATCGTCGCCAGCTAACTGGAACAGGCGCCTGCGTTTTGCGCAGGCGCCCAACAAGACCTTCAGGGCCGCGTGGTCGGCCCATCTGGTTTCAAGGGGAGCAACACATGATCAAACGCAATTTGCTGGTGATGGGGCTCGCGGTTCTGTTGAGCGCCTGCGGCTTTCAACTGCGCGGTACCGGCACCAACCAGCTGACGATCACCGAACTCGATGTCAGCGCGCGCAACGCCTATGGCGACACAGTACGTCAGCTGCGTCAGGTGCTGGAAAACAGCGGCGTGAAAATCACCGCCAACGCGCCATATAAACTGGTTCTGACCGACGAGAAGGATACCCAGCGCTCTGCCAGCTACACCGGCAACACGAGTACTGCCGAGTATCAGTTGAACAGCGTGGTGAAGTACGAAATTCAGGGCCCGAACCATCTGACGCTATTGAGTGACAAGGTTGAGGCCTACAAGGTCTATCTGCAGGACGGCAGCAACGTGGCCGGCAGCACCCAGGAAGGCGTCATGGTTCGCAAGGAATTGCGCCGCGACCTGATCCAGCAACTGGTTCTGCGCCTGGAACAACTGACCCCGGCCCAGCTGGAAATACTGCAACAGCAAGCCGAAGCGAAGGCCAAGGCTGAAGCCGATGCCATCGAAGCTGCACGCAAGGCTCAAGAGGAAACTCCTCAACAGTCGCCTCTCGAACTGCAAAACCAGTAAGGCATACGGGGCGCTCAAGCGCCCCGCTATCGTTATGGCCCTATGAAACTCGCCCCTGCCCAACTCGCCAAGCATCTGCAAGGCACCCTCTCGCCGGTCTACATCATCAGCGGCGATGACCCGCTGCTGTGCCAGGAAGCCGCAGACGCCATTCGCAGCACCGCTCGCCAGCAAGGTTTCGATGAACGCCAGGTGTTCAGCGCCGACGCCAGCTTTGACTGGGGCTCGTTGCTGCAAGCCGGAGCCAGCATGTCGCTGTTTGCGCAAAAGCGTCTGCTGGAGCTGCGCCTGCCTTCGGGCAAGCCTGGTGACAAGGGCGCTGCGGCACTGATCGAATATTGCTCGCGCCCTGCCGAAGACACCCTGCTGCTGATCAGCCTGCCCAAGCTCGATGGCAGCGCTCAAAAGACCAAGTGGGGCAAGGCGCTGGTTGAAGGCGCTCATACCCAGTTCGTGCAGATCTGGCCAGTGGACGCCAACCAGTTGCCGCAATGGATTCGCCAGCGCTTGTCGCAGGCCGGGCTGTCCGCCACCCATGACGCAGTGGAGCTGATATCCGCGCGGGTTGAAGGCAATCTTCTGGCTGCCGCGCAAGAAATCGAAAAGCTCAAGTTGATGGCTGAAGACGGGCAAATCACTGTCGAAACCGTGCAAGGCGCAGTGGCTGACAGTGCGCGTTTTGATGTGTTTGGCCTGGTGGATGCGGTACTTAACGGCGAGGCTGCCCATGCCCTGCGCATGCTCGAAGGCTTGCGTGGTGAAGGCGTGGAGCCTCCTGTGATCCTGTGGGCCCTGGCCCGCGAGCTGCGGGTACTGGCCAATATTGCCCTGCAATACAGCCAGGGCACGCCATTGGACAAGGCGTTCAGTCAGGCGCGACCACCGGTGTGGGACAAGCGCAAACCGCTGATGAGCAAAGCTTTGCAGCGTTATTCAGCGCAGCGCTGGGCACAATTGTTACTGGACGCGCAGCGTATTGATGCCCAGATCAAAGGCCAGGCAGCAGGCTCGGCCTGGAGCAGCCTGAGTCGACTCACTTTATTGATGTGTGGGCAACGGCTGAATTTGCCGGCGGAGTGATCCGCCAAGGCTAGGGCTTTACCGCTCAGCCCCGCCCACTGGACAACGCAAAAAATCTGGCCGATGATTTGCGCTTGTTCAACTCAAGCGAGAGCAAATGCCATGAGCAAGCGCCCGAACAAGGCCAAATCCATCGTTGCCCAACCCCTGTTCCGCAGCCGCCAGGAACGCCCCGCCAAAGGCAAAGGCAGCTACCGCCGCGAAGCCTTCCAGTCGAGAGACCGGGAGGCTTTTTACTTTCTGGCTGCCTGACGGCGGGGATGATAAGGTCTGCTTCTGTTTTGCATTACCTGGACCTGCGCATGCTCTCACGTCATACACGCCGTTGGCCGATGCGCCAACTGATCGCTGCTTCCAGCGTCATCCTTTTGGTCGCCTGCGCTGAGAAACCGACCGCAGCCGATGCTCAAACCTTGCCTGTGATACCTCCGGCACCTGCGGTAATCACCAGCGCGCCTGTACCAGGCAGCGACACCCCCCTTGTTCAGCCCGCGCAAAGCTTCAGCGAGTGGCAAGCCGGTTTCCGCGCCCAAGCACTCAAGGCCGGAATCAACCCGCAGGTATTCGATAACGCCTTTGCCGGCATTACACCGGACATGAGCGTGATCAAGGCTGATCGCAGCCAGCCGGAATTCAGCCGCCCGGTCTGGGAATACCTGGACGGCGCCCTATCGCCTTTGCGCGTGCGTAACGGTCAGCGTTTGCTGGAGCAAAACGCCGAGCTGCTGAGCCGCATCGAACAGCGTTATGGGGTAGATCGCCAGGCACTGGTTTCAGTCTGGGGCATGGAAAGCAATTTTGGCTCGTTCCAGGGCAACAAGTCAGTCATTCGCTCCCTGGCGACCCTGGCCTATGAAGGGCGCCGCCCGGAGTTTGCCCAAAGCCAATTGATCGCTGCACTGAAGATCATTCAGGAAGGCGATATAAGCCCCGACAAAATGCTCGGCTCGTGGGCGGGCGCAATGGGCCAGACCCAGTTTATCCCCACCACCTATGAAACCCACGCCGTGGATTTCGATGGTGATGGCCGTCGCGATATCTGGAACAGCTCCGCCGACGCCCTGGCCTCGACTGCGCACTATTTGCAAAGCTCGGGCTGGAAACAAGGCCAGCCGTGGGGCTATGAGGTTACATTGCCTGCCGGGTTCGATTACGCACTGGCAGATGGCGCCGTCAAAAAGAGTGTTGCCGAATGGCAGCAGTTGGGGGTCAAGGCACCCGCCAGCGCAGCCGGTTCAGAGCAGTTGAGTGCCACCCTGCTGCTGCCTGCGGGCTACCGTGGGCCGGCGTTCCTGGTGCTGGATAACTTCCGCGCCATCCTGCGTTACAACAACTCGTCGTCCTATGCACTGGCGGTGGGCTTGTTGTCTCAGCGCTTCGGCGGTGGCGGGACCATTTTGGCTGATTGGCCAAAGGATGACCGACCGCTGAGCCGCTCCGAGCGGGTCGAACTGCAAATGCTGCTGAGCCAGCGCAATTACGATGCGGGTAACGCAGACGGTATTATTGGCGCCAATACCCGCAAGGCTATTCGCAGCGCCCAGCAGGCCATGGGCTGGCCAGCAGATGGCTATCCGAGTCATAAGTTGCTGGAGAGTTTGCGTAGCCGGTGAGATCTCTACCGTCTGAAAGGCTGGAGCTGAATCCTGCATCAATCCGATCAGTCCCCTCTCCCTACGGGAGAGGGTTAGGGTGAGGGGCTTTTGACCTTGACTACATCCTGCTCAAGCACCAACAACTGCTGATCCGCATCCAGCCTGACCTGTGCCCCCATCGGCAATGTCAGGTTCGGGTCGCAATGCCCGCTGCGCCAACCGGCAAGTACCGGAATACCCAGCCCGCCCAGTTCCTGGGTGAGCAATTGCTCCAGCGCCGCACGCTCAACGCCGGCCACATCCCCCACCAGCACTGCGCGCAACCTGTCGAGCTTGCCCGCCAGACGCAAATGCGTGAGCAGGCGGTCGACCCGATACAGTGGCTCGTTGACGTCTTCGATAAACAGGATGATCTCTTCGCCATCCAGTTCAAACGCCGTGCCCATCACCGCGCAAATCATCGACAGGTTGCCACCCAGCAAACGGCCACTGGCACAGCCAGAAGCAATGGTCGTCAATGGATAAGCCAGCGGATGCTCCAGCGTTGGCGGCTGTTGCCCGCTAAGCATGTGCAGCAGCGAGGACTCGGTGGGTGCTTGCTTGTTGCCCAGGAGATCGGCGTTCAGCATCGGCCCGTGAAAGGTCACAAAGCCCGCGTAACGAGTGATCGCCAAATGCAACGCGGTAATATCGCTATAGCCGACAAACGGCTTGGGATGACCGCGTAGAAGCTCAAAATCGATACCATCAAGCAAACGCGGGCAGCCATAACCCCCACGCAGGCAGAAAATGGCATCGACGCTGTCATCGGCAAAAGCATCATGCAGGTCGCGCAAGCGCTCTGCATCCGAGCCGGCAAGATAACCCTCCCTTTGCCACACCCCCGGATATACACGCAGCTGGTAGCCGCGTGCATGCATCCATTGGGTCGCGAGGTTCAGATCAAGTTCGCCAGGGCCTGCCGGGGCGATCAGGGCGATCACCCCGCCAGCGGGCAACGCGGGCACCGCGCTGTGGGCCTTGAAGGACACTGGCGCGGTGAGCCGGTTAGTCATGGGGTCAGGCACTCACCAGCATGGATTTGACCAGCTTGGCTTGTTCATCAGCGTGGTACGAAGAACGTACCAGAGGACCGGATGCCACGTTTTTGAAGCCCATCTTGTAGCCTTCTTCGGCGAACCAGGCAAAAACGTCCGGGTGCACGAAACGCTGTACCGGCAAATGGTTGCGCGATGGCTGCAAGTACTGGCCCAAGGTCAGCATGTCGATGTCATGTTCGCGCATGCGCTTCATCACTTCGATCACTTCGTCGTCCGTTTCGCCAAGGCCCAGCATCAAGCCGGATTTGGTTGGAATGTGCGGCATCATCTGCTTGAAGCGTTGCAGCAGAGTCAGCGACCACTGGTAATCGGAGCCCGGACGCGCAGCCTTGTACAGACGCGGAACGGTTTCGAGGTTGTGGTTGAACACGTCAGGCGGCTCGGCTGCGGTGATTTCCAGCGCTACGTCCATGCGGCCACGGTAGTCCGGAACCAGGGTCTCGAGCAGTACGCCCGGCGATAGCTTGCGGATCTCGCGGATGCAGTCGGCAAAGTGCTGGGCACCGCCGTCACGCAGGTCATCGCGGTCTACCGAGGTGATCACCACATACTTCAAACGCAGGTCAGCAATGGCAATCGCCAGACTTTGCGGCTCATTGGTGTCCAGTGGCTTCGGTCGGCCGTGGCCCACGTCACAGAACGGGCAACGACGGGTGCAGATGTCGCCCATGATCATGAAGGTCGCGGTACCGCCCGAGAAGCACTCGCCAAGGTTCGGGCACGAAGCTTCTTCGCACACACTGTGCAGTTTGTGCTTGCGCAGCAGGGACTTGATGCGGTCGACCTCCGGAGATACCGGAATACGCACGCGAATCCAGTCAGGCTTCTTCGGCAGTTCGGTGGTCGGAATGATCTTTACCGGGATACGCGCAACCTTCTCGGCACCGCGCAACTTGACGCCGGTCTCAACCTTGGAACGGGCCTCGCTGGCGCGGGCTGCACGTTCTGAGATATCCAGCGTTGGGATCAGGGTTTGAACAGCGTCTTGCGCAGTAGTCATATCAATCGATTCCGCCCGTCAGGGTCGTCTGCTCAGCATAGTCGAGGTGTTTGACGAGCTGCGAGCGCAGCCGGGCACCTACCTCGGCAAATTCAATCGGCCCTGCATGGTCACGCAGCTGGGTCATCGCCAGCCCCGCATAGCCACAGGGGTTAATCCGTCGAAACGGTTCCAGGTCCATGTCCACATTCAGGGCCAGACCGTGGAAGGAGCAGCCATTGCGGATCCGCAGGCCCAATGAGGCGATTTTCGCGCCATCGACATACACCCCCGGCGCATCGGCCTTGGCTGCAGCGCTTACGCCATAGCTGGCGAGCAGGTCGATCAGGCACTGTTCCATCCGCGTGACCAGCTCACGCACGCCATAGCCCAGCCGGCGCACGTCGAGCATCAGGTAGGCAACCAATTGGCCTGGGCCGTGATAGGTCACCTGACCACCGCGATCCGACTTGACCACCGGGATATCCCCAGGCAGCAGCAGATGCTCGGCCTTGCCTGCCTGACCTTGGGTAAACACCGGCGGATGCTGCACCAGCCAGACTTCGTCTTGCGTGTCCGGAACCAGCTTGCGCTCATCGGTGAATCGCTGCATCGCCAACCAGGTGCGCTCGTAATCAAGCACACCCAGCTCACGAATACCCAAGACCTGTGACATCACAACACCATATGTACGAAGCCGGTGGCTCGCAATTCGCTGTTGATGTTGTAGAGCTGATCCTGATCGGTTGCCACGATATGCAGCTGGATCGTCGTGTACTTGCCGTTGGTGCTCTGGCGCTCGTCGACACGATCATCGTTGACCGTCGCGTGTTTCTTGACGATGTCGATGATCTTGTCCTTGTTGCCCACACCCGTGTCGCTGATCACCTTAACCGGGTAATCCACGTTGGGGAATTCGATCTTTGGCGCCTTTACTTCGGTATCGGTCATGGCGTATTGGCCTCGTAAGCCTTGAGCTACAGAGATAACCCCACGCCGTGTAAGCGCGGGGCCATGCAGGTGGGTGCTATTAGTTGAACAGACCGTAGAAGAATAGACGGATGCTGTCCCAAACGCGTCGGAAAATACCACCTTCCTCAACGGGCTCAAGGGCGATCAAGTCAGCACTGTGCACAACCTTGTCGTCGAGTTTGACCTCAACCTTGCCGATCACATCGCCTTTGGCGATAGGAGCCATCAGTTGCGGGTTCATGGTCATGCTTGCAGCCAGCTTTTTCAGTTGGCCTTTAGGCAGGGTCATGGTCAGGTCATCAGCCAGGCCAGCCTTGACCTGGTTGGTGGTGCCTTTCCAGACCGGGGCCTGAGCCAGCTCGGTGCCCTTCTGATAGAAGGTCTGAGTTTCGAAGAAACGGAAACCGTAGGTCAGCAGCTTCTGGGTCTCGGCAGCACGGGCCGCTTCGCTGTTGGTGCCGAACACTACGGCGATCAGGCGCATGCCATCACGTACAGCCGAAGACACCATGCAGTAGCCGGCTTCGTCGGTGTGACCCGTTTTCAGACCGTCAACGGTCTTGTCACGCCACAGCAACAGGTTGCGGTTAGGCTGCTTGATACCGTTCCAGAAGAACTCTTTCTGCGAGTAGATCGCGTAGTGAGTCGGGTCTTCGTGGATGATGGCGCGAGCCAGCAACGACATGTCGTGAGCCGAGGAGTAATGCTCTGGGTTCGGCAGACCGGTCGGGTTCATGAAGTGGCTGTTGGACATGCCCAGGTCGCCGGCAGTCTTGTTCATCATGTCGGCAAAAGCGTCTTCGCTGCCGGCAATGTGCTCGGACAGGGCGACGCTGGCGTCGTTACCCGACTGAATGATGATGCCGTGCAACAGGTCGCTGACCGACACCTGGGTGCCGACCTTGATGAACATCCGCGAACCACCGGTGCGCCATGCGTTTTCGCTGACGGTTACCGGATCGTTTTCGCCGATCTGGCCACGACGGATTTCCAGAGTCGCGATGTAAGCGGTCATCAGCTTGGTCAGGCTGGCTGGCGGCAGACGCTGGTCGCCGTTGTTCTCGACCAGCACGTTACCGCTGCTGGCATCCATCAGAACATAGGACTTGGCTGCAAGTTGTGGTGGCGACGGCATCATCTCGACTGCCCAGGCGGCAGGAGTGACGATCAGCGGTACTAGCAGGCACAGGCGTTTGGCAAAGGTGGTGATGTTCATCCGTCTCTCGAAGTTGTTAATGGAAACTTACCCTCGCGGGCAAAACTGTACAGGCAGTCTTTTGACTGACTGCCGCGTATTCAGTTGCAGTCCCGGCCCCTGGAAGGGCTTTTATTCTTGACCTCTGCAACTGCGTTTGGGCCCCGGTTCCCCGGGGACCAACGCTTTGATCGGTGTTACTGATCCGACGTCACAACGCTCGGCTGGCCCAGATTGGCCAGGCGCACGCTGTTTTGCGTTTGTGCCACCTCACCCGCCGAGGCTATTGGCCCCATGCGCACACGGTGCAAGGTTTGCTGATTGCGCACAATCGAGCTGATAAACACTGGGGTGCTGACCATGCCACTGAGTTTGGAGCGAAGCAACTCGGCAGCGTCCGGATTGGCAAATGCACCCACCTGAAGATAGGTGCCCTGGCCCTTGGCCATCGGGGTGACCGGGACCACATCGGCAGCATGCTGCTGCGCGGGCGGTGTCCATTGCTCAACCTTGCCGGTGGACACGGTCGGTGCAGTGTTCTGGGCCATTTTCGGCTCGTTGAGCATCAGCGGCGCAGGGCGACCACGCTGCGCCCACCAGGCTTGCGGGTCAATACCCTCAACCTTGACCCGGGCCGTACCGGTTTCGGCATAGCCGAGCTTTTTGGCAGCGGCGTAGGACAAGTCGATGATGCGGTCCGAATAAAAAGGACCACGGTCGTTGACGCGCAGGATCACGGCCTTGCCGTTATCGAGGTTGGTCACCTTGACGTAGCTGGGCAAAGGCAGGGTCTTGTGGGCCGCACTCATGCCGTACAGGTCATACACTTCGCCGTTGGCGGTGTTTTGACCATGAAACTTGGTGCCGTACCAGGACGCCGTGCCCGACGCCACATAGGTCTTGGACTCTTGCAGCGGGAAGTAGGTCTTGCCCAGCACCGAGTACGGCGCGGCCTTGTACGCGCCGGTGTGCAGGGTCGGCGTGGCATCAGGGATGCGCGACACGTCGACGTCCCACCACGGCGCGCCGTCCTTGTGCGCGCGGTTGATGTCCAGGCCCGGCTTGGAGGTGACGCCCGCCGACGTTTGTGGCGGCGTGCGGCTGCTCGAACAGCTCACCACCAGCAGCGCAATAGCGGCGCAGGCAGCGAGTTTCAAAGGTGTGCGGATCGCTAGAAACGGCATTACTTGTTGCCCCGTGCTTGAACCAGCAGGTCGGACAGTTGGTGCACTGCCATGGCGTACATCACGCTGCGGTTATAGCGTGTGATCGCATAAAAATTCTTCAGGCCCATCCAGTATTCAGGGCCGTCGGCGCCTTCAAGACGGAACGCCGTGACCGGCATATCGTCGCGCAGCGCATCATGACTCGACCAGCCCAGCGCTCGCAACTCCCCGACGGTCTTGACCGGCTCAATGCCCTGGGTCAGGCCTTCATCGGCGCGATCGCCGGTCACGTCGGCGCGAATCACCACCGGCTCACCGGCTACCCAGCCGTGACGTTTGAAGTAGCTGGCAACGCTGCCGATGGCATCGTCCGGATTGCTCCAGATATTGATATGGCCATCACCGTCAAAGTCCACGGCATAGGCGCGAAAGCTGCTGGGCATGAACTGCGGCAGCCCCATCGCCCCGGCATAGGAGCCCTTGAGGGTCAGCGGGTCGACCTGCTCTTCGCGGGTCAGCAACAGGAACTCACGCAGTTCCTTACGGAAAAACTCGGCGCGCGGCGGGTAATCGAACCCCAGAGTCGACAGCGCATCGATCACCCGATAATTGCCGGTGTTACGGCCATAAAAGGTCTCGACGCCGATAATCGACACAATGACCTGAGCCGGAACGCCATATTCCTGCTCGGCGCGGGCCAGTACGGCTTCGTGCTCACGCCAAAAATCGACACCGCGGGCGACGCGGGCGTCGGTCAAGAACATCGGACCGTATTCTTTCCACTGCTTGACCCGTTCGGCGGGGCGCGAAATGGCGTCGAGGATGCTCTGCTTGCGCTCGGCTTCGCGGAACACCCCCATCAGCTGCTCGCCGGCAAATCCGTAATCACGGGTCATTTCGCCTACGAACTCAGCCACCTGGGGCGAGCCTTCGTAGTCACCGGCCAGCGCACCCTGTGCGCTCCCGAACAGACCCAGCAGGCCCACCCACGACGCGTATCGAGCGGCCCAGCCACGCATTGCTTGCATTGAATAATTCACCTTAATCAAACTTGTGCGATCCACTTGCGATGTGTGTGAATCGACATCAAAACCCCAAACGCTGATAACAGCGTCACGAGCGAAGTGCCGCCGTAACTGATAAATGGCAATGGCACGCCCACCACCGGCAGAAGGCCACTGACCATACCGATGTTGACGAAAACATAAACAAAAAACGTCATGGTCAGGCTGCCTGCCAGCAATTTGCCGAACAGGGTCTGGGCCTGGGCAGTGATCACCAGGCCACGACCAATCAACAGCAGATAAATCAGCAGCAGCGCGCAAATGCCGACCAGGCCGAACTCTTCGCCCATCACCGCGATAATGAAGTCGGTATGGCTTTCAGGCAGGAAGTCCAGGTGCGACTGGGTGCCCAGCAGCCAGCCCTTGCCGAACACCCCGCCCGAGCCGATGGCGGCCTTGGACTGGATGATGTTCCAGCCAGTGCCCAGCGGGTCGCTTTCAGGGTCAAGGAAGGTCAGCACGCGCTGCTTCTGATAGTCATGCATCACGAAGATCCACATGGCCACCGCCACAGGCACCGTCGCTGCCAGCACGCTGAGGATCCAGCGCCAGCGCAGCCCGCCCATGAACAATACAAACGCACCACCCGCCAGTACCAGCAGGGCCGTGCCCAGGTCAGGCTGGCGCACAATCAGGGCAAAAGGCACCCCGATGAGCATCAGACTGACCGCCACATGCTTGAGTTGCGGCGGCAAGGTGCGCTTGGACAGGTACCAGGCGATGGTCGCCGGCATCAGGATTTTCATGAACTCGGAGGGCTGAAAGCGGATCACCCCCGGAATATTGATCCAGCGTGTGGCACCCATGGCGTTGTGACCCATGACATCCACCACCACCAGCAACATCACCCCGATCAGATAGCCGACCGGTACCCAGCGCGCCATAAATCGCGGCTCCAGCTGAGCGATGACAAACATTGATACCAGCCCGATGCCGAACGACGTTGCCTGTTTGCTCAGCAAGTCCCAGCTTTTGCCGCTGGCCGAATACAGCACGAACAGGCTGCCGGCGGCCAGGGTGAGCAACAGGATCAGTAGCGGGCCATCGATATGCAGACGCTGCAGCAGCGTGGCACGTCGACGCATCACGTCCTCACTGGAGAGGATGCGGTCAAAATTACTCATCATTGGCCGTAACCTCTGCCTTTACGGGGCCGCCGTACTCGGGTTTGAGTTTGCCGTCTTCACCCAGCAACCAGGCGTCCATGACCTTGCGCACCACTGGCGAGGCTACGCGGCTACCGGCTTCGCCGTTTTCAATCATCACCGAGACCGTAATCTGCGGGTTGTTGGCCGGGGCAAAACCGACAAACAGGGCGTGGTCGCGGTGGCGTTCCTGAACCTTGGAGCGGTCGTATTTCTCACCCTGCTTGATCGCAACCACCTGCGCCGTACCGCTTTTGCCGGCAATCAGGTATTGCGCGCCAACGCCCGCCACCCGCGCCGTGCCGCGGGCGCCATGCACCACTTGCTGCATGCCGTGGTTGACCTTGGCCCAGTTGGACGGATCACGCAGGACGATATCCGGCACCGGGTCCGGGTCCACCGGCGGCACGCCCTCGATGGTCTTGGCCAGGTGCGGACGGATCCACTTGCCTTTGCTGGCAATCAACGCGGTGGCCTGGGCCAGTTGCAGGGGTGTGGACTGCATATAACCCTGGCCGATACCCAGGATCAGTGTTTCGCCCGGGAACCAGGCCTGGCGCCGGGTGGCGCGTTTCCACTCGCGGGACGGCATCAGCCCGGCGGACTCTTCGAACATGTCCAGCGAGACCTTGCGGCCGATACCGAACTGGTTCATGTAGCTCGACAGGCGGTCAATGCCCAGCTTGTGGGCCAGGTCATAAAAATAGGTGTCGTTGGAACGCATAATTGCGGTATCCAGATCGACGTAGCCATCACCGGTGCGGTTCCAGTTACGGTATTTGTGATCGTAATTGGGCAACTGGTAATAGCCGGGGTCGTAAACCCGCGACGAGCCGGTGATCACGCCGCTGTCCAGGCCAGCAATCGCCACCGCGGGCTTGATCGTCGAACCCGGTGGATAAAGGCCGCGCAGGATGCGGTTGAACAATGGCCGATCAATCGAATCACGCAGTTCGGCATAGGCCTTGAAGCTGATACCGGTCACGAACAGGTTGGGGTCAAAGCTCGGCTGGCTGACCATGGCCAGCACTTCCCCCGTCATCGGGTTGAGTGCGACCACCGCGCCACGACGGCCTGCCAGGGCCTCTTCGGCCGCCTCTTGCAGTTTGATATCGAGGCTCAGGACGATGTCTTTGCCAGGAATCGGATCGGTACGCTTGAGCACTCGCAACACGCGGCCACGGGCATTGGTTTCGACTTCTTCGTAACCCACCTGACCGTGCAGCTCGGCTTCGTAGAAACGCTCGATGCCGGTCTTGCCGATGTGATGGGTGCCGCTGTAGTTGACCGGATCGAGGGTTTTAAGCTCTTTCTCGTTGATCCGCCCCATGTAACCCACCGAGTGGGCAAAATGCGCACCCTGCGGGTAATGGCGTACCAACTGCGCAACCACTTCAACGCCGGGCAGGCGGAACTGGTTCACGGCAATCCGGGCGATCTGTTCTTCGTTGAGCTCAAACAGAATGGGCACCGGCTCAAATGGCCGCCGCCCCTGCTTCATGCGCTTTTCGAACAGGGCGCGATCTTCAGGCGTGAGTTGCAGTACTTCAACAATAACGTCGAGCACTTGCTGCCAGTCGCCGGAGCGCTCGCGGGTCATGCTCAGGCTGAAGCTTGGACGGTTGTCCGCGATAACCACGCCATTACGGTCAAAAATCAGACCGCGGGTAGGCGGGATCGGCTGCACATGCACCCGGTTGTTTTCTGACAGGGTGGAGTGATAGTCGTACTGCACCACCTGCAGGTAATAAAGCCGCGCGAGCAGTACACAAATCAGGGCCACAACGACAATCGCACCGACCACGACTCGTCCGCGCACAAGGCGTGCGTCTTTCTCGTGGTCTTTAAGGCGGATCGGCTGAGTCATTCAGAGCGCTGACTATTTGTGATACGGGTGCCCGGACAGCACTGTCCAGGCGCGATACAACTGCTCACCGATCAGAATCCTCACCAACGGGTGCGGCAGCGTCAATGGCGACAGCGACCAGCGCTGGTCAGCGCGGGCGCAAACTTCCGGCGCCAGCCCTTCCGGGCCACCGACCATAAAGTTCACCGTGCGCGAATCCAGGCGCCAGCGGTCAAGCTCAACCGCCAGCTGCTCTGTACTCCACGGTTTGCCGTGCACTTCGAGGGTGACGATGCGCTCGCCCGGGCCGACCTTGGCCAGCATGGCTTCGCCTTCCTGACGGATAAAGCGGGCCACGTCAGCATTCTTGCCACGGGTGTTGAGCGGTATTTCCACCAGTTCGAGCGCCAGCTCGGATGGCAGACGCTTGGCATATTCATGCCAGCCTTCTTCCACCCACTTGGGCATACGCGAACCGACAGCGATCAAACGCAGGCGCACAGCGAACCCTTACTCTTGGTCTTTGTTGAGCTTCAGGAAGTGCTCATGGGTGTTTTCCGGGCTGTGGTGAGCAGCGCTGCCTGCACGGCTTTGTTCAGCACCGGCCCACAGACGCTCCAGGTCGTAGAACTGACGGGCACTGGCAGTCATCATGTGAACGATCACGTCGTCCATGTCCAGCAGGACCCAGTCGCTGTCGCCCTTGCCTTCTTCGCCCAGCGGCTTGACGCCCAGAGCCTTGACCGCTTCACGGATCTTGTCGAGCATCGCGCCGATCTGACGGTTCGAAGTACCGGTAGCGATGATCATGAAGTCAGTGATGCTGTGCTTGTCACGCACGTCGATGACCTGGATATCCTGGGCCTTGACGTCTTCAAGGGCTGCAACCGCAACCTTGACCAGCTCTTCACCTTTCAAAGGCTCGGCGCTGAAGGTTTTTTCTGGCAACGGGGCGCTTTTGAAGGTGCCTTTGCGCTTTACTTTGCTTACATCTTTGTCAGTCATATAAAACTCGTTTTGCTCGTATGTTCGGGTGTTTCAATACACGTCAATTGGCGCCTTGAAACACACCCTTTTTCAGTTCGACGCACGGTAAAGCCCGTGCGCATCGATGTAGGCCAGGACCGCGTCGGGCACCAGGTAACGTACCGACTTACCGCTGGCCAGCAGTTGACGGATCTGGGTGGCGGATACCGCGAGCGGCGTCTGCCAAACGAATGCAATCTGCCCGCTTGCCCCCTTCAGGGCCAGCGGGTCGCTTACCGAGCGCGCTGCCAGCAGGTTGCGCAAGGCATCCGGCGGTTCGCTGTCGGCATCCGGGCGCTGTAGCACCAGGATATGGCAATGCTGGAGCAACTCTTCCCAGCGATGCCATGTGGGCAGGCCGCAAAACGCGTCCCAACCCAACAGTAAAAACAACTGGTCATGCGCGGCCATCTCGGCCCGCATCAATTCCAGCGTATCGATCGTGTAGGACGGCTTGTCCCTTTGCAGCTCCCGGGCGTCCACTACCAGCGTAGCCACTCCTGCGACAGCGCACTCGACCATCGCCAGACGGTCGTGGGCTGACACCTGGGGGGTGTCACGGTGGGGCGGCCTGGCGTTGGGGGTCAGACGCAGCTCGTCGAGCCCCATCATTTCCGCCACTTCCAGCCCGCCACGCAGATGACCGATATGCACCGGATCGAAGGTTCCACCCAGTACGCCTATGCGCTGGGGTAACACGTCGATCACAGGGGCCGGCGCTGACGCTTTCAGCTTGACCAAGTCAAACCGGCTCCTGACCGCGCAACTGGCCATCACCGACCACAATGTACTTCTCGCAGGTCAGACCTTCGAGACCCACCGGGCCGCGGGCGTGCAGCTTATCAGTAGAAATGCCAATCTCCGCACCCAATCCGTATTCAAATCCATCGGCAAAGCAGGTGGGTGTGTTGAGCATCACGGAACTTGAGTCTACTTCGGCCATAAAACGCCGGGCATCGCCCTGGTGTTCGGTGACGATCGAGTCGGTGTGATGGGAGCCATAGTGATTGATATGCTCAATCGCCTGGTCCAGCCCGTCAACGATGCGAA
Organism: Pseudomonas fragi; assembly: GCF_002269505.1. Lineage (GTDB taxonomy): Bacteria > Pseudomonadota > Gammaproteobacteria > Pseudomonadales > Pseudomonadaceae > Aquipseudomonas > Aquipseudomonas fragi_D. Next base: position 41,219 of record NZ_NQKQ01000024.1, on the reverse strand, counting down.
TCGACAAAATCGCGTCCAGATACTCGGTGTTCCAGTCTTCTTCGGTGGCGGCAACTACGTCGATCAACGCTTGGGTGCGTTCGCAACCGCGCAGTTCGACGCCTTTGGCGCGAAATTGTTCAGCCATTGCCGGCAAAAATGCTGCCGCCACTGCCTGATCCACCAGCAGGGTTTCCATCGCGCCGCAAATGCCATAACGGTAGGTCTTGGCGTTGAACGCAATGCGCTGCGCCTTGGCCAGATCGGCATGGGCACTGACATAGACATGGCAAATACCGTCCAGGTGCTTGATCACCGGCACCTTGGCGTCACGGCTGACCCGTTCGATCAGGCCCTTGCCGCCGCGAGGCACGATCACATCCACGTACTCGGGCATGGTGATCAGCGCGCCGACAGCGGCACGATCGGTCACTTCAACCACTTGCACCACGGCAGCCGGCAAACCGGCCTCGGCCAGGCCGCGCTGGATGCACACGGCAATGGCACGGTTGGAGTGAATCGCCTCGGAACCACCGCGCAGGATGGTTGCGTTGCCCGACTTCAGGCACAGGCTGGCAGCATCAATGGTCACGTTCGGACGCGACTCATAGATGATTCCGACTACACCCAGCGGCACACGCATCTTGCCTACCTGAATACCCGAGGGGCGGTAGCTCATGTCGCGAATCGCGCCGATGGGGTCTGGCAGGCTTGCCACCTGACGCAAACCGACAATCATGCTGTCGATGCGTGCAGGGGTCAGCCCCAGGCGCTCCAGCATGGCCGGCTCAAGGCCGTTGGCCCGGCCGGCGGCCAGGTCCAGTTCGTTGGCGGCAACCAGCTCCAGACGAGCGGCATCCAGTGCAGCGGCAGCACCGTGCAGGGCACGGTTTTTCTGCGCCGTACTGGCACGGCCGATCACGCGGGAGGCTTCGCGAGCAGCGCGACCCAGGCGGGTCATGTAGTCAAGAACGGACTCAGTCATGGTCTCAAGGGTCTTGGCAGGGAGGAAAGCGGCCGATTATAGCGGTCCAGCCGCCTTACGCACAGCGGTGGCAGGCGGATGGTCGAAATGGACTACAAATACACTGCGTTCAGCCCCGATTAAGCATGACTTGCTATGATTTGTCCCTTTTCAGCTATCCACTGACTGCCCTGCACATGCCCATGATGCTGCCTGATGCCTTTTTCGATCGTGATGCCCAGCTTGTTGCCTGCCAACTGCTGGGCAAAGTCATTCGCCATCGGGTCAACGGGCTGTGGCTGAGCGCGCGGATTATCGAGACTGAAGCCTACTACCTCACCGACAAGGGCAGCCACGCCTCGCTGGGCTACACCGACAAACGCAAGGCGCTGTTTCTTGATGGCGGACACATCTACATGTATTACGCCCGCGGCGGTGATTCGCTGAATTTCAGTGCCCACGGCCCCGGCAATGCAGTGCTGATCAAGTCGGCCTACCCCTGGCAGGACGAGTTGGCGGGCCCAGACAGCCTCGCGCAAATGCAACTCAACAACCCCGATACCCAGGGCAACCCCCGCCCGCAACACAAACTGTGCGCGGGGCAGACCCTGCTGTGCAAGGCGCTGGGCCTGAAAGTCCGTGAATGGGATGCAAAATGTTTCGATCCCGAACGCTTGCGGGTCGATGACGTCAGAGAACAGCCTTCGCGGATTATCCAGACCACCCGTCTGGGCATCCCCCACGGGCGCGACGAGCATTTGATGTATCGCTTTGTCGATGCTGACTACGCTAAATACAGTACCCGTAATCCACTGCGCCGCGGGCAGGTCGAGGGGCGCGATTATTTGATTGTGCAATGAAAGCACCCTCACCCCAGCCCTCTCCCGGAGGGAGAGGGAGCTTGATTTGTATTGCTGTACAACACTGCTTTTACCTTTAGCTCCTCCGGGCGGCGGAGCTTGAGGGGTGATGCTGCACAATACTGCTTTTGCCTTTTAGCCCCCTCTCCCTCCGGGAGAGGGTTGGGGTGAGGGGCTTTTGATTTTTACCGAACAAGGAAATTCAAACATGGGCCCGTGGCTCGATAGCATAACTGGCTGGCTCACAGCCAACCCGCAGTGGCTGGGCCTCGCGGTATTTATTGTGGCGTGTGTCGAATGCCTGGCAATTGCCGGGATCATCGTCCCCGGCACGGTGTTGCTGTTCGCCATTGCCGTCATGGCTGGCAGCGGCGCGCTGTCCCTGGGCCAAACACTACTGCTGGGGTTTCTTGGCGGGTTGCTCGGCGACATGGTGTCGTACGCCCTTGGCAGACGCTTCCACCAGAACATCCGCCGCTTGCCCTTCTTGCGCACCCACCCCGAATGGATGAACGGTGCCGAGAGCTATTTCCATCGTTACGGCATCGTTAGCCTGCTGGTCGGGCGCTTTATCGGCCCGTTGCGGCCCATGCTGCCTATGGTAGCCGGGATGTGCGACATGCCGATCCCGCGCTTTATCGGTGTCAGCCTGCTGGCCGGTGCTGGCTGGTCGGTGGCCTACCTGCTGCCGGGCTGGGCCACCGGCGCCGCTATTCGCCTGCCACTGCCCGAAGGCTTCTGGCTACAGGCCGGCATTGTCGCCGCAGGCCTCGCAGCCCTGCTGGGCTTGAGTATCAATGCCAGTATCCGTCGCCAACCCCGGGCCACGCTGCTGATCGGCACACTTAGCCTCGCCCTGCTGCTGGCCATTTTTATCGGTTATCCGCATATGAGCGCCTTCGACCAGGGCATCACCGCCCTGGTACAAGAGCATCGCGGCAGCGCCATGGACACCGCCGCCGTGCTGGTGACGCAAATCGGCAACTTCCGCACGCAGTTTTTGGCGGCGGCGCTGGTGTGCGTCATTCTGCTGTTTACCCGGCAATGGCGGGCCATGTGGTTCTTTGGCGGGGTTACGCTGGTCACTGCTCTGGCCAATACCGCAACCAAACACTTCTTTGCCCGGGTTCGCCCCGAAGTGCTGGTGGACCCGCTGACCAGCTACAGCATGCCCAGCGGCCACAGCTCGGGAGCATTTGCGTTCTTTGTCGCCCTGGCGATCCTCGCCGGGCGCAATCAGCCACAGCGCATGCGCATAACCTGGGTATTGCTGGGCTGCCTGCTGGCGATCACCGTGGCAATGTCGCGGGTGTACCTGGGCGCTCACTGGCCTACCGACATCACCGCAGGTGCCCTGCTCGCCATCACCGTCAACGCCTTCGCCCTGGCGTTGAGCCAGCGATTCATGCCCCTTGAGCCGGTCCCGCAGAAAATATGGTGGCTGATCTTGCCGTCAGTCACTGCGCTCTACGGGTTTTTCATGCTCGGGCACTTGTCCAGGGAACTGCTGCGCTACGCCTACTGATATCAGCTGAGGGCTTCGCCCTGGATCTCATCGAGCAGCGCTTGTATTCCGTCCAGACGCTGCTGCGGGTCATTGACCTGCAGCAGTTCGATCTTGTCTGCTTCGGCAAAGGGCAACAGGTACGCCAGTTGATTGGACAGTGACTGCTGCCCCGCCACCTCGGTACTCATGTTCAGGGCCGCCACCATCGGGTGCTCAGCCAGCACCTTGAGCAAGGCCAGCAGGTCCTGGTCTTCTTCCTGCAAGGGCTGTTCGGGGACATCATCCAGCCACTCAACTTGCGCCAGCAGTAGCTGATCACGCTGCAACTCAGTGCTCAGCACTTCAAAACGCCGCCCGCCTTCGACGCGAATGCCCAGCAGGCCGTTGTCCTGCTGCCGAAAATCGCGAATCAAGGCTTCACAGCCTACCCCGGCGATATCCTGCGGTGCGCTGCCGACCTCACGGCCATCGAGGATGCACACCACACCAAAGCCTGTGCCCTGTTTCATGCAACGGGCAATCATGTCCAGGTAGCGCGCCTCGAATATCTGCAAATCCAGCACGCACCCCGGAAACAGCACGGTATTCAGAGGAAATAGCGGCAACGTCATAGCTTCACCTTTACACCACGAGGGTCACGGCCAACGGCAAAAACACCGCCGTAGCCACACCCATCAGACTCATCGCCAACGCCGCAAAGGCGCCACACTCTTCACTTTCCTGCAGGGCCACCGAAGTGCCAACCGCGTGCGCCGTCATGCCCAGCGCCATACCCCGGGCCTCAGGGCTGTGAACCCCGAGCAGGCGCAACAGGCCCGGCCCGCAAATCGCACCAATCACCCCGGTGATCAGCACAAACACCGCTGCCAGCGCTGCCACACCACCGATCTGCTCGGCCACCAGCATGGCGATCGGCGAGGTGACGGATTTGGGCGCCAGGGTCATCAGCATCATGTGCTCGGCGCCGAACCACCAGGCCAGGCCCACCACCAGCGCGGTGGCAAACACCCCCCCAATCACCAGCGTAGTAAAAATGGGCCAGAACAACTGCCGGATACGCCGCAGGTTCAGGTACAGAGGCACCGCCAGCGCCACGGTCGCGGGGCCCAGCAAAATACTCAGGATATCGGTGCTTTTGCGGTATTCCGCGTAGCTCAAGCCGCAACTGAGCAACACACCGATCACCAGCATCATCGAAGCCAGTACCGGCTGCAGGAAAATCCAGCGGGTTTTTTCGTACGCAGCGAGCACCAGTTGATAGGCGCCAAGAGTGATACCGATGCCAAACAGCGGGTGGTGGATAACGGACTCCCAGGCGCCCTGCCATTGCATATTCATGGCCGCTCCTCGGTATGGCTGTGGTTCTTGAGCAGTCGCTGCATCAACACACCGATAACTGCCATCGAGATCAATAGCGACAGTACCAACGCCCCGACGATGGCCCAGAAGTCGGCGGCAATGTCGGCGGCATACACCATCACGCCCACCGCAGGCGGCACCAGCAACAACGGCAAATAGCGCAACAGCCCGCTGGCAGCCTGACTCAATGGCTCGCTGACTTGACCGCGCACCACCAAAAAGCCCAACAGCAGCAGCAGTCCGATAATGGGCCCGGGCAACACGGGGACGAACAAGTGATTGAGGGCTGTGCCGAGCAATTGAAACAGCACCAGCCAAGTCAAGCCGCGTAACAACATTTCACCTCTCCAGCGAATATTTTTGTGCCGCATTATAAGCACGTCCCGCCGACCAACGGCCCTGGCTTACACCTTGGCATGAATAACTGTTGATGTTTCATCCGAGCCTATAGACAGCCTGTATTGCTGCGGCATACTCGGTGGCTTAATTAACCGGATCCCGTTATGCGCCCACTTGCCCCCCTTGTTTTGACCCTGCTGCTGACGGCCTGTGGTGACGGTGAATCACTGTCACCGCCCGACGCACGCCTGCCCGATGGCGGGCGCTACCGCGGCGAAGTGGTTGACGGGTTGCTGCAGGGCCAGGGGCGTATCGACTACCCGAACGGTAATTGGTACGCAGGGGATTTCAAAAATGGCCAGTGGCACGGCCAGGGCGAGTGGCACGCCAGCAATGGCGATAGCTATCGTGGCGATTTCGCCCAAGGCCTGTACAGCGGCCATGGCCGCCTGATTACCCACGACAGCACCTACGAGGGCGGGTTCAAGCTGGGCAACCGCGAGGGCGAAGGCACGCTCAAGCAAGGTACCCTGAGCTATCGCGGCGACTTCAAGGATGACCAGTTCTCGGGCGAAGGCCATCTGGAGCTGGAAGACGGCAGCCAGTACCAGGGCCAGTTTGCCCACGGCAAACCCCAGGGGACCGGCAGGCGCAGCGACGCCAGCGGCAATGAGTTTGTCGGCGAATTCGTCAATGGCGAGCTGGAAGGCAACGGCGTGTTCAACAGCGCCGACGGCGACCAGTATGAGGGCGCGTTCAAGCACAACCAGCTCAACGGCAAGGGCCGCTATGAAAATGCCGACGGCGATGTGTGGATCGGCGACTTCAAGGACGGCGCATTGACCGGCAAGGGCGAGCTGATCGGTATCGACGGCAGCCACTATCGCGGCATGTTCAACGAATGGCGCTTCAACGGCCCTGGCCATTTGAGCATGCCTGACGGCAGCAACTTTGACGGCGAATTCGCCGCAGACACCTATCAGGGCCAGGGCACCCTGACCCTGAGCGACGGTACCGTCCAAAGCGGCTACTGGCTCAACGGCCAACGGGTGCGTGACGCCAAGGGCACACTCTTGCCCGACCCGCTGGAACTGGGCCTGCTCAACCAGGGCACGCTACTCAACAAGGCGCTGGCCAGCGTGCCCCCTTCCACCCCGGCCATCGAGCTGTACAGCCTGGTACTGGCAGGCGACGGCAAGCAAAGCGTCTTCAAGCGCGAAGCCGATTACGTCAGCAACATGCTCGCCAGCCGCTTTGGCAGTCACGGCCAGATCACCCTGGTGAACCACCGTGACCATCTGCTCGACCGGCCCATGGCAACTCGCGAAAACCTGCACCGCGCAGCCACCACCCTGGCCAAACGTACCGGCCCCGAAGACCTGGTTTTCATTTACCTGACCAGCCACGGCACCCAGGAGCACGAACTGGTACTCGACCAGCCACGCATGGAACTGGCCGACCTGCCCGCCGACGAACTGGCGGCAGCCCTGGCCCCGCTAAAAAATCGTGACAAGATCATCGTGATTTCATCCTGCTATTCAGGCGGTTTCATTCCTGCACTCAAGGACGAAAAAACCCTGATCATGACGGCATCCCAGGCTGATCGCGTGTCATTCGGCTGCTCTGAAGAGGCCGACTTCACTTACTTCGGCAATGCCTTGTTTGCCCAGGCGCTGAACCAGACCGACGACCTGCAAAAAGCCTTCAAACTGGCCAAACAGTATGTCGCCGAGCGCGAACAGGCTGATGGCTACGAGCCTTCCGAACCGCAAATATGGGCGCCAAAAGGCGTTCTGACCCACTGGCAACGCTTACGTCAGCAACAGGCAAAACAGGCTTTGCAGTAAGCAAATACCCCTGCAATGACTAAGCTGTTTGTATCAAGGGAGAAACACTATGCACTTGACGCCTTCACATATCCTGCTCGCCGGGGCCACTGGCCTTACGGGCGAACTGCTGCTCGACCGCCTGCTCAATGAGCCCACCATCACCCGCGTGCTTGCCCCTTCGCGCAAACCCCTGGCAGCGCATCCGCGCCTGGAAAACCCGGTAGGTGACCCGGTGGTGTTCCTGCCCCAGCTCAGTGGCCGGGTTGATGTGGCCTTTTGCTGCCTGGGCACCACGATCAAACAGGCCGGCTCCGAAGCCGCCTTCCGCGCCGTCGACCATGACATGGTGGTGGCTTTCGCCAAGCGCGCCCGGGAAATGGGCGCACGCCATCTGGTGGTGGTCAGCGCGATTGGCGCCGACCCCAAATCCTCGGTGTTTTATAACCGGGTCAAAGGCGAGATGGAGCAATCTTTACGCGCACAGAGCTGGCCGCAACTGACCATCGCACGCCCTTCGCTGCTGCTGGGTGATCGCGTCGAGCCCCGCCTGGCCGAACAGATCGCCGGGCCATTGTCCAAACTGATTCCGGGCAAGTACCACGGCATTGAAGCCTGCCAACTGGCCCGTGCGCTGTGGCGACTGGCGCTGGAAGAACAGGACGGGGTGCGGGTGATCGAGTCGGATGAACTGCGCAAGCTGGGTAAATAGTCACCCTGGCGGTGGATTACAGGCCGCCACTGGCCTGAAACCCTACGCCCAGCACCGTCAGCACTGACAGCGGCAACAGTACTGTGTCGAGCAATGCGCTGGCGGGCAGGTCAAGGCCCGGGTAACGCGGTGCATCGGCGCCAAAGCGATCCTTGGCACAGCACCCGCCCTCCAACGCATACAGGTCCAGGCGGGTACCCGAATAGACCACGGGCGCGCCGGGCTTGGCGGCATCCAGCGTGCGAACGCTGGCGCATCCACACACCAGAGCCGCTACTAGCAGTGCCAACAGCGCCTTACTCATCACCGCCAACATGATGCTCACCCCAGCGCGGCAGCATGTCCTGGGGGATGTTGAGCAGATTGAGAATGCGCGCTACCACAAAATCCACCAGATCATCGATGGTCTGCGGCTGGTGATAAAAGCCCGGCGATGCTGGCACGATCACCGCGCCCATATTGGACAGTTTGAGCATGTTTTCCAGGTGAATACTGGAATACGGTGCTTCACGCGGCACCAGAATCAACTGGCGGCGCTCCTTGAGCGTCACGTCGGCCGCCCGCTCAATCAGGTTGTTGCAAGCTCCGGTGGCAATCGCCGACAAGGTGCCGGTAGAACACGGCACCACTACCATTGCCGCAGGCGCTCCCGACCCTGAAGCGACTGGCGACATCCAGTCTTCCTTGCCGTACACGCGAATCTGCCCGGCAGCAGCGCCTGTGTATTCAGTCAGAAACGTCTGCATTGCCTGTGGCTTTGGCGGCAGGTTGACGTCCGTTTCGGTCGCCATGACCAATTGCGCCGCCTTGGAGATCAGGAAGTGCACTTCACGGTCTTCCCGCACCAGGCAATCGAGCAGACGCAGGGCGTAGGGCATGCCGGAAGCCCCGGTGACCGCCAGGGTTATGCGTTCAGGCCCACTCATTGCAGCGCTTCCGCCAGTTTGCCATGCAGGCCGCCAAAGCCGCCGTTGCTCATGATCACCACATGAGTACCGGGTTTCACCCGGGTTTTGACCTCGGCAATAATCGCATCCAGCGAATCGCATACGTTGGTCGGCACCGGGCTCGATGCAACTGTTGCAGCCAGGTCCCAGCCAAGATTGGCCGGTGCGTACCAGACCACATGATCGGCCTGCACCACGCTTTGCGGCAGGCCATCGCGGTGGGCACCGAGTTTCATGGAGTTGGAGCGCGGCTCAATCACCGCGATCAACGGCGCGTCACCGATATGCTTGCGCAGGCCATCGAGGGTGGTCGCGATCGCCGTCGGGTGGTGGGCAAAGTCGTCGTAGATGGTAATACCATGAACTTCGGCAACCTTTTCCATGCGCCGTTTCACGCTTTTGAACGCGCTCAGCCCGTCAATGGCCATGCTCGGCACTACGCCTACATGGCGGGCAGCCGCCAGGGTCGCCAGGGCATTGGCGACGTTGTGCTGGCCGGTCATATCCCACTCGACGGTGCCTTGCAGCACGCCTTCAAACAGCACTTCAAAACGCGAACCGTCGTCGCTGAGCAGCCTGGCTTGCCATTGGCCATCAACCCCCGTGGTCTGTACCGGCGTCCAGCAACCCATCTCGATCACACGCTGCAATGCAGGCTCGGTGGTCGGGTGGATCACCAGCCCTTCACTCGGGATGGTACGCACCAAGTGGTGGAATTGCCGCTCGATTGCAGGTAAATCCGGGAAGATGTCCGCATGATCGAACTCAAGATTATTGAGGATCGCCGTGCGCGGACGGTAGTGGACAAACTTGGAGCGTTTGTCGAAGAAGGCGCTGTCATATTCATCGGCTTCAACCACAAAGAACGGCGTGTCGCCCAAACGGGCCGACACGGCAAAATTTTGCGGGACGCCGCCAATCAGGAACCCCGGAGCCATGCCTGCGTGCTCCAGCACCCAGGCCAGCATGCTGCTGGTCGTGGTTTTGCCGTGGGTCCCGGCCACAGCCAGTACCCAGCGACCTTGCAGAACATGGTCGGCCAGCCATTGCGGGCCGGACACGTAAGGCAGGCCCTTGTTCAGGACATACTCCACCGCCGGGTTGCCACGCGACAGCGCATTGCCGATCACCACCAGATCGGGGGCCGGATCGAGCTGAGCCGGGTCATAGCCCTGAGTCAATTCAATACCTTGAGCTTGCAGCTGGGTGCTCATTGGCGGATAGACGTTGGCGTCGGAACCCGTAACGTGATGGCCCAGTTCTTTGGCCAGAACCGCCAGCGAACCCATGAAAGTGCCGCAAATACCAAGAATATGAATGTGCATAGTCGACCTCGTAAATCATCGGCGAAGGGTAGCGTAGGAGGGGGTTTTTCGCACCTGATGATTCTGCTCGCCTGCTAGAAGCCCTCACCCCAACCCTCTCCCTGAGGGAGAGGGAGCCGATCGGGGGATATTTCAGAATCCCGTCAGTCTGATAGGGCTAAATTGAATCCAGCATCAACTCGGTCAGCCCCCTCTCCCTCCGGGAGAGGGTTGGGGTGAGGGGCTTTTAAGCATTACCGCTCAATCCCGTGCTTGCGCAGCTTTCTATACAGGGTATTGCGGCTCACCCCCAGTTGCAGTGCCGTATGGGTCATATGCCAGCGGTGCAGTTCGAGCGCCAGCAACAAGGCCTGTTTTTCGGCATCCTCAAGCGGGTGTTCACAAGGTTCAGGGGCCTTGCACGGAGCCAGGCGAACAGTGGCCGGCAGATCGTCGAACTGGATCACGTCGTTTTCACAGAGTGCCGCCAGGGTGCGCAACACGTTGCGCAATTGGCGCACGTTGCCCGGCCACGGAAAATTCAGCAACGCCTCTCGCGCCCCGTGGCTGATCTGCAGTTGTTGTTCACCCGCCTCTTCAGCCAGCAGAAAGTCCAGCAACTGGGATTTGTCCGTACGCTCGCGCAGCGCCGGCAAAGCCACTTCCAGCCCGTTAAGGCGATAATACAAGTCCTCGCGAAAACTGCCATCGACCACCCGCTCCTGCAGATTGCGGTGGGTAGCACTAATAATGCGCACGTTCACTGCCATCGGCTCGCCACCAATGGGCACCACCAGACGATCCTCCAGCACCCTCAACAGACGGGTTTGCAGCGCCAGCGGCATATCGCCGATTTCATCCAGAAACAAGGTGCCACCGTCGGCCTGCTGCAACTTGCCCTGCATGCCCTCCTTGCGCGCTCCAGTAAAACTGCCGCCGCGATAACCGAACAACTCGCTCTCGATCAGGCTTTCTGGAATCGACGCGCAATTGAGCGCCACAAAGGGTTTGCTGCTGCGCAAGCTGGCCTGGTGCACGGCTTTGGCAAAGGCCTCTTTGCCCGAACCGGTCTCACCATTGATCAGCAGCGGTACATCACGTTCAAACACCCGCAACGCGCGGCGAAAATCAACCTGCAAGGCTTCATCGCCCAGACAAATGCCGCTCTGGCGCGGGCGCTGCGGCTCAACTTTTACAGTGATCGGTGCCGGCGAGTGTCGCGGCTGGCCGCGCAGGGCTGCAAACAGCCGACGCCCGTCGCGGGTATGCAGCGGCCAACTGGCAGTGGCCTGGGGGGTGGCCCGAGCGAACAGCTCATCAGGCGAACAATCGAAAACACTGTCGATCAATTGCCCAAGCAAACTGCCGCGCACATGGCCCAGCAGGTTCAAGGCGCTTTGATTGACGGCGCAAATCACTCCATCACCGTCAAACGCCAGCATGCCTTCACTGAACAACCCCACAGACTCTGCCTGCAGATGAAAACGCAGCAGCCACTGATTTTCGAAATGCCCGAGGAAGTAGCTATTTTCGATGATTTTGGCTGACAGATTGACCAGCGCCATCGTGTGAAACTGGCTCTGGCGCGAAGCTTCATGACGCGCCGAAGAGACATCGAGCACCGCCAGCAATTCGCCCTGCGGATCGAACACCGGGCTGGCCGAGCAGGTCAGCCCGGTGTGCCGACCGCGAAAGTGTTCATCCTGATGGATGGTCAATGCCTGGCGCTCGACCAGGCACGTGCCGATCCCGTTGGTGCCCTCCCGCGCTTCGCTCCAGTCTGCCCCCAGCCACAGCCCGGCCTGCTCGAACACCTTGCGTTCGGAGGGGGCAGTGACACAGTTGAGAATCACGCCGCGGGCATCGGTCAGCAGTACCGCGTGCCCGGCACCGGAGAGCTGCTGATGCAGGCTGTTCATTTCGTGACCGGCAATTTTCAGCACCTGCTGCAACCGCTCGCGGCCTTCGAGAATACGGCCCTGCTCTAGCACGGTAGGGGCGATGGTTTGCGCAGGATCGAGGTGATAGTCCTCCAGGCAGCGCTGCCAGGAACGGACGATAGACGGGTCGCACCCCTGAGGGCGGCCCTGGGTGACATCAATGACTTGCCGTGCGTGACGGCGTAGATCGGTACTGTGCATTTCTTATTGTTCTCCGCTCTGTCTCGGCGGTCCCGTGCTCGGCAGAGGCAAACGTCCCTCAGCGGCAACAAGGATCCAGTCCAAACCGAACACCCAGCATCCTCTTGCTCACCGACCATTGCAATCGCGAACTGACCCGCCGGTCATCGCTTGTACCAGCGATGGTACAAATTGTCACAGCCACTGTGTCACAGCGGTGACATCCGCCCTGTCCCAACGCCCCCCTTAAACCCGCAAAGCCACGGCCTGCAAGGCTTTCGCAAATCTGGCCCAGCCCTTGCTCCTGCTTGTAGCAGCGCCACTGCGCGTCCTCCCATAAGCACAATAAAGCCAGGAGACACCCACCATGCGTTACGCACAACCCGGTACTGAAGGCTCGATCGTCTCGTTCAAGAGCCGCTACGGTAACTACATCGGCGGCGAATTCGTGGCGCCCGTCAAAGGCCAGTACTTCACCAACACCTCGCCTGTAAACGGCAAAGCCATCGCCGAATTCCCGCGTTCGACCGCCGAAGACATCGACAAAGCCCTCGACGCCGCCCATGCCGCTGCCGATGCCTGGGGCGCCACCAGCGTGCAGGCTCGCTCGCTGGTACTGCTGAAAATCGCTGACCGTATCGAGCAGAACCTCGAACTGCTGGCCGTCTCCGAAACCTGGGACAACGGCAAAGCCGTGCGCGAAACCCTGAATGCCGACGTGCCCCTGGCCGCCGACCACTTCCGTTACTACGCCGGTTGCATCCGCGCCCAGGAAGGCAGTGCAGCTGAAATTGACGGCAATACCGTGGCCTATCATATCCACGAGCCGCTGGGCGTGGTCGGGCAGATCATCCCGTGGAACTTCCCGCTGCTGATGGCCGCCTGGAAACTTGCCCCGGCGCTGGCGGCCGGTAACTGCATCGTGCTCAAACCTGCCGAGCAAACTCCGCTGAGCATCACTGTGCTGATGGAACTGATCGGCGACCTTCTGCCACCGGGCGTCCTCAACGTGGTGCAAGGTTTCGGCAAGGAAGCAGGCGAGGCGCTGGCCACCAGCAAGCGCATTGCCAAAATCGCGTTCACCGGCTCCACGCCTGTGGGCTCGCACATCATGAAATGTGCAGCGGAAAACATCATCCCGTCCACCGTTGAACTGGGTGGCAAGTCGCCGAACATTTTCTTCGAAGACATCATGCAGGCTGAGCCGACCTTTATTGAAAAGGCCGCTGAAGGCCTCGTGCTGGCGTTCTTCAACCAGGGCGAAGTCTGTACCTGCCCAAGCCGTGCACTGATTCAAGAGTCGATCTACGACGAATTCATGAAAGTGGTTATGAGAAAGGTCGAATCGATCAAGCGCGGCGACCCGCTGGACACCGACACCATGGTCGGCGCCCAGGCCTCCGAACAGCAATTCGACAAGATCCTGTCCTACCTTGAAATTGCCAAGGCTGAGGGCGCCGAACTGCTGACCGGCGGTGCCGTGGCCAAGCTTGAAGGTGATCTGGCAACCGGCTACTACATCCAGCCGACCCTGCTCAAGGGCACCAACAAAATGCGCGTGTTCCAGGAAGAAATCTTTGGCCCGGTGGTCAGCATCACTACCTTCAAGGACGAAGCCGAAGCACTGGCGATTGCCAACGACACCGAGTTTGGTCTGGGTGCCGGGCTGTGGACGCGCGACATCAACCGTGCCTACCGCATGGGCCGGGCGATCAAGGCCGGTCGCGTCTGGACCAACTGCTATCACCTGTACCCGGCTCACGCCGCGTTCGGAGGTTACAAAAAATCCGGTGTTGGCCGTGAAACCCACAAGATGATGCTCGACCACTACCAGCAGACCAAAAACCTGTTGGTGAGCTACGACATCAACCCTCTGGGCTTCTTCTAAGCCGGCAACCCTGTGGGAGCGAGCCTGCTCGCGAAAGAATCGCGAGCAAGCCCGCTCCCACAAATAGGCATCAATAGCTCTACACCGGGCCCTGTGGCCCAGCTCTTGCTTTGCTCCCTGTCATATTTTCTCAAACTATAAAAGAACAGGTGAATTCCCATGCCTAGCGAACCTACTGCCGCTGCGGCGGCGTCCTCTGTCGACTTTGAAAAAGTCGGCTCCGAATATTTCCAACAACGCGAACTGAAAAAAGGCGCTGCCGGCTGGGTCCTGCTGGTAGGGCTGGGCGTGGCCTATGTGATCTCGGGTGACTACGCCGGCTGGAATTTCGGCCTGGCCCAGGGCGGCTGGGGCGGGATGTTTATCGCCACACTACTGATGGCCACCATGTACTTGTGCATGTGCTTTTCCCTGGCCGAACTGTCATCGATGATCCCCACTGCCGGCGGCGGCTACGGCTTTGCCCGCAGCGCTTTCGGGCCCTGGGGCGGATTCCTCACCGGCACCGCGATCCTGATCGAATACGCCATCGCACCCGCGGCTATTGCCTGTTTTATCGGCGCCTATTGCGAGTCGCTGTTCGGTATTGGCGGCTGGATGATCTACCTGGCGTTCTACATCATCTTTATCGGCATCCACATTTTCGGGGTCGGTGAAGCGCTCAAGCTGATGTTTATCATCACCGCAGTAGCAGCTATTGCACTGGGGGTATTTCTGGTCGCGATGGTGCCGCACTTCAGCGTCGCCAACCTGCTGGATATCCCGGTCACCGAAGCCAAGGGCGCCAGCACCTTCCTGCCCTTCGGTTATGTCGGCGTATGGGCCGCTATCCCTTACGCGATCTGGTTTTTCCTCGCCGTGGAGGGCGTGCCACTGGCCGCCGAAGAAACCAAGAACCCCAAGCGCGACCTGCCTCGCGGCCTGATCGGCGCCATGCTGGTACTGGCTACCTTTGCGCTGCTGATTCTGGTGATCGGCCCGGGCGGCGCCGGTGCGCACCACCTGATGGCATCGGGCAACCCGCTGGTTGAAGCGCTGAGCAAGGCTTATGGCGGCTCGACCTGGATGGGCGGTTTCGTGAACCTGGTGGGCTTGGCCGGCCTGATTGCCAGCTTCTTCTCGATCATTTACGCCTACTCGCGTCAGATCTTTGCCTTGTCCCGTGCGGGTTACCTGCCGCGCAAATTGTCCGAAACCAACAAGAGCAAGGCGCCGGTACTGGCCTTGATCATTCCTGGCATCATCGGTTTTGGCCTGTCACTGACCGGGCAAGGCGACTTGCTGATTCTGGTGGCGGTGTTTGGTGCGACGATTTCTTATGTGCTGATGATGGCCGCGCATATCACCCTGCGTATTCGTCGCCCTAAAATGGAGCGTCCGTATCGCACTCCGGGCGGGATTTTCACCTCGGGCACTGCTTTGGTGCTTGCCTGTGTTGCGGTGGTGGCCGGTTTCCTGGTTGACCCACGCGTGGTGATTGGCGCGGCGGTGATCTATGGAGTATTAATTGCCTACTTCGCTTTCTACAGTCGCCACCATTTGGTGGCCGGTACGCCGGAAGAGGAATTTGCGGCTATTCAACAGGCCGAAAAGGCCTTGCACTAACCGCTGAGAATCCGCCAGACGCCCTGCGTCTGGCGTCATGGAGCACGCAAATGGCAACTTTCTCTCATGCGGTTGGCACCCAGACCTACCGTTTCGATAGCCTTAAAGACGTGATGGCCAAGGCCAGCCCGGCGCGATCCGGGGATTTCCTGGCCGGTGTGGCGGCGCAAAACGACGGTGAACGGGTCGCTGCGCAAATGGCCCTGGCTGACATTCCGCTCGCTTATTTCCTGCAAGAAGTACTGATCCCTTACGAGACCGATGAAGTCACCCGGCTGATCATCGACAGCCATGACCTGCAAGCCTTCGCCACGGTCAGCCACCTGACCGTTGGCGGGTTTCGCGACTGGTTGCTCAGCGACGCCGCCGACGAGCACAGCCTGCGCGCCCTGGCGCCGGGCCTGACCCCGGAAATGGCTGCGGCCGTGTCGAAAATCATGCGCGTACAAGACCTGATTCTGGTTGCGCAAAAGATCCGTGTCGTCACCCGGTTTCGCGGCACCATGGGCCTGCGCGGCCGCCTGTCGACCCGGCTGCAACCCAACCACCCCACCGATGATCCAGCCGGGATTGCCGCCAGCATTCTCGACGGCCTGCTCTACGGTAACGGCGACGCCATGATCGGCATCAACCCGGCCACCGACAGCATTGCCTCGATCTGCGATTTGCTGAACATGCTCGACGCTATCATCCAGCGCTATGAAATCCCCACCCAATCCTGCGTGCTTACCCACGTCACTACCTCGATCGAGGCGATCAATCGCGGCGTTCCGCTGGATCTGGTATTTCAGTCCATAGCCGGTACCGAAGCGGCCAACGCCAGTTTCGGCATCAACCTGAATGTGCTGCAAGAAGGCTACGAAGCAGGTTTAAGCCTCAATCGCGGCACGTTGGGCAACAACTTGATGTATTTCGAGACAGGCCAGGGCAGCGCGCTATCAGCCAACGCCCATTTCGGCGTAGATCAACAAACCTGCGAGACGCGGGCCTACGCAGTTGCGCGACATTTCAAACCTTTCCTGGTCAATACCGTGGTCGGTTTTATCGGGCCCGAGTACCTGTACAACGGCAAGCAGATCATCCGCGCCGGTCTTGAAGACCACTTCTGCGGGAAACTGCTGGGCGTGCCCATGGGCTGTGACATCTGCTACACCAACCACGCCGAAGCCGATCAGGACGACATGGACACCCTGCTGACGCTGCTGGGCGTGGCCGGAATCAACTTCATCATGGGCATCCCGGGATCGGACGACATCATGCTCAACTACCAGACCACTTCCTTCCATGACGCGCTGTATGCACGCAAAACCCTGGGGCTCAAGCCTGCACCCGAGTTTGAACAGTGGTTGAGCAAGGTCGGCATTTTTACCCAGAACGATGGCCGCATCGAGTTCGGCCACCAGTTGCCTCCGGCATTTCGCCAGGCGCTGGCTCATCTGGGAGGACGCTAGCGATGGCCGACAACCTCAACCCGTGGCTGGACCTGCGCCGCCTGACCCCGGCACGTATTGCCCTGGGTCGCACCGGCACCAGCATGCCGACCCAGGCCCAGCTCGATTTTCAGTACGCCCATGCCCAGGCACGGGATGCGGTGCATTTGCCGTTTGATCATCCAGGCCTGAGCGCACAATTGACCGAGCGCGGCCGCGAAAGCCTGCTATTGCACAGTGCCGCGGCTGACCGCCACAGCTATCTGCAACGCCCGGACCTGGGGCGCAAGCTGAACGACGACTCCGCACAGCAGCTACGCGACTACGCCCTGGCCAATCCCGGTGGCATCGATGTTGCCGTGGTGGTCGCAGATGGCCTGTCGGCGCTGGCCGTTCATCGCCACACCCTGCCCTTTTTGGCGCGCATGGAAGAACACACCGCAACCGAAGGCTGGTCGCTGTCACCGGTGATTCTGGTGGAGCAAGGGCGAGTTGCCGTGGCCGACGAAATTGGCGAGCTGCTGGGCGCACGCATGGTAGTGATGCTGATCGGCGAACGTCCCGGGCTCAGCTCCCCCGACAGCCTGGGGTTGTACTTCACCTATGCGCCAAAAATCGGCCTGACTGATGCGTTTCGCAACTGCATCTCCAATGTGCGGCTTGAAGGCTTGAGCTACGGCATGGCCGCTCATCGGTTGGCGTACCTGATGCGCGAAGCCTGCCGTCGGCAATTATCGGGGGTGAATCTGAAGGATGAAG
This sequence comes from Pseudomonas fragi, assembly GCF_002269505.1. GTDB lineage: Bacteria > Pseudomonadota > Gammaproteobacteria > Pseudomonadales > Pseudomonadaceae > Aquipseudomonas > Aquipseudomonas fragi_D. Next base: position 23,620 of record NZ_NQKQ01000024.1, on the reverse strand, counting down.
CCCAGGTGCAGACGCTGGATCTGGAGGCCCCCAGCGAAAACTTCCTGCTAAAGGGCGATTGAAACTCGCTCTGCCTAGCTGTGTTTGGCTGTGTAGTCGCTGCCGAGGCACGAAGGCTGCGAGCTGTTGAGGCCCTAGGCATTCAAGGCTCGCAGCCTTCGTGCCTCGGCAGCGACTACAGGGTTTTGACTACCAATACACGCTTCGCTACAAACTCAATCTGCAGAATTCGTCTCAATCCGTATAATCCGATTCTTCAAAAAAGTACGAAAAAACTACAATTGTTGTAGTTAACTACGCATCCCTACCCGCACAGACCTGCAGAGCCGGGTCATCAACACAGGTGCTTCAAATGGATTTCAACCCGATCGACATTATCCTGCACCTCGATGTGTACCTCGACATGCTGGTAAACAATTACGGGCCATGGATCTACGCCATCCTGTTTCTGGTGATTTTTTGCGAAACCGGTCTGGTAGTCATGCCGTTCTTGCCGGGTGATTCGCTGCTCTTTATCGCAGGCGCTGTAGCTGCCGGTGGCGGCATGGACCCGGTACTGTTGGCAGGCTTGCTGATGCTGGCTGCGATCATGGGCGACAGCACCAACTACGTGATCGGACGAACGGCAGGCGAACGCTTGTTCAGTAACCCGAACTCGAAAATTTTCCGCCGCGACTACCTGGAAAAAACCCACGATTTCTACGAGCGTCATGGCGGCAAGACCGTGACGATGGCGCGCTTCCTGCCGATCTTCCGCACCTTCGCCCCGTTTGTGGCCGGTGTGGCACGCATGTTCTACCCGCGCTTCTTCATGTTCAGCGTGTTTGGCACGATCTTGTGGGTTGGCGGCCTGGTAACCCTGGGCTACTTCTTCGGTAATGTGCCGTTTATCAAGTCCAATCTGTCGCTACTGGTCGTGGGCATCATCCTGCTATCGCTGGTGCCGATGATTATTGGCGTGATCCGCAGCCGCATGGGCCGCACCCCCGTCAAAGCCAAAGCCTGAACGGGGCGTACCACCATGTGGTCATTAAGTGAATGGCGGCGCCAGCGGATTCTGGCGCAACACCCGGTAGCGCACGACGTCTGGCACAACGTGCGCCAGCATCTGAGCATTCTCGACGGGCTGACTGACGAGCAGGACAAATGGTTGCGCGAGAGAAGCGTTTTGTTCCTGCAAGACAAGCACCTGACGCCCATGCCCGGGGTTGAACTCACTGAAGAGGGCCGGCTGTTGCTGGCCGCTCAGGCGCAACTGCCGCTGCTCAACCTGGGCGATCTGGACTGGTATCAGGGCTTTCACGAAATCGTGCTCTACCCCGACGATTTCATCAGCCCCCAGCGCCATCGCGACTCCAGCGGAGTCGAACACGAGTGGGAAGGACATCACAGCGGCGAAGCCTGGCAACACGGCCCCGTTGTACTGGCCTGGCCGGGGGTACTGAGCAGCGGTGGCTGGGAAGGCTACAACCTGGTGATCCACGAACTGGCGCACAAGCTCGACATGCTCAATGGCGCCGCCAATGGCATGCCGCCATTACACAGCGGCATGCATGTGAGTGACTGGACCCAGGCCATGCAGCAGGCGTACGACCACCTCAACCACTACCTTGATCACCACAACCCCGATCACGCGCCTATCGACCCCTATGCGGCCGAAAACCCAGCGGAGTTCTTTGCGGTGACCAGCGAGTACTTTTTCAGCGCGCCAGACCTGTTGAGCCATGCCTACCCGCTGGTCTATCAACAATTGAGCCTGTTTTACCGTCAGGACACGCTGGCACGCCTCAAGCAGCTGCAAACAGAACACCCCGAATACCGCGCACAGCACTGATCGCCCAAGGGTGACGTCCTTATAGGAATACGCCTATAATCGCCGCCACTTTTTGGCCAATTCGGCCAACCAAACTGGCCTACTAACGGGGGCACCGCCCAATGAGCTACAGCAAGATTCCGGCAGGCAAAGACCTGCCGAATGACATCTACGTCGCTATCGAGATTCCGGCTAACCACGCGCCGATCAAATATGAAATCGACAAAGACAGCGATTGCCTGTTCGTTGACCGCTTCATGGCCACCCCGATGTTCTACCCGGCCAACTACGGTTTTATCCCTAACACTCTGGCAGACGACGGTGATCCGCTGGACGTGCTGGTAGTTACCCCATACCCGGTAGCTCCAGGTTCGGTTATCCGTGCTCGCCCGGTTGGCATCCTGCACATGACTGACGACGGCGGCGGCGATGCCAAAGTGGTTGCAGTGCCTCACGACAAGCTGTCCCAGCTGTACGTTGACGTGAAAGAGTACACCGACCTGCCACCCCTGCTGATCCAGCAGATCCAGCACTTCTTCGAGAACTACAAAGATCTCGAAAAAGGCAAATGGGTGAAGATTGAAGGTTGGGGCGATGCTGAAGCCGCTCGCGCCGAAATCACCAAATCGGTTGCTGCCTACAAAGGCTAAGCAACCCGTTAAAAAAACCTCGGCTCGCCGGGGTTTTTTTATGCCTGCATAAACGCAATAAAACAGCCTGTTTACGGCGCGCAAAATGCCCAGTCAATGACAGTAGGAAATATCACTGCAAGCCTAGGAATTTTCTGGTTTTACAGTTTTTTTTTGAACGCTTAGTTTATTTAAACAGGCTTGGCTTGCCCGTAGACTCTGTGTTCATGAATACATCCGGTGATCGCCTGAAAGCCCTCCTGCGGGAGTGCCATTTAACTGCTTCGGACTTCGCAGCCAATCGCCGCGTTACGCCGCAGCACGTCAACAACTGGTTCAAACGAGGCATCCCGATGGCTCGCCTGGACGAAATCGCCGAACTGCTGTGTGTTAACAGCCGCTGGTTGCGCACCGGCGAAGGAGTCAAACACCCGGGCCTGACCAGCAGCAACGACGAAACCTCGCCTGCGCAGACGGGACAGCAAACACCGGCTAGCACCTGCGACATTGAGGCGCCCTTCTACAACGAAAGCTTGCACCCCGACGGGTCAGGCAAAACCCATGTGATGAAAATCCCTGACTGCACCGTGCGGCTCAGTTGCTCGACCTTGCAGGGCTTGGGCGTCAGCCCCGACCAGGTCATTTGCGCGCCCATGATCGGCAACAGCATGGCCCATAGAATTCAGGATGGCTCCACCGTCGCCATCGACCGCAGCCTGACCCAAATCGTCGATGGTGAAATCTACGCGCTCGAACAGGACGGCATGCTGCGTATCAAATACCTCTACCGCCTGCCCAATAACGGCCTGCGCATGCGCAGCCACAACTGCCAGGAGTATCCGGACGAAGTCTTTGACGCAGTAGAAATCCACGCGCAACAGATACGGATTTTGGGCTGGATATTCTGGTGGTCCACGCTTAGTCAGCGACGTCCGACAGTACCCTACCAACTGTACGAATAACCTTGGGTCTGGGAAAAGCACTCAAACCCCAGTATGATTCGCCGCACTTGTGCACTCCCCTCGCGGCAAGCGAGCCGGAATGCAGGGCCAGGCCGCAAAAAGCTGCTACGCCCCACACCCAGCCATAGCGCGCTGGTTGTCACGATTGAAGGCGAGTACGGCTTACCAAAAATAAGCCAGACCCGCCCCCGAGAAGCCGGCCACAAGCCGGCTTTTTAATGCCTGAAATAATCCTCGTTCACTCGACACTCCTCGATAGCGACGCCATCACCCGCCAGTTCGCGCTCGATCTGTTCGATGCTGGGCAAACTGGTCTGCAACTCTGCTGGCAGTGACTCTACCAGCTGGTACTCGGCCACGCCGATGCACTTGTTTGCCAACGAAGGCAAATCCTGCGCCCAGCTCCAGCAAGAAATCGGTGACATGCCTGACCAGAGCAATTTCTATCTCTCGTTCATGCGCATCAGCGCCGAGGCCAAGAAAGTCGAAACGGTAGGGGTCTTTCAACGATTCACGGGCCAGGTCGGACTGAGGTTTAGGCAAAAAGCTTTCAAAATTGCTCACGGCCTTGCCGCTGCGCTCCAGTAAACGACCCTCGATCTGCATGACCAGTGTATTTCGTGACCAGTTATGCTCGATGGCCTTGGCGGCATACCAGCGGCGGGTTTCGGGGCCGGGGAGTTTGTCCAGCAACGCCAATTGGTGATACCAGGGCAATTGTGCAAGCACCTCTTGCACAATTGCCGTGTCGGGCCATGCCTGGGCAAAGGCACGCATGTATTTGAGGTTGCGTGGCGAGAAACCTTTCATGTGCGGGAAGGCTGTACGCAGATCCAGGGCCAGACGTTCAATCACTTTCGTGCCCCAACCTTGCTGTGTCTGGCGGGTCAAAATATCGTGACCGATTTGCCAGTACAGCAGCACCAGCTCGCGGTTCACCGCCAGCGTGGCGCGCTGCTGGGCGCCATGAATACGGCCTTTAAGGTCGCTCAACCAGTCACTGTAGCCCTCGGGCTGCGCACTCAAACCAACAGGAATTTCACTCATGGCTTTTTCTCTCGTGACCACGCCATCGTGCTTGAAACATCTGCAGGGCACAGATGCAATCGCTGGCAGGGTGCACAACATAAGCCTTCAAACTCGGCGGTTTTGTACGAGGCTTCGCTTTCACTCCAGTGAAGCTTCCGAGAATATTTGATTCGGCCTGTAACGTGATCTGGCGTTGACACCAGGTGCAGGAGGGAGCGGGGCGGCGCCGATCAGGCCTGGCACTTAACTCATTGAAAAACACCTTTATGTGAATACATCGGCGCCCTGTCGATTTGCCCCAAAACCCGTCGTCTGCTAGTGTCAGCCGGTTTTAACGCCTACCGAGAATGCCGCCATGGCCCGCAAAAAAGCTTCCCTGGATTTCGAACAGTCACTCGCTGACCTGCAAACACTGGTCGAGCGTCTGGAAAATGGCGAGCTGTCGCTGGAAGACTCTCTGACTGCCTTTGAGCAAGGCATCCGCCTGACCCGTGATTGCCAGGGCGCACTGGCCCAGGCAGAACAAAAAGTGCAGATCCTGCTTGAGCGCGATGGTGAACTGGCACAAGAGCCTTTTGATGCGGAACAGTCAGAATGATTGATGCTTATCAGATCAGCAGCCAGGCCCGTGTCAACGCGGCGCTTGAACTTCTGTTTGTCGCTCCGGCACCCGAGCTGGCCCGTCTTTATGAGGCCATGCGCTACAGCGTCATGAATGGCGGCAAACGGGTTCGCCCGCTGCTGGCCTATGCCGCCTGCGAAGCCCTCGGCAGTAAACCTGAACAAGCCAATGGCGCCGCATGTGCCGTGGAACTGATCCACGCCTATTCGCTGGTGCATGACGACTTGCCGGCCATGGACGATGACGATCTGCGTCGCGGCCAGCCAACCACCCATAAAGCGTTCGACGAAGCTTGCGCCATCCTGGCGGGCGACGGCCTGCAAAGCCTGGCATTCAGCGCATTGCTCGACCCACGCCTGAGCAACCTGGATGCCGACACGCGCTTGCGCATGGTCACGGCCCTGGCCTTGGCCGCAGGCCCGGCGGGCATGGTTGGCGGGCAAGCGATCGACCTGGGTTCAGTGGGGCTCAAGCTCGACCAGGCGGCGCTGGAATTTATGCACCGGCACAAGACCGGGGCCCTGATCGAAGCCAGCGTGCAGTTGGGCGCCCTGGCCAGCGGTAACGCAACCGCTGAAAACCTGCAGGCATTGAATGTCTACGCACGGGCCATTGGCCTGGCATTTCAGGTGCAGGACGACATCCTCGATGTTGAAAGCGATACCGCGACCCTGGGCAAACGCCAGGGTGCCGACATTGCGCGAGACAAACCGACCTACCCGGCCCTGATGGGTCTGGAGCAGGCCAAAGGCTATGCACTGGAGCTGCGCGACCAGGCGCTCAACGCCCTGCGACATTTTGATGCAGCTGCCGAGCCGCTACGTGAACTGGCACGTTATATCGTGGAACGCCGCCACTAAACGCCCACTCGGTAATGTTTTCTGACAGCTCTAATGCCAAGGTCTTACTAACGAGTGCCAGACTGCGTGGGCAGCTTACGTTCCATAAGGTAAACTGCCGCCTCTTCTTATACCTATAACGATTCGCCTGATGCCAACGACGTTTCAAGAGATTCCCCGCAACCGTCCGACTACGCCCCTGCTTGACCGGGCGGGCACGCCTGCGGGTCTGCGCCGCCTGGCCGAAGCCGAGCTGGAAACCCTGGCCGATGAGTTGCGCCTGGAATTGCTCTATACCGTCGGCCAGACGGGCGGGCATTTTGGTGCCGGCCTGGGTGTCATTGAGCTGACCATCGCGTTGCACTACGTGTTCGACACCCCGGACGACCGGCTAGTGTGGGACGTGGGCCATCAGGCGTATCCGCACAAAATCCTCACCGGGCGCCGCGAGCAGATGGCATCGTTGCGCCAGAAAGACGGCATTGCCGCTTTCCCGCGTCGCTCCGAGAGCGAATACGACACCTTTGGCGTCGGCCACTCCAGCACCTCGATCAGCGCAGCGCTGGGCATGGCCATAGCCGCCCGCCTGCAAAAAAGCGAGCGCAAGGCGATTGCCGTTATCGGTGATGGAGCCCTGACTGCCGGCATGGCCTTCGAGGCGTTGAACCACGCGCCCGAAGTGGATGCCAACATGTTGGTCATCCTCAACGACAACGACATGTCGATCTCGCGCAATGTCGGGGGTTTGTCCAACTACCTGGCCAAGATCCTCTCTAGCCGTACTTACGCCAGCATGCGCGAAGGCAGCAAAAAGGTGCTCTCTCGTCTGCCTGGCGCGTGGGAAATTGCTCGTCGTACTGAAGAGTATGCCAAAGGCATGCTGGTCCCCGGCACCCTGTTTGAAGAGCTGGGCTGGAACTACATCGGCCCGATCGATGGCCATGATCTGCCGACCCTGATCGCGACGCTGCGCAACATGCGCGACCTCAAGGGGCCGCAGTTCCTGCATATCGTCACCAAAAAAGGCAAGGGCTTCGCCCCGGCCGAAGCGGACCCGATCGGCTATCACGCCATCACCAAGCTTGAGCCGCTGAATGCGCCGAAAGCTCCGCCAAAAGCACCGGGCGGGCCCAAGTACTCCGCCGTGTTTGGCGAGTGGCTGTGCGACATGGCCGCTGCCGATGAGCGCCTGGTGGGCATCACCCCGGCCATGAAAGAAGGCTCGGACCTGATTGCATTCAGCGAGCGTTATCCAAAGCGCTATTTTGACGTGGCAATTGCCGAGCAACATGCGGTGACCTTTGCTGCAGGCATGGCCTGCGAAGGCGCCAAACCTGTTGTGGCGATTTACTCGACATTCCTGCAGCGCGGTTACGACCAACTGGTGCATGACGTCGCGGTGCAGAACCTGGACGTGCTGTTTGCCATCGACCGTGCAGGCCTGGTGGGCGAAGACGGCCCGACCCATGCTGGCAGTTACGACCTGTCGTACCTGCGTTGCATTCCGGGCATGGTCATTATGACCCCGAGCGACGAGAACGAACTGCGCAAAATGCTCACCACCGGCCACCTCTACAACGGCCCGGCGGCAGTGCGTTACCCGCGTGGCACAGGGCCGAATGCGCCGATCGAGAAGAATCTCGAGCCGCTGGAAATCGGCAAAGGCGTGATTCGTCGTCAGGGCTCCAAAGTTGCTATGCTGGTGTTTGGCGTGCAACTGGCAGAAGCCCTGCAAGTGGCAGAAAAAATCGACGCTACCGTGGTCGACATGCGCTTCGTCAAGCCGATGGATGAAGAACTGGTTCGCGAAATGGCTGCCAGCCATGAACTGCTGGTGACCATCGAAGAAAACGCCATCATGGGCGGCGCAGGCGCAGGCGTCAGCGAGTTCCTGGCCCGTGAAAACGTGCTCAAGTCGGTGCTGCATCTGGGCTTGCCGGACGTATATGTCGAGCACGCCAAGCCAAGCCAGATGTTGGCCGAGTGCGGCCTGGATGCGGTAGGCATCGAAGCCTCGGTGCGTCAGCGCATGGCGTTGCTGGGGCTCTGAGCCACCCATCAGTTGTAGTCGCTGACGAAGCTGCGAAGGGGATCGGGGCGACCTTTGGATAACGGGTTGCCACGCAACCCTTCGCAGCCTTCGGCAGCGACTACAGGTTCAACTTGAGATCTCATGAAGTATCTGCAACTGGCCGTTGTCCTCGGCCTGATCCCCGCCAGCCCTGTACTCGCCGACTCGCCGCAGCGCGAAAACGCGCTCAAACTCCCGCAAACCCTGATCACCGGCAATCGCCAGGTCGAGGCACGCTCGGACAGCACAAGCGCCAACAGCGTGTTCACCCGTGACGATATTGACCGCCTGCAACCCACCAGCCTCAGCGACCTTCTAAGCCGGGTACCGGGTGTGCAAGTGGCCCGTAGTGGCGGGCGCGGTGGCCTGCCGGGGATCTATATCCGCGGCACCAAATCGGCGCAAAGTCTGGTACTGGTCGACGGCCAGCGTATGGCCAATGCCACCTCTGCCGACAGCAACCTGCAGTACCTTAATATCGATCAGATCGAACGCGTAGAAGTACTGCGCGGCTCGCGCTCGGTGATCTACGGCAGCGATGCGATTGGTGGCGTAATACAGATTTTCACCCGGCGCGGAGCCGATCAGGCTCCGCAGCTTCGTCTGCATAGTTCAGTGGGCAGTTATGGCAGCTCGCAAAACAGCCTGGGCATTTCCGGTGCTGACGGTCAAACACGCTACAACCTCAGTGGCAGCCTTGAGGAAACTGCCGGGATCAACCGTACCCACGAGTCCTTCCCCAGTGACAATGACCACGATGCCTATCGCAACAAGTCACTGAGCCTGAACCTGAGCCACTCTCTGAACGAGGCGTTCGAAGTTGGCCTGACGGCGATGAAAAACATCGGCAAAACCGAACTCGACAATTCGTTCGGACGCTGGGACCCGGACACCTTTACCGTCAGTGGCCAGCAGCTTTACAGCGATTTCGATATCAGCAGCGTCGCCAGCTTTATCGACGCACAGCTGAACGAGCACTGGAACTCGCGGCTGGAGTTTGGCCACAGTGAGAACCGTGAAAAAACCCGCGACAAGCTCAGCACTGACATCTACAGCTTCAACACCTATCGCGACTCGCTGAACTGGCAAAACAACCTGACACTGGACGATCAAAACAGCCTGATCCTCGGCGCTGATACCTATGAAGACCGTGTACGCAGCAGCACCGTTTTCGAGGAAGACAGCCGCTGGAATCGCGCCGCGTTTATCCAGCACCGATTCCACGGAGAGTACTTCTCGACCGAGCTGGGCCTGCGTCACGATCAGAATCAGCAATTCGGCAGCCACAACACCTGGAGCACCAGCCTGACTGTGCCGCTGAACGCCGACAACGACGTTTTGCTGTCTTACAGTGAAGGGTTTCGCGCACCGACGTTCAATGACTTGTACTACCCGCAGTTCGGCAACCCCGATCTCAAACCGGAATATTCAAAAAGCTACGAGCTGCAATGGCGCAGTCAGCTAAGTGAAACCAGTCGCCTCGAAACTTCGCTGTACCGCACCGATATTCGCGACGCAATTGTGGCCGATGCCGACTTTATCCAGCAGAACATCGGCGCAGCGCGGATCACCGGTTTCGAAAGCGCGTTGCAGCAAGAATGGTTCGGCTGGCAGAGCAGCCTGGGTATCGCGATTATCGACCCGCGCGATCGTGATACCGGCCATACCCTGAGCCGTCGCACACGCCGTACCTTGAGCCTGGATCTGGATCGGCAATTCGACCGGCTGGGTATCGGCGCCAGTTGGCAAGCGGTGAGCAGCAGTTTCAATGATGAAGACAACAAACAACCCATAGGCGGTTACGGCCTGCTGGGGCTGCGTGGCAACTGGCAGGCCAGCCCCGAAGTGCGCCTGGATGTGAAGGTCGACAACCTGCTGGACAAAAGTTTCACCCGCGCGCTGTACAGCTATGACGGCAACTACTATGGCTACCGCGAAGAGCGACGCTCGCTACAACTGGCTGTCACCTGGACCCCCGAGTTATAACACCTGTAGTCGCTGCCGCAGGCTGCGAGCCCTAGGGTTAACAGCTCGCAGCCTGCGGCAGCGACTACAGCGCCTTGATCAACTGCTCACACAATCTGGCGGTCGCTTCCAGCATCTGTCCGCTAGGGCGCTCCAGGCCCTTGTCGGCCAACAGCAGCAAACGTCCGTGCTTGACCGCATCCACCTGTGGCCAGGCTTTCCAGGCATCCAGCTGCGCCTGGGTACTGGCAATGATGACTTCGGGGTTGCGCTGCAACACGGACTCGATGCTGACTTGCGGCGCCGGCAGCTTGAGGTCGTCAAACACATTGCTTGCCCCGCACACTGCCAGTGCATCACTGATGATTTGCCCGCCGCCGATGGTGTACAGCGGCTGATCCCACACCTGATAAAACACCCGTACAGGCACGTCACGCCGGTACCGTTCGCGCAGTTGCGACAGACGCTGGCGCAGTTGCGTTGCCAGCTCCTTTCCGCGCTGCGGGCGCTCCAGGGCGACGGCCAGGGCTTCAACCTGATCGGCCAGCTGATCGAGGCTTGCCGGTTCGGCTGTGTAGGTGGGGATATTCAAACGGCGCAGTTGTTCACGCTGAGCAACGCCCACACTGGCGGGCCAAAGCAACAGCAGGTCGGGTTGCAGGCTGAGCAGGCGCTCCATGTCCAGTTGCCCGTAACGGCCCACTGAAGGCACGCCGGCAAGTTCAGGCAAGGGTTCGCCAGCATCCAGACGTCCCACCAGCAAATCGGCGGCACCCAGTTCAACAACCATTTCAGACAGGGATGGAGAAAGGCTCACCACCCGGCTGGCGGCCAGGCCTGGAAGGCTGACGCTCAGCAGCAGAGCCGCCAGCCAGAAGCGCATCAGCCGACCTGGCGGGGGATACGGTAGAGGTAGAACAGCACCAGCGTTGACAGCACCAGCAGTAATAGCGGCACGCCTTCAAGCCCGACAAACACCGCCAGAGTAGCGATCCAGGTGGGCAGGCCCGCGGCCAGTAAAGCCCGTTGACGCGCTCGTGCTAGCGCATCCCAGGCCGCTGGTTCTTGCGCGGTGTCCAGGGCCTTTTGCAGGTTGATCAGGCCATGTTTGTAAGGCCCGAACGTACGCAGGGTGACGAACATCGAGGCCACCCCCGCGATAAACAACGGCATCGCCAGTTCAGGCAGCAACGGCTCGGACTTGCCGAAAAGCCATATGACCAGCACCAGCGGCAGCAAGGTCAGCAGCAACTGCTGCCACCAGCTGAAACTCAGGCGCCGGCGGCGCTGGCCGCGGGTCACGCCGGGTCAGCCTCGTTTTGGTGCTGGTTGCCCATCATGTGCCCGAGCTTGTTGGCTTTGGTCGCCAGGTACAGTTTGTTGTGCGGGTTGTGCCCGGTGTGCAGCGGCACACGCTCGGCGACGGTGATGCCCATGTCGGTCAAGGCTTTGACCTTGCGCGGGTTGTTGGTCATCAGGCGCAGCGAATGCACACCCACATGCTCAAGCATCGGCAGGCAAATGGCGTAATCGCGCTGGTCTGCGGCAAAGCCCAGACGCTCGTTGGCTTCGACGGTATCGGCGCCGCCATCCTGCAGCTCGTAAGCGCGGATTTTGTTCAGCAAACCAATGCCACGGCCTTCCTGACGCAAATACAACAAGACGCCACGGCCTTCACGGGCAATGGCCTGCAAGGCGGCTTCAAGCTGTGAGCCGCAATCGCAACGCTGGCTGAACAGGGCATCGCCGGTCAGGCATTCGGAGTGCACCCGGCCCAGAACTGGCGCGCCATCCGCCACATCGCCCAAACTGAGCAAAACGTGTTCACGACCCGTGGCCTTCTCAAGGAAGCCATGCATGGTGAATTCGGCAAAGGGGGTGGGTAATTTGCAAGCGGCAACGAAAACGACGGGCACCGTGTGCTCCTGATCAGTTTGAGTACTGGAAATTCGCAGAGGCGACATTGTAACAGGAGGTTCCTACAGACGCTTAGGCTGAATTACCGAGGATAAATATCTAAAAGTTTGATACTTACTGCCATGGTGCCGCTCTGTGTAGTCGCTGCCGAAGGCTGCGATGAGGGCCGCAGGACCTCCTCTCGAGACAAAAAGCACGTCCCCTCCGGGCTCGATCGCAGCCTTCGGCAGCGACTACAAAGACCCGGCGAAATGCTGATAACCGCGAATTGCCGGGGTAATGTCCCGGCCTTCGTCATCCAGCAACGTTACGCCCTGCCCCTCAACCACGCGACCAATCACATGGATCGGCCAGCCATCAGCCAGCAATGTCGGCAGCTCAAGTGCAGGCAACGTGAACGCCAAAACATAGTCATCACCGCCGCTCAACGCAGCCTGTTGTGCACCCGCATCACCGAGGAACTCCTCCAGCGCCAGCGACACTGGCACACGGTCCAGCTCAATCACCAGCCCGGCCTGCGACGCCACCGCGATATGCCCGCAATCAGCCAGCAAGCCATCGGAGATATCCAATGCCGAGGTGGCCTTGCCACGCAAGGCCTGACCCAGTGCCAACTGCGGTTGCGGCGACCAGTAATGGGCCAGCAACGGTTCGCTGATCATGGGTTGCGCACTGCGTTGGCCCAATACCAGCGGTAACGCCCCGGCCGCATTGCCCAGCTCGCCGCCCACACACAGCAGGTCGCCGGGGCGCGCTCCGCTGCGGGTCAGGGCACGGCCCGTGGGCACTCGCCCAAATACAGTCAGGGTCAAGCACAATGGCCCGCGCGTGGTGTCACCACCAATCAGGCGCAGACCACAGCTCTGGGCCATCAGGTTCAAACCACGGGCATAGGCTTGCAGCCAGTCGGCATCGAATGTCGGCAGGGTCAAGGCAAGGGTAAATGCGAGAGGTGTTGCGCCCATGGCCGCCAGATCGCTGGCCGCCACCGCCAGCGAACGCTGACCGAGCAGGAAAGGGTCGCAAGGATCTGCGAAATGCACCCCGGCTACCAGGGTGTCGGTGGAAATCGCCAGCTGTTCCCCGAAGGGAACATCCAGCAGAGCGCAGTCGTCGCCAATACCCAGGGCAACACCCTCGCCGGCCTGCGCACAGGGCGCGGCAGCGAAGAAGTTGCGGATCAGCTCAAACTCGCCCATGGCCGACAGCGCGGTTTAGCGCTTGTAAGCCTTCACTTCAGCTTCGCGCAGACGCGGAGCCAGTTTATCGAGCACACCGTTGACGAACTTGTGGCCGTCGGTGGAACCGAAAACCTTGGCCAACTCGATACCTTCGTTGATCACCACGCGGTAAGGCACGTCGACACGCTTGATCAGCTCCCAGGTGGACAGGCGCAGAACAGACAGCTCAACCGGGTCGAGTTCTTCGATGGTGATGTCCAGGCACGGAACCAGGGCAGCATCGATCTCGCCTTTGTGCGCAGGTACGCCGTGCAGGATTTCACGGAAGTAGGCAGCGTCAACGTCGGTGAAGTCGTTATCGACGCGGAACTGCGCTTCGATTTCGTTCAGCGATTGCTTGGCCATGTGCCATTGGTACAGGGCCTGAGTCGCCAGTTGACGCGCTTCACGGCGCTTGGCGCTCTTGGATGGCTTGCCAGCGTCCGCAGGTTTTGGATCGCGCGGGTTGAAACGATCGCTTTCGTCGGAAATCACTTGGCCTCCAACTGTGCCAACAGGCTGACCATTTCAAGGGCGGACAGGGCAGCTTCAGCGCCTTTATTGCCGGCTTTGGTGCCGGAACGCTCGATGGCTTGCTCGATCGAATCAACAGTCAGTACACCGAAGGCAACCGGTACGCCGAACTGCATGGACACCTGGGCCAGGCCCTTGGTGCACTCGCCGGCAACGTATTCGAAGTGCGGAGTACCGCCACGAATCACAGCGCCCAGGGCGATGATGGCGGCGAATTCGTTGCGCTGGGCAACTTTTTGCGCAACCAGCGGGATTTCGAACGCGCCAGGGGCACGGATGATGGTGATGTCGCTTTCGTTCACACCGTGGCGAACCAGGGCATCAACGGCACCACTCACCAGGCTTTCGACGACAAAGCTGTTGAAACGGCCAACTACGAGTGCGTAGCGACCTTTGGGGGCGATGAAGGTACCTTCGATGGTCTTCAGGGTCATTCGGTATGTCTCGTATTAAAGAGCCAGAGCGCATTTGCATGCACTCTTTAGGATATTGGGCCACGAATTCGGACTGGACACGACCGGTCTTTATTCGGAGGGCACGTATTCTACAACTTCCAGATCGAAACCGGATATGGCATTGAACTTCATTGGTGAACTCATCAGGCGCATTTTACGCACGCCCAGGTCACGCAGGATCTGCGAACCGGCACCGACGATGCTGTAGGTGGTCGGTTTTTTCACCGGCGCGTGATCCGCAGTTTCGCGGATATTGGCCAGCAACACATCGCCGTCCAGCGGATGGCCCAACAGCAGTACCACACCGCTGCCCGCCTCTGCCACCGCGCTCATGGCGGCGCGCAGGCTCCAGCGGCCGGGCTGCTTGACCATCAGCAGATCGCGCAGCGGGTCCATGTTGTGCACTCGCACCAGGGTCGGTTCTTCGGCGCAGATTTTGCCCAGGGTCAGTGCCATATGCACATCGCCTTCGACTGAATCACGATAGGTCACCAAATTGAATTGGCCCAGTTCGCTGTCCAGTGGCTGCTCGGCAATCCGCTGAACGGTACGTTCGTGGATCATCCGGTAGTGGATCAGGTCGGCGATGGTGCCGATCTTGATGCCGTGCTCGGCGGCGAAGGTTTCCAGTTCAGGGCGACGGGCCATGGTGCCGTCATCGTTCATCACTTCGCAGATCACGCCGCTTGGCTCGAACCCGGCCATGCGCGCCAGGTCGCAGGCAGCTTCAGTGTGGCCGGCGCGGGCCAGGGTGCCGCCCGCCTGTGCCATCAACGGGAAGATATGGCCCGGGCTGACGATGTCTTCGGCCTTGGCATCCCTGGCAGCGGCCGCTTGCACGGTGCGGGCACGGTCGGCCGCAGAGATGCCGGTGGTGACGCCGGTGGCCGCTTCGATTGAAACGGTGAACTTGGTGCCAAAGCCGGAGCCATTGCGCGGCGCCATCAAGGGCAGCTTGAGCAGTTCACAGCGCTCGCGGCTCATCGGCATGCAGATCAGGCCACGGGCAAAACGCGCCATAAAGTTGATGTGCTCGGCCTTGCAGCACTCGGCGGCCATGATCAGGTCGCCTTCGTTCTCGCGGTCTTCGTCATCCATAAGGATGACCATCTTGCCTTGGCGGATGTCTTCAACCAGTTCTTCGATGCTGTTGAGCGCCACGCGGCACCCCCTTACGTCAGGATTTGAGAAAGCCGTTGGCGGCCAGAAAACTTTCGCTGATGCCACCCGAGGTCGGCTCGGCGGCTTTGTCGCCCAGCAGCAGACGTTCCAGGTAACGCGCCAGCAAATCGACTTCAAGGTTGACCCGGCGACCCGGACGATAGTCGCCCATGATGGTTTCGCTCAGGGTGTGCGGAATGATGGTCAGCGAGAACTCGGCGCCATTGACCGCGTTCACGGTCAGGCTGGTGCCATCGACGGTGATCGAGCCTTTATGGGCGATGTACTTGGCCAGCTCTTTGGGGGCACGGATGCGGAACTCGATGGCACGGGCGTTCTCTTCGCGGGAGATCACTTCACCCACGCCATCAACGTGACCGCTGACCAGATGACCACCCAGGCGCGTGGTCGGGGTCAGGGCCTTTTCCAGGTTGACCCGGCTGCCGCTCTTGAGGTCGTTGAACGCGGTGCAATCGAGGGTCTCGCGGCTGACGTCAGCGGCAAAGCCGTTGCCCGGCAGTTCTACGGCGGTCAGGCACACGCCATTGATCGCGATGCTGTCGCCGAGTTTGACGTCGCTCAGATCGAGCTTGCCGGTGTCGATGGAAACGCGCACATCACCGCCCTTGGGGGTCAATGCACGGATGCTGCCGATGGATTCAATGATGCCGGTAA
Source organism: Pseudomonas fragi (assembly GCF_002269505.1). Taxonomy (GTDB): domain Bacteria; phylum Pseudomonadota; class Gammaproteobacteria; order Pseudomonadales; family Pseudomonadaceae; genus Aquipseudomonas; species Aquipseudomonas fragi_D. Next base: position 7,728 of record NZ_NQKQ01000024.1, on the reverse strand, counting down.
ACATGTCGTTCCCCTTGAGAACAAAGCCTGTTTGAAACGAAGGCTGAGAATTATACGCTCGCTGATGGCACAGGTATGGCTGTGACTCGCCAGTCATCGCCCACCGCGCGCATTTCCGTGATCTTGAGCAAAGGTGCCTCGCTCATGTGGGTCAACGGCAGCTCCAGCAGGGGCCGCGCCGTAGAGCCCAAAAACTTGGCGGCGACAAAAATCTGGTATTCGTCGACCAGGCCCTGCTCGGCAAAAGCCCCCGCCAGACGCGGCCCGGCTTCTACCAGTACTTCGTTGACGCCACGGGCGGCCAGCGCCTGCAGCAGCTTGCGCAGGTCGACCTGGCCGTTGGCGCCGTGGATCACCAGGCACTCAGGCCCGGTACGGTATTGCTCGGCAGGCGGCACACAGGTGGCAACCAGCGCTGGCCCGGCCTTGAAAAACGGTGCATCCAGCGGCACCCGCAGGCGCCCGTCGATCAGCACCCGCAATGGCGGGCGGCTGAGCGCCAGCGCGGTCAGCTCGGGGCTCAGCCCTAGCTCGGGGCCGCGTACGGTCAGGCGGGCGCCATCGGCCAGCACTGTATCCGCCCCCGTCAGTACGACGCTGGCTTGTGCCCGCAAGCGCTGCACTGCAGAGCGCGCTTCAGGCCCGGTGATCCACTGGCTTTCGCCGTTGGCCATCGCGGTGCGGCCATCAAGGCTCATGGCCATTTTGACCCGCACAAACGGCAGACCGTGCTCCATGCGCTTGAGAAAGCCCGGGTTCAACGCCCGGGCATCCGCCTCGAGCACACCGCTGCGTACTTCAATACCGGCATCGGCCAGACGTTTGAGGCCGCGCCCGGCGACTTCCGGGTTGGGGTCCTGCATGGCCGCAACCACCCGCGCCACACCCGCAGTGATCAGCCCTTCGGCGCACGGCGGGGTATGCCCGTGATGGCTGCACGGCTCAAGGGTGACGTAGGCCGTGGCGCCGCGCGCCAGCTCGCCCGCCGCCCGCAGGGCGTGGACTTCGGCATGGGGCTCGCCAGTGCGCACATGCCAGCCTTCGCCGACGATCTGGCCGTCACGCACAATCACGCAACCGACCCGCGGGTTGGGGTGGGTGGTGTACAAGCCGTTGCGCGCCAGCTCGATGGCGCGCGCCATGTAATGGATATCTAGAATCGATTGCTCAGTGGACTGGGTCATTCTTTGGAAGGCTCACGGGCAAGTCGGTCGATCTCTTCGCGGAACTCGTTCAGGTCCTGGAAGCGTCGATAGACCGAGGCAAAGCGGATATAGGCCACTTCGTCGAGCTTTTGCAGCTCGCCCATGACCAGTTCACCAACCACCAGCGATTTGACTTCGCGTTCGCCAGTGGCGCGCAGCTTGTGCTTGATCCGGGCCAGCGCGGCTTCAAGGCGCTCGACACTCACCGGGCGCTTTTCCAGCGCACGCTGCATGCCGGCGCGCAGTTTTTCTTCGTCAAAGGGCTGACGACTGCCGTCTTGCTTGATCAGGCGGGGTAGTACCAACTCGGCTGTTTCAAAGGTGGTGAAACGCTCACCACAGGCCAGGCATTCGCGCCGGCGACGCACCTGATCGCCCTCGGCGACCAGACGCGAGTCGATGACTTTAGTGTCGTTGGCACCGCAGAAGGGACAGTGCATGGTGGCAGCCAACAAAAATGGGGAGCGCCATGTTAGCGCATCCCACTGGCAAGACAAGCCATAGGCTTTACGGTATACAGACGGGCTACTATGTTTTACACAAACTGATACACCGACTGACCTGCCGCTGGAGCCGTGTATGCCGCTACGAACGCTTGTTTTGCTGTGCCTTGCCAGTTTGCTGGTGGCTTGTAGCAGTGAACCGCCAAAATCGGCACAGCCTCAAGTGCTGACGCAGCCAAAAACCGACGCCCCGGCCGACCTGGGCCCGCTGCCGTCTCATCAGCGCGAGTTGAGCGGCGTATTGTCTGGCGTACCGGCAGGCGCCGAGGTCGAGCTGGCCATGCTGATCGTCGACGATCGCGGGCGCCCCCAAGGGCTGATGGCCAGCAGCAAGATACTCGGCAACAACCAGTCGCTGCCTTTCAAGCTGCGCTTCAACCCGCAAGCCTTCCCGACCGGCATGCGCGTCGAGCTGCGCGGCCGTGCCAGCCAGTCCGGACAATTGATCCTGCATCTGCCTTCGCGGATCATCAACCAGCCCACCACACAGGCGCTGGGTACACTGGCCTTCGTCAAAGCACCATGAACACACCGTTCGGCCTGCAGCAGTCGTTGAGCGAGTTATTGGGTGATGCGCGGCTGATGGCGACCGATTTGCCCGGTACCGCGCTCAAGCTCTGGTTGATCGATGCCCACAACATGGATCGTGCCTTCACCCCCGACGAAACCCGGCGCATTCTCTACGAGCCGCCCTACTGGGCGTTTTGCTGGGCCAGCGGGCTGGCGTTGGCGCGCTTTCTGGCCGAGCAGCCGCACTGGGTCAAGGGCAAGCGCGTGCTGGACTTTGGTGCAGGCTCCGGCGTTGCCGCGATTGCCGCCGCCAAAGCCGGGGCACTGGAAGTCGTGGCTTGCGACCTTGACCCGCTGGCCCTGGCAGCCTGCCGGGCCAATGCGCAGCTAAACGATGTGCAGTTGGGCTACTCCAGCGATTTCTTTAGCGAAGCCGACCGGTTTGATCTGATCCTGGTGGCCGATGTGCTGTACGACCGCGAAAACCTGCCGCTGCTTGATGTGTTTCCAACCCGCGGCCAGCAGACACTGGTGGCTGACTCACGCGTGCGCGACTTCAAACACCCGCAGTATCGGCAACTGGCCATGCTCAAGGCCCTGACCCTGCCCGACCTGGCCGAGCCCCACGAATTTCGCAACGTCAGCCTGTATCACGCGCGGCGCGAGCCAACCGCTTTCAGCCGTCCGGCACAGCCTTTATAGTTGCCCTCATTTACCTGCTTCGAGACACATAATGAATCAGCCTACGCCCTCTTTCAGCTTCGACGTAACCTCCGCTGACTTCGACAAACTGGTTGTCCAGGCGTCTTTCGATCAACCTGTACTGGTGGATTTCTGGGCCGAGTGGTGCGCACCGTGCAAGGTGATGCTGCCGATCCTGGAGCAAATTGCCGAGGACTATCAGGGCGAACTGCTGCTGGCCAAGGTCAACTGCGACGTTGAGCAGGACATTGTTGGCCGCATCGGCATCCAGACCTTGCCGACCGTGGTGCTGTTCAAAGACGGCAAAGTTGTCGACGGTTTCCAGGAAGCCCAGCCTGAGTCGGCCATTCGCGCCATGCTTGCGCCTCACGTAGTCATGCCCGAAGCAGCGGTTGAAGACCCACTGGTACAAGCCCAGGCGCTGTTTGCCGAGAGCCGCTTTGCCGATGCCGAAGCTCTGCTCAAGAACATCCTGACCGAAGACAACAGCAACGCCAAAGCGCTGATCCTGTATGGCCGCTGCCTGGCTGAACGCGGTGAGCTGGCTGAAGCGCAAGCGGTACTCGATGCGGTCAAAAGCGACGAGCACAAAGCCGAACTGGCAGGGGCCAAGGCGCAACTGACGTTCTTGCGTCAGGCAGCTGACCTGCCGGATGTAGCCGACTTGAAAACCCGCGTGGCGCAAAATCCGCAGGACGATGAAGCCGCCTATCAGCTAGCCATTCAACAGTTGGCGCGCCAGCAATATGAAGGAGCGCTGGACGGGCTGCTGAAGCTGTTCACCCGTAACCGCAGCTACAACGAAGGCATCACCCACAAGACCCTGCTGCAAGTGTTCGACCTGCTGGGCAATGATCACCCGCTGGTCACCACCTACCGCCGCAAGCTGTTTGCTGCGTTGTACTAAACACCGATACATATCTGTAGCAGCTGCAACTGTGGGAGCGAGCCTGCTCGCGAAGGTCGTTCGCGAGCAGGCTCGCTCCCACAATAAGGCTTGACCTGCAACAGAGTATCTACAAGGTTTTTGTTACACCCCATCAACCCAGCTGTAAATCGGCGAATCAGCCCCGCTGACCACCTTGACCTCGGCACAATGACGCAGGCGCACCAACAGGCGCTTGCCCGCGCCTGTGCTACCGGTCAGTGCCTCAAGCTGCCCGAGCAATTCAGGCCCGGTCATCTGCCCGGCCTTGCGTAGCAAGTCCTTGGTGGCTTCCCACACGGCATCATCCTGATTCGCGGGCTTGGCAGGCGGCTGGCTGATCGGCGCTTCACTGACCTGCAGTTGCGCACCCAACTTTATCCAGTCGCTCTCATCCAGCTCCACCGTCAAATCCACCGGCCAGTCGCCTATTGTTCCGCGAATGCGCACCATCGTTGTGCTCCTTAAATTTCATCTCGCCATGCTCCCATGCGTCTTGCGTAACGCCAAGCACACGGGCAAACTCTCGCAACTGTTGTTATAAGATCACATAACAATATTTTCACATTCCTGCTGGAGCTCTCCCATGCGCCGCTTGCTTCTTGCTTTGCCGTTTGCCTTGTTGCCGCTGGCGATGGCTCACGCCGCCGACGATCACGATCATGAACACGACAGCCTGCCACCCCACGAACATGGCGTTGGCAGCTTGAACGTCGCACTGGACGGTCAGACGCTGGAACTTGACCTCGATGGTCCGTCAATGAATCTGGTGGGTTTTGAACACGTGGCCACCACTGACGCCGACAAGGCAAAAGTCGATTCAGCCCGTCAGCAACTGGAAAACCCGCTGGTGCTGTTCAGCATTCCCAAGGCCGCCGGTTGCACAGCCGACGCGCAGGAACTGAAAAGCCCGCTGTTCGATCCGGCACCTGAAGAGGGCGCTACCAAGGGCGAGCACCACCATAGCGATATCGAAGCCCACTACGCGTTTACCTGCAGCAGCCCGCAAGCCTTGAAGGCACTGGACCTGACCCAGTTTTTCAAGACTTTCCCCGGCACACACAAATTCAAGGTACAACTGATCGGCCCAAGTGGTCAGCAGGCAGTAGACGTGACAGCCAAGGCACCGACGCTGAAGTTTTAAACACCTGCCTCCCCCTGTGGGAGCGGGCTGCCCGCGATGACATCACCTCGGTGTGCCTGACAGACCGCAGCGTCTGAATCGCGAGCAAGCCCGCTCCCACAGAAAGTCTTCCCCCACTCCCAGGCGATTTCTACCCCCCATGACCCAAGCACTTATCGAACTGAACGACCTGAGCTTCAGTTGGCCGGGCCATCCCGTGCTGCTGGATATTCCGGCGTTTCGCCTGGAGCCGGGTGAAACCCTGTTTCTCAAAGGCCCCAGTGGCAGTGGCAAAACTACTTTGCTGGGCCTGCTGGGCGGCGTGCAAAAAGCCAACAGCGGCACCATCCGCTTGCTGGGCCAGGAGCTGAGTGAGCTGGGTTCAGGCGCCCGCGACCGCTTTCGGGTTGACCACACGGGCTACATTTTTCAGCAGTTCAATTTGCTGCCGTTTCTGTCGGTACGCGAGAACGTCGAACTGCCTTGCCACTTCTCCAGGCTGCGTGCCAGCCGCGCCGTGCAACGGCATGGCAGTGTGGGTAACGCCGCACAAACCCTGCTCGCGCATCTGGGTCTTAAAGACCCGGGGCTGCTGGAGCGTCGCGCCGACTCACTGTCTATCGGCCAGCAGCAGCGTGTGGCGGCTGCTCGCGCCCTGATCGGCCAACCTGAGCTGGTAATCGCCGACGAACCCACCTCGGCCCTCGATGCCGATGCCCGCGAGGCCTTTATCCAGCTGCTGTTTGCCGAGTGCCGCGAGGCCGGCGCCAGCTTGCTGTTTGTCAGCCACGATCAAAGCCTGGCGCCCTTATTCGACCGCAACCTGTCGTTGTCTGAACTCAATCGCGCCGCCCTGTCGGTAGAGGTCTGAGATGTATCTGTTTCGTCTAGCGCTGGCCAGCCTGGCCAACCGCCGCTTCACCGCACTGCTGACCGCCTTCGCCATTGCCCTGTCGGTGTGCCTGCTGCTGGCCGTGGAGCGGGTGCGCACCGAAGCCCGCGCCAGCTTCGCCAGCACCATCAGCGGCACCGACCTGATCGTTGGCGCCCGTTCGGGCTCGGTCAATCTGCTGCTGTATTCGGTATTTCGCATCGGCAATGCCACCAACAATATTCGTTGGGACAGCTTTGAGCACTTCGCCAACAACCCCAAGGTGAAATGGGCCATCCCCATGTCCCTGGGCGACTCGCACCGCGGGTATCGGGTGATGGGCACCAGCGAGGCGTATTTCGAGCACTACCAGTACGGCCACAAGCAAAACCTCAAGCTGGCCAGCGGTCGCCCTTTTGCCACCGATCCGTTCGAGGTGGTGCTAGGCGCAGAAGTCGCCGATGCCCTGCATTACAAACTGGGCGACAAACTGGTGCTGGCTCACGGCGTGGCAGCGATCAGCCTGGTCAAGCACGACGACAAGCCGTTTACCGTGGTCGGTATTCTCGCGCGCACCGGCACCCCGGTAGACCGCACGCTGCATATCAGCCTGGGCGGCATGGAAGCGATCCACATCGACTGGCATAACGGTGTGCCAGCCCACGGTGCCGGACGCATCAGCGCCGACCAGGCCCGTAATATGGACCTCACGCCCCAGGCCATTACTGCCTTTATGCTGGGCCTGAACAGCAAGATTTCGACCTTTGCCCTGCAACGGGAGATCAATGATTTCCGCGGCGAGCCGATGATGGCAATTTTGCCGGGCGTGGCCCTGCAGGAACTCTGGAGCCTGATGAGCACCGCCGAAAAAGCGTTGTTTGTGGTGTCACTGTTTGTGGTGCTGACCGGGTTGATCGGCATGCTCACTGCCATTTTGACCAGTCTCAATGAGCGTCGCCGGGAGATGGCGATCTTGCGCTCCGTGGGCGCCCGGCCCTGGCATATCGCCACCCTGCTGGTCTTCGAGGCGCTGGCCTTGGCCTTGGCGGGTGTCATCGCGGGCGTAGGGTTGCTGTATGTGTGCATTGCCGTTGCACAAGGCTATGTGCAATCCAATTACGGGCTGTATTTGCCACTGGCATGGCCAAGTGAATATGAATGGACGCTGCTCGGCGGTATTCTGGCAGCCGCCCTGCTGATGGGCTGCGTGCCAGCCTGGCGCGCCTACCGACAATCGCTGGCCGATGGTCTGTCCATTCGTTTATGAGCTTACGTTTATGAAAAGGTCTGCAATGTCCCGCGTGCTGCTGGCACTGTTGCTGCTGGTTACGACACCACTGTGGGCGGCTGAACCCAAAGAGCTGACCTGGTCGGAGATGATCCCTGCGGATGCACCGCCTGAGGCACCGGACATGACACCGCTGCATGACCTGTCGCAGATGGGCAGCATGGAAGCCGCCCCGGCGGCCAGGCAGGACTTGCCCAATGCGCCGGTGGTCCCCGCGCTAGATGGCCAGTTGATTCGCCTGCCGGGGTATATCGTGCCCCTTGAAGTCAGCGAAGACGGCCGCACCACCGACTTTTTGCTGGTGCCCTACTTCGGCGCCTGCATCCATGTGCCGCCACCGCCGTCGAATCAGATCGTGCACGTGACCAGTAAAGAGGGGGTCAAGCTCGACGAGCTGTATCAGCCGTACTGGATCGTCGGGGCACTGCAGGTCAAGCCAAGCACCAGCGAGCTGGCGGATGCGGGGTATCAGATGGATGCGCAGAAGATCGTGGTGTATGAATTGCCGGAGTAAACCCAAAGGCCCCTCACTGTAGAGACCGGTAGATCCTTTACACATCTGACCGGGTACATCGTTTACACATTTACAGGCTTGAGACGC